>JBICHP010000012.1:0-20381 GCA_043100935.1 Phycisphaerales bacterium JB054
ACCCCCCGCCCCTACGAGCCCCGAGCGCAAGCTCGGGACCGCCGGGTGCCACGGGTCAGCGAAGGCTCTGCGCAGCTGCCCCGTGCTCCGATGCCCTCACCCACCCAAACCCGCACCACCACCAACACACCCCCAATCCCCACACCCAGCGAACCCCAACCACCCGACACGCGTACTATCCAGTGCTCTTTGACAACCGGGGCCGATCGGTTTCGACCGGACAGGGAAGGCTTGACGTGGCGCGTCGAGGGGCGTGCTGGCCTCGTAAAAAGCACGCAACAACAATAACTGCCAACAACAGCGGTTATGCTCTCGCGGCCTAATTAGGCTCGCGCAGACCCCACCCCACGCCCGATAGGGCGGGGTCTGAATGACATCGGGCTGGCTCCAACGCGGCGTCTCGGCGCTGCGGAGTAAGACTGCACCGAGACTTGGCAAAAGGAAAGGGTGTCGCTGCCCGCTCCCAAGCCGAAATCAAACCAGCGAATACACGCGTAGAAGCGTCCTGCTGACTGTCACGGGACGGGGGTTCGATTCCCCCCGGCTCCATTTTCTGCGATGTGCGCACTCACGCGCACCCTCGCGCAACGCTTTGCACCGGGCAACGTTGCGCGAGGTCGCCAGAACTCTGCATTATGCGATTTGCAGCGCCGTGCGCTCCGGTGCGGACGCATGCTGCGTCACTTTTTGCGTCACCTTCCGCCCCGTCACCTTCGACAGAACCTCGTCAGGCACCGCGATGGTGTAGTGCCGCGCGCTCACGCTGAGTGTGTGCCCCAGCCACTTGCAGACCAGGTACGGCGCGATCCCATCGTTCATCCACTCGACCTCGCGCGACCGACGCAGGCATTGCCACGTGTCGTCCCACGGTTCTACACCCGCGGCCTCGATCATCGCCACTATCTTCCGACGCCTGCCCCCTGCCGACTGGATGGTCACGAGCTGGTCATCCCCGGCGTCGCACTCGGCGCGCCGCTCCTCCAGCAACTCCATCAGCCGCGGCACGATCGGTACCGTCCGCTGTTCGTGACCGGCGTGCCGTTCGGTCTTCGGCGACCGCACCCGCATCAGTCCAGCGTCCCAGTCGATGTCGTCCCAGGTCAGCAGGCTCGTCTCCGAGGGCGTCCGCAGCCCGGCGTACCGAGCGAGTCCAATGAGGAGCCGCCACTCGGCATCCGGTGCCGCCGCGATCACCGCCTCAATCTCCTCTGGCGTCACGTACCGGCTGTTCTTCGTCGGCGTCACCCCGCCCTTGAGGTGCGCGAACGGCGACCGCAGCAGCACCTCGCGGTGGACCAACTCTTTGAACATCGTCTTGGCGTTGCCGGTGTGGGTCTTCACCGCCGCCTCGCTCAGACCCGCCTTGCCCAGCCCCGCCCGCCAACGCGAGGCGTCCTCGGCACTGATCTGCTGGAGCAGCCGGTCCTTGCCGAAGAACGACTCCAGCTTGGTCCTCGTCTGCTCCAGCTTCCGCTTGCTCTCGGGCTTGAGCCCCGCGCGGCTCTCCATGAACATCTCCATCCACTCGCCGAGGGTGCGGCACTGCCTGCCCTTGGCCAGCCCGACCGCCGCGAGCTTGCCGTGGAGCCAGTCGTCGATGGAGCCCAGCCACTCGGAGGTCTCCCGGTCGATCGGCTCGGACCGCAGCTGCGCCCCGAGGAGCGCCTCGACCCGCACCCGCACGCTCTCGGCGTACCGCTTGTCCACCTTGCCCAGGTGGATCGTCTTGCGGTTGCCGCCGGGTGCGACGAACTGCACGCGCTTCTTCCCGTCCGGTAGTGAGGTGACGCTCGCCATCAGCACATCTCCAGGCGGGCCGTCCGGCCCGGTGGCGACGACTCAAGTGCGGAGCGTCGGCAGAGGCAAGGCGTGACCTGAAGGTGTTTGCGGGGCCAAGGGGAGGCCCTGAGCGTGGAGATAATGGTGTTCAGTCTCGCCACGGATCGTCCCCCCGATTAGATTGGGTACGGACGGGACGCGCCGCAAGCGCCGCACGATCCGTATCGGTGTCCCCCGACGCATCCGGCTGCACCGGGGCGTATGTCCTCGGTGCATTCCCGTCCGTGTCGCCACCGTCCACGTCGTCTGCGGCGCGTGCGGTGCGTTGATTTCCCGTGTATTCCAAACGGATGACCCGCCGCTTCGCTCGGCCCTGGCCCCGTTCGGGCAGCTCGACCGACATGCCGATCGCCCGCAGGTTCGGGGCCAGTCGCTTCAACGCCGCCGACATGCCGCTGTAGTTACTCGGCCATTCCTTCGGCGGAGGGGTATCTCCACGCTGCTGGTTGAGCGATTTGAGCAAGTCCGTAGCGGTACCCTCGAACCGCCCCGCCTGCACCAAGGCCACGATCGGCGGACCGACCGGCGACGCCGCCACCACATCCTGGTGAGACTCGGCACGGTTGCCCATGAACGCGGAGTGGAACCGGCTATCCTCCCACCCGAGACCGCGCTCGGCCGCAGTCGCCCAGATTGTCAGGTCGGCCATACGGGGCAGCGTCGGGAACGTGACTTCGTGCTCGTGCTCAATCGCAGACACCACCGCGTCGAGCAACGCCCCGAGCACGCCCGGGCGGACTCGCTCGTACTCGGCCATGATCTGGTCCTCGGTACGGCGGTCCTCCTCGGCGATCCGGCGGAGCGAGACCGAGATGGTCCGATCGACCAGGTCGGACCTCGACGCCGGGTCATCGATGCCGTTGAGAAGAACGGGCCGCCGAGCGCTGAAGATCGACTCCTCGTCGTCGGCGTAGAGCTGCCGCGTGGCGAACCCGCCGTCGGTGGCGAGCGCGCAGAGGGCGTCCGACATCTCCGGTCGGATACCGCTCATGTTGTTGAACGCCGCCATCCAGCTGTTACCCGCCATGATGAAGAGGTCGCGTTCGTTCTTCGGCAGCCGCCGGAGCGGCGCGAAGTTTGGGTCGATCAGGCCGCGGAACAGCTTGCAGGCGGTGGACTTGGCGCTGCCCTGTTCGCCGCTGACACTGAGCACACCGTAAGGACCGGTCGGCCGGAACGCGCCGACGAGCCAGCCGATCGAGAGTGTCCAGGTCTCGTCATCCGGCATGTTGACCAGCGGCCGCAGTTCTTCGATCGAGCCGCCCCGAACCGGCACCGGCAACGGAAGCATGGCTTTATGGCGGATGAACTTCACCGGCACGTCGCGGCTTGACACGATGTTCCAGCCGGCGGCCGTGATGCGTACCGCCCGCCAGTCGGCACCGCCAAGATCGAGCCATACCTCGTCACCACGCGCAGCCAGCCGGAGGTGCACGTCGTGTTGATTGCCCTCGAACATGGCCTTGCCGCCGAGTGCGGCGAGGGCGTCCTGCACGGCCTGTGCCCCCGGCACCTTGCCGAGTTCGGTGTAGGACCGATGTGCGACCCAGTCTTTGAACCCGCGTGAAGAGAGCGGGTAGGTCTCAAGGCGTCCATCCACGGGGAGCGTGACGTAGGTCTTGCCCTCGGAGGAGTGGAACAGTTCGAGGTTGTCGATCCCAAGCACCATGGCGACGATGCGGTCGGCCTGCGACTCGCGGCCGCCCCCGCCCCCGCCCCCGCCCTCGCTCGCGGCGCGTAGCTGCGAAGCGGCCTCTTCCTCAAGGGCCGAGGCCAGTTTCTCGGGGTCGATGCCCGGCCGGTCGTCGCAGACCTCCTCGACGAACTTGCGTCGCGCATTACTGTCGGCGAGCACGAAATGCCGCACCACCGCACCGCCGTCGCCCGTTGAGAGCACGACCGCGAACTTGCCCGACCGCCCTTGGGGGGTGCACTCGATGCTTATCTCAGAGGATGGCTGATCGCTCATGCCCCACCTCCCGGTCGCGTGAAGCAGACCCGGGTCGGCTCGGCCTGTTCGATGGCGAGGCGCACGTCGGCGTGGGTCGCACCGGCTCGCAGCCACTCGCGGAGGTCTGCCGCCCAAGGCTCGACCACCCGCACGTCGCGGCAGTAGAGGGCCAGGGAACGGGCGATGTCACCCGCGCCCGACCTACCGACTTCATCCAGATCGGAGATGACGGCGACGGCGGGGGGGCGGTGGTGTTTGACGTACTGGATGAGAAGGTCCTTGCCGCCTTTGCAGTCGGGCCGCCCGATGGTGTCGAAGCCGAGGTCGAGCCCGGCGGCGGTGTCGGTGGGGCCTTCGGCGATGAGGAGGGGGTCGTGCGTGCCGAGCCCGGTCGGGATGAACAAAGCGTTCTTGCTCCCGGTGACCGCAAACTTGCCCGCGCGGGCAGAGCGGAGCCGAATGCCCCGCACCCGGCCCACGACATCAGTCATCGGGAACGACCAGTTGCGGCCGTTCCAGCCGATGGCGAGCCGGTGCAGCGAATCGGTCGTCACGCCGAGACTGGTGGCGAATGCCGCGAGGCGGTCGGCATCGACGTTGGCGGTGAACGTGTTTGCCTTCTCCGAGAAGTCGGGCGGGGCGGGAGTAAGGGTGATCCGGCGCACCCGCCGGGCCTTGTGCCGGTCGCGGTCGTCACGCAGTACGTGGAGCCAGCCCGCGTCTTTCCAGCGGTGCCTGGACTCGTTCCGCTGACAGAGGACCTTGGAAGGCGGCTCGTCCCGGCTGACGAGGCACCACTCAACGTGGTCGCAGACGGGGCAGGGCTCGTTGCGGCGGAGGCGGCGGAAGTCGTTGAGGAGGCTCATGACTCGGCCTCGTTCGAGACCTGCTCGCTGAGCCACTTTTCCAGTTCGGCGACGGGGTAGAGGACCACCCGGCCGATATGGAGGTGGGGGATGCGGCCTTCGGAGGTCAGTGTGGACAGCAGCCGGGGGCTGATGCTCAGGGCCTCAGCGGCGTCGGCACTTCGGAGGGCAAGGGGTGGGACGATATTGGGGGTGAGGGGCCTAGCCACGGTCCACCTCCTGCATCACCGACCGAGTGGTCCCGGCGACTTGGACGAGGATGCCGAGGCGAGACAGCTCGGACCTCTCCGCGCTGGCCTTCGGGCGGTCTCCACGCTCCAGGGCGTGGACCCAGGCGACGAAGCGAGCGACCGCCTCGACCGACTTCTCACGGTCCTGTGATTGGATTCCTGTGGGTGCTTCCATGCGGGATCTCCTTCCCGGCGTTCTTCGCCGTGGTTGAAGAATCCCTGAGGCGTTGTTTGACCGTTGCGTGTGTTGCGTGGGAAGAGTGCCGAGAAACGGGCGTGGCGGTGCCCAATCGACGATCGTTGCAGGCTAGCCGTTGCGTTGCGTGTTGCGTTTCTTCAGTTCCTCGTTCATCTCCCGATCGATCCGCTCGTCCACGTCCTCCTCCTCCTGGGACTGGCGTGACACGCTCCTGTTCGGGTTGAAAGAGTCATCGAACGCCTCCACCGTCCGTTGCTTCGTCCCCCGTTTCGTAATCACCTTCCCACGGGGTCGCTCCTCGCCGCGTGCGAGCGCGGCGGCGGTCCCGAACTCGGGGCTCCGAGACAAGGTGGACTTGTTCACGCCCACCTCAGTAGCGATCGCCGCGTCCGACCAGTCCGGATGCTCTCGGACGCAGAGCATCGCCCGGGCGAGCCATTGGTACCTGTTCCCTGTGGACTTGCGCCCTGTCTGTTTCCCGCGGTTGCGGCCCGACGGCTTGCCGCTCCCACTCTTTGGTTCTGGAAACACTGCGTCGTAGAGCCAATGGGCCAGAGCGATCGCCGCGTCGATACCGGGCTGGGCAAGATCCGCCCGGAATAGCCAAGGCTGGCGTGCCAGGCCCTGGTGGAGCACGTTCTTGAAGACCCGGTCGATGATGAGCTTCTGGTCCGCGGCCCAGTGCGCCCGGTATGTTTTCTCGATCGTGGGCCTCGCCGTCGGATAGGCCGATTCTAGTTCATCAAGTCGATCGTTCAGTTCCAGCACGGCCTGCCGGTCCTCGCTCAGCTCCTCCGCTTCCCGAAGATGGTGGGCGTACTCCTCCTTCTGCTCTTGTTGGATGGCTTCGCTCCATACCCCACCCTTTGCTTCGCCGAGCCTACGGCGGAAAGCAAGGAACTCCTCCAGGGTTGGCGGGTTGGTTCCAAACACGGGTGCATTCGACATGGGTCGCAGGCTCACGTCGTGCGCGAGGACCTCGGCTGCGCCGGCAAGCCTGACGAGAGCCATCGCAAGGTGCTCGATCTCCGGGGGCTGCACGCGACGCCGACGCTGTTTGCCAGCAGTGATGGCTTCCTCGACTGCCGCGATCTCCAGCAGCTTCGGCCGCGGACTAGCGGGCGGTCTTTGCGCCGCGACCATCGCCAGTATCTCGCTGGCGGACTTTCCGGCCACAGGATCGCCGCTGCTGCGGACCTCGTTCGCAGAGGCGTGGGTTGGGGTGGATGGCCTCCTGGCGGCTTTCTTCTTCGCCATGGACAAGCAGGGTACCTCGGCTCCTGCCGGGTGTCAGGTGCGGTTTCCCGTTGCCGGTGAGGTTAGGAGGCGAGCTCTGGCCCTTTGCCATTCGGTAGCGGTGCTGCCTGGACCTCTCAGAGCGTGGTGCGGGTTTCGGCCCCGGCACCAATTCGGCCTCGGTCATGGCGTGCGGCCTCGGTCAATCATTTCGTGCCGTCCGCTTGTCACACCCCAACATCTTGAGCATACTGTCCAGCGATGCCCAACTAGGACGGTCGAGTGATGTGATTTCGGCCGCACAGCCGATGAAGACGGCAAGATGTACCAGACAAAAGCCATTCATCTTGAACGACTCTACCGCGTGCGGCAAGCCGCGCTCGATCAAAGCCCTGTCACGGGCCTGACCCACACGTTCTACAGGTACCCCGCTCGGTTCTCCCCGGTCTTCCCGCGGGCGGCGATCGAGGCTTTCTCCGAGCCTGGTCAAGTGGTGCTCGACCCTTACATGGGTGGCGGGACGACGGTACTCGAGGCCATGGTCGCCGGTCGCAAGGCAGTTGGCGCGGATCTCAACTCCCTCGCCCGATTCGTGACCCGGGTGAAGACGACGCCGCTTAATCAACGTGAGCGAGCCGAGATCGCGCATTGGGCGGAGTCCGCCGTTCAGCAAGTGAAGTACGGCGATTCGCTCGAGCATACGCTTGATCCGCGTTTGAGCGACATCCCGAAGAACATGACACTGCCCGCAGCCAGGCCGCTTCGAAAGGCGATCGCACTGTGCATCGCGGCGGCGGAAGCGGAACTCCCTACCGCGGCGAGCCGCCGATTCGCGCGATGCGTGGTGCTGAACGTGGGCCAATGGGCGCTCAACGGTCGCCGACGGATACCGACGATCAGCGACCTCAGGGCTCGAGTTGCCCAAACTACCCGGCAGATGCTGGATGGTGTTGTTGAACTGCAGGCGGCAATGCGTGTACCGAAGCGTGACGGGCTAGCCGTTCGTCCCGTTCTTGTCGAATGCGATGCGGCGCAAATTGACCGAACCGCGGTTACGAAGCATGGCCTCATCGACCTTGTGGTGACATCGCCGCCGTATCCCGGCATTCACATGTTGTACCACCGATGGCAGGTGGACGGACGCAAAGAGACCGATGCGCCGTACTGGATTGCAGCTTGTAACGACGGGCAAGGGGCGTCGTACTACAACTTCGCGGATCGTCGTCGACAAGCCGAGGACCGGTACTTCGCAAAGGCTACAGAGACATTCCGCGCGACCAGAACGGTGATGCGCGAAGGGGCGATCATGGTGCAGATGATCGCGTTTTCGGATCCCGATCGCCAACTGCAACGGTATCTCCGTGTGATGGACAGCGTGGGGTTTTCGGAGTTCCGAGACAAGCATGAACGCCGCACCTATAGGAATGTGCCCAGTCGAAGCTGGCATGCCACATCGAAGGGGTCGCTGCCATCCGCTCGCGAGGTCGTCCTCGTCCACCGAGCGGTCTAACGCGACACCTCCATCAGCTTGATGAGCGTCATGGAGACCCGCAGGATCTCAGACTTGCGGCGATCGTCGGTGTTGTCGCTGTCCTCCGTTTCGTTGCGCTGGGACGCCTGGTACATCTGGTAGAGGTGAAATGCGACATGCGATGTGTATTTGTTGATGCGTCGCTCGACCTCGGATTCTGTTGACACTTTCCTCATGAGGTAGCGGCGGTACTCGCGGAGCGCCGTCATGTCCTCGTTGATGATGAGGGTGAGGGGCGAGCGCTCTGTGGGCTCTTGGAAGCAGCCCGGCTCAGCATCCGTCCAGTCAGTACCGCCCCAGCATGTGCCATTGTCGTACTCGTCGCGATGGATGTACTTGAGTACGTACGGCGGTCGGCGGCGCGCGCCAGTCGTGACGTCGCCCTCGATCTGCCGGGGTTCCTTCTCGTCCGGGTCGGGCGGCTCGGGCGGATCCACGACAACAGCATCAAAGGCCGTCTCCAAGACGTTTCCGTCGTCCCCGCGCGCGATCACCTCGAACCGAAGTTCGGTGCCCGCCGTCCAATCCTCGTGCGGGGTAACAAGCAGGGTCAGCCGCCCTGACGAAGGCTCTGAGAACACGGTGTTTGGCTGCTCCATGCCCTCGGTCGTTAGGCGTGCGCGAAACGACCACCTCGGTTCAGGCCCTACTGCGAGCTCGTCCTTGCCGTCCCACCTCAGACGGACATGAACGTCTGCGCCGCCGGTCTTGATCTTGACGGGCTGTCGCGAACTGACGCGCAGATAAGTCGGCGGGTCAAGAAGCTCGGGGTCGGGCGGGGGCATATCGGGCTTGATGAGCACCCCGAGATCGAGCCGACGAGGCTCCTTGACCCCGTTGAAGCGAGCAGTCGCGCGGAGCCTCGCGCGCACAGGGTACTGGTCAGTGTCGAAGTCGTCGGGCTCCTGGAAGTGCAGTTTGACCCTAAGGTGGTCTCCGAGCCGCTCCTGCGAGACCTTCAGCTCCGGCACGTTGCCGTCCGCCTCGACCTGAAGTTCCGCGAGCGCGGGCCAAGCGTTCGCGGGTACGGACTTGATGCTGATCTCGCGCTGCTGGTTGGGGCGAAGTCTGATGAACGAGCTGGCGGGCTGTGAGATCAGCACGGGATAGTCAGCAGCCGTTCCCTCCGTCGGCGGAAGCAGCGACACCACACCGTCTCTGATGACGGTCTTGATGCCGAGATTATCGTCAGAGTCGTCGCCGCCGGACGCGCCAGTGCCCTCGGAGAAGTGCAGCCCTTGCTCGTGGTGAGCGTCGATCAGTTGGTCCAGCGTGTGCTTGACCTTCTCGTCGCCAGCCTTTAGCTCTGAGACTTCCTCCTCAGCCTCCTGCTCGAGCCTGTCCAGGTCCGGGTCATCCTTGAGTGTCGCGGCGACCCGCTTTCTGATCGCCTCGAAGACATCACCCCGGTAAAATCCCTGCCGGGACCCCTGCATGAGCCGGCCGATCGCCTCGGGCGTCAGCCCGTCAACATCGACGATGATCATCATGCGGTTGCGGAGGTACTTGAAGCCGAGATCCTGAATGATGAAAGAGTTGTCGAGAGCGTCCTGTCGCTGGCCGTTGACCAGGAAGACGACGCACTCCCGCCCACCCTTGCTCGTCTCCAGGTAGCTCCCGATCGGGGACTTGCCGGTATCGGGGAGAACCTCATCCTCTTCGAGGTCGAGAAGCTCGGGCTGCTCTGCCTTGGCCTTCCCGTCATTCTTCTTGGGGAGGACAACAACGCGGACTGCGACGGTGCCGAACTCGCCCGTCGGGATCTCACCATAGAGGTTCACGTCTGCGGGTGCGGTTTTTGTAGTCACGGTGCTCTCCATCACACTGCTCCCCCGACGGTCTGGGCGGCGAACGATTTATCGACGGTTCCTTCGCGGCCCGACTTGATCGACTGTCGCGCCAAGCGCTGGGCCGTGCCCTGCATCAGGTCCGGTCGTTCGGGCTTCATGGCGTACAGGTCGTATGGCAGCATGGGGCTGAACAGAACGTGGTTGAGAGCCTGATAGAGCATGCGGGCCACCCCCGCGCTCGATCCTCCGAAGTCGTAGTCAACGTGGGCAAACCGACAGCCGTGAGTGAACCCGACCGCTTCCGCGACCTCCGGTGGGCAGCGCGGGACGGAGCCGTCCTCGCTGGCGGCGAGGTATGCAAAGTATGGGTCCCGTCGGTCCTTCGGATAAATCTGCCGGACGACGGTCCAGCCAACGCCGTCATCCCCACCAGGCGCGACGAGATCGGGCGCTCGCCGAGAGATGATGGTCGAGTACTCGCTGGCAGCGTACGCCGAGGAGCCGCCCTGGCCGAATACGCCGATCATGTACGGTTTGTCTGCCTTATCCGTTTGGCCGAGTGAGAGCAGCGTGCTGTGAATTCCGCTGGGCTCCTGACCCATGCCTCGGTCACGGATTGCAACCGTGAACTCCTTGTCCTTCTTCTCATATAGGAGCCGGACCTCCAGCCCCTTGCGGGCCTCGTTGATCTTCTCTGTGAGGGCTCGTCGATTCGCTTTGTCCATGATCCGTGGGATCAAGTCGAGGTTCGGTAGGCCGAAGTAACGGTGTACTGCCTCGCGCGGGCTACTCGGCATGGGTGCGTTGGGATCACGTGCCAACTCACGTAGTCGCGCCAACTCGATAAGCGCCTCCATGCCGTTGACGAGCCGCTCCGCGATCGGGTTCGTCGGCTTGCCAGCGAGCTTGATCCGCCCGCCATTCCCCCGATCGCACCCAACAGGGAGCCAGTGGAGGTGGCCGTCACGCCACGAGCCAACCACCTTGTCGTTCGACACGTACTGGTAGTCCTCCGGTTCAATGACGGGCAGCTTGCCGAGGACGGCTTCCACCTGTGATGCCGTTGCGGCTCCCAGGATCTCGCCGAATAGGTTCTCATCGATCTGGGTCATCGTGACGCTCCATTGAACTTGGGAAGGCCCGCCCAGAGGCGTCCCATGGTGTCATTGTCAAGGCGGCCAGGCTCGATCTCATACCGATCGCGACCGTGCTTTGTCACCACCCCCTCGGTGTGTAGCCACTTCAACGCCAGATAGGACTGATAGTCAGGAATCGCATCTCCATGGCTGTCCTGCAGGGGGAGAATGTCAGCGGCTGCAAATAGCTCGCCTGGCTTGTGCTTCTGTCCGATCGCCGACAGAAGACACTCCGCCACGCCAATCGGCGCACGGTGTTCGTACTCCTCTCGGGCCTTCTTGGACCAGCCAACCTTGACAAGCTTGTCGCCATCCCGCTCGAACCTCGGGTACTTCCGCGTTGGGGTCTTTCGCTTCGCGGCGGTGCTTCCCTTGGATCGCCCGTTGCCGCGACGCGGAGAGGCCTTGCTCGACTTGGGCGACGCCCTTGTCGGACGCGGCTCCGAAGGGATGGTCAGGGAGGCGTCTTTTGTGGTCGCCACCGAGAGGGCCTCCAGCATTCGAGCGATGTCGGCAGCCGCTCCATAATTACCGGCCCTCAGCGCCTTCGACGCGAGGTCACCCATGGTCTTCACGGCATCCTCGATTACGCGATTCGCATCTTCCCTGTAAGTCATACGGGCACAATATCAACGCTCGAATGGCGAATCAATGCCTCCCTGTGCGATTCAGTGCGGAACAAGATCACTCCCTGTATCTACTCAAGCGTTACAGGGAGGCTGCATTGCTCTGCCGCGGCTCATCGCGATCGAATCGAAGTGCCTTCCAAACAGGTGGTTACGTCATCCGGAGCGGTTGCCGCGGTTGCGTTCGAAGCCGTCACGGAAGAGTGGGTCAAGTGAATGTCAGTCAGTTGTCCTTCGAAGCTGTTCCCACGGGCCAAGCAGGCGGCGGTCTCCCGGGAGGACCCGTGACCGACCCCGAGGGCTGCGCGTGGGTCCACGCCCCCGGGCAGCTCCTGCGGCTCATGGGGGGCTGCGGAGGGACGCGCGAATACCCCCTGTTCACCCTCCCCTCGCGTGGATGCCCGTTTGGACTGGCTCGGGGAGATCGGGCCAGGCGGCGATGAGGGCTGTGAGGTTGGTGTCATTGGGGCGTCGGAGGCGGGCGCTGCGACCTGCGTTGCGACCGATTCAGGAGGTTGGCGTACTTCCCGCTTGTCACGCGGGTTGGAAGCGTCGTCTGGCAGACTGCCGATCCGGTGGTCGCGGGTTCGTGTCCCATGAGCCTCGCATGAGAACGGCCCTTTTGTGGGCTGATTTACATTGGTGGGTCAGAATTGAGTCGCAAGCTGGAGGATCGTTGAGCGCTTCCAGTACGCGCCTCCGGGATGCCTCGCGCCTCACCGACGACGCGGCGATGATCTACAAACTCCCTCTACCTCGTCGCCTCCACCACGCCATCACCATGGGCAGGATGCTTACACGTCCTCGAATTCTCGTCATCTGCGATCCAGAACGAAGTCCAGCAACGGCTGGAGCCCCACCCATGCATCGGCGAAGAGGTCCACAGCCTTCCCGGATTGCGCTACGGGGCAATCGTACGAGAAGTGCACGCCCACGCCAAACTGAATGTTGGACCGCTTCTGGGTCAACACCAAGAAGATCGAATCGAGCCACTGAGGCTGGTACTTCACGCCTCCCTGGCTGCCCTCCACGATGGTCCGAAGGTCAACGGTGATCCTGCCGTCCACCGTTGGGTCTGAGCGTTGGCTGCGGTAGTGGCGCTGGAGCGCGTACGCCTCGATCACGCTGCCCTCGGAGCGGGACCTGACTTTGCGAGTCCGGCGTTCGAGGTCAGCCATCAGTGTCCGGAACCCCGCTTCACCCATATCTCGCAGGCGTGTCCTAAACCCACCCCGCACGCCGTTTGGCACGGTGACCGCCGCGCTCGCGCCGGAGGGTCCTAGGACCAGTGTGAGATGGGGATGGGCGGTGAAGCTGGTCGATCCCTTGGCGGCCTTGAGTGGTATGAAATCCCAGACCCGATCGGTTCCGCTGCCGGTGATTGCCGACCGGCGAGCGCCCTTGGGGTCCGCCCCGATCTTGTGGAGTTCCTTGCGTCCTTGGAGTTCATCACCGAGCAGCCGAACGAGCCGCTTGGCTTCTCTGTGGTTGTAGGGGTTCTCGGCGTCGAATCGCAGGCCGTCGAACATGGTCAATGTCCCTCTGATGGAGTAGTTGGCCGCGATCATCCGCGACTCGAACACCTCGATGTACTCGGTGAGCGTGCGTGCCCGAAGGCTGTGGGGCGCGTGACGCCGGAACCAGGCGTAGACCTCTCGCCATTCCTTGTGGACGGTCACAGTCGGCACGTTGCCTTTGGGTGGGTCCACGGCAAGGACGAGAAGGTGCGGTTGCGCGAACCCGTACCGACTGGCGGTTCGCAAATGTCGATTGAGCTGGTCGCGTGAGACCGGGGAGGCCACCTTGGCCTCGACCAGAAACGCCCAGCCGTCGTCGTCGAACACACAGGCGTCCGGCAGGCCCTTGCGCTCCGCCTCGTCCTCATCGCCGGTCAGCAGTTGGCCGGGTACCTGCTGCTCGGTGATCCTGAGCGACGCGGCGGGCGGGATGTTCCGAGCACCCGCCCACTTCAGGAAGGGCACGAGCAGGGACTGTTCGTGAACGAGCGTGCTCACCAAGGCGTGGGTGAGCCGGTTCTCGGGTTGATGATACTGATCGAAGACGTTCCGCACGGTGGGCTACGTTACCACGCCCTCCCCCTCATCGCCTCCACCACCGCCCACGGCGCGATATGGTCGAGGTACCGGGCTGTCGTGGCGATGGACCTGTGCCCGAGCTGCTTGCTGATGATCCCGATGTCCACGCCCTCGGCCCGCAGTTGGGCGGCGTGGGTGTGGCGGAGACCGTGGGGGTGGACCCGCTTCTCGATCCCGGCCTGCTCGCCGAGGCGGTTGAGGAGGCGGCGGACGTAGGAGGACGACACGGGCTTGCCCCGGGCGGTGCAGAAGACGGGCGACCGGCCGTCGATGCCCAGCGTGCCGCGAGCCCGCATCCACTTCCCCAGGATCTGGAACGCCCCGGGGTCGAGCCCGATCGTTCTGGCCTTGCCCCCCTTGCCGTTGAGTACCCGCACGGCCCCGACACTGGCGTCGAGGTCCTTGGGGTAGAGGTCGAGGGCCTCGGAGACGCGGAGGCCGCCGCGGTACAGCGTGGCTATCAGGGCGCGGTTGCGGAGACACAAGGGCAACCCCTCGCCGCAGGCGTCCATGAGGCAGCGGACCTCGAAGTCGGTGAGGACCTCGGGCGGGAAGCGGCGTCCGGCGTTGGTCGTGAGGGGTTCCCCTCGAACATGCTGCGTGGCCATGGTGGTGCTCCGGGGTGCGTGGCAGGCCCGCTCTTGCGGGCGACGACCACGAGTACCTCGGGGCGGGGGCAGGGATCAAGGGCGGAACGCGGCTTCTGGCAAACAGTTGCGGGATGTCACCAAAGCGTGACTGCTAGAGAATACAGGGGGACGGAAGGCCGCTCTCGGAGCGTCAAGCGGGGTCAGCCACTATCACAAGTACTCTCGACTCCACCTCGACTTTTCGTCGATGATCGAAGGAGGGCTTGTGGCCAGGGGGTCCAGTCGATCTGCTTGAGCCGTTGCCCAGCGAAGCCACGTCTCGGCGTCGGGCCCGGTGGGAACAACGCCGTCCCGCTCAACGACCGCGTCACGAACCGCGTTGATGTACCGTCTGAGCGACTGGGACTTGTGCCACCGATCGGCTTCGGCAAGCAGTGCCGCAACCTGCCGCTCCTCTTGGTATATCGCCTCCAACTTCACCGCACGCTCGTCTCGATACTCTTGGCATCGCCGCTCTGCCGCCGCGCGCTCGATGCGACGTTCCTCCTCGCGCACTCGCTCAGCCTTGATGTCCTCGGCTACCCGGTAAAGGGCGACGATAAAGGCGTTGAGTAGGTTCTCGACCGGCCGCCGACGACTGTCGCTGAATCGACGCCGACGCCCTTTGGCCGAGCCGTACAGGATCGCCACGCTGAGCTCGCCCGTCGGCACGTACTCATGAAACGTGCGATCTGCCCGATCGGACCAGAACTCCATCTCCCGTTTCTCGGTAGGAGTCGGCGGCCGTTCCTGCCGGTGAACCGCTTCGGAGAGTCCGAAAGGGACCTGCTCATCGAGCACCCGAACGCGGGTTCCGCCCGCCTCGCCGCCCACGGGCACCTCGAGCCCGCGTTCCTTTAGCCCTACGAGAAGCGCTTGCATGATCCGGCCGGCGCGCTCAGTCCTCGCTGGAGCGACGCGCGCATCGAGCGTGTTCTGAGCACGCGGCCTCACGAGCCCGTCCCGATCGACCTTCGCGGCACGGAGTGACGTGAGGGTCCGCGCAACCACCGGTAGCGGGTTCTCAAGTTGATCTCCCACCTGGATCTTATTCGCGGGGTCATGCTCACGCTCTGCGATCGAGTCCATCGGTTCCGCAGGACGCGGGCTGCGCGAAGAAGCACCCGGATAGAACTTGATCCCCCCAGGCCCCGCATCGTCCGCCTTCGAGAGCTGGGGTCGCTTCGGTGTCTGGCCGTGCTGGAGCTTGGCCCAATACCCGCGACCGGGCGTAGGAACGCAGAACCGGCCGCAGATCTTCTTCAGACCCACGTCAGTGACACCCAGTTCTGGCCCGAGCTTCCGCATCGGAGTGTCCCAGACGCGCTCGTAGAGCTGCTCGCGCGTCAGAACAACCACAGGTTCTGGTGTACTGGTCATCCGCGATCTCTCCGCGCAGTTCAGGGTTCAGGAGAGAATACCTCGGCCTCCCGTGGGGGACACGGACCCCGCGGCGTGGCGGTGTGAAGCGGCGGATCGGGTCGCTTGGGCCGCCGTGTAGCGTCGCGGCCAACGCAAGGAATCAACACAGCGAGACTTGCCGCCCCGCCCCTGTATGGCTCTACCTGACTCTCATTGGGAGCGGTCCTCGTTCTGATGATCGACGGCACTGTCAGTATTCGGGACCTCCTCCAGCTCCTGATGGTTCTGGCTGGGAACTGCCGACCTGATGTGGTTCACAGCTGGACTTGCGGCACGACCTGACAGTGAGTAGAGTTCCTTCAACACTCTCGGCAAGTGGCAATTCCGCGTGACCTTCTCAGAGGTTGAGGCATGGGATTGGGGACCGATTGACATGCGCATCGCACGCCAGACCCTTAACGGCCTGCTTTCCTGTTGCTTCGCGCGAACTGATGAGTTCGGAACGAGAATGGGACGCGGAGTCATGCGTGCCGCATCAATGGCCGTGACGCCTGTCGCACCCAAGCTCGGACGCACTCTCGTGCTGCCGGGCCGCTATTCCAGATTGCAGTTGGTGTGTGATGGCATTCGGCGTACTCCGTATGGTGAGCCGCTGCGACTGAGATGGCCGATCCTGCTCTCGATCGCGATAACCAACGAGTGCCACTCTCCATGCCGCAACTGCTACGCGGCGCTCGGGCGGGGTGAGGATGTCAAGCATCTCTCACTGGCCAGCCCCGTGTGGACCGAGGTCTGCCAGAGCGGCATTCCGACCATCGGGATCACCGGAGGCGAGCCGGTCAACAATCCCCACCTGCCGGAACTGCTCGCGTCGATAGCCCCGCTCGACAAGGCCGTGTTCGTGTTCACGCGCGATTGCACCGACCGAATCATCGCGCTAGCGAAGAGGTTCGGGAAGCGTGTCACCTACGTGTTCTCGATCTACGGGGGGCCGGATGAGCATGACCGCAGTCGTGGGAGAGGCAACTTCGCCGCCACACTTGATACGGCACGACAGGTGGTAAGCCACGGCGGGAGGTTCGCGATCAATGCGGTGGTCGGCGACTCAGATGACGGAGGACTCGCATCACTCGCCGTGCGCGGTACCGGTTTGCAGCCCACCAAAGTCATGGTGACGCGGCTCGTTTCGGTCGGCCGCGGGAGCCATGTCGCCCGCGTGAGTCTCTCGACCGACGACATCCGGCGACTCGCCGGTGCCGTGCGGTCTGCATTGGGCTGTCCCGTCGAACTTCATCTGCCCGACCTCACGGGAGAACAGAGGCGGCGTAGCTTGAGCCTCGGCCTGCGCGCTGCGGGCCTGCGGTATTGGTCTGGCTGCAGTGTCGGCAAGTGGGCCATGCATATCGACGCTGATGGCCGGTACCATGAGTGCGCGTTTGCGGAGTCACTGCCCCCTGTGGGCGCGGACGGCATTCCCCTGCAGGAGGCGTGGCAATTGCTCCAGAGCCGACACGCCCGGCGCGCAGATTCCTGCTTGGTGGAAGCACATCGTGTAGTTCAACAGGTGCAGATTACTCGGGGGTTAACATGAGCGATGAGCCAGAGAGCGCAAGGTCAGACGAAGAGCGTCTAGAGGATCTCAGAGCGATCGCTTCGCGTGAGGCGTGGCGAGTTGCTCGTCGCAGGTTGATTCCGTGGTTGTGCGCGGTTCCCGCTGCGATTCTGTTTCTTGTTGCGGCCTTTGTCGTGACGCCGTGGTTGCTCGTGATTCTGCCAATCGCCGCCATCAGCTACTGCGTGATCGCGTTGTTGGATGCATGACACCCATGAGATTCTCTCTACGACAGATATGCGCGGATGCCGGTCGCTGGGTGGTCGGGCTGTCGTTGTCAACACGGGTGTTCCTCGGTGTGTTGCTTGGATGGTTGATCAGCCCCAGCCTATTGGGCGTGCTGGCTGAATATGCCACGTACTCCTACGCACTGCGAAACGGAGTGCGCTTACCCGCAGAGGGCGTGCCGTACGTGCAGGTGCTCGTGACGACGCTCGGAGCTGCGATCATGGCCGGAGTAGCAGTGTCCTACTTCTCGGTTGTGGCCGTTGCGATGGCGATTCGGCTCTTTGCGCAAGCTCTAGTGCGCGATGAGCTACACAGCAGCAAGGGGCGGAAGAATTCGTTAACGGCGTTTGCGTTGATCCTTGGCGGTGCACTCGCTGTGACCGGGACCTTGAATGTCGTCACCGGAGTGCCCACCATCCCGATGGGCCGGATCGGCTGGGCAATCATGCTGGTTACGGTGTTGCTCATGCTCGCGATTCTGTACTTGTTGCACAGAGTGCTGATCTGGGTGAGTGCAAGCGGAGTCACACTGCTGATCGTGTGCAGTGCCGCTATCGGCTTGTTCAGTGTGAATGGGTACTCCTGGTTCTTGCGCCAGGTTCGCTTCGGTGGCGAACTCCAGGTGACAGTGACAACGCGAACGGACAGCCCATCGGTTACCGATGCCGCTCTGCTATTGAGAACTCGCGAGTCACTGATTGTCCGGCCTCTTGCACCCGGGTCACCGATCACCGAGATACCCCTGAGTGAAGTCGAGCGCATCATCTATCCGTGAGAGGGCCGCGACGGTATCCGCCCGGCGAGAAGCGACTGGCGTCCGACATCCTCGCTCAGTCCCGCTACCTCTGAAGAGCGGGACTGGGTTCACCCGGCCGGCGGTGCGCTAGGGAGTGCCCATGTCGAGCATAAAGTACATCCAGCCATACTCACGTGCGATGTGGCTGTGACGACTAATCTCCGCCGCGGACGAAGCGACCGACACAGGGTTGAGAAGCAGTGGGGATGGCAGGCTAGAGAAGAATCCGACCGTTACTGCTCTTTTGAGTCGCGGACGAACAAGGTGTGCCAACGCGACTAGGTCGCGGTGGAGTATCTCGTCCGCAAGGGCGGCGACATCGCGCACATCGCATTTGACATTGGCTGCATCGAGGTCCGCTAGCCTCTGCCGACACGCTTCAATATGCGGATGTTCTCGCAGTTCAAAGATCCGTTCCCATGGAATATCGGCGAGGTTTGGCACCAGCGCATCCGCAAACTGGCTGAATACTCCGAAACCATCGCGCAGGCGGGCGGGAGCGTTGAGCTGAAAGTAGCGAGATTCAAGCTCATTCGCCATCAGTGTGCACGAACCACTCGCGCACAAAGCCTCCCATCGCTGAATCGTGCATAGCAATGCAGCAGCGGCACGACCGACATCTGTTGGATGTACCTCATGCGTCTCAGTGCCAAAGTGCTCGGCTAGAAGACCTCTCGCGGCTTCATCAATGTCAGCGCTGCGATCGTGCGTGCCTAGTCGTCCCATTCTGTACAGCTCTGAATCGTTCCATCCTGGGAGTCCAGGAGGCGGTGGGGTCCAGATGTGGAGAAGGTGCTCGCTGATGTCGGAGGTGATCTGGCCGCGCTCAATCATGATTTCCAAGGGACGTTGCAGGTCTGGCACATCCATAATCAGGCGGTCGTACCAAAGACATGCGAGCTTGCCTTGGTGCCCCAGCACTATCTCGCTCCTGTGATCGTTGGCGAGCGTTTCAAAGCTGAACAAGGCACGGTTCATGGCTTCAGGATACTGGCCAGAGTTGCTTCTGGCTCGTCTTCTTTAGAAGTCCCGCAACCCCACGGAAGCGGGCCTGCGGGCGGGGCGGGAACGTCGTCCCCGGCCCCGCCCGAGCCGCCTCGCGGCTCTTCCCGCCGGCCCCGCGGACTACAGCCGCGGCCGCCTGACGCAGTTGATCGCCAGCGGGATGCTGTTGGACTCCGCCGGGTCGCCCCCGCCGGGGTTCACGCCCCCGCCGCCGGGGCCTCCTCCCCCGGGGCCGCCCGCGCCCGGCGGCGGTGCCAGGGGCGACTTGATGTCCCTCGTGGCCGCCCCGCGAACGGCCGGGGAGTCGTGGTGCCGCAGCTCGCGGGCGGAGGTAGAGGGGGATGCGGGAAGGCTCGGTCCGGTTGGCTTGCGTGACATGATCTGTCTCCTTGCGGTGCTCGGCGGTGTGAATGCGACTCACTGCTCCCGCGCCGTCGGGAAGGCAATGTGGTACTCGGTGGGACGCCCGCAGCGGGGGCAGCGGCGGGGCTCCGGGGGCTCGGGGAGGTCGAGGACGCTCCCGACGGCCACGGGCACCACGACGTCGTAGACGACGGTCTCGGCCCCCCAGCCGCACGCGGTGCAGACTCGGTCGCGCTCCCCCTCAAGCCGGGCGAGCCTACGCGAGAGCGTTCTGGCGGCCATGCCACTCCTCCATGGTCATCTCGACAATCTCGACCACCAGCGCCTGCCCGCACGACGGGCATCGCCTGAGCGGGTAGTCGCCGTGTGAGGGGTTCCCGTCGCGCCGTGTGAACACGACCGACACCGCGCCCCGGCCGCCGCAGGCGGCGCAGCCCTCTCTCTCGGCCTCCAGGCGCCTGATCCGCTGTCTGAGAGACCTACTCATCCATCGCCTCCAGCACGATGAGCTTGGAGACCCTGCCGCACGCCTTGCAGCCCTTGGCGTCTTCCCGGGTCTGGCCGCGGTCCTCACGGAGAAGCGTGATGACCCCGAACCCGCCGCAGGCGGCGCCGGGTCTTGCCTCGCGCTTCTGCTCCAGCTTCCTGACCCGCGCGCGCAGCCTCATCGCTGCGCCTCCTCGGCGCGCTCGGCTTCCAGCGTCTCGATCCGCGCGGCCAAATCATCCAGCTCGATCGACTCTCTGCCGAACTTGAGCATGGCGGTGGCGGCCGAGACCTTGGCGGCGTTGGGCGCGCTGGCGTCGGCCATGATCTTGGCGAGCGTGGTCACCGCGAGGCTGGCGTAGCGCTGGGTCAGCGCGATGGCCTGGTTGAAGGCGTCACG
>JBICHP010000013.1:0-1859 GCA_043100935.1 Phycisphaerales bacterium JB054
GAAGATGCGGGTCGCGGACGGCCGGGTGCTCTGGTGCTCGGACGAGGAGCACGCCGATCTCTTCCGCGCGACGATCGGTGGCATGGGTCTGACCGGCCACGTGCTGGAGGTGGAGCTGCCCATGCGCCGGATCCGCTCGCCGTGGATCCACCAGGAGACGCGGCGGGTCGACGACATCGACGCCTACGTCGACGGGCTCAAGGATGCCGCCGCGAAATGGCCGTACACCGTCGGCTGGATCGACTGCCTCTCGCGGGGACCCAACATGGGGCGCGGCATCCTGATGGCGGGCGACTGGGCCGAGCCGAGCGGAGCGCCGCGGCGCTTTCCCCGCCCGAAGCCGCGGATCACGATGCCGGTGGAGCTGCCGACCTGGGCGCTCGGGCGCCACTCGGTGCGCGCGTTCAATACGGCGTTCTACTGGAAGCACCTGCCGCGCGAGATGAGCGGCGTCGTGCACTGGGAGTCGTTTTTCTATCCGCTCGACATGGTGGGGCGCTGGAACCGAATCTACGGCAAGCGCGGGTTCACACAGTACCAGTGCGTGCTCCCGGACGCCGCCGGTCGAGGCGCTGCGCGGCGGGTCCTCGAGATCCTCACCCGGCGCGGCGGCGCTTCGTTCCTCTGCGTCATCAAGGACTGCGGGCCCGAAGGAAAGGGCACGTTGAGCTTCCCCATGCCCGGCATCAGCATCGCGCTCGACATCGCGGTGCGCGATGACACGCAGGCGCTGATCGACGCGTTGAACGAGCAGGTCATCGAGGAGGGCGGCCGGATCTACCTCGCGAAAGACACCTTCACCCGTCCCGAGCACTTCCGAGCGATGGAGACCCGCCTGCCCGCCTTCCTCGAGGTCCGTCGCCGCTGGGATCCCGAGGGCAAGCTTCGTAGCGCGCAGTCGGTGCGCCTGTTTGGAGATCGTCCATGAACGTCGTCTTTCTCGGCGCCACCCGCGGCATGGGCCGGGCGCTCGCCCGCGCGATGGCCGAGCGAGGCGACTCGCTCTTCGTGCTCGGCCGCAACCCGGCGGACCTCGAGCGGACCGCGAGCGACTTGACCGCCCGCTCCGGCCGTACGACGGCGGGCTTCGCGGAATGCGATCTGATGCGACCCGAGTCGTTCGCACCGGCGCTCGATGCGGCGGAGCGCGCGTTCGGCGGGCGCTTCGATTGCGTGGTCGTGACAGCGGGCCTCTTCGCGACCCAGGACGAGCTCGAAGGCGACGCGGACCTGGCCCGGCGGGTGCTCACGACCGACTTCACGAACACCGTCCTCTTCTGCGAACACGCTCGGAAGCGGTTGCTCGGGTCGGGCGGCGGAAAGCTCTGCGTCTTCAGCTCGGTCGCCGGCGAGCGCGGCCGCAAGCCAGTCATCCTCTACGGCGCGAGCAAGGCCGGCCTGAGCCGCTATCTCGAAGGCATCGATCACAAGTTTCGCGCCGAAGGGCTCGAGGTCATCACCGTGAAGCCCGGCTTCGTGAGGACATCGATGACGCAGAACCTGAAAGCGCCGCCCTTCGCCGGAGAGCCAGAGTCGGTCGCGCGCCGGGTGCTCCGCCCGCTCGATAGCGGGCGGGCCGGCGGCGACGCACCCCTCGCGTGGGCGCCGCTCAATGGCCGCCTCCCCCCGCGCCCACGCGTCGGGTTGAGATTGCTACCACGCTCCCTTCACCGGCCGTTAAACGCACCCGTCCAATTATGTGCGGGTTGCCTCGGTTAAAATGGCTGGGCCTCACCATCCCAACCCGACGCGTCAGCGAGGGACTCACCACCGAGCAGCATGGTCCCTCGCTCACGCGTCGGGTTGAGAATGCTACCAAGCTCAAGTCACCCGCCGTGAAACGCACCCGTCCAAATGAG
>JBICHP010000014.1:0-343628 GCA_043100935.1 Phycisphaerales bacterium JB054
GGATTCGGGAGATTCGACGCACGCCAACTCGATCACTGGCGGGTACCAGACGCTGGGCCGCGGCGTGCTGTCCAGCACCGGCGTCAACAACCGCCGCGGCTACGCCGGCTACGAGTACGACCCCACCTTCGAGGGCGCCGACCGACACCTCTACCATGTCCGCCACCGGGTGTACGACGCCGACAGCGGGCGGTGGACCCGCCGCGATCCCTTCGAGTACCACGACGGCTTGTCCATGTACGCCTACGTGGGAGGTTGGCCGGTCGTCGCGCGTGACCCCAGCGGGCTCGCGGCGATCATCGACCAACCGACCACCCAGCCCTCGGGTCCCAAGCCGGGTCAACCGGGACTGCCGATCCCCGAGTGCCCGCCGGCGCCCGGAATTCCTTTCCCCGAATCGCCACCGTCTCCGCATCGTCCCGACAAACCCGGGACGCCTGATCCTCCGGGGATGACCCCGCCGCCGGGCTACTCCGAGGTCGACTGCTCGACGGTGTACTTTACCGGGGGCCCGCGCAACATCCGCGCACACTGCCATAATGTGTGCAAGAAGGCAGGGTGGGACACGAGCGAGTATGCCAAGTGCTATGTCAAGTACGGTAAGCCCAACACCGGTTTGATCCTCTGTTCCTGTATTCTCCTCAAGCCGGGCGACTGCACCTCCGACCGTCACAAGAAGCTTCAGGATGACGTGAACGCGAAGTGCAAGAAGGACGGGATCCTCACGGCGAATGGGTATCGGTGTCCCCCCTACATGAACAACCCGAGCTACTGCAACACTATCGCCGGGCGCATCAACCGCGGCAAGCAGTGCTATGACGCGAGAAAGAAGATTATCGAGGAGTGCTACCGCGGCGTGGGTGATGTCGGCCACCGGCACGCGCTCAATCAGGTCGCTAGGTCCGTTCAGAACTGCGAGGCCATGTACCGGAACCTCGGCTGCGCGAGGCGACAGCAGAAGCCCACCAGGCCGAAGCCGCCCGGCGGTGGCGCCGGTCGCAGCGGCGGCGGCGGCGCAGTAGTGCAATAGCCGCGAGGTAGCGCGTATGGATCACGGATGGCGCCCGACACGCGCTGCGAGAAAACGCTTTGTCCAAGAGGTGACATCGCTATCGATGCACTTGGGACTGCCCTCCGGGCGCGATTCGGATCTGCTGCCAGTATTCGAGGACTGTTTCTATCGTCATGTGTGGCCCGATCCGCATTGGTACGATGACGACCGAGTACATGCGCTGTACAAGGTGGTGCATTTCGCTCATATGTTTGAAACGACCACTCGACTGGAGGCGATCGCCTCCGGTTTGTGGATCAATTACGCCGCCGGCGCACCGCATGTGGACGAAAACGTCGAGCGTTCACTCCTTAACCTTATCACCGCCATCCCGGAGCTGTCCGCCGATCTGGCTGTCGCGATTCTCTCATTGCTGATGCGTGTATGGACCCGCAAGCAGGGAGAGGCGAAGGCAGTCTACGGATTGGCCCTCGCGATCCTTCTGCATGACTTTGGACAGCAGTGCTTCCCGCCGCTAGAGGGAAGCAGAGGTGGTGAACCCGGGGAGCCCGTGCAGGCCGACCTTGACACACTATGCGCGCATTTAGCTGAGAGCCTTACAAACCGATCAGAATGGCTCACCGCGATCCACAGGAGGGCGGTTCTGCTCAGACGGCGGGGAGAGACTAATCCATGATCCTAGAAACGGTAGTGACCGTCAAGTTGCGCACATTGGTTGAGGGGGATCTCCTCTTTGAAGACCGAAGGCCACTGCTGGGGCGGAGCCTCCGAGGGGGGAGGGGGGCAGCAGCTGACTTGAGCTGCGCTCTCAGGTCTCGACAGGTTCTGCCAAGCTCAGATGCTCTGGCGGAACAGCGTGTTCGTTGAGCGTCGCTACCGTGGAGGTGCTGATGGGTGTTGGGTCGCTTGAGCTAGGAGGGACGACTCTGAAGACACGACATGCTCAATTCGTAGTGTCGTTGACTAGTTTGGCGATGGTTCTGTTTGCTGTGTCGTGGGTAGTGAGCCTGTTTAATGTTGTCTGGGTGCTCAGTGACTCCGGGTGGTCAATTGGCCTTGGCTCTGGGTGCTTGATTATTACAGGCCATCGCCCTGAGATGCCGGAGGAGCCTGGGTGGTATGCCTTGGAGTTCATGTGGACACAACAGTGGCTCCCGCTCATTCTCCAGCCGTGGGGAGTTGCGATTCCCTTGTGGATTCCGGAGATCACTCTGGCTTCGGGGTGCGGTTGGGGGTGGTTTGTGCTCTCGCGAGCGAGGCGATGGGCGCGGACGGGCCGTTGTCCGAACTGCGGATACGATCTGAAGAGCCAGAAGACAAAATGCCCCGAGTGTGGAAGTGGTTTTGGCCTACCGCGCAAGTCCTGATCTCGTGCTGTTCCACCCCTCGGCCGAGCGGTGAAATCCGGAGGCTCCGATGCGCAGAGAATGTTCAGCGACGGGGCGCGACGAAGTTCTCAGCCGAGATCGCGCAGTGGAAGCACGGGAGGGTGGCAGGCGGAGGTAGATGTCCGAATCGATCGGCCATTCACGCGGCGCGGTGGTACGACCGCAGCAGGCCGCCGAGGCGCTCGCGGCACTCGACGCGATCGACGGGCTCCGACTCGGCCTCACCATCGATGAGTCGGTTGCCCAGGCCCTGGTGGTTTCGATCCAGATGGTAATGCGCGACGTATTCGTCGATGGCGTGCCGGAGGTGGCGCTCGCCGATGGGGACGATCCTCGCCAAGCACTCCTCCTTGATCGAGCGCACGAAGCGCTCGGCGTAGGCATTCAGGTTCGGGCTCCGCGGCGGGAGCATGACCGGCTCGACGCCGGCCGATCGCAGGAGCGAGGGAAGGTTGCCGCGGAGGAGCGGGTCGCGGTCGTGGATCAGGTAGCGGTGCTTGAGCAGGAAGCCGTCGAAGCCGTCCACCAGCGATCGCGCGATTCGCGTGACCCACTCGCCGGTCGGTTGGTCGGTGATTCCTGCGATCCGGACCCGCCGGGACCCCAGGTCGATGACGAAGAAGACGGAGTACCGGGTCAGGCCGCGGAGCGTCCAGGCCTCGACGGTGAAGAAGTCGGCCGCGGCGATCGCGCCCCAGTGCGCTTTCAGGAACACGCTCCACGGGGTGTGCCGCAGGGGCGCGGGCTCGAGGCCGTGCTCCTTGAGGATGCGACGAATCGTCGAGCGGCCGACTCGGTGGCCGAGGTTGGCGAGAGCGCCGTGGATCCGCGAGTAGCCCCACCCCGGGTTCTCCGAGGCCATCCGCACGCACAGCTCCCGGATCGTTCGCATGACCCCGGCGCGGCCGCGCCGGCGCTTTGCGCTGCCGTCGTACTTGCGGGCGACGAGGCGGCGGTGCCAGCGGAGAATGGTGTCGGGCGTGACGATGGTGCAGACCTCGGCGAGGAGCCCGCGGCCGAGGGCCTTGCCCCGGGCCGCCAGACGCCGCCGCTGGTCGTCGCTGAGCAGGAGCCGCCTCTCCCCGAGCTGCTCCCGGAGGACGCGGTTCTCCTCCCGCAAGTACTCGATTGCCCGCTGCTGCTGCTCGCTGAGCCAGCCGGCGAGGAGGACGGCGAGGATGTGGAGGGCCGGGTTCATCGGTCCAGGCTACCGGGGCGTGGCCGGACTGGGGGAGTAGGAGAAGGAGGAGCCCTCTCCCCGGCCCTCCCCCGCGGGGGCGCGGGGAAGGGAGCCGGAGCGCACCAGCAGGCCTGGAAGGCGCTGCGCATCGGGCGATCGCGGGCGCGGCCGTTGACGCGCAGTCTCTGCGGATGCAACCCGCCGGGGCCCACCCGCGAGGGCGAGTCTCTGTCTCGGCACCGACCGTATTCGAAGGCGGTCGCGCCGGCTCTATTCCCAAGCCGGTTGCGAAAGCAGCCGGCTTTGTGGTTTTTGGGCCGGGCCGATGAGAGACACCCGCGCGTGTTGGCCCCTTCGGGCCCCGTTCCCGCGTCCGTGAGGCCGGTGGGCCAACGGTCCCCAACCATGACGCGGTCTCTGGTCTGGACGCCGGGATAACCGGCTCGGCCGCTCGCTGGGCGCGACTTCGCCCGAATCGCCCCGAAGTCTCTGCCGCCCGCCGAGAGACAGCCGCCGCGGTGAAGTCTCTGTTCGACCGGGTGAGCGGGTTTGACGGGGGTGATCAACTGCAAGGGCTGCTCGCGACATTGATCCAATCGATGCGCCGCGGTGAAGCGGGCGCGCACCGTCGGTACGCGGCGTCATAGGTCACCCGTGGCGAGGTCGCGATGCACGCGGATCGCCTTGGAGCGACCCATGCCACGAGCGAGCGACGACAGCCGGCGCAACCCCGAAGCGATGACATCCGAAGAGCGGCAGGACGAGATCTCGCGCATCCTCGCGCGTGGTCTCGTGCGAGCGGTTCGCATCGAGCGGGACGCCGCATCGCGGGCGTTGCGCGAAGTTGAAGAAGGTGCCGCGACATGCCTTGAACTTCCGAGCGATCCGAGCCTCACTGTGGCGACGCTATCCAAATCCCGACCGGCGGGTGAAGGAGATGCGTGATGGAGACACCAGCCACAGGAGGCCGCATGAAGCATGCGACGGCAAGACGGATCGAGGACGAGATCGACTCGCTCAAAGACATGTCCACCAACGAGCTCGTGGAGCGGTTTGTCGAGCTGCACGGCTACCAGACGCGGACGCGCCACCGGACGTACCTGATCCGCAAGATCGCCTGGCGGCTTCAGGCCAACGAGGAGGGTGACCTCAGCGAGCGGGCGAGGAAGCGGGCCGCGGAGCTCGCGGACGACGCTGAGGTTCGGGTGATGGCCCCAAAGACGCTTGTCACGCCGCCACAGACGGGGCGGTCCGCCACGGTGACGCGGGGCCTCGACCCGGAGGCGGAGCGTGATCCGCGCGTCCCGCCGCCCGGCTCAGCGATCGTCCGCGAATACCAGGGCCGGGCCATCCGGGTGCTGGTGCTGCCCTACGGCGAGGGCTTCGAGTGCGACGGCGAACGGTTCAAGACGCTCAGCGGGGTGGCCAAACACATCACCGGGAGCCACATCAACGGCTTCCGGTTCTTCCGGCTCGGCCAGGACAGGAGCACGCGATGAAGGTACGCAAGCGCGATCGGCCAAAGGAGACCGCGGCCCCGGGCAGCCGCATGCGGTGTGCGGTGTACACCCGCAAGTCCAGCGAAGAGGGGCTCGATCAGGAGTTCAACTCGCTCGACGCCCAGCGCGAGAGCGCCGAGGCGTTCATCGCCAGCCAGAAGACCGAGGGGTGGGTCTGCCTGCCGGACCACTACGATGACGGCGGGTTCTCCGGTGGCAGCATGGAGCGTCCGGCGCTCGAGCACCTGCTCCGCGACATCGAGGCGGGCCGGATTGACTGCGTGGTGGTCTACAAGGTGGACAGGCTGAGCCGCTCGCTGATGGACTTCGCCCGGATCATGGAGGCGTTCGACCGCAAGGGAGTGTCGTTCGTCTCGGTGACCCAGCAGTTTAACACGACGAGCTCGATGGGCCGTCTGACGCTGAACATCCTGCTTTCGTTCGCGCAGTTCGAGCGGGAGATCATCGGCGAACGGATCCGGGACAAGATCGCGGCCCAGAAGCGCAAGGGCAAGTGGGCCGGCGGCGTGCCGGTGCTGGGCTACGACGTGGACCGCTCCGGACCGAGCCCACGGCTGGTGGTGAACGCCCGCGAGGCGGTGCGGGTCCGTGCCCTGTTCGATCTTTATCTGGAGAAGCAGTCGCTGTTGCCGGTCGTCCGCGAGTTGCGGCACCGCGAGTGGACCAACAAAAAGCGGGTCACGAAGAAGACAGGCAAGGTCATCGGCGGGAAGCCATTCAATAAGGCCACGCTGCACAATCACCTCATAAACCCGGTCTACATCGGGAAGATCACCCACAAGGGCGAGATCTACGACGGCGTGCACGAGGCCATCGTGGACCCGGAGATCTTCGAGCGGGTGCAGAAGCTGCTGCGCTACAACGGCCGGACCGGGGGCTTCGAGGTCCGCAACAAGTACGGTGCCCTGCTGCGTGGGCTCATCACCTGCAAGGCGTGCGGGTATGCCATGACGCACACATTCACGAAGGACAAGAAGGGCGGACCACGTTTCTACCGGTACTACCGGTGTACGCACGCCATCAAGAACGGGGCATCCGAGTGCCCGTCGCGGACGCTGCCGGCGGCGGAGATCGAGCGGGTGGTGGTCGACGAGATCCGCGGATTGGGCTCCGATCGAGCCTTGCTCAAGCAGGTGCTGGCCGACGCCCACGCCACGATCGCCGAGGAGCGCGAGGGTCTCGTCACGGAGCGTGCCGATCTGAAGCGGACGCTGGACCGTTGCCACCGCGAACTCCAGACTCTCGCGGCCGGTGGGCTCGCAGATACAGATGTCTCCCAGCGGATCGCAGAACTGCATGAGCAGATCACCGCCGGGGACAAGCGGCTGCCCGAGGTCGAGATACGGATCGGCGAACTGGACGCAGAGACGATCACCCAAGCGCAGGCCGAGGCGGCATTCAGGGGCTTCGACCCCGTATGGGAGAACCTGATCCCGCGTGAGCAGGCCCGGCTGATCCGGCTGCTGGTCTCGGCGGTGGAATACGACGCCGTCAAGTCGAGCGTGAGCGTGACCTTTCGGCCGACAAGCATCCGTGCATTTCTCGACCGCATCAACAAGGAGGCGGCATGACCACCGTCACCCGGCCAATCCACTTCCGCGTCCGCCAGACCCGGCGGCGGATCGTCACCGAGCCCGCTCCACCCCCGCCACCCGGGCGGGTGCCCCGAGTCGCCCGCCTGATGGCCCTGGCGATCAAGTTCGACAGGATGCTTCAGGATGGTGTGGTAGGCAGCCAGACCGACCTGGCGGCTCTGGCTCGCGTGACCCAACCGCGGATGACGCAGATCATGAACCTGCTGCATCTAGCGCCGGATATCCAGGAGGAGATCCTGTTCCTGCCGCCGGTAACGGAGGGGCGGGATCCGGTGACGGAGAGGGAGCTGCGGGGAATCGTGACGCTATACGATTGGACGTCTCAGCGGGAGGCTTGGCGTGACGGCCACAGCTTAAGCATTTGCCTACCAAAGGTTTAGCCCCCGGTTCTGGGCCAGCCCAGTGACAGGGTGTTGTCAGCGAGGCCGGAGAGGAATGGGCATCGACCGCCAATAACGGCTATCCTCCGACCCATGTCTGGACCCCGTCAGGGCAACCCGCCGCCTCCCCCGCCGGAGGTGATGACTATCGACGAACTTGCGGTCTACCTGCAGGTGTCGAAGTCGTCCCTCTACAAGCTCGCGCAGGACGGGAAGGTCCCCGGCCAGAAGGTCGGGCGGCACTGGCGGTTTCATAGGGGCACAATCGACAATTGGCTGGCCAAGCGGGGCGATGGAGAGGGCCAGACATGAGCACGCCCTACCACGCCAAGTACTTCGCCCACGAACTTACCCGGCAGGCATCGGGTGCTGACCCCGATCGGCTGTCTCGGGCGCTCTTTGATGCCCAAGTCGACTTGAACCCGCACCAGATCGACGCCGCATTGTTCGCCCTGCGGTCTCCGGTGTCAGGCGGAGCCATTCTTGCGGACGAGGTTGGCCTTGGGAAGACGATCGAAGCCGGGCTTGCACTCTGCCAGCTCTGGGCGGAGCGGAAGCGTCGATTGCTCGTTGTATGTCCAGCATCTCTCCGCAAGCAGTGGGCATTGGAGCTTGAGGAGAAGTTCAATCTTCCGACTCGCCTGCTCGACGGCAAGACGTATCGCGATGCGGTGACTACGGGCGACTCCAACCCACTTGAGACCGACGCCGTGGTGATCATGTCGATTCACTTCGCGGCCCGAATGGCGGAAGAACTCCGGCTGATTGGCTGGCACCTCGCGGTCGTTGACGAAGCGCATAAGCTCCGAAACTGCTACCGCGAGAGCAACAAGCAGGGGCAGGCGATTCGGACCGCCTTGCGCGACACCCACACCGTGCTTTTGACGGCGACGCCGTTGCAGAACACGCTTCTGGAACTCTTCGGGCTGAGCACCCTTGTCGACGAGTACTTCTTCTCCGATGCTCCCACCTTTCGCACGATGTACATGGGGGCTGATGCCGACCTCGCGGATCTGCGCGACCGGCTCTCCACGATCTGCTCGCGAACACTTCGCAAGCAGGTGCAGGAGTACGTCAACTACACCGCCCGAAAGTGCAGCACATTCGAGTTCGAGCCGTCGCCTGAAGAAGACGAGCTGTATCGGCGGGTATCTGACCTGCTCATGCGTGAGGACACCTACGCCGTTCCGAGCGAGCAGAGGCACCTGCTTGCGCTGATCGGCAGGAAGCTGCTCGCGTCGTCCACCCGCGCCGTCGCGGGAACGCTTGACACATTGCGGCTAAGGCTCGAAGCCCTCCGTGATGACGCGTTGAAGCCCGATTCGCCGCTTCGTCTCGTGGACGATGTTGACGACGAGTATCTCCAGGAACTGCTCGACGAGTTCGAGTCGGACGACGATGAGTTGCGGCCGTCCAACGAGCCGAGCCACGGGGTCCGGACCATCGACCGCCAGAAGCTGCTCGCCGAGATCGACGAGCTTACTCGGCTTGCAGATATCGCTCGCGGCATCCCGGTCGATCAGAAGACAAAGCGTCTGCTCGATGCGCTCGATGCCGGCTTCGTAGCCATGAAAGAGCAGGGCGCATCGCGGAAGGCCCTGATCTTCACCGAGTCCCGTCGGACACAGAACTACCTGCGGGACTTCCTCGAAGCCAACGGGTACGCCGGCAAGGTGCTCACTTACAGCGGTGGCTCGGCCAAGGACGCCAAAGAGATCCATGACCGGTGGGTCGCCGAAAACCCCGAGCGAGCGTCCGGCTCCCGCGCAATCGACACACGGCACGCGATCGTCGACCACTTCGAGAAGCATGCCGACATCATGATCGCGACCGAGGCAGGATCGGAGGGCATCAATCTCCAGTTCTGCTCGCTTGTGATCAACTACGACCTGCCGTGGAATCCGCAGCGGATCGAGCAACGCATCGGTCGCTGCCACCGATATGGCCAGAAGCATGACGTCGTCGTCATCAACTTCCTCAACGAGAAGAACAAGGCCGATCAGCGTGTCTACGAGCTGCTGAGCCGCAAATTCACTCTCTTCGAGGGCGTCTTCGGCGCATCCGATGAGGTCCTCGGGGCACTCGAAAGCGGGATCGACTTCGAGCGCAAGGTGCTCGACATCTACCAGTCCTGCCGCAGCCCGGAGGAGATCGAGGCCGCCTTCGATGCCCTGCGAGATTCGCTGGAAGGCGAGATCAACGAGAAGATGCTCGACACTCGCCGCAAGCTCATGGAGCACTTCGATCAGGAGGTCCATGACCGGCTCAAGGTGCGGCTTGAACAGACCCAGATCATTCTCGACCGGTTCAGTCGTCGGTTCTGGGCGCTCACGCAGTTCGTCCTCAACGGCCACGCCCGCTTCGATGACAAGCACCTGACGTTCCAGCTTGTGGACCCGCCCGGGCCCGCGTTCGACCAAGGCCGCTACGTGCTGATCTCTCGACATGCCCCCGGTGGTCGCACCGATGGCGACGCGGGTCGGCTCTACCGCACGAGCACGCCGCTCGGTGAGTTCGTGCTTGATCAGGGCAAGACCTGCTCGACACCGGTCGCGGAGATTGTTTTCGATTCCGGCTCTCTGGCCGCACGCGTCTCCGATGTTGAGAGGCTCCGCGGCCGAACGGGCTGGCTCCGACTCAACCGGCTCGAAGTCCAATCGCTCGAAGCGGTCGAGCACGTGCTCTTCTCGGCCTTCGACGACGCGGGCGAGTCGATCGATCAGGAAGCCTGTGAGAAACTCTTCGAGTGCGCCTCGTCCGTGACGCCTCTCGGCGATCCCGACGACTCGGCCATTGCCCGCCTCGACGCCGAGTCAGACCGGCATATCGCCGCGGTGATCAACCGCGAGGGCGAAGCCAACAACCAGCACTTCAAGGAAGCCCAGGAGAAGCTGGAGCGCTGGGCGGAGGACATGGAGGCCGCCGCCGAGGCCGAGTTGCACCGCACCAAGGAGCAGATGAAGGTGCTTCGCCGTCAGGCCCGCCAAGCCGCCACACTCACCGAGCAGAAAGAGATCCAAGACAAGCTCAAGAAGCTCGACCAGCAGCAGCGCCGCCAGCGTCAGCAGATCTTCGCCCGCCTCGACGAGATCTCGACCAAGCGAGACGCCCTCATCGACGAGCTCGAAGCCCGCCTGGCCCAGAAGACCGAACGCGAGACCCTTTTCACCATCCGTTGGCGAGTCGTTTGACCCCCACACAGCCGGAGCCCGTGACCGCATGAGCGACAAGTTCAACGACCTCGTCCGTCTCCTCCGCGAGCTCTTCCAGCTCGACCAGCCCGACCTGGACTTCGGGCTCTATCGCATCATGCACGCCAAGTCCGGCGAGGTGACCCAGTTCCTCGAGAAGGACCTGCTGCCCCAGGTCAAGAAAGCCTTTGAGCAGTACCAGCCGGCGGACAAGGCCGCGATCAAGAAGAAGCTCGACCAGGCCGTCGCGGCCGCCGAGAGCCTCGGCGTCGATCCCGACACCAACGAGAAGGTGCTCGAACTCCGAGCGGCACTCGCCGAGGGGGCGGACCTCGAAGCGCTGGAGAACGAGGTCTACGACCACCTGTACTCGTTCTTCCGCCGGTACTACTCCGAGGGCGACTTCCTCGCCAAGCGGGTCTACAAGCCCGGCGTCTACGCGGTGCCGTACGAGGGCGAAGAGGTCGTGCTTCACTGGGCTAACAAGGACCAGTACTACATCAAAACCAGCGAGTACCTGCGCGACTACGCCTTCCGTCTCAAGCCCGACGCAGGCGACGCCGGGGGCGACCCGATGCGGGTCCATTTCCGCCTCGCCGCCGCTGCCGAAGGCGAGCACGGAGTAAACAAGGCCGCCGAGGGCAAAGACCGTGTCTTCATCCTCGCGCCGGCTGGTGAATCCGGGCACGATTTCCTGAGCGTAGAGACCGTCGACGGCCGCGAGGAGCTCGTCATCGGCTTCGAGTACCGCCCGGCCACGATGGACGACTGGACCGAAGAGACCAAGGCCCAGGCAACCGCCGCCGCCAAGAAGAAGCCGCCGAAGCAGAAGGACCTGAGCGATATCGCGGTCAAGTCCGTGCTCGCAACGACCGGCACCCCGTTTGACGGCTGGATTGCCGAGCTGGCGAAGCCGCACACCAAAGTCAATGGCGAAACCGCAGAGTACTCCCGCCTCGAAGGCCACCTAAGCCGCTACTGTGCCCGCCACACCTTCGACTACTTCATCCACAAGGACCTGGACGGCTTCCTCCGCCGCGAGCTCGATTTCTACATCAAGAACGAGGTCCTACACCTCGACGACGTACAGGACGAGGACGCCCCAAAGGTCGAGCAATACCTGTCAAAGATCAAGGTGATCCGCACGATCGCCGGCAAAGTCATCGACTTCCTCTCGCAACTGGAGGAGTTTCAACGGGCGTTGTGGCTCAAGAAGAAGTTCGTCATCGAGTCAAGCTATCGCATCACGCTGGACCTGGTCCCAGAAGACCTATACCCAGAAATCGCAGCGTGCACCAAGCAGATCGACGAATGGAACGACCTCTTCGGCATACGGGAGTGGACGGACTTCACCGAACCGCTCTCGAAGTCCTTCCTCGCCGAGCACCAGATGCTGCCCGTGAACACCGCCCTACTAGATGCCGCAACTGCCGAAGCCGCTTTGGACGCTGTACAAGATCGTGACGAGAGCACCACAGGCGTAGTCGTGCACGGCGACAACTTCCACGCCCTACGACTGCTGGGATCGCGATACGCTGACCAGGTCCAGTGCATCTACATCGATCCTCCATACAACACCGATGTCAGCGCAATTCCCTACAAGAACAACTATCGACACTCGTCCTTTGCCTCGCTGATCCACGACCGGACGAGTCTGATGCGTCCCTTGCTGGCGCAAGAAGGCGTCATGTTTGTCAGTATCGACAAAACAGAGCGTACCGTCGTCGAGCACGCGATGGATCACGCCTTTGGCCGACAGAATCGAGTAGGCGAACTCATTTGGATTCAAAACACCAACGATGGGCGTTCGCCCACGTACTCCACAAATCATGAGTATGTGCAGGTGTATGCGCGATCTAAGGCTGCCGCCGAAGCCAACCCGCGAATCTTCCGCGAGCCGAAGCCTGGGTACATCGAAGTTTCCGAGCTGATCGCGAAGCTTCAGCCGGAGTATCCGCTTATCTCCGTGATTCAGGACGAACTCCGGTCGCTGTATCGCCAACACAAACGGGCATATCGACGCGAAGTGGAAGCGCAAGGGCTCAAGTGGGAGATCGAGAAGCGGAACGATCCGTGGAAAGGAATCTACCAATACAAATTTGCCGAGTACCGCGGCCCGGATGGCAAGCTTGTTTCAGAGGAGAACGCAAAGCAAGCAGGGGCTCACATCTGGGTGTTCCGAGAGAGTGACTGGACCATCATGTCGTCGGAAGACAAGCAGTCCGACTCCATCAGTGATCCGGAGCATCCAAACTATCGCTTCTACCAGCCCTTTCATCCAATCACACAAAAACCATGTGCTATGCCTTCTCGTGGCTGGAAGGGAACACAGTTCAGGGACCCAAAGTACCCCGATCGCAACAGCTGGGAGTCGCTAGTCGAGGAAGATCGCATCGCATTCGGACCGGACGAGACCAAAGTACCTCAGCAAAAGCGATTTCTGCGTGATGTGCAGACGAACGTATGCAAGACCGTCTTCAATGATTATTCCGATGGCGAAAAAGAAACGACGGCCATGTTCGGGCGTCCGGGGCTGTTTCTCGCCCCGAAGCACAGCCGCTTCGTTCAGCGCTTCATTCGGCAGGTCGTCGGGACTGGCAGCCTAGTGCTTGATTGCTTCGGAGGCTCAGGGAGCACAGCGCAGGCTGTCATTAGCACGAATCGCGAAGAGGAGATGGGGCTCAAGTTCCTTCTGGTCGAGGTCAACACCTACTTCGATCGTGTTCTCGTGCCTCGCATCCTCAAGAGCCTTTACGCGTCGGACTGGGGTGGGGGAAAGCCGAAATCAAAGGACCACCTCAGTGCCTGCGTCCATGTGCTGCGGATTGAGTCGTACGAAGACGCATTGAACAACATTGTTCTTGACGCATCTGGAGAGAATCGGTTGTTCGGATCTTCCGCGGATAGGGGCAAGTTCGCCGAGGACTACATGCTGCGCTATCTGCTCCCGACTGAGTCTCGCGACAGCCCCTCACTTGTCAATGTGGCGGGGTTCGCGGATCCGACAAAATATACGCTTCGCGTCAAGGTGCCAGGAGCGGACGAAAGCCGTTCCCTGCCCGTCGATCTTGTCGAGACATTCAATCTGCTGCTGGGCATGCGCGTCTCCCACGTCGCAGCGCCGAAGGCATTCCGAGCGGAGTTCGCCCGCGACTCAGAGAGGCGACTCGCGGTGAAAGGCCGCATCAAGGAGGACCCCGACGGTCCGTGGTGGTTCCGTACCGTCACTGGCACAACACCCGACGGCAAGCGTGCCCTGATCATTTGGCGGAAGCGCCCCGGCGGTGACGAACCCGAAGGCATCGAGCAGGACAACGCCGTACTTGATGCGTGGTTTGACACTCTGGGCTACTCGACGACCGATAGTGAGCTTGACATCGTCTGGGTCAACGGCGACAACAACCTCGCCAACCGTCGCCAGGCCGAAGCGTCGGAAGATGGCCTCGGCGAGACCGGCTGGAAGGTGCGGATCATCGAGCAGGATTTCCACCGCCTGATGTTCGACACATCCGACGTACCTGGAGGGGCGTGAGATGGCCCGTCGCCCGCGATCCCGCGGCCCCGAGCAGGCGAAGTTCCACACCCGGCTGGTGCTCAACCAGTGGGCGTGGAGCCTCTTCGGCCTCGACACCATCGACGGGTATGTCGAGTTCGAGGGAAAGCGTCGGCCAGTGCTGGATGTCTTCAAGCAGAAGTTCCAGATCAACGCCGGCACGGCTGAGGGGCTGGTTCCCGACGACAACAGTCACTTCTTCCTGCACTCGATGCTCAACCGCCCCGAGCCGGTGCCCGGCTTGACGGAGGACGAACTGCGGCAGTACGACCAGAACATTGTCCGACACACGATGCGGCTCAACGAGCCCCGCGAGAAGCCGGGAATGGAGCCGATCCGCTGGAAGTACTTCCAGTGGCTGACGCTGCTGTTCACTGAGATCTACCTCGACCGTTTTTTCCGCGACCCGGAGGCCTTGCGGGACGAGCTGAACGCCCACATCGACCGCTACAACGGCGAGCGCCACGATGTGGACGAGATCGAGCGGTTCGATGAGTCCGGCGATGCCCGCGTGCAGCTCAACAAGCTGTCATTCTGGAGCGCCACAGGCTCCGGCAAAACGCTGATGATGCACATGCATCTGCTCCAGTACCAGCACTATGTGAAGCACCACGCACGGGAACGGGATCTCAATCGGGTCATACTGCTCACGCCCAACGAGGGATTGAGCCGGCAGCACCTAGAGGAGTTCCAGGCGGCGGGCATTCCCGCGGAGATCTTCGACAAGGAAGGCCGCGGTTTGTTCGCAGGTAAATCGGTCGAGATCCTTGAGATCACCAAGCTCGTCGAAGAGGGCAAGCAGAAGACGATCTCTGTCGATTCGTTCGAGTCGGCCAATCTCGTGCTGATCGACGAAGGGCACAGAGGGGCGAGCAGCGGCGAAGAGGGCACGTGGATGAAGTTCCGCGAGCGGCTCTGCGAGAAGGGTTTTTCGTTCGAGTACTCCGCGACCTTCGGTCAGGCAGTCAAGAACAAGCCGAAGCTCCAGAACCTGTACGCGAAGGCGACCCTCTTCGACTACTCGTACCGTTACTTTTATGGCGACGGCTACGGCAAGGACTACCACATCCTCAACCTCGACGAGGACACGGAGCGTCGTCAGCTGGAGCCGTACCTGACAGCGTGCTTGCTCGCGTTCTTCGAGCAGCAGCGCCTGCACCGCGTGACCGGCGAACCGCTCAAGCCGTTCAACATCGCGAAGCCGCTGCTGATTTTCGTGGGCGGCAGCGTGAACGCCGTGCGAACGCAGAACAAGCGCCAGGTCTCCGACGTGACCGAGGTGTTGCTCGTCCTGGCTTCGTTCCTCGCCAACCCCGACGAGTCAGCGCGTCGGATCGAAGAGACGCTGGAGACGGGATTGGTGTCCGCAGATGGCCGGAACATCTTCACCGGCCTCTTCCGCCATCTCCGCCGGACGGGACTGTCCGGTCGGGATTTGTACCGTGAGATGCTGGTCTCCCTCTTCAACGCCGAGGGCGGCGGGGCACTCCACGTCGATTATCTGAAGGGCCAGGATGGCGAGATCGCCCTTCGCGTTGGCGACAACGACCCGTTCGCTGTGATCAACGTCGGAGACGCGAAGAAGCTCGCGGATCTCTGCGGAACCTACGAGGAGTTGCATGTCCACGAGTCGGAGTTCGGCGAGTCGCTTTTTGGAGGACTGAACCAGGCCGACAGCCGCGTCCACATGCTGATCGGCTCGAAGAAGTTCACTGAGGGCTGGAACAGCTGGCGGGTCAGCACGATGGGGCTCATGAACATCGGCAGCACTGAGGGCTCGCAGATCATCCAGCTCTTCGGCCGCGGCGTTCGCCTGAAGGGATGGCAGAACTGCCTGCGTCGCAGCAGTTACGCCGACCTGCCAGCCGGGACGCGCCGACCGGACGATCTCGGCCTGCTCGAAACGCTGAATGTGTTCGGCGTCAAGGCCGACTACATGGCCGAGTTCAAGAAGTACCTGGAAGAGGAGGGACTGCCGCCTAACGAGCAGCCGCACGAGATCCTGCTCCCGGTGCTGAGGACAACGTGGTCCAAGCCGCTCAAGACGCTGAAGCTCAAGGAGAAGATCAACGGCGTCAGCACACGCTTCGGAGACCCATTCAAGCGATTCGGACCGATCCCAACGCTTCAGGCTCCGTCAGCCGACCCGACATCGCGCGAGCGATATTTGTTCGACCACCGGGTCAGCCTCAACTGGTATCCGCGGGTGAAGGCGGTAAGGGCACGGGGTATCGCCGTCGAGGACGACCACGCCGACTTGAACAGCGCGAAGCTGACCAAGGAGCATGTCGCGCTGCTCGATCTCGATGCGATCTACTTCGAGTTGCTGCGATTTAAAGCCGAGCGCGGCTGGAACAACCTGAACATCACCCGCGGAGGCATCGCGGATCTACTGACCAACACCGAGTGGTACGACCTCCAGATCCCAGCGAGCGAGATGGCGTTCGATTCGTTCGAGCGGGTCCGCCTGTGGCAGGAGCTAGCGATCTCTCTGCTCAAGAAGTACTGCGAGCGGTACTACACCTTCCGCAAGAGGGAGTGGGAACTGCCGCACCTCGAATACCAGTTGCTGTCCCCGGAGGACCCGAACTTTGCCGGGTATTCCGATGGAGACGAGGAGCACTTCTACCGGGTGCTCGTCGACCAGTCCCGAGAGGACATCATTGCGGATATAGAGCGTCTCAAAGAGGCCATCGAGGCCAAGGACCTGGCCAAGGCACAATTCGGCCCTGTTTCGGCGCTCTGGTTTGATCGGCATCTCTACGAGCCGCTGCTCCATCTGACCGGAGGCGGAGAAGTCGTCATCAAGCCGATCAGCCTTAACGCGGGCGAGCGCCGATTCGTCGAGAGCCTTCGGCAGTACTGGACGCGGCATGGCGAAGAGCACAAAGGCAAGGAGCTCTATCTGCTCCGCAACCGCAGCCAAGGCGGTGGCGTCGGTTTCTTCGAGGCAGGGAACTTCCACCCAGACTTCATGCTGTGGGTTGCAGAAGGCGACCGGCAGCGGATCGTGTTTATCGACCCGAAGGGGCTGCTCAACGTCGGGCCGGAAGACCCCAAGGTTCGGTTCTGCGAGACGATCAAGGAGATCGAGGGCCGGTTGGCGGACGAGGCTGTGACGCTCGACTCGTTCATCATCTCGACGACGCCGGCCCCTCTGGTTCGTAACAGGTGGGGTAAGACGGACGAGTGGCTCGCAGCCAGGCACATATTGTTCCCGGACATCGATGCCGATTATCCCGACAGGTTCCTGGCTCCGTTATCAGTGCAGGCGGGATGATCGTTGCTTCGGGGTGCCAGCGAGAGATCGTGTACCGATAACTTCACTAGCGCGCCCGCGCGGATTGCATTCTGCTTGGATCGATCGCTTGCGTGTCGTCCTTGCCTGTCCAATCTGACTCATGAGCCGCACTCCAAGTGCCGATGCCGTCCGGTATTCGGACGGCAACATGGGCGGCCGTTTCGGGCATCGGCATAGGGCCTCTCCACCTCGACGTGTCCGAGATAGCTTGGCGGCCCTCTAGCGGAGAACCCTCCCTATGGGCCACCATCAGGTCGAAAGCCTACCGGTTACGCCATCGCATAGACGCGTTGTCGCCATGCTGGGCGATGGTGCTGGCATGACGGGTTTGCCCGGCGTGGGCCAAGCTGCGCTCGCGCAGGTGGCTGACGCGATGCTCACAGCTGCGATTGCGGGATTCGAGCGTGCTGCGAACGATGAAGGCCTGATTCATACGTTCTACTTGCTGACGCAGGTCACGCAGGCAGCTCGGGATGAAGACCGCTTCAACGAACGCTTGGCCGAGCTTGGGGTCACGGGTAGTGCCTGGGAATCCACTCCATCCGAAGGCGATGGTGCCGCCATTGCCAACACCATCTATGACCTGGTCGGCAATTTCACGTACGCCATCGATGACCATCTGGCTAGGACACGAACTCGCTCGGACCTTAGCGAGATCGCTCAGCGGGCCGCCGCTCAAAGCCTAACGGTGCTGGGTCAGGAGTATGCGAACACCCTCTTCGGGACAGGGCCGGACGCTGTTCAAGATGCATTGCGTCGGCTGTCCACGCAGTCAGGATTCGCTCGCCTGACCCAAGACTTCTTTGGTCGTGTGGCAAGTGGCTTCCTGATCTACCACTTGAGCAAGGAGCTCTCGAACCATGTCGGTCCGGGCCGTAGGTTCGCCGACGTGTCTGAGCACAATGCGTTTCTCTCGGCGATGGAGGTGCATTGTCGCACCGCTTCGTCGGTGCTCAAGGAGTTTGCAGGAACCTGGTACTCCAAGCACAACTTCCAAGGCGGCATCACACCGCGCAAGAGTGCTGGATTTGTCCGTCATGCTTTGGAGAAGGTCAGCGATGCACTGACGCATCTCGGGGGGTCTGATGCCTCCTGAACCGCCTAAGCCGCATCTGTTCTTGTGCAACGGCGCAGGCCTCTCTACCCGCCGGAAGCGGTGGCGTGAGCTAAAGGCTACGGAACTCATCACAGATGGTCCTGCAAGCAATGTCGTCATCAAGATCTCAGAGATCTCCAAGTCGCTGACAGCCAATGTACCGAAGCGAGCAGCCGATCTCATCGAGATCGCAGCGGCGGTGTATGTCGCTGACCAACTGTCCAAGCGAACTGGTCGAAAGACCCAGGACTACGGCGACTTATGGTACCGCGATATCCGGATGGAGATTGCTGTCCGAGACCCCGACTTCTGGAATCAGGAAGACGTTGCGGGCCTGCTGTACCACATGCTGGACTTTATTTCCGGCGACAAATTTGAGTTTGCATTCTGCAATCTACCTAAACCGTCTCCGGTCGAGACCTATCTGGAGTTCGGGGCTGGCGATCCCAATCCCGAGGGCATCGAGAAGGTCCTTCTCTTCTCAGGAGGGATCGATTCCCTGGGCGGAGCCGTGCAAGAGCTTTCTGCCGGGCGGCGCATTGCAATGGTGAGCCACAAGCCAGCGGGTCATGTGGCCGGGCTGCAGAAGAGTCTCGTGAAGGAGCTTGTCAAGCGAGCCTCTGTGTCCGGCAATGCCCCGCTGCCAGTATCTGTCTGGTGCAACAAGAAGGGGTTGGTGGAAAAGGATCACACACAGCGGACACGATCCTTCCTCTATGTCACGCTTGGGGCGGTTGTGGCGAGGATCTTCGGATTGGATGCTGTCGACTTCTTTGAAAACGGAGTCGTGAGCATCAACCTCCCCCTGGCTGAGCATGAGCTCGGTGCACGGGCAACCCGGACGACACATCCCCAGACCTTGGCATGGTACAGCCAACTCCTGTCAGCGGTGTTCGAGCAGAAGTTCCAGGTTCGGAACGAATTTCTGACGAAGACGAAACAGGACGTGGTAGAGATCATCAAGCACGCAGGGCAGGGAGAACTGATCGCTTCCAGCGTGAGTTGTATGCATACTCGGGAAACGACCAAGGCGAGCCCCCACTGTGGCGTGTGTTCACAATGCGTGTCGCGACGCTTCGCAACGCTCGGCGTAGACGGCGGCGTGTTGGAGCCATCTAGGCTCTACCGACAAGATGTACTGACAGAGCCCCGCAAACGAACCGAAGATCGAACCATAGCTGAGAGATTTCTTGGCTTTGCTCGTGAGATCTCAGCACTAGAAGACTCTGCCGACTTCGCTCAACGGTATGCCGCCGAATTGGGCCGAGTTACCCGATTCATGCCTTTCGCATCCTCCGTGGTCATCGATAGCGTGTTCGACCTGCATCGGCGGCATGCCGAGCAGGTCAACGCGGTGATCATCGAGGCTATGCAGGCGTCAGCCGAAGATCAGTATCACGGAAAGATCGCCGACGGATCCATGCTTGCGTTTGGCTTCGGCGCGAGCGGCGGTGATCACAAAGCTGGGCTACCCAAGGCGGCGCAGCCATCAGAAGCTGATGACGGATCACGCCCATCCCATCCACTGAGCAAGAACCAGATGCTGCTCCTCACGGTTCTCTCAGAGGCCAAATCGCTGATGAGACAGGCCGACATGGTTGAGGCTACGGATGCCAAGGGCCATCGCCTCACGCGCAAGACCATCGGCGGCGAGCTCAAAGAACTTCGGGACCTGGATTTTGTGTGCTACCCCAAGCGTGGGCGTTCCGGGGCTGCCATCACCCCGCGCGGTCGGTCGTATCTGGCGGACATGAAGGCACACTAATTACCCACTATGTACCCCTTGATGACGCGCTGAAGACGCCATAACTACCCACTAGAAAACCAGATAAGCGGCACCATTCCTCCGACACCTAACGGCCAGGAGTCGGAAGCCGCATGACCCACACCAACCAACAGAGAGAGCCTGTCTTGCCCCGCTCTCGGGGGCCTCCGCGATGGTCGCGGCTACCGCAAGGTGCATGACCATCATCGTTGTCTAAGTCCATCATCAACTTCGCAACTGGCCGCGAAGCAGTGCCGTTCGGGTGTCGTCATCAACGACGATTCCGCGAACCGCCGCTAAACGGTCGGGCGCGATCCGTGCGCACTGATGGCGACACCCCAGGCGCTGCCTCCGGTCTCGGAGGCCCGTCATGGGTAACCCCAACCAGATTGTTTCTGATCCCTTCACCGCCACCCTCATCCGCATCAAGGCCGCCCAGCTCTGCCGGCGCACCGACTTCTCCTGGTCGGATCGCGACGACCTGACGCAGCAGATGCTGCTGTATCTGCTGGAGAAGGCCCACCTGTTCGATCCCGCCCGGGGGAACATCGAGGCGTTCGTCACGAACGCCATCGATTCCTGGGTGGCGATGGAGCTGCGATTCCGTGGCCGTCACAAGCGGCGCGCCGATTACGAGGCGATCTCCCTTGAGGGGACGCTCGTCGAGTGCGACGGCGACGCCGTCCCGCTTCGCACGGTCCTTGGTCCTGCCGACCAGCAGCGCCGCCACCAGGCCGCCCCCGCTTGCCAGTTCGATACCGCCGAGACTGCTGAGGCCGTTGCGGCGGTCATGGCCACCCTCGACCCGAAGGACCGGGACCTGCTTCGGCTGGTCGCCGAGCACGGCAAGGCGGCGGCCGCGCGCGAGTGGTCGCGCCGGTCCGGCGCTGCGGTGAGCCGCCGGCAGATCCAGAACGCCCTCGAAAGGTTCCGCGCCCGGTTCGAGGCGGCCGGGTTTGGGCCGGCCTGACCGCGCACCGGCGGCGGTGGCGGCATAGGTGACCCAAGAAGCGCCCCCCGACCGCCGGTTCTCTCTCTTCCCTCCGGAGGCCCCGGCCCCTCGACCACGGTGTACGCCGCGGCTCGAGGGGCTGGGTCTCACGGGCGGCGGTCGGTGCGCCCGTGAAAGGAGCTCCTGATGTTGACCGATGTGTTTCGATTCCGATTCGCCTCCCCTGCCGCTCTGGCGGAGGCAGAGGCCACGCTGCACCTGTCGATCCTGGCCGCGGAGGGCCTGTTCGGTGAGGCCCGGACCCGCACCGATGTGTCCTACCACGCCGATCCGCCCCGCGCTGCGCTGCTGGTCGATGGTGGCTCGCCCAGCGGGTCGGCCGTGGTCCGCATTTTCACGGCATTCCTGATCAAGGAGTTCGGGGCCGACGGGTTCGCGGTCCGGCGGATGCCCTGCGGTGGGCCCAAGAGCGGTCAGGCCCGCGCACCGCAGGGGGTGGCCGCCTGATGAGCGCGATACCCCAGAAGACAGACGACCTCCAATCTTGCCTCGCCCGCGTGCTCATCCGCGAGCCCGCCGAGACCTACCACGCCCGGCGCGGCGAGTGCCTGACCTCCCACCGCCTGGCGGAGTTCCGCTCGTGCCCGCTGCTGTTCCGGCGCAAGGAGATGGGGCTGATCCCGGACCGGAACAGCCACGCGTTCCTCGTCGGGCGGGCTGCGCACACGCTAATCCTCGAGGGCCGCGGGCGCTACGAGGCCGAGTACGCGGTCGGCGGGCCGATCAACGAGAAGACAGGCAAGCCGTACGGCTCGAGCACGAAGGCGTTCGCCGAGTGGGCCGAGAAGCGCGGCAAGCCCGTGCTGGCCGACACCGACGCCGCGACGATCGAGCAGATGGCGGCGAGCGTGCGCGAGCATCTCTTCGCCCGCGAGTTGCTGACCGAGGGCGTCGCTGAAGGCGTCGTCCGCGGCCGGATGAGCGGCGTGCTGTGTCAAGCCCGGTTCGACTGGATCAATCCCAAGGACGGCCGCGGGATCGTTGATCTGAAGACCTGCGACTCGATCGACTCGTTCGAGTGGCACATCGACGCGTTCAAGTACCTGCACCAGCTCGCGTTCTACCGGGCGCTGCTCACGACAGTCAGCGGCGTCCTCCTGCCAGTCCACATCATCGCGGTCGAGAAGCGCGAGCCGTTCCGCTGCGGCGTGTGGCAGATCGCGCCGCGATGCCTCGAGGCCGCCCAGGCTGAGAACGACCGGGCCATCGAAGAGCTCATTCGCTGCCGGGAGACCGGCCAATGGCCCACGGGATTCGAGTCCCTGCGGCTGTACGACCGCCTGCCCAACTGACCGTCGCACCAGGGCACCCAGTCCTGAACCCGCACCACCAACCGCAAGGAGACCCATCGATCATGTCCGCACTCGCACACATCCAGAAGGGCCGCACGCTGATGCCGCGTCGCGTGATGCTCTACGGCGTCCACGGCGTCGGCAAGTCCACCTTCGGCGCAATGGCCGAGACGCCCGTCTTCATCACGACCGAAGAGGGTACGAACGACATCGACTGCGACCGCTTCCCGCTGGCGACCAAGTACGCCGACGTGCTTCGGGCGCTGTCGGCGCTCTACAGCGAAGATCACGGCTACCAGACGGTGGTCATCGACAGCCTCGACTGGCTCGAGCGGCTGATCTGGGCCGAGGTCTGCGCGAAGCGCGGCGTCGAGACGATCGAGGACATTGGCTACGCCAAGGGCTACATCTTCGCGCTGACGCAATGGCGCGAGGTCCTGGCGGGGCTCGACGCGCTGCGGACCGAGCGCGGGATGCAGGTCGTCCTGATCGCGCACGCCGCGATCGAGAAGTTCGCCAACCCCGAGACCGACACCTACGACCGCTACGTGCCCCGCCTGCAGAAGCAGGCCTCGGCGCTGATCCAGGAGTGGTGCGACGAGGTGCTCTTCGCCACCTACCGCGTCCACACGAAGACCCAGAGCGAGGGCTTCGACCGCAAGCGCACGCAGGGCATCGGCACGGGCGAGCGGATCCTCCGCACGACCGAGCAGCCCGCCCACGTCGCCAAGAACCGCCTGAACCTGCCCGACGAGCTGCCGCTGGATTACCGCGTCTTCGCGGCGATCGCGCGCGGCGAGGGCGATCCCAACGCAGCCATCGAGAACGCCAACCAGAACGAGACCAACCCGACCACCCAAGAGCAAGGAGCCTGACCCATGGCAGACCTGAACGGATTCGACGCTGGCCAAGTGGAGCCCAATGGCGGCTTCGATCCCATCCCCGCCGGCAAGTACGTGGCCGCCATCACGGCCAGCGAGATGAAGCCGACCAAGAACGGCAAGGGCGAGTACCTGGAACTCGAGATGGAGGTGCTGGAGGGGCCGTTCAAGGGCCGCAAGCTCTGGGACCGCCTGACCCTTAAGCACACCAACACCCAGACGGTCGAGATTGCCCGCGGGACGCTCTCGGCGATCTGCCGTGCGGTGAACGTGCTGCGGCCCCGCGACTCGGTCGAGCTGCACAACCTGCCCCTGGTCGTCAGCGTCGCGATCAAGAACCGCGAGGATAACGGCGAGCCGACCAACACCATCAAGGGCTACGCCAAGCGGGACGCCGGCGTCGCGCCGCAGCGCCCGATGGCGGCCGCCTCGGGAGGGACGCCGCCGTGGAGGCGCTGAACGCCGCGGCCGCGGGCGACGGCGCGTTCGTCGTCGAGCTGCCGTACCCGCCCAGCGTGAACCACTACTGGCGTCGCGTCGGCGATCGGACGCTGATCAGCCGCGAGGGACGGAAGTTCGGCAAGCGGGTCTGCGCCCGGCTCGCACAGCGAACGGCCGAGCCCATGTCGGGCCGGGTGGCGGTGCATGTCACCGCCCACCCGCCCGACCGGCGGCGGCGCGACCTGGACAACGCGATGAAGGCCCTGCTCGACGCCCTTGGGCACGGCGGGGTGTACGAGGACGACGGCCAGATCGACCGGCTCGAGATCGAGCGCGGAACGGTCGTGCCCGGGGGCAAGGTGGTCGTCCGGATTAGTGAACTATCGGAAGTGAGGGACGATCATGCCCCTTAGGAATCTGAATCTACGGATTAGCGACCCGCAGCCTGGCGACGATCTCGTCGGCAGTGGGCAATCCGCCAGGGTACATGCGGCAGCCCATACTCGGCGACGTCGGCTTGGGGAGCCCGAAGAGGTCGTCTCCTCCGACAAGAGCGGTCGGGGTCGCGTAGCCGCGGCGAAGGTCGTCCTCGGCCAGCGATTCCTGATCGATGTAGACCACCTGGAATCCACCTACAGCCTTGGCGGCGGCCTCGACGCGTTCCTGGAACGGCGGTGTGTTGGGACAGCCAGCAAAGCCGAGTACCTCGATCTTCACAGCGCCTCCGGGATCTGGAGCGGCGGCCTGCTGGCATCCCACAAGGGCGAAGACGAGACAGAGGCCGGCAATGGTGCGTCGCATGGAGACATGGTAACGCCGCCCGGGCCGGGGGTATTCCAATGAGCCAACTCAGGCCATACCAACGAGACGCGGTCGATGCCGTGTGGAACCGCATCGCGAAGAGCGACACGAACCCCGCGGTGGTCCTCCCGACCGGCTCGGGCAAGACCCACGTCATCGCCGAGCTGTGCCGCGACGCGGTGCAGAAGTGGAACGGGCGGGTGATCGTGGTCGCCCACGTGAAGGAACTGATCGAGCAGGCGGCGGGCAAGCTGCAGGCCGTCGCGCCCGACCTGCCGGTGGGCGTCTTCAGCGCCGGGCTCGGGCGGCGTGACCTCGGGTACGCCGTGACGATCGCGGGCATCCAGTCGGTGTACCAGCGGGCGCACGATCTCGGGCCGCTCGACCTGGTCATCGTCGACGAGGCGCACCTGATCCCCCCTGATGGCGAAGGCATGTACCGCCGCTTCCTGGCCGACGCGCGGGACCTGTGCGACCACCAGCGCGTCATCGGGCTGACGGCGACGCCGTACCGGATGAAGACCGGCACGATCTGCGGCCCCGAGTCGGTGCTGCACGAGGTGTGCTTCGAGGCGGGCGTGCGCGAGCTCATCGTGCAGGGTTACCTGTGCCCGCTCAAGAGCCGGGCCGGGAAGGCGGTCGCCGACACTAGCGACATCCACGTGCGGGGCGGGGAGTTCGTCGCCGGCGAGCTCGAGGACCGCATGGACGAGGACGGGCTGGTCGAGGCGGCGTGCGCCGAGGTCGTCGGCGCGACGACCGATCGGCGCAGCGTGCTGCTGTTCTGCTCGGGTGTTCGGCACGGCGAGCACGTGGTGCGGGTGCTGCGTGAGAAGCACGGCGTTGAATGCGGGTTCGTCGAGGGCGGGACTCCGGCCAAGGAGCGCGACGCGCTGATCGCCCGCTTCAAGTCGGGTGAGCTGAAGTACCTGGCGAACGTGAACGTGCTGACGACGGGCTTCGACGCCCCGAATGTCGACTGCGTGGCGATGCTGCGCCCGACGATGAGCCCCGGGCTCTACTACCAGATGGTCGGGCGGGGCTTCCGGCTGGCCGAGGGGAAGGCCGATTGTCTGGTGCTCGACTTCGGCGGCAACGTGCTCCGGCACGGCCCCGTGGACGCGATCCGCCTGGCGGACACCAAGGACGCCTCGGGTGAAGTCCCCGCCAAACAGTGCCCCGAGTGCGATGCGCTGATCCACGCGGCGTATGCGGTGTGCCCCGAGTGCGGGCACAAGTTCCCGCCGCGGCAGGTCAAGCACGCGGCGATCGCCTCGGACGAAGAGATCGTCACCGGATCGGAAGGCCCGGCCCGGCGCGACGAGCGCGTCATCGAGGTCGCGTACTACGTCCACCACAAGCGCAACGACCCGCTGGCCAAGCCGACGATGCGCGTCGAGTACCGCATCGGCTTCAACCGGTGGTCCAAGGAGTGGCTCTGCTTCGAGCACCCCGAGGGCGGCTTCGCCCGGCGGAAGGCCGAGCAGTGGTGGCGAGAGCGGTCCAATGACCCGCTGCCGTCTTCGGTCGAGGAAGCCGTCGAGTGGGCGAACGCGGGCGCGGTGGCCCGGACCGAGCGCATCACGCTGGAGAAGAAGCCCGGCGACGAGTGGGAGCGAATCGTCGGCTACGTGCTCGGCGAGAAGCCGCCGCGGCTCGAGGACCCGGACAACCTGCCTGATGTTGGGCCTGAGCACGCCCTCGCCGCGTACGGCTACAGCGACGACGAGGTGCCGTTCTGATGTCGGGAACGCCGCACCCATCCGATTCGCCCCGTCGCAACGGCACGCTCGCTTCGCACGCATCGGCCTGCGTGGCCGCGGGGCTGTGCGCCCTGCCCGCGATCCGCCGCGGCGAGGAGAAGCGCGTCGCCCTGTCCTCGTGGAAGCCGTACCAGACGCGGCTGCCGTCTGGCGACGAACTGGGATCGTGGTTCAACCCCGAATCGTCGCCAACCGCGATGTGCCTCGTGTGCGGGGCGGTCTCGGGCCACCTCGAGATGATCGACTTCGACAACTGGGACGGCGGGGGCGGCGAGGCCTTCGAGGCGTGGCGCGAAGCGGTCGAGGCGGCAGCGCCGGGATTGCTGGAGCGGCTGGTCATCGAGACGACGCCGTCGGGTGGGAGGCACGTCGTCTACCGCTGCGACACGCCAGTGTCGGGCAACACCAAGCTGGCCCAGCGCCGGATTGACGTCGATACCGACGAGCCGGTCGTCGTGGGAAGCAAGGAGTACACGCCGAGGCGCGACGCGTCGGGCGCGTGGGTGGTCACGGTGACCATCATCGAGACCCGGGGCGAGGGCGGGCTGTTCCTCTGCGACCCGTCGCCGGGCTACGAGGTAGTCCAGGGCGACCTGTGCGAGCCGCCGCCGATCACCGCCGACGAGCGGGACGTGCTGCTCGGGTGTGCCTGGGCGCTGGACGAAACGCCCCAGCCGGTGGTCGGCGGTGATCTCGCATCCACCAACTCTTCGGCATTCCCGAATAGTTGCCCCTCCCGCCCCGGCGACGACTTCAACGACCGGGGCGACCCGCGCGAGGTCCTGCTCCGGCACGGCTGGACGCTCGTTCGCTCCGGCGAGTTGGGGGGGAACGAGCACTGGCGTCGGCCCGGCAAGTCGGCTGGCACGAGCGCGACCCTCAAGGACCGCGTCTTCTACGTCTTCAGCACCAACGCCGCGCCGTTCGAGGCGCACAAGGGCTACTCGCCGTTCGCGGTCTACGCGCTGCTCGAGCACCACGGCGACTTCGCGGCCGCGGCGTCGGCCCTCGCGACCGACGGCTACGGCTCGCGCGAGCACACAACCAGCGTCGACCTCTCGGCGTTCATGACCGACCCGCCGCCAGCGACCGGGCCGCTCGAGCCCTGCCCCCTGCCGGTGGGCGAGCTCGTTGCGGCGTACCCGCAGCTGCGCGAGCCCGTGATCCACGGCCTGCTCCGCGCCGGCGAGACGATGAACGTCATCGCCAGCCCCAAGACCGGCAAGAGCTGGCTCACGCTCGATCTGGCTATCGCCGTCGCCACCGGTCGGCCGTGGCTCGGGCGCTACCAGACCGAGGCCGGGCCGGTCCTGATCATCGACAACGAGCTGCACCGCGAGACCAGCGCCCACCGCCTACCGAAGGTCGCCCAGGCCCGGGGCGTGGCGATGCGCGAGATCGCCGAGCGGATCTTCGTGGACAACCTGCGCGGGCGGCTGCAGGACATCTTCACGCTCGCGCCGTACTTCGAGGCCCTCGAGCCAGGGCGGTTCAAGGTCATCGTGCTCGACGCCTTCTACCGCTTCATGCCCGCCGGCGGCGACGAGAACGACAACGGCACGATGGCCAACATCTACAACCGCATCGACTCGTTCGCCGACCGCCTCGGCTGCTGCTTCGTGCTCATCCACCACTCGACCAAGGGGAGCCAGAGCGGCAAGAGCGTGACCGATGTCGGGGCCGGGGCGGGCGCACAGAGCCGGGCCACCGACACGCACCTGGTCCTGCGGCCGCACGAGGAGGACGGCGTGGTCGTGCTCGACGCGGCCGTGCGGTCCTGGCCGCCCATCGACCCGACCTGCCTGCGCTGGGACTTCCCGGTGTGGTCGGTGGACGACACGCTCGATCCGGCGTCGCTCAAGAACGAGCGGCCCGGCAAGAAGAAGGACGCCTCGCCCAAGGCCGACAAGCCCGCGGAGCCGTCGTGGGGCGTGGAGCGGTTCGTGGCGGAGTTCATCTCCGATAAGCCGCTGTCCCTGGCGGAGCTCCGCGAGCTTGTGAAGCCGGTCAAGGACCTGCCCATACGGCGGGCCGAGGACCTGCTCAGCATCGCCGAATCTCGCCAACTCATCGAGCGCCGCAAGCTGCCCGGACGGGGCGGGCCGGTTGGTTTCGTGCTGCCGGGATCCGAGCCGGAAGGAGGCGCATCGTGAGCCTCTCCGGATGCCGTCGAACCAACCAACTGCGCGCAAACCCGGTGCTTCTGTGCGCGCGGTTGGTTCGCTTGGGGAGCGCGAACCTCGCGCACTCCGTCGATCCGGTGCGCGAGGTTCGGCACCCCACGGGGGTCAAAATGGCCGAACTAACTAACCGCGCGCACCCCCCCATACCCCCCCGGGGTGCGTGCGGCCAGTTGGCCGCCGCACCCGAACCAACTGCGCGCGCGTGGTTGGTTCGTGCGGGAGGTTCGAGGTTTGCGCGGTTGAGGCAGGGCGCGATCCGCGTCGTCGGCCCGTGTGGCGGCGAGACGCGGGTGGCCCAACGGGCCAACCCGGTCGACAGGACGCGACACGGCGGAACGTGGGCCGCCTGGTTGGGCCGTAGGCGGGAGAGCGCTGGCCGGGACGGGCGGCGTAGGTACTTCCCAGGGGGGATGGCCAGCCGACGCCCGCGGGAACAGCCGCAATCCCCGACTGAGTTTGTTTCGCCTGTCCGGTCCGGACCAGCACCCCTCGCCCGTCCGGCCCCAGGTCGCCCCACGTTGGCCCGTGTCGCGCCCTGCGGCGGATCTCCGATCCAACCCCCGCTCCCGCCAACCGGCCCCGCACGGGCGAACGTCGCCCGCCGGTCCGCCGGCCTGTTCACCCCGATCCCCAACCCCGAAGCACGGAGGCTCTTGCCATGAAGATCGAACTGCGTCCCTTCGCCGACATCACCCCGTACGAGAACAACCCCCGGATCAATGAGGGCGCGGTCGATGCCGTCGCCGCGTCGCTGCGCGAGTTCGGGTTCCGCCAGCCGATCGTGGTGGATACCGAGGGCGTCATCGTCTGCGGCCACACCCGCTACAAGGCGGCGCTCAAGCTCGGGCTGGAGAAGGCCCCGGTGCATGTCGCCAAGGACCTGAGCCCGGCGCAGATCAAGGCGTACCGCATCGCCGACAACAAGAGCGGCGAGCTGGCCGAGTGGAACTTCGACCTCTTGCCCATCGAGCTCGGCGAGCTGCAGGCGATGGAGTTTGACCTCGCGTCGCTGGGCTTCGACGAGAAGGAGCTGACCAAGCTGCTCAACGCCGGCGGGAACGCGGGGCTGACCGACCCCGACGAGGTGCCATCGCCCCCCGATGAGGCGACCACGCGCCCGGGCGACATGTGGATCCTCGGCAAGCACCGGCTGCTGTGCGGCGATAGCAGCAGCGCCACAGATCTGGATCGCCTGCTCGATGGGCAGGTCATCGACCTGGTCAACACCGACCCGCCGTACAACGTGAAGGTCGAGCCGCGGAGCAACAACGCCATCGCGGCGGGCAAAAGCTCGTTCAGCAAGCAGGCCGGTAAGACGGGCGGCAAGACCCAGACGCACCACCAGAAGCTCGACCTTGCGCGGCACCCGGAGAAGGCTAAGCCGACCGGCAGCAAGATGCGGGCGAAGGACCGGCCGCTCGCCAACGACTTCGTCACCGACGACGCCTTTGACGCGCTGCTGCTCGCGTGGTTTGGCAACGCGGCGCGGGTGCTCAAGCCAGGCGGCTCGTTCTACATCTGGGGCGGCTACGCGAACCTCGGCAACTACCCGGGCCCGCTCGACGCGTGCGGGCTGTACTTCAGCCAGGGGATCGTGTGGGACAAGCAGCACCCGGTGCTGACCCGCAAGGACTTCATGGGCGCGTTCGAGATCTGCTTCTACGGCTGGAAGGAGGGCGCGGGCCACAACTTCTACGGCCCGAACAACGCGACCGACCTCTGGCACGTCAAGAAGGTCAACCCGCAGAGCATGGTTCACCTGACCGAGAAGCCCGTGGAGCTCGCGGTCCGCGCGATCCAGTACTCCTCGCAGCCGGGCGAGAACGTGCTCGACCTCTTCGGCGGCTCGGGCTCGACCATGATCGCTTGCGAGCAGCAAGGCCGGCGCGGGTTCCTGATGGAGCTCGACCCGCTCTACTGCGATGTCATCGTGCAGCGGTGGGAAGCGTTCACAGGGAAGAAGGCCGAGCGGGTTCCAGCGAACGCTGTGGCCGAAGAGAAAGCCCCGGCGACGGCCGAGGCGTGAGGGAGGGGGACGCGATGCGGTCAGTCGCTCGGGCCCTTCTCTCGGAGGGCGTGGTATTCAGTCATCCCGTCGAGATGGACATCGGTCGTCGCCGGGAAGTTTCGCCGACGCTCGGTGGTGACGATGCCACGCTCGAGCAGGAACGCCAGCGCCGTGGCGGCCTGGGTGACCGGGATCTGCGCGGCGGCGGCGAGCGTCTCGACGGTGTCGCCCTCGCCATGCTCATCGAAGCGCCAGCAGACACGCTTGAAGGCCCACATCGTGCATCGGTGCTCGTAGGGCGAGCCGACCCTGGGGACGACGCTGCGCACCAAGCTGCCGTCTGTGTCCACGCGGAACGACTCGGTGCGCTCGGGACGGAGCTCTTGGTCGGGCCGGTACATTCAGCGCCCCCCCTTCGCATCCGCCGCGACGAACAGGCCGCGGTCGGTCTTCTTGAAGCGGGCCGCGTCGCCCTTCTTGGAGATCTCTCGGATGATCGCGGCGTAGAGCGTGGCGTGCGGCGTCTTGCCGCTGGTGGTCCAGCCCGCCGCAATCGCACGCTCGGCGATGGCCTTGGCAGCCAGGGGCTCGCTCGCTTCGGCGAGGACCTTCGCGGCGAGGTCGAGCCCGCTCGGCTTGCGATCCGACGCCGTCTTCTTCGATCGCGACTGCTTGGCGGCCTTGCTCTTCGCGTAGGCCTCCAAATTCGCGTCGTTGGCGATCTCCTTCGGGCTGGGCACCTCGTGGTCTTGCGGGACGGCCTTGGCCTTCCGGGCTCGCTTGGTCTTCGCCGCGCCCTCGGCTCGGGCGGCGCTCGCGGACATGCGGGGGGTCTTCTTGGCCGGGGCCTTCTTCGCAGCCGTCTTGCTGCTGGCCTTCTTGGTGGTCGTCTTCTTGGTGGTGGTCTTCTTCGTCATGTCGGTACTCCTTCGTGTTCCAAAAACAGCGAAGCCCGCAACGAGCGGGCTTCAGAGGTGTCGGATCTCGATGTCCCGGTTGCACGCCGGGCATGTGGTTCGTGTTGGCGGGGCCGATTTGCGGCCCGCTTCGTATGCCCGTTCGAGCGCTTCCTTGATCGACCAGACCGCGTGCTCGTGGAAGTCGAGGCTGTCCATGTTGCGGGCCTCGAGGGTTTCGAGGCCGAGGGCCTCCCGGGCGATGCGGTTGATGGCGGTGTCGCGTGCTTTGCTCATGGTCGTCTGCTCCTTCGGGGTGCGGTGCGTTCAGTTGGCGTCGGCGTCGTCCGCCTCGGCGAGGAAGTCCTCGATGCGCTCTCGCTCCATCCCGCTCATACTCATCACCAGCTCGATCATCCCCTCGCGGATGCGGCCGAGGTCGCCCGGGTAACCCCAGTGCTTGTCGGCGAGCGCGGCCCGCTTGGCGTGGGCGTCGAGCTCCATCTGCAGGACGTCGATCAGGCGGGCGATGTCGCTGCGGCGCTTCGCGTAGGCCTGGCTGGCGGTCTCGTTCGTGGTCGTCTTGGCGTCGGTCATGGCGTGGTCTCCTTCGGGTGGTCTATGCCGCGGGCACTCGCTCCGCGTGTGACACATGAAGCCATGACATCCGGCCGAAGGGAAGGCGTATTGGCCTGCATTTGCAGATGTTTTCGAGATTCTGCGGCGATGTGGGGGGCGATGTGGCGGCAAGGTCCGGGAGGTGCGCGATGACTCCCGAACACGCGCCTAGCGACGGCGGGCCGCAGCGCCTCAACCCGGCCGCGATGTCCCCGACCGACGCGGCCCGGGTACTGACGCGCGTGGGCGGAAGCCCCGTCACCGAAGACATGCTCCGGCGGGACATCGACGCCGGTGCGCCGACCAACGCGGACGGAAGCATCAACCTCGTGCAGTACGCCGCGTGGCTCGTGCAGCAGATGAGCGCCGGGGGTGGTCGTGGCGAGTGACACCCCCAAGATCGACCCGCGCTCGCTCAAGCCGTCGGAGACGTGTCGGCTTCTGAACTCGACCCCGCTGGGCGAGGTGATCAACGAGCGGCAGTTGCACCGCCATCGCACGCGGGCGGGCTTCCGGATTGGGGACGGGAAGACCGTCGACCTGTTCCGCTACGTCGCCTGGCTGGTGGCGACGCGGCACGAGCCGAAGCCCGAGCCAGCGGAGGATGAACTCTCGGGCTACGACGCGGTGCGTGAGCGGGCCCGCGAGCGGAACAAAGCCCTCTCGCTCTCGGGTCGAAACATCGGCGAGCTTCCGCCGGTCGGCAACCACGAGCGCAAACGACGCTGCACGGAGTCGTTCAAGACGTTCTGCGACACCTACTTCCCGCAGACCTTCCACCTGCCGTGGTCGGACGATCACCTCAAGGTGATCGCCAAACTGGAGACGGCGGTGCTCGAGGGCGGGCTGTTCGCGATGGCGATGCCGCGCGGCAGCGGGAAGACCACGCTCTGCGAGACGGCCTGCCTCTGGGCCATCCTGATCGGGGCCCGGCCGTTCGTGTGTCTGATCGGCTCGGACGAGGAGCACGCGGCCTCGATGCTGGAGAGCATCAAGAGCGAGCTGGAGAACAACGACCTGCTCGCCGACGACTTCCCCGAGGCGTGCTACCCGATCCGAAGCCTGGAAGGCATCCACCAGCGGGCTTCAGGCCAGCTCTACAAGGGCGAGCCGACGCACATCGGATGGACCGCCAAGGAGATCGTGCTGCCGACCATCGAAGGATCCGCCGCGTCGGGTGCCATCATCGCCGTTGCGGGGATCACCGGACGCATCCGGGGCATGAAACGCAAGCGCCCGGACGGCCAGAGCGTCCGCCCGTCGCTCGTGCTCATCGACGATCCGCAGACCGACGAGTCGGCCCGGAGTCCCAGCCAGTGCGCGGCACGGGAGCGCGTGCTCGCGGGGGCCATCCTCGGCCTCGCCGGGCCCGGCCAGAAGATCGCAGGGCTCATGACGGTGACCGTCGTCCGCCCCGACGACTTGGCAGACCGCCTGCTCGACCGCGACAAGCATCCCCAATGGCAGGGCGAGCGGACGAAGATGGTCTACGCCTTCCCGGCCGACGAGGCGCTGTGGGCCAGGTACGCCGAGATCCGGGCCGAAGGCTTGCGGGCCGACCGGGGTCTCTCGCAGGCGACATCCTTCTACAAGCGGAACCGCAGGAAGATGGACGCCGGCGCATCGATCGCCTGGCCGGCGCGGTTCAACCACGACGAGCTGAGTGCCGTCCAGCACGCGATGAACCTCAAGCTCCAGGACGAGGCCGCGTTCTGGGCCGAGTACCAGAACGAGCCGCTGCCAGAAGTCGCGGCCGACGACGACCTGCTCACGCCAGAGCAGATCGCGGCGAAGACTAACGGAATGCCCCGGGGTGTTGTACCCATCGGCTGCACGCGGGCGACGGCGTTCATCGACGTGCAGGGCAAGCTGCTGTTCTGGCTCGTCGCGGGTTGGGAGGACGACTTCACCGGCTACGTGCTCGACTACGGCGCGTGGCCAGACCCCAAGCAGCAGTACTTCTCGCTGCGCGACGCGCGGCGGACGCTGCTGACCGAGTTCCCGAGGGCGGGCCAGGAGGGCGCGATCTACGCGGGGCTCGAGGCCCTGACCGACGAGCTGCTCGGCAAGGCGTGGCGGCGCGACGACGGGACCGACCTGCGCATCGAGCGCTGCCTGATCGACGCGAACTGGGGCCAGTCGTCGGACGTGGTCTACCAGTTCAGCCGCCAGTCCCCCCACGCCGGGATCGTGATGCCCAGCCACGGCCGGTACGTGGGCGCTAGCAGCATCCCGTTCAGCGACTACAAGCGCAAACGCGGCGAGCGCGTCGGGCTCAACTGGCGCGTGCCACTGGTGACCGGCAAGCGGGCCGTGCGGCACGTGGTCTACGACACGAACTACTGGAAGAGCTTCACGCACGCGCGGCTGGGCGTGCCCATGGGCGACCCGGGCTGTCTGTCGCTCTTCGGCCGCGAGGCCTCACGGCACCGCCTGCTGGCCGATCACCTGACCAGCGAGTACCGGGTGAAGACCGAGGGCCGGGGCCGGACGGTCGACGAGTGGAAGCTGCGGGTTGCCGGTCTCGACAACCACTGGCTGGACTGCCTGGTCGGCTCGGCGGTGGCGGCCTCGATGCAGGGGGCGGTGCTGTTCGGGACGGATCACAAGGTGGCGGCGAGGCCTCGGGTGCGGCTGTCGGCTTTGAGGAAGTCCCGATCGTGATCAGCCCGCGGCAATCTCGGTGAAGCGATCGATCTCTATCGTGGCTTGATTCTGACTGCAGAAACTCCGCCCAACGGGCATGGTTTCTGCAATCAGGATCAAGTTCGGGGGAACGGATCCGCCCACTCCGCCGATCAGACTTCAGGCTTCGGATCGTCACCCCAAGTCCACCCTCCAGACTCCGTATCGGGTGCTAGCTGGGAACGCCCGCTCGCCCGCTTGCGACGCTTCTCCTTCGACCGCAGTGCCTCAAGTGGGCTGGGAACTGGCGCGGGCACCAGTTCGTTGAGATTGGCGAGCAGGCCGAGGACGCGGAGCACACGAACCAGATTGGTCGTGTGGATCGACTCCCCGCCCTCCAACCGCTCGATCGTCCGTTTTGAGACCCCCGCCTCGTGGGCAAGTTCGGCCTGGGTGCGGTTCTGCTCCAGCCGGTGCTGAGCGATCCGCTGCCCGAGCAAGCTGAGAGCCGCTTTGTCCGCGATGTGTTTGGACTGTTCCATGAGTCGCCAGAAGTGGCGAGTATACCGCCAATGTCTGTGCAAGTCGCCACTACTGGCGATCAATCGTGCCCGGTTTGGATTTGTCGGTCAAAGTCTTGGTTGACTGGATCAAAAGCACTATACTTGTCGATAACTACAGTGGAATTGATCCCGCATGGACTCCCGGAACTCAGCCAACCCGATCGAGCATGCCCGCAACGTCTTCCACGGTGCTGGGGGAACGCTACGCGCCGGCCAGGCTCGGGCGCGCGGCGTACACCCCCGTACGCTCAGCCAGATGGTGGACGGGGGCCAACTGATCCGAATCAGCCGTGGGCTATACCAACTGCCGGAGGCGACGGAGGGTGACCCGGACCTCACGGTCGTTGCCCTCAAGGTACCAACGGGCGTGGTCTGCCTGATCTCGGCGCTCGCGATACACGAACTGACCACCCAGATCCCTCACGCGGTGGATGTCGCGCTGCCGCACGGCACGACTCCCCCCAAGCTCGCTCATCCTCCGGTGCACTACTACCGGTTCGGTGAAGCATCGATGGCTGCCGGGGTCGAGGACCGTGATGTGGGCGGGACAATGATCCGGGTGTTCGACGCGCCCAAGAGCGTGGCGGACTGCTTCAAGTTCCGCAACAAGATCGGCATGGATGTGGCGATCGAGGCGCTGCGGACATATCTGCGCCGGCGTGGGGCGAGCGTCGATACGCTTCTCCGCTATGCGGATATCAATAGAGTTCGGAGCGTCATGATGCCGTACATCGAAGCGGTGTTCGGATGACGCAGCGACCGGGGAATGTTGCCGCTTCGGTTCACGCCCGCCTGCTGAACCAAGCCAGGCCAGGGGATCGGTCATTCAATGACCTACTCCAGCTTTATGCCATGGAGAGGTTTCTGTACCGCCTGTCGATCTCGAAGCACGCCGACCGCTTTGTGCTCAAGGGGGCAATGCTGCTCCGCGTCTGGGATCAGACGTCTTACCGGACAACACGTGATATCGATCTGCTTGGCCGTGTCAGCAACGAGGCTGCGGTGGTCGAATCGATCATCCGCGACGTCTGCGAGCAGGAAGTCGATCCGGACGGACTCCTGTTCGACGCTGCGAGCGTCCAATCTAATGCGATTGTGGAAGACGCTGACTACGCCGGAGTTCGGGTGGCATTTCGAGGAACACTAGGAAACGCGCGTCTCTCCATGCAGCTGGACATCGGGTTTGGAGACCGCATCACGCCAGCACCCCTCACCGTCGAAATCCCTGTGCTGCTGGCTATGCCCGCAGCCCGCCTCCAAACCTACCCGCCCGAAACCGTAGTGGCCGAGAAGTTCCAGGTGATGCTTCAGCGGGCTGAGGCAAACAGCAGGATGAAGGACTTCCACGACATCTGGTGGATTGCCGGTCGGTTCGACTTCACTGGTCAGACCCTGGCGGAAGCCATACGGGTGACGTGCAGCCATCGGGATACGCCGATTCTCGCAGAGCCTACTGCGTTCACCGCTGCGTTCGCTCAGAACCCATCCAAGGTCACGCAGTGGAAAGCATTCCGAAAGCGGCTGACCCCAACGGACTGCCCGGAGGACTTCGAGGATCTCGTGGAGCAGGTAGCCCGGTTCCTGCGCCCCGTCGCCGCTTCCATTCACGATTCCGTCGATTTCGATCGGCGATGGCCTGCCGGTGGCCCGTGGTCGTGAAAATCGTCGCGGCAAGATCAGCCACCCGAATCGACACGCGGACAGGAAGCGTGACAACGGCATAGGTGACCCGAGAGGCCCCCGCGAGGTGTGGGGGCACGCGAGGTTGCCGTGCCGGATCCCAACCCCAATCTCGATCAAACGATCGCCGACAATGCCGCCGGCCCGGCCAAGGCCTCGGTGGACGGGCAGTCGGTCGAGCAGCACGCGATCCGCGACCAGATCGAGGCGGACCGCTACATCGAGTCCAAGCGGGCCACGCGCCGGCGCGGGCTGGGGATACGGCTGTTCAAGATCGTGGCTGGGGGGGCCGGTGGCACCGGCGGACGGGATGGCGGATGCTGAAGCGCCTGCTCGCCCCGCTCTCGCGCCAGACCGACCCGGTCCGGGCCGCCTCGGCAACTATGCCTCAGCGGGCACGGATGGTCCGGGCGCGGTTCGACTCGGCCCAGACCACCGCCGACAACCGCCGCCACTGGGCCGCGGCCGACGGGCTCTCGCCCAACGCGGCCGTCAGCCCCGAGGTGCGCCGCATCCTGCGCAACCGCGCTCGCTACGAGGTCGCGAACAACTCCTACGCCAAGGGCATCGTCCTGACGCTGGCCAACGACACCATCGGCACCGGGCCGCGGCTGCAGATGCTGACGCCCGATGCATCGGTCAACGCCCGCGTCGAGGAAGCCTTTGAGGCCTGGTCCGCGTCGATCGATCTGCCCGGCAAGCTCCGCAGCATGCGGATGGCCCGGGCCGAGAGCGGCGAGGCGTTCGGCCTTCTGATCTCCAGCCCCGGGCTCGACACACCCGTCAAGCTCGACCTGCGCCTGCTCGAGCCCGATCAGGTCTGCACGCCGTGGTTCGGGCGTACGCCCACCGGTCAGGCGGTGACCGATGTCGACGGCATCGTTTTCGACGCCAGCGGGCTGCCGGTGGCGTACCACGTGCTGCGGCACCACCCCGGCGACGGGGCGTGGCATGCCATCCGCGACCACGACACCTACCCGGCCGCCTCCGTGCTGCACTACTTCCGGCCCGACCGACCTGGGCAATGGCGCGGCATACCTGACATCACACCCGCCCTGCCGCTCTTCGCGCAGCTCCGCCGCTACACGCTGGCGGTGATCGCCGCCGCCGAGACGGCCGCGGACTTCGCGGCGGTGCTCTACACCGATGCGCCCGCCAACGGCGAAGCCGACCCGCTCGAACCGATGGACGAGGTCGAGCTCGAGAAGCGGATGGCCACCGTGCTGCCCGGCGGCTGGAAGCTCGGGCAGGTCCACGCCGAGCACCCGTCTACGACCTACGGCGAGTTCAAGCGCGAGATCCTCAACGAGATCGCCCGCTGCCTGAACATGCCCTTCAACGTCGCGGCCGGGAATAGCTCGGGCTACAACTACGCCTCGGGCCGCCTGGACCATCAGACCTACTTCAAGAGCATCCGCGTCGAGCAGCACCGCCTCCAGCAGACGGTGCTGGACCGCTTGCTCCGCGCCTGGCTCGACGAGGCCGCGCTGGTCGAGGGGCTGCTGCCCCAGGCGATGCGTGTGCGCGGCGCAGCCACACCGCACGTCTGGTTCTGGGACGGCGTCGAGCACGTCGACCCGGCCAAGGAAGCCAGCGCGCAGGCGACGCGCCTGGCCAACCACACCACAACGCTCGCGCACGAGTTCGCACGCCAGGGACGCGACTGGGAGGACGAGCTCCGCCAGCGGGCCAAGGAACTGGCCCTCATGCGCGAGCTCGGGCTGCCGGTCACCACCAAGACCGGCGGCACCGCGGGCGAAAGCGAAGACACCAACCCCGATACCGACGAGACCGTCACCGACGAAGCCACCAAGGAGGCCGCGTAGCGATGTCACACCACCGCATGATCCAGGCGTCCGCTGCTCCCGCGCAGCCCACTACCCTTGCCCACCCGAACCCCGGCTCGCGCCCCAAGACGCTAGCGCTCACCGCGCAGGCGGAGTTCGAGATCGAGGGCGCTGACACGGTCAGCGGCGACGGCGGCGCTGCCGCTCCCCTGCCGCGGTTCCGGATGATGGCCTACAGCGGCGGGCCGATGCGCGTCGCCGGCTGGCGGCACCCGGTGGTGATCGACCTGGCCGGGCTGGCGATCCCCTCCCCGTCGCGGCCGATCCGGTTCGGGCATGACGCGACGGCGGGCGTTGGGCACACCGACCAGGTGATGGTCGAAGACGGTCGGCTGGTGGCCACGGGGATGATCTCCCGCGACACGCCCGCGGCCCGCGAGGTCGTGGTCTCAGCGCGCAACGGCTTCCCCTGGCAGGCGTCGGTGGGCGCGAGCGTCGAGGCGTTCGAGTTCCTCCGCGAGAACCAGACCGCGACCGTCAACGGACGCGAGGTCGCCGGACCCCTGAACATCGTGCGCAAGTCCACGCTCGGCGAGATCAGCTTCGTCGACCTCGGGGCCGACGGCTCGACCTCGGCGACCATCGCCGCGGGCGCTGCCGCGGGCGACGATGCATCCGATCCCGTCCAGGCCGCGGGCAATCCTTCGCCCGAAGCGAACCAGCCCGAGATCACCGATCCGGTGCAGGCCATGCGGCAGCAAATCGCCGCCGAGAGCGAGCGGATCGCCGCCGTGCGACGCCTGTGCGCGGGCCAGCACCCCGAGATTGAGGCCCGCTCGATCCGTGAAGGCTGGGACGCGACCAAAACCGAACTGGAGGTCCTGCGGGCCAGCCGGCCCAAGGCCCCTGCCATCCACGCTCCGGCCGCGCCGGCGGTCAACCAGCGTGTCCTCGAAGCCGCGTGCGTTCTCTCTGGTCGTCTGACCACCCCGGAGCGTCACTGCGCCGAGCAGGATCTGGAAGCCGCGACGCGGGCCTTCGGGCAGTCGATCGGGCTCCAGGAACTGCTGCTCCACGCCGCCTGGGCCAACGGGTACACCGGCCGGACCTTCCGCGACTGGCACGGCGTGATGGATGCCGCGTTCGGAAGGGGCATCGAGGCATCCAACAGCACGATCAGTATCGGTGGCATCCTCTCGAATGTCGCCAACAAGTTCCTGCTCGAAGGCTTCTTCAGCGTCGAGCGCACCTGGCGGAACATCACCGCCGTGCGCAGCGTGACGGACTTCAAGGCCGTCACCAGCTACCGCCTGACGGGCAACGACCAGTACGAGCGCATCGCGCCCGGCGGCGAGATCAAGCACGGCACGCTGGGCGAGGAGACCTACACCAACCGGGCCGAGACGTACGGCCTGATGCTCTCGATCGACCGCACCGACATCATCAACGACGATCTTGGCGCGATCACCAGCGTGCCCCGCAAGCTCGGCGCGGGTTCGGGCAAGACCATCAACGACATCTTCTGGAAGACCTTCCTGGCCAACTCGGGCTTCTACACGGCGGGCAACAACAACTACCTCGCCGGCGCGGATACCGCCCTGTCGATCGACGGGCTGACCAAGGCCGAGGTCGCCTTCATGGACCAGGTGGATTCTGACGGCAAGCCGCTGGGGGTGATGCCGCAGGTGCTGCTGGTGCCCACAGCGCTGTCGGCGCTGGGCAGCCAGCTCTTCAAGAGCATGGAACTGCGCGACAACACCTCGAGCGCCAAGTACCCGGTGACCAACCCGCACCAGGGCAAGTTCCGCGTCGAGGTCAGCCGCTACCTGGGCAACGCGGCCTACCCGGGCCAATCGAGCAAGGCTTGGTACATGCTCGCCTCACCGGCGGACCTGCCGGTCATCGAGGTGGCGTTCCTCAACGGCCAAGAAGCCCCGACCATCGAGACCGCCGAGCAGAGCTTCAACCGGCTTGGGATCCAGATGCGCGGCTACCACGACTTCGGCGTGGCGCTGCAGGACCCGCGTGGCGGCGTGAAGAGCAAGGGTGAGGCATGACCCAGTTCGGCGGCGGCGGGTTCGACCCTGTCGACCCCGGTGACACAGGCAACGGCAACGGAGGCACAGCGATGGCAACCACATTCGTACAGCAGGGCGCGGCGATCGATTACACGCCGGGGGCAGACACCCCCGCGGGCACGGTCGTCGTGCAGGGCGATCTGGTCGGGGTCACCCGGGTGGATCTCAAGGCGGGCCAGCTCGGGGCCCTGGCGGTCGAGGGGGTCTTCGACTTCCCCAAGGCCACCGGCACCGGCAACGGCTTCACCGCCGGGCAGCTCGCCTACTGGGACAACACCAACGACCTGGCGACCAAGACCGCGACGGGCAACAAGCTCATCGGCAAGGCGGTGCGGGCTGCGGCGGAAGCCGACGCGACCGTTCGCATCCGGCTGTCGCAGTAACCGGCCGCATCGATTGGAGGATGAACCGTGGCGGACCTGCTCGAACAAGGCGCATCGTTCCTCGATACCCAGCGGCACGCGCACATGACGCGACCGGTGGTGTACCAGCGGGGCGCTGCGCAGGTCGAGGTAAGCGCCACCATCAGCCGCACGGAGTTCGAGCAGGCCGACGAGGCCGGGCTCATCCACCGGATCGAGTCGCGGGACTTCCTTGTCCGCACGGCTGATCTGGATCTGGGTGATGGCCCCGCCTTGCCCAAGGCCGGCGACCGCGTCCGCGAGACCGCCGGTTCATCCGTGTTCGTCTACGAGGTCAACGCTCCAGGCGGCCAGCCGCCGTGGCGCTTCAGCGACCCGTACCGCAAAGCGCTCCGCATCCACACCAAGCACATCGCCACCGAGGACCTTTCGTGACCAGTGTTCCCACCAACGGACATCCCGCCAGGCCCACGCCCCCGCCCAGTGCTGGGCACCGCTGGGCCGCGATCGCGCTGACCGTGGGCATGGCGGCGCTGGCCGTCACCGTCCAGTGGGGTGTTGTGACCACCAAGCTCGACCACGTCGAGCGGCGGCTCGATGAACTGATCGTCGAGGCCCGGTCGCTGCGGGCCGAGTACCAGGCGATCGAGCGCCGGGTGTCCTATCTCGAAGGCCGCTTCATCGGAGGGTCGAAGGGACCATGAGCACGATCAGCACCCTCGCCGACGCGGTGGCCGAGCACATCAACGCGGGCACCTACGCCCAGCCGGTGTCAGCCGTCCGCACCTATCAGCCTGCGTTCACGCTCGAGGAACTCGGCGAGCTGCGGGTGTCGGTCGTACCGAGGACGACCACCGTCTCGGCCGCGAGCCGTGAGAGCAGCACCTACGAGCATGTCCTCGATGTGGGTGTGCAGAAGAAGCTACCGGCGGATGCCGAGCAGGCCGCGATCGACGAGCTGCTCGAACTCACCGAGGCCATCGGCGACCGCCTGCGGCACACGCGGCTGGCGGGCTTCCCCGAAGCGGCGTGGGCTGGCCTTGCGCACGAGCCGGTCGTCTCCAGCGAGAGCCTCGAGCAGCACCGCGTATTCACCAGTGTTCTGAGCGTCACCTACCGGGTGAGGAGGTAACCGATGGCAATCAAGCTCGGCATGGAGGCCAAGCTGCTCTACCTGGTCGGCGGCCAGGGCGGGGCCGGCTCGTGGACGGCGATGGACAACGTCAGGGACGTGACTCTCAGCCTCGAAGCCGGCGAGGCCGACGTAACCACCCGCGCCAACGCGGGCTGGCGTGCGACGGTCGCCACGCTCAAGGAGGCGAGCGTCGAGTGGGAGATGGTCTGGGACACCGCCGACGCGGGGTTCACCGCCATCAAGAACGCGTTCTTCAACAACGACCTGATCGGGCTGCAGATCCTCGACGAGGCCGACGGCCAGGGGCTGCAGGCCGACTTCTCGATCACGAACTTCAGCCGCAACGAGGCGCTCGAGGAGGCCATCACCGTCTCGGTGACGGCCAAGGTCACCTACTCGGACACCGCCCCGAGTTGGATCGGCGGATAACGGATCGGAGGCAGCGATGCACACGTTCAAGGACAACCAGGGCCGCGAGTGGACCGTCGAGATCAGCGTCGCGGCGATCAAACGCGTGCGTGGGCTCGCGGGCGTCGACCTCATGGAGGTGCTCGAAGGGTCAAACGGGCTCATCGAGAAGCTCGTGCGCGATCCCGTCCTCTTGTGCGACGTGATCTACGCCGCGTGCAAGCCGCAGGCGGACGAACGCCAGGTCAGCGACGAGGCGTTCGGCGCGTCGATGGCCGGGGACGCGATCGAGCACGCGACGGCGGCGCTCCTGGAGGAACTGGTGGATTTCTGCCCGAGCCCGAGGGACCGGGCCAACCTCGGGCGGGTGCTCAAGGCCACACGCGAGGTGATGGACAAGGCCCGGGACGTGGTGGAACGCCGGATCGACGACCTGATCGACGGCGGGGCGCTGGAGCGGGCGGTGCTCGAGGCGGTGCCGCCGAGCGTGGAACAGGTGGCGGCTGGCGGCTCGTCTGGCAGTGCGCCGGCATCCTCGGTGTCGATCCAGCCCCCCTGACGCTGCGCGAGCTCGTCGCAATGGCCGAGGCAAGGCAGCGCGACGAGTGGAGCCGGACGAGCTCGGTCATGGCGCTGGTGGCCAACACCCAGCGCAACCCCAAGAAGACCCGCCCGTTCCGGCCCGGCGACTTCGACCCGTTTGCCCGGGTCGCTGACAAGCGAACGCAGGTCATCCCGGCCCCCGTGTCGGTGCTCAAGGACGTGTTCATCAGGAACCAGAAGCAGCAAGGAGGCACACGTGAAGATTGACCCCAAGCATCTGGCCTTCGGCTTCGGCGTCGTGATGCTCTCGCTCGGGCTCGGCGCGTGCGCTGGCTTTGACCTTGGCGACGTCGTCAAGGTCAAGACGCCGAGTGGCATCCAGCAGACCCGCGGCCTGCCGCGCACCACCACGCTCAACGAGGCGGAGGCCGAGTACCGGGCGTGGTTCGAGGACACCCAGCGGGTCGGAGCCCAGTGGAAGGCGTCGATCGAACGCGGCGGCGAGATCCGCGGCCTCCTGGGGCAGATCACCCTCTCGGCCCTCGACGACTTCGGCCCCACGCTCGCGGGCGTGCCCATCGCGGGTCCGGCCCTGCCGGCGTTGACCGGCCTGGCGGGGCTGTTCATTGGTGCGGGCCGACTCCGCAAGGAGAAGGAGGCGTCGTTCAACAAGGGGCTCAAGGAAGGCCGCGTGGTGCCCAGCGGAGGTACGCCCGCGTGATCACCATGCGGATCAAGGACGTGTTCTTCGACCGGCCCGCGGTGAAGCGGTCGGTGGACGCCGCCAAGCGCCGTGTGCTGAGCAAGGGCGGCGCGTTCATCCGCACCGCCGCCCGGACCAGCATCCGCAAGCGCAAGGGCACGGCCCCGCCCGGTAAGCCACCGCATTCGCACGAGGGCTCGCTGCGTCGGCTGATACTGTTCGGCTACGACCGCAGGTCCGACAGCGTGGTGGTCGGCCCAGTGGGCTTCAAGAAGAGCGTCGCGCCGCGGGCGCTCGAGCACGGCGGCGCGACTGTCGTCGTCTCGCGTCGGCGTGGTCGCCTGCAGAGCCGCAAGGTCAAGATCGCCGCCCGCCCCTACATGGCCCCGGCACTCGAACGCGAGCGTCCGAAGCTGCCGGTGCTGTGGCGCAACAGCGTGCGGAGGGGGTCATAGATGGCCGACACCCGAGGCATCCGGGCCGGACGGGCGTTCGTCGAGCTGGGCGTCAGCGACAAGCTGTCGGCTGGGCTGCGGCGCGCCCAGAAGCGGCTCAAGGCCTTTGGGGACGGGCTCCGCAGCGTCGGCACAAGGCTGACCGCCATCGGGGTTGGTGCGGTCGCGTCGCTGCTGAGCACGGTCAAGGTCTTCACGGCCATGGGCGACACGCTCGACAAGATGAGCAAGCGCACGGGCGTAAGCGTCGAGTCGCTCAGCGAGCTCGGCTTCGCCGCCGAGCAGTCCGGCGCGGACCTGGCGACCTTCGAGAAGGGCGTGCGGTCCATGCAGCGGTCGATCAACGACCTCGGACGCGGGCTTTCCACCCAGACGGACGCGTTCGCCGCCCTCGGGCTGACGATGGCCGATCTCGACGGGCTCTCTCCCGAAGCGCAGTTCAAGCTCATCGCCGAGCGGCTCAGCCAGATCGAGGACCCCAGCCGACGTGCCGCGATCGCGATGCAGATCTTCGGCCGCGCGGGCTCGCAGCTCCTGCCGCTCATGGAGGGCGGGGCCGCTGGTATCGAGGAGCTTCAAGAGCAGGCCCGTCGGCTCGGGCTGACCGTCTCCACGCAGACCGCCAAGGACGCCGCGGAACTCAATGACACGCTCAACATCCTCTGGCGGGTCATCAAGCAGGGCGTGTTCGTCATCGGCTCAGCGCTCGCGCCGGTGCTCAAGGACCTGGCCGAGCGCATCACCCGGGTCATCGTCGGCGCGTCTGACTGGATCCGCCAGAACCGGGCCGTGGTCGTCTCGGCACTGAAGATTGCCGCCGCGATCGCGCTGGCGGGCGTGGTCCTGATCGGGCTGGGCGTGCTGGTGGCGGGTGTCGCGGCGACCTTCGGCCTGCTGGCGAGCATCATCACCGGCGTCGGGACGGCGCTGGGCATCGTCGGAGCGGCTCTGGGGGCGCTGCTCTCGCCTATCGGGCTGGTGGTGGCGGCCGTCGTCGGACTCGGCGGCACGCTGCTGGTCACCTCGGGTCAGGGCGGCGAGGCGCTCGCCTGGCTCATGGAGCAGTTCACGCGCCTGCGCGATTGGGTGTCCAAGGTCACCCGCGGCATCTCCGACGCCCTCGCCGCCGGCGACATTGCGCTCGCGGCCGAGATCCTCTGGCTGTCGCTCAAGGTCATCTGGCAGAAGGGCGTGGCGGCGCTGAACTCGGCGTGGCTCGAGGCGCGGCGCTTCTTCGTCTCGATCGCCCAGTCGATGTGGTACGGCGCGCTGGCGGCCGCGCAGATCGTGCTGCACGCGCTCGAGGTCGGCTGGATCGAGACGACGGCGTTCCTCTCCAAGACCTGGTCCCGCTTCACGGGCGGCTTCCAGAAGGCATGGGAGTCAGCCTCGTCGTTTGTCGCCAAGCGGATGCTGGAGATCCAGGGGTTGTTCGACGACGGGCTGGATGTCGAAGCGGCCAAGAAGGCCGTGGACGAGCAGCTCGAGCAGCGGCTGGGCGAGATCGACGATCGCACCCGCGCGGCTCTGGCCGACCGCGAGGCCCGGCGATCATCCGAGCGCGACCGATCCAGCGATCTCAACGACGCCACGCTGTCGGAGATCGGCAAGCAGTACGAGGACGCCCAGAAGGCTTTGGACGCCCAGACCGACGAGCGGGTCACCGAAGCGCAGCGCGAGCTCGAAGAAGCCCGCAAGCTGCTCGACGACGCCATCGAAGAGGCCCGCAGGCGTCGCGAGGAAGCCGAGGCCGAGCCCGACAGCCGCCCGCGCAACCTGCTGGCCGAGTTCGAGGACCGCCTGCGCGGCATCGGCGACCTCGTGGCCGAGGGCATCTCGGTGCGCGGCACCTTCAACGCCAGCGCCGTGCAGGGGCTTGCGTCCGACGACGCCGTGGCCGAGCGGACGGCCAAGGCCACCGAGCAGACCGCCAAGCACACCCGCCAACTCGCCGATGCCGCCAAGAGCGGCGGCCTGACTTTCGCATGAACAGGACCTTCGGGTAGGAGCAACACCCCGTGCCGATCACCGTGACGGAGAAGTTCGAGAGCCGCCGGTCCACGAAGGGAGACAACCCTTCGGCGGAGCTCGTCTACACCGTGCGCGGCACCAACGACGACCTCGCGGCTCGCTCGGCCGCCGAGGCCGAGAGCCCGGGCACCTACGACGGCCTGCCCCGGCAGACGGTGTCGGTCGAGCCGGTGGGATTCGAGCTGTGGGAAGCGACGGCCCGGTACGCTCAGGCCCAGGGCGGCGGGTTCCCGCAGACCGGCGAGAGCGTCTTCAGCTTCGATACCGGCGGCGGCACCCAGCACATCACGCAGAGCAAGCAGACGATCTCGAGCCACGCGGCATCGGGTACCACCGCGCCCAACTTCAACGGCGCGATCGGCGTGACGGGTGACGGCGTCGAGGGCGTGGATATCACCGTGCCGGTGTACCAGTTCAGCGAGACGCACTACCTGCCGGCGAGCCAGGTCACGCAGGCGTACAAGAGCACGCTGTTCAACCTAACGGGCAAGGTCAACAGCGGATCGTGGAAGGGCTTCAACGCGGGCGAGGTACTGTTCCTGGGCGCTTCCGGCTCACGTCGCGGCACGGGCGTGGACTCCGATTGGGAGATCACCTTCCGCTTCGCCGCCAGCCCGAACGCCTCGGGAATCTCGGTCGGCCCGATCAGCGGGATCAGCAAGAAGGGCTGGGAGTACCTGTGGGTGCGCTACGCCGACGCGGAGGACGCGGGCTCGCAGGCGATCGTCAAGCGCCCCGTCGCGGCGTACGTCGAGCGGGTGTACGACCAGGGCAACTTCTCGGCGCTGGGGATCTGACGCATGGCTGACGCCTTCCGCAAAGTCCGGTCCGGCCAGCCGCTGGTGATACCCGCGCGGGCGTACAACGCCTTCGTCGATGCGGCTGTAGCCGAGCGCCGGCGCGAACAGACTCAGGGCGGTGGGCCGCTGGCCGACACCATGCCGCGCGGACTGGTGCTCGTACGCAACGACTCCGACGAGACGATCGAGCCGTACCACGTGCTCGCGATCTCGGGCGTGCTGGTCGAGCCGGGCGAAGGCGACCAGGAGCGGACGTTCCATAGCCGCACGCCGCTGACCGGCGTCGTCGCCACCGAGGGCTCGAGCCCGATGGCGTTCGTCCTGGCGACCCAGCCGATCAAAGCGGGCGAGCTTGGGCGGTGCGTGCTGACGGGCGTCACGCCGGCGCGGGTGTTCGTCAACAACGAGCTCGACACCACCTGCGACCTCGCGCCCGACGAGACGGTGCTCACCAGCACACCCATGGGCGGCGTCCCGATCCTGTGGAAGGAGGAAGGCGTCGGCGAGAAGTGGGCGGTGATCGAGATGGGCCGGCCGTCGTCGGGCCGCGTCACCGCGATCCTCGGCGCAGCCCAGCCGATCCCCAGCGAGCACAACCGCTGGCGCTACCCGTGGCAAGAGGCCCGCCTCGACGGCGATCCCGGCAGCGAGACCTACCTCCGCTACGTGGCGGTGCCCGAGGGTCTGTCGTCGCAGTTGCCCAGTGGCGGTGAAGACCCCACGCTGCTGGCGATCAACCGCTTCGAAGCGCACCACATGAACACAGCAGAGCCGGGCTCGGGCTTCGAAGGCCTGCTGGGCCTCGGTCCAGTGTGCGACCTGCCCGGCGTGCTGCCCAAGTGCCCACCAGCGCGGTCGCTTCGGCCCAGGCTCGTGCCCATCCCCGAGGGCGTGTGCGTGCAGCTCACCTGCGAGCGCAACAGCAGGGGCCGTCCCGTCTGGGTCTTCGAAGCGATGACGCTGATGGAACTGGCCGACCCCGCCGACGGCGACCGCAAGTTCAACCTTTTCGTGGAGGGCGGGGCATGAGCACGGCCGCGAACGACCTCGACACCCGCCGCGACCACGAGCGGGCCAAGTACCTGGAACTGGCCGCGCGGCCGGGCTCAGCGTACGGCTCGACCAACCACGGTCGCCACGCGGTCCCGATCGTGCGGGCCTGGAAGCCGGGCTTCATCGTGGACTTCGGCTGCGGCCGCAACGACTTCATCCGGCACCTCCGCCGGCTCGGCATCGACGGGCTTGGCGTGGACTTCGCATTCGACGACGCCGACGTGGTCAAGCCCATGCACGCAACCGGACTCGTGGAAGGCGTGGCCGACGTGGTCACTTGCTTCGACGCGCTCGAGCACCTGCTGCCCGAGGACGTGAACCCGGTGCTGGCGGAGATGCGCCGCGTCGCCCGGCCGCGGGGGTGGTTCTGCGTGTCGGTATGCACACGCCCCAGCCGCATCACCGCGTTGGGCGAGAACCTGCACCCGACCGTGCGGCCCATCACTTGGTGGCTGGACCGCATCAGGCGCGTGGGTACGGTCACCGACCGTCGCGCGGCCAGCCGCTACATCATCGGGAGGTTCACCCGCTGATGCGAGAAAACCAGTCGGACATCGCGGCGCTGCAGCACGGGCTCAAGTTACGCCGGCCCGCCCGGGACGGGCTGCGCCTGTACACCGCCGACTTCGACTCGGTCTCGCTCGGGCGGTTCTACCGCGGCCGCTCGGCGTTCCTGATCCTCTCCGGACCGTCGCTGAACCAGGTCGATCTCTCGCTGCTCAATCGGCGCGGGATCGTCACCATGGGCGTGAACAACTCGTGGACGATCCACCGGCCGACGCTGTGGACCTGCGTGGACGACCCGGGTCGATTCATCGACACCGGCTGGAAGGACCCGGGCATCCTCAAGATCGTGCCGACGTGCATGTGGTCCAAGCGGCTGCGCATCCAGAACCCGGACGGATCGATGCGCGACAGCGCGTTCAAGGTCCATCAGATGCCCTCGGTGCTGTTCTTCCGTCGGGCAGATCACTTCGATCACGAGCGGTTCCTGACCGGCGACTCGATCCCCTGGGGCAACGACGGCAAGACCGCCGACTCGCTCGGGATCGTCGGCAAGCGGAGCGTGATGCTGGTGGCCCTGCGCCTGCTCCATTATCTGGGCTTCGGGACGGTGTACCTGCTCGGATGCGACTTCAAGATGGCCCCGGACCGGCGGTACGCCTTCGACGAGCATCGTTCCAAAGACGCCATCCGCCACAACAACGTGCTCTACGACTCGCTCGCCCGGCGCTTCGAGGCCCTGCGGCCGCACTTCGACCAGCACAAGTTCCGCGTGGTCAACTGCTCGCCGGGCAGCGAGCTGCGGGCGTTCGAGACGATGACCTACGAGGACGCGGTAGCGGCCGCGAGCGCCGAGTGCGCGAAGCGCGTCAGTTCGCAGGGCTGGTACGAGCCGAATCCCTCGCCCGAGAAGACGCCCGCGCCCCCCACCAAGGAGGCCGCCCGATGAGCGACGGCCCGACCCGCTACTACCTCTACATCCCCGTCTGGGCGACGGGCACGCCGCCCCAGGGCGGAGGGTCGAGCCAGTACTCGTCGGGCTCGGGGTCCGCGCCCAGCGAGACGCCGTCGTCCACGCCGTCGATGCCCTCGAGTGAGCCGTCGAGCTACTCAACCACCGGCGACGTGATCTACACCACGGGTCCAAGCGGAACGCCGACCCTGACGACCTACACGACCGACGCGTTCACCAGCAACAGCGGCACCACGCAGTCGGGCAGCGGCACCCCAACCGAGACCGCCTCCAGCCAGCCGACCGAGTCGAGCGGAAGCGGATCCGGCGGCTCATCGAGCGGAGTCGCGAGTTCGTCGGCCGGCAGCTCGGGCTTGAGCAGCGGGCAGTCGTCTGGCGGCTCGTCCGGGGGCTCCTCGGGTGGTTCATCTGGCGGTGGGTCGAGCGGCGGCGGTTCCAGCGGGGGCGGATCTTCGGGCGGCGGAGGTTCCTCCGGCGGTGGCGGTTCGTCCGGAGGCGGCGGCTCGTCGGGCGGAGGCGGATCCTCTGGCGGCGGTGGCTCCAGCGGCGGAGGCGGTTCGTCCGGGGGCGGCGGGTCGTCGGGTGGCGGTGGCTCCTCCGGGGGCGGGTCAAGCGGCAACTGCTTGCTTTTCGGCACCCTCGTCCGCCTGGCCGACGGCCGCGTCACGCCCATCGAGAACCTGAAGCCCGGCGATCTGGTGGCCTCCGTCCGCGTCCCTGGCCTCGAGGTCGATGTGCCGTACCGCGCTCAGTACAACTGGCTCTCGCACCACGGCCTGCACGGGGCCGAACGCACCGAGGCCCGCGTCGCCAGCGTGACCCTGGGCGAGCACCAGGGCTTCGTCGTCATCAACCGCCGCATCAAGGCGACACCCGAGCACCCGATCCTCATCCGCCGGGGCGATGAGTGGGGCTTCGCGTCCGCCGAGTTCGTCGAGCCGGGCGACCGCCTGGTCGACGACCAGTTCAACGAGGAGCCGATCGAGCGAGTCGATCGGGTGGAAGCCCCCGCGAGAACGGTGGCGATCCACATCCCGGGCACCAACACCCTGCTGGCCGAGGGCGTCTGGGTCCACAACGACCTGCCCGCCACCGCCGCCTCCTCTGGCTCGGGCAGCGGCATCTCGGCGTCCGCATCCGGCTCCGGATCGGGCTCCAGCAGCGGCTCGGGCTCGTCCGGCAAGTCGAGCGGCTCCTCGTCCTTCTCCTCCTCGGGCTCCTCCAGCGGCTCGGCCAGTGCCTCCGCATCGAGCAGCGGACCGGGCTTCTCCGCGACCGCGAGCACCGCTGGGACATCCAGCGGGATCGTGACCTTCGGGACAGGGCCAGGGGAGTCAGTGAAGAAATAGTCTGCTAGGAGTTTGAAGTGATCCACCGCAACCGAAGTGCGTTGGTGATCACCGAAACCGAACTGAGGCTCATTGCTGCCGCGGCAATCATGGGGCTCAGCAGGACACCGAACACCGGATACAAGATACCCGCGGCGATCGGCACGCCCGCAGCGTTGTAGGCGAAGGCGAAGAACAGATTCTGGCGGATGTTCCGCATTGTCGCTCGGCTCAGCTCGCGTGCACGCACCAGACCGTTGAGATCACCACCGACTAATGTCATCGAGGCGCTCTCGATCGCCACACCGGCCCCGGTGCCCATAGCGACACCGACATCGGCCTGAGCGAGGGCGGGGGCGTCGTTGACGCCGTCTCCCGCCATTGCGACCTTCTGGCCTTCGCTCTGAAGTTTACGGATGATTTCGGCCTTCTGGTCCGGCAGCACCTCAGCCTCAACACGATCGATACCGAGTTGTTTGGCAATCGCCTGTGCCGTGGTGCGGTTGTCGCCGGTCAGCATCACCACCTTCATCCCCTGCTGGTGCAGGGCGTCGATCGCCTGACGAGTGGTCTTCTTGATCGGGTCGGCAACGGCAAGAAGGGCGGCCGGTTTGCCATCGATCGAGGCGAACATCGAGGTCCCGCCCTTGCGCCGCTGCTCCTCGGCCCGTTCGGCCATAGATTCAACGGCGACGCCCTCATCCCGCATCAGTGCGGGCGAGCCGATCGCGATACGTGCTCCATCGACCGTGGCGATGATCCCCTTGCCGGTGACGCTCTCGAAATCTGTGGCTTCAAACCGCTGTTCGGTCCGATCCTCAAGACCGGCGACGATCGCCTCGGCCAGCGGGTGCTCGCTGCTACGCTCTGCCGCCGCAAGCATCGCGAGTACTCGCTGTTCATCCATGCCGTCCGCCACCTCGGCCACCACGAGTTCTGGCCTGCCTTCGGTGAGGGTTCCGGTTTTGTCGACGACGATGGTGGTGATTTTCTCGAAGGTCTCTAGCGCCGCGGCATTCTTGATCAGCACACCCTGCTTGGCCCCCTGACCAGCCGCAACCATGATCGACATAGGTGTGGCCAACCCGAGGGCGCACGGGCAGGCGATGATGAGCACGGACACCGCCGCGACCAGGGCGTAGCTAAAGGCTGGCGACGGTCCGACCAGTATCCACGTGCCGAAGGCGATGATGGCGATGACAACGACGATCGGCACGAACCAGGCGGCTACGGCGTCCGCGAGCCGCTGGATGGGCGCTCGGGACCTTTGGGCCTCTGCGACCATCTGGACGATCTGGGCGAGGGTCGTATCCGACCCGGTCCGGCTGACCCGCATGACGAACGAGCCCGCCTTGTTCACCGTCCCACCGGTGACCCCGTCGCCGCTGGTTTTCTCCACCGGCACTGGCTCACCGGTCAGCATCGACTCATCGATGGTGCTTCGCCCCTCGAGGACCTCTCCGTCGATGGGGATCTTGTCGCCGGGTCGGACCCTGACACGATCGCCCGGGTGCAGTTCCTCGACCGCGACGTCCTGCTCGTTTCCATCCTCCGAAATGCGACGCGCGGTCGGGGGCGCAAGTTCAAGAAGCTCCCGGATCGCGCCGCCGGTCCGTCTGCGGGCGTGCAGCTCCATGACCTGCCCGAGCAACACCAGCGTGACGATCACTGCGGCCGCCTCGTAGTAGACCCCGACACGCCCCGACTCGTCTCGCAGGGAATCCGGGAAGAGCTGCGGCGCGATCGTGGCCACCACGCTGTAGACATAGGCCAGGGAGACGCCGATCGAGATCAGCGTCCACATGTTGGGCTGCACCGCGCGGACGGAGCGAACGCCCCGGACGAAGAACGGCCAGGCGCACCAGAGCACCACGGGGGTTGCGAGGACCAGCTCTCCCCATTGGCTCACCGCCGGACCGATCCACCTGTGGAACGGGTGCCCGAAGAGCATGTTGCCCATCACATATACGAGCAGCGGCGCAGTGAATGCGGTGGCGACCCAGAAGCGACGGGTCATGTCGCGCAGCTCGGTGTCGTCATGTGCCGCGGTGGGATCGAGCGGCTCGAGCGCCATCCCGCACTTCGGACAATCACCCGGTCCGATCTGACGAACCTCTGGGTGCATGGGGCATGTGTAGACAGCATCCTTCGGGCCCTCGTGCTGTTGCGATGCGTGGTCCGAGTGCTTGTGTGAGCAACAGGAGTGCGACGCTGCTGGATGTGGCATACCCGGATCGCCGCTTGTCACAAATCGCTCGGGATCGGCCCTGAATTTGTCGGCGCAGTGCGTACTGCAGAAAAGATACTCAGTGCCGTCATGCTGGATGGTGGCCGCGGCGTTCTCGCGGGTGACGGTCATGTCACATACTGGGTCGCGTGCCATGGAGCCTCCTATCGGGCGTTCTTGTAGAGCAGATCGATCAGCTCATCGCTGGCCGCACCAAGAGCCTTCTCGCCCTTCCCAGCGGCCTCCGTCATGCAGTGTTTCAGATGGTGGCGCAGCACTTCGCGGCCAACGCCCCGGAGGGCCTGTTGCACCGCGGCGATCTGGGTCATCACGTCGACGCAGTACCGGTCTTGCTCGACCATCTGGGCGATGCCTCGCACCTGGCCCTCGATCCGCTTCAGGCGTGCGAGGTTGGCCTCTCGATCGGCCGGGCAGACCCCATGAGCTGTTCGATGTGTCTTTTTAGTACCCATACCCCCTAAGGGTATAAGAGCGGGCTGCGGTTGTCAAGCCCTCAGTCCGTCTGCGTTTTCCCCCTCTCGTCCCCGGTTCTGAGAAGCCACCATTCGGCTCCGAAGATCAAGGCCATTCCCCCCAGTGACACGACTACTACGAACGGGTCGGTGATGAGCTTGAGGTAGAGGAAGGCCCCGAGCACGACGGCGTCGAGGATGAGGGCGGTCAGAAGGACCCACGCCTTGGCGTTTAGCTCTGCTCGCAGGTACTTGAACACGCCCCAATGGATCGCCATGTCCATCACGATGTAGAAGATCGCGCCGAGCGAGGCGATTCGGCTCAAGTCGAAGAAGACGGTAAGTGCGAGCGCGACTACAGCGGTGTACACCAGTGTGTGCTTCTGGATGCGACCCGGCATGCCGAAGTGACTGTGCGGGACCAGCTTCATGTCCGTGAGCATCGCGAGCATGCGAGAGACGGCGAACATGCTGGCGATAATGCCGGAGATAGTGGCCACGATCGCAAGGCCGATCGTCAGCCACTCGCCCCACTGGCCGACGGCGGGTCGGGCCGCTTCGGCGAGCGAGGAATCTCTCGCCGCAATGATCTCGTTGACGCTCAGATTGCCAGCGACTGCCAGCGTGACCAGCACATACAGACCTGTGCAGATCAGGAGGCTGAAGATGATGGAGCGGCCGACGTTCTTCTTGGGCTCTTTGATCTCGTCCCCGCTATTGGTGATCGTGGTAAAGCCCTTGTAGGCCAGAATGGACAGGGCCACGGCGGCGAGGAAGCCACCGACGCCGCCCTGAGCGTCGGAGGCGGCGCTGTCCCCGGTCAGAGTGTCGAACGAGAGACCGGACACCCAGAGCCCGATGCCAGCAAACACCGCGATACCGACGATTTTGATGATCGCGGTGATCTTGCTGAGTCCGCCGATGACCTCGTTGCCGAGCAAATTTACGATGAACGCAACGACTACGAGCCCGACGCCGAGCGCGGGCACGAGCCAAGAGTCAGATCCCTCTCCGAAGATCCGCATCGTATAGGTGCCGAAGGTGCGGGCGACGAGGCTCTCGTTGATGACCATCGAGAAGTACATCAGGAGCGAGCAGCCCGCGGTGACCACGCCCGGTCCGTAGGCCTTCTTGAGGATCATCGCGATGCCGCCGGCCGAAGGGTACTCGTTACACACCTTGACGTACGAGTAGGCACTGAAGGCAACCACGACCGCAGCCGCAATGAACGCCAGCGGGAACAGGCCGCCGGCGAACTCGGCGACCTGCCCCGTCAGCGCAAATATGCCCGCGCCGATCATCACGCCGGTGCCCATGGCGATCGAGCCGGTGAGCGTCAGGCTCCCCTTCTCGTAATCCGACCCGTGATCGTGGTCCTTGTGCTCAGCCATGCTTACTCCTGCGGCAGCGTCGAAAGGTACATCTGCGGGTCGGCCTCAAACTTCGGGAGGCATCCCTTGCAGCAGAACCGCACGACCTGAGTCCCGGCAACGATCTCGACGGGCTCGCCCATGGAACCGAGCTTGCCCCCCGCGACGACGCAGGTGTCGAGTGGATAAGCGTCGCGTTGGGCATCGGCGTATGCCTTGTCGAGCTTGGCCATGTACTTGGCCGGCTCGTTGGCGAGCGACTTCTCGCACCCGCCGCAGCAGAGGCGGACGAGCCGGTTCATGTAGATGAAGTCGATGGGCTCGCCCATCGAGCCGAGTGGGCCGCCGACTGGACAGTTGTCCATGGGGTAGTCGGCGAGTTGTACTTCGACGATCTTCGTATCGAGTGCTTCGAGAAACTTCGCCGGATCAGCCTTGAACGCGGCGGCCGCACCTGCACTCGCGAGGCGGACGAGTCGGTTGTTGTGAACATGGTTGATCGCCTCCTCGCCAAGCTTCTCGCCGGTGACGATGCAGGTGTCGAAGGGATAGTGCATCAACTGTTGCGCTACAGTCTTCTTGTCGATTTCACCCCAGTACCTGGCTTTGTTGCCCTCGAACTCTTCGATGCAACCGGCGCAGCAGAAGCGCACCTCGCGGTTGTCGTAGACCTTGACAACAGGATCGCCCATCGAGCCGAGTGGGCCGCCGACCGGGCAGTCGGGCAGCGTGTAGGGGTAGGAAGGACCAGGCGAGGCCGCGCCCGTCGCGGATTCATCGGCGGGTTGGCCGTGTCTCTCCGCTCCCGGTTCGCGTCCTGCGACAGCGAGCACGACGAACTCGTCCTTGCGGGCTTCATCCCAGGCAAGAAACGCCTCGCCACAGCCGGGGCAGCAGAGGCCGATGGTCTTGCCCTTGTACTCAACGGTTCCGGCGGAGGAAACAATCGGCTCCTTGCCGATAGGGCACATCGCGTTGACGGGCTCGGCGGCCTGTTGAGTGTGCGAACCGGAGTTGTGACCCTGCGCCGATACAAGCGTAGTCGGCGAGATCAGACAGATGCAAGTGATCAGGGTTGCGGGTTTCATACAGAGTCTCCTTGTGCCGCGGGCACATTGGTGTTGGACGCTGGACGTGCATGTGACAAACGGAACTTCCACTCCTGCGCCCAGCAGTACAGGATGGGAACGACGAACCAAGTGATAGACGCGACAGCCATGCCCCCGAACGAAGGGATGGCCATCGGAACCATGATGTCAGATCCGCGGCCCATGCTTGTAAGCACCGGAAGCAGAGCAAGAATGGTGGTGGCACTGGTCATGACAGCCGCTCGGATACGGAGCTGTCCACCATCGACGACGGCCTTTCGGATCGCTTCGATCGAATCAGGTCTGCTCTCCGCCATCGACTGCTCGATGCGGGTGGCCATGATGACGCCGTCGTCGGTGGCGATGCCGAAGAGCGCCAGAAATCCCACCCAGACCGCAATGCTCAGGTTGAACTCCCGGATCTGGAAGAGTTCGCGGAGATTCGTACCCAGCAGCGAAGTGTCGAGAAACCACGGCTGGGCGTAGAGCCACAGCATCAGAAACCCCCCGCCCCACGCGACGAACACCCCGGTGAAGACCATCAGCGTGACGCCGACCTTTCGGAACTGGAAGTAGAGCAGGAGGAAGATCACTGCGAGAGAGAGCGGCAGGACGATGCTCATCCGCTTGGCGGCCCGGACCTGATTCTTGTAGGAACCGGAGAACTCGTAGCTCACGCCCGCAGGAACGATCAGATCGCCCGAGTTGATTGCTTGCTGGATGAACGCTTGGGCGTCCCGGACGACGGATACCTCCGCTTCGCCGGGCATCTTGTCAAAGAGCACGTAGGCGACGAGGAAGGTGTCCTCGCTTTTGATCATCTGCGGTCCGCGCCGATACTCCAGCGTGGCGAGTTCTCGCAGAGGCACCTGCGCGCCCAAGGGCGTGGGCACGAGAATGTCGCCCAGCGTCTCCGGCTGGTCTCGCAGCTCCCGCAGATAACGCACCCGGACGGGATAGCGCTCCCGCCCCTCGACGGTCATGGTCAGCGGCTTGCCGCCGATGGCCACCTCGATGACCTCTTGAACATCGGCAATACGCAGTCCGTAGCGGGCGATTCGCTCACGGTCGATGTCGATCTCCAGGTATGGCTTGCCGACAACGCGGTCGGCGAAGACTGCTGCTGGTTGAACGCTCGGAACCTGCTTGAGCAGGCGTTCCAACTCAAGCCCGAATGACTCTATCGTTTCGAGATCTGGTCCGTAAACCTTGATTCCCATTGGGGCACGGAAGCCCGATTGGAGCATGACGATCCGCGTCTCGATCGGCTGGAGCTTGGGCGCACTGGTTACGCCGGGCATCTCGGCCGCCGCCACGATCGCGTCCCAGATGTCCTGTTGGGATTCGATCTCGTCCCGCCACTGCCGGTATGGGCGGCCGTCCTCGTCGGGGATTAAGTCGCCTCGCTCGTCGCGGACGAACTCGCTCGCCGCGTCGTCGTAGCGGAAGTTGATGCGCCGGCCCTGATCATCGGTGCGGTACTCGCTCTGGTACTGGATGACCGTCTCGATCATCGAGATCGGCGCGGGGTCGAGCGGGCTCTCGACACGACCGATCTTGCCCACCGCCATCTCGACCTCGGGCACGCTCATGATGCGGCGGTCGAGTTCTTTGAGGATGTCCGTCGCCTCGCCGATCGAAGCGTGTGTCATCGTCGTGGGCATGTAGAGGAACGCGCCCTCATCGAGCGAGGGCATGAACTCGCTTCCCAGGCCGGGGAAGGCGTGCGCGATCTCGACCACGGTCTCGGTGCTTCGGATCGAGTCGGGAAGCCATCCGAGAACTCGATCAAAGCCAAGCCACGTCGTCGCACCCAGCAGAACGACGAGGATCGCTGGTGAGAGTCCGATGAGTTTGTGGCGCAGTGTCCACGCGAGCACGTACGGGAACGCCAGGCGAACGGCCCAGAATGCGAGCAATATCCCGCCGACGACTACTCCGATGAATACCGAGTTGCCGACGACTCCCGCTTCGGGGCCGAGTGGCTCCCATGCGCCGGCCAGGACGACGAGCACGACGAAGACCGCCACGAGATTCGCCGACCACTGGAGCGCCCTTGCCGCGACCGTTGGCAGCCACGGACGAGCAAGATAGAACGCACCGAACGCGGCGAGAATCAGCCCGCCGAGAGGCTGCACGAAGACCGCGACGGTCAGACCCGCCACGGTCAGCGCCGCGGCTCCCAAGGTGCGGACCGCCCCGGCCCGGATCCGGAAACCCATCAGGACATGGGCGGCCGCGGGCAGAATGGTCAGGGCGATGATGATCGAGGCGATCAGCGCGAAGGTCTTGGTGTACGCCAGCGGCTTGAACAGCTTACCCTCGGCGGCCTCCATCGTGAAGACCGGCAGAAAGCTGACCACCGTGGTCGCTACGGCGGTCAGGACCGCGCTGCCAACCTCGGTCGTCGCGCGATAGATCGTTTCGATGGTTGGCTCACGATTCGCATCGTCCACCGCGGCCTCGTCGAGCCGGCGCAGGATGTTTTCGCTGAGGACGATGCCCATGTCGACGATGGTGCCGATGGCGATCGCGATGCCCGAGAGCGCGACGATGTTCGCGTCGACGCGAAACAGCTTCATCCCGATGAAGGTCATCAGCACCGTGATCGGGAGCATCGCCCCAATGAGCAGGCTGCTTCGCAGGTGCATCACCATCACTACAACGACAATGATCGTGACCAGCACCTGCTGGGCGATCGCCGAGTTGAGTGTTTGGAGCGTCTCTCGGATGAGCCCTGAGCGGTCGTAGAACGGTGCAATCGACACGCGGCTTTCGGTTCCGTCGGCGAGCACCTTCGACGGCAGCCCAGGGGCGATTTCGGCGATCTTGTCCTTCACCCTCTGGATCGTGGCCATCGGGTTCTCGCCGTATCGAGCGACCACGACGCCGCCCACAGCCTCCTCACCGGCCTTCGTCAGCACTCCGCGACGAAGCGCTGGTCCGAGCGAGACTTTCGCGATGTCACTGATGAGGATCGGCTGCCCGTCCCGTGCGGTGATGGCCGCCTGCTCCAGGTCTTCAACCGATTCGATGAACCCGAGCCCGCGCACGATGTACTCGGCCCGATTCACCTCGATGGTCCGCGCTCCGACATCGATATTGCTCTGCCGGACCGCGCCGATGACTTGGCCGAGCGAGACGCCGGCGGCCCGCATCGCGTCGGGGTTCACATCGACTTGATACTCCTGCACGAATCCGCCAATGGACGCGACCTCGGAGACGCCCTGGACGCCTGCGAGCTTGTACTTAACAATGAAGTCCTGAATCGACCGCAGTTCGTGCGGGTCCCAGCCGCCCGTTGGGTTGCCCTCGGCGTCGCGTCCTTCGAGTGTGTACCAGAACACCTGCCCCAGCGCCGTGGCGTCGGGTCCAAGCGCGGGCGACACCCCCGGCGGTAAGGTGCCCGACGGCAGCGAGTTGAGCTTTTCAAGCACACGCGAACGCGACCAGTAGAAGTCGATCCCGTCCTCGAACACGATGTAGATCGACGAAAACCCAAAGACCGAATAGCTGCGAATGTCCTTCACGCCGGGGATGCCGAGCATCGCTACGGTCATCGGGTAGCTGATCTGGTCGTCGATGTCTTGCGGGCTCCGCCCGGGCCACTCGGTGAACACGATCTGCTGGTTCTCGCCGATATCCGGAATCGCGTCGACCGGCACCGGGTCGCGGGCCAGACCGCCGAGGTCCCAGTCAAACGGCGCAACGAGCACGCCCCAGAACAGTGTGCCGACCAGAAGAATCGCCACCACGAGCTTCTGCTCCAGGCAGAAGCGGATCAGCGCATTGAGTGGCCCGCGCGGTGCGGCTTGAGGATTGCGAGGCGCGGTGTCACTCATGGTCGTGACCCTCCGATGCACCGTTCATGGCATCACCACTGAGTGGCCCGAAAGACTCGCGGATCTCCCCGCACCGGAGCATGCTCGCGCCGAAATACGGGTTATTGATCTGCTCGCCGCGCTGGAGCCAGTCGGCCCCCTTGTTGTCGAACGCCATCGGGCAGTGCGCGAGCTGCCATTGCTCGCTTCCTCGGTGCCCGAAACGACGCTGGAGCGCGATGACCGCCTCGCTCATGCCCTCGAACTTGGCTCGGGCGACCTCAATATCCGTGATACCCGGCTCGACACGCAGTCGGGCCGCGGCCCTTCGCCACTCGCCGAGCGGTTCCCCGACGAGTCCGGTTTCTTCGACGAAGCTGAGGGCTGTCCGTAGGTCCGCGGCTGCCTGAGAGAATCCTCCCAGGTCATCCGCAGCCAACGCCTCCTGTGCGTCGAGGTATGCGGCATAGACAGGTTTCAGTGCGAACACGAAGCTGTCTGGCACGCTCACTCGCTCTGGCATGGTTTGGGTCGCACCACCCGCCATTCCGCCATGCCCCGCGTGCGGATCGCCCCCGCCGCCGCCGGGTGTCATCATGCTTGGCTTTGCGGCGATCTGCATCGCGCTGTCGACCCGGAACGCCCCGTTGACGACAACGCGCTCGCCCCGGCTGAGCCCTTCTCGGACGATATAGAAGTCGCCGGCTCGCGGCCCGAGCACGACTGCCCGGCCTTCGTAGGTTGGCCACTCTGTATCGGGAACCTCGACATACACGACCGAGCGGGTCCCTGTGAACAGTACGGCCGAACGCGGGATGACCAGAGGCTCGGACGCTGAGCTTGGGTCTCCAACCACTCCCAGCGACTCGGCCGGCACGAGGTCCATCCCGCAGACGTCGCACTGCCCGGGTCCGTCTTTGACGATCGTCGGGTGCATCGGGCTGACCCATCGCCCGGCAAGTTCATCGTTGACGACAGCGCTATCTTCGGAAACCCGCGTGCGAACGACGCCCGATGCGAACATCCCCGGCTTAAGCCCTCGGTCTGTGTTGTCCACGGCAACGCGCACTGCTGCTGTCCGCGTTTGCTGATCGATCATCGGTTCGATGAATGCGATGCGACCCTCAAAGACCTCGCCGGGAAGCGCCTCGACCGTAAAGCTGACCGACTGTCCCCAACGCAACAGCGGGAGCTGCGACTCGTACGCCTGCATGTCAATCCACAGCCGTGATAGGTCGGCGACCGTGGCGATGGCAGCGCCCGTCTTCACATAGTCCCCCTCCCGCACGGCCAGATGCGTGACAACGCCTCCGATCGGGGCATAGATGGGCAGGCGATCCGATTCGAAGCGGCCTTCCTCGACCGCGGTGATCTGCTCGGAGGTCAGACCAAACAGCCGCAACTTCTCCCGTGCCGCCGTCAGCGTGTCCCGCGTTGCAGATCGCAGCAGTTCGCTGCCAGAGCGTGAATCAGCGGCCGCAGAGGCAACCTGTCGGAGCTCCTCGAAGGCCGCGAGCAACTCCGGGCTGTACACCTCGGCCATGTGATCTCCGGCCGACACCGAGACGCCGACATAGTTAACAAAGAGCCGTTCGATCCGCCCTGGGAAGTAGGCCGTCAGCCGTGCGACCGAGGTCTCATCGTAGGTGACTTTGCCATACAGCCGCACCTCGGCCGTGGGGAAGAACCGGCCGACAGGAGCTGTTTCGATACGGCTGAGAGCGGCTGCGGCCTCGCTCATCGTGACGCGCAGTTCATTCCCCTCGCCCTCATCCGCGGTGACCGGGATGAGGTCCATGAAGCAGATCGGGCACTTAGCATCTGGGTCAGGCAGGCGAACAGACGGATGCATCGAGCACGTGTACATCTGTGGTTGGCTCGCATCTTCGCCGTGCTCGTGGGCCTCCGCCGCCAGTTCAGTTTCGGGCTCTGGAGCCGGTCGGGCAATCCGATACCCGATCACGAGTGCCGCGATGATGAGCACGACAGCGATCCCCGCAGCGGTGTGCTTCCACACCCACACGATCGCGACACGGAGGCGTTGGAGAACGGTGCTCATGGCTGTATCTCGTCAGAAGGATCGATGTGTCTGGATGGATCCGCGGCGTCTGTGGGAACGGGCTCACCGACCAGAGTATTGAGCTGCGCGAGAGCCTTGCCCCGGTCCGCTCGGGCCCGCTCGGCCGCGATGGCGAACTCCAGTAGCGTCCGCTCCGTGTCGAGCAGGTCCAGAAAGCTCGTCTCGCCCGCACGAAAACCGGCGAGTGAAGCGCGAAGCGATTCCTCGGCCTTGGGGATGAGGGTGTTCTCGTACAGCCGGACCCGACGGTCAGCGTCCGTATGCTCGAACCACGCTCGGTGGATGCCCGCGGCGATACGGTTGGCTTGGTCGGCGCGCTCGCCGGCGACCGCCAGCCGCCGCGCGAGTGCCTCACGAACGCCCGCCTCGTACTTGTCACGCCAGATGGGAAGGCTGATGCCGAAGTTCAGAAGAATCGGATCATCGCCGCTTCCCGGCGTCGAGCTGTTCATGGCCTCGCCTGTGACGATGTAATCCAGACCCACCATGAACTCCGGCAGCCCGTCCCTCCTTGCAACCTCGGACAGGAACCGTTCCGCTTCGATCTGCTCGTCCATAGCCAGCAGCATCGGGTTGGAGCGTCGGGCGATCTCGGTCAGGCTGTCGACATCAACTGACGCGATCCGTCCAGGTAAGCCGTTCATCCTCCCGACCTTTTCGCCGGACGGGCGATTGAGAGCCGCGTTGAGCTCGGCGACATAGGCCGGGCGCATCGACCGAAGCTGCGCGAGCCGGTCTTCGAGCTGCCCGAGTTCGACTTGTATCCGGATCAACTCGGGGTGCGATCCCGACCCAACTCGGTAGCGGGCCCGCAGCACTTCTTCAAAGGAACGGAGCAGTTCCAGGTTTTCCTCGGTAATCGAGATCGTCGCGTCGAGGTAGGCCAGATCGTGCAGGGTCGATACGACACGCTCCGTGACAGACAGCCGGACGGTCTCGAATCGCCTCCACGCTGCAGCCGCCGCCCTCGACGCTGCATCCTCTCGGTTCTGGAGCTGACCTGGCCACGGGAATGCCTGACTGACGCCGACTCTTGCCTCCTGCGGGCCAGTGCGTGTCTGCACCTCTTCGAGGAAGAACCCAACACTCAAACGGGGATCGGGCAGCGCGCTGACCTGAGGCAGCCGCTCGGCCGACGCACGCCAGCGCTGGTACGCCGCCTCGACCTCCGGACTGTGGTAGAGGGCGTAGCGGACATAATCGTCTGGCGAGGCATCCTGCGCGAGCGATGGCTCGAGCACTTCAGTTGACGCCGAGGACTTCCGGAAGGCGGACGGAGGTATCTGCTCGACGCCCCGCGGCAGCGTCCGGTCGTGTGACTGCGTGATGTCAAGGGGCCGATCGAACGGGGACGAACACCCCGCGAGCAGACCAGCCGCTACGGCGCAGATCGCGCTCGCAGCAATTCGCGATGCCATGGATGGCTCCTGAGTTTCTGGTGATTGGAGAGCGCGACAAGCGAGGTCAGCACGGCCTATGTGAGCGCGCACTGTCCCTACTGAGCTTGGGCTCTACGTTCGCCAGATACCGAGGAGTGCCTGAATTTCGTTGTGGGTCAGCCCCGCGAGCAGGCTCAGCTGGCTTGCAGATCGACCCAGTGGCTGCCTTTGCGCGACAATATCGACCTCCACCCGGATGGGTGGGGCCGGAACGGCCGTCAGTGAATCGCGATCCGTCTTCGGCAGCGGCGCATCCGGGGCCTGCTGCTGATCAGGGAGCGGGGCAAATCCGCATTGGCACGACCCGCCACTCATCGGGCAGAAGTCAGGCGCGAGCGTTTCCGATCCACAGCAACCAGGCGCTATCGCAATCTCTGTCGTGCACGCCTGGTGACCGCAATCGCCATGGGATCCCCCTGCAACCAGCGGGAGCCGCAGGATGCCACTTGTGGCAAGCAGGAGGATGACAAGGAGACGGATCACGGGGAAAGGCTACTCCGGATGGTGATGTCCGACAAACGCCTGTACCTCTCCTGACTATTCCGGTTGGTACTCGAAGGCCCACGCCGGTGGCACGGCAAGAGACCGCCACGAGACCAAACACAACGCGAACAGTGTAGCGTTTCTGGCGTAGATGGGCTGGATGGATCTGCCGGTCGTGCTCGTTTACTCGACGAAACATATCGCTCGAAGATGCTGCCCCGATCAAAGTCCAGCCAGCACTATTGACACCGAAGCAGATCCCCCTCCCTGAACGGAGGGGGATCTGTCGTTTTTGGCGAGCGACGGGGTGTCCTGTTTGGACGCGGAGGGGCGGAACTCCCGAGCGGGTTGGCGGCGGGTTGGCGGCGGGTGGACGGCCTGAATCGCGGAGGGTCTCTCTGGCTTGGTCTGTGTCCTAGAGGGGCTCGGTGCCGGGCTTTGTCTCGCTTGGGCTGCAAGAGTTGTTGGCGGCATTCCGGGTCGCGGGACTCGGATCTCGGGCAGCGCGGCGACCTGCACGGTCCACGCGGCCACGGCTGATCGCAGCGGGGTTCTGCGCTGGCAGCAGCCCAGCTCTCAAGGACGTGCGCGCTCCGCGGAGTCGATCTGCGCGCACACGGGCAGCGCGATCCCGAACGTTCGGAATCCAGACTCGCACAGTTCATTCCGTCATGGTGTTTCGGTGTGGTTTAGAGGTTCCACTCGAACCCGACCGCTTCTTCCGAAACCGTCCACAGCCGTTCCATGACGGGTTTCGCGTACGCGTGGGGACGCAGGGTGCCCTTTCCGACCGGGCCGACCAGTCCCGCACGACCGGTGGGGCCGTAGAGCGCCCGCTGCTCCAGACCATCCTCGGTCGCGCACATCACTTCCGGCCAGGAGCCCTTCTCGGCTGATTGCACCATCGGAGACAGCGACATGAGCCCGAACATCACCCGCGTCAGCAGGTTGCCGCTGGTTTTGATGAGGGAAGTCCTCGACGAGCCGGGATGGCAGACGTAGACCTTGACGTCCGTCCTCTTCGCCGCGGCCAGCCGGTCCTGCAACTCGTACGCAAACATCATCTGCGCCAGCTTGCTCTGCGAATAGGTGCTGTTCTGGTGGTAGTTTCTGTCCCAGTTGATGTCATCGAACTGGATGGTCTTGATCCCCATGTTGTAGCCGAGGCTGCTGACGACCACGATGCGGCCCTTGGATTTCTCGACCCGCGGATAGAGCAAGCCGCACAGCAGGAAGTGGCCGTAGTGGTTCGTGCCCAGCATGCTCTCGAAACCATCCTCGGTGAGCTTCTGGGTAGGTACCTGCGCGATGGCGGCGTTGCAGATGAGCGCGTCGATCTGGGGGACTGACTCCAGGACTTCAGCCGCGGCTTCACGCACACTGGACAGGGAAGCGAGGTCGAGGCGGATGAAGCTCACATCCGCGCTCGTCCCGAGTTCCGCCTTGAGCTCCGCGATCGCGGCTCGCGACTTCTCGGGGTTTCGGTTCAGCATCACGACGCGAGCGCCCTTGGCCAGCAACGCCCGGGCCGCCTGGAAGCCCGTGCCGGCGGTTGCGCCGGTGATCAGGTACGTCCTGCCCGCCAGGCTTCCGAGTCGCTCTGGCGTCCATCCCGCCGGGCCGAATGGGTGTTCGGGGAGTCTCGGCATGGGTGTTCTCCTCTCCGGTCGTCTCGGGTTGGGCTCGCGAGGCCGGCCACAGTAGCCGACCAGTGGTTATTTAATAGAGGACTACTGGTCTCTTGTCAAGGGCTCGGCTACATTCCCGGCATGGAAACCTCGCGGACATGGCAGCGGGCCAGGCGCCCGGAGCAGAAGGAGCAGCGTCGTCAAGCGATCCTGGCCGCGGCGGGGCGTCTGCTTGACGCCGATGGACTCGAGGGCACGGGCCTCAACGCGATCGGCCGGGCGGCCGATATCTCGAAGGCGAATCTCTACAGGTACTTCGAGAGCCGGGAAGCGATCCTGCTCGAACTGCTCGATGAGGAGCAGGAGGCGTGGATTCATGACCTCGATCAACGCCTCCGCCGCCTGGCCGGGAACGGTGACATCGCGGCGGTCGCTCGCGCGTTCGGAGCAACCCTGGCGCGCCGGCCGAGGCTGTGCGTTCTTCTCACAGCGTTGCCGTCGGTACTCGAACGCAACATCAGCGCCGAGCGTGTCATGGCACACAAGCGGAGCGCGCTGGAGTATCTCGCACCGATGCTCGAATCGCTCCGTTCGGCGTTGCCCGGACTCGGCGACGATGAAGCTCGAGCCTTTGTGGTGCAGATGGTCATGGCTGTCTGCGGCTTCTGGCCGCACTGCAACCCGGCGCCGGTCGTTGAGGAGGTGCTTGAGCTCCCGGAGTTTGCAGCGCTGAGAATGGACTTCGAAGCGACCACCACTCATCACGCGGAGCTCTTGCTCCGAGGGCTCTACCCGAGCAGCCGCATCTCGACGTAGAGCGTGGGGTGGGCGGCGAGGACGAAGCGCCGCTCAACACTTGGCGTATCGCGCATCTCGCCAGCGACCGTCACGGCGCGTTGACCGAGTGCGTTGAGTGCACCTTCTGGGTACCAGGTCTCTCTGCTTGCCCGGAGCGCGGCATCGAGGCCGTACTGTGGAGGCCTCTCGCGAGGGACCGATGGATGCCGCGGCGCGGCCGGCACCGGACCGACAACGTGGTGGTCGTCGATCGGCCCCTCCCGCACCGGCCGCTGGCGTGGTATCTTCCCTGCACCATGAACATCGCCATGACGATTGCCGCGGCTCTTGTGCTTCTCTCGACGGCGTTCGCGCTGCCCGCTTCGGGTCAGGGGGAGGCCGAGGCCTGGGTCGAGTACCGCGGCGCTTCGGGCCCCGGGCTCGGCAAGCGGATCGTCCTGGTCAGCGGGGACGAGGAGTACCGATCCGAAGAGGCGCTGCCCCAACTGGGCAAGATCCTCGCGGCCCGCCACGGATTCGACTGCCGCGTGGTCTTTGCGATCAACCCGGCGACCGGCGAGATTGACCCGAACACCACCGACAACATCCCCGGCCTCGAGGCCCTGGCCGAGGCGGATCTGATGATCATCGCGACGCGGTTCCGCGACCTGCCGGACGAGCAGATGTCGCACATCGCCGCCTATCTGCGGTCGGGAAAGCCGGTGATCGGCCTCCGCACCGCGACCCACGCGTTCAACATCGGCAGCGATGGAACCTACGCGGACATGTCGTGGAATGCACAGGGCGGCGGTTTCGGTCGCAAGGTGCTCGGAGAGACATGGATCGCCCATCACGGCCACCACGGCGAGCAGAGCACGCGGGGCGTGATAGCCCCCGACGCGATCGACCACCCGATCGTGCGCGGCATCGCGGCCGGCTCGGTGTGGGGACCGACCGACGTGTACCGGGTGAGGCTGCCTCTGCCCGAGGGCTGCACGCCGATCATGCTCGGCCAGGTGCTCAAGGGCATGGAGCCCGAGGACGAGCCCGCCGCGGGCGAGCAGAACACCCCGATGATGCCCGTCGCGTGGACCCGCCGGTTCGACGCGAACTCCGGCAAGCCGGAGCGAGTGTTTACCACGACGATGGGAGCCGCCACCGACTTGGAGGCTCCGGGCACGCGGCGGATGCTCGTCAACGCTGTGTACTGGGCACTGGGCATGGAATCGGAGATCCCGGAGCACGGCACCGACATGCGGCTTGTGGGCAGCTTCGAGCCGTCTGCGTTCGGCTTTGACGGCTTCCGTCCCGGCCTGTTCCCCGCCGACTTTGCGCGGTCGCTCGAGTCGGAGGAGTAGTGCGGCTCGGCACCCGCTCTGCCTCGCTGGCCGGGCTAGCGGGGCGTGTGCTGGACGGTTGCGGTCGCGGTGGGGAGGTGAGTCTCTGACGACAGGCGGCGTTCGAACGCGTGGAGCAGCCCGTCGATCTGTTCGCCGGTGTGCGCGGCGTTGACGCTCAGGCGGAAGTACGCCTCGGCCGGTCCTCCCGGGTAGCGGATCAGCGGCACCCGGTAGCCGTCCTCGAGCAGGCCCGAGGCGAGCCGCTCCATCGTGGGGGTGTCACCGATGGTGAACGCCGCGAGGGGGGTGGTGCGTTCGTCGGTGTCGGAGATCAGCCCGAGGCGCCGCAGCCCGGAGCGGAGCTGTTCTGCGTTTGCGTGGAGTGTGTCCAGCAGCCCGGGCTCCGCCCGCAGGACGCGCAGCGCCTCGCGGGTGCCCTCGGCCAGGGCCGGGGCGATCGGCGTGGTGCAGATGTAACCGGACGACCGGTGGCAGCGCGTCACGAACAAGTCGGACCCCGCGACGATGCCCCCCGCGCCGCCGAGGCCCTTGGCCAGGCTTGAGGTCACGACCACGCGGGGGTCGTCCAGTCCGGCCTCCGAGGCAGAGCCCCTGCCGCCCCGGCCGACAGTGCCGAGCCCGTGGCAGTCGTCGACGAGCAACCAGTCGCTGGGGCCGAGCTCGCCGAGCAGGTTGGCAACCGGAGCGAGTTCGCCGTCGGCGGTGAACACGCCGTCGGTCATCACGACCGCAGCCGACGGCCGGGCGGTGCGCAGCGCTTCGGCGACAGACTCCGGGCTGGCGTGGTCGTAGCGAACGATCCGGAGCCCGGCCGTCCGGGCGGCATCGGCGAGGCTGGCGTGCCCGCGTTCGTCGATCAGGGCGACCGAGACCCCCCGCCCGGCGAATCCCTGGCACGCCGCGATGTTGGCGATGTAGCCGTCAGGAACGAGCAACACCCGCTCAACCCGCAGGAAGTCGGCCAGCTCGCGTTCCAGAGACTCGTGCGGGGTGGCGTTGCCGGTCGTCTCGCGGCTGGCGGTTGCGCTCAGGCCGAACACCTCCAGCGCCCCACGGACGGCGTCGACGACCGCAGGATGGCTCGCGAGGCCGAGGTAGTTGCATCCGCCAAAGGAGACAAGGACCCGGCCGTCGGCCAGGGTCACGGTGGTTGCGTCGCTGGCCTGAAACGCGGGAGCGGGCATGGGGTCACCCAACGGGAACGCCGTTTTGATCGACAATCGGCGCGAGCCCGCCGCGCCGGAGGGCGATCGCGTCAGGCATGATATCGGCCGGAGCGCCGAAGGACCGTTGGGATTCGATCGCGGTGGTGCGTCGTCTGTTCCTGATCCCGCGTCTGCGCCGGGCGGGGTGCACGCTCACGCTATCCCGCGGGTGTGTCCTGTATGTCGTAGATCCGGTAGGACGCGATGGTCGGTCCCCATCGCTCAAGCAGCGCGAGGTGGTTCGGGTGGGTGAGGTAGTCCTGATAGGCAGACGCGGAGGCGAGCCCGACCGAGACGCCGACGTCGTAGTCGCCCAGGACGATGTCCCTGCCCGTGTCGAAGTGCCGGCCGCAGGAGAGGCTGGTCACCCCCGGGATCGGGGCGAGCAGGTCGCGGCAGTCCTGGATGAACGAGTCGGCGTCCGTGCCCTCGACCAAGTCAAAGAGCACGACGTGTGTGATGTGCCCCGCCGGGGTCAGCGGTCGGGCGGCGGTCGCCTCGGCCCGCGTGGGGCACGACGCACCGCAGCCGGCCAAAGAGGCCCAGCCGAGCAGCCCGACCAGGCACAACCCCCGAATCACCCAACCGACCGGCACACCGTGGCTCACGGGAATCCTCCTGAACGTGTGATCAACGCAACGATGGTACCGGCGGGGGGCTCGGTGTGCGGCCTGACGGTCCCTCAGCCTGCATTGGGCGATCCAGTTGGAACCCCCGACCGATCGATCCGTCTCAGTGCTGGTGGGTGCCGCGCCGAGCGGATACGATGCCGCCGCCTGAAGCCCATCGATCGCCGGCTCAAAGGAGATGTGTTGTGCTGAGAAGAATTTTGTTCGGGTTGTCCGTGTTGACGCTCGTCGCCGCCCCTGGTGCGGTCGCGGCCGCAGCCGTCCAGGACGACAAGGTGATCACCGCCGCGATGCCCACGGACGGTCCGCGCACGCTGGACCCGGTCCGTGGCTCGACCACCTACGACAACATGGGGTGCGCCCAGGTCTACGAGACCCTGTTGCAGGTGAGCTACCACGACAACCAGCGGTTCGAGCCGCTCCTGCTGGCCGAGATGCCCACGCGTCTCGACGACGGCAAGCGCTACCGGTTCCGACTCCGGGACGATGTGCGGTTCCAGGACGACCCGTGCTTCCCGGGCGGCAAGGGCCGCAAGCTGGTGACCGACGACGTGTTCTATTCGTGGAAGCGGCTCGCCGATCCCAAGAACGGTCTCAAGAACTGGTGGCTTCTTGAGGACGCGATCGTCGGACTCAACAGCCCGGAGAGCGGTCAGGCGTTCGACTACGACGCGCCGATCGCGGGATTTGTGAAGATCAGCGATACCGAGTTCGAGGTCGAGCTGACCCGGCCGGTGTTCCGCTTCCTCTGGGTGCTCACGATGTTCCAGACGGCCATCGTGCCGCACGAGGCGGTGGAGCACTACGGCGAGGACTTCGGCGCTCACCCCGTCGGCACGGGGCCCTACGTCCTCGATGAGTGGATCCCCAAGCAGCGTCTCACGTTTGAGCGCAACCCGAACTACTACGAGAGCTACTACCCGGCGGCGGAGCTCTGGAGCGAGGAGGACAGCGAGGCCGGGCTCGCCGACGCCGCGCGGCAGCGGCTCCCGATCGCCGACCGGCTCGAGTTCGCGATGATCATCGAAGAGCAGCCCCGGTATCTCGAGTTCAAGCAGGGGAACCTGGCGTGGATCGAGCTCCCGTTCACGTACTTCGGTGAGCTGTTCAGCTCGCGCACCAAGCGGATGAACCGCGAGGCGCGTCAGGCGGGCCTCCAGTACCGCAACGTGCTGGTGCTCGACATGATCTTCCGCGCGTTCAACATGGAAGACCCGATCGTGGGCGGGTACACGCCGGACAAGGTCGCGCTGCGCAAGGCCATCGCCTACGCGATCGATCACGACGAGTTCAACGAGGTCTTCTACGAGGGCCTGTGCGTGCAGTACGACGGCCCGATCCCCCCGACCCTTGACGGCCACCCCAAGGATCACCGCGTCGAGGGCGCCCCCCGCGGCCCGGACCTCGCCAAGGCCCGCGCCCTGCTCGCCGAGGCCGGCTACCCCAACGGCGAGGGGCTGCCGCCGATCCGCTTCTTCACCAACAGCAGCGCGATCAACGCCAGGATGCTCGATCTGCTGCGGCGCCAGCTCGGCGAGATCGGCGTCGAGATCGACGGCCAGATGGTGGACTTCTCGCAGCTCATCGAGCTGACCAACAAGAAGCAGGCCCCGATGTTCAGCTTCGCGTGGCTCAGCGACTACCCGGACGCCGAGAACAACCTCGCGCTCTTCTACAGCAAGAACGTCAGCCCGGGTTCAAACCACTGGAACTACAACCGCCCCGAGTTCGACGCGCTCTATGAGCGGGCGATCGTGCTCGAGCCCGGCCCCGAGCGGACCGCGCTGTACGAGGCGATGCGTGATATGGTCATCGCCGACGTGCCCATGGTCGGCTCTCTGGCCCGCAACCGCTACTACGTGTGGCAGCCCTGGCTCAAGAACGCCCGGCCGACGCCGCGCTTCTGGTCGTGGTTTAAGTACCTCGACGTCGACGAATCGAAGCGCTAGTTCTCTGAGGAGTTGAGCCGAGCATGTGGTCATACGTCGTCCGGCGGGTGCTGTACAACATCCCGATCTACCTAGTCATCGTCATGGTGGTGATGGCGATGTTGCGCATCAACGACCCGGTCTCGGCGTATCTCAGCAAGAACGCCACCGAGGCCGAACGGGCCCTGAAAGAGGCCGAGTTCGGGCTGGATCAGCCTTTCTTGGTCCAGTACTTCCAGATGCTCAAGAGCATCGTGACCCTGGACTTCTCGGCCAAGAGCTGGTACCAGGAGACCAACACCGTCGGGCAGGTCATCGGCCCGTCGATCCTGCCGAGTCTGAAGATCACGATCCCCGCGCTGCTGTTCTCGACCCTGATCGCGATCGTGGTGGCGTTGATCGCCGCGGCCAATCGGGGGCGGGTGATCGACCGCGGACTGATGTTCATCGCGGTCGTGGGCATGAGCGTCAGCTTCCTGGTGTTCATCATCCTCGGGCAGTACTTCGGCGCCTTCTGGCTCACCGAGAAGACCGGGGTGGATCTCTTCGCTGTCCGCTACGACGCGGACCGCCTCACCGGCAACTTCGCGGCCGACTGGGTGAAGTACTTCCTCCTGCCGGTCATGATCAGCGTGGTCGTGTCGATGGGATACGACACCCGGTTCTACCGCACGGTGATCGTCGAGCAGACCAACGCCGACTACATCCGCACCGCCAGGGCCAAGGGCTGCAGCCAGGCCAGGGTGATGTTCATCCACCTGCTCCGCAACGCGATGATCCCCATCATCACCCGCGTGATGATCACGATGCCGTTCCTGATCGTCGGGTCGCTGCTGCTCGAGGTGTATTTCTCGATCCCCGGAATGGGCGCGACGCTGCTCACCCATATGCAGAACAAGGACTTCGCCGTGACGCAGACCATCGTGGCGATCCTCGCGGCGATCTTCATCCTCTCCAACATCCTGACCGATGTGCTCTACGCCATCGTTGACCCGAGAGTGAGGCTCTCGTGATGGCCCAGCAACCCCGCGGAACCAAACCGGCCGCGCCCGAGGCCCAGCCGACCGACCTCCTCAGCGCACGGGCCGGGGCCCACCGCCCGACCGGATTCTTCGACAAGCCGGGTGTCCGCAAGTTTGTCCGCAACCGCACCGGCATGGCGTCGCTGATGGTGATCTCGCTGTTCGTGATCATCGCGATCGCGATCGCGATCCCGCCGCACCTGATCAGCCTCGACCAGGTGCAGAGCCGGGTGGGCCCGGGCACGCAGCCCGGCTTCGGTCTGGCCAGCGACCCCTACGCCCGCATCGACGTCGCCGAGTTCTTCCTCGGCGAGGTCGAGAAGGCGCTGGACTCCAGCGAGCCCGAGGCCGCCCTGGCCGAGCTGCGTTTCGCGGAACGATCGGTGAAGCTGATGCCGGTCGAGGAGATCGAGACCGCCCTGGACAGCGGCTACGAGGCGTTCGATCTGCTCGATGAGGCGCTGATCGAGTTCGAGGACGCCGAGATCGAGGTGGAGATCCTCGAGGACGACGGCGCCGAGGCGGCGGAACTGGCCGAGGCCCGCGCCGCGGTCACCGCTGCGCGCGCAGAGTTCGAGGCTGCCCTGCTCGCCCTCGAGACCGAGGTGGACAAGCTGTTCCCGAGCCCCACCGGCTGGGACGCGTTCGTCTACAAGCTGCGGCTGTTCGCAGGCACCGATCGGCAGGGGCGGTCGATCGCCTTCCGCGCGATCTACTCGATCAAGACCGCGACCCAGATCGGCATGGTCACCGCGCTCTTTAGCATTATCGTCGGCGCGATCCTCGGCGGGGCCGCGGGGTTCTTCGGCGGCATCGTCGACCACGCCGTCGTCTGGCTCTACTCCACGCTGTCGTCCATTCCCTACATCATCTGGCTGATCGTCATCGCGTTCGTCTTCCGCGAGAGCACGTGGAAGGTGCCGCTGCTGGACAAACCCGTCTCGCAGACGCTCATCCCGGTGTACATCGCCTTCAGCGTGACGCTCTGGGTCGGCACCTGCCGTGTCATCCGCGGCGAGGCGATGAAGATCAAGGGCATGGACTACATCCAGTCGGCGGTCTCGATCGGTGCGAGCCCGTTCCGCATCCTGATCAAGCACGTGCTGCCCAACGTGATGTACCTGCTGTTCATCAACTTCTCGCTCGCGTTCGTCGCGGCGATCAAGGGTGAGGTCATCCTCAGCTACCTCGGCCTCGGCGTGCCCGGGGGCCAGCCCAGCTGGGGCGTCATGATCCGCGACAGCAAGGAAGACGTCGTCCTCGGCGTCTTCTGGGAGCTCGGCGCCGCGACGCTGATGATGTTCATCCTCGTCTACGCCTTCAATATCCTGAGCGATGCCCTGCAGGACGCGTTCGATCCCAAGCACGTCGGGTAACGCCGAGCCACGGGATCGCCGCTCCGAGGACGCCGCCGCCGTGCGGCCGCGCGGTGGCCGATCGCGCCTCCGACGCTGCCGCGATCAGTCCGCACATGCCGTGTCGCACCGGGCTCTGCCAGGCCGGTCGGTTGTGTGCGCGCAAGAAAAAACTCGACTGCGGACTTTCGGCCGCGGTCGAGTCAATGAGGAGAGAGAGACAAGACACTGACAAGATGCCACAGGTCCGAAAGGATGCAACCAATCTGGATCACTTTTTCTCGGGCCGGCGTCGATTGTCTCCCGGGGCGGATCCGCCCAAACAAAGACCCTCCCGGAAGGGAGGGTCGAGAGTGCGGCGTAGTGGGGGATTCTGGGGGTGTTTCGGTCAGGCAGTGACCCGCTCGTAGAGCCGCTGGACGTGCCCCCAGTTGATCACATTCATGAACGCGGCCACGTAGTCGGCACGGCGGTTCTGGTACTTGAGGTAGTAGGCGTGCTCCCAGACGTCGATGCCCAGCAGGGGCACGCACCCGGTCATCAGCAGCTTCTGCTGGTTCTCCATCTGCACGACCGCGAGGCGGCCGGAGATCGGCTCGTGGACCAGCCAGCCCCAGCCGGAGCCCTCGACGCTCTTGGCCGCGGCCTGGAAGTGCCAGCTGAACTGGTCGAACCCGCCAAAGTCCCGGTTGATCGCGTCGGCCAGCGCTCCGGCGGGCTTGCCGCCGCCGCCCTTCCCGGCGGGGGCCATGCCGAGCCAGAAGAGCGTGTGGTTGACGTGCCCCGAGCCGTGGAACGAGACCTGCTTGCTCCAGTGCTGCATCAGGCTGGCGTCGCCCGAGGCCCGGGCGGCCTCCAGAGCCTTCAGCGCCGCGTTGAGCCCCCGGACATACCCCGCGTGGTGCTTCTCGTGGTGGATCCGCATCGTCTGGGCGTCGAGGTGTGGCTCGAGGGCTTCGTAGGAGTAGGGCAGCGGGGGGAGCACGTACTCGCCCGCCTCGGCGTCCCAGCCGATCGGCAGGAACGAGTTGCTCTCCGGCTGGCCGGCGTTCGCGGCACCGGCGAAGGCCAGCCCCGATCCGATCAACGCCATCGCCCCCATCGCCGCCCGCCTATCGACCTGCTCATTCTGGTTCATGTCTGATTCTCCCGGTCTAGAGGTCCTTGTGTCCCCGTCAACACTAGGCGGCGGTCTCGCCGCGCCGACGAGCCCGCGACGCCGCCGGGCTCAGCCCGATTGCCGGCCCTCGATCGCCGCGATCAGGCACGCCGCCGCGAGAACCATCAACTCATCAACCTCCTCGTCCTCGGTGTGGATCGAGACCCCGAGCCGGTAGACAAAGAGGTTGAAGTGTGTCCGCAGCGTGGCGACGTGCGTGCCGTCGGTCTTGGTGATCTGAAACTTCTGAGGGCTCAGCAGCGCGAACGCCTCGTGCAGCCGCCGCAGCATCGCCATCGTCCCGGAGTCCTCCCGCATCGTCGCCAGCTCGACCCCCTCGGGGGAATAGAGCAGCCAGGAGTCCCTGAACATCGACTTGAGGCCCTTGCGTCGGAGCGAGCCGATCGACTCTCCGCTCGGCAGCGTGATGTCGAAGGTCACGCCGAAGTCGATCACGCTCCGGGCCTTCATCGTGAGCAGAGTCTCGGTCTTGCTCTCGCTGGTGAAGAGCCGGATGTCCTCGCGCAGCTTGAACGCCTTCTGCTGGCAGTAGGCGACCACCTGACCGTTCTCGTCGAAGACGTGGAACGAGGCTCCAAGGATCTTGAGCACCTTGCGGCGGACCGTAAACTGCTCTCCGGGGGCGGGTGTGAATGCCAAGGCTGTCCTCCTGGCCCGCGCCGAACGGGTCCTACCGCGGCGTGTCGGGCGGTCACAGGCTAGCAAAAAGGGTGGCCTCGTGGGGCCACCCTTGTGTGCGTAGGAATGTGCTTTGTGTCAGGGCGCGGTGGGGCCTCAGCCCTCTTCGCCGACCATCCAGCGGTGGAAGCTCTTGATCGTGGTGCCCTTACCAAGAACCTCAGCGACGGTCTTGCTCGGGTCCTTCACGAAGGGCTGGAGGGTCAGCGCGACCTCCTCGAAGTACTTCCGCATGCCGCCCTCGACGATCTTCTCGGCGATCTCCTTGGGCTTGCCGGATTCCATGGCCTGCTGGAGGCGGAAGTTCTTCTCCTTCTCGACGGCCTCGGCGGGGATGCTGTCGGCGTCGATGCCGAGCGGCACCGCCGGGACGCCCGCCGTGATGTGCATGCACACATCGCGGAGGGTCTCGTCGCTGGCGTCGCCCTGGACCTCGATCACCGCGCCGGTCTTGCCATCGTGGTGGATGTAGGTCCCGAACTTGCCGCCCGGGCTGGAGATCTTGTGGATGCGGCCGATCGCGCAGTTCTCGCCGGTCGAGATGCGGATGTTGTCCACCGCCGCGTTCATGGCATCGGTGGGGGTGACCTTGCCGTCGCCGGCGTCGAGCGCCAGCTCTGCGACCTTCTGCGCCATCGCGACGAACTGGTCGTTCTTGGCGGTGAAGTCGGTCTCGGCGCGGATCTCGGCGATGACCAGCGAGTCACCCCGCTGGGCGACGGCGATGCAGCCCTCGGCCGCGGCGCGCTCGGTCCGCTTGTCCATCTTGCCCTTGAGCTTGATCCGCAGCAGGTTCTCGGCTTGCTCGAAGTCGCCCGAGGCCTCGGTGAGTGCCTTCTTGCACTCCATCATCGCAAGCCCCGTGGAGTTGCGGAGTTTCATCACGTCTTTGGCGCTGATCTCGGCCATGGTTTGGCTCTCCCGTCTTGGGTCTGTCACTGTGTCGATTCGGCGGTGATCGCCCACCCCGGCCCGAGCCGGCGTGTGTCGGTCCCCGCCCCATGATGCTGCGCAGCCTCGCCCGCGAGAGCGGGGGAGGCGTTCGATTACTCCGCGTTGGTGGTGACCGGCTCGCTGGTCGGCTCGCCACCGTCGGTCGAGTCGTCCGCCCGGAACTGGGCCCGTGCCGAGCGACGCTTGGGCTCGCCGCCCTCGCCGGCGACGTCGCCGGCCTCGCCCGTGGCGCCCTGACGCTGCTGCTTGCCCTCGGCGATCGCCAGGCAGAGCTCGCGGACGATCACGTCGATCGACCGCATGCTGTCGTCGTTGCCGGGGATGGGCAGATCGACCTGATCGGGGTCGCCGTCGGTATCGATCAGCGCGATGGTCGGGATGCCGAGCTTGCGGGCCTCGCGGAGCGCGGTCGTCTCCAGACGCACGTCAACGATAACCATCGCGCCGGGGAGCTTGTCCATGCGGCGGACGCCCTCGAGGTTGCGGCGGATCTTGCGGAGTTCGCGGCGGAGCTGGCTCTCCATCTTCTTGGAGTAGCTGGCGAAGTTGTCGGTCTGCTCGATGGCTTCGAGCTCTTCGAGCCGCTTGAGGCGGCTGCGGATGGTGCGGAAGTTAGTCAGCGTGCCGCCGAGCCAACGCTCGGTGACGTAGTGCATCTTGACGTCGGCGACGCGCTGCTCGAGCACGTCCTTGGCCTGACGCTTGGTGCCGACGAAGCAGATGTCCTTGCCGTCGGCGACGGTTCGGGCGAGCAGACGCTTGGCCAGGAGCAGCCCCTTGACCGTCTCCTTGATGTCGATGATGTGGATGCCCTGACGCTTGGCGTAGATGTACTGCTGCATCTTCGGGTTCCAGTTGCTGGCACGCTGGCCAAAGTGGATACCCGACTCGATAAGGTCTTGGACGAGGCTGTTGGACATGGTATGGTTCCTGTCAGCGACACCCGCGAGAGCCGACCGCCCCGGGAATGTCGGCGACATCCCGCGGCACCCGCGACAAGGGCGCTTGGCTTTGGGCGAAAACCGCCCGACACAACTGAATCAACGAACGCGAAAGCTCACCGTGCGCTCCGCGGCCCCGGATGCGGTCATCCCGAGGCCCTCAACTATAGTACGAACAAGGCCGGTGGCAACCCGGTTTCGGCCTCCCCGCCAATTGGCGTGTTCAGCAAATCGATCCCGGCGAGTACAGTGTCAGAGCGGCCCCTTCCGGACCGCCCCCACCAAGGAGAGAGAAATGCGTCTTCCTCGATTCGCTTGTGCTTTGTCAGGTATCTCCGCGCTGGTCGGGGCTTCCACGACCCTCGCCCAAACCACCATCGCCACCGAAAGGGTCATCGCCTCCGGCGTCCAGCGGCCCGTCTACCTCACCCACGCCGGCGACCCGGGTCGCGCCGTCGTGGTGCAGCAGCGGGGGCTGATCCGCGTCCTCGACCTGGACACCGGCACGTTTCTGAGCGAGCCGTTCATCGATCTGAGCGGCCGGGTGAGCCAGTCGGGCAACGAGCGGGGCCTGCTCGGCCTCGCCTTCCACCCGGACTACGACTCCAACGGACTCTTCTATGTGAATTACACCCACATCTCCACCGGGGCCACCGTGGTCGCCCAGTTCAGCGTCTCCGCGGACGACCCCGACACCGCCGACCCCGATTCCTTCATGCAGGTGCTCACCTACGCCCAGCCCTTCTCCAACCACAACGGGGGCTGGATCGGGTTCGGTCCGGACGACTACCTCTACATCGCCTCGGGCGACGGCGGCAGCGGCAACGATCCCGGGAACCGCGCCCAGACCATCGACAACATGCTCCTCGGCAAGATGCTCCGCATCGATGTCAACGACGACGCCTTCCCCGACGACGACGCCAGGAATTACGCCATCCCCGACTCCAACCCGTTCGTTGATGCGGCCGGGGACGACGAGATCTGGGCCTACGGCCTCCGCAACCCGTGGCGGAGCTCCTTCAACCGCGCCACTGGCGAGCTCTACATCGCCGACGTCGGGCAGAGCGCTCGCGAAGAGGTCAACGTGCAGCCCGCGACGTCCATCGGCGGCGAAAACTACGGCTGGCGCTGCATGGAGGGCACCATCTGCACGGGGCTCTCCGGGTGCGTGTGCTTCGACGCGGCCCTGACAGATCCGATCCACGAGTACACCCACGCGTTCGGCTGCTCCATCACCGGGGGCTACGTCTACCAGGGCAACGCGATCCCGCACCTCCGCGGCACCTACTTCTTCGCCGACTACTGCGACGACACGATCTGGTCGTTCCGGTACAGCAACGGCGTGAAGTCCGACTTTGCCGACCGCACCACCGAGATGGGCTCGGTCAACGGCGGGTTCATCAACAGCATCGTGTCGTTCGGCGAGGATGCCGCGGGCGAGATGTACATCTGCGACCTCAACGGCGAGATCTTCCGCATCATCCCGCGGTGCCGCGCCGACATCAACGGCGACGGTCTGGCCAACACCCAGGACGTGCTGGCCTTCCTGAACCTCTGGAACGCCGACGACCTCGCCAGCGACTTCAACGGGGACGGCCTGACCAACACCCAGGACGTGCTGGTCTTCCTCAATGAGTGGAACGCCGGCTGCCCGTGAGCCGGTAGCCGACGCCGGGGCGGAGGGCCGGCCCCCGCCCCGCCCAAAATCTGGTCCCCCGGCCGCTGGAGCGAGAAGCCCTCACTGGCGTATACTCGCCCCGGTTCCGGGCGCATAGCTCAGTTGGCTAGAGCGCATCCGTCACATGGATGAGGTCACAGGTTCGAGTCCTGTTGCGCCCACTTCTTTCTTTCCCGCGGCCGTCCGCAACCCCGCCGGACCCCACCTGCTGCCGTTCGAGGCTCCGGCCCATCGGCCGATCCGGGGGCGTGGTCAGCGGACCGACCAGCGCGAATGCCACCATGCCAAGAGCCGCTCGGCCTCCGGAGCCGGCACGCCGAACGCCCCGACCGAGGCCCGCGCCATCGCGTCCAGCGCGCTAGAGCGCGACTCCGGGTCGGTCGCTTCCGACGCGGACCGCATGTGTTCGGCCGCGGCATCCCACCGGCGGGAGGGCTCGGGCAACGGCAGCTTCAGCACCTGCTTGGCGCTCAACTTGATCGCGTCGGCGTTGAGGGCCGCTCCGGCGTATCTCTGCCGCGCGATCGCGGTGCAGACCGGCGAAGCGATCGCCGAAGCAAGATGCCACATTCGCGACGGGTCGTGAGGGATGATCGTGATCACTGGGACACTCGGCACCAGCCTGCCCGTGCCGTCGACGACGATCTCGATGATGCGGGTCTGCGTCGCCAGCAGCAGCTTCGGGACAAGCCGAGTATCGAGCCAGCCGCCGAGTGTGCCCTCCGCCTCCATGCGCGCGCGATCGATGCGGGGGGCGTTCCATCGCCGTTTCAGGAGCCGCGTCGGCGCCGTGCCCCAGCGGCACTCGGCGAGGTCGATGAGCCCCGTGGTGACAATCGGCGGGAACGCGCCCGGGTCGGCACGCTGCGCGGGCGTCAGATCCGCATCCTCGATCACGAAGCCCTCGAGCCCGTAATATTGGTCCCGAAAGTCGGCGGTGGCAACGGCAAGATCGCCAACGACGCGCTGTGATCGGATCGTCACCTCCGGCACGCCGCTCGCCGCGGCGGTGAGATGCGCCCACGTCTCCTCGGCCATCAGCGCATCGTTGTCGACGGTGATCGGGCGCAGCGGCACAAACCGGCCTGTCGCCGATCGCGCGAGCGGTCCCCGCCTCGGACCGCCCACCTCAAGAGTGGTGGCGCAGGTGTACACGCTCGCGTCGGGAAAGACGTGCTCGTTGGAGACCCACAGCGATGAGAGGGCTGCCCGACTGAGCACCTCGGCGCGGACCGCGGCAGCGTCCTTGGCCGCCAGCAGCGACTGGGGCTGGACCAACGCGACCCTGCCGCCCGGCCGGACCAGGCGCGTCGCGAGGAGGAGGAAGGTCGCCGAGACATCCGCGTAGCCGCGGCTCACGCCGTCGGTGCGCTGGCGGATGCTCGCCGCCAGCCCCGGCTCTGTCGCACTCGCTGTTTCGAGCTGGTTGAGGAACGGCGGGTTGCCGAGCACGACGTCGAAGCCGCGGCCAGGCTGGAGAGCCTCGCAGTCGTCCTGCGCGCGCGCTGCGAGCGGTGCGTCGTCCCGGGCGGGCGGCCCTCCAAACACCTCCGGAAACTCAAGGTGCCAATGGAAGAACCGGTGCTCCGCCGCCAGCCTTCCGACCCTGTCCTTGATCCATGGTTGGACCGCATCTGGGTCCCTTATCAAGGCATCGAGGACGCCGCTGGTGATCGCGTTCCATTCTCCGGGGCAGCCAGCCAGCGCGTCCGCGTCGTCCGTGTCGTGCTTTGGCCAGACGAAGGCCGCGCACCACGCGTCGGCAACGAGACGGACGCGCTCGTCCGGCGCCGAGTGATTCGAGCCTTGGGCGGCCGGCCGCTCGCTCTGCCCGACGACGGGTCTCGTCTCCCGTGCGCGCCGCTCTCGTGCATTCCGCTTCCTGTAATACCGAACGACCGCGGGATCGTCACCCTGCAGCGTCTGGAACGCCTCGTCGGGGATCCCCCGACCGAGCAGTTCGGGCGTCGCGCCGAGGAGGGCGTTGCCGACCCTGATGCGCGACTCAAGCACCGGCATCGGGAGGCCCGGTTCGTGCGCTTCCAGCCACAGCGCCAGACGGCACACCTCGGCCGCCATCGGGTTGAGATCCACGCCATAGAGGCAGCGGGTGACGATCTCCCGGAACGCCCGCCGGTGCTCATCGGTGGAGGGGTGCTGTCCATCGGTTCGGATGCGCGCGAGGCGGTCGGCCAGGCGGTGAGCCGCGGCGACGAGAAAGTGCCCCGAGCCGCAGGCCGGGTCACACACCCTGATGATGAGGATCGCCTCTTCGTGCGCAGGACCAACCGGCCCGCCCGTCGTCGTCGCCTCGGCAGTGGCTTGCCGGAGCCGGCTCTCTATCACCGGGTCCAGCGCCGAGTCCAGGAGGTGCCGGACCAGCGCGTCGGGTGTGTAGTAGGAGCCGGACGTCTTCCGCTCGTTCCCCGCAGCCGGGCAGAGCGAGAACCTCCCGGTGCGCACGTCGAGCTCCGGGCGGAGTGCCAGCAGAGACTCATAGACCTCGCCGAGCTGACCGACGCCGACAGTCCGAAAGTCCACCCCGCGTTGGGTCTGGTCGTCCTCGGCTTCGCCCGTTTCATCGCCGACCTGCTGCTGATCGCACAGCGCCCGGACGGCGTCGAGGAGATCACGGTCGCGGATCGCCACGGACGGCCCTCGGTGTTCCGGGGCGGGTCCGGGCAGATTTGGCGTCGCCTCGCTCGACCACAGGAACGAGCCGAGGCCGGGCAGACCGAGGTCGGCGCATCCATCCGTTCGGCCGAGACACGTGGTGACCCGGCTCAACGACCGCCAGAGCCCGCAGTCGTCCGTGCCCAAGGTCGTGGAGGCCAGGGCGCGGAGACGGCGGACCGACAGGTCCTCGTCGTATCGCGCGCGCACCGCCGATCCGGCCTCCGGAGGGTGGAGCAGTCCGCGGCCCTCGGCGAGGAACAGGAACAGCAGCCTGTACGCCACGCGGACGAGCTGGCGGAAGTAGTCCTCTGCGCAGAGTTCCGTCGATTCCAGCTTGCGACGCAGGGCTGGGTTCTGAGGATGCGTGAGGAAGCCGGTGCCGAGGATCTCGATCGATCGCACCACGCCGGCCCGGAGATCGTGCTGCACAGGTGATTCCCCGCGTGCGCCGACGACTGATCTGTCAGGCGAGATCACACCCATGCTCGTTGACCCCAGAGGCCGCCCGCGCGACTCGCCGACAGCATACGGGGGGAGCAGAAGGCTGTTGTGTCCCGCGGGGTGCGTCAGGAGAGCCCCGGCGTGGTTCCGAGCGAAATGGTGTTGACGAGGAGCGAGTGCCAGCGCGTCCTATCCTCTCGACGCCCATGGCACCACGCACCGCAAAGGCATCGCAGCCCTCGGCCGAGTCCTGGTACCGCCTCGACAACGCGGCCCGCGTCTTTGCTGCGCTGGCCTCTCGTCGCACTACAACGGTCTTCCGCATCGCCGTCCGGATGCACGAAACAGTCGACATGGGCGACCTGCAGCGAGCGCTCGACAAGCTGCTCCCGCGTTACCCCTATTTCGGCGTGCGGCTCAGCGCGGGGCTGTTCTGGCACTATCTCGTGCCGATCCCCGGTGCCCCCCGAGTCCGTGAGGAGACCCGCTTTCCCTGCCGCCGAATGACCGTCGCCGAGGACGGTCCGTGGCAGTTCCGGGTGCTCGTCTACGACCGCCGGATCTCGCTGGAGATCTCCCACGTCCTCACCGACGGTGTCGGGGGCGTCGAGTTCCTCAAGGCGATCGTGACCGAGTATGTCGCCTGCCGCGAGGGCCCCGCCCGCGAGGGCGACCCCGGCGCGAAGGAGATCGAACTGCCCGACCCCGAGCCGGCCGAGGACGCCTACCGCCGGTTCTACGACCCCTCGATCCCGCCGCCCCGGCTCGGCGTGCGTGCCATCCGCCTCCGCGGCGAGGTGTTGCCCGACGAGGAGTGCCGGGTCATCGCGGGCACCGTCCCCGTCGCGCCGCTCCGGGAACTCAGCCGCGAGCACGGCGTGGCGCTCACCGAGCTGCTCGCCTCGATCCTGCTCGCCTCGGTGGCCGACGTCTGCGGCCCCGGGCGCGGCCCGATCGCGGTGATGACGCCGGTCAACCTCCGCGGGCTCTTCCCCTCGCGCACGATGCGGAATTTCTTCCTCTCGGTCACGGCAAGCCTCGACCCCCGGCTCGGTGAATACACCTTCGAGGAGATCCTCCACGAGGTCCACCATTCCATGCAGGGGCAGGTCACCGCCAAGAGTATCAGCAGGCAGATCCGGCGCAATGTCGGCGCAGAGCGCAACGCCTTTATCCGCCATCTCCCGCTGTTCTTCAAGGTGCCCGCCAAACGCAAGCTCTACACGTGGCGGTGGGGGACGCGCTACACCACCGTGCTCTCCAACCTCGGCCGCATCAGCCTCCCCGAAGAGATCGACCGGCACATCGAGCGGTTCGAGGTCGTCCCCAACCCGAGCGCCGCCCACGGCATCGGGTGCGCCATCGTCGGGCACCACGACTCGCTGTACATCGCGTTCGGGAGCATCGTTGTGGGGACCGGTCTGGAACGGGCGTTTTTCACGAGGCTCCGGCGCATGGGCATCACCGCACGAATCGAGACGAACTAACCGCGAGAGAATCCGCTATGGCCTACTGCTCCCGCTGCGGCATCGAAGTCCAATCAAACGTCGACACCTGCCCGCTGTGCGGAGCGCCCATCCAGCGCCTCGACGCCGAGCCGGCCGAGCCCGCCCCGTTCCCGGATGCCACGTCGATGCCCGGGCGCCAGATCCGACACCTTGTCTGGCTCATCTCCACCGTGGTGCTGCTGTCCGCCGGGCTGTCGTTCCTCACGCTCGACTTCATGCTGAGCGGCCACATGAGCTGGTCGCGCTATCCACTCACCGGGTTCGGCGTGCTCTGGGTGTTCATCACGCTCGTGGTGATCATCGCGCGGCGGCCGATCTTCGTGATCGCCGGCCAGGCGATCGCCACCGCCGGATTCATGCTGCTGATCGACTTCTACGACGGCCAGCTGAGCTGGTTCATGCCGCTCGCGTTGCCCATCATCGCCATCGCCACCGGCGGGTCGGTGCTGGTCTGGCTGGTCAGCCGGCTGAGCCGTCGCGCCCCGGCGATGATCGCCGCGGCGACGCTCGTGGCGTGCGGCATCGGCGCCGTGGGAATGGACCTGATCATCTCCATCTACCGCGACGAACGGGGCCTGAGCTGGTCGTTCGTCGTGCTCGGCGCGACGATCCCGCCCATGCTCTTCCTGCTCTACTTCCACCTCCGGCTCCGCCGCAAGGTCGACCTGGGCCGCATCCTCCACACCTGACGGCGGGCACCCGCGTCGGTCCCTCGATGACAAGGCGTGCCGGTTGTGGCGGCTTCGACGACCGCACCGCCACGGGGTCAACTTCGCGTACCCCTTCGGTTCGCCGACCGCCGCCCCGATTGGCACAGTGTTCCCGTCCCCGGGCCGCCGGCCGAGCGGGAACGGCAGCAGCAACTCGGTGGTGGCCAAACGGAGGATCGACCCTTGAACAGCACACGACGCAACGCACGACTCCTGCGGGGCCCGTTGTCCGCGACAGCACTCGTGCTGGTCAGCGGCCTCGCCACAGCCGGCGAGCTCAAGCCCGTCGAGGTCGGCAGCCAGCTCGCCGGTGAATGGGCGGGCCAGATCCGCGTGCGCTCGGACGGTGAGAGACTCTCCGCCTCGACGGTGAGCATGTCGGCCGTCCGCGACGCGAGCGCCTCGACACTCGAGCTCTACTACGAGGGGTTCGCCTTCGGCAAGGCCGTCGACGGCGCCATGATCTTCTCGTTCGACAAAGACCTCCCGGGGCTCTCACTCCGCGAGCACGCGTCCAACGAGCTTGCGGTCTACCGCCCCGACCAGCACGCGCCGCCATCCGCCGACGACGCCCTGGTCCTGTCCACGGTCTCGTCCGAGGGCAGCGAGGTCCGGGCCGTCTTCACCCGCGCCGAGCGCGACCGTTGGAGCATCGAGCTTCAGCAGCAGGCAGAGGACGGCGCCTGGGTGCCCTCGCTGGTCCTCCAACTCGACCGGCTGGATGAGGGCCAGCGCTCCGCCGCCGCCGAGCGGTTCGACCGTGCCCCCGCGCTTCTGGACCTCCGACGCGACCGCGCGATCGCCTCGGTCCCCACCGACTGATCACCCCGGCCCCGGTTTCCTTCGTGCTGGCACGGACGCGTCCTCCGGACGCGCCCGTGTTATTTCTGCCAGAGCCGCCGCGCTTCAGCCCTCCGGCTCGGTCATGCTCATGGGGTTGAGCAGCCGGTCGAGTTCCTCCGGCGGCACAAGGGCCTGCTCGGTCGCGACCTGCCGCACGGTCTTGCCCTCGGCAAAGGCCTGCTTGGCCAGCGCCGAGGCCTTGTCGTAGCCGATCACCGGCGCGAGCGTGGTGCACATGGCGAGGCTGCCCTCGATCAGCGACGCACACCGCTCCTCGTCCGGCTCGAGCCCCGTCAGCAGGCTCTCGACCACCATGCCGCACGCGCCCGCGAGGATGTTGATGCTGTCGAGGGTGCACGCCGCCATGACCGGCATCGCGACCGAAAGATCGAGCAGCCCGCCGATGCCGCCGAGCCCCGCGGTCGTGGTGGCCGCGTCGTTGCCGATCACCTGGCAGCACACCATCATCACCGACTCGCAGATCACCGGGTTCACCTTGCCGGGCATGATCGAGGACCCCGGTTGCACCGCCGGGAGCTTCAGTTCGCCGATGCCGCACCGCGGTCCGCACCCCATCAGCCGGATATCGCTGGCGATCTTCGACATGCTCACGGCCACGGTTTTGAGACACCCTGACGCCTCGACCACGCCGTCGCGCGTGTGCTGGGCTTCAAAGTGGTTCGCCGCCTCGAAGAAGCCGATCCCCGTCCGCTCGGCGAGCTTGGACGCCACGCGTGAGCCGAACTCGCGGTGGGTGTTGATCCCGGTCCCGACGGCGGTGCCGCCGAGCGCGAGCGGGCGGAGGGCCTCGATCGCGCGCTCAATCCGCGACGCCGCGAGCCGCATCTGGGCCGCGTACCCGCTGAACTCCTGCCCCAGCCGGATCGGCGTCGCGTCCTGCACGTGCGTGCGGCCGATCTTGACGATCCTGTCCCACGCCGCGGCCTTGGCCTCCAGGTCGTCGGCCACGCGCCGCACCGCCGGGAGCAGCTTCGTGTGCATGGCCACCGCCAGCGCGATGTTCATCGCCGTCGGGAACGTGTCGTTGGACGACTGCCCCATGTTCACATGGTCGTTGGGGTGCACCCCGCCGGCCTCAAGGTACGCGGCGTCCTTGGACGACCCGATCGGTGCCCCGCGGTCCACGCACACAAGGTTGGCAATGACCTCGTTGGCGTTCATGTTCGTGCTGGTGCCCGAACCGGTCTGGAAGGTGTCCACCGGGAAGTGGCGGGCGATCCCGCCCTTGTCGGCGAGCCCCGCATCGATCCGCCCGCACGCCGCGACGATCGCCGCCGCCCGGTCCGCGTCCAGCTTGCCGAGGTCGCGGTTGACCTCCGCCGCCGCGGCCTTGAGGAAGGCGAGTGCCCGGATGACCTCTTCCGGCACGGGTCTTCCCGAGACCGGGAAGTTGAGCACCGCCCGCTGGGTCGACGCGCCGTAGAGCACGTCGGCTGGCACACTGAGCGAACCCATGGAGTCCTTCTCGGTCCGGTACGCGTCCGACGCGGTGCTGATCGTCGTGGTCATCGTGCTCGACATCCCTTCGCTGCTGCTCTATGCGGGCCCCGTTCGGGCCATCATCGCCGGCAGAACGCCCCGCCGGCCCCTTCCATCTGGCATCGTAGTCGGCGTGGTACGATGCATCGTCAGGCGGCCGGGCCGGTACAACCCGTCGGAACCCGCCGCCGCGCCGCCCGTCAAACCCTGCCGGCGGCGTCCGCCGCCCCCGGTGGCCAGAGGCCCCCGCACCCGGGCGCCGTTCCCACACCGCGTCCAAGATCACAGGAGCCCACGATGCATCGCAACGCACCCGTTTCTGTCCGGCTGGCCGTCCTCGCTGGGCTGGTGCTCTCAACCGTCTTTGCGTCGACCGTGACGGCCCAGAGCCGTCGCTCTCGCCAGCAGACCCCCGCAACGCCTCAGACGCAGCCGGGCCAGGCCCCCGTCGCCCAGCCCTTCGACGATCTCGAGCCCAGCCCGTTCATCAAGCGGACCAAGCCCAAACGCTGGACGCTCGAGACCATGGTCTTCATCGGCACGATCGAATGGACCGACGTGGTCGACGGTCAGGCCATCCCCGCCAACGACGTCTGGGAATTCAACGCCGCGACGCTGGTTTTCCCCGTCCTCTCCGAGACAGCCTCCTCCATCCTCGAAGTCCGCGGCCGGGGTGACGAGGTCGTCCCGGCGGTCAGCGGCCGGGTCGAGTTTGACGACCGGCCCATGACCGACGAGGTCACGATCGTGAAGCAGGGCATCGGCGGCGGGCTGCTGCCGGCCGCCACGTGGCGTGCCCAGTGGCAGGTCGAGCCCCCGGCCCGGGGGGCGTACGCCCCTCGCGAGATGGAACTGCACGTGAAGACCTCGATCGTCAGCCACGAGATCGAGTTTGACGAGAAGAACGCCCGCGCCGTTGACTGGCCCAAGGGCGAGTGGCCGCCGGAGGCCGCCGCGACCTTCGAGCCGCAGATGCTGGTGGACTTCGACGCCCAGGGCCGCCGCTACGACATGGGCAAGGTCGTCAAGCTGCTGCAGGTGTGGACCAACAACAAGGACCCCAAGTCGATCAAGCCGGTCCTGCTGGCCAAGTTCCTCGCCGGACAGGTCGCCGAGTATGTCCAGCCGAACGGCGAGGGGCTCGCGTTCGATAAGTCCGGCATGCTCGAGGGCTTCGCCCCCGTCGGCCCGTCGGCCGCGGCCCTGGAGGGGCAGGGCACCGAGATCGATCTTCCGATTCTCCTTGTGGCGATGTACCGGGCGGCGGGCCTTCCCGCGCGCATCGTGATCGGGTACGACGAGCAGGGGTCGGGCAAGAGCGTGTACCTCAAGCAGTCCGGGGGCGACGGGGAGATCCGCGTCTGGGTTGAGTTCGCGCTCTACGACGAGGACAACAAGACCTTCGGCTGGGTGCCCGTCGATGTGACCGCGCTGCGGAGCGCGTCGAGCAAGATGCCGCCCAACTTCCTCGATCGCCCCACGAAGTTCTTCGGCACCCACGACGAGCTCGACCGGGTCGCCCCGATCGCGTTCCACTTCCACCCGCCGACGACCGTCCGGTCCTACGGCTCACCCGCCCTCTGGGGCTGGTTTGTGACGCCGACGCCCCCGGGGCGTGCCGACCAGCGGATCAGCTTCTCGATGACCAGTTCGCCCAACGGCGGCCGCGACCAGAGCCGATTGCCCGACGACAAGAGATAGCCGGCGACCAACAGCTAGCCGGCGGTCAACGCGGGCCGCGGGCGTGGTCGGGTTCGAGATTCGGCGCACCGCGTCGACGCGCGATCAATCGAACCGTTCCAGCCACTTGGGCTGCGGCAGGAACGTGTAGTCCTCGGTCTCGTGCACCTCGCCCTCGGGCACCCGCACACGCATCTGCACGTGCCCGTCGAGGAACGAGAGGCTCGTCTCGGGGATCCCGTCGTCGTACCAGTAGCTCTCGCGATCCCCGCCGTCGTCGTAGTTGTAGATCGGGTGCTCACCCAGGACCCACGTCTTCGTCGTGTCGTGCACCGGGGGCATCCGACCGCCGTTGCCCGGGACCAGCGTCGGGTAGTCGTCGGCGTAGGGGTTCTGGTCGAGCGAGTGGTCGTTGAGCGTGAAGCTCGAGCCGATCGTGTCATAGAACGAGTCGATCTCTTCGAAGCCCGGGAACGGCACGTTGGTCGCACCCTTGTCGAGCGGCGACTCGAACGGCTCAAGCTCGACATTCGTGTCCACGTCGTCCGGCGGCACGTCGAACGAGATCACGTACGGGTTCAGCGGCCGACGCTCGGCACCGACCTCGTCGATCCCGAGAAACGGCAGCTGCCCCTTCTTCCCGCCGAAGAGCGACCCGACGACCGTCATGCTGCCGTCGAACCCGGGCACCATGTACTGCGGCAGCGTCTCGTCGTAGTCGTTGAGGTACATCTGGATGCCCAGCCCCAACTGCTGGAGCCTCGAGCCGACCACGGTTACCCGGGCCTGTTGACGCGCCGCGCCCAGCGCCGGGAGCAGGATCCCGATCAGCAGGGCGATGATGGCGATAACGACCAGAAGCTCGATCAGTGTGAACGCGGCGTACTTTCGCATGCCGACATCGTAGTGACTCAGACGCTCCCGGCCCACCTCCATCCCGTCTGCCTCACGACGCGTCTCCATGCGCATCCGTGCCGCCCACATAGAACACATAGTCCGCCCGCCCGACATCCTCCTCAGCGATGGTGCCCGAGGCCTCGTCAACCACGCTGACGGTCCTCACCGTGAGATCCGGGCGGCTGTTCTGGATGAACTCGACCGTCGCCCCGTCAAAGTCCGCGTGGAACCGGCCTACCACCAAAACCACCGGCCTCGAGCCCCGGAGCGTGGCGTTCACCACCGACGCCGCCATCGTCGAGTCCCACAGCTGCTGGGAGAAGTACATCTTCTCGACCATGCCCTCCGGCATGCTCTCGCCGTGACCGCCCCCGCTCATCAGGCCGAAGAACTCGTCCCGGTACCGGCCCTCGACCAGCTGGGCGGGCGGCTCGAACATCCGGCGCTGGGCGTCGCTCAGGCCGGTCAGACGTTCGTAGCCCTGCGGCGTGGTCATCCGGACGTACCGCCGCGGTGCGTTGGCCGCGATCACCGGCCGGCCCGCCTCCCGCGCCGCTTCGACCATCTGGCGGTGTCCCTCCGGGTAGTTTCCTTGACTCCGGCGTGCCGCCTCCCGGAACGCCTCTTCATCCGTGATGCCCGCCAGATAGTCGTCGAGAGCGACCTGCTGGTCCCGCTCGAAGAACTCCATCGCCAGCGCCGCCTGAGGCCGGGTCTTGAGCAGGTCGTCCCACAGCGCGGCCGCGGCACTCAGGCCGAGCGGATGGCCGTGCGTCTCGCCGATCACGATGATGTCCGCGTCGGCGAGGCCGGAGAGCATCTCGTTCCACGTGCTCACCTCGCCCTGGCGGTCGAACACCCGCACCGCGGTGCGGGGTTGGAGGTGCTCGACCGCGGGACCGGACGCGGTCTCCGCCCGCTTCTCAGGACCGGAGCAGCCCGCCGCCACCAACACCACGCCGAGAACCGCACCGGCACGCCAAAGGGATCGTTTCTGCATGCCCAAGGATGCCCGCAGACCGGTGCCGGGTCAAGCCGCGGGCTCGTAGACTCATCCCATGCCCGTCCGCCCCGCGTGCGAGTCCGACTTCCCGGCCGTTCTGGCCATCGTCAACCGCGAGATCGCCGAGGGAACCGCCCACTTCGGGACAACGCCCGTGACGGCCTCCGATCTGCGCCGCTGGCTCGATACGCACCGGACGCTGCCGTGGCTGGTGCACGAAGATGACGGTGGGGAGGTGGTGGGCTACGCCTCCGCCTCGCGGTGGCAGCAGCGTGAGGGGTACGACTGGACCGTCACCATCAGCGTCTACGTCCGTCCCGAGGCACAGGGCCGGGGCGTGGGCAGACGGCTCTACGCCGATCTGGTGCCTCGGCTGGATGTGCTCGGCTATCGCACGATCATCGCGGGGATCGCGCTGCCCAACGCCGCGAGCGTGCGTCTGCACGAGTCGTTCGGGCTCCGCCACGCCGGGACCCTGCCCCGGGTTGGATTCAAGCTTGGCCGCTGGATTGATGTCGGGTACTGGGTGCGTAATTCCGGCGAGCAGCCGCCCGCCGGGCTCCCGGCTCAGGCCTCCGGCACGTAGGCGCTGGCGGCGTGCCGCTCGCCCGGCACCCGGTCGGGCCACCAGCGTTCGGCCCAGATCGCGAGGTTGGCCATCGGCCACGCGAGGTGCCAGTGGCTGTTCGCATCGGTCGCCACCGCATCGAGCACCTCCGCCCGAACAAGCGAACGCACCATCGATGATCCCGCGATCGTCTCTCCCGCTCCACCCAGCCACCGCTGGAAGGGCAACGGGAAGCTCGCCTTCGGGCGCGCGGCGACGGACGCGGGGAGGTCGGCGACGAACGCCTCGCGCAGAGCGATCTTCGTGCGCTCGGGCGCGACGAAACGGTCCTCCATCGGGAGCGATTCGGCGAGCGCCGCGACCGTGATGTCCGCGAAGGGCGTGCGTCCCTCCACCGACTCCAGCATCGTCGCGCTGTCGAGCCGCTGCAGCAGACCGACCAGATTCACCCGCCGCTGGAATCTGAGGTGATCCGCCATCGGGTCGTCCCCGCGGCAGACCGTCGCGAACTCCTTCCGATACCACTCGGTCAGCCAGGCGTCGCCCCCGGCCGCCAGCCACGCCTCGGGCGTCAGCACCGCCGGCTTATCTTCCACGAGGCACCACGAGCCGACCGACAGGTGAAAGAGCCCCGGCTCGGCGTTACCGGAGGCGACGTGGGCGAGCGCGGGGGCGAGCACCTGGTGGTACCCGCCGAAGAGCTCGTCCGCCCCCTCGCCCGAGAGCGTCACCACGCACCCGTCGGCCCTGAGCCGCCGGGCCACCTCGTTGATCGCGACCTCGTTGGGGGTCGAGAGCGGCACGCCCTGCCGGCCGACCATCTCGCGCCACCGATCGAGAAACAACGCCTCATCAACCACCGCCTCGGTGTGGTGGGTGCCCAGCCCGCGGGCGACCTCGCCGGCGAACTTGAAGTCCTCGCTCTGCGGCACACCCTTGATGTCGCGCTCCCCCTTCGCGCCCGCGCAGTAGGTCCGCAGTCCCCGGTGAGTCCCGCTGGCCACCCGCGTCACGATCGCGCTGTCGAGCCCGCCGCTGAGCAGGCAGCACGTGGGCACGTCCGACCGAAGGTGCGCATCGACCGAGCCCCGAACGACCTCCCGCACGCGAGCTACTCGCTCGGCTCGATCCCCCGATGGTTCGACCACCCCGATCCCGATGTCGCTTGCCCGCGTGCGGATCTGGTCTGTGCCGATCTCCGCCCGCATCACCCGACCCGCCGGCAGCGCGCGCACACCGGCGAACATCGTCCGTTCGCCGAGCACCGTGCGGATGGTCGTCAGGTACGCACTCACCGCGATCATGTCGGGCTCCGGCGTCACCGCCGGGTGCTCGAGGATCGGCCCGGGCTCGCTGGCAAAGAGCAGCAGGTCGGCCCCGGCGTCGCGGCCCTGCCACCAGTACAGAGGCTTGACCCCGAGCGGATCCCGCGCCAGCACCACACTGCCCTCGACACGATCGACCAGCGCCAGGGCGAACATGCCGCGGAGGTCGCGGAGTGCTCCCGGCCCCCGCGTCGCGAGCCACCAGAGCACCGTCTCGGTATCACACCCGGTGGTGAGGGGGACACCCTCCCGCGCGAGCCGGCTTCGCAGCTCCGGCTCGTTGTAGAGCTCGCCGTTGTACACAAGCACGAATCGCCCGTCGGGCGTGGCCATCGGCTGCTGGCCCGCGGGCGTCGGATCGAGCACCGCCAGCCGCCGGTGCCCGAGCACGATCTCCGCACTCGGCTCCCGGTACACGCCGCCCCGCCACAGCCCGGCGCCGTCCGGGCCCCGGTGGGTCATCAGGTCGCGCAGGCGGCAGCACGCCGGGTCGGAGAGCCGGATCGGTCGTGTCGAGATCATGCCGAGGAGGCCGCACATGCCCGATCTATCGGCACCGGGGCATCCCAGCCCGCAGCCCGCGTCCGAATCGGGCGGCCCAACCCGCCCCAATCAATCCACGGGCTGGTCGGCCGACTCGCGCTCGAGGATGATCAGGTCGGCGTAGCTCACGCTCAGGGCCTCGCCCAGCACCTGCCCGAAGGAGGCCCTGAGCCGGTCCACCGCCGCGTGGCACCGCGGCACCGGGAACCCCGGCGAGACCATGGCCTCGAGCTCAAAGAACCGCCCGAGCCCCTCGACATCGTCCAGATGGATCCGCACGTTGTCGAGCAAGTACAGCTCGCGCACCTTCCGCACCTGCACCAGCTCGGGCAGCGGGTTGACCCCGAACCGCTCGCGTGCCTGCGGGTCGGAGTAGATCGTGAAGCTGCTCAGACGCGGCCGTGACTCGTTCGAGCGGTCGTAGAAGATCCACTCGGTGGGTTCCCCGACGCACTCGCGCCGCTTCAGGCGGCCCGAGGGCACCCTGAAATAGGTGTCGGTCTGCTCCAGCGTCGCGATGAACGCGGCACCCACCGCCCGACACGCGGCCCTGGCCATCTCCAGATCGCGAAGCTCGGCTTTGTACTCGACGTTGTGCATGAGACTCCCGGGTGGTTGGGCCGATGCGGAACCGACTCTACCCGCTTTTGGGTCACGACGGGCGGTGCTCCGGCGGGAGGGCGTCGAGCAGTCTCGCCTCGTCCCACACCTCGACCCCCAGCGACTCGGCCTTGGCGAGCTTGGATCCCGCCCTTTCGCCGGCGATCAGGATGTCGGTGTTTTTGGAGACCGAGCCGCTGACCTTGGCCCCGAGCGACTCGAGGATCTCGGAAAGGCCTGTCCGCTCGAAGTGCTCGAGCGTGCCGGTGAGGACGACCTTCTTGCCGGCAAACTCCGAGTCCGCTCCGGGGCTCGCTGCGTCGCGGGCGCGGAAGTCGCGGCTGGTCAAGTCGACGCCGCATTCGGCGAGTCGGCGGAAGGTGTCGCGAGCCGCGGGCGAGTGCAGATAGGCGTGAACGACCGGGGCCGTCCCGCCGCCCAGCCCGGTCTCGTAGACATCGTCCAGCTTCGCGTCAGACCCGGAGAGTGCTTTGCGTGTCTCGCCGCTCATCGTGTTGAACGCGTTGGGCATGAGCCGCCACACCTCGGCCTCAAGCAGCGCTTCGAGATCGGGGAAGACCCGGGCCAGCGCCTTGGCGGTAGAGCTGCCGACGTGCCGGATGCCCATCCCGGCAAGCACCCGGGCGAGGCCTCGCGACTTGGCGGACTCGATCCCCGCGAGGAGGTTGTCGACCTTCTTCTCCCCCATGCGGTTGAGCGTGAGCAGGGCGTCGCGATACTGCCCAAGCTCGAAGACATCGGCGAAGTGGTTGAGCGGGATGACCGGGCAGTCCTCGGGCACGCCGAGTGCTGCACGAGTCGGATCGTCAGGACGCAGCGCGGTCGCGCGGATCTGATCGACGGTGGACTCACCCAGCCCGTCGATGTCCATCTGCTTCCTGCCGGCAAACCAGATGAGCTTCTCGCGGATCTGCGCGGGGCACTCCGGGTTGACGCACCGGCGGACGGTCTCGTGCTCGGGGTCGCCTCCCTGCGCGGGATCGCCCTCGGCGGGCTCGATCTCGACGGTGCCCCCGCACACCGGGCAGGTGGCCGGGGCGACGATCGGTGTGGCCTTCCTGGACCGCTTCTCCGCCACCACGCCGACCACGTAGGGGATGATCTCCCCGGCCTTCTCCACCTCGATCGTGTCTCCGAGGCGGATGTCCTTCTTGCGGATCTGTCCGTAGTTGTGCAGCGTGGCGTGCGTGACCTTGGTGCCGGCGAGTATCACCGGCTCCATCACCGCCCGGGGCGTGATCTTGCCGGTCTTGCCGACCTGGTGCAGCACGTCGAGCAGCACCGTCGTCTTCCGCTCGGCCGGATACTTGTACGCGATCGCCCAGCGCGGGCTCTTGCTGGTGACGCCGAGTGCATCCTGCAGAGCCCAGTCATCGACGCGCACCACGACGCCATCGGTCGCGTAGGGACGGTCGTGCCGGGCGGTGGCAAAGCCCTCGATCGCGCGCACGACATCGTCGATCTCTGCGCTGTGGGCCAGAGCCGGGCTGACCGGCACGCCCATGCGTTTGAGCGACTTGAGGAGCGCCGAGTGGGAGCCGGCGAACCCGTCGGCGTGCTGGCCGCCGATCTCCCCCCGTCCGTGGGCGACGAAGCCGAGCCGCCGCTGGGCGACCACCTTCGGGTCGAGTTGCTTGAGTGTTCCGGCGGTGGCGTTGCGCGGGTTCATGAAGGGCTCGAGGTCCGCCTCGTCCCGTTCGCTGTTGATCCGCTCGAACTCGGCCAGGGGCATGTAGATCTCGCCGCGGACTTCGAGCACCTCGGGGACCGGGCCACCCTTCTGATCAAGCTTCAGCGGCACCGCCCGGATCGCGCGCACGTTCGTGGTGATGTCGTCCCCGGCCGATCCGTCGCCGCGGGTGAGGGCGCGGAGCAGCTCCCCGTTCTCGTACCGGAGGCTGACCGCCACCCCGTCGACCTTGGCGTCTGCGAGCAGGACCGGGCCCGAGCCGGCATCCCCGAAGAGCGACCCGTCCGCCCCGGCCGACCTGGCGACGCGTGCGTGCCAGGCCCGGAGGTCCGCCTCGTCGTAGGTGTTGTCGATCGAGAGCATGGGGACCGCGTGGGGCACGGTCTCGAACCCCTCGATCGGCTCGCCCCCAACGCGCTGGGTCGGGCTGTTGGGATCGGCCAGTTCGGGGTGCGCGGCCTCCAGCGCCGCCAGCTCGGCCAGGAGCCGGTCGAACTCGGCGTCGGGCATGATGGGGGTGGCGTCGACGTAGTACGCGGCGTTGGCGCGGTGCAGCAACTCGCGCAGCTCTGACGCGTGCGCCGCCGGTCCGGCCGTGTCCGCGGGTCGTTCCACGGCCAGATACTACACGAGCCGCAGACTCGCGAGGCCGCCCTGCCCGCCGGCAGCGGCCCTGTATGGCGGGGCCGGCGGAAGGCCCCCGCCGATCCGGCTATGCTCGGGGCGATGCCCGCCACACTCATCGACGGCAAAGCACTCGCAGCGGCGCACCGCGACAGGATCGCCCGCCGCGTCGCCGAGGCACGGCGGCAGGGGGCGGTCGCGCGGCTCGACGCGGTCCTGGTCGAGTCCGGCGACAACGGGGCCCGGGTCTACGCCGAGAACCAGCGGACGACCTGCGAGCAGCTCGGCATCGAGTACCGCCTGCACGTCCTGCCCGCGGGTGCCGGGTTCGACGACATCGCCGGTCGGGTGCTGCTGCTCAATCACGACGAGGCGGTCTCGGCGATCATGGTCCACATGCCGTTGCCCGAGGGGATCGACCCGTACCGGGTGCAGCGTCTGATCGATCCGGACAAGGATGTCGAGGGCGTCAATCCGGCGAACATCGGGAACATCGTCTACGGGCATTCCAGTCTCGCGCCCTGCACCGCCCTGGCGGCGGTGAAGATGATCGAGTCGACCGAGATCGAACTGCGGGGCAAGCGGGCGGTGGTGGTGGGGGCCAGCAACGTCGTGGGCAAGCCGATCGCCGTGCTCCTGATGCGTCAGGACGCGACAGTCATCAGTTGCAATGTCTGGACCGAGGGGATCGCCGAGCTCTGCCGGTCGGCCGACGTGCTCGTCGCGGCCGCGGGTTCTGCGGGGCTGATCACCGCCCCGATGGTCAAGCCGGGCGCCGTCGTGATCGACGTGGGCGTCAACCGCGTTCCTGGGCCGGACGGTCGTCTCAAGACGGTGGGTGATGTCGCGTTCGACGAAGTACGGGAAATAGCTGGGTGGCTGAGCCCCGTGCCCGGCGGCGTGGGCCCCATGACGGTGGCGATGCTGTTGCTGAACGTCGCGGAGGCAGCGCTCGGGGGCGGCTCGGATGCGTAGAGTAGACTGGCAACGACGGTGCGCGATACGCACGGTCGGGTTTGCCGAATCACCTTGAGAACCCCCGGACGACGGGCGGAATTTGGCCGCGGAGCACGCATGGACGTCATGACTTTGGGATTCAACCTGCCCGGAAACTCCGAGCTGCTCATCATCCTCGCGATCGGGCTGCTCCTCTTTGGCAAGCGCTTGCCCGAGGTCGGTCGCAGCCTCGGTAAGGGCATCACCGAGTTCAAGCGCGGACTCAAGGACATCAACGACGACATCGAGACCGGCAGCAAGAAGGTCGAGACTTCGCCGAAGGCGATCGAGGAAGCCCCGGCGGCGCCATCGCTTCCCACGGGTGATGCCCGCCGGGTGTCCCACCTGGAAACAGCCGAAGAGATCAAGCCGGCCTCAGAGCCCAACTCGAACGGCTGATCTGTTCGCAGAACGCTTCGACGTTCGCGCTGCGCCGCTGTACCATGCGGGCATGAAATCACTCTCTACCGCCGCGACTGCTGTGTTGGTGTGCTTCGGTGTCCGGGCGTTGCCCGCGGCCGGGCAGTCCGACGTCCCCGAGATCATCGTCACCGAGGACAACACGCGCATCGACGCGTCGTGCCGGGTGCGGATCCCTGAAGGCACGATCATCGCCGACGAGGACGGCAACGGTGTGATCCACATCGTCGCTTCCGACATCGTGGTGGAGTTTGTGGAGGGCGGGGCCGAGCTCGCCGGCGCACCGGAGGGGACGCCGTGGGAGACGCTCACCGGTATCGGCATCCGCATCGACGGTCAGACCAACGTCACGCTGCGGAACGCGCACACCCACCGGTTCAAGGTCGGGATCTACGCCTCCGACGCGAGCGGCCTGCTGCTGGAGGGGGCGGATGTCTCGGGCGGGTACGCGATGCGTCTGGGCTCGACGCCGGAGGCCGAGGACGGCTCGGACTGGCTCTGGCCGCACGACAACGCCAACCACGAGTGGATGAACCGCTACGGCGCGGGGATCTACGTGGAGCGTTCCGACGACATCACCGTGCGGGAGTGCTACGCCCGGCGTCGGCAGAACGGGCTGATCATCGACCAGGTCAACGATTCGCGGATCTACGACAACGACTTCTCGTTCCTGTCGGGCTGGGGCCTGGCGATGTGGAAGTCGAGCCGCAACATCGTGAGCCGGAACGCGCTGGACTTCTGCGTGCGGGGCTACTCGCACGGTGTCTACAACCGCGGGCAGGACTCGGCCGGCATCCTGTTCTTTGAGCAGTGCAGCGACAACCTGCTGGCCGAAAACTCCGCGACCCACGGCGGCGATGGCTTCTTCGGGTTCGCCGGCAAGGAAGCCCTCGGGCAGGTCCCGGGGCCGGACGGGTTCTCGCTCGAACGCGCAGGGTGCAACGACAACCTGCTCATCAACAACGACTTCTCGTACGCCCCCGCGCACGGGATCGAGCTGACCTTCAGCTTCGGCAACCGGTTCATCGGCAACCGGCTCGTCGGGAACGCGATCTGCGGCGTCTGGGGCGGCTATTCGCAGGACACGACCATCGCCGGCAACCTCTTCGAGGACAACGGCGAGGGGGCGTACGGCCTGGAACGCGGCGGCGTGAACATCGAGCACGGGGCCAACAACGTGATCCGCGACAACGTGTTCCGCAACAACAAGTGCGGCGTGCACCTCTGGTGGGACAACGACGAGGGCCTGCTCGCGACCGACTGGGCCAAGGTCAACCACCGCGGTTCGGACGACAACTCGATCATCCGCAACCGCTTCGAGGGCGACGTTGTCGCGGTGCACCTCCGTGAGAGCACCAACATCCGGATGGGCGGCAACGAGTTCGTGAACGTGGGTGAGGAAGTCGACGCCAAGGCCAGCGAGGCCCCGGTCGACGTGCTCGTCACGATGGAGCTGTACGAGCCGCCCTCCTACGAGGCGCTCGGCTCGACCTCGCCGGTGGGTGCGCGCAGCGAACTCGCGGGTCGCGAGAACATCCTCATGGGCGAGTACTTCCCGTGGGACCACACCTCGCCGTTCGCTCGCCGCGCGGAGCGCTCCGCCGCGAGGCACGTCTACGAGGTGCTCGGCGGCGTGGAGGACTTCTACGTCGTGATGAACGGGGCGTCCGCCCAGTTCAAGCTGATCGAGCCCGAGGACGCCGGCGGCCCCTACCGCGTGGAGGTCTTCGGCATGGCGGGTGTGCACCCCTACACCCTCAAGCTCCGCGGCAAGGACTTCGAGAAGGTCTACGAGGACACGCTGGTGGTCACCAAGTGGCAGGCGACGTTCTTCCCCTGGACCGTTGACCCCCGCGAAGACCTCGACGGCTGGCGGGCCCACGCCGACGAGGCCGGCGCACGCCGGGCCGAGATCGACTCGCTCAACTTCTCCTACGGCGGCGGCGGGCCCAAGGACATGAAGATCTCCGACGCGATCACCCAGGCCGGCCCCGGCCGGGATCACTTCGGGATGATCGCCACCGCCAAGCTCCGTCTCACCCCGGGCACCTGGAACGTGCGGACCCTGAGCGACGACGGCATCAGGGTGACCGTCGACGGCGAATCCGTGATCGAGAACTGGACCTGGCACGCCCCCGCGCGGGACGAGGGCTCGTTCACGCTCGAAGAGGAGCGGATCGTCGAGATCACGGTGGAGCACTTCGAGATCGACGGGCACTCGGTGCTCGAGTTCGTGATCGAGCAGGATTAGCCCGCATCGCCGGCCGAGGCACTGCGTGAGGGGGCCGGCATCGCGGCAAGCCCGGTCTCCGGGCCGGCTTGTCCCGGGTCACCAGTCAGGGCTACGATTGGCCCGCTCCGGCGAGGTAGCTCAGCTGGTTTAGAGCGGCGGATTCATAACCCGCAGGTCGTGGGTTCAAGTCCCACTCTCGCCACTTCGACGCCCGCGGCTGTCACCGACAGCCGCGGGCGTCGTCTCGTTGGTGTGGTCCGAAAACGCTCGAGCACGCCCGCCACCGCGTCCCGGCCCGGGTTCCAGGGCCCGAGCCCCGCATCGCGGTGCAGTCTCGGCACCACGCGACCGATAGTCCCTCCGCGACCGAACTGTGGAGGCGCAAGCGATGCCCAAAGACCAGGAACATCTGGCGGTGCGCCGGCACGACCGCCGCTCGTGCGATCTCCCGGGACGCCTCCGCGTCGCGGAGCGACACGCGTCACAGATCGCCCTCTCCGGGGCGGTCACCGAGGCCGACGGCTCGGTCCGGCTCCGTGTGATCGACTGCGGCGACGGCGGGCTGGGGCTTCGGTCTCCGCTCTATCTCCCGCGGGGTGCCGAGGCGACCGTAACGCTCGAACTCATCGAGAACGGGCAGCCGGCGACGCACGAGGTCCGCGTTCGGGTGCAGAGAACAACGATGATCGATCGATCGCCGGCGTACTACCTTGGCACGTCGTTTGTGGATGTGTCGGGAGCTGCGCCGCTGCTCGGCGCACTCCTCTCCGCCGCGGCGTCCGAGCCGGCGGCACACTCTCCGGCCGCAAGAGCCGACAGCGGGGGGGCCGCGGCATGACGCAGGGCAACGACTTCGTGATCGCCGCCATGCTCGAAGAGGGCTTGATCGGGCGGGAGCAGCTCGAGGCGGGCACCCGCTACGCCGAGGAGCACGGGCTGACGCTCCCCGAGGCGATGGTCGTCCTCGGCGTCGTGTCGCGCCGGCAGATCGCGATCTGCATGGCGGAGATCTTCGAGTGCCCCTTCGTCGATCTCGACGCCTTCGAGGTGAACATCCGCAACACGCAGCTGCTCGCGCAGACCTCCGCCGAGCGGCTGATGGCGTTCCCGCTGTTTGACCTCGGCGACATCGTCACCGTCGGCATGGCCGATCCGCTCGACCTCCACGCGGTTGATCAGCTGCGCCGACTGCTCAAGGCCGAGGTCGATCCGGTTCTCTGCGATCTTCAGGCGCTGACAGAACTGATCGCGAGGAGCTACTCCCTCACCGCCGGCGGCATGGACGCCGACAGCGCCGAGATCGGGCGTGCCGCGGGGTCAAAGGCGGGCGAGTCGCCCGAAGCCGCCGCGATCGGCCGGATCCTCGAACAGGCGGCCCGCGAGGGTGCCTCGGGCATCCACATCGGCCCCGACGAGCACGATCTGCATCTTCGGTTCCGCATCGACGGGCGGCTGATCGAGCGGCCGGTTCCGTCCGGGGCTCATCACGCCGACCTCGTGCGGCGGCTCAAGACCATGGCGTCACTCGATCCGGCGCAGACCCGCCGCCCCCAGGAGGGCAAGTTCAGGTTCACCCGTGACGGCGAGCCGCTGGACGTGCGGGTCAGCCTGATGCCCACGATCCACGGTGAGAACATCGTGATGCGGCTGCTCTCCTCGGAGACCTCGATCAGGGGCTTGCGTGAGCTGGGGATCGCCGGCGACACGACCGAGCAGGTCGAAGCGGCGATCGCCCGGCCGCACGGGCTGTTCCTCGTGACCGGGCCGACCGGCTCGGGCAAGTCCACCACGCTCTACGCCGCGCTCAAGCGGCTCAACACCCCCGACCGCAACGTCATGACCATCGAGGACCCGGTCGAGGTCCGCGTGCCGATGGCCAGGCAACTGCAGGTCAGCCCGGAGATCGGCCTGACCTTCGCCGGCGCGTTGCGGTCGGTGCTCCGGCAGGACCCGGACGTCGTGCTCGTCGGCGAGATCCGTGACGCCGAGACCGCGCGGGCCGCGTGCCAGGCCGCCCTGACAGGGCACATGGTGCTCTCGTCGCTCCACACCGACGACGCGACAGACGCGATCGAGCGGCTCCGCGGCATGGGCTGCCCGCCGTTTGCGATCAACGCGTCGCTGATCGGGGTGCTCGCCCAGCGGCTGCTCCGGAGCGTCTGCGCCTCCTGCGCAAAGCCCGACGAACCGGATCCGAGCCTCCTGCGGCTGTTCCGGCTGGAGCAGGACCGCACCGGGCTCGTCCGCGGCACCGGCTGCGGCAGGTGCATGAGCACCGGCTACCGCGGGCGCATCCCGGCGAATGAGTTGTTCCTGATGGACGCCACGATGCGGGAGCTGATCGACGGTGACGCCGCGGCGGCGACGGTTCGAGAGGCCGCGATCGGGGCGGGGATGCGCCCGATGTGGCGCGACGGGCTGGAGAAGGCGCGGATGGGGTTTACCACGCTGGAGGAGGTCAGCCGCGCGCTCGCCATCGACGAGGTCAACGACGCCGCGCAGCTGACCACACGGGTGCACCGGGCCGCGTGAGCGCTCCGATCCCGAGTTGCGGCGGGTCCTGCGCCGCGATGCGCGGCGTGGCGATCGGATAACCCGCAAGGGACCCGGCGCGGCGTTCTCGGCGGAAGCTGTCCCCGCTGTGCTGGTTGTCGCGGTGGTGCCAGGGCGCGGGCCCGCGATCATCCGCTCTGAAGGCAACACGGTGCAGTGGCGCGGGTGCCTCGACGACGTGAGACCGGGGTCGACGGGTGATGGGCAGGACGTGGAGTGCGAGCCATGAAGCTTCGTGGTACAGAGACGAGATCCGTTCGCAGGGGCGTGACACTCGTTGAACTCATGGCGTTGATCGCCGTTCTGGCGGTCCTCGCCGGATTCTCCGTTCCCAACTACTTCAAGTACACCGACTCGGCCCGGGCGTCGGACACCAAGGCGACACTCGGCTTCGCTCGAGCGGCGATCGCCACCTACGCCGCCGAGTCGTCGTCGCCGAACGGGGAATCGACCTACCCGACACTCTCCCAGTTGGAGACCGTGGGAACGGTCGTCCCGCGGGCTTTCCCCGAGAACCCGTTCAATGCGTCGAGCGATGTCCAGATCGCGGCCTGGGTTGCCGACGCGCCGCCCGTGTCCGGCACCGCCGGCTGGAACTACGACCCCACGACCGGCCGATTCTGGGCCAACAGCGACACGGGCGACCTCAACGAGAACGAATGGTGACCCCGGAGCGGGGCCACCGACGACCCGGTGCCGCTGCCTCGCCGTGCCACTCCGGGTCCGGCCCCCAGATTCGTGCCTCTGCACGTTCCCCGGCGTGCTTTTTGCACCGTCGGATCACCACCGGCACAGCCGCGTATCGTCCGTCATGGCGACACCTCTCCGGCGTATCGCGTGGGCCATGGCGGGGATCATCGCGATCCTGCTTTGGCCGGCCGTCGTCGATGCCGCCGGCCCGCTCGACTTCCGCGGCTCGCCCCCGTCGGAGGTCGCAATCACCATCGGCGAAGCGAAACCCTCGCGGGTGTTCTCCGACTGCGAGATGGCCAACAGGCTGCTCGGCACCGTCGCCGTCATCGGCCCGGTTGACCTGCGGCGTCTGGCCGCGGCATCCCGCCGTGCTGCGGAAACGGGCTGGCCGGAGGAAACAGACGTGCTCGGGCACGCCCACGTGACGCGCGGTCGCGACGCGGCGTCGTACCGCCTCGGCCTCACGCCCGACGGCCTGCTGCTGTTTGACGACCTGGAGTCCCCGCGGACCTTCGCGATGGACGCGCCCGACTGCCAGAGCCTGCTCGACCCGCTCCTGGCATACCTCGGTGATCTCGACGCGGCCCCTGACGTCCCGGTCGGGCAGGTCGTGCCGCTGCCTCCGCCCTACCGGCGCTCGCCGATCGTGCTCGATTCGGCGACGATCCGCGACCGACTCAACGGGGGCCGCAAGTCGAACCTTCCCGAGACCCAGCGCTACCTCCCCGACGAGCACCTCTTCGTCCGCCTCCCCGAGGGCTATACACACAGAACCCTCGCCGGGCTGATCGTCTGGATCGACGCCTCGACGAGTGGTCGGCCGCCGGAAGCGTTCAACGCGGCCGCCGACGCGCTGGGGTGCATCATGGTCGGCGCAGCGGACGCGGGCAACGGCCGCCTGTCGACCGATCGCTACCAGCTCGGTCTCGACATGGTGTCGACCATGAGCCAGCGCTACCACATCGACCCGCAGCGCGTCTACGTCACCGGGATCTCCGGCGGAGGACGCATCAGTTCGGGGCTCGTGGCCTGCTTCCCCGAAGTCTTCACCGGAGCGGTGCCCATCGTCGGGCTCAACGCCTACAAGCACGTGCCGCTGGGCGATGGTCGGTTTGTCGTCCAGGGGTTTGGCCGCCCGAAGGCCTCGTCGTGGCGTCTGCTCCGCGGGCACCGCATCGCGCCGATGACCGGCCCGCTGGACTTCAACTACCGCGAGATGGTCAACGCCACCCGCATCATGACCGGAGACGGGCTCAACGTCCGGTTGTTTGAGTACGAGGACATGGCCCACACCCTGCCGACTCCGGAGCGGTTCATCGAGGCGCTGACATGGGTGGACGCCGAGCACGCCGCGGCCCGCGCCGAGGCCGTCGAGCAGGCCGAGAAACTTCTCGCCGGATACACCTCCCGCTTCGGCGATGCAAAGGTCGAGACCGAACCCCAGCAGAGGCTGCTCGAGCGGGTCATCTCCACCGCCCCCTGGTCGCCACCGGCCTGGCGTGCGTGCGAGATCCTGGGCTTGTCTTCTCCGGCGCCTGCGACACCCGAGACCGCAGCGCCTACTGACGAAACTCCCGGAACGCCGTGATCGCTCTCTGGCGGCTGGCCTTCACATCGACGATCGACGGGGGGTATCCAGCGCTCGCCCGTGCCAGCGGCGGCGGGTCGTGGATGGACTTCGAGTCGAGATCGCCGAGTTCCGGAATGTGCGCACGGATGTACGCACCATCGGGATCCACCTTCTTCGATTGGGAGATCGGGTTGAAGATCCGGAAGTAGGGTGCCGCGTCGGTGCCTGTGGAGGCCGACCACTGCCAGCCCCCGTTGTTGCTTGCCAGGTCGCCGTCGACGAGGTGCTTCATGAAGTGACGCTCGCCGAGCCGCCAGTCCATCAGCAGGTTCTTGGTCAGGAACATCGCCACGATCATGCGGCATCGGTTATGCATCCAGCCTGTCGAGGCGAGCTGCCGCATCGCGGCATCGACGATCGGGACCCCCGTCTCCCCGGCGCACCACGCGCCGAACTGCTCCGGATCCTCCCGCCAGGCAAGGCTGTCGTACTCACCACGGAAGTTCCGGTTGCGGCTGAGCTTGGGGAACCCGATGAGCAGGTGCTTATAGAACTCTCTCCAGAGCAGTTGGTTGATCCACGTGCCCGCCCCGCCGCCCCCGCTCGCCGGGCCGAGAGTGTCAGAGCCGCCCGCCTCCATCGCCGCGAGCAGGCACTCCCGCGGCGAGATCACGCCCGCCGCGAGATAGGGCGAGAGCGAACTGGTGCCGTCCATCCCCGGCGCATCGCGGTTGTCGTGATACTCCTCGATCCGGGTCCGCACAAACGCCTTGAGGCGGTCGCGGGCGCGAGACTCCCCGGCCGGCCAGAGGTCGGCCAGATCAGGAGCGTCGAACGCTTCGAGTTGCGCGGGCACCGCGTCCGAGTCGCACGGGGCCTCCGGCTGCCGCTTCGGCTTCGGTGCGACTGTGCAGCCACCGCGCTCGTCGAAGACCTTCCCGAACTTCTTGCGGAAGGGCGAGTAGACCGTGTACCAGCCTTCCTGCTCGGTCAACACCGTTCCCGGTTGCATGATGCTCACGTCGTCGAAGGCGCAGACGTCCACACCCGATGCCTCGAACGCGCGCTCGACCTCATCGTCGCGCTGGCGTTCGTTGAACTCCAGCTCGCGGTTGTAGTAGAGCCTGTCGCAGTCGGTGTCCTTCGCCAGACCGAGCAGGGCGCTCGGCACGTCGTCGAACCGATCGACACGAAGGATCCGCAGCGGGATCCTCAGCTTGTCGAGCGCCGCTGACAGCGCGGCGACATTCCGCAGCACAAAGTCCACCTTCGGACCGCCCCAGTCGTGTTCACGCCACTGCCCGGGGCAGACGACGAACACTCCCACGACACCCCGGTCGGCGTCGTGCGTCGCCCGGGAGAGGGCGGCGTTGTCTCCGACCCGCAGGTCACTCCGAAACCACACCAGCGTCCGCATCCGCACCCCTTCCGCTCCCGCAGGAGCCGCCTGGATCGACACCCAACCAGCCACCGTATGCTGCTGGGAGGAGTCTGCCGGTGCGCTTCGAGGTCGAAACCAGTCTGGATGCTGCGGAGCGGTTCTTTGCCGGCCAGGGCTGGACGCCCTTTCCGTTCCAGCAGCGGGCCTGGGAGGCCTATCTCAGCGGCCGGAGCGGGCTGGTCTCCGTTCCCACGGGGGCGGGCAAGACCTACGCCGCGTTCGGGGGCCCTCTCTCGCAGCTGGCCGACGACCCCGCGGCTCACAACGTTTCTCCAAAGCGAGGAAGCCGTCCCCGCTCGATCCGTGTGCTCTACATCACGCCCCTGCGTGCCGTCTCCCGCGACATCGAACTCGCACTCCGGCTGCCAATCCAGCAACTCGGCCTGAACGTGGATGTGGAGAGCCGCACGGGCGACACGCCGAGCGCTGTCCGGACCCGCCAGCGCAAGAGCCTGCCGGAGATCCTCATCACCACCCCCGAGTCGCTCTCGCTCCTCCTGAGCTACGCCGACGCCCCGCTCCGATTCGGCTCACTCCAGAGCGTGATCGTTGACGAGTGGCACGAGCTGCTCGCGTCCAAGCGGGGGACGCAGGTCGAGCTCGCCCTCGCAAGGCTCCGGGCGTGGGCGCCCCGGGTGCGGACATGGGCGCTCTCGGCGACGCTCGGCAACATCGACGCCGCGGCACGGGCTGCGGTCGGCGGTGATGCCGAACCGGTCATCATCGCCGAGAAGCTGGAGCGTCCGGTGGAGATCGAGACGCTGCTCCCCAGCGAGCCGCGGCAGCTGCCGTGGGCGGGGCACATGGGCATCCGGATGCTGCCCCGGGTGCTCGAAACTCTCGACCCGGACAAAACCACGCTCATCTTCGTGAACACGAGGGCCCAGGCCGAGCTCTGGCACGGGGCCCTCCTGGCCACGCGGCCGGAGTGGGAGACCATCACCGCGCTCCACCACGGCTCGATCGACCGCGCTGAGCGCGAGCACGTCGAAGGCGGGCTCAAACGCGGCGACCTCAAATTCGTGATCGCGACCAGCTCGCTGGATCTGGGCGTGGACTTCGCGCCGGTCGAGCGTGTCTTCCAAATCGGCTCTCCCAAGGGCGTCGCGAGGCTGCTCCAGCGGGCCGGGCGTTCCGGGCACCGGCCGGGAGAGACCTGCCGGATCGTCTGCGTGCCCACCCACGCGATGGAGCTCGTCGAGGTCGCCGCGGTGCGCGACGCGGTGGCGCAGGGTGTCATCGAGCCGCGACTCTCGCAGCACAAGCCGCTCGACGTCCTCGCCCAGCACATGGTGACCTGCGCCCTCGGAGGCGGGTTCCTGCCCGACGATCTGTTCGCCGAGGTCCGGACAACCGCCGCCTTCGCCGGACTCACCCGCGAGGAGTTCGACTGGACGCTGGAGCTGGTCTCCAAAGGCGGCACGACCCTCGGTGCCTACCCCGAGTTTCACAAGGTCACATTCGACGAGACAGGACGGGCCGGCGTCGAGTCGAAGCGGACAGCCCAGCTGCACAGGCTCAACATCGGCACCATCACCGCCGAAGCGACCGTCTCGGTCCGCTTTGTGGGCGGTCGTTCGCTCGGTTCAATCGAGGAGTACTTCGTCGCGGGCCTGCGCAAGGGGCAGAAGTTCATGTTCGCCGGGCGGGTGCTCGAGTTCGTTCGCCTGCACGACATGGTCGCCTATGTGCGCGCTGCCAAGGGCAAGACCAACTTCACACCCCACTGGGCCGGGACGCGGCTGCCGATCTCCGAGTCGCTCGGGGCGGGCGTCCGGGCGATGCTCGAGCTGGCCAGCGGTTCGAGCGGGTCGTCCGCCGACGGACCCGAACTGCGGGCGGCGTCGGAACTGATGCGCGCGCAGGCGGTGCTCTCGGCCGTCCCCGCCCGTGGGCAGACCCTCGTCGAGATGTTCGACTCGCGCGACGGCTCGCACCTGTTCGTGTTCCCGTTCGACGGTCGTCTCGTCCACGGCGGCATCGGTGCGCTGCTGGCCCTGCGGATGGGCAGAGCCCGGGCGACCACGTTCACGGTCACCGCCAACGACTACGGGTTCGAGCTCCTCGCCGAGCGTGGATACCCGTTCGATGAGCTGTTCGACGCCTCGCTCTTCGACGCGACCGACCTCGCGGCCGAGGCCGAGCAGAGCGTCAATCTCTCCGAGCTGGCCAAGAGCCAGTTCCGCGAGGTGGCCCGGGTCTCGGGGCTGGTGTTCCAGACCTACCCGGGCACACCAAAGTCGGCCCGCCAGGTCTCGGCCAGCAGTTCGTTGCTCTTCGAGGTCTTCGAGCAGTTTGACCCTGACAACCTGCTGCTGGGCCAGGCCCGGCGTGAGGTTCTCGAGCGGCAGTTTGAGCAGACCCGGATGGCCCGGACGCTGGAGCGGCTGCGTGGATCCGAGTTTGTGCGCACATCGCCGGAGCGTCCGACGCCGCTCTCCTTCCCGCTCATGGCCGATCGGTTCGGTACCAAGCTCGCCCACGGCACGCTCGCCGAGCGCATCGACCGGATGCAGGCCCTCTGGCAGCAGGAGGCCGCCCGCCATGCGTGAGACGGTCACCCTCGACGTTACCGGCGAGCGTGTCGAACTGCTCCCCGAGCGCGCAGCGTGGTGGGCGCGCCGCCGCACGCTGTTGGTCGCGGACCTGCATCTCGGCAAAGAACAGGCGTTCGCGGCTCTCGGCATCGGCGTGCCGGCGAGCGTGCTGGACGAGACTCTGGCGAGGCTCGGCCGGTGCGTGACTGATGCTGGGGCCGAGCGCGTGCTCATCGTCGGCGATGTCCTGCACGCCCGGCACGGCCTGACGCCCGCGATCATCGACCGCGTCGCGTCCTGGCGGCAGACACTCGGTGTCGAGATCGGCGTCGTCCCCGGCAACCACGACCGGGACCTTGAGACTGTCGCGGCCCCGTGGCAGCTCACGATGCACGACGCCGAATTGGTCGATGGCCCCTTCCGTTTCGTGCACGAGCCCGACGGCGGCGTGGACGACCACTTCACCTGGGCGGGGCACCTCCACCCGGCGGTCGCGATCTCCGCCGGGCGGGACTCGGTCCGGCTTCCCTGTTTCCGGGTTGGGACCCGGGTAGCTGTGCTCCCGGCGTTCAGCCGGTTCACCGGGCGTGCGGGGGCGGGCTCGCAGCCCGGCGACCGGCTCTTTGCGACAGCCCCGGAACGGGTGTTCGAGGTATCAGCGCGGGCACCGGCGAGCCGGTAGTCTCTCAATATGACTGACCCGCGCACCGCCTCCCGTCTCCGCCCCTTCGGCACTTCGATCTTCGCCGAGATGAGCCTCCTCGCGGCCCGGCACAACTCGATCAACCTCTCGCAGGGCTTCCCCGACTTCGACGGCCCGGAGTTCCTGAAGGCCGCCGCGAAGCGGGCGATCGACGTCGGCGAGAACCAGTACGCCCGCACGCAGGGCGTCCCCGTGCTCAACGAGGCGATCGCCTCGTGGTGGCGGCGGGGGGGCGGACGCGACCTCGATCCGCACGGCGAGATTACAGTCACGTCCGGCTGTACGGAGGCCCTCGTCGCCTGCTGTCTCGGTCTGCTCGAGCCGGGCGACGAGGTGGTCTGCTTCGAGCCCTTCTACGACGCCTATCTCGCGGACATCGCGATGGCCGGCGCCTCGGTGCGGGCGGTCACGCTCCGGCCCGACGCGGCCGGGACCCGGTTCGGCTTCGACGAGGCCGAACTCCGCGCAGCATTCGGGCCCCGGACCAGGGCGGTGCTGCTCAACACGCCGCACAACCCGACCGGCAAAGTCTTTTCGCGCGATGAGCTCGCCTTGATCGCGAGTCTCGCCACCGAGCACGACGCGATCGTGATCGCCGACGAGGTGTACGAGCGGCTCGTCTTCGTGCCCGAGCGGCCGCACGTCTCGATCGCCTCGCTGCCCGGCATGGCCGAGCGGACGGTCACGCTCTCGAGTCTCGGCAAGACGTTCAGCGCGACCGGGTGGAAGATCGGCTGGGCGATCGCCCCGCCGGGCCTCACCGCGGGCATCCGCGCCGCACACCAGTTCCTGACATACGCCAGCGCGACTCCGCTCCAGCACGCCGCGGCGGCCGCGCTCGCCGGTGACGAGGGCGAGGCATATGTGGCGCAGCTGCAACGCGACTACGCCGACCGCCGGCGCTATCTCGCCGACGCCCTCGCGGATCTCGGCTTCGGCGTCACCGAGCCCGAGGGCACCTACTTCATCATGGCCGACCACACCGCCGTGAGCGCGCAGCTCGGCATCCGGGACGAGTCTGGCGGGCCGGGCGACGACTTCGCGATGGCCAGGTGGCTCATCGAGCACGCCGGCGTGGCGACGATCCCGCCGAGCGTGTTCTACCACGACAGGGCCGAGGGGCGGAAGTACCTGCGCTTCGCCTTCTGCAAGCGGGAGGAGACCCTCCACCTCGCGGTCGAGCGGATGCAGAAGGCGATCGGCGCGTCTGTTGTCAGACCCCGGACGTAACGGTGGATTCGCTCCGGGCGCCGAACTTGAGGGCCGCGATCCGCTCCGGCAGGCTCAGCAACCGGATGAAGCCCTCGGCGTGCTTCTGGTTGTACACCTCGTCGGCCGAGAACGTCGCGTAGCTCTCCTCGTAGAGGCTGAACGGGCTCGACCGCCCGACCAGCCACGCCCGGCCCTTGTACAGCCGCACGGTCGACGAGCCGGTGAGACGCCCGCCGATCTTCGCGGCACAGGTGCTCAGGGCCTCGCGGAGCGGGGTGAACCAGCGGCCGTTGTAGACCAGCTCGGCGAAGGTCACCGACATCTGCTGCTTCCAGTGCAGGGTCTCGCGGTCTAGGACGCACTGCTCGATGCCCTTGATCGCCTCGACCAGCACGGTGCCGCCGGGGGTCTCGTAGAGGCCCCGCGACTTCATACCGACGAGGCGGTTTTCCAGGATGTCCACGCGCCCCACGCCGTGCTCGCCGGCGATGGTGTTGAGGCGGGAGACGATCTCCTCCGGGGCGAGCCGCTCGCCGTTGACGCCCACGGGCACGCCGGCCTCAAACTCCACGGTCACGTCCTGGGCGGTGTCGGGGGCCTGAGAGGGGTCGGCGGTCATCATCCAGACGTCGTCCGGCGGCGGGGCGGCCGGGTCTTCCAGCACGCCGCCCTCGTGGGAGATGTGCCAGAGGTTGCGGTCGCGGGAGTAGATCTTCTTGGCGCTCGAGGTCGTGGGGATGTTCCGCTCCTTGAGGTAGGCCAGGAGGTCCTCACGCGAGCGGAGATTCCACGTCCGCCAGGGCGCGATGATCTCCAAGTCGGGCGCGAGCGCCGAGAAGGTGCTCTCGAACCGAACCTGGTCGTTCCCCTTGCCGGTGCACCCGTGGGCGACCGCGTCGGCCCCGAACTCGCGGGCGACGTCCACCTGGGCCTTGGCGATCAGCGGCCGGGCGATCGAGGTGCCCAGCAGGTAGTCGTGCTCGTACTGGATGCCCGCCAGCAGGGTCGGGAAGACGTAGTCGGCAACGAACTCGCGGGTGAGGTCGACAACCCGGCAGGCCGAGGCGCCGGACTTGATCGCCTTCTCCTCGACGCCTTCGAGCTCCTCGGCCCCCTGGCCGACGTCGCCGACGTAGGCGATGACCTCGCAGTCCATGTTTTCCTTGAGCCACGGGATCACGGCCGAGGTGTCGAGCCCGCCGGAATACGCCAGAACGACCTTTTTCTTCGCCATGAATCCGCTCTCCGAGCAAGAACTGGGTGGTGATGGGTTCCTGGGGGGATCGTAGGCAGATATGCAAAATATGTATAGATATGCACCAGAGAATCTGCGCCGACCGGCGTGATGCCGTATCCTCACCCACGCACACCGCAAACGGAGAGACCGGATGTTGAATCTCGCTGCTGTGGGGGCGCTGGCCCTGGCCTTCGCCCCGATGCCGGGCCTCCCGGCGCTCGAAGAGGGTCCCCTGGCACCCAGCACTGAGGGGGCGGGCCCCGCTGCGGCGGCAGAGCCGTTCTCCATCCTCGTCTTCTCCCGCACCGCCGGATTCCGCCACGCCTCGATCCCCGACGGCGTCGCGGCACTGGCCGAGATCGCCGAGGAGCAGGGATTCGAGGTCGAGGCCACCGAGGACGCCTCCTGGTTTACCGATGAGCGGCTCGACGCCTTCGCCGGCGTGGTCTTCCTCAACACGACCGGAGACGTCCTCGACGACGAGCAGCAGGCGGCGTTCGAGAGGTACATCGCCAAGGGGCGGGGGTATGTCGGCGTCCACTCGGCCTCAGACACCGAGTACGACTGGCCCTGGTATGGCCAGCTCGTCGGGGCCTACTTCAAGGGGCACCCGCGGATCCAGCCCGCCGACGTGGTGGTGGAGGACGCGGACCATCCCTCGACCGCTCACCTGCCCGAGCGCTGGAACCGCACCGACGAGTGGTACAACTTCCGCACGAGCCCGCGGCCCAACGTCCGCGTGCTCATGCACCTGGACACCTCGTCCTACGAGGGCAGCACCATGCCCGACGACCACCCGACCGCCTGGTGCCACGAGTTCGGCGGCGGGCGGGCGTGGTACACCGGCGGCGGGCACACGTCGGAGAGCTTCGCCGACCCGGCGTTCCGCGACCATCTGCTCGGCGGCATCCTCTGGGCGACCGGGCAGACTGAGCGCGAGAAGGCCGCTGCGGATGAACGCGACAACGCGGTCGTTCGATAACCACCGCGTCGTCGAGTCGTTCATGATGTGAACCGGGAGCCCTGCCCGCGGCTACTGCGCCGCCCGCACCGCGGCGATCACCTCGTCGGCATCGGCACGCTGCTTGTAGTCCCAGTCCGCCCAGGCGTATCGCACGATGCCGCTGCGGTCGATGACAAACGTGCCGGGGGCGGGGAGGCTCCATTGCCCGCTGGCGTTGCTCGTGCCGAGGTCGATGCCGAAGCCCTTGTACTTGGTCTTGGTGCCGGCGTCGAGGTCGAAGTAGACCCGGTACGCCTTCGCCGCGGCCATCGTGGTGTCGGAGTAGATATCGAATCCGAGGTCGTGCTTGGTGGCGGTCGCGGTCGCGTTGTCCGCTGACTCTGCGGTGATGGCCACCAGCCGCCCGCCGGCCTCGGCCAGTTCCGCCTCGCGGCCCTGCCACTCGACGAGCTGCCGTGCGCAGTAGGGGCACCAGCCGCCGCGGTAGAACGTGACCACGACCGGCCCGTCGGCGTAGAGGCTCGCCAGCGAGACCTGCTGCCCGTCGCGGGTCTGAATCATCGCGTCCGGGGCGCGTTCGCCGACGGCGAGACCGGGGCCGGCATGGGCCGTGGCCACTTCCGCGTCGTCGCTCGAGGCAGAGTCCGTCGCTCGAGCCTGGGAATCGGTGGTCTGGCATCCGCCCGCTGCGAGAGCGAGAGCGAGGGCAGCAGGGATTGCGGCAGCGGTGGTCGATCGACGCATCGTTATCTCCGAGTGGTGAGGTGTCCGTGTGTGATGTGGCATGTGAACGCCGTCACCGCAGCACCTATTCCGCTTTGGCAGAAACCGATTCCGGCGGAACGCTCGCGACGGTTCTCGGTGCAGAGGCCTGTTCCGGGTGCCGATGATCGATTCGCCGTTCTACTGCGTGTATTTCTCCCCAGCCTCCACAGCGATCGGCAGGCGATTCCCGGTCGGTGGGAGCGGGCAGGTCGCGAACTCGCTCATCGAGCAGATCGGGTTGTGCGCCCTGTTGAAGTCGAGCTCGACCAGGCCGTCCTCCCCGATGGGATCGGCGTCGAGAAAGCGGCCGGCGCCATAGGTCTCTAGCCCGTTGGTCGTGTCGGCAAAGACGAAGAAGAGCGAGCCATCCGAGCCGACCGTCGGGCGCAGCCGGTGGGTCTGGCCATCAAGTTCAAACTCCAGTGCGCCCGGGCACGGCGAGGTCTCGACCTGGCCGAGCACGTTGGTGATCGCGATGGTCGCGCCCGGTTCGGGGATGAGCCTGGCGGTGACGCGCCACCGGGGATCGACGGGGAAGCGGTCGATCCCCTCGAATGCCGCGAGCGTCGGGCTGTTGCGGTCGCGGACCCGCAGGAACTGTTCCCCGCCCCGATCGATGACGTGGAAGAGCAGCGTGCCGGAGGTGAGCACGGTCGGCTTGCCGTCGCCGTCTGAGACCACCGGCAACGTGGTAACGGGGGCGGCCGACACGTCATCGAAGACCTTGACCGTCGCCGCATCGTCGGCGATGAACTCGATGCCGTCTTCTGAGACGGTCAGCGTCCCCAGGCGGGGTGCGGGTGCCGTCGCGAGGACGATGTCGTTGTCTTCGGAGGCGCCAATCGTGTGGGTGCCCGGGCCGAGCGGCGCGAGCGCGGCAAGCGAGAGCCAGCCGGTGTCGGATCGGAGCCTGCTGATCCGCTCTGCGTGCCAGGCATCGATGGATGCGGTGTAGGCGGCGACCGCCTTGTCTGTTGCGTCGTCCGATGAGTCGGCCGGGCCGCACCCAGACATGGCCAGCGGTGCGAGCAGGAGTACTGCGAGGTTCTTCATGAGATGATCGTACCGTCAAGCGGGCCGCGCCGAGCGGCACTGGGCCCGGCGCCACGCCGTCTCAGTTGCGCCCGATCAGGCGTGAGGACATCGACGCGGCCATGCGCTCGGCAGACAGCACGAATACTCGCTGCGCGTCGGTGTGGATCACCTCCGTCACGGTCTGTGCCCACAGCCGGAGCCATCGATCGAAGTGCGCCTGGGTCAGCCCGGGCAGAGGCTCGTGCGCCTCGATCGGACGGCCCGAGTATCGGCCGGTGCGCAGCACAACGGTTGACCAGAACGCGTACATCTTGGGCAGGTGCAGCGACCAGTCGGCGACGTGCTGCGTGAAGATGGGGCCGAGGAGATCGTCACCTCGCACTGTGCCGTAGAACCGGTCGACGAGCCGTCGGATGTCCGACTCGGACACCAGCCCAGCGACATTCGAGCCGGCCAGCGGTTCGGTCAGCGGGAGCCTGTGTCTCGGCTGGGTTCTGTCACCGGCGGCGCTCATGTGTTCTCCTCGTGGCCGCTCCGCCCGCGGCACGTCCCCGTGTGCCGGCGTTCGGCGCTCCGGCCAATCATGAACGACCGCGCGAACCGCACGGTCGTTCATGCATGTGCGTCAAGATCGTATCCCGCGCGATTACGCCTTCAGCGCAGCAAGGTCGGCGCCGTGATTGATGTGGTAGACCTGCCCGCCGATGACCATGGCCGGGACGGACTTCACGCCCGCGCGCTCGGCCTCGACGACGCGTGCCTTCTGCTCGCCGAGGTGCACGACCTCGACGTTGAACTTGGCCGGGTCGAGGCTCTCGGCGAGCCCGCGCTCGGCGGTCACACACACGGGGCAGCCGGCGTGATAGAACGTGGCGTTGGTGCTCATGACGATTCTCCTTTGGACGAGGGGTGAGACGGATGGCCACCCGCTCGCTGGCCGGGCCTCCGGGCCGGGCCGTTCGCGTCGAGCGGCGTGCCGTTGAGAAAGACGTTCCAGAGAACCGGCCGGAGCGAGGGCGCGACCGGTTCCATCTCGTGACAGTCGAGCCGAAGATCGGTGTCCCCGATCGGCGCATCGATAAACTGGCAGTGGTGGGGCTTGGGCTGTCCCGGATACTCGTTGGGGCGGAAGTAGCGGCAGCCGACACACATCCGCGCCGTCGGAACCGCGCCCTGCTCCTGCAGCGCACGGACCATCCCGATCAGACCCCGGAGCAGCCCTGCCTGTTCGTTCCGGGGCAGCGTCTTGATGGCTTCGAGCATCGCGTCGGGCCACTCGGCGGCCTGCCCGGCCTCCTCGCGGCCGCGGGCGGTCAGCGTCAGCACGATCGCCCGGCCGTCGGCCTCATCCGTGCCCTTGGAGACCAGCCCCTTGGTGACAAGCGTCGAGATCGCGCCGCTGGCGGTACCGACCGTGACGGCTAGGTGCTGCGCGATCGACTTGACGCCCATCGGGGCCGAACTGCTGTCGAGGATCGCCAGGATCTGGGACTGGGTGGGGGTGAGACCCCGGGCACCCGAAGCCCGCCACGCCTCGTGACGCATCACCAGCGAGAGCTTGGCCAGCCCGGCCATGATCCGCTCGCCGGGGTCGGGTGATTCGGTATCCATCGACGGAGCGGGGGGCGTGGGCATGGATGGATAGTAAGGACTCCAAACTATATGTCAAGCGCTGGAAGGAAGCTTCGCTCCCGGTCCGGCGATCCCCGCGTGGGATGGGGTTTGCATTGACTTCGCACCCGCCGCCTGCACAATGACAAGGGTTCTCAATAGCCGCGGTCGAGCACACGCAGGAGGCGTCAGGTTGGAAACCCGCCGAACCAAGCAGCAGCAGTCGATCCGGGAGGTGCTCGCCGAGGCCGGGCGTCCCATGTCGGTGCAGGAGGTCTTCGAGGCCGCGCTGGACGCGGTGCCGACCATCGGCCTCAGCACCGTCTACCGCACCATCCGCAGGCTGGCCGAGCAGGGCGAGATCGCGGCCGTGGCGGTGCCCGGGCAGCCCGATCGCTACGAGCTGGCCGATGTCGCCGCGACGCACCATCACCACTTCCACTGCACCACCTGCGACCGCGTGTTCGACGTCCGAGGGTGCGTGGGCGGGCTCGACCGCATGCTCCCGCCCGGCTTCCAGCTCCAGGGGCATGAACTCATCCTGAGCGGGGTCTGCAGCGGGTGCTCGGCTCGGTAGTCGGCCCCGGCCGGCGGAGAGGACCCGGACGAGCTCGGCTGCGGGGGGCAAAAAAGGAAGACGCCCCGGCTGTGCGGGGCGTCTCGCGTGAAGCGGAGAGGATGGGATTCGAACCCACGATACAGGTTATACCCGTATAACGGTTTAGCAAACCGTCGCCTTCAGCCACTCGGCCACCTCTCCAACGCGGGCCCGATTCCGGTCCCGGTTGTGCGCGAAGCATATCCCCCACGAACCGGCGGTGCAAAGCCGCAGCCGCGACTGTCGGCCGCCTCACGACGGGTGTGTGCCCGGGCGTCCGCCTCGGGGCTGGGGCAATGGCGTGCTTTGTTGAGGGTGGTGGGGGGCGGGTCGAGATCAGCCGGCGCTTTCGTCGCGCTCGGTGTCGCCGTTGGCCTCGATCAGGCGGCGGAGGTACTGGTTCTCGCGGCGGGTCGCTTCGAGGTCGAAGACGAGGTACTTGACGCTCAGGCGGAGGTGGTCCAGCGAGTCCTGCAGGTCGGCCAGGGTGGCCCGCATCTTCTCGTGACGGTTCCGCGTGTCGTGCGCGAACCGCTCGATCTTCGAGCGGTCCTCGGCGGTGAGTCCCTCGATGTTGTCGAGGACTTTGGCGAGTTGGGCGTCGGTGTGGGGGTCGTTCATCGTGGTCCTTCCAGATCTGGAGGCGCTGTCGCCATGGTGTCTGGAGAAGCACGATGCAACGGTGGGGCCGCGGCGCTGGCACGGGATCGAGCCATCGATCCGTCCGAGAAAAACAGCGGTCTGTCTGTCTTCGGGGCACACCGATGCTCGGAGTTTGCCCACCTTGCCCAGCCGGATCGCCGTCTGTGCCGCGTGTTGCGTGAACTCACCGTTCGGTGAGCATGCGTGTCAACATCTCGCGGACCTGGGGCGTCACTCTGGTGCCCAGGCCGGAGAGTGCGGCCGGCTCTTCGCGCCGGGCCAATCGGACCAGCCCGCGGAGGTGCTCATCGAGCAGCGTCCGGAACCGCGCGAACGCCTCCTCGAGATCGGAACGGCTGAACACCGAGAGCGGGTCGGCCAGGCCCGTCTGCGCCGCCGCCCAGTCGAGCAGGAGCTTCCCGGACGGTTCGAACCGGTAGAGCGCGGCGGTGGCTTCGAGTCTGGCGACCAGCGGGCGGAACGGATCGGACGCGGCGTCGGGGATCTCGCGGAGGGCGCGGGCGAGCTCGGCCCGGTCGGGTGCTGCGGGGGTGTCCGGCCCCGCTGCGGAGCGAGAGGCACCGACCGGCACGGTCCCCGGGGCGACGAGGGTGGCGACGGCGGTGGAGATGTTCTTGGTCCCCGCCCTGTCGAACCGGATCGAGAGGCGTTGTGCGTCCTTGCCGTCCTGGCGGATCGACGTCGCCGAGAGCACGAGCCCCGTGCCCCATTCCGGCCGCAGGCTGTGGATGAGACGATCCCCGGGCTGCCAGTGCTGTTCGGTCATTCTCGGATTCCTTCCCTGCCGCGTACGCTGGTCCGGGTGTGACGCTGGGCCCGGCTGTGCGAAGGAGCCTGGTTGTCCCGTAGGATCGTCAGCGTGTCCCCGCCGCTGGCAGTGCCTACTATAGAGGTCCAGACACCGCCCGGATGCCGGGCGGGGGGTTGTTCGGGAACAAACAGGGTGCCCTATGATTCAAGCGCTCAAGAGCGACGATCTCATCACCAAGGCCGGCGGTCGGTTCAAGCTTTGCACGCTGATCCAGCGTCGCTTGGGCCAGCTCATGGACGGCGCACGCCCCCTCGTGGAGCGTGAGGGCCGGTCGGATCTGGAATTGGTCATGGAGGAGATCCTCCAGGACAAGATCAGCCTCGGATGGCTGCAGGACGCGCCCGCCGACGAGAACGCCGTCGGCGCTGACGACGGCGCGCTGCTCTGATTTCTGATCCACACCACGAACTCGAGGAACAGCACCGATGGCGCTGACCGAACGTCGTGTGCTTGTCGGCGTGACCGGGGGCATCGCGGCCTACAAGACCGCAACCGTTGTCAGCAGGCTCGCCCAGCGAGGCGTGGCGGTGACTGTCGCCATGACCGAGAGCGCCACCCGCTTTGTCACGCCGCTGACATTTCAGGCTCTCTCGGGCCGACCGGTCTACACGACCCCGTGGGAACACGTCGAATCTCACGATCCGCAGCACATCTCGCTGGCGGAGTCTCTGGACGCGGCGCTGATCGCGCCGGCCACGATGGACTGCCTGGCACGCCTGGCGACCGGCCGCACGCAGGACGTCATCTCGCTGATCATGAGCGCGGTCGACCCCAAGCGGACGCCGGTGCTGCTCGCCCCGGCGATGAACAGCACGATGTGGGCCCAGGCCTCGACCCAGCGCAACGTCGCGACGCTCAAGGACGACGGGTTCCGGTTCATCGGCCCCGGAGACGGCTGGCAGGCCTGCCGCCGCGTGGGGCCCGGCCGCATGAGCGAGCCGGAGGAGATCCTCGAGTCGCTGACGGCGTTGTTGCCCGACTTGTCGGGGTGAGCGGGATGCGGCTCGCCCGGGCCGGGATTGGCGGTTACACTACTGCCCCATTCGGAGAGGTGCCAGAGCGGTTGAATGGGCCGGTTTCGAAAACCGGTGTGGCGCTTTGCGTCACCGGGGGTTCGAATCCCCCCCTCTCCGCTTGATCGAGACCCCGTTGCTTGAAGCACTGCGTTGGCAGTGGTTTGCAAGCAGCGGGGTCTTTTGTCTGGGCCCGCTGCCCGGGTCCTTCGGCGGAGTGCTCGTCTGCGATGCGCGAGCGCCGCCTTCTGCCGCAGGCCCGCGCGAGCGCGAGGTTTGCCCGCGGGCGGCGAAACTGCCCGATGTGCACGAGGATGGGCCCGGTCGCGAGTCAGGGCCGGCTCTTGAACGACCGGGCGCGGTCGAGGGCCGTGCCGACGCTGTGGGCCAGGGGCGGCGGCGACCCTTCGTCAGGCGAGGAGCTTCTCGATATCGGCCGGGGACAGCACGCGGCCGCTGGACTTGACCTCTCCATCGATCGCCACGGCCGGGGTCATCATGACGCCGCGCGCCATGATCTCGTCCATCTTGTCAACCTTGACTATCTCCGCTTCGATGCCGAGGTGCTCGACGGCCTGGCGGGCGGAGGCTTCGAGTGACTTGCACTTGGGGCAGCCGGTCCCGAGGATCTCGATCTTTCTGGTGGCCATGGTGTACTCCTTGACGGGGTGTGAATCAGAACAGCGAGCCGTAGAGCAGGCCCGCGAGGGTTGATCCGACGATGACGATGGTGACGTACGCCGCGGTCTTCCGGTTGCCGATGACGCTGCGGATGACAAGCATGTTCGGAAGCGACAGCGCCGGTCCGGCGAGCAGCAGCGCGAGCGCCGGGCCCTTGCCCATGCCCGAACCGAGCAAGCCTTCGAGGATCGGCACCTCGGTGAGCGTGGCGAAGTACATGAATGCACCGACCACCGAGGCGCCGAGGTTCGCGCCCACGCCGTTGCCGCCGACGGCCCGCTCGACCCACTCCGGGGGCACCAGGCCCCGGCTCTCGGGCGTGCCGAGCAGCAGGCCGGCGACGAAGACCCCGCCGATCAGCAGCGGCGTGATGAGCTTGGCGTAGCCCCAGGTCTGGGCCCACCATTCGCGGCCCTGGTCACCGGCACGCGGCATCGCGACGCACAGGCCCACGATGGCCCCGGCGAACGCGACACTCGGCTCGTGCGGGAGGCCGATCGCGAGGGCCATGGTCGCCGCCGCCGTGCCGACTAGCCAGAGCATCGGGAACGCGAACCACCGCCAGAGCACGAGCGCCATCGGCACCGCGGCCGCGGTGGTCAGCATCCACTTGTTCGCGTGCATGAAGTGCCAGATGCCGGTCGCCTCGGGCGAGCCGCTCCAGTTGGCAAAGACCAGGACCGCGATCATCAACCCGAACAGCAGCACGAGCTGATGCAGCGGGCGGGCGTCTCCGGCGTCGGGTGCGATGAAGGCGGGGGCCGGCTCGTCTCCCTGCTTCGGGCGTTCGAAGATGGCGGCCATGGTGAGCCCGACGAACACGCTGAAAACAACCGCGCCGACCGCACGGGCGATCCCGATCTCGACACCGAGCACGCGCGCGGTGAGGATCACCGCCAGCGCGTTGATCGCCGGCCCCGCGTAGAGAAAGGCCATCGCGGGTCCGAGCCCGGCGCCCATGCGGTAGATGCCAGCGAAAAGGGGGAGCACCGTGCACGAGCAGACGGCCAGGACACAGCCCGAGGTCGCGCCGACGCCGTACGCCGCGGGCTTGCTGGCCTTGGGGCCCAGGTACTTCAGGATCGCGGCCTTGTCGACGAACGCCGCGATCGCGCCGGCGATCAGGAACGCCGGCAGCAGGCAGAGGATCACGTGCTCCCGGGCATACCACCGCGTGAGGCGCAGCCCCTCTCCGACAGCCCGTTCGACCGGCTCGGATCCGATGGGCAGGAGATACACGCCAAGAAATAGCGCAATGAGAGAAACGAGCTTGATCCACTCTTTGCGTTCCATCAGGAGCGGCCTCCCCGCGACGCCGTGCAGCAGCTGGCGGCAGCCGGCTGGCCGCCCTGCTGCTCGAGATTGGGACACCACTCGGCGATCGCGTCGATGAGCCGCGCGAACCGCTCGCACAGGTCGCCGCACCGCGCGGCGTACCAGACCGTCCTGCCCTGCTTCTCGGCCGAGAGCACCCCCGCCGCGGCGAGCACCTTCAGGTGCTTGTTCACGACGGAGAACTCGATGTCGCAGCACTCGGCGAGCTCAGAGACCGAGCAGGGCCGCCCGCACTTGATGAGGCACGAGAGCACCACGAGCCGGTTGGCGTCGGAAAGGGCTTTGAAGAGCCGCTGGTCGAGCCGCGTGTCAATCGCGGCGTTGACGCGGCGGGCGGACTCGGGAGAGGCGGGATGAGCGGTCTTTAGTGGCATCAAGTTGCCAGTATATCCGCATGCGTATTGAGGTCAAGGTGGTCCCGAATACTTCTGCGTCGAATCGCGGAGGGCCCCGCCGGTGCCCCCCGCACATCCGGGCTGAAATGAAGCGTCCCCCGCACGGTGCGGGGGACGCTCGAGAGAGTGGCGAGTTGTTGGTTCCCTCTACTGGTGCCGAGCACTCAGGGCTGGCGTCGGCTCACACCTGTCGGCTGCGTGAGGCCGCTCTCGCTGCCGAGGCCGTCATCGCCGTTGGCGACGAAGCGGACCGCGACAATTGCCGGCGTGCTGTAGGCGTAGACGCCCGAGCCGTCGTCGGAGATGTCGCACCGGAGGCGGTAGGAGAAGAACACCCGCTCCCCGTTGAACCCCTCGTCGGCGATCACGGTGAAGGTGCCGTCGTTGCTGAGGAGCACCGTGCCGTCGTTGGGCTCGATGTATCCCTCGCTGCCGGGGCCGAACGTCGGATCGAGCTCGATCTGGCGGAGCTGTCCTGCACCGGCCGGCTGCCAGACATCGTTGTCGAGCACGCTGCCGCCGCGGAAGAGCCGGTTGTCGGAGACGTAGAAGTCGTCAACCGCCAGCCGGGCGTTGTGATCGCGGAGCGCCTTGGTCTCGGCGAGCATCCACTCCAGGTAGGCCGAGGCCTCCAAGGGGAGGTTGTCGAGTGCGCGGTTGATCTCGTCGTGGAGCTCGTCCACACGGACCTCCAGCGACGCGCCGATGGTGGTGAGGTTCAAGAGCGGGTCGCCCCAGTCGGTGTCCGAGACGGCGTCGGCGTCGGTGAAGCTGTCGACCATTGCGAGGACGTCGGCGCTCCGCAGCCCGAGTTCGCTGTTGCCGGGCACGCTGTGCAGCGCGGAGGTAAGGACCTCGCTGAGCTCAAGTGCACCGGGCATCGCGAGCGTGACATAGGCGTCGAGGATGGCCTCGGCGTCGTTGAGGGCCTCGGCTGCGTCGTACACCGGGTTCCCGGGTGTCACGATGTCGAAAGCGATCGCAGGTCGGATGTAGTCCGTCCGAATGTCTTGGAGCATCGCGGCCGTGTCCGCATCGAGCGTCTCTTCGAGCAGATCTGACTCCTGGTCGCGCCACACGTCGAGCCGGTGAAGAACGCCGTCGATCGATTTCGTGTAGGAGTTGCCCTCGACTGAGTCGCCTGTCACAATGTCATCCTTCAGCTCCGACCACATGTCGGCAACGAACTTGCGGGCTTCGGAGTCGTTGCTCGGTCGCTCGTACTTGAATTGGCCCGTCAAGAAGTCCCAAACCCAGCGGTCGTAGAAGATCTGACGTCGGTGCTCCCAGGTGTTGAAGTCGCCGTCGTCGGTGAAGAGTTCGACGCTGATCAATGACTGCTCCCAGCCCGATCTATAGAGCGCCTCCCGCCACGTGCCGCCGTTCCGATCGGCAAGCAGCAGAGAGCGGAGACTTGCGACTTGGGCCTGCTCGTTCCCGTCCTCGGTCGTGGTGACCGACTTGAACCCGTTCCTTCCACCGGAGTCCGGAAGGTTTAGGGCATAGTTTTCATTGCCTCCGCGAGGCAGCCAGCGCCCAAGTCTGGGAACAAGGGTGTTGACGTTCTGGTGCCCGTGCTGCTTCCAGAGGTCGAGCGTGGTGTCCGCGTTGGCGAGAGGTGTCGGCTGATTGTCACGGAGCAACTCGAACACCCGATCGTCGATCGCGTCCTGCAGGTTGCCCGCCGCGACTTTGTAGTTGGCGACCAAGCCGTTGAAGAGATCTTCATCCCGAGCGCTCTCGATGAGATCAACCAGAGCCTCGCCCTTCTCGATGATCACGTGCAGATCGGGGGGTGACTGGCCGTCGGGGTCGTTCTGCCACGCCGCGTACTGCGCGCCGTACATATAGGCGAAGTACCACGGATTCTCCCTGGCCAGCTGGACGTACGCCGACGCGCCCTGCGCCCACGCCTCGGGGCCGACGACGGTCTCGCTGGCCAGTTCGCCGACGCCGAAGTACGCCGAGTTGACGGCCAGATCGTTGAGGTAACGAGCCGCGGGCGCAGAGCCGACCGTCTCGTCGGCCTGATCCAGTGTGAAGGAAGGGTCGCGGGAGCCAGCGAAGGCACTACCGGTTGACGTTGTTGTTGTGAAGGTGAACATGTAGCTCATGCCGGAGCGGAAGTTGGGGCTGGTGACGCTGTAGGGGAGATCCTCGACGCCATCCGTGCGGTAGTCGAGGTACTCGTCGGCGGTCTGGGTAAAGTCCTGCAGCAGGATGTCCTCGGCGACGCCGAACAACGCGGCCTCCATGCGGCTGAGTTGACTGTGGGAGACGTAGATCTCGCGGACGAGCGTGGAGACGTCTTCCTGCAGATCATTGATCCGGTCACCGAGGGCGTACAGGCCGTCCATCATGCTTTCGTAGATGATGTCGAGTTTGGCCTCGACGCGATCGAACCGTTCATTGAGCTGCGTCTGCATGTCGGCGAGCTGCTGACGCATCTGCAGCACCTGATCGTAGATGTCGTCGGGCGTGACGCCGTTGCTGGCGGTGCTCGCGATCTCGAGCGATTCACACACGAGGTCGGTCGCGGCGGCGATCGATGTGGCGGGATCGTCTTTCCCGGACGCGACGATGACGGCAATGCTCCCGGCGATCCTCACGCTCGATTTGGCGTACGCGTACTTGTTGTTGACCCCAAACACTGCAGAGCCGAAGTCCATCTGCTGCTGGCCATAGGTCGCCACGCCGAGGTTGTCGTACTCGCTCTGCATGAGAATCAGCGAGTTACCGAACACGGCTGCCCGCGCGCCAGAGGATGCCCGCACGTCGGCAAGGAGTTCCGCAACGATCGCGTCTACCATGGCCTGGTTCTGCGCGTTGTCAACACTCTCGTAGAGCGTCGGCTCGTTGGCGAGCAGGTCGGCCATCTGGTCGATGATGTCCTGAGAGTACCCGAAAGCGTCGTTGATCGCGGTGACGATCCGGGCCTGGTGCGGGTTGGTGATGTCATCGGCGTCATCGATCTCGTCGTCGAGCGCGTCGAGGTAGTCTTCGTACGTCTGCGGCAGGGCCGCGATCGCGTCGTTGACCGCGCAGAGCTCGGGGCGTTCGGTTTGAGAGGCCCAGTACCCCTGCCCGTTGATGTAGATCCGCATCTTGTTGCTGAATCTGCTGTTGACACGGTTGCCGTTGGGATCCTGATCGAGGAACGCGTGGACCATCAGCACGCCGAACTCGGGCCGGTTGCCGAAGTCGCGTGTGGTCGACCGCTGGTGCTGCACCATGCGGTTCTGCACGGCATCGAATCCGTCTGGGCCGGGCACCTTCACGTCGAGGAGCTCGAAGACGCGGTCGGCGACATCGGTGTCGAACCCGACCAGGTTGTCCAGCGCGGCGTCGTTGATGTCCGAGAACACCCGCGCCTGGGCGACGGCGTGCATGAAGTTCGCGGACCGCTTGAGGTCGGGGTCTTCCGGGGCCGCCAACTGGAGCGCGGCGTCGTACGCGTTGATGAACTCCTCCATCGCGTGCTCCCCGGCGGCCGGGTTTCGCTCCACGAACGCCATCGTCGCCGCCACGACCGCGACCACCCGCGGCTTGGTTCCCGGTGTCGAGGCCTCGGTCACCTCGCCGTCGTCCGGGCAGATATCGGGCACGGAGCCCACGATGTAGTCTTCCCGGACGTACTCGGCGGACCGGACCGCCGTCAGGAAGTTCTGATACGACGTCTCGCCAACAATATTGAATTCGGCATTCTGCGCCGTCGCCACCGACCCCGTCGTCCCGACGGTTGCGACGAGCGCGAGGGTCGTTATCGCTCTCTGAATCAATGATCGAATGCTCATGATGATCTCCTGGCTGACACGGATGGCTGTTCTTGATGCTGGTCCCGACGAATGCCGGGGTCTCCATCAACCTCCACGCCATCCGGGCGAGCGTCCCGAAGTCGAATCTGGACTTTTCGCAGATGCCCGCGGCCCGTACCATGGAGCCGTGCCCAGCGAAACCCCTAACACGCCTAGTACGCCGGCCATGTTCGAAGACGTCTACGCCGAGCTGCGCGCTCTCGCGGCCTCGTGGTGGCGTCATCGCAAGGGCGGGGAGACCCTCCAGCCCACCGCCCTCGTGCACGAGGCCTATCTCAAGCTCGGATCCGCCGACAGCAGCCGCTGGACCGACGAGGAGCACTTCCGCGCCACGGCCGCGACCGCGATGCGGCACGCCCTGGTCAGCCACGCCCGTGCGAAGGGCCGGGACAAGCGGGGCGGTGACTGGGGCCGGGTGACCCTCTCGGGGCTCGGTGAGGAGAGCGGGACCGACGGGATCGATCTGATGGCGCTCGAGGAGGCACTGACCAAGCTCGAGTCGCTGCATCAGCGACACGGCCGGGTCGTGGAGTTGCGGTTCTTCGCGGGGCTCACCGAGCCGCAGATCGCGCGGGTGCTCGGCGTCTCCGAGCGCACCATCAGCACCGACTGGCGGGCGGCCCGGGCGTGGCTGCTCAACGAGCTCGGGCCGCGGGCGGTGTGATGGATCCGGCGCGGTACCAGTCAGCGGTGTCGATCTTCGAACGGTGCCTCGAGCTCGAGGGGGCGGGGCGGTCGGCGTTTCTTGACGCCGAGTGCGCGACCGATCCGGAACTGCGCGCGCAGGTCGAGGGGATGCTGACCGCGGACGCCGCGAGCGAATCGGCGGTGGACCACCCGCTCATGGACCGGCTGCTCTCGTCGATCGACGAGCCGCCGCCGCTGCCCGACCACATCGGGCCGTACCGGATCGTCCGCGAGATCGGCCGCGGCGGGATGGGTGTGGTGTACGAGGCGGTCCAGAGCGACCCCGCGCGCACGGTCGCGCTCAAGGTGCTCTCGGCGTTCGGGTCGCCGATGCTCGCGCGCCGGCTGCGTCGCGAGGCGCACATGCTCGCGCAGCTCGATCATCCGAATATCACCCGCGTCCTCGACACCGGCGTCGCCGACTTCCGGGGGCAGGTCACGCCCTATCTCGCGATGGAGCTCGTCGACGGCCTTCGCATCGACGAGTATGTCCGGGTGCACAGCCTCGGGCTGCACGCGCGGATCGAGCTGCTCGCCCAGATCGCCGACGCCGTGCACGCAGCCCATCTGCAGGGCATCATCCACCGCGACCTCAAGCCAGCGAACATTCTCGTCTCGAAGGAGGCCGACGGGTCGAACCGCCCCAAGTTGCTGGACTTTGGTGTCGCGCGTCTGTGCGAGCCGCAGCCGAACATGACGACGCTGCACACCGCGACCGGTCAGCTCATCGGGACGCTCAACTACATGAGCCCGGAGCAGCTCGACGGTTCGCCGGCGACCGACCCTCGGATCGATGTCTACGCGATCGGCGTCATCGCCTACGAAGTGCTGTCCGGCGAGCACCCGATCGAGCTCGACGGTCTGTCGGTCGTGCAGGCGGTCACCAAGCTGCAGGCACGCCGTGACCCGACGTTGACGATTGACGGCACCCCCGCGCCCAAGCGGCTGGAAGCGATCGTCCTCTCTGCGCTGGCGCGTGAGCCCGACCGCCGCTATTCCTCTGCGGCCGAGCTCGCGGCCGACCTGCGGGCGTTCATCGCCGGCTCCGCGGTTCTCGCACGCCCCCCCAGCGCGTCCTACCAACTCCGCGAGTTTGCCCGGCGCAATCGGCTGGTGGTCTCGGTCTCGCTCGCGACGATGGTTGCGCTGGCGATCGGCCTGGTCGGGACGACATGGTTCGGGGTCGCTGCGAGCCGGAAGGAGTCCCGCTCGCGGTGGATGTCGCACCGGGCGTTCATCGCCGCGGCGGCGAGCGCCATCGAGCAGGCCGACTTTCTGACCGCCCGCCGCATGCTCGACGACAGCCCGGCCGAGCACCGGGGATGGGAGTGGGGGTATCTGGACGCGCAGTTCACCGCCGGGGCGGAGGCCTTCGGCGGCCGACCGGTGCACAGCGTGTGTGCCGACCCGTCGACGGCGAGCTTTCTCGCGGTCTCCGGCGGGACCGTGCTCCGGTGGGACCCGTCGAGCGAGGAACCGGTCGAGTTGAAACTCTCAGGAGTGGTGCGGGACCTCAGCAGGTTCGCATCGGCCGGCCGGGCCGCGGCGGTGCTCGACACGGGCGAGGTCGTCGTGTTCGACACTGTTTCAGGCGCGGTCGCGGCCAGCTTTGCGCCGGTGGACGGCCTGCCGTGGCAGAGCCCGACGCTCGACGGGGAGGGGAGCCGCGTGTGGATGCGCAACGCGGAGAGTGGGTACGCGATGGACGTCGACACGGGCGAGGAACTCACCACCCACGTCACTCGGTTCCAACGGTTCGACGCCGCACTCAGTCCCGACGGCGAGTCGATCCTCCACGTCAGCCCGAACGCGTACACGATGCTCAGAGATGTCGCGTCCGGGAGCTCTGCTCGCGCGCGGAACAGGTACCCCGGCGCGATCGTGGCGTTCAGCCCGAGCGGCGAGCGGTTCGCCGTCGGCACGACCCTGCGCACGATCGATGTCTTTCACACCGACTCGCTGACGCGTGAGCAGACACTCATCGGGCACTCGGGGACAGTGAGGTGCCTGGCGTTCGCCGACGAAGAGACCCTGGTGTCGAGCTTCTTAGACCAGACGTGGCGGGTGTGGGACCTGAGCACCGGAGAGCAGCGTCGCGCCGGGCCGCTGGCCGGCATGGCCGAGTCGATCGCCGTCGTCGGTGACACGCTCGTGACGTGCGATACCGCCTCCGACAGGGCCACAAGCTGGCCCCTGCGCGAGCAGAACGTGCTGGTGCACCCGGAGTTCGTCTACGCGCTCGGATGGTCGCCCGATGGCAGCATGCTCGCGAGCACGGCCTTCGAGCGGGGCGGAACCATCGTCTGGGATGTCGACACCCGCACTCCCGTCACCGAACTCGACACCGCCGGACGGACGCTCCCGACGATCCAGTTCACTCCCGACGGGGAACACCTCTTCCACGCACACGTTCGCGGCGGAAAGCAACAACTCAGCGCCTGGGACACGACGCGTTGGATGCCTTTGGCCGACGGCGTGACAGAGACCGAGATCCGCGATCTGTGGGGCGACGACCAGGGGCTCAGGCTGTCGGTGGAGCGGCACGCGCCCACGGGCGGGTACGTGGCCGTGAGGCAGAACGCGAGGACGTGGGTCGTGAGGCGGCGTGGCCGAGAGATCGCGAGACTCAACGAAGCCGAGAACGTCCGGGCTGTCACCTGGAGCCCCGACGGCCGGACGCTGGTCACCGGGACGCAGCCGGGCGAAGCCGTGGTCCGCCAAGTCCCGGACTTCTCCGTCGTCGCCGAGTTGGAGCACGTCACCGGACTCTGGGCGGCGTGTTTCACGCCCGACGGGTCGCGGCTGGCCACCGGCGGCGACGACGGCGTCATCCGTATCTTCGACACCGCAACGTGGGATCTGGTTTTCGAACTCCGCGGGCACGAGACCTACGTGCACGCCCTCAAGTTCAGCCCCGACGGCGCGGTGCTTGCGTCGGGATCTGGAGACGGCACGATCCGGCTCTGGCGGTCGAGCACCGCGGGCACGGATTCGAGCGGAACACGGTAACGAGCCCGCGAGGTTCGTCGCATGGAACAGCCCGCCTTGCGCGACGGAGCGATCCGGTCCGGAGGCTGCTCCTCGAGTCAATGCCCAATGCACACCAGGCCGGTCGCGGGGACCGGCCTGGTGTGCTGGACTGCTGTGCGATCGGTCGAGGTGCTGGGCGATCAGCGACGACGACGCGTGCCCACGAGGCTGCCGAGGGCGAGCAGCGCGGCCGACGCGGGCGTCGGGACGAGGGTGCCGTCGAGTGTGACGTTATCGATCTTCGCGTTGGAGAACGAGCCGTCGAACGCACCCGCTGCGGTCGAGATCTCGATGAACGCGGCGTAGGAATCGTTGTCGCCGCCGCCGAACGCGGGGACGTTGAGCACGGCCGAGGCGTTGGCACCGTTGGCGATGTTCTGGAGGCCCGTGTCCGCGACGATCGCGCCCGCGCCGTTCAGCACGCGGAGGACAAAGAAGCCGACGCCACCGGGGCCGAAGTCCGTCTCGGCATCAAACGCGAAGCTGAGCGTCGTGTTCTCCTGAAGCGACGGCAGCCCGCCGTCGGTGAGCGTGTTCGTCAGGACGACGGCGGAGGCGCCCTGGCCGTCAGCACCGACAGCGTTGAGCTGGTGCGACCAGGACCCGGAGATGGGGTCAGAGTCCGAACGGAACGACATGGTGCCGAAAGCGCCGCCGCCGGCCTCGACCCAGTTGTCCGAGTCGCCGCCGGTGCCGAACTCGAATCCGCCGTTGACGGCGATGTCGGCCGTCGCTGCGCCGGCCGCGATGGCAACCAGAAGGCCGGCGATGCTGACGAGGGTGGTCTTGTTCTGCATGAGTCTCTCCAAACTGGCCGTTGCGGCCGTGGGTGTCGTGGGCCTGAGGCCCGGAGCGAACAGCGTGTTCGCAAAATGAATGGTGTCGTGACTGACGTGCCGGTCGGGCTGTCGAGGCGGGTTCGCGAAGGGGGCGGTGTCTGGATGCATCGTGAACGCGAGCGGTCCGATATATCTGGACCGTAACAGTTACGGCTTACTGGTGCAAGCCCCGTGGTCGCACATCTGCCAAAAACAGCGAGTTGCAGCCATATGGGCCCAAGTTCTGAAACACTTACGGCAACACGAAACCGCGATCCACGGTCCCGAGCGGCGGTTCTCAGGCTCGCAACGCCTCCTGTCGCTCGGCCGACCGTTTCTGAGAATCCGTCTCGGGCGCGTGCTGCCGCGGCCCTTGCCGGGTGTCGCGTGGCCACCCGGCCGAATGCACAGTCCGAATGCGGCTTCGGCTACCATCCCGTCCCCGAGATCCTCGCGGATCGTTCCCGACTTCAGGAGTCAGACATGCCGATTCGAAGCGTTGTCACCGCGACACTCTCCCTGGCCGCGTTCGCAGCCGCCGCAGGCGCCCAGGTCTCGCCGAACTGGTTCCGCCAGCCCGCAATCTCACCAGACGGCACGCAGGTGGTCTTCTGCCACGCCGGCGACCTCTACGTGGTCCCGGTCGGCGGCGGCCGGGCGATCCCGCTCACGATCCACGAGGCGTTCGAGTCCAGTCCCGTCTGGTCGCCGGACGGCTCGAAGATCGCGTTCGCTTCCGACCGCGCCGGCAACAACGACGTCTACGTCATGCCGGCCTCCGGCGGCCCCGCGACCCGTCTCACCTACCACTCCGCCGGCGACACACCGAGCGACTTCACGCCCGACGGCAAGGCCGTCATCTTCAGCAGCTCGCGGATGGACCACGCCGACAGCGCGTTGTTCCCCAGCGGCGTGCTGGCCGAGCTCTACGAGATCGGCATCGACGGCGGCACGCCGCGGATGATGCTGACCACCCCTGCGCTCAACGCCCGATTCGATCGTGACGGCGGCCGCCTGCTCTACGAAGACCGCAAGGGCTACGAGGACGAGCTCCGCAAGCACCACGAATCCGCGATCGCGCGCGATGTCTGGCTGTACGACGCCGCGGCCGGTGCCCACACAAAGCTGACAGACTTCGCCGGCGAGGACCGCGACCCGCACTGGGCCGCCGATGGCAGCTCTCTGTATTTCCTCTCCGAACGCGCGGGCGACTTCAACGTCTTCCACATGCCGCTCGAGCCCAACGCCCAGGCACGGCAGCTCACGTCGTTCAGTGACCACCCCGTCCGCCATCTGTCGCGTGCGGACACCGGCCTGATGGCCTTCAGCTGGCACGGCGATATCTACACGCTCGCCGAGGGCGGACAGCCGCAGAAGCTCAACATCCAGATCGCCCTCGACGGCCGCGCCGCCGACACGCAGACCACGACCGAGCGAGGAGGCGCGACCGACTTCGCCGTTGCCCCCAACGGCAAGGAGGTCGCCTTCGTCGTCCGCGGCGAGGTGTTCGTGACCTCCGTCGACTTCGACACCACCCGCCGCATCACCGACACCCCCGAGCAGGAGCGGTCGGTCTCGTTCGCGCCCGACGGTCGCTCGCTCATCTACGCCGGCGAACGCGACGGCTCGTGGAACGTCTACGAGGCCTCGCTGGCCGACGACGACGAGCTGTACTTCTTCAGCGCGACGAGCATCGAGGAGAAGGCCCTCATCGCGACCGATGCCGAGGAGTTCCAGCCCCGCTTCAGCCCCGACGGCAAGAAGATCGCCTACCTGCACGACCGTCACGAGATCCGCGTCTTCGACACCGAGACCGGCCAGACCAACGTCGCCCTTCCCGGCGACCGCTTCTACTCCTACTCCGACGGTGACCACTGGTTCGAGTGGTCGCCCGACAGCGCCTGGCTGGTGACACACCTCTACAGCAAGGGCCGCGTGTTCTACGGCGAGGTCGGGCTCGTCCGCGCCGATGGCACCGGTGATGTCATCGACATCTCCAACTCCGGCTACGACGACGGCGTGCCGCACTTTGCGATGGACGGCGGGGCGATCATCTGGTCGAGCAGTCGCTACGGCGAGCGTTCGCACGGCAGCTGGGGCGCCGAGTCCGACGTCGTCGGGCTCTTCCTCACCCAGGACGCCCACGACAAGTTCCGGCTCTCCAAGGAGGAGTACGAGCTCCGCAAAGAACTCGAGGAGAAGAAGGAAGAGGAAAAGAAGAAAGAAGAGAAAGAGGACGACAAGAGCACGGACGACAAGAGCAAGGGCGGCGAAGAGGCCGACGGCGAAAGCGCCGACGCGCCCGAGGACGGCGACGCCGACACGGACGGCGACGACGCCGACAAGCCCGAGCCCCTGAAGATCGAGTTTGAAGGCCTCGAAGAGCGTCGGGAGCGGCTGACGATCAACTCCTCTAGCCTCGGCGACTTCGCGATGTCGCCCGAGGGTGACAAGCTCTACTACCTCGCGAGCTTCGAGGACGGGGCCGACCTGTGGGTCCACGACTTCCGGGAGGAATCGACCAAGATCCTCGCCAAGCTGGGCGCCTCCGGAGCGTCGATGCAGCTCTCCGAAGACGGGAAGGCGATCTTCATGCTCGCCAGCGGTTCGCTCTCCAAGATCGACACCGACAGCGGCACCCGCAAGCCGATCGGTTTCAGGGCGACCATGACCATCGACCCCGACGCCGAACGCGCCCACCTGCTCCAGCACGTGTGGAGGCAGACCCGCGACAAGTTCTACCGCGCCGACATGCACGGCGTGGACTGGGAGTTCTACCTCCGCCAGTACGAGCCCAAGCTCGAAGGCATCAACAACAACGGCGATTTCGCCGAACTCCTCTCGGAGATGCTCGGCGAGCTGAACGCCTCGCACACCGGCGGTCGCTTCCGCGGCCCGTCGGGGAGCGGGGACGCCAGCACCGCCGCGCTCGGCGCCGTCTTCGATCAGGACTACACCGGCGACGGCATGCGGATCGCCGAGATTCTCAAGAACGGCCCGCTCGACAAGGCCGAGCTCGGCATCGTTGCCGGCGACATCATCACCGCCGTGGACGGCGTTGCGCTCGACGCCTCGACCAACTTCTACGCCCAGCTCGACGGCAAGTCGGGCGACCGCGTGAGGCTCACGGTCCGCTCGGCCGACGGCGGGGAGGCCGATCACGTCGTCCGTCCCACATCGCTCGGCGCCGAGAGCCAGCTCCTCTACGAGCGGTGGGTCCGAAGCCGCGACGCGATCGTCCAGGAGGCCTCCGGCGGCCGGCTCGGCTACGCCCACGTCCGCGGCATGAACGACGACTCCTTCCGCGAGTTCTACTCGCAGGTCATGGGCAAGCACTACGACAAGGAAGCCCTCATCGTCGACACCCGATTCAACGGCGGCGGCTGGCTGCACGACGACCTCGCCACCTTCCTCACCGGCAAGACCTACGTCGAGCTCTACCCCCGCAACACCCTCGCCCCCAACGCCCGCTACCACGGCGATCCGTCCACGCGATGGGTGAAGCCCTCGGTCGTCGTCATGAGCGAGAGCAACTACTCCGACGCGCACTTCTTCCCGTGGGTCTACACCGAGCTGGGCATCGGCGACACGATCGGCATGCCCGTGCCCGGCACCGCGACCGCCGTCTGGTGGGAGCGCCTCTTCACCGGCGATCTGGTCTTCGGCATCCCGCAGGTCGGCACCAAGGGCGCAGACGGGCGATACCTCGAGAACGCTCAGCTCGAGCCGACCCACCGTGTCCCGCTGCCGCCAGAGGCCGCAGCGAGCGGTGAGGACACCCAGCTGCTCGAGGCCGTCCGTGTCCTGCTCGAGGACCTGGACAACTAGTCTCCGCCTTTTTCCAAGCACGAGCATCCATGGCAACGCCGCCCCCGAACCCCGGGGGCGGCGTTGTCTCTTTGCTGCAGTCAGGAGTCCGACCGGTGACCGACGCGACCCAGGATCAACCCGGCACCTGCTTCGTCATCGGCGCGAGTGGGGGCATCGGCTCGGCACTGACCGCACAACTGAGGGCGGCGGGGTGGGGTCTGGTGCTCGCGGGTCGAACCCGTGAATCGCTTGAGAGGCTCGCCGCACCGGACGACGCGCCGGTAGAGGTGTTGGACGCTGCGGACTTCGAGGCTCTCTCGGCCGCGATCGAGCGGCACGAGGATGTGACGGCGGTGGTCAACCTCGCCGGCTCGATCCTCCTCAAGCCGGCGCACCAGACTTCAGCAGCTGATTTCGAGGAGACAGTTAGTCAGAATCTCCGAACGGCATTCGCCGCGGTGCGGGCGGCCGGACGGACGATGCGTACCAGGGGCGGAAGCGTCGTGCTCGTGTCGTCATGCGCCGCGAGCGTGGGCCTGCCCAATCACGAAGCGATCGCCGCGGCCAAGGCGGGTGTCGAGGGACTGACCCGGGCGGCCGCCGCGACCTACGCGACCGGCAATCTGCGGATCAACGCCGTCGCTCCGGGTCTTGTGGACACGCCGCTCGCGGGTAGACTGACCGGCAGCCCGGCGGCTCTGCGGGCATCAACATCGATGCACCCCCTCGGACGCATCGGTGCACCGTCAGACATCGCCCGTGCGATCATGTTCCTGCTCGAGCCCGCCAACGACTGGCTGACCGGGCAGGTCATCGGCGTCGACGGCGGGCTTGCAAGAATCAGAGGCCGCTAGCGTGAGGGGCAGGCCATGAACACAGACGCGTTGACAGCATCACCCCGATGGGCACGCCGCTGGCTCTACGCGGCGGGCATCTACAACCTCGTGTGGGGCGCCGTCGTGATCGTGTTCCCCAACGCGCTCTTCGATCTCGTCGGAGCCGAGCGGATGCGGTACCCGGAGATCTGGCAGTGCGTCGGCATGATCGTCGGCGTCTACGGCATCGGCTACCTGATCGCCGCCCGCGCCCCCCGGGTCCACTGGCCGATCGTGCTCGTGGGCTTGCTCGGCAAAGTCCTCGGCCCGATCGGGTTCGCCGTCGCGCTGGCCAAGGGGACCTTCCCGCCCGCGTTCGGGCTCACGATACTCACGAACGATCTGCTCTGGTGGGCCCCGTTCGGCCTCATCCTCTGGGACGCGGCACGGTGCCGGGGCGAGATGCCGGCCGGCCCCGTCCCGAGCCTGGAGACAGCCCTCGCATTATCCACAGACCAGCACGGCCGGACACTCATGGCACTCAGCAGCGACAGGCCGACGGTGCTGGTCCTGACCAGACATTCAGGGTGCACGTTCTGCCGCGAGGCACTCCGCGACCTCGCCGATCGCCGGGAGGAGATCATCGGACGGGGGTACGGCATGGCGGTCGTCACCATGTCCGACGCCGCAGAGAACCAACGAATGGCCGACGAGTTCGGGCTGACCGACGCGTCGTGGATCGCCGACCCCGAGCGGGTGCTCTATCGCGCACTCGATCTGCGTCGGGGGAGCTTCCTGCAACTCTTCGGCCCAGCGGTGTTCCTCCGTGGCGTGGCCGCGGCGTTCAAGGGCCACGGCATCGGCCCGCTCGGTGGAGACGGGTTCCAGATGCCCGGCGCGTTCGTGCTGCACCAGGGCAGGGTGGTTCGGGAGTTCCGCCACGCGCGGGCGTCGGATCGTCCCGACTTCTCGTCCCTCGCCTGCGAGATGCCATCGTGATCGAGCTCTCCGCCAGCGTGTTCGCAGCGGTCCTCGTCGTGCACGCCGCGGCAACGTGGACGATGACCGGGCTTATCTGGTTCGTGCAACTGGTTCACTATCCACTCATGGCGCAGGTCGGCCGCGAGGGGTGGACCGACTACGAGAAAGCGCACCAGGCCCGGACCACGTGGATCGTCGCGCCGGTCATGCTCACTGAGCTTGTCACCGCCATCGGCGTACTGGTCATCGTGCAACCGGACATGGGGCCAGCAGTTTCCCCGGCCGTGATCCCGGCGCTCTGGTTCGGCGCGTGCTTACTCGGCGTGGTCTGGGCCTCGACCTTCCTGCTCCAGGTGCCGCTGCACAAGAAGCTCTCGCATGAATACAGCGATCGGTTTCATGCATCGCTCGTCCGAAGCAACTGGCTGCGGACGGCCGCGTGGACAGGCCGAGCGGTGCTGGTCGCGGCGACGCTCCCGTCGCTACTGATATCGCCCGTCGCGATGTGAGAACCAGCCGGCCCCCGCCATCCCCGCCAGCGTCCTGCGTGTCGCGGTTGGCGAGCTTTCTGCTAGACTGCCACGGTGCCACCGATGACGTGCATTCGGGCGTGTGTGTGCCTGCTCCTCGGCCTTCTGGGCCTCGGAGCGCTGGGTGTCGCGCGGGTGTCAACCCGGCCGGTCGCGGCGCCCGCCGCGGCCTCGACAGCGGACGACTCGGTCGAGTTCGGCCGCCACGTCCGGCCCATCCTCGTCCGCCACTGTCTGTCGTGTCACGGGTTCGATCCGAGCACGCGCGAGGCCGACCTGCGTCTGGACACCTTCGAGTTCGCCACCGCCGCCCGCTCGAAGGACCGCCCCCCGGCGATCGTGCCCGGAGATCCTGACGCCAGCCTCCTGCTGCACCGCGTCACCGACGCCGACCCGGACGTGCGCATGCCGCCCGAGCGGCCGGCCCTCAAGCCGGAAGAGATCGAAACGCTCCGCGCGTGGATCGCGCAGGGCGCCTCGTACGAGCCGCACTGGTCGCTCCGCCCGCTCGAGCCGCTCGAGCCTCCGTCCGCAGAGCCGCCGGAGTGGGCCGCAAACCCGATCGATCGGTTCATCTACGCGGACCTCACCGAGGCCGGGCTTGAGCCCGCCCCGCCGGCCGACCGCCGTTCGCTTCTCCGCCGCCTCAGCTTCGACCTCACCGGCCTGCCGCCGACCCCCGCCCAGACCCGGGCGTTCCTGTCCGACCCGTCGGAAGACGCGTACGCACAGCTTGTGGAGAGCCTGCTCGAATCGCCACACTACGGCGAGCGGTGGGCCCGCCACTGGCTCGACCTGATGCGCTACGCCGAGACCTACGCCCACGAGTTCGACTACCCGATCCGTCACGCCTTTCAGTACCGCGACTACGTCATCCGCGCCTTCAACGCGGACGTGCCCTACGACCGGCTGGTGACCGAGCACATCGCCGGCGATCTCCTCGCCGAGCCGAGACGAAACCCCGAGCGCGGGTTCAACGAGTCGGTCATCGGGACCGGCTTCTGGTGGCTGAGCCAGGGCACGCACTCGCCGGTGGATGTCCTGCAGGACGAGGCCGAGCGCATCGACAACCAGATCGATGTGCTCAGCAAGGCATTCCTCGCGACGACGGTGAGCTGCGCCCGGTGCCACGACCACAAGTTCGATCCCGTGCTCACCCGCGAGTACTACGGCCTCGCCGCGTTCGTGCAGAGCTCACGCCGGCAGGAGGCCTACCTCGACCCCGACGGGCGCATCGGCACGGCGGTGGCGGAGATGCAGGCTCTCGACCAACAGCTTCGAGAGGCGATTCGCACACCCGGCTGGCCCGCCAGCGAGGCCAACACGGAGCTTGCCAGCCTGCTCTCGGCGGTCGGCCAGGTCTTCTATGGCCAGCCCGCTCCGGGTGAGACGCCCCCGTCTGCGCGCGCACGGACGCTCGCAGACTTCGACGACGGGACCTACGACGGCTGGACAGTCGAGGGCGACGCGTTCACCGACCGACCGACACCCGCCGGCCCCGACGCGCTGGCGGGCGAGGGGACGGCCGTCGGCGACGCCTTCGCCAACACCCACAGGCGCCTCGAGGGCGAGGGGTCGGTCGAAGCGGACAAACGTGTCGGTTCCATCACCAGCGAACTGTTTCCCGTGGAACACCGCTACCTCCACTTCCTGATCGGCGGCGGGCACCACCCGGGCAAGACCGGCCTGCGGCTCCGCATCGACGGCGAGACCGTCGCGGAGGCGACCGGCAACAACTCGCTCCGGCTCGTGCCGCACAGGTTCGATCTCTCCGCGCACAAGGGCAGCGAAGCCACCGTCGAGATCTTCGACGAAGTGACCGGCGGCTGGGGCAACATCCGTGTGGACGAGCTCGTGCTCAGCGACGAGGCCAACCTCGCCCGGCCCGCAGCACGCGACCTGCGGGCCGTCGCGGCAGAGTGGGGGGTCGAGCCCGACACGCTCGGTCGCTGGGTCGAGGCGGTGCAGAGCACTCCGGACCAGGACCTTCCGTCGGCGATGCGCGAGTGGCTGCGGCAGTGCGAGCAAGCGCGGGGCAATCCGGACGCAGAGATCTCTCAATCAGCGACCGCCGAAGCTTCGGCGTCCGGGGTTTCCGATCAGGAAACGCTCTTTGACTTCGCCGACCCCGACGAGTTTCGCCGCTGGTTCGTGAGCGGGTGGGCGTTCGGCGACCGGGCGACCACGCTCGGCGAACCCCGCGCCATCGGGGGCGGGCTGCGGATCGCCGACGCGACCAGCGCCGACTCCGGGCGGCTTTCGGACGCGCTCTTCGGCACGATGCGGTCCCCGACCTTCGAGATCGCCCAGCCCTTCCTCGCGGTCCGGACGCGGGGCCGCGGCACGCTCCGTGTCATCATCGACGGCTACACGCTGGATGAGTACAACGCCCTGCTCTGGAACCGTGTGAAGCTCGATCCCGATTCGGAGGGCTGGCAGTGGCAGGTCCACGACCTGCGGAAGTGGATCGGCCACCGCGCCCACTACGAGATCATCGACGACCGCGCGGACGGCTCGATCGAGGTTGCGCGCGCGGTCTGGTGTGCGGAAGACCGTGCCCCGTCGGCCGCGACACGCACCGAGGCTCCCATCGCCCGCGACCCGGTCTTTCTCCGAGACGACACGACCCGGCTCGCCGACGCAATCGTGACCGCCCTGCGCGGAGAGAGCGCCGACGCCGAGGCCTGCGCTGTAGCCTCCTGGGTCGGACGGACGGCGCTGGTGCCCTCTCCGGACGCCGAGGCGTCGGCCAGCTTCGCCTCGTTACAGGAGGCCGTCCCGGCGCCCATGCGGGTCATGGCCATGGAGGACGGCACGGGTGAGGACGGGTACGTCTATGTCCGCGGCGACCACCGCCAGCGTGGAGAGCCCGCGCCCCGGGCCTTCCCCCGCGCACTCGGCGGTGCGTCCTCTCTGGAGACCGGGCAGGGCAGCGGGCGGCTCGCGCTCGCCGATGCGCTGCTCGACCCGGCCGATCCGCTCCCGGCGCGGGTGATCGTCAACCGGGTCTGGCACCACCTGATGGGCCGCGGCATCGTCGAATCGACCGACGACTTCGGCCTGCTCGGCTCGGCACCCACCAACTCGGCGTTGCTCGACCATCTGGCGTGGCGGTTCAGTCACGAGATGGGCTGGTCGATCAAGACGCTCATCCGCGAGATCGTCGCCAGCCGCACCTACCGCACCGCGTCGCGCCCGCTCTCGCCGGAGGCGCAGAACGCCGATCCGCTGAACCACCTCTGGAGCGTGCGTGAGCCGCGACGGCTCGACGGGGAGTCGCTCCGCGACGCGATCCTGACCGTCTCGGGCGATCTCGATCCGACGATGTTCGGGCCGAGCGTCCCGGTGCACCTCACGCCGTTCATGACGGGGCGGGGTCGCCCGGGATCGTCCGGCCCGCTCGACGGCGACCGCCGCCGGAGCATCTATCTGGAGGTGCGCCGGAACTTCCTCAGCCCGTTGATGCTGGCGTTCGACTCGCCCAATCCGCACCAGACCCGCGGCCAGCGCAACGAGTCGAACGTGCCCGCACAGTCGCTGATTCTGCTCAACGATCCGTTCGTCGTGGAGCAGGCCGGCCGCATGGCCTCGCGCCTGATCGAGGAGGAGCCGGGCGTCGAGGCGCGGATCGCGGCGCTCTATCTCCGCGCACTTGCGCGCGCGCCCACGGCGAGCGAGACACGCTACGCCCTCGCGTTCCTCGAGCAGCAGGCCTCGGAGATCGGCGTGGCCGAGTGGCGGGACGACTCGGCGGTCTGGGCCGACCTCTGTCACGCGGTCTTCAACCTCAAAGAGTTCATGTTTATCGAATAGGGACGAGTCCATGGGCCACCATTGCGGGCGCTACATCCAGGCACCCATGTCGCGGCGCGACATTCTCCGGCAGGGCGCCAGTGGCTTCGGCGCGTTTGCGCTGGCGGGTCTGCTCGGCCGGTCGGCGCTCGCGTCGGGCCTGCCGGGCGGTGGCCCAACCCGCGCCAACCCGCTCCCGCACTTTGCGCCCCGGGCCAACGCGGTCATCTTTCTCTATATGGACGGCGGGCCCTCGCAGGTCGACACCTTCGACCCCAAGCCCAGGCTGCTGGCCGAGGACGGCAAGCCGTTCGGCATGAAGATGGAGGCGACCCAGTTCGACAACAACGGCAACACGCTCGGCTCGCCCTGGAAGTTCCGCCCGTACGGCCAATCCGGCACGCAGGTCAGCGACCTCTTCGCTCACGTCGGCAAGCACGCCGACGACCTGTGTGTCGTGCGCTCTATGACCTCTCCCTTCAGCGAGCACACCAACGCGAACTACTTCCTGCACACCGGCCTCGGGCTCTCGGGAAGGCCCAGCATGGGCGCGTGGGCCAGCTACGGGCTCGGCAGTGCCGCGGAGAACCTCCCCGGGTTCGTCGTGCTCAACGGCGGCCTCATCCCGCCGGGCGGGCTCGAGTGCTTCGGCTCCAGCTTCCTCGAGGCTCGGCACCAGGGATCGATCTTCAAGCCCCACGACGAGGCGGTCGCCAACATCCAGCCGACGGAGGCCTCGCCCACGCTCCAGCGTCAGAAGCTCGACCTGATCGCCCAGCTCGACCGTGACTTTGCCGACCGGCTGGGCCGCAACGATGCGGTCGAGACGGCCATCGCAAATTATGAGCTCGCCTTCCGTATGCAGTCGGCCGTGCCGGAGCTCATGGATCTCTCCGGGGAGTCCGCGGAGACGCGGAGCCTCTACGGGTTGGACGCCGAGTTTGCACCGACCCGCACCTACGGCAAGCAGTGTCTCCTGGCCCGCCGGCTGGTCGAGCGCGGGGTGCGGTTCATCGAGCTGACCTGCCCGGCGATCGGCGGGAACGACCGCTGGGACCAGCACGCCAACCTGCGGCAGAGCCACGAGTCCAACGCCAGAGCGGTGGACCAGCCCATCGCGGGCCTGCTCACCGACCTCAAGCGTCGCGGCATGCTGGAGACCACCCTCGTGGTCTGGGGCGCTGAGTTCGGCCGCACGCCGTTCGCCCAGGGCACCAACGGCCGGGACCACAACCCCTTCGGCTTCAGCATGTGGCTCGCGGGGGGCGGGGTCAAGGGTGGCACCGTGTACGGCGCGACCGACGACTACGGCTACAAGGCGGTGGACAGGCCCGTGGAGATCCACGACCTGCACGCCACCATGCTCCACCTGCTGGGCATCGACCACACCCGTCTGACGGTGCCGTTCGGGGGGCGGGAGATGCGGCTGACCGATGTCCACGGCCACGTCGTCCACGACATTCTCGCCTGAAAGTGACAAAGTCGATACGCTGTGCAGCTCCGCTCGGGGGCTGCGGGGGCTCGAGTAACCACGACCGATTCGATGCAAGGAACGACCGATGACTGTACCGGCACACGCCGCAAACTTTGACCTCTCCGGCCGCGTCGCGCTGGTGACCGGCAGCAGCACCGGGCTGGGCAAGGCGATGGCCCTGGCGCTCGGGGCGGCGGGCGCACGGGTGGCGATGAACTACGCCAACAACTCGCAGCGGGCCGACGCGACGCTGAAGGCCTACCGCGAGGCGGGCTACGAGGGCGTCATGCTCCGCGCCAACGTGATCGAAGAGTCGGGAGTAGACGAGCTTGTCACGGCCTGCGAGGAGCAGCTCGGCCCGCCCGACATCGTCATCTTCAACGCCACGCCCGCGCAGCCCCAGATGCCGATCGAGGAGTACGACTGGACGTTTTATCAGTCGATGCTCGACTTCTTCATCAAGAGCCCCTTCCTGCTCACACGCCGCGTGCTGCCGCACCTCAAGGCCCAGCGGTGGGGGAGGCTCATCAACATCGGTTCGGAGGTCTTCGCCCGCGGCGTGCCGAACTTCAGCGCCTACGTCGCCGCCAAGGGCGGGCAGAACGGCTGGAACCGCAGCATGGCCGGCGAGCTGGCGCCCTTCAACATCACCGTCAACATGCTCTCGCCGGGATGGATCCCGGTGGAGCGCCACGAGGACGACCCGCAGGAACTCAAGGACGGCTACCGGGCGATGATCCCCATGGACCGCTGGGGCGTCCCCGCCGATGTCGCGGGCACCGCGGTCTACCTCGCCAGCGAGGCGTCGTCCTTTGTCACAGGCCAGACTATCCACGTCAACGGCGGCATGACCGTCTGCTAGAGAGAGCCACCCATGCGTCGAACCACACTGTCAGCCCTGCTCGTTCCGCTCACTCTGTTCGCGATGCTCACCGGGTGCGGGCGGGAGAAGGAACCCACCGTCGCTTTTGTCACCAACGGCGTCGCGTCGTTCTGGGTGCTGGCCCAGGCCGGGGCCAACCAGGCCGCGGAAGACCTTGATATCAACGTCGATGTCCGCATGCCCGACGGCCTGGTGGATCAGAACCGCATCATCGAAGACCTGCTGGTCAACGACGTGGTTGGTATCGCGATCAGCCCGATCGACGGGGTCAACCAGAACGCCAAGCTCAACGAGGCCGCGGCCCGCACGCACCTCATCACGCACGACTCGGACGCCCCCGACAGCAACCGTGAGCTGTACATCGGGATGGACAACTACACCGCCGGCCGCCTGTGCGGGGAGTTGGTCCGCGAGGCGATGCCGGAGGGCGGCGAGATCGTCATCTTCATCGGCCGGCTCGAGCAGGAGAACGCCAAGCGCCGCCGGCAGGGCGTGATCGACGAACTGCTCGGGCGCGACGCGGACCCCACGCGGTACGACTCTCCCGACGCCCGGCTGGAGGGCAACGGCTTTGTGATCCTCGACACGCGGACGGACGACTTCACGCAGGCCGGCTCGCAGACGCAGGCCGAGGACGTGCTGGCGCTCTATCCCGAGATCGACGGCATGGTCGGGCTCTTTGCCTACAACCCGCCGGCGATCCTGAACGCCCTGCGCAACGCCGGGAAGATCGGCGAGGTCGTCGTCGTCGGTTTCGACGAGGACGACGCCACGCTCGAGGGCATCAAGGCCGGCGAGGTCTACGGCACGGTCGTGCAGAACCCCTACATGTACGGGTACGAGTCTGTCCGCGTGCTCACCGCGCTCTCCAAGGGCGATACCTCGGTGATCCCCGCCTCCGGGTTCCTGGACATTCCCGCCCGCAAGATCCTGCCCGACAACGTGGAGGCGTTCCACGCCGACCTCAAGGAGAAGCTCGGCCGCGGCGGCTGAGCGGCGCTCCGGCCGAGCCGCAGACGCGAAGACACCACCATGGGCAAAGTTGTCGGCATATTCCTGCTCCTCGTGGCTGTGTGCGTTGTCACCGCGGTGTGCAATCCACAGTTTCTCGACGCCTACAACCTCGCCAACGTGGTCCGCCGCAGTTCGCTCTTCGGGATCATCAGCATCGGTGTCGCGTTCGTGATCATCACCGGCGGCATCGACCTCTCGATCGGGTCGGTCGTCGGCCTGGTCGGGTGCGTGACGCTGGTCCTGCTCGGCGGTGCTGAGCAGGGCGGGCGGGGGTGGCACTGGGCGATGGTCCTGCCGACGGTGCTGGCGATTGCCATGGCGATCGGGGCTGTGCACGGGCTGCTGATCACCAAGGTCGGGCTCCAGCCGTTTGTTGTCACGCTCTGCGGGCTGCTGGTCTACCGGGGGCTGAGCCGCTGGATCGCCGACGATCAGACCGTGGGCTTCGGTGCCGGCTACCACGACCCTCTCTTCGATCTGGCCAACAGGCCGATCCCTATCCCCGGAACGTCGTTCGACATGCCGACCTCGTTCTTCGTGCTCGCGGCGTTGACGGTGATCTCGATCGTGTTCCTGCGACGCACGGTCTGGGGGCGTCACATCTTCGCGGTCGGCAGCAACGAGCGTGCGGCTCGCTACGCCGGGGTCAACACCCACCGCACCAAGATCCTCGCCTACGTCATCTGCTCCGGCCTCGCGGGCGTGGCGGGCATGCTCTTTGCCTTCGAGTACAAGGCGATCCAGCCGGCCAACCACGGCAACTTCTACGAGCTCTACGCGATCGCCGCGGCCGTGCTCGGCGGGTGCTCGCTCCGGGGCGGCGAGGGCTCGGTGCTCGGGGTGGTGATCGGCGCGGCGACGATGCGGGTGATCTACAACGCGATCAACCTGTTCGGCATCCCCACGCAGCTGGAGTTTGCGATCATCGGGACCGTGATTCTGCTCGGCGTGAGCGCCGACGAGTTTGTGAGGCGACACCTGGCCAAGCGGCGGGGGCTCGCCGATTCCACGTGAGGTTCATCATGCAGCGATGCAGCCATGCAGTGACTTTCGTGTTCATCTTGTGCGCGATGCTCTCGGTGGTCACCGGGTGCGCAAGGAGCGGATCGGCCGTGAAAGCAGAACCATTCGGCACGGCGGACGGGCGGCCCGTCACGCTGTACACCCTCGCCAACAGCCGCGGCAGCCGCGCCACGATCACCGACTACGGGGCCACCGTCACCCAGCTCTGGCTGGCCGACCGTGACGGCAACCTCGCCGACGTTGTTCTCGGCTTCGACACGCTCGCTGAGTATCAGGACCACAGCCCGTACTTCGGTGCGATGGTCGGGCGGGTCGGCAACCGCGTCGCCAAGGGCCGCTTCACGCTCGACGGCAAGACGTACCAGCTGGCGACCAACAACGGCCCCAACCACCTGCACGGGGGCGACAAGGGGTTCGACAAGGTCGTCTGGGACGCCGAGCCCTTCGAGGCCGAGGACGGCCCGGGCCTCCGTCTCAGCTACGTCTCCGCGGACGGGGAGGAGGGGTATCCCGGGGAGCTGCGAACCACCGTGGAGTACGTGCTGTCCGACGACAACGCGCTGCGTGTCGTGACCGAGGCGACGGCCTCGGCGCCGACGCCGGTCAACATCGTCCACCACTCCTACTGGAACCTCGCGGGCCACGACGCCGGGTCGATCCTCGATCACGAGATGGTGCTGCGTGCCTCGCACTACACGCCGACGGACGCCACGCTGATCCCGACCGGGGAGATCGCCAGTGTCCGCGGCACACCGTTCGATTTCACCAACGCCAAGACGATCGGCCGGGATATCGGGCAGTTGCCCGGCAACGGCGCGGACGACCCCGGCGGTTTCGACATGAACTACGTCGTTGACGGAGGGGCCGATGAGTTCCGGTTGGCGGCGCGCGTGGTCGAGCCAACCACCGGCCGCGTGATGGAGGTCTGGTCGGACCAGCCCGGTATCCAGTTCTACTCCGGAAACTTCCTCGACGGGGCAACCGGCAAGGGCGGCACCTCGTATCCGATCCATTCGGGCTTCTGCCTCGAGACGCAGGTGTTCCCCGACGCGATCAATCGCCAGAGCGAGCCCGGGTGGCCGAACGCTGTGCTCCGACCCGGCCGGATATACAGGCACGTGATGGTTCACAGGTTCAGCGTTGAGTAGGGTTGAGATCGACACCTCGAGCGTGGTACATTCTCCTTCGGAGGCGGACGCGGTGCGCAGATTCGGTGCAATGCAGGCTTTGGCTGGTGTCGTGTGTGCGGCCGCGTGCTGCATGGTCGGCCTGTCGCTGCCCGATGGCGGCGTCACTCCTCTGCCCACTGATTCGTCGTGGTCGTACGAACCGATCGCTCGCCCGAGCGTGCCGGTCGTCCGCGACCGCGGGTGGGTGCAGAACCCCATCGACGCCTTTGTGCTCGCCCGGCTCGAAGACGCGGGGCTCGGGCCCGCCCCGGCGGCCGACCGCCGCACGCTCATCCGCCGGGCGACCTACGACCTGACCGGTCTCCCGCCCACGCCCGACGAGGTCCGGGCGTTTGTCGAGGACGAGTCTCCCGACGCCTACGAGCGGCTGGTCGACCGCTTGCTCGCGAGCCCGCACTACGGCGAGAAGTGGGGGCGTCACTGGCTCGACCTCGTCCGCTGGGCCGAGACCGACAGCTACGAGCGCGACCGGGTCAAGCCCGGCGCGTGGCGCTACCGCGACTGGGTGATCGACGCGTTCAACTCGGACATGCCCTACGACCGGTTCGTCACGATGCAGCTCGCCGGCGACGAGCTCCCCGACGAGGGCCTCGCCCAGCACATCGCGACCGGCTACCTGCATCTGGGCATCCGCGATGACGAGCCGACCGACCCGCTCCAGGCGCTCTACGACGATCTCGACGGCATGCTCGACACCACCAGCCGCGTGATGCTGGGCGCGAGCATGGGCTGCGCCCGCTGCCACGATCACAAGAAAGACCCGATCTCCGAGGAAGACTACTACAGCATGCTGGCCTTTTTCGAGGGGCTCAAGCCGTACAAGGTCGGCGGCGGCAACGGCATCAACACCGAGAACTTCGTCCGCTCGCTCCCCGCCGATTTCGGCACCGGCACGTGGGAGCAGCAGTTCGAGCAGTGGCAACGCGAACGCGAAGAACGCACCACCGAGGTCCGCAACATGACCCGGGAGCTCCGCGAACGCTGGGGCGAGAGCGTGCTGACCGACGCCGAGGCCACGCTCCTCGCCGGGCAGGTGCTGCACCTGGACTTCGAGGCGGCCGAGGCCCCCGGCGACGCCCGGGGCACCACGCCGGTCGAGGGCCACCACGGCAGCGCTCGCCGGTTCGCCGACTCCGACCGCGTCCTCGTCGAACGCCCGGTCGCCGACAGCTTCTCCATCGCGTTCTGGTTCCGAGCCGATCAACCCGGTGCCGGGCACGAGAGCGACCCGCGGTGGTTCCTCGGCAGCGGGCTCGTGGACGCCGAGGTTTCGGGGATCGTTGACGACTTCGGCGTTTCGCTGGTCGGCGGCCGCGTCGCGGCGGGTGTCGGTAACCCCGAGACCTTCGTCGCCAGCCCGACCGGGTACGCCGACGGTCAGTGGCATCACGTCACCTTCGTGCGCGATGCCCAGACCGGGCAGATCGCGCTCTGGGTCGACGGCTCGCGGGTGGACGAGGCCACCGGCGGCACCCAGCCGCTCACGACCCCATCGCACGTCAGCATCGGGCGCATGCTCCCCGACGCCCGCTCGCTCCACGGCGACATCGACGAGGTCCGGTTCTGGGATCGGCCGCTGCAGCCGCGCGAGGTGCTCAGCCTCGCGATCGGCGGCGGCACGCTCGACGCCCACGTCGCGCTCGTCCGCGAGCGATTGGGCGAAGCGGAGGCCCATCGGCTCGAGGGTGCGATCGACCGTCTGCTCGACCTCGAACGCCCCACGCGCGACATGGTGCAGGTGCTGTCCGCCCAGGAACTCGACACTCCGATGCCCGGGTTCGTCCGTGTGCGGGGCAACGCCGCGGTGCAGGGCGACCCGGTCAGCCCGCGCTTCCCCGACGCCTTCGGCGGCCGGACGCCCGAGATCACCCCGCCCGAAGACGGCGAGTCCTCCGGCCGCCGGCTCGCCCTCGCCCGGTGGATCACCGACCCCTCCAACCCTCGCACCGCCCGCGTGATCGCCAACCGGCTCTGGCAGTACCACTTCGGCCGCGGCATCGTCCGCTCGCCGAACGAGTTCGGCGAACTCGGCGACCTGCCCACCCACCCCGCGCTCCTCGACTGGCTCGCCACTGAGGTCGTCGAGAGCGGCTGGCGGCTCAAGGGCATGCACAAGCTCATCATGCTCTCGGCGTCCTACCAGATGGACTCCCGCGCCGACGCCGCGGTCTACGAGGCCGACCCGATCAACGACCTGTTCTCCCGCTTCGATCCCCGGCGCCTCACCGCCGAGGAGGTCCGCGACACGATCCTCATGACCAACGGCACGCTCAACCCGCAGATGGGCGGCCCCGGTGTCTATCCCAAGATGCCCGAGGAGGTCCTCGCGACGTCCTCGCGGCCCGAGGACGCGTGGGGCGAGTCGAGCCCCGATCAGGCCGCACGCCGCAGCATCTACATCCACGCCAAGCGCTCGCTGCTCAACCCCCTGCTCACGTCGTTCGACCTCGCCGACACCGACCTGACCTGCCCGGTGCGGTTCATCACGACGCAGCCGACGCAGGCCCTGACGATGCTCAACAGCGACTTTATCAACGAGCAGGCCGCGATCTTCGCCCGGCGTCTGCTCGCCGAGCACGACAGCCTGGAGTCGATCGTCGGCCACGGGCTCGAGCTGACGCTGCTCCGCCGGCCCACCGCCGAGGAGACCGCCGAGGGCGTCAACCTCATTAATGACCTGCAACGCCTCGACGGGCGCGACCGTGACGACGCCGTCGCGTGTTTCTGTCTCGTGCTGCTCAACCTGAACGAGTTCGTGTACCTGGATTAGCCATGCCCCATCGCGACGACCAACCCGAAAACACCTTCTGCGGCCAGACCCGCCGCGAGTTCTTCTGGCAGACCGGCGGGGCGTTCACCTCGCTCGCTCTGGCCGGGCTGCTCTCGCGCGACGGCTTTCTGTCCAAGCAGGCCGTCGCCGCGGATGGCGTGACGCCCTTCGAGGCCGCGGCCAGAGTCGGCCGCTCCCACTTTGCGCCCAAGGCCAAGAGCGTCATCTTCCTCTTCATGTACGGCGGCCCGAGTCAGGTCGACACCTTCGACTACAAACCCAAGCTCTACGGCCTCGACGGCAAGACGATCGACATCGAGACCAAGGGCCGCGGCGGGGCGAAGAACCAGGGCCGCGTCGTCGGTCCCAAGTGGAAGTTCAAGCGGTACGGCCAGTGCGGGGCGTGGGTCTCCGACCTCTTCCCCCACATCGGCAGCTGCGTGGACGACATCGCCTTCATCAAGAGCATGTACGCCGACTCCCCGCTCCACGGCTCGGCCATGCTGATGATGAACTCCGGCAGCATCCTCAGCGGCAGCCCCTGCCTGGGTTCCTGGGTCAACTACGGCCTCGGCTCGGTTAATGAGAACCTCCCCGGCTTTGTCGTCATGCTCGACTCCACCGGCGGCCCGATCAGCGGCGCCAAGAACTGGAGCAGCGGCTACATGCCCGCCACCTACCAGGGCACCGTCATCCGCGCCAACGGCACGCCGATCCTCGACCTCGACCGTCCCGAGGGGCTCTCTGAGGCCGCCCAACGCCGCATGCTCGACCAGCTCGGCCGGTACAACCAGCGGCACCAGCAGCCCCGGGCGCAGAACTCTGAACTGGCCGCACGAATCGCCAGCTACGAGCTGGCCTACCGCATGCAGCGCCACGCGCCCGAGGCCGTGGACATCGCCGCCGAGCCCGCCAAGACCCAGGAGCTCTACGGCATCGACGAGAGCCACACCGAGGAATTCGGCCGCAAGTGCCTCCTCGCCCGACGCCTCGTCGAGCGGGGCGTGCGCTTCGTTCAGGTCTACGCCGGCGGCAACCACAACGACGCCAACTGGGACGCGCACGGCGACCTCAAGAAGAACCACGCCTATCACGCCGCCCGCACCGACAAGCCCATCGCCGGGCTGCTCAAGGACCTCAAGCGCCGCGGCCTGCTCGACGAGACACTCGTCGTCTGGGGCGGTGAGTTCGGGCGGCAGCCCACGGCCGAGTACGCCGAGGGCACCGGCCGCGACCACAACTCCGCGGGCTTTACGATGTGGATGGCTGGCGGCGGCATCAAGGGCGGCATCAGCGTCGGCGCGACCGACGAGCTCGGCAACCGGGCCGTCGAACGCCCCTTCCACGTGAAAAACCTCCACGCCACGATTCTGCAGCAGCTCGGCTTCGACTGCAACCAGCTCAGCTACTTCTATGCCGGCCTCGACCGCAAGCTCGTCGGTGTCGAGGGCGCCGAGCCGATCCCCGAGCTGGTGTAGCACGCCGGGCGGCCCCGCGGGGCCTGGATCACGCGCTCGGCGCACGCCGACATCGACCGCGGGTCACGCTCCGTCAAGGATCGCGACCGCCATCTGCCTGGCGAGCCGGGCGGCGGTGCCCGGGTCTTTCCCGCCGTCGGCGACCTGCCCGACCACGCGGGCGGTCACGATCGCCCCCTCCAGCAGGATGTTGAGTTCTTCGGCAACGAGGCTCGGATCGGAGAACCCCGCCGCCTCGCACAGACCCCGCAGATACCGCACGATCTCTTGCTTGTGCTCGGCCGCCAGGCGACGCGGTGCGGACTCGGCGACGGAGAACTCCGCGGCCGCGTTGATAAACATGCACCCGCAGAACTCGTCGCCGGTGAACCACTCCTCGTGGAAGTCGAACACCGCCAGCAGCCTCTCCCGAGGCGTCTTCGCCTTCGACTCGACGAACTTCATCAGCCGGTTCCGGAAGATCTCGTCACGCCGCCGCATCGCGGCCAGCACCAGTTCATCCTTCGACTTGAAGTGGTTGTAGAGCGTCATCCGGCTGATGCCGCCCTCCTTCTGGATGTCGTCCAGGCTCGAGGCATGGAACCCGTGCCGGTAGAACACGCGCATCGCGGCATCGATCAGGTCGTCTCGCCGACTCGGGGGCATGGTGAACTCCTTCAGGGCTGTTTGATAGATACTGATCAGACAGTACGCATGCGGCCGCGATGGGGTTTCACTCTCTGTGCAAGGATCGGCAAGCATCGCACGAGAATCAGTCTTGGCGAGCCAAGAAGTGTGATTTGTGCCGAATGTGCGAGAAAATCCAGCGGCGGGCTTGATCGATACTGATTAGTCAGTATAGTTACCGCAGTGGCATTCGGATCAGGTCGACCGAATGGCAGGCCCGCTTCGGGCCCCACACGCCCCGGCGCGGCCAGCGCCCGCACAACCCGCGATCACCCGCTCCCGGCGAACGTCTCGTCCGTCGCGGGTATCGCACGGCCCAAAGGAGGCCCCAGATGTCCCGTCTGCAGATCCACACCGCCGAAACCGCCCCTGACGCCAAGCAGCTCATCGAAGGTGCCCAGAGTGCCTTTGGGTTCCTGCCCAACCTCCTCGGCGTCATGGCGGAAGCCCCGCCGCTGCTCGAGGGCTACCTGACCCTCGCGACCATCTTCGACAAGACCGATCTCTCGCCGACCGAACGCCAGATCGTCATGATGGTCAACAACCGCCTGAACGGCTGCGTCTACTGCATGGCGGCGCACACCGCGATCGCCAGGTCGCAGGGCGTGCCCGAAGACGTCATCGAGGCGCTCCGCGACGGCACCAAGCTCGCCGATCCGAAGCTCGAGGCGCTGCGCAGCTTCGCCGTGCTGATCAACGAGAGCCGCGGCTGGCCCGAGCAGCGCGACATCGACGGGCTGCTCTCCGCCGGCTACACGATGCGCACCGTGCTGGAGGTCGTCCTCGGCACCGCGCTGAAGGTCATGTCCAACTACACCAACCACATCGCGAGCACCCCGCTCGACAGCGAGTTCGCCGCCGTCGAGTGGTCTCCCGCGGAACTCGCCGCGTCCGCTCGCTGAGCACCCCGCTGACTCGGCGGTCCGCGCCCGGCGCGGACACCGAACCAAGGAGCCCCGACATGCAGTTTGAGACACTCCCCGACGCCTCGGCGTCTGCGCGGTCTCCGCGCACACTCGTCCCCCCGTTCACACTCGAGACCGCGGCCGCGAAGGTGCGTGCCGCCGAGGACGCATGGAACAGCCGCGACCCCGATCGCGTCGCCCTGGCCTACTCGCCCGACAGCCAGTGGCGCAACCGCGATCGGTTTGTGCAGGGTCGCGACGAGATCCGTGAGTTCCTGCAAGATAAGTGGGGCAAGGAGCTCGAGTACCGGCTCGCCAAGGCCCTCTGGGGCTTCCGCGACAACCGCATCGCCGTGCGGTTCCAGTACGAGTGGCACGACGACAAGGGCCGCTGGTTCCGCAGCTACGGCAACGAGCTGTGGGAGTTCGACGAGGCCGGCCTGATGCGCCGACGCGAGGCCAGCATCAACGACGTGCCGATCGCGGAGGCCGACCGCCGCTTCCGCTGGCCCGCCCCGGGGGCCAGACCCCGGTCGCACCCGGGCATCGACGCCCTGCGATGACCCGCCAGTTTCCGCCCGGGCGGGAGCGTCCCGCCCGGGCACACCACCCACACCGATCGGCACACCCCCCGATCACCATCACGCATGACCGAAAGGAGTCCGAGATGAACCGCAACACCATGACCATCACCCAGACCATCACCGCCCTGGCCGCCTGTGCCGTGGCCCCCTTTGCCGCCGCGGCCCAGCCCGCCCAGCCCGCTCATCACGCCGGGCACGTCCACTACATCGACAGCGCCAGAGCCGATGCTCCCATCCCCCGCCCCGGCGTCGATCTGCAGCGAGGCAGGTTCGCCCTGGTCGTCATCGACCCGCAGAACGATTTCCTGAGCCCCCAGGGCGTCACGTGGGGTGTCGTGGGCGAGAGCGTGACCGAGAACGGGACGGTCGGCAACATCGAACGGCTCTTCGGGGCCGCCAAGGCCGCGGACGCCCGCGTCTTCGTCAGCCCGCACTACTACTACCCGCACGACCACACATGGAAGTTTGAGGGCGCGCTCGAGACGCTCATGCACGACATCAACATGTTCCATCGCGCCGGCCCGCTGGACACCAGCAGCCTCGAGGGCTCCGGCGCCGACTGGCTCGAGCGGTACAAGCCCTACATCAACGACGGCGAGACCGTCGTTGTCAGCCCCCACAAGGTTTACGGGCCCGACTCGAACGACCTGGCGCTCCAGCTCCGCAAGGCGGGGATCAACCAGATCGTCCTCGCGGGCATGTCGGCCAACCTCTGCGTGGAGTCGCACATGCGGAACCTCATCGAGGAGGGCTTCGAGGTCGCGATCGTTTCGGACGCCACCGCCGCCGCCAAGCTGCCCGGATACGACGGGTTCGAGGCCGCCTTCGTGAACTACCGGATGATCGCCAGCGACGTGTGGAGCACCGACGAGGCTGTCGAGAAGATCGCGGCCGCCCGCGGCAACCTGGTCAACGTCTCGGGGGCCAGCGGCGTCGGGCTGGCGGGCTTCGACCCGGTCAGCTTCTTCGAGCGCACCACGCCGCTGAACGGTTCGCCGCTGATCCGCGCCGAGCACGACGGCGCAACCTACCTCTTCGCGTCCGAGCAGAGCCGCGAGACCTTCCTGGCCGACCCGGATCACTACGTCCCCCAGTACGGCGGATTCTGTGCCTACGGCGTCTCAATCGACATCCTGTTGCCTGTGGACATCACCACGGCACAGGTCCGCAACGGGAAGCTGTACCTCAACGTCAACTCCGACATCCTCAAGAAGTTCAACGCCGACTTCGAGGGGAGTGTCTCCCGGGCGAACGCCAACTGGCCCGGGCTCTTCGAGCAGCACGCCGAGTGAGCCGACCGCCGCCGGCGGATCGACCAACCACCGACGCTCTCTTCCTCCCCGCCCGGCCGGAGCTCTGCCCCGGTCGGGCGGGTTTCCTGCTGTCACCGGAGAGGGAGCAGGCCGCAGGGGGGGGAGCCGCGGTCGCCGGGCTGGGCAGCGCTCACGCGGCGATGCCGAACGCGAGAATCGAGCCGATCGACGCGACGGTCCGCACGTGGTTCCATCTCGTCCAGACCACGAGATAGTGGCGCCACTGCTCCGGCGCGGGCGCACTCGCGGCGTCCACCTTCTCGAGCCGTGTGTTCAGCGGCACGTTGCCGGCCGCTGTGACCGCGAACACGCCGAGCGTGTACAGCACTCCTCCGGACACCAGAGCGACCGGGTGCGCAACGTGGTCGCCGATCAGCCCGATGCCAACAGCCCCGATCGAGAGCAGCACGGTGCCGAAGAACGGCACCATGAACCACGGCGTGTACACGGCTCGGTTGATCGACTGCATCGAGCGGATGCCCGCCTCCGCCGGCAGCCGCCCGAGCGCAGCCATGATGAACGCCGAGAAGGCAAAGAACGTCCCGCCGATCAGCGCCGCACCGACAAGGCCGGCACGAGCGACAACACCTGCAATCTCATCCACGAGTCACCTCCTGCGCGCGCAATGCGCCGTCACTTGTCGCCGTGGCCGCACTCTGACCAAAACTCCGCGGCGGTCGTCCGAGGATACGACCGACATCCCCCATGGGCTCGGCCTTCACGCCGCTGCGCGTGATCTCGAAGCACGTCGGCCAGCGGGTCGAGTAGGCCCTCGGGCGCTCCGCGGCACGCTGCCGGGCGTCGTCGGGCCATCATGCCGCACGCGTCAGATGCCGCGCCCAACGCACGACCTCTCGCCTGCGCTCACCACCCGCACTCCGCGGTATCGGCCCGAGACGGCACCCGGCCCAACTCGCCGGGCCCGGTCACGCGGTACGGATCTCGAGCAGCGAGGCGGGGCAGACCGGGCCGAACCACGGCTCACAGCCTCGCGGCAGGGCCAATCGGCGAGGTCGGAGCCTCCGATCTCCACCCGTCATTTTCAGGAGTAGGATCGCGCCCATGTCAGCGAATCCCTGCCGTCTCATTCTGCACCCCAACCTCCCCTGGATGATCGCTTCGGTCACGCTGTTCGCCGCCGCGATGCTCGGCTGCGAGCGTCGCGAAATCGAGGAGCACACCGTCGCCAAGGGCGTCGAACGGGTGCCGGAGGCTCCCCCTGAGTCGCCTGTGGCTGCCGGCCAGCCCGGTGCCGACGCGGAAGCGGCCTCGCGGCCCTGGACGGTGCCCGACGGCTGGACCGAGGACACCGAGCCGCGGCCGATGCGGCTGGCGACCTACCTCGCCCCGGACGCCGACGGCGCAGTGGAGGTCGCCGTGACCCGCTTTGCGGGCCGGGTGGGCGGCGAACTGGCCAATATCAATCGGTGGCGCGGCCAGATGGGCTTGCCGGCGCTCGACGAGGCGGGTCTCGAGGCGGCCATCGTGCGGTTCGCGTCGAGCGGGTACGACGGGTACCAGACGCGTATCGAGTCGGCCGGAGGCGTCATGCTCGCGGCGGGGGTCTACGACGAGGCGATCGATCAGACGTGGTTCCTGCGGGCAACCCTCGCCGACGCCGCGTCGGCCGATCGGCTCGAATCGGACCTGTTCGCGATGGCGCGATCAATCGCGGGCGTGGCCCGCGAGGACGGTGGCTGATGCAGCGACTGGCCAAAGCTCTCGCGTCGCTCAAGCTGACCGTCGTCCTGCTCGCGCTGGCGATGCTGCTGATCTTCGTCGGCACGATCGCCCAGACCCGGCTCGGTGTGTGGCAGGCGGTGGACGCGTACTTCCGCTCGTGGGTCGCCATGGTCGACCCGGGGCTGTTCGTGCGGGGTGATGGGACGGATATCCGCATCCCGATCCCGGGCGGGCTCACGATCGCCGCGGCCATGATCGTCAACCTGTTGGCGGCCCACGTCGTCCGGTTCAAGGCAACCCGGAAGCGGGTCGGCGTGCTCGTGCTCCACGCGGGGTTGATCGTGCTGCTGGCCGGCGAGTTTGTGACGGGTTTCCTGGCCGATGAGGGCCTGATGTCGATCGACGAGGGGGACTCGAGCTCGTTCATCCAGGACATCCGCGAGGCCGAGCTGGTCTTTCTCGACAGGAGCGACCCCGACCACGACCGGGTGATCACCGTGCCGGAATGGATGCTCGCGCAGGCCGCGGCCTCGGACGAGCCGATCACGGATGCTCGGCTGCCCTTCGCTGTACGCGTCCGGTCGTGGTTCCCGAACTCGGCGCTCTTCCATGCCGACGGCCAGACCCGGGCCACCGACGGCATCGGTCTCGACGCCCGTGCCGAGCTCAGGCCGAGGGTGACCGGCGTCGAGGGGGCGCAGTCGGACACCCCCGCGGCGTATGTCACGCTCATCCGCGACGGCGCGGAGGTCGGCACATGGATGGTCTCGGCGGCGTTGGTCGATCCGCAGCGGGTCGAGATCGGCGATGAGTCACTCTGGCTCGCGCTGCGCTACCGGCGGACCTACCTGCCCTTCACGCTCCACCTCCACGACTTCCGCCACGACGTGTTCACCGGCACGACCATCCCGAAGAACTTCTCGAGCGATATCCGCCTGGTCGATCCGGGCCGCGAGACCGACCGAGAGGTGCGGATCTGGATGAACAATCCGCTGCGGTACGCCGGGCTGACGTTCTACCAGGCGTCCTACAAGCCCGACGGCAGCGGCACGGTGCTGCAGGTCGTGCGCAACCCCGGCTGGCTCATGCCCTATCTCGCCTGCGTTCTCGTGGGCGGCGGCATGACGTGGCACTTCGCGCAGACACTGATCGCGTTCCTGCGCCGGCGGGCAAAGCACGGGCCGGTTCGCGCGGGCGCCGAGCCCGTCCCAACGACCCGTCGCCCGCGGCCGCTGCCGTGGATTGTCGGCGTCTGCGGCGTGCTGCTCGCGTGCAGCGGCCTGTTCCGCCCGGAGCCCCGCGACGACCTCGACACCCGCGCGTTCGCTGCGCTGCCGGTCTCCGCCGGAGGCCGCGTCAAGCCGATGGACACCGCGGCAAGGTCGATGCTCATGGTCGCGGGCGGGCGACAGCAGATCCGGACCGAGGACGGCACCGTCACCGCCCCGCGGTATCTGCTCGATCTGGTGGCAGACCCCGGCCGCATCGCGGACCTGCCGGTCGTGCGCGTTGACCATCCCGATGTGCTGGCGCTCCTGCAACTCGACCCCGAAGACGGCGGGAGGATCGCGCTCTCGGCGATCGAGCCCCACTGGGCCGAGGTTGCCGAGCAGGCGCGTCGGGCTTCGGCCGTCGAGGCGCGACGGCGCGACGGCTTCCAGCGGGCCGTGCTCCAACTGCACAACCGCGTCAACACCCTGCTGACCCACGCGCGCTTGCAGGAGCCGTACGCCATCCCGCCGCTGTCGCCGGAGGGAGACTGGCGGCCGTTCCACGAGGCGTTTCTCGACCAGCAGAGCGCGGCGTCACCTCATCCGAGCATCACCTACCTCGCCGGCATGATGACCGCCGCCAGCGAGGGAGATATCGAGGGCTTCAACGTGACGGTCGCGTCCTACACCGACCTGCTCGAGGAATCGATGCCCGAGGTCATGCGCCGGATGCGGCTCGAGGTGCTCTTCAACCGGGCGTCGCTGTTCACGGGGGCGACGGCGGTGTACGTGCTCGCCTTCGTCGGGGTGTGCATCTCGTTCGTGGCGCGGTCCCGCTCCGGTCCGGGGGCGCTCGCCGGGCGGCTCCAGTCCGGTTCGTTTGCGTTGCTGGTCGCGGCCGTGCTGGTGCACACGGTCGCCCTCGCCCTGCGGATGTACCTGCAGGATCGGCCGCCGGTCACGAATCTGTACTCATCGGCGGTCTTCGTCGGCTGGGCCGCGGCGCTGGCCGGCGTGTTCATGGAGCGTCTCTACCCGCTCGGTGTCGCGATCCTCGGTTCGGCGACGATCGGCGCGGGCACCCTGATCATCGCGCACAACCTCGGCAACGACGGCGACACAATGCAGATGATGCAGGCCGTGCTGGACAGCAACTTCTGGCTCGCGACACACGTGATCACCATCACGCTCGGCTATTCGGCGACCTTCCTCGCCGGTGCCCTGGCGGCGGTCTATCTGCTCGGGCGTGCGTTCACGAGGGCGGTCACGCCGGAGCGGGAGCGGGCCATGATCCGTATGGTCTACGGCGTCGTGTGCTTTGCCATGCTGCTCAGCTTCGTCGGCACCGTGCTCGGCGGCATCTGGGCCGACCAGTCGTGGGGCCGTTTCTGGGGATGGGACCCCAAGGAGAACGGTGCCGCGCTCGTCGTGCTGATCAACGCCATCATTCTGCACGCACGCTGGGGCGGTCTGGTCCGTGCCCCGGGCATCGCGGCGCTCGCCGTCGCCGGCAACATCGTGACAGTGTGGAGCTGGTTCGGGACCAACATGCTCGGCGTGGGTCTGCACGCGTACGGGTTCATGGACTCGGCCTCCCTCTGGCTCGGCGTGTTTGTCGCGTCGCAGTTCCTGCTCATGGCGCTCGCGTCGGCCCCCGGGCGTCGCGGGCGAACGCCCGCCGCCACGTGACCGCGAAACTCTGGTATGCTCCGGCCACGGAGAACCTCGTGGGGGACGCGCCAGCCAAGGTGAATGAGAAGCAGTCGCAGCCCGGGAAGCTGCGTGGCCTGACCCTGCTGTCGGTGCTCTGTGCGTGCGCGCTGGGTGTGCTGGGCGGGCTCGGGGCGTTCACGTTCGGCTACGGAGACGGCGCGGCCTATCTGACCAACAACCCGGCGTCGTGCGCCAACTGTCACGTGATGCAGGGACACTACGACGCCTGGGTCAAGTCGAGCCACCACGGCGTCGCCACCTGCAACGACTGCCACCTGCCGCACGACTTCGTCGGCAAGTGGTTCACCAAGGCCGACAACGGATTCTTCCACTCGTTGGCCTTCACGACCAACGACTACCACGACCCGATCCAGATCAAGCCCCGGAACCGGCGCGTGACACAGAACGCCTGCCTGTACTGCCACGCCGACTTTGTCGACCACATGCTCCCGGTCGAGCCGGGCGGCCAGACGCAGCTGTGCGTGCACTGCCACGGTGATGTCGGACACGCCGGCCGCGAATCGGGGTTCGGAGACCGAGACTGACCCCGCGGAACAGCCCGCGGATGAAGGAAACGACATGCCCACGCCAAGACCCGCCCCACGCACCGCACCCGCCCGCACCGCCCGACCCGGTCGTGTGGCGCTGCTCGCCCTTGTGTTTCTCGTCGCCGTGGTCGGCACGCTGCTGGTGACCTGGGTGCTCATCACCATGTTCGGGCACAAGCAGGAGGCCCGCCGGCCCTTCGTCCGGCTCGCCGAGGTCACCGAGATCAGCACCGATCCCGAGCCGTGGGGGCGCAACTGGCCGAACCAGTTCGACGGGTGGAAGGCGACCGCCGGCGACAAGTTCTACGGCGGGGCCAACGCCATGCCGCAGAGCAAGCTCGACACCCACCCGTGGCTCAAACGTCTCTACGCCGGCTACGCGTTCAGCATCGACTACCGCGAGGCTCGCGGCCACGCCTACATGCTCTACGACCAAGGCGTGACAGAGCGCGTCACGAAGAAGTCGCAGGCCGGCGCCTGCATCCACTGCCACGCCTCCAACACCGTGATGTACCGGCGCGAGGGACTCAAAGCCATGGGCTTGCCCCACGACGACGAGGCTCTCGCTGCGGACTTCAACATGGACGCGGTGATCCGCGGCTTTCAGGAGGTCAGCCGCAAGCCCTACGACGAGGTGCTCGCCCTGGTCATGTCCTCGCCGGACGGCACGCCCGGCGAGAACGACCCGGTCGTCCCCCAGGCACCCATCGGCGGGTTCACGGGCGAGTTCAGCGGACAGCCGGTGCCCGACGACCACCCCGCACTCGGCGGAGGCGAAGCCCACCCCGTCTCCTGTATCGACTGCCACGACCCGACAACGATGGCGGCGCGGGTCACCCGTCCCGGCTTCGTGCTCGGCATCGCGGCCCTCGCCGAGAGCGGAGAGCCCACCCCGCACCTGCCGAGCATCGAGAAGTGGCGTCGCGGTGACCGCAACAAGCCCTACGACCCCAACAAGGACGCGACCCGCCAGGAGATGCGGTCGTTCGTCTGCGGGCAGTGCCACGTCGAGTACTACTGCGCAAACAAGGACACCCTCGAGTTCCCGTGGTCGAACGGCCTGAAGATGGAGCAGATCGAGCAGCACTGGGACGAGAAGACGTTCCCCGACGGCTCCGAGTTCTACGACTACAAGCACGGCGAGACCGGCGCACTGGTGCTCAAGGTGCAGCATCCCGAGTTTGAGCTGTGGAGCCAGGGCATCCACGCCCGCAGCGGCGTGAGCTGCGCGGACTGCCACATGCCCTACCAACGCGCCGGAGCGATGAAGGTCAGCAGCCACAACGTCCAGAGCCCGCTGACCAACATCAACAACGCGTGCCAGCAGTGCCACAACGACGACGAAGCGACCCTCCGCGAGAAGGTCGAGACGATCCAGTCCCGAACCACCACGCACATGGAGCGGGCCGCGTCCGCCATGACCGACATGCTCGACGCGATCCTCGAGGCCAAGGCCGCGGGCGCGACCGAAGCGCACCTCGCCCCGGTCTTCGCCCTCCAGCGGAAGGCCATGTGGCGACTGGACTACATCAGCAGCGAGAACTCACGCGGCTTCCACGCCGATCAGGAGGCGATGCGGATTCTCGGTGAGTCCATCGACTTCAGCCGGCAGGCCCAGGCGATGGCGCTGCGGCTGCGGGCACCGGAGGCTCCCAGCACAGACGACCTCCCCATCAGCCCCATCCAGGGGGTCACGCCGCCCGAGGACCAGCGGGGAACGACCGGCGGATGACCGAACTCTGGCATCCCGGTCGCCGCCGAACAGCCCGAGGCCGAAAGCTCGCTCACGCGTCGACAAGTGTGAGGGGGGCGGCGGTCAAGCCGGTAAGTGGGGGGCAGATAGGTCCGCTCGAACGCGGCCGGCTCACCCGAACCGCAAGCCACAGCGTCTCGCCTCGACGCCCGGCTCGGCGAGCCTCCTGTCCAAAGCGGGTGATGGGAGTCGAACCCACGACATTCAGCTTGGGAAGCTGACGTTCTACCACTGAACTACACCCGCGGCACACACCCGGCGACGGGTCTGCCCGTCGCGAGGTCCGCATTCGGCCCGGGGGCGGCGCGACGGTTTGCGTCGGGTCGTCCCGGGGCATCCAGTATATCCCGGACGGCGCCCCGACGCCAAGTCGATACGCCGGCCGGGTCTCAGCCGGGGCTCCCCGTTGCCGCACCCGGCGGGGCCGATCGGCCTGACCTGTCCGCCACTCTACCGGCCTGGGCAGCGGCATGCGCCCTCGACTCGGCAAGATAGAAACCGGTGTTGTTCTTTGTGAAGTCGGTGTTCGGCCTGCCGCGTCCCAGATCGATGCCACCCTGCCGAATCCCCGCGCCGCCCACCTCGTCGGTGCCGTGATAGAATCTGACGAGATCGCGCCGAGTGCGCTGCTTGACTGCCGCCTGGGCGTTCCGGAAGACTTGTCCGGGCGCAAGCCGGCCCGTTGTTGAACCGGACGCCAGGATACCCGAACCACCCATCGCCCGCCGGGCGGCGCCATAGCCCCCAGCAACCGCTCCGAGCCCACTGATCCCGCCGCCGAGCACTTGCAGCGCGCCCCACGGGTTGCCGGAGGCCAACGCCTGGATGCCCTGGCTCGTCTGGACGACTGTGTCTACCGCCTCCCACGCCCGCGCACCGGCTCCTGCGGCCCGCAGCCCCGACGCCAGCCTCCCCGACCCGGCCGCGACCTGCCCGACCTGCTGGGCCAGCGGTGAACGCGCGGTGTCGAGGAACGCCTTGGTCCCCTGCACGACCCCCTTGCCCTTGCTCCCGGCCTGGGCGACCTGGCCGGCTGTCCTGGCGCCGCTCAAGGCCGAGCCCGCCCCCAGGGTCAGCGCCGCGATCGCCGCCTCGACGCCGATTCGGGAGGCCAAGCGGCTGCCGAACTCGTAGCCGGTGCCCGCGAGGCCCGACTCCTCCCACAGCCGATCGTTGGTGGGGCCCATTTCAGCGCTGAAGCCGAAGATCAGCGAGTCGGCGAGGGTCCGGACTGTGCTCTGGAGGCCGAGGACGTAGCCCTCGCGGGCCGCGACATCGGTCCAGCCCGTGGGCTCCTTGCCGCTTTCGAGGTCACATAAGAGCGTCGGTCAGTCCTCGTCGTCGTGTTCGGACTTGCGGTGGCGAGACAGATACTCCTGCACGGCGGGCTTGAACTCATCTTCTCGTTGAGATCGCTCCCACTCTACGAATTCCTTTCCTTGCAGTCTGAGATGTCCCCTTCCATAGGCTACCAATGCCGGGTCGCTCGGGCCGGAGTGTGTGAGCCACCAGGGTTCGTAGTCTGGATCAGACATCATATACGCTCGGTGGTCATCGAGTAGTTGCAGTGCATACTCATCGTCGCATTCATACTGGGCGTGCAGGATATACCATGCGAGCGCGAACGTTCGCACGAACGTGGGGTCGCCCCAATCCGCCAGCGCGTCAAGCCTCTCTCGGAATCGCATCATCTGATCCCCTTGTTGAACAACTTGACTGCCTCCGGGGTAGTGATGCATAGTTGGATCCAGTCGCGCAATGGGACAACAGTAGGATCCCACTGTGCGGCAGTCCTACCGCGTACGACATCCCACCAGCGATTCGTTAGGTGCGAGGGTAGTTGGTCAGCGCCGATCTTGTCCCTGTTGTACCGCACGAACTTGACCCAGTCGCTTGTCGTGTCGGAACCGAAGTCCATCATACGAAATCGTTCCAGTGCCTGCCGCTTTACGCGGTACGTGATCACTTGGGGGAGTTCTCGCTGTCGCTTGGCGGCACCCTTTGCGATGGATGCGGCGTGCGCTCTCGATTCCGCCAAGTAGAATCCGTTCTTGGTGCGACTGAAGTCCAGATTCGCACGAACCATCGAGAGGTCGATTCCCTTCTGGCGGATGGCGGCTGCCGACACTTCGTCGGTCCCGTGGTAGAACCTGATGAGATCGTGCCTCGTTCGCCGTTTCCAAGCTGCCGCGGCGTTCCTCGCCACCTGGCCGGGCACGAGTCGCCCGGTCGTCGAACCCGACGCCAGGATTCCCGAGCCCCCCATCGCTCGTCGCGCGGCTCCGTACCCGCCCGCTACAGCTCCAAGGCCGCTGATCCCACCGCCGAGCACCTGGAGGGCCCCCCAGTAGTTGCCTGACATCACCGCTTGGATGCCCTGCTGGGTCTGAACGACCGTATCAACCGCCTCCCACGCCCGGGCTGCGGTGTTCCCGGCCCGCAACGCTGAGGCCAGTCTCCCCGACCCGGCTGCGACCTGGCCGACCTGCTGGGCCAGCGGAGATCGCGCGGTGTCGAGGAACGCCTTGGTCCCCTGCACCACGCGGCTGCCCTTGCTCCCGGCCTGGGCGACCTGACCGTCTGCGCGGGCGCCGCTCAACGCGGAGCCGGCGCCCAGCGTCCCCGCCGCGATCGCCGCCTCGACGCCGACGCGGGAGGCGGTGCGGCTGCCGGTCTCGTACCAGGTGCCCGCCAGACCCGACTCCTCCCAGAGCTGGTCGTTGGCGGCGCCCAGTTCGTCGACAAACCCAAAGGTCAGCGAGTCCGCCAGCGTCAGGCCAGTGCTCTTCACCCCGAGGACATACCCCTCGTGGGCCGACTCGGCGACATCGACCCAGCCGGTGGGGTTCTTGCCCTGTTGGTCGAGGGCCTTGCCGCCCCGGAGGTCGTCGAGCATTGACCTGATCTGCCCGACGGCTTCGTGGAAGTTCCCGGCCGCCGTGGACTTGCTGTGCGCATAGAGCTCGGCGAATCGGTACCCATGCGACCAGGCGCTGTTGGCCGTGCCTCGGAGGGCCTTGAGGCCGACGGTGCCGCCGCCGAAGGTGGGGATGAGGTTGACCTCGCTGCCGTTGCGGAGGCCGAGCAGGATGCGATCGACATCGCGGTTGAAGATGCCGTCTTCTTCGATGACCCAGAAGACCTGGCGGTTCTTGATGGATATGTAGTCCATGCCGCTGGGGTCGGCGAATCGGTTGGTGTTGTTGTTGGCGATGCGGTAGGGGTTGAGGTCGCCCTGGCCGGGAACGGGTGGAACGCGGGAGGGTCGAGGCCGACTTCCGCGGGCGCTGCGATCCAGTTCAGGGTCGCGGTGAGTTGGTCATGTGTGGTGGGCGGCATTCGGGATTGTGGATGAAGCAGACACCTAATGATAACCAAAACGGGAGGGGGGTACGGCAAGCCAGCTCGAGCCCGCGATTGCTGGACTCGCATCACACATAGGCTACGCGTGGAGTTGGTCCCGCCACAGCGGCCGGTAGTCGCTTCGCCGCCCCTCAACCGCGGTCCTGCAGATAGATGCGCCTGCGTCAGCAGCCGAACCCAGGTTGCTGCGGAGGCGGTAGCGCCTGGGGTAGCGCGCAGGTGTCATCGGATGGCATGCAAAGACCGAACTTGGCGGACAGCCTTCAGCGCCCTTGGCTGAGAGCCCAGGGTTCGGCTGTCCAGAACTCGTTGTCCTGACCCCGTTTGGCGATTCCTGGCAGCAGCTGCGCTGCAGCGAGGAAAGCGGGCGACGCGACTCGAACGCGCAACATTCAGCTTGGAAGGCTGACGCTCTACCAATTGAGCTACGCCCGCGAACAACCACAGTGTACCCGGCCACCGGGCGGGATGAAACTCATCCCGCCGCCAGATCAGCCCCTCGGCCCGCCCGGCACGTCCCCGCCCGCGCGCACCGCCCGGAGCCCCAGGAACAGCGGGATCTCCCGCCGGGCCCGGTTCTCTTCCTCCGCCCGGGGTCCCGGCTCGCTCTGACGCGGGCTCGCCCATTCCTCGAGCCTGTCGACCAACATTCCCTGCGCGGCCAGCGCCCGCACGTACGTCTCCAGCGGCCGGTGGTACGTCCGCGTCACCACGGGCTCGGCACCGTGAGCCACCTTGCCCGGGTTCATCACGATCTCCCGAGACGCCGGCGACAGGTACGCGTCGATCCGCCGGTACTGCCGCACCACGCCTCCCGAGTTGTCCCACCCCCACGCGCTCCGCCCCGGGCTCCGGAAGACCGGGTGCAGCAGGACCGCCACAAACCGCCCGCCGGGCCGCAGCCGCGCCGCCACGCCCGCGAGCACCGCCTCCAGCGGGTCCATGTTCATCAAGGCCATCACGCACGCGATCGAGTCAAACCGCTCGTCCGGTCCGATGTCCCTCAGCGTCTTGTCAAGCTGCGTCGCGTCGCCGACGGCGAACCGCACATCCCCATCGGAGCGCCCCTGCGCCGCTTCGATCAGACGGGGCGAAGCGTCGATCCCCCAAACGCGCACGCCCCGCTCGGCCAGCTCGCGGGCGAGCACGCCCTGGCCGCACGCCAGGTCCAGCACCCGCTCACCGGCCCGCGGCTCGAGCAGTTCGATCGCCCCGGGCAGCACCACCTGGTGATGCAGATCGTTCCGCCGCTCCTCCACCAGGTCGTCGTACCACCCCGCGACCTCGTCCCACGAGGTCGGCGACGCCGCCTCCGCCGGGGGCGTTCGGGGCTCTTGAGCTCCCGCCGTCCGGCTCTGTGCAGCACTCGGGCTCTCCCCCTCGCCGCCGGCCGCGAGCATCTCGGGCGGGACCTTGCTCTCCAGGTGGATCGAATCGCCCGACCCCGGATGCACGAACCGCAGCTCGGCCAGGTGCAACGCCAGCCGCCGGATCGGATCGGTCGCAGCGCCGTATCGCAGGTCGCCGGCCACGGGGTGCCCCGTCCAGGCCAGGTGCGCCCGGATCTGGTGCCGCACCGTGGTGTCGATCCGCACCCGGAGCACCGAGTACTCCGCGTTGGCGTTCGCGATCTTGAAGTGCGTGATCGCGGGGCGGGGCGAGCGATCGTCCGGCCCACGCTTGCGGGGCTTGCCCGCCGCGCGTCGCAGGGCCTCCGGCGAGGCCACCTCGACCACATGTTCGCCGCTGTCGATGATCGGCACGTCGATAGTGCGGGCCGGTTCGTCCGATCGCGAGCCCGTCCGGCCCGCGTGGTCTCCGCGATCGTCGACCGCACCCTCGACCAACGCCCAATAGACCCGCAGCACGTGGTGGGCCTTGAAGTCTTCCTTGAGCCACTCGAACGCACGCATCGACTTGGCGAACATGACCAGACCGGAGGTCTCCGCGTCCAGCCGGTGCGTCACCCACACGTGGGGCCTGGCGCGGCCCTGTTCGTGCAGATGGTCAAGCACCATGTCCATGAGTGTGCGCTGGCCGCGCCGAACATCGGGCGAGTGCGCCGTTGCCACCCCCGGTGCCTTGTCCGCGATAAGGAAGTCGCTGTCCTCGTAGACGATCGACAGCCGGGGCTTCCCGCGCCGGCCCGGGCCGGATGAGCCCGCGGGCGCGGGGCGTGTCGGCGGGCGTGATGGTGGGCGACGTTTGTTCACTCGAGAGTCCCTCATCCCACCTGTCCGTGCTCATTCCCCGCCAAACAACACGCTCTCGGGCACCGGCTCTGCGTCCGCAGCACCGGGCCGCTTCCACAGGACCTCCAGCCCCATCCCCCCGGTGGCGTTGAAGTACTCCACCCGGAACGGATGAAACCCCCGCCGGAGCCCGATAGAGCCGCCGCGACGTTCCATCCCGTGCAGCCCGTCGTTCTCCACCACCCGCTCGTCATGGACCCAGAGCCTCGACCCGTCGTCGCTGCCGGTCCCGAACCAATAGACCCCGTCCTCGGGCACGTCAACAAACCCCGAGTACACCAGCGCAAAGTGCGCATCACGCGGCCGGACATCAAGCGAGAACCCCGGCGTGCTCCCCCGCGAGACCGGCGCCGCGTCCCCGAGCTGATCGAGTGTCTGCCACCCGCCCTCGAAGGACTCGTAGATCAGCCCCGGCGCGGGCGCGCGCACAAACTGCACCCCCGGTCGCAGCGAGTCCCGGGAGTATCCGCGCAGCTCCAGGCTCGAGGTCAGCGGGCTCAGCACGCCGCCGACCTCGGCCGCCGCCCGCACCGTGACCGAATCCCGCACCTCGAACGGTCCTTCGTAGAGCTCCGACGCGCCGGTCGGTTCGGTGCCGTCCAGCGTGTAGCGCACCAACGCGTCCGGCCGGTTCGGCTGGAGCACCACGGACGTCGAGTCGACGAACGCCTCCGCCGCCGCGTCGATCGTTACCCGCGGGGGCTCGGCGAACACGCCGATCTCGCTGATCGCCGGGCAGACCGGCGCGTCGGTCACCCGCACCCGCAGCCGGTCCGTCTGCTGATACTCCCCGCGCCAGAGCCGCCTCGCCCCGATCGCCTCGCCCGCCGCGATCTCCACCCAGCCGCCGTCCCGCCACACGTCCAGGGCCCACGAGGTCACCCGCTGCCCGAGCGGCAGGAACTCCCGCAGGCTCACCACGTTGAAGAGCACCGGCTCGTCCCACCGCAGCACCACCGACGGGGTCGTCTCGGTGTCGTCGGTTGCCCAATAGGTTGAGGGGTCGCCGTCGGTCAGCGTGCCTGCGCCGTAGGTCTCGTCGCCCCCGCGCACGCCCGAAGCCGCGACGTGCGCGCGCGCCGCGAGGTCCTCGGCGAATGTCGCGTCCAGGATCGCCCGCATCCCCCGCAACGAGGCCTGATCGCGCTCGTGGATCAGCCCGCGGCGGTCGGGCGGCAGGTTGAGCAGGAAGCTCCCGCCCCGGCCCACAGACACGTAGTACAACTCGACGAGCTCTTCGGGCGTCTTGACCTGCCTGTCCTGGCTCTCGTGATAGAACCACCCCGGCCGGATCGACACGTCGCACTCGGCCGGCATCCACCGCTCGCCGTCCCGGTGACCGTGCTCGCCCTCCCAGTACCGCGTCGTGCCGGGCACGGCCTCGCGCTCACCCTCCACCGGGCGAGGCGAGTAGGTCGCCCAGCACGGATCGCCTGCGACACCCCGCTCGTTCCCGACCCACCGGACGTCGCCGGCATCCGAGAAGATCACGGCACCCGGCTGCAACTCGCGGACGATCGCGATGGTCTCGTCCCACCCGTAGTAGGTCGAGCGGTCGATCTTGCGTGACTCGCGGGCCCCGCCGTAGTACCCGTCGCCCCCGTTGGCGCCGTCCCACCACACCTCGAAGACCTCGCCGTACTCGGTGAGCAGCTCGCGCAGCTGGTTCCGGTAGTACTCGACGTACGCGGGTGTCCCGTAGTCCGGGTGGTTGCGGTCCCACGGCGAGAGGTACACGCCGAACTTGAGCCCCCGGCGCGCGCACGCCTCGGCGACCTCACGCACCACGTCGCCCTCGCCGTCTCGGAACGGGCTCGCGGCGACATCGTGCTCGGTGTAGTCGCTCGGCCACAGGCAGAACCCGTCGTGGTGCTTGCACGTGAGGATGAGCCCGGTCATCCCGGCGTCCGCCGCGACGCCCACGATCTGGTCGGCGTCGAACGCTGTGGGGTTGAAGACCGCCGGGCTCTCGTCGCCGTAGCCCCATTCCTTGTCGGTGAAGGTGTTGGTCGTAAAGTGCAGGAAGCCGTAGAACTCCATCTCGTGCCACGCCAGGTGTCTGGCGTCGGGCAGCGCGCCGTACGGCTCGGGCGGCGCGGTCTGCGCGCGCACGCCGTGCACGCCGGCGAGCAGCACCATCCCGAGCATCACCCCGATCAGTCGGTCACGCACGTTGCCGCCTCCTCGATTACCGTCAGGAGCCAGTCGCCGAACGCGGCCTTCTCGATCGCGCCCTCGGTCTTTCGCTCTGACCCGTCGCGTCCCAGCACGACGGCCTCGATCGCGCCGGCCTCCATGGTTTCGAGCGGGTTGGCCACGATCAGGTCGATCCCCTTCCGCTCGAGTTTGTCCCGGGCCGAGGACATCATCCGTTCGCGGGGCTCGAGCGCAAAGCCGACGAAGACCTGGCCCGGGTCGCGCCGTGAGGCGCACCCCGCCAGCAGGTCTTCTGTCGGCTCGAGCTCGATAACCATCTTCGTGTCCTTCCGGCGCAGCTTGCCGGTGAGCTGCTCGGGCGTCACCTTGGGGCGGTAGTCCGCCACCGCGGCCGCCATCACCAGCACGTCGCACTGGCGCTGGTGGGCCGCGAGCAGTTCGCCGAGATCGGAGGCCGTGCGGTAGCGTTCCAGTCTGACGCTCGGCTCGGCGGGCGTCAGCGCCGAGGGCCCGAGGAGCAGGGTGACCGCCCAGCCCCGCCGGGCCGCGGCATCGGCAAGGTCTACCCCCAGCCTGCCGCTCGAACGATTCCCGATGTAGCGCACCGAATCGATCGGTTCATGCGTGGGTCCGGCGGTGATCAGGAGCCTTCGCTGGCGGTGGTGGGGGTGATCGGAAGAGGTCTCAATCGTCAATGCAATACCATCCTGAGCCGTTGCTCGCTTGCGGTCTGGCCCGTCGCGGGGCCGCGTGAATCCTGCCACGGTTTGTACGCAGGAACCGGAGCCCACGCCGGAACGAACAGCCCACCGCGCCCTCCGCGCGATCGTTCTTGTCTCTGCACGACCATTGACCTTTGTTCTGGCCGGTGGACGTGCGCCAGACTTGCTACCATCACGCGACCTGGGCCTTGACTGAGCCCTGATATACCGTACGAGAACCGGACAAAGAACAGGCCCGCCACCGGGACCTGACAGGATCATTCCCGCCGATGGCACGATCACGCAAGAAGCTTGGTGAAATCCTCGTCTCATGGGGGGTTGTCACCGCCGACCAGGTCAAAGAGTCCGCCACGATGGCCAAGGGGGCCGGCAAACGGCTCGGCGAGGTTTTGGTGGAGCAGGGCTTTGCCACCGAGGGTCAGGTCGCCAAGGCGATCGCCAATCAGTTCGGGATGGAGTTCGTCGATCTCGCGGCTGCGGGGATGTCGAGCAAGATCGACATGAAGCTGGTGCCGGAGGACCTCGTCCGCAAGCACCTGATCCTGCCGATGTCCAAGTCGGGGTCGAAGCTGCAGCTGGTGATCCACGACCCGATGGATCTGGAGTTGATGGACATGCTCCGCTTCCGGCTCAACGCCGAGGTGGAGCCCCGGATCGCCGCGCGTTCGGACATCAAGGCGTTCATCGAGGGCACGCTCGAGACCAAACGGCCCTCGATCGCCGACGCGGAGCCGGGTGCGTCGCTTGTGACCGATTCGATCGACCGCACGATCGACCGCTCCGTTGACCGCTCGATGGACAAGTCCATCGACGTCTCGAGCGAGGACTCGCCGATCGTCAAGCTCGGCAACCGCATGCTCACCGAGGCGGTCAACATGCGGGCGAGCGATATCCACATCGAGCCGATGGCCGACCGGGTCCGGCTCCGCTACCGCATCGACGGTGTCTGCATCGAGCGCGACAATCTCCCCAAGCGCATGCAGAACGCCCTGCTCAGCCGCCTCAAGCTCATGAGCGGCATGAACATCGCCGAGAAGCGCACGCCGCAGGACGGCCGAATCAAGCTGATCGTTGACGACGTCGCGATCGACTTCCGTGTCTCGGCCTGTCCGGCCTATCACGGGGAGAGCGTCGTCCTCCGTATCCTCAGGCCCGACTCGGTCCGCATCGGTCTGGCCAACCTCGGGTTCGAGCCGGAGAACCTCGCGGTCTTCAACAAGATCATCCGGCGGCCCAACGGCATCTTCCTGGTGACCGGACCGACCGGTTCGGGAAAGACGACGACGCTCTACTCGGCGCTGGACATCCTGAACCGCCCGGACAAGAAGATCATCACGGCCGAGGACCCCGTCGAATACAACTTCGACGGCATCAACCAGTGCCAGGTCCGCGAGAGCATCGGCTTCGGGTTCTCGGCGATTCTCCGGTCCATGCTGCGTCAGGCGCCCAACATCATCCTCGTCGGTGAGATCCGTGACCGCGAGGTCGGCGAGATCGCGATTCAGGCGGCGCTGACGGGCCACCTGGTGTTCTCGACGCTCCACACCAACGACGCCCCCGGCGCGATCACCCGTCTGATCGACATGGGGATCAAGCCGTTCCTCGTGGCGTCGTCGATCCAGGCGATCATGGCCCAGCGGCTGATCCGAATCCTCTGCAAGGACTGCAAGGCCCTCGCCGAGGAGGCCGACCTCGATCACAAGTACCTCAACCTGATCGATCTCGACCCGGCCGACGCCATCGGCAGGGTGCACAAGCCGGTCGGGTGCCCGGTCTGTGTCAACACCGGGTTCAAGGGGCGGCGAGCGATCTTCGAGATGATGCTCATGAACTCCGAGATCCGCGACCTGGCCTTCAACCGCGCCCCGGTTGTCCAGCTCCGGAACGCCGCACTCAAGTCCGGCATGCTGCCTCTCGTTCACGACGGCAAACTCAAGGTGCTCGGCGGCATGACCACCGCCGACGAGGTCGCCCGCGTCGCACAGGTCGCCGGCGTCGAAGACTGAAAGATCCAACCCGAGGGGTGTCCGGTGACGCCCCGCAGGAGTCGTTCAAATGAGTTCAATGCAGATCGACCGATTGCTCGACACCGTCGTCAGGCACGACGCCAGCGACCTCCACCTCACCGTGGGCCGAGCACCCACCATCCGTCTCCACGGCCACCTCCAGAACCTCAAGACCAAGGTCCTCGACTCAGAGGACATGGTCGGGCTCATGAAGTCCATCACGCCCGAGCGAAACCAGCAGGAACTCCAGGAGGTCGGCGGCACCGACTTCGGCTTTGCCTACGGCGATGCCGCCCGGTTCCGTGTCTCGGTCTTCCGCCAGAAGTCCGAGCTGGCGATCGTCCTTCGCCAGATCCCCAACCGCCTGCTCACCTTCGAGCAGATCGGTCTCCCCGAGATCTGCCGCGACCTTATCCGCCGGCCCCAGGGGATGTTCCTGGTGACCGGGCCGACCGGCTCGGGCAAGACCACGTCGCTGGCGACGATGCTCAACTACATCAACGAGGTCTACGACCGCCACATCATCACGATGGAAGACCCCATCGAGTACTACCACCAGCACAAGAAATCCGTTGTCAACCAGCGAGAGGTCGGCAACGACGTCCCGAGCTTCTCCGAGGCGCTCCGTCGCGCCCTGCGTCAGGACCCCGACGTGATCCTCGTCGGCGAAATGCGAGACCTCGAGACCATCGAGGCGGCCATCCGAGCGGCCGAGACCGGTCACTTGGTGTTCGCGACGCTCCACACCAACGGTGCCGCCAAGACCATCGACCGTGTCGTTGACGCCTTCCCCGTCTCGCAGCAGAACCAGGTGCGTGTCCAGCTCTCGACGGCGCTGATTGCGGTGCTCAGTCAACAGCTCCTGGCTAGGACCGATAAGCCGGGCCGGGTCGCGGCCTACGAGTTCCTCGTCGTCACGCCCGCTATCGCCAACCTGATCCGTGATGCCAAGACCTTCCGCATCGACTCGATGATCCAGACGGGCAAAAAGTTCGGCATGCAGCTGCTCGACGACCACCTCTGGTCACTCTACACCCAGGGGGTCATCACGGCTGAGGAGATGATCGACAAGTCCAAGAACCCATCTGACCTGACCGATAAGGTGCACAAAATGGGCCGCACGGTCGGCCGCATGGAGTGGGACGAAGAGTTCGACTCGGCGGGTGCGTGATAGGGTTATGTTTGGAGTATGTCAAAATACGCCCCGTGCATACGTACATGAAACCAGATGTCTAGACCTCAGAGATGGGCTCTGAGGTCTTTTGTATTGCAACACATGTTGATAACATGCCGAAACGGACCTTGGTGCCGTCGTTCGTGGTTCGAGTGAGTGGGCACGAACGACGGCCACCCTGAAACTCCCCGGCGCAGCCACACGTCAGGCTGCCAACCGGTTCTCGGAGCTCGCACCGTTTCGGCAGGAGACCACACCGATGGCGATGAACCCTGCTGAACTCAAAGGCCGCAAGCTTGGCCGGGCCCTCACCAAGATGGGCAAGGTCACTCGCGAGCAGGTCCACGAGGCCCTGTCGATCCAGAAGACCCGCAAGGTGCCGATCGGCCAGTTGCTGTCCGAGCTGGGGTATTGCACGGAGCACGATGTCGCCGAGGCTCTCGCCGGTCAGGCGGGCATGGCGTACATCGACCTGGGCTCGCTGAACGTCTCCGAGGAGGCGATCGCGGCGATCGGCGCCGAGACGGTGCAGGCCTACCAGGTCGTCCCCGTCGAGTTCAACCCGTCCGGGCGGAAGCTCAAGATCGCGATGAAGAGTCCGGATAACTTCCGGGCGGTTGACGACCTCCGGCTGCTCATGGGCTTCACGGTCGAGGCGGTGGTGGCCGACTCTGCCGCGATCGACGCGGTGATCAGCAAGCACTACGCGACCCGCGAGTCGGTGACGGACGTGGTGCAGGGCCTGGCCAACGATTCCAAGTTCCAGTCTCTGGCCTCCAGCAGCGGCGCGTCGATCGACCTCGACGCGGTGATGGAGATGGCCGGCGACAACCAGGTCATCAAGCTGCTCAATCTCGTGCTGCTGCAGGCGATCAAGGACCGGGCCAGCGATATCCACTTCGAACCGTTCGAGCACGAGTTCAAGATGCGCTACCGCATCGACGGCGTGCTTTACGAGATGGTCCCGCCGCCCAAGCACCTGGGCCCGGCCATCACCAGCCGCGTGAAGGTCATGGCGAACCTGGACATCGCCGAACGCCGCCTTCCTCAGGACGGCCGAATCGAGCTTCAGGTGGGCGGCAACCCGGTCGACCTGCGTGTGGCCGTGCTCCCGACGATGTGGGGCGAGAGCGTCGTCATGCGTGTGCTCGATCGCTCCAACGTGTCACTCGAGCTCGACCGTGTCGGTTTCCGCGAGGACGATCTGGTCAAGTTCCGCCGGCTGATCGCCAAGCCCAACGGGATCGTGATCGTGACCGGACCGACCGGCTCGGGCAAGACGACGACGCTCTACGCGGCGCTCGCCGAGCTGAACGATGTCGGCACGAAGATCCTGACGGCCGAGGACCCTGTCGAGTACGACATCGACGGTCTGTGCCAGTGCCAGGTCAACGAGGACGCCAACACCACGTTCGGCCGTCTGCTCCGGAGCTTCCTCCGTCAGGACCCGGACATCATCCTCGTCGGTGAGATCCGCGACCTCGAGACATCGCAGATCGCGGTGCAGGCGTCGCTGACCGGTCACCTTGTGCTCTCGACGCTGCACACCAACGACGCGCCGAGCTCGATCATCCGTCTGGCGGACCTCGGGCTCGAGCCGTTCCTTCTCACGGCGACGATCGAGGGCGTGGTCGCGCAGCGGCTGGTCCGGACGATCTGCCCGAAGTGCAAGGAAGAGTACACGCCGAAGGAGGAGGAGCTGCTCGAGCTCGCCCTCACGCCGGCGGACGTGAAGGGCCGCGTGTTCTACCGCGGCACGGGGTGCGACAACTGCACCAACTCCGGGTACCGAGGCCGCATGGCGTTGTTTGAGATCATGGAGATGGACGACACCGGCCGCGACCTGGTCATGAAGGAAGCGAGCACGAACGTGCTGCGCGAGCATTTCCGCCGCAACGGGATGCGTTCGCTCCGCGAGTGCGGCCTGCTCGGCATCTACGAGGGGCAGACCACCATCGACGAGGTCGTGAGAGAGACGATCTCGGAGGAATGACCACCGGCGGCCACCGGGGCGTGCGTGCGGAGGAGCATGCACGCCCCGACACGGCCGACCGCAGACCGGGCCGACGACACCGAAGACACACCACGCGAGCGACGCGTGATCAGCCGGAGAACCGAAGATGGCGACTTTCACCTACGAAGCCCTGAACACCGCTGGCAAGCCCCAGAAGGGGACCATCGAAGCGACCAGCAGTGACGAAGCGGTCCAGCGCATCAAGGCCCAGGGGTACTTCCCGACGTCGGTGCGTGAGCAGAAGGTCAAGAAGTCGGCCGCGACCGAGGGTGAGGCCGGCCCCAAGAAGAAGCGCAAGCGCAAGAGCGCGGGCGGGCGTGTGAAGGCCAAGCAGCTGACCATGTTCACGCGTCAGCTCTCCACGCTGCAGGACGCGGGCCTCCCGCTGCTCCGTTCGCTGCAGATCCTCGAGAGCCAGTCCAAGCCGGGCGGCCTGAAGAACACGCTGATCACCGTGTGCGAGGAGGTCGAGGGCGGCACCAGCCTCTCCGACTCGTTCGCCAAGTGTCCCAAGACCTTCGACCGCCTCTACGTCAAGATGGTCGCGGCCGGTGAGATCGGTGGTGTGCTGGACATCATCCTGCAGCGCCTCGCCGAGTTCATGGAGAAGAGCGAGCGGCTGAAGCGCCGCATCAAGGGTGCGATGGTCTACCCGATCGTCGTCATCGCGGTCGCCATTCTCATCATGGTCTTCATCATGGTGTTCATCATCCCCAAGTTCGAGGAGATCTTCACGGACTTCGGCGTCGCGCTGCCCGCGCTGACCATGTGGCTGATCAACACCAGCCGCTGGGTCGGCGGCACGGCCACGCCCGACCAGGCCATGCCCGGCGTGGTGTGGATCATCGCCTCGCCGTTCATCGTGGTCTTCGGCTGGAAGCTCATCCGCAAGGCGGGCCCCGGGCGGGCGATCACCGACATCATGCTGCTCTGGACACCGATCCTCGGCAAGCTGATCCGCAAGTCCACGATCGCCCGGTTCACCAGAACGCTCGGCACGCTCATCTCCGCGGGTGTGCCCATTCTCGAGGCGATCAAGATCACCGCCGAGACGTCGGGCAACTACGTGTTCGAGAAGGCGCTGATGAACGTGCACGACTCGATCCGTGAGGGCGAGAGCTTTGCCGGCCCGCTCCGCGAGTCCAAGACCTGCGACGCCATCGTCGTCAACATGATCGACGTCGGCGAGGAGACCGGTGAGCTCGACGCCATGCTGCTGAAGGTCGCCGACAACTACGACGAAGAGGTCGACGTCGCCGTCGCCTCGCTGGTCAGCCTGCTCGAACCGCTCATGGTCGTCGTGCTCGGCGGCATGGTCGGCACCATCGTGGTCGCCATGTTCCTCCCCCTCGTCGCCATGATCAACTCGCTCGGCGGCTAAGCCCGCTCCCCTCGCCCCGCTGGCGTTCAGTCCCGGAGATCAGACACGTGCACCGCAACGCGAAGACAACCCGCCACCACGGCTTCACGCTCATCGAGCTGCTGATCTCGGTCCTGATCATCGGCATCCTGATCGGGCTGCTCCTGGTGGGCATCCGGCAGGCCGTGAGCGCGGCCAACAAGACGGCCGGCACCCAGGACATGAACAGCCTGAACATCGCCATCCAGACCTTCAAGAACGATTGGGGCTTCCTGCCCCCGCTGGTCAAGGACGGCTATGCCGGCACGCCCGGCGCGGGGCAGGACCCGCTGGTCAGGGTCGGCTCCGGCCGCAACCTGCACTACAACCCCAACGTCTACGACCTCTCCAACACGGTCGATCTGGAGTTCCTGCAGGACGACTCGGACCCGGACTACCGGTTCAGCGTCCACAGCCTCGCGTACTACATCATGGGCGCGCTCGGCGAAGAGGCCGACTACATCGAGGGCCCCGGGGCCAAGGCGCCGCTGCCCGACGGTTCGTTCAACCAGCTCACCAACAAGACCTACGAGCCCCTCTTCGACCCGAAGACCGGCAAGATCTCGCAGACGAGCAGCGACCCGACCGAGGGCCGCATCGTGCTCCAGGACGCCCGCGGCAACGCGTACCGCTACTACCGCTGGGAGCACGCGACCCCCTCAACACCCGGCTACAACGCCAACGACCCGATCGCCAACGTCCGGCTGCCCAACATCTTCGGCAGCGCCCGGCTTCCCGGAGTCTCCCCGGCGTCGGAGAACATGGAGCTCCGCAACGCCGAGTACGCCATCGTCGCCGCGGGACGCGACGGGGTCTTCGGCGACATCCCCGTCGAATCGAAGGCGTCGATCGAAGAGGCGCTCGGCAAGTCGTTCGGCTCGCCCGAGGAGGCCGAGGACGCGGCCCGGCAGGACAACATCGTGGAGGTCGGACGATGAACACGGCACGCACACCCGACCGCCGCGGCTTTACGCTCACCGAGCTGATCGCGGTGATCACCATCATCGTGATCCTGCTGGCGGTCTCCATCCCGACCTTCCGCTCGACGATCGCCGCGAGCGATTCGTCCAACGTCGAGACCCAGCTGCGTCTGGCCCTGCTCTCGGCGCGGAACGCCGCGTTGCACTCGGAGCGTGGGGCGGACACGGCCGCGGTCTTTACGTTCCAGCCGGGCGGCAAGACCAACATCCTGATCTGCGAGCAGGTCGGCACCTTCCGGGACCGGTCCGACCCCGGGTCCAGCGTCGACCGCGACGTCTTCGTGCCCGTCCCCGCGTTCGAGCCCGTGCAGCTGACCGCCGGGTGGATGCTCAGCGGCCTGGTCCCCGCGGGCACGCTTCCCACCAACAGCAACCCGGGCTGGTACGAGGACGCGGCCGACCGGTCCTTCGACACCGCACAACGCAACTGGGTCTTCCCGGAGACGGAGTTCTTCGACGCCCTCGTCGTTGACGATGGTGGCGACCGCCAGACGTTCATGATCCGGTTCATCGGCGGCGTCGGCTCGGTCGCGGTGGGGGACGACCGGGAGGCGCTGATCCTCTCGCCCCGCGCCACCACGTTCGGTCGCGACCGCGCGCCGTTCGATGACGTCCGGGTGGACGCGACGACGGACCTCTCGCGGACCGTCCGCCAGGCGCTCAACAACACCTCGTACCTGCTGACCAATCAGGGCAGCAGCGGCGGCGACCCGCTGACGAATCTGTTCGGCGACATCTCCGGCGACACCATCCTCGCCCGTACGGTCGAGCAGATCGCGCTCTACAAGGCCACCGATCTGGCCAACGGGCTGGGCATCAAGCTCAACCGCGACAGCGGCATCTTCTACGTCTACGACGCCGTCGCGCCGGAGATCGACGGCACGGACGACTCTAAAGCCTTCCACAACCGTGTGCGCTGGTGGATCGAGGGCAACACCACCGCCGCGCGCAACAACCGCAACGACGACTGGATTATCCAGGACGATGACGACAGGCCCGTCGCCCGGCTCTACACCGTGCAGCGGTACACGGGCGTGCTCCAACCGGTCCCCCTCCTCGACTTCGCCGGAGCGAACCGATGACACCGATCCGTCCCACAACCCGGTGCGCGCGTGCCGCCCGAGCGTTCTCGCTCGTCGAGGTGCTCATCGCGGTGCTCGTGCTCTCGCTCGGGCTCCTCGGCCTCGGCGCCGTCTTCCCGATGGTGATGCGCGAGCAGCGCCTGGCCACCGAGACCAACCTGGGCATCAGCGCCGGCAACGCCATCGAGCAGATGCTCTTCAGCCGCCCGGACTTCTCCCGCAACGGCGGCCCCGGCTGGGAGGCGATGCGCGAGTACCTCATCAACAACAACGGCGCCTCGGGTGAGTGGATCCCGGTCGAGCCCGACGACTCCGACTCAACCCAGCTCAACGCCTACGTCTTCACCCACCCGGACTCCGGCACCGAGTACCACATCCCCCTGGCCCAGCGGCTCTACCCCGTTCCGTACTCGACCGACCAGGAGCCCCGGTTCGTCTGGGACATGGCCGCGAGGCTGCTGGACACCAGCCCGTCGACCATCGACTCGAGCCCGATGCTCGTGGCGATCTTCCTGCGGCCGATCGATCCCGGCATCAAGCCTGCCATCCCCTCGAGCGGGCAGCGGTACTCGGTCCTCTCCACGTTGATCGATTCCAGCCTCGCTGGACGCGACCGCCGGAACCCCGTCTCGGTCGATCAGCGCGGTCGGCCCACCCAGGACGGCCGGCGCGACCGGGGCGGCGCGTACGCCACGCCGATCGTTGCCGAGGCCATCATCGGCCCGGGCATCGGGGGCTCGGGCGGTGAGTACGACAAGCTGGTTGTGCAGAAGGTGCTCCGTCCCTCGATGAGCACGACCGACGCCGGCGTTCTCATCACGGTTCCCGGGCAGCAGTTCCTCGATTACCGCGGTTACATTCACACCGTGACCGAGACCTCCGACATCGGCGGTGCGGTCCGCGCCGCCATCATCTCGCCGGCCATCTCGGATGTAGACGGCGACGGCTCGGTCACGTCCAACGACTACAACCCCATCCTCTTCCTTCCGCAGCCTTCCAACGTCAAGCCCATCGTCTTCACCGTGAACCCGTAACCGCCGGACTCCCCGCGGAGTCTCGGTCACCGAGCAACGCCATGACGCAACACACAGCACCAGCTCAGGCCGCACGGCAACCACGACGGTTCAACCGCGCGTTCACTCTCGTCGAGCTCATCGTCGCGATCGGCGCGATCGCGCTCGTCGCGGTCGGCATCGCCGCGATCTTCGAGTCGATCGGCCGCACGGTCGCCGGCGGCCGCCGCGTGAACCAGCTCAACGAGTACGCCGCGCTGATCGAGCGTCAGATGCGTTCTGACTTTGAGTCCATGACCCGCGACGGTGTCCTTGTCATCAAGCACGACTTCGCCGACGCCGACGGCGACGGTGTCATCGACCTCAACCCCACCAGCTCTCCCGACCGCGTCCTCAACTCGCCCCTCCAGCGGGCCGACGAGGCACGCCTCCGCCGCATCGACCAGCTCCTCTTCTTCGCCCGCGGCGACTTCACCAGCGCCCGGGCCCCGATGGTCCCCGGCCTCAACGCCTCGTCCAACGAGGCGATGATCTACTACGGCCACGGCATGAAGCTCGACCCGCTGCTCGATCCCCCCAACCGCACGCTCGGCGGCGGCCGGGTCGAGTACCGCCGCCCGCAGCTCAACGACGGGTACAGGTCCGCTCCCGGCCCGGACGGCAAGCCCGGCCGCGCGTTCCCCGAGGAGCGTGCCCTCGGCTTCACCGAGTCGAGCTACACGACCAACCCCAACCGCTACGCGGAGAACTGGTCTCTGCTCCGCCAGGTCACCGTCCTTGCGCAGCCCAACTCCTCCGATCTCGACCTGCCGGAAGCCTCCGATCCCTTCTGGACCGAGCAGCTCCGGCTCGACCGCGTCACGGCGCTCGACAGCGACATCCAGATCGGTGGCCAGCCGGCCGCGACGAGCGTCTTCAGTCACCTGGCCGCGACGTTCCCCGTCAACTATGGCGCCCCCTACATCCGCGCCCACCGGGGCGGCGACCAGAACCGTGCCCCGAGCCGCGCTTCGGGTATCGTCGATGTCGCGTCGACGGACCTGGCCGAGATCCGCCGCATCATCATGGACGCGGGCCAGTTCCCGTGGGTGGTCGCCGGAGACGTCTCCTACTTCGACCCGACCGATCCGGGCTACATCCTGGACGATCAGTACCAGGCCGACCTGAATCTGACCAACCCCGCCAACAACCTCCTCCACATGCACGCGTGGATGGAGGACCTCTTCCCGGTCATCACCGACCGCCGTTCGGCTCTGGCAAACCCGGTCGGCGTCCGTGCCCGCTTCGAGGAGAGCCTGCCCGACTACGTCGGCACGCTCTCGACCTACACCGACGCCCGCACCCGGAACTACCCCTTCATCCAGAAGTTCCGGCTGACCGATCAGCGCATGCTCAGCAACGCGGTCTTTGTCCCGCGGTGCACCGAGTTCATTGTGGAGTATTCCTTCGGTGAGACCGTTACGGACGACACCAGCCCGTTCTACGGCCAGCTTGTCTGGCACGGCCTGGCCCGCAACCTGCAGAATACCAGCAACACCGGCTTCGCCGCCCAGCCCTATCCCTTCTGGGACGATCCGGTCACCGGTAACGCCTACACGTTCCCGCACACGCAGTCCTATGTGAGACTCGACGGCACGATCGGCACGCGGACGCTGCAACAGGCGCTGCTCTACGGCCGCAACGCCAACCAGAACCAGGCCCTCAACTTCGAGTCCCTGACCGCCTACTTCGGCTACAACGACCCGACCTACTCACCGGCCACCCCCGATGTCGATCCCACGACGGTCCCCTGGGCCTGGCCCAAGCTCGTCCGCATCACGATGACGCTCGCCGACCCGGTCGATCCGTCGATCGAGCAGACATTCCAGTTCGTCTTTGAGACCCCGGAAGGCCGCGCCTTCTAAGCCCGCCCGCGGGCCCCACGCGCCTCACGGCGGCGCGTAAGGAGTCAGTCATGTTCGCCAACCTCAAACGCCTGCGCAACCGCCTCCCCGCCAGACGCGCCACCCGCGCCGCGGTCCTCGCACGCCTCGCCGGTCTGCCCGGCGGCCTCCGCCAGACCCGCCGCGGCTCCTTCCTGATCATGGTTGTCGGCACGCTGGCGCTCATCGCGGTGATCACCGTCGTCTACGTCGCGATCGGCCGCTCCGACCGCCAGACCAGCGCCGCCGCGATCAACGTTGAGGAACGCAAGGACATCCCCGCCGCCATGCGCGACTACATCGCGGGCATTATCGCCGACGATGTCTTCGACGTGGTCTACCTGGGCGAGCGGGCGACCAATCCCGCCAACCCCAACCAGCAGGTCCCGGTCTTCGTCCGCGAGGCGTGGGACTACCCGTCCACCGCGCACCAGATCACGATCCCCGGCCTGCTCACCGAGCTCGTGCAGCCGCTGACCGTCGGTGCCAACGACGCCCGCTCGTGGTTCACGCCCACGGGCAACTACACCGGCACCGACCCGTGGCTCGCCTCGTCCGAGCCCGTGCAGCAGAACTTCGACGGCGCAGGTCTCGACAACCAGAGCGATCCCACCGTCTACTGGCGCGAACGCCTCGACTGGGGCCACATCTCCAATGTCGCGCCGGACGGCATATTCGTCAACCTGTTCAACCTCCGCAACAACTTCCGCGCCACCGCGCAGGAGATGCGGGAAGAGCTGACGCTCAACGACGTCTCTCCCGAGAACGCCCGCGGGAACTTCACCGACTACGGCACCAACGCCGTGCTCCCGAACACGCGGAACGCCGTCCCCGCCGAGTGGACGACGCGCCAGGAGGGCGCCGCCTACCCGCTGATCGACCGCGTCTTCAGGCCCAACGACCGCCTCTACACGCCGTATCAGTGGGCCGACGCCGACGGCGACGGCATCGCCGACTCGCGTTGGTTCGAGATGGTCGAGGACCGCGACCCCTTCGACAACTACTCCCGCAACCTGCTCACGCCCGACGAGGACATCCGCTACTTCTTCGCGGTCCGCGCCGTCGATCTCTCGGCCCGCGTCAACGTCAACACCGCCACCGACAGCACGCTGGCCCCCGAGACCGAGATCCCCTTCGGTCTCACGCCCGCGGCCGTCGACATCCGACGCCTGCTCACCTACGAGGACTCTCTCGGCGACACCCGCAACGTCTTCACCGGTGCCCCCGGCTTCGGGATCGGTCCGAACTACCACAACCAGCAGCCGGACTACCCCAAGGCCCCGGACCCCCTCTCCAGCCAGGACTACAGCGAGTACGACGAGACCAACGCCTACTACGTCGGCGCCAGCGCCTACGACGGCCTCCGCACCTTCCTCGACCTCGGCTTCGCCCCGGGACCCAACTTCCAAGGACTGTTCGACGCGTCGATCTCCGGCGACACCAACCGCGAGTTCGCCACTACCGACCGCAACGTGCTCAATCCCTACTGGGCCAACTACGCCAAGATCGGCGGCATCCCGTTCACGCCGACCGATTACTACGAGCTCTTCGCTGGCTTCGGCCTCAGCGGCGGCACGGGGAATCTGACCGGCGGCGGCACCCCCTCCGGTGTCTTCCGTCCCTTCTCCACCGAGTCGCTCTTCGACCTGCTCGCCTTCAACACCGCCAACGACGACCGCAACCTCAGCCCGCTCGAGATCGCTCTCGACGGCCGGGCGACGTCCGCGACCGACGGTGGCGTGGTCGCCGACTACCTCGCCCTGCGCTACGGACCGCTCCGTTCCAACCGCTCGACCACCCTCGAGCGGACGCGCGCCCAGTTCAACCGTCTGGCGCTCGAGTTCTTCGACGAGGCCAAGGCGGCCCTCTACACCGACGTCCGGCAGCGTCTGACCACACACTCCGGCGACCGCCCGATCTACCCCTCCCGCATCCTGGGCACCCAGTACGGCAAGTACTTCGTCCCCAACCCCGCCGACCTCGCGCTGGATGTGGACGATCTGAAGGCCACCAAGGACACCCTCTTCGACACCGCCGAGAACCTCTTCTCGTTCTACGCCGATGCGCTCGCGCCCTACGCCGACCTGTACCTCAACGGTGCCTCGATCTGGGACTCCGATCCGGTCATCAACCCCGGCGCGCCCAATGAAGAGTACGCCACGCTCTTCTACGGCTACCGCGGCCCGCACCTGGCCGTCCGCACCGCCGGCCACCTCGCGATCAACATGCGCGACGCCTACGACGAGGCGTCGGTGCCCACCATCCGCACGCTCCTGCTCAACGGCAGCACGACCTTCCGCAACACCGACGTCGATGTTTCCAACCCGCGCAACCCGTACTACCCGTGGAAGCTGCTCGACCTGGACGCCAACAACGGCACGGCCGCGACGCGTCTGCCCGACCTGACGGCCAACCCGATCCCGGGCGTGCCCAACGCGGTGAACATCCACGGCCTCGAGGCGCAGCCCTTCATCGTCGAGGCCGCGTCGATGATCATGTACACCGACACGCCGCGGAACTCGCCCAACCAGGGCGACCGCGACTGGCCGCGGGACCTCAACGGCAACGGCACGATCGAGCCGGAAGAGGAGTTCCTGCCCTCGATCGACGGTGATGCCTCCGAGAGCAATCCCGACTGCATCTTTGAGATCCTCGCCTTCCAGCTCCACAACCCCTTCGACGAGACGATCACCCTGACGGGTGTTGACGACGGTACCGGCTCGCTCGCCTTCCGCGGGCAGTACTACATCCAGTACGGCGACTCCTACTACAAGCTCGCCGATTTTGACCGCGACACCGGTGTCGAGAACCTCGGCAACGCTGTCCAGATCGGCCCCCGCGGCACGCGCACCTTCTACGTCCTCAGCGGCAACACACAGGGCATACTCGACCGCATCAACAACGCCCTCACCGGCACCGAGACGATCGACGCCGTGCACCGCTGGCTCGACACCCAACTCGGCGGCGTCGGTGAGGCGTCTCGCGTGGTCGAGTTCGACCCGAGAACCGGCAACGTCACCACGCCAAGTGCCAGCTACTCCTCACTGCAGAGCGGCTCGCAGGCCGACCGCCGGGTCGTGCGTCTGTTCCGTATCGAGAAGCCGTTCTACGACGTCGCCAACGGCGGCTTCGATATCAACAGCATCGATGAGGCCACAAACAACGACCTCGCCAACGACACGCTCGTCGACCGCATGCGCGAACCGACCCCATCTCCCCCCATCATCGCGTCTCCCGTGCTCGACCGCCAACGCGCGGCCTCGCCCAACGACGCCGGCGAGATTGAAAACGCCGATCCCGGCCCCGAGCCGCCCAATGTCGCCTACAGCGAGGACAACCAGGGCCTGACCACCGTGCTCTGGGGCCGCCTGTCCCGGCGCGAGGATCCCAACGCCAACGGCGCTTCCGACCCTTCGCGCGGCGCGATCCCCGCCTACTGCCTTGAGAGCAAGGCCCAGACGAACGCCAGCAGCAAGAACCTCTCCGACGACGACGGCGTCAGCCGCAGCAGCGACTTCGATATCTCCGACTTCCAGAATAACGCCTGGAGCCACGACACCCTGCGCGAGGCGATCGACAGCACCACCAAGATCATCCCCACCCTCACCCAGGACCCGCAGGACAAGGACGAGGGCACCAACGAGGATATCGGCACCAACCTCGCCGGCAACAGCTTCCGCGACCTCTACGTGGAGCCCCACCTCGACAACTCCGAGTTCGACGGCAGCTCCGGCATCTCCACGATGCGCGTCGCCGACATCCTCCTGCCGCTGGGCATCGGTGCGCACCAGATCCCCGATCCCGCCTTCACCGGCGGCGACGAGGATGTCGAGTGGACCACGCTCAGCGAGGCCCTCGCCATCGCGCTCCATTACGAGAACCCCGCGACCAACGAGAGCATCTACGCCAACGCGTTCGTCCCGCCGGCGACGCCCGCCGATCCGGCCAACCTGCTCGATCGCGGCAGCCTCCAGGTCGACGCCTTCGTGCCCTTCTACGACAACGACGCCAACGGGGTGTTCGATCTGACCGCCGATCCGCAGGACGCCCGCTGGGGCCTCGGCGTCCCCGCCGCCGCGACGCTCATCGACCGCTTCACCGCGCTCGACCGCCGCTTCGGCTCGATCGTCACACCCACCTTCGGCACGCTCAACATCAACACGGTCTCCCGCGAGACCGCCCGCTCCATCCCCGGTCTCAGCCCCAACGAGGCGACCGGTCTCGAGGGCCACTCCCGCTGGTGGTGGACCTCCGGCACCCACACCTGGGGCTCCGACATCGCCACCACGCTGGTTGCCTACCGAGACCGGCTCGCGATGTTCCCGCGCGATCCCAACGGCGGGGCCATCCCCAGCCTCCTCAACTTCCGCGACGCGTGGGACGACCTCAACGTCGAACCGCCCACGCGATTGGCCCCGGGCTCAACCGCCGGATACGCACCCGGCTCGCCCCAGGCCGAACTCGCGGCCGGCGACAACGCCCGCCAGGGTGCGGTCGGCGTCCGCGGCCTCCGCGAATCGACCGGCTTCCGCTCGCTCGGCGAGATGCTGCTGATCCGCGACCTCAGCTTCGTCACCAACAACCTGGGCTACCCCGCCCCGCACGACATCGACCGCCTCGGTTTCGACGGCGACGGGATCGACGTCGAGGGCGTGGACTCACTCGCCTACGCCGGCAGCGAGGACACCCTCGACGACGACTACGACGAGCGGTTGACCCTCGCCAACGCCGCCCTCGCCTCGACGAGCATCCGCTCGGACTATTTCGCCGTCTGGTTCCTCATGCACGGCTACCGCGAGAGCGACGTCAACGTCTCCAACGACCCGGACGACCCGCTCATCCCGAGCATCGCCCGCCGCTTCCTGATGGTCGTCGACCGGTCCAACGTGATCAACCCCGGCGACAAGCCCCGCATCGTGCTGTTCAAGGAGGTCCCGCTCTAACGAGAGGGAGAGAGCGGACCTCATACAGATCTCCACGCGGATACGCCCCGCTGGAGGAGAGCGCCGGCCCGGTCGAACAGATCGGGCCGGCGTTGTTTTTGCCCGGCCCCGGTTTTGGCCGCGGACTACACTTCCCGGCCCCGGACCGCGGGGCAGCCACAGGGCGTAGCTCAGCTTGGTAGAGCACCTGCTTTGGGAGCAGGATGTCGCAGGTTCGAATCCTGTCGCCCTGATTCGCTTCCGCCGCCCGGCCGCCGGGGGCGGTCAGAGTTCCAGCCGCATGTGGACCTCGCTCGACGATTCGTCACCGATGCGGTAGGCGTCCGGCTCCACCCCCCACACGACAAACCCGAGAGACTCATACAACCGCTGCGCCCCGGGCGACCGGTCCCCGACCGAGAGGTACACCGCCGCGACCCCGGGACGGCTCCGGGCGTTCTCGATGAGCATCCGCAGCACCGCCCCGCTCCGGCCCTGCCGCCGGGCGTCCGGGTGGGTGTAGACGCTGACGATCCACGCGATGTGCCGCCGCTTCGGGTTCGTCTCGCGCGTCAGGAGCCCGATCGAAACCAGCCGCCCGCCGTCGTCGAAGCTCCCGGCGAAGGCGTAGTCCGGGTTGGCCAGGCTCTCGGCCACCAGCACGGGGTCGCTCCCCCGGTCCGTCTCGGGGTCGGCCGCGAACGACCACGGCGATTCGCGCAGCATGTACCGGCGGAGTTCCACACAGGCGTCGGTGTCGTCCGGGGTAAGCAGCCGCGTCATGACCGGAGGGTACCGACTCGCTCTGCGCAGCGTCCGCCCTAGCCCGGCGAGCGGCCGCACTCTGGGCAGGGACTCCCGACCGGGAGATCGGTCCGCGGATAGCCGCACCCGCTGCAGAGCCCGCGCCGGGCCCGGCGGTGGTGACGAACCAGGCACACGCCACGGCCGATCAGGATCCACGCCCCGGTGTACACCACCACGTTGGCCAGAAGCCCCGGCCACACCGGTGTCAGCGGCAGCGCCCTCGGGTTGAACGACGCGTCGCGGGGCAGCTGCAGGCCTCCCTCGACGTGGTAAAGGTTGATCGAGTTGGCGAGCTGTGCCTTCCACTGCACGGCGCAGGAGAGCGCGGGGAACGGCCACCCCGTGGTGTGATACCACGCGTGCATCTGCAGATCGGTCAGGTCGTCGGGCCGGTCGCGGCGGGGGAGCTGCGCAAAGTCCACCTTGATGCCCTGATAGTCGTCGTCGGCCATCCACATCGACATGCCCGAGATCTGCATGTGCCAATAGCCGACGACCGTGTGCCAGCGGTTCTGCCCGCGTGAGAGCTGCCAGAACTTCCCGTCGGACGCCTTGGCCGCACCGAGTACCTGGTCGGTCGGCGGGCCGTTCCACGCGTGGCCGGTCGGCACGAACATGGCCAGCCACGAGACGACCACCGTCGTCACCACCCCGGCCAATGCCGCCGCGACGAGCAACCGAGCTCTCGTGACGAGATACCCACCGCGGCCGTCGGATGTGCTGCTCCCACGCATCTGCGTGCAGCCTACCAGACGGAAGCCGGGCACCCTCCCGCGGTCTCGCAATCGCTGCCGTCCTTTCATCGAGGTATCGTAATCCGGACACGACGCACGTCAGGAGAGACCGCATGCACCCCGTCTACCGCTCGAGACCCCCCTTCAGCCGCTGGCTCGCGCTGGCCCTCGGCACCCTCCCGCTCGCGGCCGCCTACTCCCAGCCCGATTCGCAGCCGGGCGTCGTCCGTGCCGGCTTTGAGCAGGGCCTCGACGGCTGGACCATCGGAGAGGTCTCCGGCGTCACACCAGACGCCTACCTCGTCACCCGCACCAGCGATGACGTATGGGCCGGGCGGCACGCGGTGCGGTTTGCCAGCACGTCGGCGAATCCCGGATACCAGACGGCGTGGACGGAACTCCCTGTGGTCATCGAAGACGGGCTGCCGCGAGTGGCGAAGCTCCGCGTCCAAGCCCGAACCGAGCACGCCAACGAGCTCCCCGCGATCTGGCTGAGGGTCGACGGCCCCGACGGCATGCTCGCGGTGCAGACCTCGTTCACGCCGAGCCCCGCCGCCGCGACCTGGCACTCCCGCGAGATGTCTATCGCGGTTCCGCCCTCGGCACACACCGTGCTCGTGGGTGTCGGGCTCGTCGGTGCCGGCCGGGCCGACTTTGATGAGGTCGAAGCCGCGTTGCACGATCCCGCCGACCTCCCGCCGCTGACAGCGGTCGCCGCCGAATTCCTCGATCACGCGCTCGATCGCATGCAAGCCGCGGCACTGCACCGAGCGGTGCTCGACTGGGAGCACATCCGTGCCTCTGCCCACCACCTCGCCCGCGGCGGCGCTGTCCCCGCCGACACCCACGCCGCGATCGGCTACGCCCTCGCGCAGCTCCAGGACGGTCACAGCAGCTTCATCCCCGCCTCCGCGAGACAGGACAGCAACCGGTTCAGCCCGTGGAGCGGTGTCCCCTCGGGGCGCAGCCTCCCCTCGGGCGTGCGTGTCATCGAGGTTCCTGCGCTCACCTCGGGCACACCGGAGGAGAACCTGGAGTACGCCACTCACCTCCGCACCCTGCTCGAATCCGCCGCGGCTGCTCCCGGTCTGGTCATCGACCTCCGCAACAACACCGGCGGCAACATGTGGCCGATGCTCGCGGGCGTCGCACCGCTGCTCGGCCAACGCACCGTGGGGGCGTTCGTTCAGCCCGAGGGGCCGCGTACACCGTGGTTCGTGACCGCCAGCGAAGCCGGCTACGCGGATGTTGCGTCCATCACGCTCCCGGCGTCATCGCCCGACCCGTCGTTGGCGTCCCTGCCGGTGGCGGTGCTCATCGGGCGGCGGACCGCCAGCGCCGGCGAGGCCGTGCTGTGCGCATTCCTCGGTCGGGACGCGCTGCGCACCTTTGGCCAGCCGACCGCCGGTCAGTCAACCGCCAACGCCTCGATCGAGTTGGACGACGGCTCGCTGCTGTTGCTCACCACCGGCGTCTATGCCGACCGCACAGGCACGCTGTACGGTGATTCCATTCATCCGGATCAGGTCGTTGAGTCTGCCGAGTCCGCCGAGCCAGACGCCGCGCTCGCCGCCGCGGAAGCGTGGCTGCTCGGACGCAACCCGGACTGATCCGCTCCGTCACGGGGCCGTTGGTCTCACGAAGGGTCCTCGGCGTCCGATTCCGGGATCTGCTCCCCGACCAAACGCATCAGGGCCAGAACAAACAGCACGCACCCGGCCGCGATCCCCGCGAGCGCGAACAGCCCCATCCCCGCCGCGACGCCGATGCCCGCCATCACCCACAGCCCCGCGGCCGTGGTCAGCCCGCGCACCTGCCCGCCCGACTGAATGATCGTCCCCGCGCCCAGAAACCCGATGCCGGTGATGACCCCCGCGACGATCCGCGACGGATCAAACTTGGTGCTGTTCGGGTCGGCCTCGTCCAGTCCGTCGAGCATCGCAAACCCGAGCATCACAAAGACCGCCGCCCCCAGCGAGACCATCATGAACGTTCGCAGCCCCGCCGGCCGGCTGACCTTCTCCCGCTCCCACCCGCACGCGGCCCCCAGCCCCATCGCCACCACCAGCCGCACGACAATGTCGAGCCAGCTCTCGGCGATGAACGAATCGGACAGGGCGAGGGCGGCGAGCATGGGCACATCATATCCGAGACCGACTCGTCGCTGCCTGCCCAAACGCGGGCCCCGCGCCTACTGGTCCACCGTCCGCCCAAACAGCAGACCGATCGCCGGCTCGTCCGCGGCATGGCAGAAGATGTACGCAAAGTCGCCCTCCTGCAGCCGCGTCGAGCCGCGGGCAGGGATCAGGTCGTCGCCGCGCACGACCAGCAGCACCGCGGCGTTGTCGGGGAAGGCCATCTCCGAGAGCCTCGCGTTGCACACCGCCACGGAGGCGTCGATGCGGTAGATCCGGATCTCGCCGGACAGGCGCTTGCGCGAGTGCATCTCGAGCGCCGCCGCGGGAGTCGGCGCGGCCCCGTCGGCCAGGCCCAGCTTGCGTGTCAGCGGCACGATGCTCGCCCCCGGCACAATCGTGCTCACCACCACGATGAAGAACACGATATTGAAGACGTGCTCGGCGCCGGAGATCCCCGCCATGATCGGGATCGTCGCCAGGATGATCGGCACCGCGCCGCGGATCCCCACCCACGAGGCGTAGAGCACGTTGGCCCCGCGCCACCCGAAGGGCAGCACGCACACCGCCGCCGCGACCGGCCGCGCCAGCACCGCCAGCACCAGGCCCAGCGCCAGCCCCGTCCCCGAGACCGCCAGCAGGTGGCTCGGGAACGAGAGCAGCCCGAGCATCAGGAACATCGAGACCTGGGCAAACCACGCGATCGCGTCGTGCACCCGCGTCAGGCCCGACTTGTACGGCAGCGGCCCGTTGCCCAGCACCGCCGCCGCCGCGAAGACCGCCAGGAACCCGCTCCCCTGCGCCAGCGTCGCCGCGCCGAACGCCAGGAACGCCACCGCGAGCGTCGCCACCGGGTAGAGCCCCGAGGTCGTCAGTGTGACCCGGTTGAGCGTCCACCTCGCGGCCATCCCGACCAGCGACCCGACCGCCCCGCCGATGAGCAGCTGCGCGGGGATCAGCACCAGCATCCATACCGACGGCGGCGTCCCCGTGCGGAGCGACTCGACGACCGTCACCGTCAGGATGACCGCCATCGGGTCGTTGATACACGACTCGACCTCGAGCGTGGACCGCACCGGCTCCTTGACCCGCACGCTCCCGCCCCGCAGCACCGCGAACACCGCCGCGGCGTCGGTCGAGGAGACAATGGCCCCGATCAGCAGCGCCTCGCCCCACGGCAGCGAGAAGGCACGTGCCGCGAGCGCGACGATGCCCGCGCTGGCCGCGACGCCGAGCGTCGCCAGCACGCCCGCGGGTCCGAGGCTCCGGCGGATCGACGACCTCGCCGTGTTCAGCCCGCCGTCAAAGAGGATCAGCACCAGGGCGATCGTGCCGAGCCGGAAGGCCAGCTCGTAGTCCTCGAAGAGGATCCCGCCGATCCCCTCCGACCCGCCGAGCATGCCCAGCACCAGGAACAGCAGCACCACCGGCACGCCGATCCGGTCCAGCGCCCGCGTGAACAGCACACTGAACGCGATCAGCGCGCCGAAGATCAGCAGCAGCACGGCCGTCGCGATGGGTTCAGACTGGGTCAGCATCGTCGCCAAGCGTATCGACCCGGCGATCAGGAAGTCCTTCTCCCGCCCCGATTACGCGGCCTTTGGCCGGCGTTTGCTCCGGAGGTGCGGCATCAGCCACAGCCACGCCCCGGTTATCCACAGCGCCAACACGATCACCGCGCTGGGCAGGAACACGCCGAGCTTCACCGCCCCGTGAAACCACGACCCATCGTGCAGCGATTCGATCAGGTCGCTCCGCCGCCGCGCCGTCTGCAGCACCTCTCCGGTCACCGTCGAGACCTGCACCTCGTAGCCCGACACGCACTGGACCTTCGCCACGCCCTCGCCCGGCCGGACGTCGAGCCGGTCGATGTCCGCCCAGCCCGCCGCGTCCGCCTCCGGCACCGCGACCACCGCCGCGAGGATCTCGTCAAAGGCTACCGCCGGCGGCCCCGCCGGCCCCGCGGCCGTCGGCGGCTGGATCCACGCGACATCTTTCTTCAAGAGCAGCAGGATGCCCGTCACCAGCACGATCAGCAGCGGCACGGCCGTCGCCACCGAGCCCCACCGGTGCAGCTTGCGGGACCACTTATTGAGCCAACGCCTCGCCCTGTTCGGTCGCATCCAACACATCTCCGTCGCTGTCGGTGTCCGTCTCCCGCGCCCAGTCTACCGCCCGAGCACGAGCGGGGCCGGGGACGCACCCGGGGAAGGCGGGAAGGCAACCGCGGAGCCCCCGGAGCCCGCAGAGCTCGCGGAGGGGAAGGCAGAGCAGAACACGAAGGGCACGAAGAGCGCGAAGGACGGCAGAGCACGACCGCCGAGCACGCCAAGACCGCCACGGAAGGAGGCCCAACGCGCTAGCGTGGGCTTGGTTGCGGGCAGGTCGGGTGGGTTGGGATTCACCACGGAGGCACAGAGTCCACCGAGGGAAAACCGTGTGCCGCGGGTCGTGCGCTGACCTGCTCCCGTTGGCGCCAGCCCTCGTCGCAAAGAGCGAAGGCGGCGGAGGTCCCGCGCAGTGCCTGTCGAGATTCTTCGTCCTGTCGGGTCGACGCACGGCACCCAACACAACTGAGCCCGACGCGCAAGCGAGGAGCCTCTTTCCAGAGCCGTGAACATACGGGCGACTCTGCTCGACGAAAACTAGGCGGTTTCACTGCGGAGACCGCGGAGCACGCAGAGGGGAGAGCAGAGAAGGACACGAAGGGCACGAACTACGCGAAGAAGCGACCAAAATCGTGCACCACGTCGGCGCAGAGGGCGCAGTGGAGAGGATTTGGAGAAACAGAAAAGTGGGTTGTTGGGTAATGAAAATCAAAGGCACAAATGAATGACTGAGACCGCCGTGCCAGCATGAGAGCTGAGACCGAGTGAAGGGGATGGGCATTCAAGGATGCGGAGCCATGCGGAATACCACGGCACCAGCCAAATCGTCTCTCTGAGAGCCGCCTATTGGCCGCTTCTGTTCGAGTGTCCCTGTATCGCGGAAATAGAGGTTTCGAACGTAGTCGGGCACCTCGTCAAGTAGCCGGGTTGGCGGTGGGTCAGTCGCTCCTAGAAACTCTATGGCCCATTGTCTAATCCCATCCGGGCCTGCCTGCCACCCCATGGGACAGCAAGCCAAGCAGTGCCATGGCATGGCAAAGGGAATGATCGCTGAGAACTGCAACTTGCCGTTGTTTTTTATGGTTCGAACTCTATGGGCACTTGCTATCGTACATCCGAGCAGTTGCATGTTGAACCGGGAGGTGATGCATCTCCAGTCGGTAGGCACATGGCAAAGGTCGACCCAATTGTAGAAGCAATAGAGTGGGAATAATGCATCCCTCTGGGCAGCAGTAATCAGTAGATCATTTTGTGGTGCAGGCGACGTCGTGGATTGGTGGTCGAGTCCGTGATAGTCGCGTGTGGAGACTCTCAGTTTCTTCGCTTGGACACGCATTCCCCAAGTGTCTTGGCCATCCGTAAACCACCATTCCCAATCTGCGCCATATTGGCGAGATTCTTGGTGAGGCGTGAACTTCTGAATAGCAATCTCGCGAGGATGGCAAGTGGCGAGGTGAATCAGATTCATCTCGGTCAGCGTCGTTTCGTTCGGATCGATGTGATGCGCATGGCCAGCCTCGCATAGCCGCCAAACGTTGGTGGCAAGTATCTGAAGACTGTCGCAAAGAGAAACTGGACCTAGATTGAGTGTCATTTGTTGAATGTTCCGCTCTAGGTCCTCGGAATCCCCTCCCTGTTCTCTGCGTTCCACCTCTGCTCGCGCGCGGCGCGTCCCTACATCGCCCCACCCTCAAACACCACCCTTTGCTTTTCACTCCGCGGGTCGGGTTCGGGGACGGCGCTCAGGAGCGACTGGGTGTACTTGTGCTGCGGGTTGTCGATGATCTGCTCCCGCGGGCCGTGCTCGACGATCTTGCCCTTGTACATCACCGCGATGTTCTTGCACACGTGCTGGATCACCGCCATGTCGTGCGAGATAAACAGGTAGCTCAGGCCGAACTCGCTCTGCAGGTCGCCCAGCAGGTTGATGATCTGCGCCTGGATCGAGACATCCAACGCGCTCGTCGGCTCGTCGCAGATGATGAACCGCGGCTGCAGGGCCAGCGCTCGCGCAATGCCGATCCGCTGACGCTGCCCGCCGGAGAACTCGTGCGGGTACCGGTCGGCCGCCGCCTTGGGCATGCCGCACCGCACCAGAAGCTCCTCGGCCTTGGTGCGCAGCTCGTCCTTGTCCTTGACCAGCCCGTGGATCAGCAGCGGCTCGCCAACGATCGCCGCGATCCGCATGCGGGGGTTGAGCGACCCGGCCGGGTCCTGGAAAATGATCTGCATCTCCCGACGCATCGCCTTGAGCCCGGCACCCTGCAGCTTGAAGATGTCCTTGCCCTCGAAGATCACCTGCCCGCCGCTGTGCGGCTGCAGGCGGAGGATCGTCCGGCCCACCGTCGTCTTGCCGCACCCCGACTCGCCCACCAGCCCGAGCGTCTCGCCCGGGGCGATGTCGAACGACACCCCGTCCACCGCCCGCACGTAGTCGGTCACCCGCTGCAACAGCCCCGAACGCACCGGGAAGTACGTCTTCAGATCCCGCACCGACAGGAGCGGCTCGGCCGATCCGGGGGACTGGTTCGCGGCGGACTTGGGAGCGGTGGGGGTGGCGGTGGTCATGGGGTTCCAGTGTAGGTGATGCCCCACGCCCCGGTCGGGCCGCCACGCGGGCCGGCGACACGGGCCCCTCGCCGCGCGGGCGGGTTTTTGTCCCCGGCCCGCATCGCGCGCGGGCCGGGGTGCGATTCCATCGCCGTCCCTGCGCACGCTCATCGGTGAGCGACGCCGCGGGTGAGGCCCCGAGAAGCGGCCGCCGAGCGCGGGCGGGTGGATGTCGATGCCGATGACCAGATCCCCAGCGCGGGCAGCAGCCGAGCGCGACATCCCGCCCCCGGGCAGCCCTGCCGCGGCTCCGCGGCATGGGCGGGAGAGATTTCTTTCCCCAAAGGCTTCCTTGGGCAGGATGAGCACCGCCGCGGCTCGCTATGGTTCGGTGGAATCTCTTGGTCTGCGTGCAGGCGGCGGATCGGACGGCACCGGCCGGCCGGATCCTTCGGGCCACCTCGTGCGTGGACGCGGCGGCCGCTTCGAGGCCGCCGGGCATGGGGCCGGGTGGCCCGCCATCGCCGAGCACGAGCGGAACACACGCCGCGGGTCTGTCGCGGGGTTCGGCCACTGCGCGGGGAGTCCGGCACCCGGGCACGACTGATCGCCGCGGCCAGAGCAGGAATCGGAGGAGCGGGAACCATGGCAGACCGATCGCCCCCAGCCGGCGCGAGGCCCGGAGCGAGCACACACACAGCCGGCCAGACCGCCTGGGCCGACCTCGACCACACGCGGGTCCGCTTCCGCGACGTCGCGCCGATCTTGTCCATCCACGCGATGTGCCTCGGCGTCATCTGGGTCGGGTGGAGTTGGGTCGCCGTCGCCGCGGCGGTCGCGCTCTACTTCATCCGCATGTTCGTCATCACGGCGTTCTACCACCGCTACTTCTCCCACCGGACCTTCCGCACCCACCGAACCGTGCAGTTCGCGTTCGCCCTGCTGGGGACGACCTGCGCCCAGCGCGGCCCCTGCTGGTGGGCCGGCCACCACCGCGAGCACCACCGGCACTCCGACGAGGAACCCGACCTCCACTCGCCATGGTGGAAGGGCGTGCTCTGGAGCCACACCGTGTGGTTCCTCACCGAGAAAGGCCGCGCGACCAACTGGCGGGCGATTCCGGATTGGCAGAAGTACCCGGAACTCGTCTGGCTCGAGCGGAACCACCTGATCGGGCCCGTCCTGCTGATCATCGCCATGGCGATCCTCGGATGGGCGCTCGGCGTGTGGGCCCCGGGTCTTGGCACCAATGGCTGGCAGATGGTCATCTGGGGCTTTGCGATCTCGACATCCGTGCTCTACCACGGCACGTTCACCATCAACTCGCTCGCGCACACCATGGGCTCGCAACGGTTCAAGACCGGCGACGACAGCCGCAACAACTGGTGGCTCGCGATCATCACGCTCGGCGAGGGCTGGCACAACAACCACCACGAGTATCCCGGCACCGCCCGGCAGGGCTTCTACTGGTGGGAGTACGACCCCGCCTACTGGATCCTCAAGGTCATGTCCTGGTTCGGGCTGGTCTGGGATCTGCGTCCGGTGCCCGCCTCGGTCTACGAACGCGCCGAGCACGCCAAGGCCGACCGTGCCGCCAGGCAACGCCAGCAGCAGGAACGCTCCAGGGGTGCCGCGTGAGGATCGCCGTCGTCGGGGCCGGTGTCAGCGGGCTGGTCTGCGCCTATCTGCTCGCTCCTGCGCACACCGTCACGCTCTTCGAACAGGAGCACCGGCTCGGCGGGCACACCAACACGGTGCGGGTCGAGCACGAGGGCCGCTCGCTCGCGGTGGACACCGGCTTCATCGTCTTCAACGAGCACAACTACCCCAACTTCTGCAAGCTGCTCGATCGGCTCCAGGTCGCCTCGCGCAAGACCACCATGTCCTTCAGCGTTCGTGACGACTCAACCGGCTTCGAGTTCGGCGGCTCGTCAGCTGCGGGGATCGTCGGCTCCGTCTCCAACGTCCTGCGGCCGCGATGGTGGCGGGTGGTGCGGGGCGTCGCACAACTCGGCAAGCAGGGCAAGGCCCTGCTCGCTGAGGTCAGCGCAGAAGACTCGCAGACCGTGACCATCGGCGACCTCCACCGCCAGCGGCGGTTCTCCAGCGGCTTCCTCGACGACTACCTCGTGCCGATGGCCGCGGCCATCTGGTCGGCACCACGCGAAGCCCTGCTCGAGTTCCCCGCGGAGTTCTTCCTCCGCTTCTTCGACAACCACGGCATGCTCGATCTGCGTGAGCGCCCCCAGTGGCGCACCGTCGAGGGCGGCTCCGACGCGTACATCCGCGCGATGCGGGAAACGCTCGGGCCGATCGCCCGGACCGCCTGCGGTGTCCGGAGGATCGAGCGCACCGGCGAGTCGGTGCGGGTCTGGTCCGGCGACCGAGACGCCCCGCCGGAGACCTTCGACCAGGTCATCATCGCGGCCCACGCAGATCAGGCACTCGCCATGCTGAGCGATCCCAGCGAGACCGAACGCCGGGTGCTCGGCGCCATGCCCTACCAAGCCAACGAGACCGTGCTGCACACCGACGAGCGGCTCCTGCCAGCCAGGCGGCGGTGCTGGGCGGCGTGGAACTACAGGCTCGCCGAAGACGACACGAGCCCGGTCGCGGTCACCTACAACATGACGATGCTGCAGGGGCTCGGGACACGAACCCCGCTGTGCGTCACGCTCAACGATACAGACGCGATCGACCCGGCCAGGGTGCTGGCGAGGTACAGCTACCACCACCCCCTCTACACCCTCGCCGGGCAGAAGGCGCGGCAGCGCTGGGACGAGATCAGCGCCGTCGAGCGGCGGACCCATTTCTGCGGGGCCTACTGGGGCAACGGCTTCCACGAGGACGGCGTCGTGAGCGCCCTGCGGGTCTGCAAGGCATTCGGAGCGACGCTGTGAATCTGGCCAGCGCGATCTACGAAGGCCATGTACGGCACCGGCGCCGCGACCCGGAGCACGCGTTCACGTTCCCGCTCTTCATGGTGTATCTCGATCTCCGGGAGGTAGACACGGTGCTCGCAATGTCGCCATGGTGGGGGGCCGAATGGTGGCGCCCGGCCAGGTTCAGGCCGGCCGACTATCACGTACCCGAGCCATCGCGCGACCCCGCCCCCGCACAGACCGCAGCCAGCCTCGACCACAGCGTCCGTGCGTGTGTGGAGTCGCAACTGGGCCGCAGGCCCTCCGGCCCGGTACGGATGCTGACCCACCTGCGCTACTTCGGTCACATCTTCAACCCCGTGACGTTCTACTACTGCTTCGACGAAGATCAGAACACCGACGCCATCGTCGCGGAGATCACCAACACGCCCTGGGGCGAGCGGCACGCGTACGTGCTCGACGCCCGCCCGGCCCGTGCCCGACGCCCCGGCTCGCGACACCTCCGCTGGAAGTTCAAGAAGCAGTTCCACGTCTCCCCCTTCATGCCCATGGACATGGACTACGACTGGGCGTTCATCCCGCCCGGCGACCGGCTGTTCGTCCACATGAACCTGCGCGACCGCGCCGAGGGCGGCAAGGCGTTCGACGCGACCCTGCAGCTGGATCGCCGCGAGCTCACGCCCGGTGTCATGCGTTCTGTGCTGGCCAGACACCCGCTCATGACTGCGCAGGTGGTCGCGGGCATCCACATCGAGGCGCTGAAGCTCTGGCTCAAGGGCGCACCGGTCTCCCGGCACCCGGGCTCAAGAGTGGCCCGGTCGGTCTCCGCTGTCAGTGAGGGAATACAGATATGACCATGTTGGACTCCGGGCCCCGGGGCGCTGTCATCGGCGCTTCGGTCCGTGACAGAGCCGCCGTCGCGTCGACCAGGAGACTCCGCCTGCTGGAGCTCATGGGCAGAGCCATCGTCCGCCGCGCGATCGAGCGGGTGACCATCGGCAGCGTGCGCATCGAAGACTCCGCACGCGGCCAGACCATGGTCTCCCCCCGCAAAGCACCCGCCGCAGAGGACCGTGCCGCGGGGACGGCCCCCGATGCCGCGTTGCGGGTGCTAGACCCGGCCCTCTTCAGCGCCGCGGCCTTCGGCGGCAGCCTCGGGATCGCCGAGGCCTACATCGACGGAGCGTGGGAATCAGACGACCTGGCCGGACTGGTCGAGACCATGACCGCCAACCTCGCCGCGATGGACTCACTCGAGGGCCCGTTGGTGAAGCTCATCGAGCCGCTCTCTCGCGCGGCCTACTGGCTCGAACGCAACACCCGCGCCGGGAGCCGCCGGAACATCGTCGCGCATTACGACCTCGGCAACGACTTCTTCGCGCTCTTCCTCGATCCGACGATGTCGTACTCCTGCGGCGTCTTCGAGAACGGCGCACGAACGCTGGAGGAATCCCAGATCGAGAAGATCGACCGGGCATGCCGGAAGCTCGATCTCCAGCCGACCGACCACCTGCTCGAGATCGGTTCCGGATGGGGAGCGCTCGCGGTCCACGCCGCCGCCCGATACGGCTGCCGCGTGACCACCACGACGATCTCCGACGAACAGCACCACCTCGCGACCGCACGCGTACGGGACGCGGGGCTCGCAGATCGGGTCACCGTGCTCAAGCAAGACTACCGGGATCTGACCGGCCGGTTCGACAAGCTGGTCAGTATCGAGATGGTCGAGGCCGTCGGCGCCGCCCAATTGCCCACCTTCTTCCAGGTCTGTTCGGAAAGACTCAAGCCTGATGGCGCCGCGTTGATCCAGGCGATCGTGATCCGGGACCAGTTCTTCGCGAGGGCCGCGCGGCGCAGGGACTTCCTCAAGAAGTACATCTTCCCGGGCAGCTGCCTGCCCAGTGTGGGCGTCATGACCCGTGCGGTCGCCGCGCGCACAGACCTGCGCACGTGGCACACCGAGGACCTCGCGCCGCACTACGCCCAGACGCTCCGCCTCTGGCGTGATGCGTTCATGAGCCGCCTCGACCATGTCCGCGAGCTCGGGTTCGACGAGCGGTTCATCAGGATGTGGGAGTACTACCTCGCCTACTGCGAGGGGGCTTTCCGTGCCCGGCACGTCGGTGTCGTGCAGACCCTGTTCACCAAGCCGCTCTGCCGCATCGCGCCAGCGAGCGCCCGCGCGGCGGGGCCGGCCGCGAGGGGAGACGGCCCGACGTGACACGCTGGCTTGTCATCATCATCAATCTGTTCGCCTACGACATCTGCTGGACGCTGACGATGTTCGGTGCGGGTCGCTCCTGGTGGTGGGTCGCGATCGTCGTGACCGGTCTGAGTGTCGCCGGACAGCTCGCGATCTCGCCGGTGTGGCGCAGGGAGGCCGCGGTCGTGCTGCTCGGCGCACTCGTCGGCGTCGTCACCGACGCGATCGGCGTGCGGCTCGGGATGTTCAGCTACCGGGCCGGTGTCGGCGTGCAGTTCTGGATCGTGTTCTTTGCGCTCTGGGCCAACTTCGGCACCGTCCTCAGGCCGAGCCTGTTCTGGATGTGGAACAAGCCTTTCCTCGCCGTGCTCCTCGGTGCGGCAGGCGGTCCTCTCGCCTACTGGATCGGCGCCAAGATCGGCGCGATCGACCTCGGCGACTCCGTCCCGCGATCGCTCGCGTGGTTCGGCGTGCAATACGCGATCCTTACCCCCGCGTGGATGCTCGCCGCGCAGCGCGTCATCGGCGAACGGGGCGGACAAGGTCCTCGATCGACGCCGACCGAAGCGACGCCAGCAGAAGGTAGACCACCGTCGTGAGATTGCCCGTCAAACACAACGCGATCCACCAGAGGACCGAACGCCACGCGCTCCGCTCGCGGTACGCGATCCATGCCCCGACGACGAACAACCCAATGTACAGATCAACGAGCGTGGTGATCCCCCAACGCGAGTCCGCGGTCTCCCGCAGGCCGCGGCTCAGCGGCATCTCCAGCGCAGACACCACAATCATGACAACCAGCACGACGATGCCGACGGCCGAGGCGACGGACACGGTTCGAATCGGGGACATGTGGCGGCTCCCTGGGGTTGAAGAACTTGAGGCGTGCTCTCTTGGCTGTCGCAGGAAAGGTGGTGCCGGATGCTGACCCCGGGTGAACAATTCATGTGGATCGCGATCGGGGCCGGGCTGGTGATGGCTCTGCTCTGGGTGTTGCAGCTGCGAACGAAGGACGCGGGAGTGGTGGACGTCGGGTGGGCGGCCTGCCTCGGCACCGCGGCGATCTTCTGCGGCCTCACCGGCGAGGGCGACACGGCCCGCCGCGTGATCATTGCCTCGATCGGCGGGCTCTGGGGCTACCGCCTCGCCTGGCACCTGCTGACCGACCGGGTGCTCAGCGGGCCCGAGGACGGCCGCTACCAGATGATGCGGGAGAAGCTTGGTTCCAGAATCAACCCGGTGCTCCTGGCCTTCTTCGAGGCCCAGGCCGTGCTCGTCGTGCTCCTGTCGGTGCCGTTCGTGCTCGCCGCGAGCGACCCGCGGGCCGGGCCGAGTGTGCTCGATTTCCTTGGCGCGGGCGTGTGGGTCACGGGCCTCGTCGGAGAGGCGATCGCCGATGTGCAGCTCAAGAAGTTCAAACGCGGCCCCGACAGCAAGGGCAAGGTCTGCACCGTCGGACTCTGGCGCTACTCGCGCCACCCGAACTACTTCTTCGAGTGGCTCATGTGGATCGGCTACGCGCTGGTGGCGACTCTCGCGCCCTGGGGATGGCTCGCGTGGACCGCCCCGGGCATGATCCTCTTCTTTGTGCTCAAGGTCACCGGGATCCCGCCGACCGAGGCCCGGTCCCTCAGGTCCCGCGGCGACGCGTACCGCCAGTATCAGCGCACGACCAGCGCATTCTTCCCGTGGTTCCCCAAAGACGACAAGACTGCTCCGGAGGGCATGTCATGACAACGACCAGCATCGAATCTCCGCCCCGGCAGAGGATCGCCCGGCCGCCGACCCCCGCGTGGTATGAGGGTGTGCTCGATCGCGGCCTGCTCCCAGATGCCGTCCTCCGTGCCGGTATCCGTCGCCGACTCTGGTCCCGCATCCGACACGAAGAACGCGGCACCATCGACGAGCGCTCCGCCCGATTCCGCGAGCTGCTCGAGGCTCTCTCCCGATCCCCCGTCGCGATCCACACACAAGAGGCCAACGAGCAGCACTACGAATTGCCCCCGCCGTTTTTCCGGCTCTGCCTCGGCCCCCGCCTGAAGTACAGCAGCGCGTACTGGCCCGCCGGCGTCCGCGACCTGGGCGCCGCCGAAGAGGCCATGCTCGCACTCAGCTGCGAGCGGGCCGGTCTGCAGGACGGGATGGACATCCTCGAGCTCGGCTGCGGCTGGGGGTCGCTGACCCTCTGGATGGCAAAGAAGTTCCCGACAGCCAAGATCACCGCGGTGTCAAACTCGGCCCCGCAGCGGGAGTTCATCCTCGCCGAGGCCGAACGCCGCGGCGTCACGCCGCCGAACATCGTCACGGCCGACGTGAACCACTTCGCGCCCGAGAAGCGCTTCGACCGCGTGATGTCGGTCGAGATGTTCGAGCACATGAAGAACTACCGCACGCTCCTCGGTCGCATCGCCTCATGGCTCCGCGACGACGGGCGGTTGTTCGTGCACATCTTCTCACACACGCGTATCGCCTACTCGTTCGAAGCAGACGACTGGATCGGCCGGTACTTCTTCACCGGCGGGACGATGCCCTCCGACGATCTCCTCCTGCACCTTACCGACGACCTGATCGTGCGTGACCACTGGCGCGTCGACGGCACGCACTACGCCAAGACCGCGCGCGCCTGGCTCAACAACCTCGACGCCAAGCGCGATCAGGCGATGGAGGTGCTCCGAGAGAACTACGGCCCCGCTGAGGCCAAGAAGTGGTTCCACCGCTGGCGAGTCTTCTTCATCGCCTGCGAGGAGCTCTGGGGACTGGCCGGCGGAAGCGAGTGGATCGTCTCGCACTACACCTTCGAGCCGCGCCGTGCGTCAACGACCGCGGCTCCGAACTCAGCAGGCAGTTGAGCCGACCAGCGCCTCCGCCGCCGCAGTGCCGCTCGTCCAGGCGTCCTCAACGCGCGACCCGAGGCACCAGTCGCCGCACACCACAAGCGACGACGCCGGCTCGTGCAGGCACGGCGTCCCGAGCGGCTTGACTGTCCGGGCGTACCGCCAACGGTGCGCGCGCAGATGCACCGGCGTCGACGCTGCGCCCTCAAAGCGGCTCACAAGATCCAGAAACTCTCGGATCAACCGCGCGCCGGCATCCTCCCGCTCAAGCTCGACATGCGCCTCCGACCATTCCGGTCCGGCGTGCAGCACCCACCGCTCGAGAGGCTCCGGCTCTCTCTCGGGCTTGGCGCTGTCGCGGGCCATCCACGAGAGCGCAGAGTCGGACCGAACCCGCAACCCCTCAAACGGCAGCCCGAGCGAACGGTCGAACGCCGCCATCACCGACCAGCACGGCGCAAGCCTCACCCCGCTCGCCCGCTCGGCGATCGCCGGTGCAACCTCGCCGAGCAGCTCCGCAGCCTGCGGCGCCGGGACCGCGATCACCGCGTGGTCGAACGGACCGAGCGCATCGCCGCTCTCGGTCTGCACCGACCAGCCCCGCGTCGAACGCCCCAGCCCGCAAGCCCGCGCCTCGAAACGGGTCTCCGTCCCATCGAGCTGATGCGAGACCACCCGGCTCATCCCCGGGATCCCCACCCAGAGATTCCGGTCGGGCAGCATGCGGAGGCCATCGCCGTTGAGCTCGCCGAACCGCCCGACCCACCTCTGCACCGCGCCGGCCTGCGCCCAGTCGCACACCGCGTCCGCGAACGGCAGCGACCGAGCGGTGAAGAACTGCGCCCCGTGATCGAACGCCCCGGCCTCCGACCGACGGGTCGATGTCCGACCGCCCGGGCCGCGACCCTTGTCTATCACAATGACCGAAAGCCCTCGCAGCCGCAGCGCGCGCGCCGCGGTCGCGCCCGCAACGCCTCCACCGACGACGACTGCGCGGCCAGACACGCGGAGTGGCGGGGGAGGGGTTTCCACAGGCGGCTCACGAATCAGGATGCAGGGGGTGTCCACCGAGAACCGAAGAAGCAGACCTTCAATCCTCACGAGACCTGCGTATTCGCCGCCCCGGGCCCGGGGTTGCATGAAGCAACAGGAACTCATTGACATTCGCGATCGAGAGCATGCCCACGAGATCACCGGCCCGGGTCACCGGAAGCACCGGTGGATTGACCCGAAGCACCTCGATCGCGTCGAGCATCGGAGTGTCCGGGGGAACCGTTGGCAGGTTCGCCTGCATCACCGACGAGACCGGGGTCGCCGCATCCAGCGACGACAACGCCCCGGCAAGATCGTCGTGACGAAGCACGCCGACAAAGCGGCCGGAGGAGGAATCCACCACCGGGAAGTCACGCTGCGACGAGGCGATCACCGCGTCCGCGGCCTCGGCCAGACTGGCGTCCGGCGGGATCGTCCGGAACGTCGTCTGCATGACGTCCGCGACCAGGGTGCCCTGCATGGCGGCGCGCTGCGTCGCCGCCGCGGCCTCGGCACCGCCCCCCATGTACACGAACACCGCGATGATCATCAGCACCGGGTTGCCGGCCATCACACCCCACGCCAGCAGGCCCACCGCCATCACCCGCCCGACCATCGCCGCCACCCGGGTGGCCCGGGCGTACTCCAGGCGGAACGCCAGCAGCGCCCGCAGCACGCGTCCGCCGTCCATCGGAAAGGCCGGGAGCATGTTAAACAGCACCAGCGCGATGTTGACCAGCGCGAGCATGCCGAAGAAGCCGGCGTCCTGCGTGAACGGATTGGGCGGGGTCTGCAGATCGCCGACGAGGAAAACGCCCGCGATCAGCACCGCCGCGATAACGACGTTGACCGCCGGGCCCGCGACCGCGACGAGCAACTCCTGCCCCGGCTTGGTCGGCATGCGTTCAAGCGCCGCCACGCCGCCGATCGGCAGGATCGTGATGTGCCGCGTCCGGATCCCGTACGCCCTGGCCGTCAGCGCATGCCCGAACTCGTGCAGCACCACACACGTGAAGACCCCCCCGATAAACGCCAGCGCGACCAGCGTCCCGGCGAGGCTCGCCTGCTGCCGGCTGGACAGGAACACGACGTAGACCACCAGCAGCAGAAACGTCCAATGGATCGCGACGTCGATGCCGAACAGTCGGGCGATTCGGAGGGAGCCTTTCACGGCGGATGGTACGGGTGCCGATCGTTGGGTGCTCCGGGGATGCTCTCGGCCCGTCGTCGTGCACCGGGACGTGGTACGCTCTCGGGCCATGTCCACCCCGTCATCAACCCCCAAACCCGGGAAGACCGAGCCCAAGACCGTCCCCGCGATGCGCGCCCCCGCGGTCGAGCGAGACAACCCGCTCACGCGCAGTTTCGCGGGCATGCTCGGGATCGGGTTTCTGGTCCTGATGATCGCGTCGTGCGTCCTCACCCTGCCCTGGACACTGGGAGCAGCCGGCGGACAGGAAGGGGCCTCCGTCCCACGCTACAACGCGGGCAACCCGGAGGAAGGGCGTCTCCCCCCGTTCTGGTGGCCGGCCGACGACTTGCAGACCGAACGGATCGAAGCGATCGCCGAAACAACCGGCCAGACCCCGCGGCCCTGGCTCGGCACCGATGTCCTCGGCCGCTCACTGCTCACACGAATCCTCACCGGAGGCGGCATCTCGCTGGGCATCGGCATCGCCGCCGCGTTCATCTCGGTCTTCATCGGCACGCTCTACGGCGGCCTGGCCGGCTACGTCGGAGGCAAGACCGACGCCGTGCTCATGCGCATCGTCGACGTCCTCTACGGGCTTCCGTACATCCTGCTGGTCGTGCTTCTGGCGGTGGCGAGCGAGGCGCTCGTCCAGCGATGGATCGCCAGCAGCGGCGTCGAGATCAAGGAATCTCGCCGGCTGTTGCTCGACGTCGGGACGCTCCTGCTGGCGATCGGCGGCGTGAGTTGGCTCACCATGGCCCGTGTCATCCGAGGCCAGGTGCTCAGCCTCAAGGAGCAGCCGTTCGTCGAGGCAGCCAAGGCGACGGGTGCGACGCCGCTGCGGATTTTCACAAAGCACCTGCTCCCCAACCTGCTCGGCCCGATCATCGTCTACGCCACCCTGACCGTGCCGCAGGCCATCCTGCAGGAGTCCTTCCTGAGCTTTCTGGGCATCGGGGTGAAGCCGCCGCTGCCCAGTTGGGGCAATCTGGCCGCCGACGGGCTCGCAGAACTCAACACCTACCGGAGTCACTGGTGGCTCCTCCTGTTCCCGTGCCTCCTGCTGGGAGTCACACTGCTGGCACTCAATTTCGTTGGCGAGGGCCTCCGCGAGGCGTTCGACCCCAAGCGTGCGCGGCGATAGTGTCTGAGGCACGACGCGCCGGATGTTCTTGGCGCCAATGATGTTCGGAGGATGATTGGATGACCGCTACCGCTGCCAGCACCGAGACATCACCCTCCGCGGGCTCCCCGACCGCCACGCCCATCGTCCGCGTCGACCGGCTCGCCGTCTCCTTTGACAACGGCAGCGGCCCGCGCGTCCAGGCCGTGGACGGGGTACGCATGACGATCTACCCGCGGCAGACGCTCGCGGTCGTCGGCGAGTCCGGCTGCGGCAAGAGCGTCACCGCGATGAGCATGCTCCAGCTCATTCCCCGGCCACCGGGCCGCTTCGACCGCGGCGAGATCATCTTCCAGACCGAGCACGGGCCAGTCGATCTCCTGACGCTCAACGCCAAGCAGATCCGCGAGGTCCGCGGCAACGACATCGCCATGATCTTCCAGGAGCCCATGACCAGCCTCAACCCGGTCTACACCGTGGGCGACCAGATCATGGAGGCCATCCTCCTCCACCAGGACGTCAGCAAGGCCAAGGCCCGGGACATCGCGCTCAAGTCCATGCGCGACGTCGGCATCCCCGAGCCCGAGTCCCGCATCAAGGCCTACCCGCACCAGTTCTCCGGCGGCATGCGGCAGCGCGTGATGATCGCCATGGCGCTGGCCTGCCAGCCCCGCCTCCTGCTCGCCGACGAACCGACCACCGCCCTCGATGTCACCATCCAGGCCCAGATCCTCGAGCTCATGACAGAGCTCAAGCAGACCCGCGGCATGGCGGTCATGCTGATCACCCACGACCTCGGCGTCGTCGCCGAGAACTCCGACGTCGTCTGCGTGATGTATGCCGGCCGCGTCGTTGAGTACGCCAAGGTCTTCGACCTCTACGACAACCCGATGCACCCCTACACCCGAGGCCTGCTCGCCAGCATCCCCAAGATGCACGAGCGCCTCGACCGCCTCGTGACGATCCGCGAGATCGTGGAAAACGAGGACGAGTTCCGCAAGCTCCCCGGCGCCTCCGACGGCGTGCGGCCGTGGTGGCCCTGGCACACCCCTCCGAAGGACCTGGAGGCCAAGGACGAGCCCGCCGGTGATTACTACCTGCAGGAAGTCGCGCCCGAACACTGGGTCGGCGTGTGGCGCACCCACGCCGTACGCGACCACGAGAGCCGCCCGCCGGACATCAACTACCGAGTCCCGTCCAGGCGGTCGTCGGGCACGAGCTGATGCGTTCAGACCGAGTCAACCGGTTCGCGTGAGGGAGAACGCATGCGGGTAGTCCTCCTTGCCGATCGCCGATTCGCCAGCCGCGAGCGTTCGATGCTCGCCCGCCTGCAGGTCGGCCTGGCCGACGAGGGGATCCGCGTCGTCCTCGCGTTGCCCCGCGGGTTTGCCCAAGACTCCAACGGGCTCTTCCAGGAGACGGTGGAGTTCGAGGAAACCGGCCTGCCGATGTCGCTGCGCTGGCGCGCCGGCGAGGTCGCGGCCAAGCTCCGCGCAACCGAACGCGCCGGCGACGACCCCGCCCGGATCGTGCACGTTTTCGGCGGGTCGCTCTGGCCGTTCGGGCTGGCCCTGGCCGAGAAGCTCGAGGGAGCGATGATCGTCGAGGTGTGGCGCGCCGGGCTCGTGCACAAGGCCCACCGGCTGATGGCACGCTCGCGCAACCGCGCCGGCGCGGTCGTGCTCTGCCCCGACGCCGCGCTGGTGTCGCGGTGCGAACGCGACATGCCGGGCGTCACCGTGCGCAAGTCGCCGTGGGGGGTCTACGTCGACGCGCCGCCCCGGCAGGTGCTCAAGCCCGGCACGGCGTGGTCCCTGATGATCGCCGGGGCCGGGTTCGACAAGCACGCGTTCACCGCCTGCTTCGAGGCGATCGCCGACGTCGCCCGCGACCGCCCCGACATGCTCGTCTTCTGCGACGCCGTCGCCGCCCGCCGGGCCGACCTCTGGAAGCTCGCCGACAAACTCGGCGTGCGCCCGCAGATCTCGCTCGTCGACGAGATGGACGCCAACCGCGACCTCGTGCTCCGAGGCGACGTGCTCATCCTGCCCGAGGCCCGGGGCGAGCAACGGACACTGGTGCTCGAGGCGATGGCCGTGGGCATGCCCGTCGTCGCCGCCCGCGACGAAGCCAACGCGTCACTCATCGACGGCCGCTCGGCCCTGCTCGTCGCCCCGGGCGATCGGCAGGGGTGGTCCCGCCAGATCCGCCGACTCCTCGCGCCCACCGGCAGCGAGCAACTCATCGCCGACCTGGTCGAGTCGGCCCGGGAATACGTCGCGACCGAGCACCGCTCCTCGCGCCACGTCGGCGGGGTGATCGAGGCCTACGAGTCCGCCGTCGGCAAGCCCTCGCTCCCCTTCCCCGGTGCCGACGCGTCCTGACCCGCGTCCGATAGGTCCTGCGAACACCGCTCTCGGACCATCATCCAGCCCCCACAACCGGAAAGCCCGTCAAATCCACTTGCGATGCGCCCAGAATCGCGCATGCTGGATCAAGTCGGGGTGGGTTGCCAGTGACCGGCGCGGAGGGAGTTCGCGCCCAGACATCAGGAGATCGGAAGATGAACACGCTCTTCGCCGCCGCGGCCATCGCCGCGAGCCTTGCCGGGCCGCACGACGCGCCCACCGCCCACCGTGGCTGCTGCACGCCCGGCTTCGCGCCCGCGATCCACAACGGTCTGCTCGTCACCCGGCCGCCGGAGGACCAGACCCGTGTCTACACGCCCGGCGCCTCCTCGGTGCGGGGCCGCCTCTGGGTCGGCGACGATGTCAAAGACATCGCCGGCCGCCGCACGTGGCGTGAGAACCCCGGCCGGCTCGCCTACGGCGCCGCCGACGCCGGGCACGACCGCGTCCACGTCCGCGTGAACAACCAGAAAGTCTCGATCAGCGCGTGGCAGCAGGTCGAGGGCGAGGGATGGGCCAACCTCGAGCGCGGGCGCCAGCAGTGGCTCAAGGAACGCGGCTACACCGGCGGCGTGCGCACGTTCGTGCACCCGCAGCGTCTCCGCGACATGCAGGCCGGCGGCGGGTCGCACGTCGAGGCCGAGCGCAAGGGCACGCCCGAGCCGAGCGCCACGATTCAACTCCGCAAGCCCCGGGAGACCGGCGGCAAGCTCAAGCAGGTCGATGCGGGCGTGGCCGGTGGGGTCAGGATTGTTTCGGGTGATCAGCCGGTTCGGGTGTCCTACCCGATGACCGTGCAAGCCTCCACGGTCGAGCGTTCGATCGCCAAGGGCTGGACCAACACCGAGGAAGCGTCCACCCGGACCGCGGACGCCCAGAAGTAGACGGGGCCCACCCGCCCCCACCGGGAGGCAAGACATCCCGGTTTCGGCAATAATCGGCCCGTCATGGGCCGATTGCCGTTTGATCCCGACCGCATGCGCCGCGCCAAGCAGCAGGCCGAGGGCGGCAAGTCCGCCCCGGCCTCGCCGTCGAAGGCCAAAGCCACGAGCGCCGCCGAGGGCGTGCTCTCGGTCTCGAGGCTCGCGGCCCTGATCCGCGGAGTCCTTGACGACGGCCTGCCCCGCAAGGTGCGCGTGGTGGGGGAGATCACCGGCGCCCGCCGAAGCACGCACCTCTATCTCGCCCTCAAGGACAGCGGGGCGGTGATCAGCGCCGTGCTGTTCGCCAGCCAGCTCAAGAAACTCCAGTTCGACCCCCGCGACGGCCAAGAGGTCGTCGCGACCGGACGCGTGGAGTTCTACGAGCCGCAGGGACGGGTCTCGCTGATCATCGAGAAGCTCGAGCCGGTGGGCGAGGGCGCCGCCGAGGCCCGGTTCCGCCAACTCTGCGAGGAGCTACGCACGCTCGGCTGGTTCGCCCCGGAACGCAAACGCCCTCTGCCCACGTTCCCAAGGAAGGTCGCCGTCGTCACCAGCCCGACCGGTGCCGCCCTCCAGGACGTGCTCATCACCATGGCCAAGCGGTGCCCGGCCGTGGCGGTCGCCGTCGTTCCCGTCCGCGTGCAGGGTGACAGCGCCGCCCGCGAGGTTGTGCGGGCGATCGACTTCCTCTCACGCGAACACGAGCGGCTGGGTGTCGACGCCGTCATCGTCACACGCGGCGGCGGGTCTCCGGAGGATCTCGCGGCTTTCAACGACCGCGAGGTCGCGCGCGCAATCGTCGACTGCCGCGTCCCCGTCGTCGCCGCGATCGGGCACGAGACCGACACCTCCATCGCGGAGCTCGTCGCCGACGAGCGCTGCGCAACACCCACGCAGGCCGCGATGCGGCTGACCCCCGACCGCGAGGCACTCGGCCGCCAACTCGACGCCCTCTCGCGAAGATTCCGGACCGATCTTGCGCGCACACTCCGCTACGAGCACCAGCGTCTCGCCGCAGCGTCGCGGCACCCGGTGCTGGCCGATCCCCGCGGCGCGACACGCCTCGCGCAGGAACAACTCGCAACCGCACGCGACGACCTCGACGATGCCGCCCGCGGCGCGATGGCCGCGGCGGCCGACCGGTTCGACCGGGCGCGGCAGCGCCTCCACGCCCAGGACCCCCGCCGAGCGGTGGCGTCGGCACGCGAACGACTCGACGCGCGGGCGGCCCGGCTGCTCCGCGAAGTCACGCACCGCTTCGCCATGCACCGTGCCGCGGTCGGCTCGCTCGGCGAGCGGCTCGAGGCGATCGGGCCGGCGGCGGTGCTGCGCCGGGGATACTCCTGCACCCTCCGGGCCGACGGCACCGCCGCACGGGACGCCGCGGCACTGACCCCCGGCGAGCGGCTCACGACCTATCTGGCCCGCGGGTCGGTGGAGGCCGAGGTCGTCAGGGTCTCGGACGCGGGCCTCGCCACCCCCGACGCACCGCCCGCAAAGCCCGCCCCACGAAAGCAACCGGCGAAGCGCCCCGTGAAACCTCCCCGCGAGGCCGGCCGCGAGGCGGACCAGTTGGACCTCTTCGGCCCCGGTGAGTAAGGTGACCCCGTGGCCAAACGCATGACCAAAGCCAACGCCGACCCCGCCCGGTCTTCAGAAGAGGACAGGACCAAGCCGACATTCGAGGAGGCGGTCGCGCAGGTCGAGGCGATCATCGAGCAGATCGAGTCCGGCGAGATGGGGCTTGAGGACCAGATCGAGCAATACGCCAAAGGGGCGGAACTGCTCAAGCGTTGCCGGGACGTGCTGGACCGGTGCGAGCAGCGTGTCGAAGAAATATCCTCCGAACTCGACCGCGACGGATCGACCAACGACGACTGACATGCGGCAAGGACCGGGCGCAGGGAGGCGTCGAAACCCATGAGTCCCCAGACAACGATGGCCGTCTTCGTCGCGATCCAGCTCGCCTTCGCGTTCGCGTTCGGGGCCTGCATCGGCTCGCTCATCAACGTGCTGGTCTACCGGATGCCGCTCGGCCTCAACGTGGTCACCCCCGCGTCCAAGTGCCCGTCGTGCAACCACGTGCTGACATGGCGGGAGAACATCCCCGTCTTCGGCTGGCTCATGCTCCGAGGCCGTTGCCGTTTCTGCAAATGCCGGATCTCCGCCGAGTACCCGATCGTCGAAGCGATCGTGGGCATGGTGTTCGTCGCGATGTACCTGCTCTGGTACGTCGTGCCCGATCGGGGCGGCGTCTGGCTGGGTATCGACTGGTCGCTGATCAAGCCGGAATGGGCGATGAACGGATTCACCCAGACCTGGCCGGTCTTCATCACGCTGCTGGTGCTCGTCAGCTCATTGATCGCCATGACGATCATCGATGCGCGCACGTTCACGATCCCCCTCGCCCTGGCCTGGGCACCGACCGTCGTCGCCCTCATCGCGCACCCCCTCACGGCGTTCGTCCTCGAGATGCGAGGCAAGCCCTGGCGCTACGTCGCCAACGGCGATTGGGGGGCCTGGGCGCTCGCGATGCCCGGCCTGTTCGGGTGGCCGCTGCTCTGCGCGTCGATAGGGGGTGTCGTTGGGCTCATCATCGCCAACGGGCTGCTCGCCACCGGGCTCATCAAGCGCAGCTTCGCCGATTACGACGAGTGGGAGACCAAGGCCCTCGCCGAGGCCGGGATCACACCCCCAGAAGCAGCGGCAGAGTCCCCGAAACCCGAGCCGGTCACCGAATCCACCGCCGAATCCACCGCCGAACCCGCCGAGGCCACGAGTCCGGAGGCCGTCTCCGAGCCCGAACCGCCCCGCCGCCCCCTGCCCTGGAAGGCAATCGGCGTGGTGTTGGCGGCCGTCCTCGTCAGCGGCGGCGCTGGGGCGTTTGCGGCCGGGCTGCTGGGATTCAACTCGGCCCTGGGCGTCGCAGCCGGGGTTTTGGCCGGTGTGGTCGTGGTCGGGCCGGTCGTCCGGATGATCTCTCCGGCGGCTCCGGAAGAGGACGAGCCGAAGGACGAGAGCCCCGCGGAGCTCTGGATCCAGTACCCGCACGCCCGCCGCGAGGTGATCCGGGAGATCGCCTTCCTCGCGCCCTGCCTGATCCTCGCCCTCGTCGGCTGGTCGGTCGGGCAGAAGATCGGTGCCCCCTGGACGGTCGATCCGGTCACCTACGAACGCATCGCCTCCGACTCTATCCCCTTGTGGCTCAACGTCTTAGGCGGAGTCTTGCTCGGTTACCTCGTCGGCGGCGGCATCGTCTGGGCCATCCGCATCTTCGGCACCCTCGGCTTCGGCAAAGAAGCGATGGGGCTGGGCGATGTCCACCTGCTCGCAGCGGTGGGGGCGTGTGTGGGGTGGCTCGACTCGGTCCTCGCGTTCTTCGTCGCACCCTTCCTCGCGCTCTACATGGTGCTCGTGCAGACGACGTGGACCGGCGGCGGGCGACGCGCCATGCCCTTCGGCCCCTACCTGGCCATCGCCACGCTGCTGGTCATCCTCGGAAAGTTCGGGTTCGAGCTCATCATGACGGCGGTCTTCGGCTCGCCCGAGCGGCTCAATTTCCCCTGATCGTCCGGTGCCGGTTACCGTTCACGGAAGTCGGTTCGGGTGTTCGAAGAGTGAGTGGACACAGCGACACGCTTCGGCGCGATATAGTCTCCGCACCCGGCGACACCGGACACGCAAGGAAGGACCCAGCAATGGACGGACGAATCACCAAACGGCTCTTTGGCACGCTTCTGGCAGCGGCGATCGCGATTTCTTCGGTCGGCTGCTCCAACAACAAACGCACCGATTTCGACGCGCTCGAAGCCGAGAACAACGAACTGCGAGGCCAGCTCGCCGCGCTCGAGGGTGAGCGGGTGATGTGGCAGAGCACCAAGGCCAAGCTCGAGCAGGAGAACTCCGAGCTGGCCAAGGCTCTCGAGGAGATGCGGGCCGCGGGCACGGTCGACACCCAGGGCGGCCTCGTGGACGTTCCCGGCGCGACCGTCTCGATGCGCGGCTCCGACCTCGTGGTCTCCGTCGCGGGCGACGTGCTCTTCGATTCCGGCCAGGTGACGCTCAAGTCCTCCGCCAAGCAGACGCTCGACAGTGTCAGCCGCCTGCTCCAGTCGCAGTTTGCGGGCAACGAGGTCCGGATCGAGGGGTACACCGACACCGACCCCATCCGCAAGAGCAAGTGGGCCAGCAACGACCACCTCAGCTTCGAGCGGGGGCACGCGGTCGAGAAGTATCTGATCTCCCGAGGCATCGACACCCGGCGGATGTACGTCGCGGCGTTCGGGCCCGACCGGCCCCGCGGCAGCAAGGCCGAGAGCCGCCGCGTCGAGATTGTCATTCTCGGAGGCTGATCCGACCCCCGGGCGGCCCCCGAGCGGCTCTTCGGCCCATTGCCCGGCAAAGTCCGGCAATGGACTGATTGGCCATCTGGGGCGGTCCGAGGTATACTTGCGGGCCCCGCACGGGTGGGGCAGATCGGGCGATTGGCGCAGTTGGCTAGCGCGCTTCCATGACACGGAAGAGGTCACAGGTTCGAATCCTGTATCGCTCATTGGTTCGGATGGCGGCGAGAGCCACACCGGACTGTGTTGACCGCCGCCTTAGCTCAGTTGGTAGAGCAGCGCTTTTGTAAAGCGCAGGTCCCCGGTTCGAGTCCGGGCGGCGGCTGTTCGGTGTGCCGGGTCACGCCGGACCATCTCCCGGCGAGTGTCGCTGCTCAACTGCGACTCGGCCCGGGCCAAACCGCGGGTTCCCGATGCTCGACAGAGCGCGTGGGACGATTCAGCCGATGGCGGCTGTCTGACAACCAGATGTACGACGATCGGGGCGTGTACCCAAGTGGCCAACGGGGGCAGACTGTAAATCTGCTGGCAATGCCTACGTAGGTTCGAATCCTACCGCGCCCACTTCAACCGACGACACCCGGCACAGCCCGTGCCGGGTGTCGCTGGTTTTGCGACCGCGACGCACGCCCGGCTCCGCACCACAAACACCGCCTCTGTGACGCTACAGTGGTCCCACGCCCGCCCGGGATGGCGCGCGTCGCACCCAGGGAGTCAGCCATGCACCGAAACACCATGCTTGTTCTCGCCGCCGGTCTCGCCGGCGCGTTCTCCACCGCCGTCGCCGGCCACCTCTTCCTCACCCCGGCGGTCGCGTCGTCGCCCCCCGCGGTGACGCTCACCGACGCCCGAACCGGCACCGTGGACGTCCTCCAGCTCCTCGAGCGCATGCTCGACATGGAGTCCTACGCCACCGAGCGCGACAACGAGACCCGCGTCTGGAACGAGCAGGTCACCTCGATCGCCCAGGAACGCGACAGCTACCTGCAGGCGCTCCAGAAGATGGACCCGGCGGATGCCGAGACGCCCGCGGCCCAGTCGCTCTACGCCCAGTACCAGTCGGCCCAGCAGCGGTTCGATCAGGCTCGTCAGCAGGCCGGCGTCGCGATCGACACCCTCGCCGCGGGCCAGCTCACCCGCGCCTACCAGGCCGTCCACGCCGCCGTGCAGAAGGTCGCCGCCGAGCAGGGCTACGACCGCGTCTTCTCCAGCCGCATGGACGTTGACGCGATCGACGCCAGCAACACCAACGTCGTCGTCCAGGAGGTCCTGCTCCGCCCCGTGCTCTTCGACGGCACCGGCGACGACCTGACGCCCCTCATCGTCGCCGAACTCGGCATCCCCGAGCGCGCCGATCCGGCCGTCGAGGGGCCGGTCCCCGGCGCCGAGGGTGAGCCCGCAGCCGACCCCGCCACGCCCCCCGCCGGAGGCTGATCTCCAGAGCAGCTTCTTCCGCCAGCCGCACCCGTGCCGGGCCGTCGCGCGATCCTCGCCGCCCGTCACGGTTCTGCGCGCGCACGCCCGTTCTGCGTGGGCGGACCCGCCGGCCCGTCGTCCTCATCGCCGACCAGCGGGATGTCCTCCAGCGCCGCCGCCGGCCGGGATTCTCGCCTGGGGTGCCGGAGGAACGCGGTCGACTCGGCGTCCGGCTCACGACCGCACTCGGGACAGCGTGCTCCCGTCGGGAGCCCCGTGAGGTCATACCCGCACCCGGCGCATGGATCGAGCACCGCCTCGCCCCGGCGCCGGGCCATCTCCGCCAGCGGAGTGCCCGCGGCCGCGTCGCCGGAGAACGTCCGCCGCGCCTTGCGCTCGAGCACCCGCTGGTCGCGGACGATCGTCGCCTTGGCGTTCCGCACCGCCCAGCCGACCATCCGCGCAAACTGCAGCTGCGAGATGACAAAGACCACCAGCCCGCCCTCATACGCGAGCAGCGCGAGCCCCGCGACGATGCTGAGCGGCGCGGCAAAGCCGGTGCCCGACGCCAGCGCCGTCGCGGCCAGCGCCAGCGTCATCAGCGTGCCCCCGGCCCCGACCAACACCGCCGAGATCCGAAGCCGCCCCGAAAGGCCGGTGTCCTGCGCCCAGTCCGCAAGATGCGCAAGCCAGATGCACAGCGGCGCGAAGCCGAGCACACCCACAAACTGCAGCGCCGCCGCCGCCATCCGGAACACCCCGGCCGTCGCCGCCGATTTCGACTCGACCTCCAGCATCACGACCAGACAAAAGCCCCGCACCGGCCAGGCCAGCTGCGAAAGCCGTGCGGCACGCCGCACCCCGAGCCGCTCGCGCGCCGGGCTCGTCCGCATGCCGGGCTGAAACGGGCGACGGCCTGTCGGCATGTACACGACCGCGGCCCACCCGGCCCCGCCGAGCAGCAGCAGCCACGCCACCACCGGGTGCCGGAAGTAGACCCAGCCGGCCTGCACCAGTCCGTTGGCCACGCCGAGCATCGCCATCGCCATCGCCGCCCAGTGCAGGTTTTGGAGGTAGGGCACCGGCGCGTCGGTCAGGTTGTCGCGTGCCTGGGCACCGCCTGTCCGACGACGTCTGATCGGCGTGCCGCACTCGGGGCACTTGCCGCTAGCGGGCAGACCCTCCAGCGGATAGTCGCACTTGTCGCACGCGACACCCGGCCCGACGTGGGACTCGGCACTCGGGGCGGAGATGGATCTCGGATCAACCGGTGACATCCGATCCCTTCTACCCGGTGCCCGGGCCGGCCGTTGCACCGGCGGCCGACCGGCTCCCGGTGATCCGGCGCCTCAGTCGTTGCCAGCGAGCCGAGCCGCCATCTTGGCCGCGCCCTCGACGCCCAGCGCCTCGGCACGACGGGCATACCCGAGCGCCTTGTCCGGATCGCCGACCCGCTCGCACCAGACCGCCGTTTCGAGCTGGAGCGGTCCGTCCTCCGGCCGCGCCGCCGCGGCGGCCTCGAATTCCCGCGCCGCCTCGGCCGGGTTCCCGAGCAATCCGTAGCCCTCGCCAAGGATCCTCAGGACATCCAACCGCTGACGCTCCGCCGCCGGCAGACCGCCCAGCACCGCGAGCGCCCGCTCGGGGTTGCCGCTCCGGTTGCTCGCCCGCGCCTCGATGATCCGCCAGATGGACACCGAGGGTTCGAGATCTCGTGCCCGCGCGACCAGCTGCAGCGCGACGTTCGGCTCGTTGTCCCGCAGCGACAGCTGCGCGAGTGTGCCCCACGCGATCGCCAGCGTCTCGTCCAGCCTTGTCGCCAGCAGCAGGTTCTTCTTCGCCTCGTCACTCCGCCCCTGCGCGATCTGCACCTGCGCCAGATAGAGCGGGAATCGGGCGTCCGCCGGGTCGGTCGCCTGGGCTGCCGCGAAATGCTCCTCCGCCCGGTCGAGCCGACGCAACTGGCTGGCGACGGTGCCGGCGGTGAACTCGATGTCCGCCGTGCGGGGCCCGATGGCCAGCGCGGCTTCATACTCCTGATACGCCGCAGCGAGCTTCTGCTGGAGCACGCACGCCCCGGCCAGGGCCAGGCGGAGCTCCTGATCGTCCGGCTGCTCGGCTACCGCCGCCCGAAGCACCGCCTCGGCCCGGTCGGCCTCGCCCTGCTGCACGAGCGTGTTGGCCGCCTCGAGGACGGCTTCAGTCGCCGCGGCCGGCCGAGGCGTGGCCTGCGTGCCCGCAGCCGGGGTCGGGGTTGGCCGGGCGCGGTCCGATCCGCCCTCCGTGGCGATCCGCTCTGCGCCGGCGCCGCCGGAGGGTGTTGTCGCAACCCGTGCTCTCCACACCAGCACCCCGGCCAGCGTCACCACAGACGCCGCAGCAGCCGCTGCGGCCAGGATCACGGGCAGATTGGAGCGTGGCGTCGGCATGGATCGGTGTCTCGGAAACAGGCGGTCCCGGTGCGGTCTGTCGGAGCGTATCGCCCCGCTTACACTTCGGCGTCTGAGCCTCCCAGGAGTGACTTTCCATGCCGACCGATGCCGAGCGGGCCGCGATGCCGTCCAAATACATTCCGGCCGACCACGAGCCGTCGATCCGCGCCCGCTGGGACGCCTCGCGGGCCTTCCACGCCGATCCGGAGCGGGTGCTCGGGGGCGAGGCGCTGCCCTACGCGATCGTCATCCCTCCGCCCAACGTCACCGCCGCCCTCCACCTCGGCCACGCCCTCAACAACACCCTCCAGGACGTCCTGATCCGCGCCCGCCGCATGATGGGCTTCGAGGCCCTCTGGCTCCCCGGCACTGACCACGCGGGCATCGCGACCCAGACGGTGGTGGACAAGCGTCTGGCCTCGCAGGGCAAGCCCGCGATCGCGCAGCTCCGCAAGGAGCCCGGCGGGCGCGAGCAGTTCGTCGCCGCGACGCAGGCGTTCAAGGACGAATACGAGGCCCACATCACCGAGCAGCTCAAGCGGATGGGCTGCTCCTGCGACTGGGAGCGGCAGCGATTCACGATGGACGAGCTGTGCGCGCGCGCCGTCCGCGAGGCGTTCTTCCGGCTCTTCAAGGACGGCCTGATCTACCGCGGCAAGCGTCTGGTCAACTGGGACCCGGTCACCCAGACCGCCCTCGCAGACGACGAGGTCGAGATGGAGGAGATCGAGGGGCACTTCTACTACCTGCGCTACCCCATCGTCCATCCGCCGCGCAACCCCGACGACACGAAGGACGTGCAAGAAGTCACCTGGGGCGAACTCGCGGCCCGGGGCTACCCGGGTGCCGACCGGCACGACGGCGACGAGAATGCCTGGGTGACCGTCGCCACGACGCGGCCTGAGACCTACCTCGGCGATACCGGCGTCGCGCTCAATCCGAAGGACCCGCGGGCCAAGCCGCTCAAGGGGCTCATGGTGCAGCTGCCGCTCGTGGGCCGCATCATCCCGATCGTCGAGGACGACTACGTCGTCATGCCCGACCCCGAGAGCAGCGACGCCAAGGCCAAGTTTGCGACGGGGTTCCTGAAGGTCACGCCCGCGCACGACCAGAACGACTACGCGATCGGCCAGCGGCACGAACTGCCGGTCATCAACGTCATGGCCCCCGACGCCAGCATCTCCGACCAGCACGGCTGGGACCGCGAGCGCAACAACGAGGGCGGGCACGTCTTCCTCGGCAAGAGCCGCGAGGATGCGCGCGAACTGGTGGTCAAGGAGTTCCGCGCGCGCAACCTGCTCGAGCAGGTCAAGCCCTACACCCACAGCGTCGGCCACAGCTACCGGAGCCACGCCGCGATCGAGCCGTATCTGAGCGACCAGTGGTACGTGGCGGTCACCAACGAGAAGCTCCGCGGCGCCGCCCTCCACGCGATGGCCCCCGACCAGCGGACCACCGACAGCTTCCTGCCCCGGCCCGTCCACGAGGGCGACGGCGAGCTCCGGTTCTATCCCGATCGCTACGCCAAGACCTTCGAGCAGTGGCACGAGGGGCTGCGCGACTGGTGCATCAGCCGGCAGTTGTGGTGGGGGCATCGGATTCCTGTGTGGACGAAGACTGGGATGTCCGAGGATGAAAAGGACCTTGGTCCACTGCTGGTCGACCTTGCTGACGATTGGGACGACGGCATCGCCTACCGCGAAATGCAGGAAGCCGATGGCTCCTGGACAGTCCATGTCAGCTTCAGGGATTCGAACGATCCGATGGTGTCGATGCTCGAGCGGGAGGGGTATGAACAGGACCCCGACGTCCTCGACACCTGGTTCTCCTCCGCTCTCTGGCCGATGTCCACGATGGGCTGGCCCGGCGTGCCGAGCGCGCCGGACGCCGCGACGCTCGCGCCCGATGACCCGGACTCACTCCTTTCCATCTTCGTCAAGCGCTTCGGGACCTGGCAGAACTTCATCGGCGACCCCGACGCCCGCTCCGGCGAGGTGATCGAGCGGCTGCTGTCTCTCCGCGACCACGAGCCGGCCAAGCCGCTCGCCTACGAGCTCTTCAGCGAGTCCGACCTCACGACGCCGCTGCGCGCGCCGGACGACATCCAGTCCTGCACCGACCTCGTTTGCGCGGTCGGCATCCGCACCCACGGCACCGTCGCCACCCAGAAATTCGGCAAACTCGACACCGGCGCGTGGCTCCGCTCTCACGGGTTCGTGGATAGCTCGACTGCCCGCCTCCTCGAGGCCTTCAACCCCACGAGCGTCCTGACCACCGCCCGTGAGATCATCACGCTGTGGGTCTCGCGGATGGTGATGTTCAACCGGTACTTCCTCAGTGACGAAGCGACGGAGCGGCGGAGCGACGGAGGGAAGGGCGAGAAGCCGCACACCGACGGGCAACTGCCCTTCAAGGACGTCTTCATTCACGCCATGATCCAGGACGGGTCTGGCCAGAAGATGTCCAAGAGCCTCGGCAACGGCGTGGACCCGACCGACATCATCGACTCCCACGGCGCCGACGCCCTGCGGTTCACGCTCGTCAAGATGACGACCCAGACCCAGGACGTCCGAATGCCGGTGGATCTGGTCTGCCCGCACTGTGAGAAGACCTTCGAGCCCAAGACGCTCAAGAACGCCTCTGGTCACGCGGTGGCGATGCCGGAGCAAACCTGCCCGGCGTGCTCCAAGCCGATGGTGACGGCCTTCGGTGTGTTCCAGGGCATCGAGCCCACGGCTGACAAGCCGCTCGCCCGCAACACCTCCGGCAAGTTCGACGAGGCCCGCAACTTCTGCAACAAGCTCTGGAACGCCTCGCGGTTCGCGCTGCGGTTCCTCGAGGGCGAGGCGGCGCCGCTGCCGCTCGACCAGACCCCCGGCGAGATGCTGCAACTGCCCGACCGCTGGATCCTCTCCCGCCTGGCCGACACCATCGGCGAGTGCGAGAAGGCCCTCGCCGGCTACCAGTTCAGCGTCTACGCGACAAGCCTCTACGACTTCCTGTGGCGTGATTTCTGCGACTGGTATCTCGAGGCGATCAAGCCCACCATCGAGTCCAGCCCGCTTCAGAAGTCGGTCCTCGCCCACGTGCTCGACGCGACCATCCGCCTGCTCCACCCGATCGCGCCGTTCGTGACCGAGGCGGTGTGGGAACACCTCCGCGATGTGGAGAAGGTCACGATCGAGGGCTTCGAGCTGCCCCCGCCGCGCGAGGGGGGCCTGCTCGCCACCGCCGGCTGGCCCCGCCTCGACGACTCGTGGAAGAGCGAGGACGCCGTCGCGATGTTCGCCCGCGTGCAGGGGCTGGTCACGGCGATCCGCGAGGTGCGCGCGCAGCACCAGGTGCCGCCCAAGCGTCGCATCACCCTCCACGCGCCCGAGCCCGTGATCGAACTGATCGCCCTGACCGAGCCGATCGTCTCGACACTCGCCGGACTCGATGGATTCATGCACGCCGACCCGACCGGTCCTTCGGTCCCGGCACGCTTCGATGGCTTCGACCTGCGCCTGAGCAACCTTGTCGACGCGGTCGATGCGGGTGCCGAGCGGGAGCGGATCAAGAAGGCCATCACCGACAGCCAAAAGCAGGCCAAGGCGATCGAGGGCCGCCTGAGCAACCCCGGCTACGCCGAGAAGGCCCCGGCGCACCTCGTCGAGCAGAGCCGCCAGCAGCTCGCCGATCTGCACGCCGAGATCACCAGTCTCCAGGCCCAGCTGGAACAGCTCGCATGAGGTGTTGGGTCCGATCCGCCACGTGCACGGCGCTGGCCGTTTGCGTCGCGACGCTGCTGCTCTCCTGCGCCGCCAACACGGCGGTGCGGGAGGACGGCGGCCGTCCCGGCATGCTCGCCGAGCGGCCCCCGATCTGGGTCGAGTCTTCGGCATGGACCTTTCAGGGCGCCAGCGGCATGGCCTACACCACCGCGCACTACCGGCTGCTCACGACGGTCTACCGCGATCTGCTCCGCGACCGCCTGCCGGGCTTTGCCGAGGCCTCGCTCGCGAGATTCTCCGAGGCCTTCCCCGAGATGCCGACGCCGACCGGCGGGCTGGAGGTCTTCGTGCTCTCCTCGCGTCCGGAGTGGGAGCGATTCGTCACCGAGGTCTACGGCAGTGAGGGGCTGGAGCGGTACGGCGCGATTGAGCGAGGCGGCTTCACCCAGCGTGGGCGCGCCGTGCTGTGGGACATCGGCGTGCAGGACACCATGGCCATCCTCGCGCACGAGGGCTGGCATCAGTACGCGCAGGTCTCCCTCCGCGAGCCGCTCCCCTCGTGGCTGGACGAGGGGCTCGCGGTCTGGGCGGAGGGCTTTCGCTGGGACGCCTACCGCCCGCACGAGCCGATCTTCCTGCCGTGGGCCAACGTGGAGCGGTTCGACCAGCTCCGCCACGCGGCCTCGCGCGACGGCCTCATGCCGCTCGAGCAACTCCTCACCGAGCGGCCCCAGGCGTTGATCCAGGTCTCGTCAGAATCGACGCTGACTTACTACGCCCAGTGCTGGGCGCTCGCGCACTTTGTCATGTCCGATCCCGATCGGCGGGCGGCGCTCGGCCGACTGCTGGAAGATGCCGCCGCCGGACGCATGATGTCGCGGCTGGAGCAGCGATACGGCTCCCGTGCTGCGCGCGCGGCCGTGCTCCGGCGATCGGGGATCGAGGTCTGGCGGATGTACTTTGGCGAGGACCTCGATTCTGACAATCAGGCGTTCGCGGTGTACCTGAAAGCACTGGTCGCGCCGGGATCGAAGAACCGGATCGTGCGAGGCGAGTCGCCCTTTGGCCGCTGATCGCTTCGGCGGCTCAAGCGTTCGACCACCACTCCAGACACCTGAGCGCCGCGTCGTCCGGCGAGGCCAGCCCCCGGGCATCGAGCACCACCGGCCGGCGGTACTTGGCGGTGTCTAACGCGATGACGTACGCCAGGTCGTTGAGCCGACCGTCGCGCCCGCCCGGCGCGACGCGGCCGATGTCCGACGCGTCGGAGAGCCGCGCGACCGCGAGGCGATCGCCCGTGCGTGCCGCGGCCTTGGCGGGGTTGTCACCGGCCAGCAGCAGCACCGCCGGGTCGAGCCCGACGCGGATCGAATCGGACTCGCCGGAGTCCACCGGTGGCCATGTGTGGTCGGCGATCTCCACGCTCCGCGAGTCGGCGTGGCCGGCGATGGTGCCGATCGCGGCGCTGGCTTCTTCCCGGTCGCGGGGCAGCGAGAGGCTGAGGACCCGCTCGCCCTGATTGAGCCCGGCCAGGTCGGCGGTCAGGTCGATCGCCGCCATCGCCGCCTCGACAGCCCGCTCGGCGTGCACCGGGTCGCCGAAGTGTGTGGGGGGGATCCAGAGGTCGACACCCATCAGGCCGAGTTCGAGCCGGCGGAGCAGCGCGGCCAGGTCCCGGCGGCCGGAGCGGTCGAGTTCCCGAGGCCGGAAGCCCGGAGTCGCCGCGTCCAGCGTGACCGATCGGAACCCCGAGGCGGCGGCCCATTCGAGGTGCTGTCGTGGGTGCGTCGCGTCGGTTGCGCCTCTGAGGGCGGCGAGGGCCAGGCTGAGCGGAGGGCGTTCGAGCATCGGGAATTGATAGGTCGCGCCGGCGGGCCGCGGGTTGGCACGCTTCTAGGATGGGGCATGAACCGGCTCACACGCCTCGCGTCCACCCTGCTCGTTGTCTGTTCCGGCGTCGCGTTCGGCGTGGTGGCGATGACCGGCGTCGTGGCGGCGGTGGTGTTCCCGACGGTCCGAGACCTCGGGCCGGTGCTGCCCGATCACGCGTCGTACACGGGGCCGCACTGGTCACTGGTTGCCGGGGTGGTCGCTGAGGGTGTCTTCCGGATCGGGTTCCTTGTCGTCGGCGCAGCGCTCTTTGGGGCGTTGCTCGGTGTGCTGGTGCTGGCCTTTCGGCGCGGCGAGCGGCGGCTGCCTGTCGTCCGTCTGGGCCTTGTCGCGGTCACGCTCGGGCTCTTTCTGACCCATGTCGGCTGGCTTCAGCCCCGGATGAATGATGCCGCGGCTGAGTACCGGAACGCGGCCAGCGTCGGCGACAACACCGTCGCGAGCGAGGCGAAGTCCCGGTTCGACTCGATGCACCCGACCGCGTCGAGGTTGATCGGCGCGACGACGATCGCCGCGTTGCTGCTCTTTGTCTGCTCGGCGTGGTCGGCGACCGGGCGGGACCTCTCTTCCGCGCAGGCCGATCGCGGGGACGATCGCTGATGGCCGGGCGAGGTGCTGCCAAGCCATCGACGAAGAAGTCGGCGCGCCGGAGTGAGGCCAACGCCGATCTGCCCTTCGAGCTTCCGCAGGTCGCTCCGTCGCTCAAGCGTCGCGCAACGCGTCTGCTTGCGGCCCTCGATGAGCACTACGGCGACGCGGTCTGCGAACTCGATTTCACCCGGCCGCACGAGCTGCTCGTCGCCACGATCCTCTCGGCTCAGGCAACGGATGTCGGCGTGAACAAGGCCACGCCGGCGCTCTTCGAGGCGTTCCCGACGCCGGCCGACTACGCGGCCTCCACCCCGGAGGAGATCGAGCCCTACATCCGCACTATCGGACTCTTTCGCAACAAGGCCAAGGCGATCCACGCGGCGATGTCGGCCGTCACCGAGACCTTCGGCGGGGAGGTCCCCCGGACGATGGAAGAGCTGCTCACGCTCCGCGGCGTGGCGCGCAAGACCGCCAACGTCGTTCTGAGCACGGCCTACGGCGTCCACATGGGCGTGGTCGTCGACACGCACGTGGCGAGGCTCGCGGTGAGGCTCGGGCTCGTGGAGGAGGGTACGACCGTGCCGCAGATCGAACGCCGCCTGATGGCGATGTTCCCGCGCGATCGCTGGGGCGACCTCAGCCACATGTTGATCTGGCACGGGCGTCGCGCCTGCAAGGCGCGTGGCGCGGTGTGCGGCGAGCACCCGATCTGCAGAGCGTTCGGGAGCTGCTGCGAACTGCGCGACTAGGCGGGCGGCGGCCGCGGGTGGGTTCGAGACTCAGCCGTCGGTCGCGAGGGTGGCCCCGGCGGGCGGATCGAAGGTCGGCAGCTTGTCCACATCGATCTTGACCCAACGGAACTCGATCTCGACAGAGGGCTTGCTCTGGGTTGCGAGCTTCTGACGCTGGAGCATCGGCATGAGCACCCCGTCGAACTCGCGGTAGTTGCCGACCGTGACGACGGTGATCATCGCGGGGTTGTTCTCGGCCTCGACCTCGCGTGCGACCAGCAGCTTGGACTCGACATCGAAGTAGACGGCGCCCTTGATGCCCGAGGGGGTCTCGAACACGACCCGGTAGGCGTCGCGGTTGTCGATCTTGGCGATGCCCTGGGTGGTGATCGACGCGTAACGCTCTTTGTAGCCGGCCTCGCCCAGGAACATGGCGTTGTCCATGACCTGCGCCCGCTCACGGTTCTCCTGCAGGAGGAAGGGCTTGCCCGAGAGGTTCACGCCCCAGGCCACGCTGCCGTTGAACGCGCGGGTCGTGGTGCCCAGCCCCGGGGCCTCGATCTCGGCGCGGAACTTGTTCGGCGCCGCCATGAAGACGCGGATGATCTGGGTCTCGTTCTCCTCGAGCATGCGGTAGACGCCGTCGAAGACCCGGTTCTTGTGGCGAAGGTGCGCCTCCATGCCGCCGGTGGCCGCGATGTGGGCCTCGAAGAGACTGGCCGCGTCCGGCAGTTCGGCCGAATCGGGCTGGATCTGCGCTTCGGCGGTGTCCGGACTCGTGGCGGGGGCCTCTGGGGCGGGCCCCACGGGGACCAGCATGGCGAGCACGGCGACGGCGTGGGCGAGGGTCGGCATAATGGGTATCTCGGCTCAATGAGTGGGGTGGCTTTGCTGCGATACGCGAACGCGAGGGCATGAGCCTCACACCGTCTCAAATACGCCCGCCGCGATTCGAACGCGGAACCTCTGCCTTCGGAGGGCAGCGCTCTATCCAGTTGAGCTACGGGCGCTCTGTCGCCCGGGTTCGGGCCCGGGGCGAGGTGGATGGTACGATCTCCGGCCTCGCACGGCAACGCCTGACGCTCCACACCTTTGTCCGGCACCCGATCCGCATGCCATCCGGAGCGCCCGCCCGGCCATGCCCACGACCCCGAGCCCAACCCCCGCACCCGCCCTGCGCGGCCCCTCGCCGCTCTGGGCCGTGCAATCGGTCGTGTTCCTCGCGAGCATGGGCACCGGGGTCGTCACCAACGGGATCTTTTTTATCGCCAAAGAAAGCAGCGGATTTACGCCGCGGATGAACTTTGCGCTCGGCAGCCTGTTCGGCGTCGTCTACATCCTCGGCGCGGCGGGCGTGGGGCCGATGCTCCGCCGCATGGCCGCGCGGAGCCCGCGGGTCAGCAGCCGGGGCGTGCTGGCGGGGCTGTCGATCGCGCTGGGGCTGGCGGCGATGATCCCGCCGGTGGTGGCGTTTTTGTTCCCCGACCGCGCGGCTGCGGGCGTCTGGATCGGCGTTGCGCTCTACGCCCCCTGCTCCGGGGCGTTCTGGCCGATCGTGGAGAGCTATCTCGGCGGCGGCCGGTCCGGTCACCGGCTTCGCCGGGCGATCGGGCAGTTCAACGTGATCTGGGCCCTGGCGGTTCTTCTATCGCTGTGGGCCATGGCGCCCCTGCTCGACCGCATGCCTCTCGGTGTGCTGCTGGTCTTCGGCGTGCTCCAACTGGCGAGCACGGCGCTGCTCATCCCCATGGGGCGCGAGCCGGGGAGGCACCTGCCCGAGCATCTCGAGCCCCACCCGCCGGTCTATGTCCCGCTGCTCACGACATTCCGTTTGCTGCTGCCGACGAGCTACTTCGTGGTCAGCGTCTGGTCGCCGTACGCGCCGGACGCGCTCGATCGTCTCGCGGTCGACGTGGGCTGGCAGACCCCGGTCGCCGCCACGTGGATGCTCTCGCGATTCGTCGTTTTTATCGCCATGGAGCGGTGGCACGGGTGGCACGGGCGGTGGTGGCTCGTCGCGGTGGGGGCCATCGGTATGGTCGGCGGGATCGGCACCGCTCTGGTTGCTCCGCTGGTGGGCGGGTTCTCCGGCCTTGCGCTCCTGCTGGCGGGCCTGGCCATGCTCGGTGTGGGCAACGGCGTGATCTACGTCGCCTCGCTCTACTACGCGATGGAGGTCGGGGCCGGCGAGGTCGAGGCCGGGGGAACCCACGAGGCGCTGATCGGGATGGGCTTTGCGGGCGGGCCGCTGACCGGGCTCCTCGCTGTCAGCGCCGTCCGAAGCGGCGTTCTGCCCGAGGCGATCAACCTGAACATCGCCATGTTGGTGATGCTGGGAATTGTGCTGGCGGTGGTGGGGTTGGTGCTTGTGCGGCGGGTCTCCCGAGCGGCCCGGCGTGCCGGCACCGCGTCCGCGTAGTCAGGGGGGAGCGGCGGGACGAACCGTCCCACCCCGTGCAACCGGATCGGATCCGGTTCGATAACATGGTGACGAGCCCCGCACTCCGCACGGCGTGTGGACGGGCGCCGGCTCGGCGGTCGATGGAACTCGGCCGAACCTGTCGGAGTCTGACGGGGTATCTAGCGAGGGAGAAGGCGGCGCCACGCGGGTGCCCCAGGCCTCTGGAGCAGAAATGTTGCGATCCACCACGATTCGTCGCCTCACGGTCCTCGCGGCCATGGGGCTTTCGTCGCTCGTCGCGTCCGCTCAGGTCGAGGCGACCGGCTCGGTGGGGCAGTGGTCTGAGCAGATCTGGACCTCCGCCAAGTCCGGCGACACGCGCGAGCTCGACGCGATGCTGCGCGACCTCCGCGAACGCGAGGCCACACCGCTGGCCGCGGGCATCGCCGGCGACGTGCAGCGCTACGGGCTGAACATCACCAAACGCGAGACCGACCGCCAGAACCGCATCGCCGAGGCCCGCACCGAGCTCCAGGAACGGCTGACCGAGGCCAACGACGACCCGGCGGGTTTCAAGCTGGGCGAGGCGATGGTGCTGGCGATGGAACTCGTCGAGCTGCACGGCGGGCTGCTTCTGGCCGACGAGCTCATGGCCGACCCGCTCATCAACGAGGCCATCACCCGAGCCGACGCCGCGGCACGCCAGGCCGAGAGCGCGGGTGAGTGGCTCAAGGCCAGCGAGCTGTTCTACCGCCTGCACGTCCTCTTCGATATCGACAAGCGCTACCAGTCGGAAATCGACCGACTCAGCCGCCGGCTGGAGATGGTCCGCCTGTACGCCCCCGAGCACTACTGGAGCATGCGCAACGAGCGTCGGCTCGAGGCCGGCGAGTCGGCCCTGCCGCCCTACAACGCGATGGGCGACAGCTACGAGGAGAAGCTGGCGGGCCTCGATAAGTGGGTCATCATCCAGTCGATCAGCATCGCCGGCACGCGCCACGTGGACGGGCAGGCCATCCGCCAGATGATCAACGCCGGGATCGAGGGGGTCGAGACGATGGTCACGACCTCTGATCTGGCCGAGACCTTCACCGGGCTGAAAGACACCATGGCGACCCAGGCGTTCCTCAAAAACCTGGACGCCATCCGCGAGCAGTGGCGGCAGCCCAAGGACCGGCTCGATCAGCGCGACCTCGGCCGTCTCATGGACGAGCTGACCGAACTGTCCGAGCAGACCATCGGTATCCCCAAGGAGGCCGTGCTGCACGAATTCGGCAACGGGGCGATGACCGTCCTCGACGACTACTCCACCATCATCTGGCCCGATCAGGTCCGCCGGTTTGAGCGGAACACGCAGGGCGAGTTCGTCGGCATCGGCGTCTCGATCCAGTACGACGAGCTGATGCAGATCAAGGTCGCCACGCCGCTCGAGGGCTCGCCCGCCCAGCGGGCCGGCGTCCGCACCGACGACGTGATCGTCTCGGTCAATGGCGACTCCACGACCGGCTTCACCCTCGACCAGGCGGTCGACGTGATCACCGGCCCCAAGAACACCAAGGTCACCATCGGCGTCGAGCGTGAGGAGAACGGCGAGACGGTCGGCAAGGAGTTCACCATCGTCCGCTCGGTCATCAAGCTGGGCAGCGTCAAGGGCTGGAAGCGCTCCGGCGCCGGCGAGGACGACTGGAACTGGTTTGTCGATCCCGACAGCGGCATCGGCTACGTCCGGCTCTCCCAGTTCACCGCGAGCACCGCGGAAGACCTTGATCTCGCGATCAACGAGATGACCAAGCAGGGGCTCCGCGGGCTGGTGCTCGACCTCCGGTTTAACCCCGGCGGCCTGCTCGACCAGGCGGTCGACGTTGTGGGCGAGTTTGTCCCGTCCGGCGTCGTGGTCACCACCGAAGACGCCAACGGGGCGCTCACCGCCACCGAGCGCATCAAGCAGGGCTCCGGCAGGCTCGGCGACATCCCCGTCGCGGTGCTGGTCAACCCGGGCTCGGCCTCGGCCAGCGAGATCGTCGCCGGGGCGCTCCAGGACTACGCCGCACGGGGCCAGATCGACGCGATCGTGATCGGCCAGCGCAGCTTCGGCAAGGGCAGCGTCCAGAACGCCTGGCCCCTCAACACCAAGGCCCGCGCCCTGCTCAAGGTCACCACGCAGTACTACCGCCTGCCCAACGGCCGGCTGATCCACCGCCGGCCCGGCCTGACCGAGTGGGGTATCGAGCCGGACCTCGCGGTCGACATGCTCCCCTCGCAGAACCAGGAGGCGCTGACACTGCGTCGCGACGCCGACGTGCTCCCGCTCGATGAGAACGGCGAAATCATGGTCACCGACGAGCCCCGGGCCGATCCGGACGACCTGCTGGCCAAGGGGATCGACGTGCAGCTCGAGACGGCGGTGGTTCTGCTCAAGTGCCGGGCGGCGGGCCTGCAGGAAGCTCGGGCCGCGATCGAGGCCGCGGGTTCGGGCGCCTGAGCCACCGGCACTTTTCCCGGAGCCGATCCGGGATCGCCCGGAGTGGAATTGAGCGCAATCTGGACACGCAGAGTGTGTGGCACACCCCGTGCTGCCCTCCTACGCTATAGGGCGTACCACACGGCGGTGCTATCGGGTTTTGTTTGTGCGAGCACTGGTCGCCGGACGATCACAGTCGTCGCGGCGCGATCCGAGAGCTGCGCACGCATCTCGTCGATACGTTGATTCGGTAGCACCACACCGGGAGCCCAGCATGACCCAGGCATCCGCGAGCACCAAGAGCCCGCACTCTTCAGGCAAGCCCTCCGACGGACTGTCAGACGACACACTCCGCAAGTGGCTCTACGACATGCAACTCATCCGGGAGTTCGAGACCCGGACGATGCAGGCGTACCAGCAGGCCAAGATCGGCGGCTTCTGCCACATCTATTCAGGGCAGGAAGCCTGCGCTGTCGGCACCATCAACAGCGTTGAGCACGACGACCCTGTCGTGCTGGCCTACCGCGACCACGGCCACGCGCTCGCCCGCGGCATGCACCCCCGCGCGTGCATGGCCGAGATGTACGGCAAGCTCGAGGGCTGCGCCAAAGGCAAGGGCGGGTCGATGCACATGTTCGACAAGCCCAACTGGCTCTTCGGCGGCCACGGCATCGTCGGCGCGCAGACGCCTCTCGGTGCCGGCCTCGCCTTCGCCGCACGCTACGAGTGGGAGGTCCTCGGCAAAGGCAAGAAGAAGGTCGCGCTGTGCTACCTCGGCGACGGCGCGATCGACCAGGGTGCGTTCCACGAGGCGCTCAACCTCGCCTCGCTCCTGAGCATCCCCGTGATCTACATCATCGAGAACAACGGCTACTCGATGGGCACCGCCATCAAGCGCCACACCGCCAACAGCGACGACCTGATCTCCCGGGGCAAGTCCTACGGCATCAAGAGCATCGAGATCGACGGCTTCGACATCATCGATGTCTACGACCAGTTCAAGCCGCTCGCCGACGAGTGTCGCGACCTCCAGCGCCCCGCCTTTGTCGACCTCAAGACCTACCGGTACATGGGCCACTCGATGTCCGACCCGCAGAAGTACCGCACCAAGGACGAGGTCGACACCTGGAAGGAGAAGGACTCCATCGCCGCCCTCGCCTCGCGTCTGATGAAGACCAAGAGCGACGGCGGGCGCGAGTGCCTGACCGAGGACGACTGGAAGGCCATGCGGTCCGAGATCGCCGAGATCGTCCGTGACGCGGTGCAATTCGCCGAGAACGGCACCGACCCGGACGTGGACGCCGAGCTCTACAGCGACGTCTACATCCACCCCGTGCCCAACCTGAGCCCGATGGGCGACTACATCCACGGCGAGAAGAACCCGCTGCTCTAGAGCACGCCCACGAGAGGAAGACCCATGACCACCATGACCGCACCCACCCCTCCCGGCGCGACGCGTCACGAGCACCCCGCCCTGCCCGGCGGCTACGCCGTCCCCGACTTCGACAAGCCGCTGCCCCCGCGCGAGGGCGACCGCGAGATCCAGTACCGCGAGGCGCTCCGCGAAGCCATGAGCGAGGAGATGCGCCGCGACGAGCGCGTCTTCCTCATCGGCGAAGAGGTTGCCGAGTACAACGGCGCGTACAAGGTCTCTCAGGGCATGCTCGATGAGTTCGGCGCCAAGCGCATCATCGACAGCCCCATCAGCGAGAACGGCTTTGCCGGCATGAGCATCGGCGCGGCGATGTACGGCCTCCGCCCGATCGTCGAGTTCATGAGCTGGTCCTTCAGCTTCGTCGCCGCCGACGCCATCCTCAACAACGCACCCAAGATGCTCTACATGTCCGGCGGGCAGTGGGGCTGCCCCATCGTCTTCCGCGGCAACGACGGCGCCGGCGGGCAGCTCGCCTCCACCCACTCCTGGTGCGTCGAGGGCCTCTACGCCAATGTCCCCGGCCTCAAGATCGCCATCCCCTCCAACCCCTACGACGCCAAGGGCCTCCTGAAGACCGCCATCCTCGACCCCGACCCCGTCTTTTTCCTTGAGTCGGAGCGCATGCTCGGCGACAAGGCCCACGTCCCCGAGGAGGAGTACTACATCCCCTTCGGCAAGGCCCGCAAGGTCCGCGAGGGCGGTGACTGCACCGTCATCTCCTGGGGGCGCCCGGTCAACTTCGCCATCGAGGCCTGCGAGAAGCTCGCCGCGGAAGGCATCGAGTGCGACCTGCTCGACATGCGGACCATCCGCCCGCTCGACATGGACGCCGTCGTCGAGAGCATCAAGAAGACCAACCGCATCGTGATCGTCGACCAGTCCTGGCCCTTCGGCGGCGTGGCCAGCGAGGTCATCTCGCAGATCACCGAGCAGGCGTTCGACTGGCTCGACGCCCCGCCGGTCCGCGTCAACACCGCCGATGTTCCCACGCCCTACGCCAAGGGCCTCGAGGCCGCGTACCTGCCCAACCCCGACCGCATCTTCGACGCGGTCAAGCAGTGCACCGCCTGACCCGTCCCCGGCCATTCCCCTTTCTGCCAGCAGTCCCCCCGCCCGCGCCACGAGGATCCGACCATGCCCATCGAAGTCACCATGCCCCGTCTCTCCGACACGATGGAGCAGGGCACCGTCGTGAAGTGGTACGTCAAGCCCGGTGACGCCGTCTCCGCCGGCGACCTCATCGCCGACATCGAGACCGACAAGGCGACGATGGAACTCCAGTCCTTTGACGAGGGCACCGTCGCCAAGATCGTCGCGCCCGAGGGCGAGACAGTCGCAATCGGCTCGCTCATCTGCGTGATCGCAGCCGACGGGGAGTCGGTCGAAGAGGCCGCCGCCGGTGCCGCCGCAGCAGGCGGAGCCGCGAAGCAGGCCGGAGGCACCGACACCCCCGCGACGCCGACCGAGTCCGCGACCGCCGTCGCCGAACCGCCCGCGCAGAGCAGCCCAGCGCACACCTCCAACGGCGCATCCAGCCAGAACGGCAGCGGCCAGCGGATCTTCGTTTCCCCGCTCGCCCGCAAGATCGCCGCCGAACGCGGCCTCGACCTGGCCACCATCGAAGGCTCCGGCCCCTCCGGACGCATCGTCAAGAAGGACGTCGAGGGCGCAGGCCAGGGAACAGGTCAGGCCGCGGCCCAGACCGCCTCGGCCGGCCAGCCGTCGCCAGCCTCCGAGCCCGTGCTCACCTTCGCCTCTGGCGAGCTCGAGGACCGGACCGTCCCGCTCTCGAACATGCGGGCCACCATCGCCAAGCGGCTGGTGGAGTCCAAGACCACGATCCCGCACTACCAGGTCACTGTCAGCGTGCGGCTCGATTCGCTCATGGCCCTGCGCACCGAGCTGAACGAACAGCTCGCCGATCAGGGCGTCAAGCTCAGCGTCAACGACTTCCTCGTCCGTGCCTGCGCCGTGGCCATGCACCAGCACCCGTTCATCAACAGCTCGTGGGTGGATCAGGGCCCCTCGATCCAGCTCCACAGCCGCGTCAACATCGGCGTTGCGATCTCACTGCCGGCCGAGCGCGGCGGCGGCCTCGTCGTCGCCAGCATCCGCGACGCCGACCGCGTCGGGCTCCGCCAGATCTCGGGCGAGACCAAGCGGCTGGCCAAGAAAGCCCGCGACAAGGGGCTCTCGGTCGAGGAGATGTCCGGCTCGACCTTCACGATCTCCAACCTCGGGATGTTCGGCGTCGACCACTTCACCGCGATCATCAACCCGCCCAACGCCGCGATCCTCGCCGTCGGCCAGGCGATCGAGAAGCCCTTTGTCGAGCAGGACGAGGACGGCGACTCGATCCTCGTCGTCGGGCACGAGATGTCGATGACCATGTCCAGCGACCACCGCATCATCGACGGCGCGATGGCGGCCGAATATCTCCAGACCGTCAAGGGTTTGCTGGAGAGACCGGCCTCGCTGCTGGTCTAACGAGCCGCCCGAGGAAGGAGCCTCGCCCTGACAGATCGCTCCGAAGAATCAGGTCAGTCGATCCTCATCGGCCCCGGCATCCCCGAGCGGGACGGCCTGCGTCTCACCGACCTGCCCGAGCCCGGCGAGGTCCCGCCCCAGGTCGAGGGACGGCGGCTCCTGCTCCGTCTGGTGATCGCCTTCTGTCTCGCGCTGTTCCTGGCCGCGATCTGTTTCGTCGTGCTGCCCTCCATGGGCATCGATATCCCCGCCTACATCCCGCTCCTGGCGATGCTGGTCATCGCGATCGCCGCCCTGATGACCGCCAGCGCCGAGGGCCAGCTGCCGCCGATGGGCTCCAAGCCCGAATCCGACCCGAGCGACTGCAACTCACCCGGCTGCAACGACGGCCGCGCCGTGGGCTGCTGCCCCGGCCCGCGCCCGCCGCGGTTCCTCCGCGAGCCCCCCAAGCGGTAGGTCGGCGTCCACCGCGCTAAGCTGACGCTCAGCGTGAACGCCCCACAGCACATCCCGGTCCTCCCGAACGAGATCCTCGACGCGATCTCTCCAAAACCCGGGGAAACCTACGTCGACTGCACCGCCGGTCTCGGTGGCCACGCGGCCTCCATCGCGCCGCATCTGCACCCCGGCGGCCGCGTCGTCCTCAACGACCTCGACGCCGGCAACCTCGCCCACGCCACCAGCCACACCCAGTCGGCCGGCCCGGGCGTGGAGGTCACCGGCTTCCACGGCAACTTCGCGGCCCTCCCCGGTCAGCTCGTCCGCGAGGGCCTCCGGGCCGACATGGTCCTGGCCGACCTGGGCTTTGCCTCCAACCAGATGAGCGACCCGGCGCGGGGCTTTGCCTTCTCTTCCGACGGCCCGCTCGACATGCGGCTCGACCCCTCCCGGGGCCTGACCGCCCGCGAGCTCCTCGCCACCCTCCCCGAAGCCGAACTGGTCCGGATCCTCCGCGAGTACGGCGAAGAGAAGGCCGCCCGACCGATCGCGCGAAAGATTGTCGCTGCGCGGGCGGAGGGGTCGATATCGACAACTGGCCAGCTCGCCGCCCTCGTGCGGAGCGTGGTCCGGAGCGGCGGGTCAATCAACCCGGCGACCCGGACATTCCAGGCGTTCCGTATCGCGGTCAACGACGAGCTGGGTTCGCTGGAAGGGCTGCTCGCCGCCGTGGAACGGGCAGCAAGGTCAACAGGGGAAGGCTGGCTCGCAGCCGGCGCGAGGGTCGCGATCGTGAGCTTCCATTCGCTCGAGGACAGGCTGGTCAAACAGTCGTTCGCCCGACTCGAGCAACGGGGTCTTGCCGAGATGGTCGGAGAGCAGCCGACCGTCCCGTCCGAGGCGGAACTGCACGACAACCCACGCTCACGTTCGGCGAAACTGCGGACAATCCGCGTTGTCGCCAACACGTGAGCCGCGCAGGTCTGTATAGTCTCCTGCCGAAGCCATGGTTGGCGCAGGCAGGGTCAGAGAGTCTTTCGCGAAAAGCAGGGATGCTGTCGTGAACCGAGAACAGAAGATCGCACTTATCGTCGGATTCGCTGTCGTCCTCGTGGTGGGGGTGCTGGTCAGCGACCACCTCTCCGGAGCACGCAACCTCCAACTCGCCGACGCGACCGAGGGTGACGCCGGCCGTATCGAGGCGGCCCCGATCGCCTACCTCCCGGACCGCGACCGCAACATCCCCAGCATCGCCTCGTCCGCCCCCGAGCGCGACGCCGCGGTGCAGCCGATCATCACCCTGCCCGAAGCCTCGCCAGAGCCCTTCACCTTTGCCCAGGGCGGCAGCGGCCAGCAGTCGCCCCTTGGCGAGGTGCTCCGAGCCGGCGACGCGGACGCCCAGCAGTCGCCGCCCGAGAGCCCGACATGGAAAGACTCGCTCCGAGGCCTCGGCGAGCAGATCGCCCGAGGCCTCGACAACGGCGTCCGTGAGGCCGCCGTCGTCGAGCGGGCCGACGACCGATCGGCCGTCTCCGGCCTCCCCAGCCAGGCACGCCCGGTCGAGGTCGAGCCCGTCGCCAAGCCGCTCCGGCACGTCGTCCAGGCCAACGAGTCACTCTACAAGATCGCCAAGCAGTACCTCGGCGACGGCAACCGGTGGCGTGAACTCGCCGCCGCGAACGCCGGCAAGGTCGGGAAGGACGGCTCGGTCCGCACCGGCGTCTCGCTCGTGATTCCCGGCGCCTCGCCCCGGGCGACCCCGCCGGCACGCACGCCCGAGACCGCCCCGGCCAGGGCATCCGCCCCGATCCGCTACACGGTCAAGAAGAACGACTCGCTCAGCGAGATCTCGCAGCGGTACCTCGGCACCACCAAGCGCATGGCGGAGATCATCGCCGCCAACCGCTCGCAGATCGACGACCCCGACGACATCCGTATCGGCATGGTCCTGACCATCCCCGCCAAGTCCTGATCGGAAGGGGGACGCCGTGTTCGCCAAGGTCGCCACCGTCATCGTCGCGCTGGGCATCTGCGCCTGCAGCCTGCTCGCCCTGCGCCAGGCCCGGCTCCAGGCCGCCAACGAACTCGCCGAGGCCCGGCTCCGCGTCCGGGCGATCGACGAACGCGTCAGCCGCGCCCGCACCGCCATCGCCAGGCTCGTCACGCCAGAGCAGGTCGAGTCCATGACCGAGTGGATGGACGAGCCGCTCGTGCCGCTCGCGTCGCAGCAACCTCTCTCGCCGGCGTCCGACGAGGCCGCCGAGCTCCTCACGTCCGCCGCACCACTGGCCGCCGGAGAGCACTGATATGCCCGGAAGCTCCGACCCGGCCCGCGTCGATCTCCTGGTCCGCTGGACAACCATCCTGATCTGTCTCAGCTTCGTCGGGGTGCTCGTCCGTGTCGCCCAGCTCCAGACCGCCCCGTCGGCCCGCCTCGCGGTGCACGCGGGAGACCGTGTCGCCAGCCGACCGGTAGAGGGATACCGGGGCGAGATTCTCGACCGGCGGGGACGCCTGCTCTCCACCAGCCGCCTCGGCTTCCGCGCGTTTGTCGACCCCGAGAGAATCGACCGTGAACGTGTCGACGATCTCATCGTCCGGCTCGCCGCGGCCACCGACACCGACGCGGGCCACTTCGGCGCCCGGTTGCTCCGCACGCTCGAAACGAACCAGGAACGCCGGGCCACGCTCGCCGGGACCAGAGTCGAGCAGCAAGCGCCCCTCGAGCAGCTCCGCGGCATGCTCTTCGGCCGCGACGACTCCGAAGCGCCCTCCCCGGACGCCAGCCCGCGCGAGGTCGCCGACACCGGCGACCAAGCCGAACCCGCCGAGGCCGACTCGCCCAACCCTCCCAAGCTCATCCGCTATCTCCCTGTCGGCGCCGTCCTCACCGACGAACAGGCCGCGCGTGTGCGCGCCATCGAGCTCCCCGGCATCCACCTCGAGCGCACCCCGGTCCGCGAGTACCCCAGCGGCGACCTCGTCGCCTCGCTGCTCGGCAAGGTCGGCTTTGAGAACCACGGGCTGATGGGCGCCGAACTCACACTCGACCCCACGCTGCAGGCCTCCGACGGCACCGCACGCTATGTCCGCGACGCCAAGGGACGCCCGCTGTGGATCGAGCACGGCCAGTGGACCGCCGCCCAGCACGGCGAGCCCCAGCGTCTCGCGATCGATCTCGAGTTGCAGCGCATCGCCCACGAAGAGCTCTGGCGCGGCATGGAGGACGCCGACTCTGCCGGCGGCCGCCTCGTCATGCTGGACCCGCAGACCGGCGAGATCCTCGCAATGGTCGATCTCTACCGCGATGTCGGCGAGCTTCCCGAGTTTCCGTGGGTCGACGCCAAGCCCGAGCCCGGCGCACCGACGCCGCCCCCGTTCGACCCCGCCGACACGACCCGCTACCGGGCGCTCCCAGCCGACCCGGCGCGGGAGATCCACCCCGCCCTCGGCCGCAACCGTTGCGTCGAGGACATCTACGAGCCCGGCTCCACATTCAAACCCTTCGTGTGGTCGCTCGCGCTCGAGACCGGTGTCACGACGCCGGACGAGCTGTTCGACACCGAGGGCGGGCGCTGGCGGAACGAGTTCGGCCGCCGCTTCGAGGACGTCACCCGCCGGGACGAGATGACCTGGACCGAGGTCCTCATCAACTCCTCCAACATCGGCATGGTCAAGGGCAGCTCGCGGATCCCCGCCGAGCAGTTGCGTTCCGGCCTGCTGCGGTTCGGCTTCGGCGAACGCACCGGCGTCCCGTTGCCCGGTGAGTCGGCCGGACGAGTCACCTCGCTTGCGAACTGGACGCACTGGACGCAGGAATCCGTCGCCAGCGGCTACGAGATCGCGGTAACGCCGCTGCAACTGGCCCGCGCCTACTGCGCGCTCGCCCGCACCGGCGAACTCGGCGGCACCATCCCTTCGATCAAGCTCCTCGCGACCGATCCACACCTGGCCAACGCCGACGCGATGGTCCGGGCGCTCCCCCGAGACCTCGCTTCGCGCACCCGCCGGGCGCTCCGCGAAGTCGCGGCCAAGGTCGAAGAAAAGATGGCCAAGGCCGCCGAACCCGAGGCCGACTGGCATTACCAGATGTGGGGCAAGTCCGGCACCGCCAACATCGCGCTGGGCGCCCCGCCCGAGGGCAAGAAACGCCCCCGCGGCATCAAGGGCTACTTCGAGCGGCAGTACAACTCCAGCTTCGTCGCCGGTGCCCCCCTCGAGCGGCCCCGTCTCATCGTCGTCGTCGTCATCGACGACCCCGGCCCGGAAGCGATCGCGGCCAGGCACCACTACGGCTCGTGGGTCGCCGGCCCGGTCGCGCGGCGCGTGCTCGAACGGTCGCTCACCTATCTCGGGGTCGAGCCCGACGCGCCGGTCGAGTCGGCGAGCGACGGGGCCACCGCTGTGGCCTCCCGCTGACCGGGCACGGTCGCAGAGCCGATCCCGCCCGCATCACTCGAGCGTCGCAAGGATCTCGTCCGGGATGTCCGCGTTGGTGTAGACCTTCTGCACGTCGTCGCTGTCCTCCAACGCGTCGATCAGGTTCATCAGCTTGCGGGCGTCGTTGGCGTCGAGCGTGATCGTGTTGTCGGGGATCTTGGTGATCTCCGCGTCGATGATCTCGAGCCCGGCCTGCTCGATCGCGTCCTTGACGGTCGCAAAGTCCGCCGGGCTGGTCTCCACCGTCCAGAAGCCGGGATCGTCATCGTCGATCGGCTCGGGCGGCTGGACGTCGTTGGCCCCGGCCTCGAGCGCGATCTCCATGACCTGCTCCTCGTCCGCCGCGCCCGACACCCGGATCTGCCCCTTGGTCTCGAACATGTAGCCCACACACCCGGTCGCGCCGAGGTTCCCGCCGTGCTTGGTGAACGTGCTCCGAACCTCGGGAGCCGTCCGGTTGCGGTTGTCGGTCAACGCGTCGGCGATCACCGCGACGCCGTTGGGGCCGTACCCCTCGTAGCTCACCGACTCGAACGCGTCGCCGCCGGCGCTGCCAGCGCCCTTGTCGATCGCGCGGGTGATCGTGTCCTTGGGCATGTTGGCGTACTTGGCCTCATCGATCGCGTACCGCAGCGCCAGGTTGGTCGCCGGGTCACCACCGCCGGCGCGCGCCGCGGCGATGATCGCCCGCGAGCACTTCGACCAGATCTTGCCCTTCTTCTTGTCCTGCCGGTCCTTGCGGTGCCTGATGTTCGCCCATTTACTGTGCCCTGCCACTGATTCGTCTCCTTCAGGTCCCGCCGTTGCGGGTGTCGTCTCGCGTCCCGCTCTCCGCGGGCATCAAGCATAGAACCGCTTACCCGCCGTCCGGGGATTCTCGCGTCCCTTCACGGGCCTTCATACAGCGGCGGCAGGTCGGGCTGCTGCCCCGCCCGTGCCGCGTCGATCTTGGCCGCCACGAGCCCCGCCTGCGCGGTCAGCCGGTCCCGTGCTGCCGACCGCCCCCCGTCGCGGAGCGTCACCAGCCGGTCAAACAGCAACTGCTGGGCGCGGATCCACGAGGACAACGCCCGCTCGCGGTCTCCCGACCGCCAGAGCGCATCGCCCAGATGGTCGTGGATGGTCGGGTTGCTCTCGCCCCCCGGCAGAACCACCGCCGCACGCAGCAGCGTCACCGCGCCCGGCGCGGTCGAGCCGTCCGGCCGCGTCGCGTCGTCGAACTGCCCGGTCTTGTACCGGAGCCACGCGAGCGAGTCGGCGATGCTCGCCTGCGCGGGCTTGAGCCGGTACGCCCGCTCGAGCAACATCTCCGCCTCGTCAAGCCTCTCGTGACGCTCGACAAGGAAATACCCGAGGTCGTTCGCGGCCCACGCGTGATCCGGGTAGTACTCCAGCGCAAGCCGGAACACGTCCAGCGACGCCGTCTCACGCCCCTCCCCCTGCAACGCGTTGGCGAGCAGGTACGCCACGCAGCCCCGCCCCTCGTCCACCGTCTGCATCGGGACGGGGTCGGGCATCGCCGCCCCCGCGGTCATGCTCCGCGCCGCCTCGACCGTGTCGACCGCGTCCATGAACGCGCGCGCGGCATCGAACAGCGCCGCATCGCTCGCGTCAGGGTCCGAGAGCAGCAGCGTCCATCGCACCGAGTGCAGCTGCCAGGAAAGCCCGACATCGCGCTCCTGCGCCAGATCGAGGAGCGAGAGCAGCGCCTCGCGCGAGGCCGCGCTCAGCCGCACGTCATTCTGCGAGCTGAGCGCCGAAATCAGCGCAAGCACCCGGCTCTTCTGCCGCGGCAGCAGCGTCGCACCGAGCGGCATGCTGTCCCGCAGCACCGGCGCGATCTCCGTCCACGCCCGGCCCCGCGCCAGAGCCTCGGCACGATCGAGACTCGCCTCGATCCCCGGACCGGCGGAGGCAAACCTCGACTCGGCCACGCGCTCGGCCTCATCCGGGCGTCCGGCCTCCCGCAGCACGCGCTCGAGCGCGCGGCTCAGCGACACCGCCGGCCGGGCCTCCAACGAGTCCCGCAAGAGACGCTCGGCCTCCTCGTTTGAGCCCGCCAGCGAGAGCACACGCCCCCGCAGGGCCCAGAGCGCCGCCGACGCCGGCAGGCCGGAGGTCTGCGCGTCGGTCCAGGCCAACGCGTCGGCGAGCGACTCGGCACCGCCGCTCTGCGCGCGTTGCGTCCATATCTGTGAGAGCAGGTCGATCGATTCGGGACGATCCGGCGACCGCTCGATCAACGCCCGGAGCCTCGCCTCCGCCTCGTCGATCAGGCCGCGCCGCACATCGTCCTGCGCGTCGATCCATCCCAGCGCCCACGCTTCTGGCAGACGGTCGCGCAGCAACCGGACCGCCTCGGCCGCACGACGCGCATCGCCGAAGCCCTGGTAGATGCTGACAAGGCCGTCGTACCCGCGCTCATCGAACGGATCGACACCAACCGCGCGCGCAAACAGCTCCTCGGCCCTCGCCGGCGCGCCCTCGGCCAACGCCAACTCCGCCCCGAGCAGCAGCGTCGGGACCGACGTGGTCTCCTCAAGCAGCGGGGCAAGCACGCCGCCCGCTTCCTCGAACCGCTGCGCCGCGTAGAGGACGCGGGCCCGCTCCAACGGGTGCGAGGCCAGCGCCGCCACCACCCGATCCACCCGGCCCCAGTCCCCGGCCATCGCCCCCGCCCGCCCGAGCACCTCGGCCAGTGCTGGGTGCTCCGCGTCGGGCTCGAGCCCAAGCGCACCCGCCTCCGCCGCGTGGCCGAAGCCGACCAGCATCGCCGCCCGCAGCAACCTCCCCGCGTCACTCTCCGGAAGCGACGCCACGACGCGTCCCGGCTGCGCATGCCACCGCTCGAGTGCGTTCGCGACCGACCGCGCAAGGCCCGGCTCTGCCGCGATGAGCTCAATCGCCAGCGCGACCCGGTCGGCCTGCTCAGGCTCGGCACCGAAGAGCGCATCGAGCACGGACGCGCTGTCGAGCCACTCCATGCCGCGTTCGGTCAGGACGGCCCTCACGTCCGCGTTGGGCACCAGCGAGGCCCGGGCCAGCAGTGCGCCAGAAACGATCGACGCGGGTGTCTCTTCCGGCAGGGCATCGACAAGATCCTGCAACGCCCGCGCCGTCGCCGCCGCGGCTTCGGTCTCGCCTTTGATCGATCGAAGAAGCCGCCGCTGGGAGTCGCTGATGTACCCGCCGCGTCTGGCGGCATCGTCGATGACAAGCAGACCCACCGCCGCCGCCTTGCCCTCTCGGAGCAGCGCCGCGGCACGGCGGCCGAACATCGAGCGGCTGTCACCCTGATCAAACTCCGCGGCGCGCGCGTACGCCTCGTCAGCGCTGCGCTCGTCCCCGATCCGGCTGGCCATGTCTCCGGCCGCGAGCCACAACTCAGCCGCCCGCGAGGCAAGCTCTGCAGCATCGCCGCCGAAGGCCGAACGCCCGAACGACGACGTCACGGCGGGCAGCCCGCCCTGCAACGCCTCGACCGCGCCCCGCAGATAGCCGAGTTCGCGGAGCGACTCGGCCAACCGCACCTTCGCGACCGGCTCCAGCATCGCATCGATCGAGGATGTCCGTTGGCGGACACACCTGGCAAAGTAGTGGGCCGCCAGATCGTGCTGCCCGAGGCGAGCGGTTTGCGAACCCAGAATGAACAGCGAGACCGGGTCGTTGTCGCCCAGGTCGGCCGCACGCCGACGGCTCAGGATCGACGCCGGCCCCTGCCCCGTCCGGGCCTGAGACTCTGCCAGCCGGAGCCACGGTGCAGCGGCCCCGGGGTCGAGCTGCGCCGCCGCCGCGAAGTCCGCGGCCGCGCCGGCGTTGTCGCCCGCGGTGCGCTTGGCCATGCCCGAGACGTACAGCCGCTGCGCCCGCAGCCGCGGCCCGGGCTCGGCCGGCGGCGGGACATTCACCACCCATTCGGGCTTCGGGTTGCTGAGTTCCTCGAGCGCCGCGTCCAGCGACAGCTGTGCCGCGTCCCATCCGGCATCATCGGGTCCGATCGTCTCGACCACCCGCCCGGCGTCCGCTCCCGGCAGATCCGGCACCGGCAGGGCCTCACCGGCCGCATCGTCTTCCGATGCCGCGAGCGAACGGAGCAGGGCGTACGCCTCCGACCCCGCCCGCCAATCGTCGGCGGGCGCCTGTGTGAATGTTGCTGCGGTTTGCGCGAATCCCGCCGGGGGCGCCATCGCGAGCGCCGTCGCGACGACACCGACGATGCACGCCAGAGACCGAATCCTGTCCGAGCCCGCCATCACACGCCTTTCTTGGATCGCGTCCGGGCCGGCGATGCGTCCTTCGAGCCGGCGCGGGATCGATCGGGATCGCGCCAGCCCTCGAGCAGCAGCACGATGTCCTCCGCGTCGGTCGCGCGGATCTGCCGCTCAAGCCAACGCTCCGCGTCGCCGGGCGAGGTCCCGCTCTCGAAGACCCCTTCGCTGGTCAGCATCTTCTGCAGCCGCGAATCGATCGGGACCGCGTGGCCGCCGAACCCGAGCAGCGTGACCCTCGCCGCGACAAACGAGGGCATCCCCTCCAGCGCGTCGAGATAGTCCCGCACCTCCCGCTTCGAGATCGTCTCGAGGCTCGCCAGCGTCACCAGGTGCTCCCGCCGGAAGATGTCGTTGAGCACCGCACGCAGCCGCGCCGTGCGTTCGCCCGCGAGCCCGTCCCGCATCCCGGTCAGCTCGGCGACCTCCGAGGGCATCGCCACACGCAGGTCGTTGAGATCGATGATCGACTCGCCGAGGCGCTGCAGCCCAGCCGCGGCCTGCCGTGGCGTCGATTCCCAGAGCAGGAACGAGTACACCAGCATCGTGCACGCCGGCTCGTACCCCTCAAAGCCTTTCGCTGGCACGCGGTCCGCCGGCGTCTGCTCCTTGAGCAGGCGCTTGAGGACCTCGGTCAGCTTGTCCACATCTCCCCCGGCAGCGCTCATACAGGCCTCTCCAGGTCGGCATCGGTCGCGTTGTCTACATCCGGCAGGGCCCCGGCATCGCCGCTCTCCGGGTCCTTCGCCTCTCTCGCCTCTCGCTCTTCCCGCACACGGTCGAGGGCCGCCAGCACGCCGGCCTCCCGCTTGATCGACTCGTCGATCTCAAACCGGAGCTGCGGAAGTTTCTTGAGCGCGACGGACTTGCCGAGCTCGCGCCGCAGATACCCCTCCGCCGCCCGCAGGCCGTGGAAGGTCGCCGACTGACGCTCGACCGGATAGATCGAGACCTTCGCCACCGCCGTGTCGAGGTCCTCGGTCACGCTCACCGAGGTGACCGTGATCATCCCCTTGATCCGGGGGTCCGACAGCCCCTTGGCGATCAGCGCCTGCAGCTGACGCTGCATCGTCGAGGCAATGCGTTCGGTCCGCCTGCTCACGCCCCCTCCTCTTCCATCATGCCGAGCAACTCCCGGCTCAGGCCGTCGCGTTCGGTCTCGTCCATCTGCTCGCTCTGCTCCAACCGCGTGCACTCAGACACCACACGGCTCGTGCCGCCGAGCTCGGCCTCGCGCACGCACCGCATCTTGGCGAGGATTGAATCGAACGTCCGCCCGACGCGGGCCCCGTCGGTCGAGACCAGCGTGACCCCGATGATGGCGGCGTTGAGCACCTCCGGCGGCCCGACCTCGGCCACCGAGACCAGGTGCTCGCGGTGCAGCCGGTCCTTGACCGACTTGACCACACGACGCTTGTCCTTGAGCGACGTTGCGCCCGGAACCAACAACTCGAACTGGAGGATGCCGACAACCATGGTTCTTCCCTGCGAGACGGAGCGAGCAACCCCGGCCCCTCGACACGAAGGGCCGGGCGGTCAGACGCTCAACCTCACAGTGTGCGCTTCACCTCGATGTTCTTGTAGCACTCCAGGATGTCGCCCTCCTTGATGTCGTCGTAGCCATCGATCTTCATGCCGCACTCCATGCCGGAGCGGACCTCCTTGGCGTCGTCCTTGAACCGCTTGAGCTGCGAGAGCTTGCGGTCGTTCTCGATGACGATGTCGCCGCGGGTCACGCGGATGAGCGCGTCGCGTTCGATCAGCCCGTCCGTCACGTAGCAGCCCGCGATCGAGCCGACCCTGGTCACGCGGAACACCTGACGCACCTGAGCGTGACCGAGCACCTCCTGGCGGAGCTCCGGCTCGAGCATGCCCTCGACGGCCTTCTTGATGTCCTCGGTGATGTGGTAGATCACGTCGTAGGTGCGGATCTCCACCCGCTTCTGATCGGCCACCGACCGAGCCCTGGCCGCCGGGATGACGTTGAACCCGACGATGATCGCGTTCGAAGCCTCGGCCAGCACCACGTCGCTCTCGGTGATACCGCCCACGGCCGAGTGCAGCACGCGGACCTTGACCTCCGGAGTTGAGGTGCCCTCGATCTCCGCCCGCAGCACGTCCACCGAACCCTGGACGTCCGCCTTGAGCACGATCAGGATCTCCTTGAGCGCGTGCTCCTCCATCTGCGTAAACAGCGAGCTGAGCGTGACCTTCGGCTGCGCCAGCTGCTGTTCGCGGTCACGCTCGCGACGCTGCTCGGCCGCCTGCTGCGCCTTCTTCAGCGAGTCCACGACGAAGAACGGATCGCCCGCGTCCGGGATCAGGTCGAGACCAGACACCTGCACCGGGATCGGTGGATCGACCTCCTTGTGACGCTTGCCCTTGTCGTCCACGATGTCACGCACGCGGCCGAACGCACGGCCCGCGACCATGAAGTCGCCGACCTTGAGCTTGCCCTGCTGCACCAGCACGTTGGCCACCGGCCCGCGGCCCTCCACCAGCCGGGCCTCGACCACCGTGCCGCCCGCCGGCCCACCGAAGTCGGCCTTGAGCTCGAGCAACTGCGCCTGGTAGTCCAGGATATCGAGCAGTTCCTGGATGCCGGTGCCCGTCGTGGCGCTCGTCTTGATCACCTCGACATCGCCGCCCCATTCGGTCGGGTTCAGCCCGTGCTCGGCCAGCTGGCCGTAGATCCGCTGGATGTTCGTGTCGGTCGCCTCGGGCTTGTCGCACTTGTTCAGCGCGACCACGATCGGCACGCCCGCGGCCTTGGAGTGGTTGATCGACTCGATCGTCTGCGGCATCACGCCGTCGTCGGCCGCGACCACCAGCACCACGATGTCCGTCACGTTCGCGCCACGCGAGCGCATCTCCGTAAACGCCTGGTGCCCCGGCGTATCGACGAACACGACCTGCTTGGTGTCGTCGCCCATCGTCACCGGAACCCGGAACGCGCTGGTTGCCTGCGTGATCCCGCCGGCCTCGCCCTCGGCCACCCGCGCGTTGCGGATCTTGTCAAGCAGCGAGGTCTTGCCGTGATCGACGTGACCCATGATCGTGACGACCGGACCACGCGGCCGCTCGTCCACCGCCACCCGCTGCTCGAACGCCTCGCTGACCTTCTGCTCGGCCGACTTGGCCTCGACAACCTCGAGCTCGATGTTCCAGTCCATCATGACCTCTTGGGCCTGCACTGGGTCGATGCCGGAGTTGATCGTCGCCATGATGCCCTGCATGAAGAGCTTCTTGACGATGTCGGCCGCCTTGATACCCGTCGCCGCGGAGAGGTCCTTGATCGTGAACGGCTCGGTCACCTTCACGCTGCCGCCGCTCACCGAAGGCATCGCCGAACGCTCCGCCTGCGCCACCCGCTTGGCCTGCTGGCGGCGCATCTTCAGATAGCCGCCGGACCGCTGCAGCCGGGCCTCGCGCTCAGCGAGGTCCTGCTCGGTGAACGAGCCGGGCGCCACATCGTCACCGGGACCGCCGCGTCGGCGTGACGACCCCGGCTGACCGCCGCCGCCGCCACCGGGACCACCCCGGCGTCGCGCCGGGCCGCCCCGTCTCGACGGGCCACCCACGTTCGGGCCGGCGCCGCCGCCACCGGTGCCGCGGAAGTCGCCGCCATCACTCGGGCGCGAGCTGCGCGGCGCGGCCACGATGTCCGGCGCCTCCACCCGGACCACCTTCGGCCCGCTCAGTTTCACGGGCTTGCGCACATCCAGCTGCGGACCGGCCGGCTTGACCTCGGTCGGTCGGCTCGGCACGTTCTGCGGCGCGGGCGCCACCGGGCCGGTGCTTCCGCCCGGCTTGCCGGTGTCCTCGTCCGAGGGGGCCTCGGGTGAGTCTGTCGGCGCGTCGGGCGCCTTCGCCGATGCCGCCGCCGGCTTGGCCGCGACCTTGGTCGCCTTGGGGCGTTCCTCGGCCTCCGCCTCGGTCTGGGCTTCCGGCTCCTTGGCCGCGACGACCTTCGGAGGAATCGCAAACGGGCTCTTGGTGGGCGCGGGCGGAGGAGTGGGGGGTGCCGCCGGGGCTTCGGGCTCCGGAGCCGCCGTCGCGACGCCGCCACCATCGTCCGCCGATTCGTCGCTGCGTTCCGACGCCTGGCCGGCCCGGCGCTTCTTGGGAGCGACCCGGACGTCCTCGAGATTCACCTTCTCGGTGTTCTCGACCGCCGTGTGGGCCGACTCACTCTCGCTGAACCACTCGCGGATCGTCTGCTCGAGTCCGGCAGACACCGTGGACATGTGGTTCTTGATGAGCGTGTCAGGGATCCCCTCGGCGTGGCACTTCTCGACCACCGCCTTCGAGGCAACCTTCAACTCTTTCGCGATTTCAAAGACTCTCTTCGCCAAGCTGTGCTCCGACTCTCTGTGTCTGCCGGCAACCACCCTCTTCAGGGGTGCACCGACGTGTGCTGCTGCTCACCGGCCACCGTGTCCATCACGCCGCCCGAGTCATCGATCCTGATTCAGTCCTTACCGCCGCTGTTGCCCAGGATGTCCGCGGCTCGGGCGTCGGCGTCCGCTGCGTCGGCCTGCCCGTCCTCTGCGCTCTCGTCCTCCGCCTTGGACTCGGCCGCCGACGCTGCGCCGGCACCAAGGATCGCGGCGACCGCGACCTCCGGGTCCACATCGCCCTCCGGACCCTCCGCCACCTCGCCGGAGAGCAACCGACGCGCGGCCTCCTCTTCGGCCCGGCGACGGAGCTCCGCGGCTTCCTTGTCCTTCTGCTGCTGCTCGGCCGCCACCTTGGCGCGGGCCGAACAGATCTCCACGAGATGCTCGGCAACCGGGGTCTCGATCTCGAGCTCCGTCACCAGCACCTCGACGCCGACCTCCTCGACATCGAACACGCTGACCATGCCCAACGCCGCGAGCCGGTCCACGTGCACCTCGGTCATGCCCTCGACGCTCAGGAGCGTCTCCGACATGATCTCCAGGCCCTTGTTGAACTCCTCGGGGGTCAGGATGTCCACGTCCCAGCCGGTCAGGCGGGCCGCCAGGCGGACGTTCTGCCCGCGCTTGCCGATCGCCAGGCTGAGCTGATCGTCGCGGACCACCACGGTCGCACGCCCGAGCTCGAAGCACAGGCTGATCTCGGCGACCTCCGCCGGCTTGAGCGCGTTGCCGATCAGGATCTGGCTCGACTCGTTCCAGCGGACGATGTCGATCTTCTCTCCGTTGAGCTCGTCGACGATGTTCTTGATGCGGCTGCCCCGCACGCCAACGCACGCGCCGACCGCGTCGACCTTCGAGTCGATCGAGCTGACGGCCAGCTTGGTGCGATACCCCGCCTCGCGGGCCATCGCCTTGACCTCGATGATCCGCTCGGCGACCTCGGGGACCTCGACCTCAAACAACCGCTTGATGAAGTCGGGGTGGCTCCGGCTCAGCACGATCTTCACCTGGCTGCCCACGTCGCGGACGTCCAGCAGCAAGCACCGCACGCGGTCGCCCGCCGCAAACTGCTCGCCGGGGATCTGCTCGCTCCGGGGCATGAACGCCTCGGCACGATCGATCGTCACCACCAGCGACCCACCCTCGTACCGCTGCGCGGTGCCGGTCACGATCTCGCCGACCCGCTTCGAGAACTCGTCGAAGATGCTGTTCCGCTCGTCCTCGCGGAACCGCTGGATCATCACCTGCTTGAACGTCTGGGCCGCGATGCGGCCGAACGCCTCCGGAGGCATCTCCAGGGGCTCGCCGTGGCGGAACAACTGCATCTCGCCGTTGAGCGGATCGAGCGTGCAGGTGAACTCCTCGGTGTCCAGCGTGTTGAAGTACCGACGCGCCGCCGACACCATCGCCTGCTCGAGGTCGGTCACCAGAAGGCTCTTGTCGATGTTCCGATCCCGGGCGATCGAGTCCAGAATCCGCATCATCTCAGCAGTGTTCACCGCGTGTACTCCGTTTCCGTTTGTGTCCACCCGGCCGCCCGGGCATCAAGTTGCCGGATTGTCTTGCCGGGCACTCCCGGCACTCGCTCCCGCGGCAGTCCGTGCCGCACGCCAAAAATGAAACAGCCACTCGCGTCCCAAAGACGCCGGTGGCCGCCAGCACGCGGGTGAACATCACCCGCCCGGACCGGTCTGGAACTCCCGCTCTTACATGCGGGACTCCCCGGTCCTCTCCGCGGCATCGCCACGGAGAGCCAGCGCACGAGCACACATCTCGCTCGTCCACTCAATCAACACGATGGGTCTCAACGGCCATCATGAACTACGCTCCTTCACACCGACCGCGCCGAAACGGGCGCGGCCCTGCCCAAGACTGTACGTATCATCAGATGGCAGGGTCAATCCCCGGACGTCGGCTCTTCGGCCTTATCGCCCCGCGCACCGCCCGCCAGACCGTCCCCGGAAGACCCGCCGACCGGCCCGGCAGCCCCCCCGATCAGCCGCAGCGCCACGTTGCCACGACGCTGACCGACCTCCGCCCGGAACTTCCGCTCGCCCTCGACGCACATCCACACCGGCTCCGACGCATCCACCTCGGTCGAAATGATGTCGCCGACCGCCAGCGTCGCCAGGTCCCGCATCGTGATCGTGGTCTCGGCGAGCAACCCCGTCAGCCCCATCGTCGCCCCCGTCAGGCCCTTGCGGAGACGCTTGCCCGCGTCCCGCGACTTCTGGCTCGACGAGGCGATGAACCAGCTCTGCGCGCTCAATTCCTCAACTACCGGCTCGATCACATTGTACGGGATGCACAGGTTCATCGTGCCCGCTCGACTGCTCGCCTGCAGCTCAAAGCCCAGCACCACCACCACCTCGTTGGGCGGCACGATCTGGACCAGCTGCGGGTTGCTCTCGGTCGCGACGATCTCGAACGCCATCTCCTTGACGCCCGCCCACGCCTCCGCCAGCGCCGCCAGGCCCCGCGTCGTGACGTTGCTGATCAGCCGGTTCTCGATCTGCGTCATCGGCCGCTGCGGGATGAACAGGTCCTGGCTCGTCCCGCCCAGCAGCCGATCGATGATCGGATAGATGATCAGCGGGCTGATCTCGAGGCACATCTGCCCCTCAAGAGCGGTCGATTCGATCAGGTTGAAACTGGTCGGGTTGGGCAGCCCGGAGGTGAACTCCGAGTAGGTCATCTGCTCGCACGTCACCACGCGGACCTCGACGATCGTCCGCAGAAACCCCGAGAGCGACGCCCCGAAGTTCCGCGCAAACGCCTCGTGAACGGTCTGCAGGGCCCGCATCTGGTCCTTGCTGACACGCTCCGGCCGCTTGAAGTCGTACGGCCGCACCTCGATCGGCTCGTCGTGCCGGTGCCGGCTGTAGATCATCACCGACGAGTCATCGACCTCCGGCTCGGGCAGCGAGTCGGCCGACAGCAGGGCGTCGATTTCACTTTGGTCAAGGACTTCCATCGGTACCAATCGCCGCCTTCTCGCCCGGTCTCCGCCCGGCACAACCCCCGCGCACACCGCGCAGATCCTGCTCCTCCTATCGGAATCCACCCCCGCCGCCCTTGAAACACCGCGATCCGCCGCCAGATTCGGCTCCGGAATACCACGCACCGCTGAGCCGTCCAATCATCCATCATGCCCAGAACGTCCCCCGCACCGTCCAGCCGCCCGATCTCCCGCCCCCTCCTGGCCCTCGTGGCGATGCTCCTGGCGGTTCTCGGCCCTGCCCTCGCCTACGCCCAGCCCGACAAGTCCGGCAAGGGGCTCGACCTGTTCGCCCTTACCGGAGCCCCGGCCGACCCGGTCACCGTTTCAGTCACGCCATCCAGCGACACCCTCCGACCTGGCGGCCGGCTCGTCCTGGCCGTCACCCTCGACCACCAGCCCGGCTGGCACAGCCACACCAGCGACCCCAACCCGCCGGCCAGCTGGGACTTCGAGGCCATCCCCACGGTCGTCAAGGTCTCCGGGCCCGAGGGAATGCTCCAGGGCCGGATCCAGTGGCCCGAAGAGCACGTCATCACCGCCGACCTCGGCGGAACAGGCACCCCCGAGCCCTACGCCGTCTACGAGGGTGCCGCGACAGCATTCGTCCCCATCCAGATCCCCGCCGACGCCCGCGGCACTCTCGACGTGACCGTCGCCGTCGGCTACCAGGCCTGCGACGACACCACCTGCGACCGCCCCCAGAACGAGACCTTCACCGTCTCGCTCACCATCGACCCGGCCGCCCCCGAGACCCCCGCCGTCGTCACGCCCCCCTTCGACCAGTTCGACGCGGCCGCCGGGTACGCGACGCTCGAAGCCGCCGGCGAGCCCGCCTCGACCCAGGCCTCGGGTGGCACCGACGCCGCGGCCGCCACCGACGACAACAAGTTCGCGGCCGCCGCCACCCGCAGCCTCATCGCGATCGGCCTCCTCGCCGCCGTCGGCGGGTTCGTCCTCAACCTGACCCCCTGCGTCCTCCCGGTTATCCCCATCAAGGTCATGACCCTCGTCAAGCACGGCGGGGAGAGCCGCGCCCGGACCATCGGGCTCGGCGTCTGGATGGCCCTCGGTGTCGTCGCCTTCTGGGTCGCCATGGGCATCCCGATGGCCTTTATCAGCAAGGGCCTCGACCCCTCCCGCCTGCTCTTTGGCAACTGGTGGGTCACGCTGGCCATCGGCCTGGTCATCGCCTTCCTCGGCGTCGGCATCATGGGCCTCTTCGCGATCAACCTGCCCAAGGCCGTCTACGCCGTCAACCCCAAGGCCGACTCGCCGCACGGCTCCTTCCTCTTTGGTGTCATGACCGCCATCCTCGGCCTGCCCTGCTTCGGGTTCGTTGCCGGGGGTCTGCTCGCCGGTGCCGCGACGATGTCGGCGCTGCAGATCATGACCGTCTTCGGCGGCCTCGGCGTGGGCATGGCCCTGCCCTACCTCGTCCTGGCCGCCTTCCCCCAGCTCCTCGACCGCATCCCCCGCACCGGCCCGGCCAGCGAGCTGGTCAAGCAGGTCATGGGCCTGCTCATGTTCGCCGGGGCCGCGTTCTTCATCGCCGTCGGTCTCAACACCCTGATCCGCGAACGCCCCTGGCTTGCGTCGAATATGAGCTGGTGGGCCGTGGCCCTGTTCGTCGCCATCGCCGGCGCCTGGCTCACCCTCCGCACGTTCCAGATCTCCAAGAAGCCCCTGCCCCGCGTCTTCTTCACCGTCGTCGCCCTCGCCGGCACGCTCGCCTTCGGCTGGGTCGCGGCGGACTTCACCTCCCACGCTAAGACCGAGTATCTCGCCCGCCCCACCACCGGACACTCCGACGAATACACCGCCGGCGCCTGGAACGAATACACGCCCGCCCGGTTCGAGAAGGCCCTCGCCGACGGCAAGGTCGTCATGGTCGACTTCACCGCCGACTGGTGCATCAACTGCAAGGCCTACAAGCGGCTCGTGCTCGACCGCGACCCCGTCCTCAGCCGCACCCAGGCACAGGACGTCGTCGTCTTCGAGGCCGACACCACCAGCAAGACCGACCCCGCCAACGACCTCATGGAGGACCTCGGCATCACCGGCATCCCGCACCTGGCCATCTACGGCCCCGGGCTCGACCAGCCGCTCCTCTCCAACAACGCCTCAGCGGGCGAGGTCCTCCGTCGCCTCAACCAGGCCGCGGGGACCCAGCCCACCACCAGCGCCAGCCGGTAATCCCGCCCGCGGCGGCGGCTTCGGGCCCGTCCGCCGCCGCCCTGGCGGAGATACGCCATCCCAATCCGCCCGAAACGTTGACGACGGCCGGAGAGTGGGCTAAATTTGCACTGTCCCCACCGGGACACGGCTCTCGCAAGAGGGCGACATCGCGGGTGTAGCTCAGTGGTAGAGCATCACGTTGCCAACGTGAGGGTCGGGCGTTCAAGTCGCCTCACCCGCTTTCAGCAGATCGCCGCCGTCCCGCAGGGGCGGCGGTTGTCGTTTTCGGACCCCCCGCCCGGGTATGCTCGCCCCATGACCCCGCAGCGCTTCGCCATCCTCCTCGTGGCCCTCGCCGCCACCCTCGGCCACGCCCAAGCCGACCCGCCCGATACCGCTGGCATGGTCTGGGTCCCGCCCGGCGAGTTCACCATGGGCTGGGATGGCCCCGAGGGCCGATACGACGAGCACCCGGCCCACCGCGTCCGCCTCCGCGGCTACTGGATCGACACCACCGAGGTCACCAACGCCCAGTTCCGCGCCTTCGTCGAGGCCACCGGCTACCAGACCCTCGCCGAGCGCACGCCCGACTGGGAAGAGATCAAGAAGCAGGTCCCCCCGGGCACCCCCAAGCCGCCGGACGACGTCCTCGTCGCCGGCTCGCTGGTCTTCGCCCCGCCGGATCACCCCGTCGATCTCCGCGACTACTCGAAGTGGTGGACCTGGACGCCCGGTGCCGACTGGCAGCACCCCACCGGACCCGACAGTTCCATCGAGGGCCTCGACGACTACCCGGTCGTCCACATCGCCTGGCCCGACGCCAAGGCCTACGCCGACTGGGCCGGCAAGCGGCTGCCGACCGAGGCCGAGTGGGAACGCGCCGCCCGCTTCGGCAACGACGGGGGGAAGTTCACCTGGGAGTCCCCCGACCTCAGCCCTGGCGGCCGCCACATGGCCAACATCTGGCAGGGCGAGTTCCCGCACCACAACACCAACGACGACGGCTTCGCCGGCGTGGCCCCGGTCCGGTCCTTCCCGCCCACCAGCCTCGGGCTCTACGACATGGCCGGGAATGTCTGGGAGTGGACGACCGACCAGTTCCACCCCGACGCCTACACCATGCGCCTCGAAGACCTCGAGCCCGGCACCTGCTGTTCGGACCCCACCGGCCCCGACCGCACCGCCGACCCGCGGAACCCCTACGCCACCGACTCGCGCGTGCAGAAGGGCGGCTCGTTTCTCTGCCACGCCAGCTACTGCGAGAGCTACCGCCCCAGCGCCAAGATGGCCTCGACGCCGGACTCTGCGATGAGCCACCTGGGCTTCCGGTGCGTGGCCGACTTCCCCCCACCCGAGGCCGCGGCCGCCGAAAGCGACCGGCTCGACCAGCCCGCGCAGCCCTAGAGCCCTCTACACTGCGCCGAGTTCACACACCCAAAGCGCAGGAGCCCCCATGGACCTCTACATCGACACCGCCAACCTCGACGAGATCAAGCAGGCCGCCGACATGGGCGTGCTCGACGGCGTCACGACCAACCCCTCCCTGATCGCCAAGGAGGGCATCGACTACGGCAAGCGTCTCGCCGAGATCTGCAAGGTCGTCGAGGGCCCCGTCTCGGCCGAGGTCATCGCGACCGAGTACGACGGCATGATGAAGGAGGGCCGCGAGCGGGCCAAAATCGCAGACAACATCGTCATCAAGCTCCCCTGCACCATGGACGGCCTCAAGGCCTGCAAGAGCTTCACCGACGAGGGCACGCCGACCAACCTGACGCTGTGCTTCCAGCCGCTGCAGGCGCTGATGGTCGCCAAGGCCGGGGCGTTCCTGGTGAGCCCCTTCATCGGCCGCCTCGACGACATCGCCCAGGACGGGATGGAGCTGATCGCCAACATCCGGCAGATCTACGACAACTACGGCATCCCGACGAAGGTGCTGGCCGCGAGCATCCGCCACCCGCTGCACTTTGTGCAGTGCGCGCTCGCCGGTGCCGACGTGGCGACGGTGCCCTTCAGCGTCATCAAGCAGGTGATGAAGCACCCGCTGACCGACAGCGGGCTGGAAAAGTTTGTGGCGGATTATCAGAAGGCGTTTGGGGGATAGGTTTCGGTCATGCGACGAAGACGAAGGGGATGGATGGTGACTGAACCTTGGGAGCGCGAAGTACCGTGCCAATTGCACCGCTACCAAAGTATGTCGATCGGTTCTTTGCTGCATCCTTCGAATTGACGAGCATCCAGCAGGCGCAGGATCGTGACGGGCAGTCGTTGTTCACGTTTCTGGAGGCGTTGCATTCGCTTGCAGACAGGTTTGTTGCGGAGTATGGGGTTAGGCTGCATGATGTTCCCGAATTCGTGCTGCTAGGCGTTGTTCGGAACTACATGCATCACGTCGGGGACCTGACCGAGTTTCGCCTGAGTATTGTGCCCAGCGATGAATTCATCCCCGGCACGTCTCAACAAATAATTATCGCAGCTAGCCAAGTCGCAGCATCAATCGCAAACTACCGGAGCCGAGCAGGAAAGTCTCCGAAACGGCGAGACGAATGCGAGCGAAGACTGAGCCTGATCCTCGAGTTTGCTGATTGCGAGCCACTACTCTCGCAGACAGATCAATTCGTGCCACACGCCAAGCTCAAGTTGGACGGCCGTGTGTACGACTTGGGGTACGACCTGTTCAAGGCGATCTACAACGTGACGAACGTCGTGGCCGATATCTGTCGAGAGACTCCTTCTCTGTGCGAGACGGCGTTCGTGCAACAGATCGATACGACTGTGACCGCCTCCAACAACCTTCCCAAGTACTGTCTGACTGCTCGCGCGGGCGTCGATCCAATTCTGACTACCCGGGGATTCGTTGTCGCGAGCCGAATTGAACGGGCTTGACTGAAGGCAGGTGGCACCGACCCGTGCCACCGACCTTGGGCGGGGTGGCACCCGGTTCGCCAAGACACTCCCCAAACCCGTGCCACCAAGGTGCGGCGGCTTTGGGCCGCTCCTTGGTGTTCTCCGCGCTGTCGCACCCCGGGCACCAAGATCGCAAAGCCGATCTTGGTGGCACGAGGCGTGCCGATCTTGGTGGCACGAAGCGTGCCGATCTTGGTGGCACGAGGGGGGGGCATGCTCCGGCGGTGTTGCGGCTGTCGGGCTCGTTCTGTTGGCCGACGTGCTCTGTCTCTTGGTTGTCAAGCCCGGTTTCTTGGTCACCGCACCCGGTCTGTTGGTCAACACCCTCGATCTCTTGGCCACGAAACTCAGTTTCTTGGCCACGAAACTCGATCTCTTGGCCATGAAACTGTGTGTCTTGGCCAACAAACTCGATCTGATGGCCATTCTGTGGGGATTCGTGGCGGTCGGGCTCAAGCAGTGGCGGGGGCGGGCCGATGCCTCGCGGGAACGGAGACTCAGAAAGATGCCACTCATCCCCGACAACAAAGCCGCCGCGATTGCCTTCTTTGCTTCGCACCTCGACGCGTGGGCCGGCGATCCCGGCGCGATCGGGATGACCGCCGAGCAGGTCGCGGCGCTGGCGGCGGCCACCGACGAGGCGCGGGCGACGTTGCTCGCGGCCGAAGAAGCCTACAACGCCGCCCGCAGCGCGATGGCCGCCAACGACGCGGCGATCGCCGCCATGCGCACCGCGGGGTCGGGGGCCATCGCCACCATCCGCGCCTACGCCCGCGCCGCGGGCGACGCCTCGCAGGCGGCCGATATCTACGCCCGCGCCAACATCCCCGCGCCCAGGCCCCGGACCCCCGCGGGCACCCCCGACGCCCCGACCGACCTCCGCGGCACCATCGACAACCGCGGCGCCGTCGTGCTCCGCTGGAAAGGCACGCTCGCCGACCGCGCGTTCTTCGAGGTCTACCGGATGTTCGAGGGTCAGGACGCCTGGACGCTGCTGGCCGCGGTCGGGGCGAAGACGTGGACCGATGAGGCGATCCCGCCGGGCGTGACCCCGGCCGTCCGCTACATGGTGCAGGCCAAGCGCGGCGAGCTGCGCAGCGAGCCATCGGAGTCGGTGACCGTGCGCGTGGGGGTGGTGCCGACCGACAGCGGGGTGCCCGAGGTCGGGATGGGGGTGGGGGCGCGGCTGGCGGCGTAGCGCCGGTGCCGTTCCCCGACCCGTGCCACCAAGGTGCGGCGGCTTTGGGCCGCTCCTTGGTGCGCTGCACGCTGTCACTCCGCACGCACCAAGATCGCAAAGCCGATCTTGGTGGCACGGGCGGTCGGGTGTTTGAGATTGGGGCTTGTGGGGGGGAGTGATTGTGTGGTCCCGCCGCTCCTTCGGAGCGGGGGTTGGAGTGGGCGGGGTCCAGGGGCTGCGCCCCTGGCAACGGTCGTGCGCCCCTCCGGGGCGGCGGGTGGCCCGAGTCCGTGAGTCGGGTGCCACGACTCGCCGCGACTCCACTCCTTCCTTCTTCTCCTCGACCTCTGCGGCGCAGTGGTGCGAGTGTCCTGCATCACCGTACAGAGAGGGGTGGGAGAGCACGAAGAGCGGGAGGGCCGCCAGTGATGGCACCGGCGGCCCGAACGCCCCAACAAGACAAAGAGCCCCGTCCCTGGGGGCGGGGCTCCGAGAAGGAGTACCTGCATCGCAGGCCGTGTGCTTCAGAGGCTGGTGCGCCGACGCCGCACGCCGAGGCCCAGCACGCCGGCGCCCGCGAGAGCCCCGGCCGTGGGGAGCGGGATCGTCGCCATCTCGACGTCGGCATCGAAGCTGGTGAAGTAATAGGCTGTGTTGTCGCCGTTATAGAAGAAGTAGGTGTCGGTCATCAGCCCGTACAGCGAGGTGCCCATGTGGCTCGCGTCGATCGTGTCGCCCGGGACGATCCCTGAGGTCGTCGAGGTCAGGTTGTACATGTACAGCGATTCGCCGCCGAACTCCCACTCGACATACCCGCCCCCGCTCGAACCGCCGTACCACTGTCCGTAGTAGGTTGGATAGAACACGACTCCCATCGGGATGGCGGTGTACGAGCCGTCTATCCCGCCGGTCGAGCCGCTGATGGTCAGCGAGTCACTCTCCGCCGCGATGCTCGGATTGAAAAACCTCTCGACGTACGTGCCCGTGGCATCGAACACGGTCTGGAAGGTCAGCGACGACCCGCCGAGGCCCAGAGTGTCCGAACCAGACTTCACAGCCAGCGTCATCGACGCTGTGAACACGATCTCCTCCGCAGCCGCCGGGCCCGCCAGCCCCGCCGCTGCACCGACGACGACAACAACACGTGCAAACTTCATCCGGTGTCCTCCGCTGTCTACTTCGTTCGATCAAAAACGCATCGATCGGTCCCGAGTTCCGCCGGGTCAGCGCGTCGTCGGCACCACTCCGGCGGGGCAACATCCTAATGGCATGTGCACAGAACGTGAACCCCTCATGTCACTTTTTTGCGACGAGTGTCAGCAGCACCTCTGCGCGCACAATGCAACGCAGATCCCATATCCACGCGCCGAGGCCCCGGTCGACCAGACGCGCTCCGCACGCCGCGGCCGGATCTTCCCCGGTCACCCAAGCTTTCCCATTGGCGTCGTCACGCGCCCGCGGCAGGCCGGCTCCGCGCACTTCCCGCACCAGCCCCGTCCACCCGCCTTCTCCAGCCTCACACCAGCTCGATCCCGGGGCACTCGCGCAGCCCATCCTCACAGGAAATGCATGGAACCACGCCCATTCCCGGGGTACGCTCGCACCGGTGCGTGTGCGACCGATGCGCACAAACGGTCGCGCCAACTCCCAGCCGCACCCTGGCGGCGCTTCCGCCGCCCCGGGACCGACGATACAGAGAGAGAGGGATCAGCCATGTTCAACAAGCTCGCCGCACTCGGACTCATCCTCGCCGCCGGACAGGCCGGGGCACAGGTCGTCTATCAGTGGGACGGCCAGACCAGCAACCTCTGGAACGAGGCCACCAACTGGGTCCCCAACGGCGTCCCCGACATCCCCGGCGAAGAAGCCCTCATCGCTGTCGGCGGCCTCTACACCGTTGGGATCAACATGAGCCCCTCGATCGACGCGCTGACGGTGGTCAACCCCGACGCCACGGTCGAACTCCAGGGCAACCGCAACTTCACCATCGGCACCGGCGGCATCGTCAACGACGGCCTGATCCAGATCAACACCGGTAGCACGTTCAACGCCTCGATCATCCTCGATCAAGGCGGCACCATCCGCGGCACCGGACGGATCGTCCTCGTCCGCTCCAGCTCCGACGCCAACGACGCCCGGCTCGTCCAGTCCGGCGCGGCGCCCGTCACACACGCCGGGGGACACCTGATCACCGGCTCCGGGCGAGTTGACGGCTTCTTCGTCAACGAGAGCGAGATTATCGCCGACGACCCCGCGCACTCACTCGTCCTCGCCGGCGTCTTTACCCAGATCGGCGGCGGTGTCCTCCGCGCCGACGGCACCACCCTCGAGCTCTCCGGCGCGACCATCACCGGAGGCCTCGTCGAGAGTGTGAGCGGCGGCTCGGTCGACACCGTCTCCGCAGGATCCGATTTCAGCGATGTCGAGCTGCAGGGCAGCATCGGCGTCGTCGGCAACGCCGTCATGGCCGTCAACACCCCCGGCGTCCTCAACAACGGCGTCGTCAGCATCAACAGCAACGGCTCGACCTTCAACGCCACGCTCTCGGTCCAGTCCGATGCGCAGTTTGCAGGCTCCGGCGAGATTGTCCTGAACCGGATCTCCGCCGACGCCAACGACGCCCGCGTGATCACCGAGAACGGGGCGGTCGCCACCATCGGTGCCGGCCAGCTCGTCCGCGGCAGCGGCATCCTGAGCGGCGACTTTGTCAGCCAGGCCCAGATCCTCGCCGACGACCCCGCGCAGGAACTCCTGCTCTTTGGCACCATCGACCAGTCGGCCGGCGGCACCATCGGCGCAGACGCCGCCGCGGCACTCCTCGGCGATGTCACCATCACCGGCGGCGAACTCGAGAGCACCAACGGCGGCGTGGTCCACGTCAACCCCGGCGACGTGGCGACCCTCTCCGGCGTGACCAACCACGGCGACGCCGGCCTCCGCGGCAACGGCCGCCTCAACATCGCCGCCGACGGCCTCGTCAACGAGGGCACCGTCACCGTCAACGCCAACGACTCGACCTTCAACGCCGAGATGCGCTTCATCGCCGACGCCATGCTCAACGGCGCGGGCACCGTCGTGCTCAACCAGGTCTCCGCCGATACATTTGACGCCAGCCTCACCACCGAGGACGGCTTCACCGGCACCCTCGGCGCAGACCAGACCGTCTCAGGCCGCGGCCGCATCGACGGGGATTTCGTCAACAACGGTCTCGTCCTCGCCGACCAGCCCGGATTCGACCTCATTGTCAAGGGCACCTTCGACCAGACCAGCGGCGGAGTCATGCGGGCCGACGCTGGCTTCGTCGCCCTCGACGACGGCCAGATCACCGGCGGCACGCTCGAGGGCACGGGCGGCGGCGCGGTCGAGGTCGTGTCCGGCGGCGAGATGGCCGTCGACGCGGTCACCCTCGCCGGCGAGACCGGCGTCCGGGGCAACGGCTCGCTCATCCTCCGCGGCCCGGTCACCAACAACGGCCAGTTCACCATCAACACCAACGACTCGACCTTCAACGCCACGCTCCGCGCCGAGACCGACGCCACCGTCTCCGGCACAGGCGCCATCGTCATGAACCAGCCCAGCGCCGACACCGCCGACGCGATGATCAACGGCAACGGCTTCACCATCACCCTCGCCCAGCCTGTCCGCGGCAACGGCCGACTCAGCGGCACCATCGTTGCCCAGAGCGAGGTCTCCCCCGGCGCGTCCGCCGGCGCCTTCGCCGTGCACGGCGACCTCACCCTCGAGCCCACCGCAACCTTCCTCGTCGAACTCGCCACCCTCGCCGAGTTCGACCAGCTCGTCGGCCCCGGCACCGTCGCCATCGACGGTGCTCTTGAGATCTCCTTCATCGACGGCTACGCGCCCGTCTTCGGCGACACCTTCGCCATCATCGACGGCCCCGACATCACCGGCGCGTTCGCATCTCTCTCCGGTCCGGCACTCCCCGGCGATCTCGTCTACCGCGTCCGCTACGACACCGACGAGGCCACGCTGCTCATCACCTGCCCGACCGACACCAACCTCGACGGCGCGGTCAACACGCTCGACTTCCTCGAATACCTCAACCTCTGGACCAACGGCGATCCCGAGGCCGACTGGAACGAGGACGGCACGGTCAACACCCTCGACTTCCTGGCCTACCTCAACGCCTGGACCGCCGGCTGCTGAGCCCGGCCCACAACGCGCACGCAACCCCGGGAGCGGCAGTGGGGGATGTCACCAGCTCCGCTCCCCCAGTGCCACGGGTGGCTTTGCACCCGTGCTACCCCGCCCCTGTGCCACGGGTGGCTTTGCACCCGTGCTCCGCAGCCCGGCGCCGTGCTTCGACCCAAAGGGCACAGCACGGCCCGCCCTCCACCACCAACCGTTCCGATACACTCCCCACAGGAGCAGGAACGATGGCGAAAAGAGCCAGCCCCAACAAGGCCGCCGACCCACAAGACACCCCGACCGGTCCCGAACTGATCGACGAACGCCTCGCCTCACTCACCGACTGGCGAGGCGAGACCCTCGCCCGCGTCCGCACGCTCATCAAGCAGGCCGACCCCGACGTCACCGAAGAGATCAAATGGCGAAAGCCGTCCAACCCGGCCGGCGTCCCCGTCTGGTCGCACGACGGCATCATCTGCACCGGCGAGACCTACAAGGACAAGGTCAAACTCACCTTCGCCAAAGGCGCCGCCCTCGACGACCCCGCCGGCCTCTTCAACGCCAGCCTCACAGGCAACGCCCGGCGCGCCATTGACCTTTACGAGGGCGACACTCTCAGAGCCGCCGCCTTCAAAGCGCTCATCCGCGAGGCCGTCGCCCTCAACACCGAGTGAACCCGCCATGCCGCCCATCCACCTCAAACGCATCTACGAGGACCCCGCCGCCGGCGACGGCACCCGCGTGCTGATCGACCGCCTCTGGCCCCGCGGCATCAAGAAGGACGCCGCCCACCTCGACGCGTGGTGCAAGTCCGCCGCCCCCAGCAACGACCTCCGCAAGTGGTACCACGCCGACCCCTCCGGCGGCGAGGACCGCTGGGAGGAGTTCCGCCAGCGCTACCTCGCCGAACTCGACGCCGATACCGACTCCACCGCCGAGATCCGCGAACTCGCCTCCGCAGCGACCAAGCGCAAACCCCTCACCCTCCTCTACGCGGCCCGCAATGAAGAACGCAACCACGCGATGGTGCTGCGGGATTGGCTGCTCCGCGAACACTGACGCCGGCCAGCCCCGCGTGAGCACCACGCTTCGGTATCATCCGGCGATGTCCCCCGTTGCCAGCTCATTCCTCATCATCTTCATCCTGCTCGCCCTGGTCCCCCCGGCAGTCATCGCGGGCGCCGTCTTCCTCTCCCGCGGCACCCGTCCGCGTCGCAGGTGGCCGCTCGCCGCCGCCGTCATCGCCGCGTTGATCTCCTACTCCATGCTCGCAGCCGTGTTCGCCCTCCCCTCCGACACGATGCTCCAGAACGCGCTGTTCTTCGGCTCGCTCTTCGTCATCCCCGCTCTGGGCATCGGCGCCCTGCTCGCCGCGGCCGCACTCAGCCGGTAGCGCACCGCCTGTCGCCTCCCACCCGCTCCGCTCCTACCCTTCCGCCCCAAACGCATCAAGACAGGAGCCAGCCATGACCACCCCTCACAACATCTCCACCGTCAGCATCATCGGCGCCGGCCAGATGGGCGGCGGCATCGCCCAGGTCGCGGCCGTCGCCGGCTTCGCCACCACCGTCTACGACGCCTTCCCCGGCGCGATCGAGAAGTGCAAGGCCCTGCACGACAAGCTCCTCGCCCGCGCCGTCGAGAAGGGCAAGATGACCCAGGCCGACGCCGACGCCGCGAAGGGCCGCCTCACCTACTCCGAGAGCCTCCACGCCCTCAAGGGCTCCGACATCATCATCGAGGCCGTCGTCGAGGACACCCACGTCAAGAAGGAACTCTTCGCCAAGGCCGCGCCGCTGCTGGCCGACGGCGGCATCCTCGCCAGCAACACCAGCTCGATCAGCATCACCGATCTCGCGACGGCCGTGCCCGATCTTGCCGACCGCTTCATCGGCATGCACTTCTTCAACCCGGTCCCGGTCATGAAGCTCGTCGAGGTAATCAAAGGGCTTGCGACGAGCGACGAGACCACCGACCGCACCATTGCCCTGGCCGAGGCGATGGGCAAGGTCCCCGTCCCCGCCAACGACCGCCCCGGCTTTGTCTCCAACCGCGTCCTCATGCCCCTCATCAACGAGGCGTTCTACGCCTGGATGGAGGGCGTCGCCGAGCCTGCGCACATCGACGAGATCATGAAGCTCGGCTGCGCCCACCCGATGGGCCCCCTGCGCCTGGCCGACTTCATCGGCCTCGACACCTGCGTCCACATCATGGACGTCCTCGCCGACGGCCTCAACAACGACCGCTACCGCGCCTGCCCGCTGCTCAAGCAGCTGGTGGTGGCGGGAAGGCTGGGGGACAAGACTGGGCGTGGGGTGTTTGAGTACGCCAAGAAGTAACGAGCACGCCTTGCCGGAGAACAGACCATCGGCGACTGCTCGTTTCCGCCGTGTCCATCGCCCCGGTCCACGCCTGCGGCCGAGTGGTGCGGAGCAACGCAGACATGAACCCCACCCTCTCCCTCCTCACCGCCCACCGCTCCATCCGCGCCTTCACCGCCGACCCCATCCCTGACGAGCACATCGCCGCCGCTGTGCGCGCAGGGCAGGCCGCGTCCACATCCTCCGCCGTGCAGGCCTACAGCATCATCCGCATCTCCGAGCCCGACACCCGCCGCGAGATCGCGGCACTCGCCGGCAACCAGCCCTACATCGAATCCGCCCCCGCCTTCTTCATCATCTGCGCCGACTCCCGCCGCCACCGCCTGATGGGTGAGGCTCGCGCCAAGCCCTACGACACCCGCCTCGAGGCGTTCCTCGTCGCCACCATCGATGCGTCTTTGTTCGCCCAGAACCTCGCCACCGCCTTCGAGTCGCTCGGCTACGGCATCTGCTACATCGGCGGCATCCGCTCCGACCTCCCCCGCCTCGACGCCCTCCTCCAACTCCCCGAGGGCGTCTACCCCCTCTTCGGCCTCTGCGTCGGCACGCCCGCCCAGGACCCATCCCCGCGCCCACGCCTCCCCCTCGACGCCGTCCTCATGCAAGACCGCTACGACGACGATGCCGTCCGCCGAGCAGTGGGGGAGTACGACCAGACCTACCGAACCTATCTGCAGGACCGCGGTGCACCCCAGGCGCAGATCGATCAGGCCTGGGCCGCCCGCATGGCCGAGTACCACGCCTCCCCCCGCCGCCCCGGCCTCGCGGCCTACTACGCCTCCAAGGGCGCACGCCTCGACTGACGCAGCTCGCCCAGCCTCCCGCATCCACGACGGCCACTCCCGGTACACTCGGGCACGATGCGTATCCCCGTCGGCCGCGTCTACCGCGCCTTCCCCGAGCTCGACCGCTTTACCGACGCCCAGGGCGAGCAGTTCGTCCGCGCGGCCTGCAAACGAGGCTGGCGGCGGCACCTGCACCGCGTCCTCGTCGTCGTCTTCCTGCTCGTCTCGTGGGTGATATCGTGGCTCCTGCTGATGCTCGGCGCCTACCTGCTCGATCGATTCGCCCCGAGGCTGGACCGCTCCAACGCCGCGTTCTGGACCATCGGCACACTCTCCATCCTGCTCTTCGCTGCGCCGATTGTCCTTATGTTGCCCGTCAAGGACTGGTTCCTCCTCCGCCGCCTCCGCCTGGTCATCCGCGCCCGCGGCACGTGCCCCTCCTGCCAATACTCGCTCCTCGGCGCGATGGTCGACGACCGCGACCACGTCATCTGCCCCGAGTGCGGCATGGGGCTCGAGGCCGACGCCTCCCTCGACGAGATCGCCACCGACGACGCCGGCCGCAAGGTCTTCATGCCCTCCGGCAGGCACAAGAGCCTCGAGTTCTGGACCCCGCGCCGCCGGCGCATCGGCAAACGCCTCGCCATCGCCGCGGCGGTGTTGGTGTTCGCCGTCCTTCCCACGTCGTGGGGGGGCTACGAGGTCTTCCTCCGTAAGCAGGCCGCGACCGCCGCCGCCGAGCGGCCGGGTGCCGCGGGCATCCTCGCCTTTGTCGAGGCGAGCCAGCCCGTCGGTTCAGATGCAGAGGAGAATGGCTGGGTGGCGTTGGAGGAGGCCGCGGCAGCGGTCGACCTCGTCGAGACCGACGTGCTTGACGGGTTCAGCGCCCGGGGCGACACCGGGCGAGCGTACCCGGACTACAGCGCGGTCTACGCGGGTGTCTCCGATGATCTCAAGGGCGAGCGGCTCGACGAGGCGCGCCTGAGTCTCCGGATGGCCGAAGCCGTGCTCGCCCAACTCCACGACACGGGCGTCGCCGCCCGGCTCGACGCCCTCGCGAACCACCGCCGCGCCGTCCACGAGTTCAACCTGCCCGCCGGCCAGCCCTCGGTCGCCATCCTCCTTCCCACCCTCGGCGACGCCCGGCAGCTCGCGCGCATCGACGCGGCCCGCATGCACACCGCCTTCGAGGCCGGCGACCGCGAGGGGTTCCTCGCGGCGTTCGAGTCGGGGCTGGCGGTCGCCCGCTTCTGCGCCCAGCAGTTCACGCTGATCGAAGCGCTCGTTTGTGACGCCATCACCTCGCTCATGCACAACCGCGCCCAGGCCGCGATCCTTCAACACCCAAGCGCCGACTGGCTCGACGGCATCGAGGCCGCCATCGCCCGCCAGACCCCGAGGGTCCGCCCGTCTCACCGGTTCGAGGGCGAGTATCTCTCGACCCTCGACACCATCGCGTGGTTCTTCGCCGATCCCGCGCGTGCGCGCTTCGGGCGGTTCTCGCCGGAGCTCAACTCCATCGCAGGGGGCTTCTACTCGGTGTCCCCCTTCGACGGCCGCCTCGGCACCTACGCCAAGAACCGCGACACCTACCGCGCGATCGTGCAGCCGTACATCGACAACGCCGGGATCGAAGCCGCCGTCCGCCCGGTCCTCCCCGCGCCCGACACCGGCGGCCTGTTGCTGATCGACCTCCTCGGCCCCGCGTTCAACAAGACCCTGCAGGCGATGGACCACCTCCACGCCAACACCCGCGCCACCACCACGATGATCGCCCTCGAACGCCACTACCTCGACCGCGGCGACTACCCCGAGTCCCTCGACGCCCTCGTGCCTCGATACCTCGACGCGCTCCCGCTCGACCCGTGGACCGGCGAGCCCTTCCACTACCACCACCTCCCGGGCGCCGCGGTCGCACCCGCCAGCTACCGCCTCTCCTCCTCCGGCCCCGACACCGTGGACGACACCAACGACCCGGACCCCGCGCCCGTCAAGCAGTCCCGCCCCGACGACATCGTCTTCAGCCCGCCGAACAATTGACTCGGCGTTGCACCGCCGCGCCGCCGCGCGGTAGACTCGGCCGTGCGCATCCCGACGAGACGTCTCCACCGCGCCTTCCCCGAGCTCGATCGTTTCACCGACGAGCAATGCAAGATCTTCATCCGCGCCGCCAGCAAGCACGGATGGCGCCCGCGCATCCACGCGGCCATCCTCCTGCTCTCGGTGCCCCTCACCGGCCTCCTCGCCCTCACCGCCAGCAGCTTCGCCCGCCTCTGGATCGACGACAACGTCCCCGGAGGCGTCGACCGCCCCGCGTGGGACTGGGTCGAATACGCCGGCTATCTCCTCGCCTGCTTCGGGGCGGCGCTGGTCGCCTTTCTGCTCCGCGACCTGCTCTTCATCAGCCGCGTCCGCCGCGTCATCCGCGGCCGGGGCTCCTGCATCGGGTGCCGATACTCGCTTCTGGGCATCACCATCGCCGAGGGGTTCACCGTCACCTGCCCCGAGTGCGGCCTGTCGATCGAGGCCGACCCCGCGCTCCACGAGATCACCACCGACGACTCCGGCCGCCGCCAGTTCATGCCGTCCGGGGCGCACGAGGGCATGGTCTTCTGGACGCCGCGGCGGAGGAAGCGGCTCAAGCGGGCGTTGATCGCGGCGGCGGTCTTCGTGTTTGTCGTGCTGCCGCTGTGCTGGGGCGGGTACGAGCTCTTTCTCCGCGTCCAGGCGTCAATCGCCCGCGCCCAACGCCACGACCCCGCGGACTTTCTCGCCCTGATCGAGCGGCACCAGATCTCGATCGCATCACCCCTGTCCGCGGACGCCTCGCCCGATGCCGACGCCAACGTCTGGGTGATCATCGAGGCGGTCGAGCGAGGGCGGGCCGGCGTCGACGAAGAGGTCACCGCACGCTACGAACACCTCGACGACTCGGGCAGGTCGCAGGATCCCCACTTTGGCGCACTCCTGCCCGGTGCCCGCGACGACAACATCGACTGGACGCCCTCGCTCAAGCAGCAGCAGGACCTCGCCCTCGCCCTGATTAATGGATACCGCGAGGCGGGCGTGCTCGATCTGCTCGACTCCGTCGCCGACGCCCCCCTCGCCGTGCGTCCCGCCCCTGCCGCGCGGGGAGAACCGCTCGCCCTCTCCTCCTTCATCTCGAACGCCGCGGTCCGCAACCTCGCCCGCATCTGCGCCGCACGGATGCACCTCGCCCGGCAGGCCGGCGATCTGGAGTCCTTCACCCGCGCCGCCGAAACCGGGCTCGCCCTCGCCCGCGCCACCGAGATGCAGGGATCCCTGAACCACTCGCTCGTCTCCGTCGCCGTGGAGGGACTCATGCACCAGCGGCTCCGGGCGGTGTTGTGCGACCACCCGGACGCCGAGTGGGTCGACGCGATCGACCGCGCTGTCGAACGCCAGCGTCCCAACGTCCCCGCGGGGTATCCGTTCCAGACCGAGAAGCTCTACGGCCTCGACCTCATCGCCTGGCTCTTCTCCGATCCCGACCGCGCACGCTTCGGGCGGTTCTCCGACCAGCTCAAGCATCTCTCCCACACCAAGCTGGAGGGGGCGCTGGGCACCTACTGGCAGAACCGCGACGCGTTCGAGGAGGCGATGGACAGCGCCGCCGCGCTCGCCGGGCTCGACGCTTACCAGCGCGACCCGGGCCGGCTCCCGCTCGCAACCCGGGGCCTCTTGCTGATGGAGGTCATGCTCTCGGGGTCCGAACAAATCCTCGGCACACTCGACACCCGCCACGCCACCCGCCGCGGCACAACGATCATGCTCGCCCTCGAACGCCACCGGATCGCCCGGGGCACCTACCCCGACTCGCTCGACGAACTCGTTCCCGAGTTTCTGGACGCGTTGCCACTCGATCCTTGGTCGGGCGAGACGTTCTGCTACACCGACCTGACCGGTCCGGGCACGCACCCGCACTACCAGCTCTACGCCCTCGGGAAGAACATGACGGACGACGGCGGCGCCGCGAGCCTCGAGGGCGGGCTCCGCCAAGCGGACATGATCTTCAGCCCGGAGCGGCACTGAACCCGCCCTGGAAGGCTCCGGCAGCCCGCGCAGTGCTCACGCCGCACCGAACGGCTGCCGCGCTCCCACCCCTCACCACACCACCAACATCACCACACTCACCGCACCCACCACCGCGAACCACACCGCCGCCTGCCGCGCCATCTCGCGGCCGCCCAGCACCAGCACGATCCCCCATTTGAACGCCAGATTCGACAGCGACGCCACCAGCACCGCCCGCCACGCCGTCTCCGGCACCAGCCTTCCCCGCTCGACCAGCCGCCCCGCCGAGAGCGTGATCGCGTCCATGTCCGTCAGTCCGCTCACGCCCGCCACCACGTAGAGCCCGGCATCGCCGAACCACTCCTTCGCCGCCGCGACCAGGAAGAGGATCAGCCCGTACATCCCGCCGAACACCAGCGCGCTCTTGAGCTCCGCCGGGTTCTCCTGCTCCGGCATCTCCCCGCCCTGTCTGCCCGACCGCGCCAGACTCAGCGCCGCGCACACCATCGTCGTCGCCGCCACGATCGCGATCGGTGCGACGATCGACCGCGCGTGCGTCGGCGAGACGATCCAGACCTCTGCGATCACGCGGCAGTACATCACAAACGTCGCCAGCAGGAACACCGCGACCGCCGCCCCCCGCACCCCCGACAGCCGCTTCCCCAGCCGCGAATAGCTCACCGTCGTCGCCGTGCTCGAGATCAACCCCCCGACCAGCCCCGCCACCAGCGTGCCCCGCTCCCGCCCCAGCAGCCGGAACGCCACATACCCCGCCAGGCTCAGGCCCACCACCAGCACCACCATCAGCCACACCCGGTACGGGTTCAGCACATCGAACGGGCCGTACGTCGTGTCCGGCAGGATCGGCAGCACGATGAACGTGATCAGCGCAAACTGCAGCACCGCCCGCACGTCCGCGTCACCCAGTTTCGAGGCCAGCCCGTGCAGCGGCCCCTTCATCTGCAGCAGGATCGCCGTCCCCACCCCCAGCGCCACCCCGACATCCCGCATCCCCAGCGCCACCAGTGCCCCGACCACGAACATCACCATCATGGCGATCTCGCTGGTCATCCCCGGCTCCGGGTCCCCCCGGCGCATCCACAGCACGTTTGAGAGCAGCCCCGTCGCCGACACGCCCAGAAACGCCGCCACCAGCAGCCACGGGCCCACCACCGGCACCAGCAACGCCGTCATCGCCCCCAACACCGTCACCAGCGAGAACGTCCGCACCCCGCCGATGTGCCCCGACGCCCCGACCCGCTCCCGCTGCAGCCCCACCAGGAGCCCCAGCCCCACGGCGATGCCAAGACTCGGGAACGATTCGGCGAGCTGCATGCCACATCCTACCAGCCCCGCGCCACGCCTCACCCAGCCGGTCCCAGCCCTCCCTCAGCCCCCGCTCGAGCACGTTGACCCCGCCGCAGCGCGGCGGTGGGGGGCCCCGCTACGCTGGCCAGCCCCCCGGAGGACGCCTCGGCAAGGGACCCGCCCCGCGTTATCTAAGTTCCCACCGCAGCGCAAGATCGGCCTCTTCCCCTCTCCAGTATGCAATGTCCACTTGCACGCGGAACTCCTTCCTGCCATACTCGCCTCTTCTTGGGACACTCTCACCGAAGGGGTACATCATGAAGTCATATCTCTGGATCATCGCCGGTATCGTCGCGGCCGCGGTCGGCGCAGCCGTCTGGGCCGCCATCGCCTATTACGCCCACTTCGAGCTCGCCTGGATCGCCTGGCTCATCGGTATCGCCGTCGGCGGCGCGGTCGTCGCCACCGCCGGCGACAACGCGGGCATGGCCACGGGAGTCGCCGCAGCCGCGATCGCCATCGCCGGCATCCTCGGCGGCAAATACGCCGCCATCCGCATGGACCTCGGCGACTTCATCGAAGAGGCCGGCATCACCGAGGTCTCCGACGAACTCGTGATCTCCTACATCGCCGACGACATCGTCCAGCAACGCATGGACGACGGCGAGACCATCGAATGGCCCACCGAATGGGAACTCGGCGAAGCCAGCGAGCCGGAGGAGTACCCCGCCGACATCTGGGCCGAGGCCGAAGACCAGTGGAGCCGCGGCGACGAGGCCTACCGCCAGCAATACCGCAACTACGTCCAGCACACCGTCGAAGCCAACATGGCCGAGTTCGTCAACGCCGTCTCCGAGGACGCGCTCCTGGCCAACATCGACCTCTTCGACATGCTCTTCTTCCTCCTGGCCATCGTCTCCGCCTGGAAGATCGGCTCCGGCGGCGGCGGCGACTGACACCACCCGCCGCTCACATCCCCGGCCCACGCCCCCCGGCCTGCCCAGCCCCCCTCGCGGGGGCCGCTTGGTCATTCCCGCCCGAGCCCGATACCATGTGCATATGCAGCCACCGGCCGATTCCGTGGCGACGAGGCAGAGGGAACCACACATGACCACCACGACCACCACCAACATCACCGGCCCCGGGCTCGACAACATCGACCCCCACGCCGTCACCATCTCCGGACTCGTCCTCGACCCGTCCTACGGCCCCGGCGTCCCCGATTGGACCCCCGCCGAGAGCCTCCGAAACGTCGAACGCGACCTGCCCGCCCCGGGCCAGTACCCCTACACCCGCGGCCTCTTCCCCCAGGGCTACCGAACCCGCCTCTGGACCATGCGCCAGTTCGCCGGCTTCGGCTCGGCCGACGACACCAACAAGCGCTTCAAGTACCTGCTGCAGGCGGCCGCGACCTCGACCAAGGCCAACACCGGCCTCTCCACCGCCTTCGACCTGCCCACCCTCATGGGCCGCGACTCCGACGACGCCCTCTGCATCGGCGAGGTCGGCAAGTGCGGCGTCGCCATCGACACCATCGAGGACATGCACCGCCTCTACGCCGACATCCCCATCGACTCGGTCACCGTCAGCCAGACCATCAACGGCCCCGCAGCCGTCATCTGGGCGATGTACCTCGCCATGGCCCACCAACGCAACATCTCCTGGGACACCCTCGGCGGCACCCTCCAGAACGACATCCTCAAAGAGTTCCACTCCCAGAACGAGTTCATCTACCCGCCCGAGCCCTCCGTCAAACTCGTCGTCGACACCATCGAGTTCCAGTCCGCCTACGTCCCGCGCTGGAACTCGGTCTCCATCTCCGGCTACCACATCCGCGAAGCGGGCTCGACCGCCACGCAGGAACTGGCCTTCACCCTCCGCGACGGCATGGAGTACGTCGAGGCCTGCCTCGAACGCGGCCTCGATATCGATTCCTTCGCCCCGCGCCTCAGCTTCTTCTTCAACTCCCACAACGAGTTCTTCGAGGAGATCTGCAAGCTCCGCGCCGCCCGCCGCATCTGGGCCCGCATGATGCGCGAGCGTTACGGCGCCCCGAGCGAACGCTCGTGGTACATGAAGACCCACGTCCAGACCGCCGGCTGCTCACTCACCGAGCAGCAGCCGCTCAACAACATCGTCCGCGTCGCCTACCAGGCCATGGCCGCGGCCCTCGGCGGCTGCCAGAGCCTCCACACCGACTCCATGGACGAGACCCTCGGCCTCCCCACCGAACAGGCCGTCACCGTCGCCCTCCGCACCCAGCAGATCCTCGCCCACGAGACCGGCGTCACCCGCGTCACCGACCCCCTCGGCGGCAGCTGGTTCATCGAAGAGCTCACCGACCGCATGGAGGCCGAGGCCCTCGCCTACATCGAAGAGATCGACAACATGGCCGGCGGCCCCTGGAAGAAGGGCGAGACCCCCAACGACAACATCGGCCACACCGGCGGCGTCGTCGCCGGCATCAACAAGGGCTACTTCCGCCGCCAGATCGCCGAGGCCAGCTACCGCTTCAGCGAAGAGTGCGAAGCCAAAGACCGCATCATCGTCGGCCTCAATGAATACACCGAGTCCGACGAGGAACGCCCCATCGACATCCTCACCATCCCCGACTCGGTCGAGACCGAACAGGTCGACCGCCTCGCCAGGTTCAAGGCCGCCCGCGACCCCGCCAAGGTCACCCAGGCCCTCGACAACATCCGCGCCGCCTGCCGCGGCGAACCCTACACCCTCATCAACGACCTGCCCATTGCCCAATCCCCATTGCCCGATGCCCAATCCCCATCGCCCGATGCCCAGTCCCTCCACCCGACCAACGTCATGCCCACCCTCATCGACGGCGCCCTCACCGGCTGCACCGTCGGCGAGATGACCCAGGCCATGGCCGACGTCTACGGCCGCTACTCCGGCGGCCCGGAGTGGTAACCAAGATCCTCCCCCGCCCCTGCGGGGGAGGTGGCCGAGCCCGCGAGGCCGGAGGGGGCACGCCCCAACGCCCCGACCGCGCCCCCGCCTCACGGCCCCGAAGGGGCCACGGAATGGAGCCACGGGTGAAGCGCAGTCCGGCAAAGCCGGACGAAGCGCAACCCGTGGAAACCGTCCCCCCACACCCAGAGCCCTGGCAGGGGCGAAGGAACCGCCCATACGCCGTCGTCAAGCTACGGTTCATCGGCCGCACCATCGGCGAGATGACCCAGGCCATGGCCGACGTCTACGGCCGCTACTCCGGCAGCCCGGAGTGGTAGGGGCGGGCACCCGGCAGTTGATGTAGACTTCATTCCATGATTCGTCATACATCAGTTGTGGTCGTTCTGGTGTTTGCGATCGGGTTTCCCGCAGTGGGCCAAGATGGCACAGATGCTGAACGGTACCCAAGCGATCTCTCACTTGCCGAGCGAGCGGCCCTGTACGGCCAGGCAAGGCTCCTGCCCAGGGTTGAACAGGACGGCTTCATCCTCCAAGCGGACTATCTCACTTCGCATGTCCAGCTCTCCGCGAACCTGACCGATATCGGATCGCGCACACTGGGCTTGAGCGGGCACCTGCGCTGGTCGAAAGAGGCGGGGGACTTTGTCATCTCGAATATCGCCATCCCTCGTGCCGCCAGGGATGCTGAAGGCGAGTCGTTCCTCGATCGATGGATCCCTGACCCTCCCCCTGCAGCGTCCTATGGGACGCAGTGGAGGGTCGATGCATACCGCACCAACGCCAAGCCGGAGCAGGACTGCCCGTTCACCCTGCAGTTTGCAGGCCTCCGCAGGCTGCCGGAGACAATCGGCGTGCTCACCGCGGAATTGCCCGTGTGGCATGTCGTGGAAGCCGAGACGATCACCATCCCTTTGGAAGTCACCCCAACACCTGTACAATTGAGGGCGGATTGGACCGCGGAGGTGTTTGAGGAGAAGGGCTTTGATGGCACGCCGTTCGTTGTCGTACGGGTTGCCTATTGGGGCGAGCAGGTCGAGGTCGTGCCGGATCATATCAGCCTGCCGCACCTCCTCGGACCCGAGTCGTGCGATTGGCTCGGACCAGACGGCAAACGAGACCCACAACTCACCTGGTACCCCACCCGCATCTCTCGTGACGAAGCCAGAGACTTCGCCGATCGAGGTGCCCGAATCTGGCGATGGGGCTTCCAGATCGCGAACAACGCGGCCCCGGCTGGCCGGTCCATTCGCATCCGGATCGTCGACGATCTCGAGTACGACCCAATCCCCTTCGAGATCCGCGATGTCCCGCTGCTCGCAGAACGACCGCTCCCGCCCGATCGTCAGGTTCCAAAGCGGGTTGCTGAACGAGGGCCGCTGAGCGTTGAGTTCAAGGAGGCCGGTCAATCCAACGGGCTCTTCAGCCACCAGCCCGGCGAGCCCGAAGCAACGGTGTTTCTCCGGGGCACCCTTCGCAAGGCGCCTACCGCCGAGCCACTCGGAGTGCTGCTCGTGCCGATCGTCGAAGTCGCGGAAGACCAAGACGGCAGGAGCATCCTAGACGGATACTCGCCGCAAAAGGACCCGCTCCGAAACAGCATGTACAACGACTGGCTTGACCTGGAGCGTGACTACACGCAGCAGCGCCATATGCAGGTCGCCCTGAACTTCCGTGTCCATCCCGGAACGACATCTCTGAAGCGTCTGGAGGCCAAGGTGCCGGCATGGCGCGCTACATCTGTGAGAGAGCATTCTGTTCCGATCCAGGCAACAGCGCGACCTGCGATCGACGAGGACGGACTGCGAATACAGGTAGTCTCCGTGCAGCCGCGAGACGAAGCGGATGTCGTCGTTACGGTCCGCGTCGAGGTTGAGGATGCGTCGGAGTTGGGCGGACTGCCGATGCCCTGGATCGTCTCGCCCGCTATCGTGCATGCTTCGGGGAGGTACGACGACGGGTCTCAACTCTTGCGAGCGAGGCAATCGGGGCAGGAAGCTGGGTGGCGATGGGTTGAGTTCACATGCTCATCGTCGCCGCTGACTCTGAACGCTGAAGGGGCTGCGGTCCGTGTTCGCGTGGTCTCGGAGGCCGAGTTCGAGCCACTAGAGTTCGAGTTAACCGACTTCCCGCTCCGCCCGTAGCTGTCTCCACAGCCCGAGGCCATTTGCCACACGCAACGACGGGCGGGTGGCCCGAATGCGGGTGCCATCACTCGCGGTCTTCGATCCTTTCCTTCCTTCACAATCTACCCGCGCAGTGATGCCGGGCTGTCGGAATGATCCGGCCCCCCAAACTCCACCGCCCACTCACCCACATCCCCCAGAACCCACCCATACCTCCGCCGCCCCCCCCCCGCCAACACCCAACCCAGCGGCCGCTGCACCCACAGCGGCATCGGCAGCGCAATCTCATCCCGATACTCATTACACACCACCGAGAACATCAGCATCGACGGCTTTCGTGACGCACGCATCGCGCTCATCAGCGTCCACCCCTTCCGCATCGCCTCCTCCAGCCGCAGCCCCAGCCTCGCCGCCCCGATCATCCGCGGCCCCTCGGTCTCGCTCCCATTCCACCACCCCCGGCGGGTGGCCCGAATCGCTCCCGTTGCGTGGGTGCCATCACTCGCGGTCTCCCTCTTTCTCCTCCTTCTTCCCGTCCTCCGCGCGCAGTGATGCCCCCAAGCCCGCTCCAGACCATTCAGCACCCCACACCTCACCCCTCCGCCACCGCCGTAACCACAACATCGTTACTCAGCAGCCAACCGTCCCGGTCCATCTCCGCCCGCGTGATCACCGAGCCTCGGTAGCTCCCCACGATCCCGCTCGGCACATCGAGCCGCCGCAGCCCCGTCCCATCCACGCCCACCACCACCAGCCCTCCCGCGGCATGGCTCTTCCGGCTCGACAGGCTCACCGCGAGCAGATCCGTCCCCTCGACCCGCGTCAGATCCCCGCCCCCGCCGAGCGCCGACCGCTCGTGGATCAGCACCGCTCCCGTGCTGCGGTCAAACGCATAGAGCGCCGCCCCGGCCCCCGCCGTGTCCACAAACACCGGCGATCCCGGGCTGCCGAAGACCCGGTACACGTTCGCGCCGATCCGTGCCCGCCAACGAACCTCCGCGGCCGCGTTCATCAGCGCAACCGTGCGCGAGTTGATCGCGAGCAGGAAGTCGCCTGCTCCCACGGGATACGCCGCGACCGACCTGATGCCGCGTTCCTGATGCTGGCTGTGACGCACGCACCCGTCGCGGGAATCGATCGCCGCCAGACGCATGCCTCCCCGTCGCAGCCACATTGCGCCAATGATCGTCCCCGACCGAGCGAGCGCGTTGGGAGGGCCGTCCGCCTCTGTCAACGGGGCCCATTCGCCCCTTGCCCAGTCCAGCGACGCGAGAGCACCGTCACGAAAGACAAGCCCGTCCCAACGCGTGGGCACCGACACCCCGCCACACGCGGCCCGCGCCGGCTCGGTCCGCCAGAGCTGCTTCCCGTCCGCGGGGTCAAGCCGCGTGACCTCGATGAGCGGTTGGCTGCTCGACAGGTGCGTCGTGAACTCCCCCGTCTCTGTTCGCTCGGTGCGCATGGGATTGCTCATCACCGCCAGCGCGAGCATGTCCTGCCGCTGCAGCAGGCACGCGCCGTACTCCACCCCGAACGGCCCGCCCCGGAGACAGCGGCTCCACAACTCCGTCGTGTCCGTCGGCGTGCAGCGGGTCTTCCAGATCTCGTCGCCGCTCGATGCCGCGACGCCACGAACACGCGAGCCTCCACCTCCGCCAGTGAGCACCGCAACGCACGTCCCGTCGGCTCCGCCCCACATCGTCCCGTCGGTGCCCGTCCAGCCCGGCCCGCCCTTGGTCTCCCACGCGACGCGTGCCTCATGAAGATCGACACCGACCAACTGCGAGCCCGCACCCCGGACGAGATACCGACCGCTCCGCACAAACTCGGGAGGAAACTCATACTCCGACCGCGGCGGAGCGGGAAGGCTGATGCGGCACTGGCCCACGAAGGGCATCCTACCGGCATGCTCCAGCGAGCGGAGAGCAGCTTCATCCCCTGCCACGCCGTTCCCGCGCCCGCTCCGAAGCCGCTCACCCGCCTCATCCACCAATCGCACCAAATCAAAAACCGTGCCGCCACCATTCGGTGACGGCACGGCTGAGTATGTCTCAACGAACTGTCAGGCAGTCCGGCTCAGCGACGCCGACGCGCCGCGGCGAAGCCGGCCAGGCCGAGCAGCGCGATGCTGCCGGGCGCGGGGACGACGTCGTACCGAACATCATCGATGCCGCCGACGCGGAAGTTGTCACCGGTCGGCTCGAGGATCCGGATGCTGCCGATGCCGCCGGCATGACCCCATCCGGCGAAGAAGCTCTCCGTGACATCCACCACGGAGCCGCTGACGGTGCCGAGGAGCCCGCCGCCCATGTCATAGAAGCTGACGTCGTACGTGCCCGGCCCGATGCCCACAAGCAGCCCGGCCGCGCCCATCGGCGTATCGAAGTCGATGGTGATGTCCGAGATGCCGGCGTTGTCGGTCAGCGTGTCGCTGCCGTTGAAGAAGCCGCTCAGCACTCGCCATCCCGGCCCGCCGCTGCCCGTGCTCGCCTCGCTGAACGTCGCGTTGCCGAGCGTGAACGGGCCGGGCGGCGGGGCACCGAAGCCCTCAAAGTCGTGTTGCAGCGTGATCAGGTTCGGGTCAAAGATCTGCTGTGCGCTCGCTGCCGCACACAAACCGCAGATCGCGACCATACCAACGATTCCGTGACGCATCTCCAGAGTCTCCTCATTGATTGAGAACCGAGAGTGTCAATCCCACGACGGATGACAGAAGCCCGATGATACAGGTTTTTCCTCTCGGACCTAGGGAAAAGCACCAGTTTGCGTCCGCAGTTTGTTCGTATGTGTCACCGCGAGGGGCTCCTGGCCCGGATTGGGCCCGACGGCATCCCCAGAGACGCCGGACGCAGTTATCCCAGGCGTCTCCCCAGGCAGTCCTCCCCCTCGCCGCACCTCGGCGGCATGACCCCAAGCCGGTTCTGTCGGGGCCCCGCACGCCCGCCGCGAGCATGGTGAGAGCCGGCACTCCCAGGGTCGCGGCCGCGGTGCCGCTTGGGCGCCGAGCCGCAGACCGGGCGGGCGGGTCTCGGCACCGTGGCATAGTGGCGGACACCCGCGCGAGCCCCGTAGCCGCTCTTGCCGTTGTGCGCTTGTCCCGCCCTAGGCCGACAACGCGACATGCAGCAGGATCACCGAGGCAACCTCGGCGGTGACATCGTGTCTGGTTCCCGGCGTCATCCGGAGCATGCGGCCGGCGGGCAGGTCGAAGCGCTCGTCGCCGGCGTGCATCGTGACCCGCCCCCGGAGCACCTGCACGCTGACCACGCCGCCGGCCGCGTGCGCGGGGAGGCCGGCGTGCGCTCGGAACGCGAACATCGCGACCGTCAGGCCGCCGTGCCGGTAGAGCGTGCGCTGGGCGTGCCCGTGCTCGCTCCCGGCCGCCCGCTCGAGCAGGTCGGCGGCCTCCCGGTCCAGATCCAGGCTTGCCGCGTCGCCCGCGAAGCGGTCCGCCGGCCGTGTGCTGTCTGTCATCCGTGGCCTCCGTTGATGATGAGAGTGGCCGGGACGGCCTGCAACAACCGCGTCTTGCGCCCGCGGACGAGATCGCCGAGTGTCACCCGGTCGAGTTCGTCAAGAAACGCCCCTCGCGCGCGCTGCAACGCGCCGACCAGCCGGCACGGTCCCGCGAGCGGACAGTCGCCGGTCTCCCGCAGGCACTCGACTAGGTGCAGGTCGGGCTCCATCAGGCGGACGACCTGGCCGACGGTGATGTCCGCGGCGGCCGCGGCCAGCGTCACTCCCCCGCCCCGGCCGGCGGTCGTCGTGACCCAGCCCTCGCCCTGGAGCGTCTGCACCACTTTGGTCAGGTGGTGGGCCGAAATGCCGAACGCCTCGGCGAGCGCCGGGACGGTGTGCCGCCGCCCGGTCGCAGCCAGCACCATCAGCGCACGGAGCGCGTAATCGGTCCGGTCGGCGAGTCTCATCGGTTTGCCCCCGCGTGGCACATGGTATATGGTATCGTCGATACCAGTTTGGAGCAACCCATGCACGACACCGGCCTCCCGATCGCCTCGCAGGACCAGCCCGCCGCGGTCTCCGAACGCGAGCGGGAGATCGCCGAGCTGGTGCACCGGTTCTACGCGAACGTGCAGGCCGACGCGGTGCTCGGCCCGGTCTTCGACCGCAACGTCGCGGACTGGGATGCGCACCTGGCCAACATGTGCGACTTCTGGTCCAGCGCGGTCTACCGCACCGGTCGCTATGCGGGGCGGCCGCTGGAGGCGCACCGGCGCATCGCCGAGCTCCGGGCCGCACACTTCCCGAGGTGGCTCCGGCTCTGGACGCAGACCGTCGATGAGGTCGTCCGCTCCGACGCGAGCGCCCAGCTCAAGGACCTCGCCACCCGCATGGCCTCCTCCATGTCCTCGCGTCTGGGCCTGCTGCCGGACTCGGCTCCGGAGTGGGGGTCCGCGACGTGAAGCTCCTCCGATGGGCGCGGCCCTCGGCGGTCTGCCTCTTCTACGCCGGGGCGGTGTTCGGCTTCTCTTTCATCGCCACCCCCGCCAAGTTCTTCACGCCGGGCGTCCCGATGCCCGACCTGCTCCTGGTCGGCCGCACGACCTTCGGCGTCTTCGCGTGGGTGGAGGCGGCCTTCGTGCTGCTTGCGCTCGTGCTGGCCTTCGGAAGCCGTGCCGGCCGGGTGCCGGTGGTGTGCATCGCAGTGTTTGTGGCGGTGCAGTACCTCGCGCTGCGTCCGGTGCTTGACGCCCGTGTGGACGCGATCGCGGGAGGCCTCTCACCGGAACCGAGCGGGCTGCATCATGTTTACGGCGTGTTCGAAATGGCCAAGCTCGGGCTGCTGCTGTGGATCGCTCGAATGCCGCGGCTCTCCCGTGCCGACGGGGACGGCTGACGGTGCGATAGTGCCGTTGGGGCCGATGGGCTGGTGTTCTTCACATTGCCCGGAGTGCCGGGGGGGCGTCTGCTCCTCATAACCCCGAGTCCAGCCCCCCGCCAGCCCTCCTCAGCCGTGGTTCACCGACCTATATCACGCGTCCGAACCGGAGATCCTTATAATTACGCCAGCCACTTGGCACGGACCTCGCCTGTGGTCTTCAGAGACACGCACCCTTACCTCAAGGAACCCGACCCATGCGACTCCACCGTCCACACGCGCCGACGCCGCGGCATCTCTCCGCGACCCTTCTCCCCGTGGCACTGGCTCTGGCCGCCGGCCTGGCCCTCTCAGGCTGCGCGGCCTCGTCTTCGCATCAAGACGCCGCCGCGACCAAGGCCATCGCCCCCGGTGCCGCGGCCCACTACGCCGGGCTCACCGGCTACCACCGCACCGTAACCACCAGCTCGCCCGAAGCCCAGGCATGGTTCGATCAGGGCATCCAGTTCCTCTACGGCTTCAACCACGACGAAGCCATCCGCAGCTTCCGCGCCGCCGCCGAAGCCGACCCCAACTGCGCCATGGCCCACTGGGGTGAGGCCTACGCCCTCGGCCTGCACATCAACAACCCGCAGATGGGCGAAGAGCAATCGCGCTTGGCCTACGAAGCCTCCCGCCGTGCGCTCGCCGTCCTCGACCACGCCTCCCCCGTGGAGCAGCACCTCATCATGGCCGTCTCCCTGCGCTACCAGTGGCCGGTTCCAGAAGACCGCCGCCCCCTCGACGAGGCCTACGCCGACGCGATGGAGGCCGCCTACGCCGTGTTCCCGACCGACCCCGACGTCGGCGCACTCTTCGCCGAGTCACTCATGAACCTGCAGCCGTGGGACCTCTGGACCCACGAGGGCGAGCCCAAGGGCCGCACGCTCGAGATCCTCGACGTGCTTGAGCACACCATCGCCGTGGACACCGACCACCCCGGCGCCAACCACTTCTACATCCACGCGATCGAGGCCTCGCCCTGGCCCGAGAAGGGAACCCCCTCGGCCGAACGCCTTGTCGCCCTGGTCCCCGGCTCCGGACACCTGGTGCACATGCCCTCGCACATCTTCATCCGCACCGGCCGCTACGCCGACGCCGCCGACGCCAACACCCGCGCCATCAACGCCGACGAGACCTACTTCTCCAACGCCCCCGCCCCCGACTTCTACAGCCTCTACTACCTGCACAACGTCCACTTCCTCGCCTACGCCTCGATGATGGAGGGCCGCTACGAAGACGCGCTCGCCGCGGCCCGGAAGATCGAGACGAACATCCCCGCCGACTTCCTCCGCGAGAACGTCAAGTTCGCCGACGGATTCATGCCGACCACGCTCCACGTCTTCGTCCGCTTCGGCAAGTGGGAGGAGATCCTCAAGGAGCCCGCGCCCGAGGCCTACCGCCTCATGAGCCGCGCCGAGCGCCACTACGCCCGCGCCGTCGCCCTGGCCAACTTCGGCCGCATCAACGAGGCCAAGCGCGAGCTCGCCAGCTTCGATAAGGTCGCCGCGCAGATGGACGACGGCTGGTTCATGGGCAACAACCCCGCATCGAGCGTGATCGGCATCGCCCGCAACATGGCCGCTGGCGAAATCGCCTTCAAGAGCGGCGACACCGAGACCGCCTTCGGCCTGCTCCGCGAGGCCGTCGCGCAGGAAGACAAGCTGGTCTACGACGAGCCCCCCGGCTGGATGCAGCCCGTCCGCCACGCCCTCGGCGCACTGCTGCTTGCCGACGGCCGGGCCGCCGAAGCAGAGACCGTCTACCGGGAAGACCTCGCTCGCCACGCCAACAACGGCTGGGCACTGCTCGGCCTGCACCAGTCGCTCTCGGCACAGGGCAAGACCGCCGAGGCTCAGGCCATCGACGCCGCCAAGACCCTCGCGTGGGCCAGGGCCGACGTCACCCCCGCAGCGTCCTGCTACTGCCACCCGGACGCCACCAACTAAACCACCACCAACTCGACCGCCAGGGCCTAACCCAACGCCCGATCAAGACGCCCCTCGTGCGCTTCCAGCAACGAGAGGGCGTCTTGCTTTGGGATCCCCCGCCGGTGCATCACCACCGCCACCTTCACACTCCCCCCGGCCCCGTCGAGCAACCCGAACGCCTCCTCCCGAGACAGACCCGTCAGCGTCGAGACGATCCGCGCCGCCCGATCCCGCAGCTTGTCGTTGGTCGCGCGCAGATCGACCATCAGGTTCTCATACACCCGCCCCGTCCGGATCATCAGCGTCGTCGAGATCGTGTTCAGCGCGAGCTTGGTCGCCGTGCCCGCCTTCATCCGCGTCGAGCCCGTCAACACCTCGGGGCCGGTCGGCAGCACGATCAGATGATCCACACCGGGCGGAGCCTCGCACGCCGCGCACGTGAGGAACCCAGTCAGGCAACCGGGCGCGAGGCGTTTGGCGATGCCCAGCGAGCCGCGGGCGTACGGCGTGGTCGCTCCCGCCGCGATGCCGAGGACGCAGTCCGCGTCGGTCAGCTCCAGTCGCTGCAGCTCGGGGGCCGCACCCTCCGGGTCGTCCTCGAGCCCCTCGGAAGAGACCCGCAGCGCCGGATCGCCCCCGGCGATCAGGCCCACGATGCGCCCCGGTTCGAGCTGGAACGTGGGCGGGGCCTCGGAGGCGTCGAGCACGCCGAGCCGGCCGGAGGTGCCCGCACCGACATAGATCAGCCGCCCGCCGGAGAGGAAGCGGGGGGTCAGGGCCTCGATGAAGTCGGTAAGCGCGGGTGCCGCGGCCTCGAGGGCGGAGAGCACCGCGGCGTCTTCGGCCCGGAGCAGGTCAACGCACTCGCGGGTCGAGAGGGTGTGGAGGTGCGCGGTGCGGGGGTTGCGGTGCTCGGTCTGGATGTGGGCGCGGTCGGCGGGAGAGGGTCGGGAGCTCATGCGATGGACTCCTCGCTGGTGTGCTGTCGGCTGCTCTTGCCGCACTGGCATGTGGCGAACGCAAGGCCGGTCGCGATGAGGAACCGCCAGGGCCAGGCCAGGGGCATCTCGTCCCCGGTCATGGAGGCCCAGACCGCCGGCTGCATGACGGTCACCGCGGCGATGCCCACGGCGAACGCGGCCAGGGCGCTGGCGGTGTTGCCGCGTTTGGTGAGGGTGGCCGAGAGGAAGACCGCGACGAGACCCGCGTAGGCATAGGCCATGACGCCGAGGGCGAAGTCGAGCAGGGTGCCCGACTCGGACTGTTCCCACTTGATGGAGAGCACGCCGACCGCCGCGATCGCGACGCCCCAGAAGACGACGGCGCTGCGGCCGGCGGTCAGGTAGTGGCGGTCGGTGCGGCCGGGGCGGAGGGGCTTGTAGAAGTCCTCGATGAGTGTGGCGCTCATGGCGTTGAGTGTGGAGTTGACGCTGGAGAGCCCGGCGGCGAAGAGGCCGGCGATCATGAGGCCGGAGAGGCCCGAGGGCATCTCGCGGAGGATGAAGCTCAGGAAGATCTTGCGGCTGTCGGTGATCTCGTAGGCGGGGGCGGCGGTGCCCATGAGGTCGGGGCGCTGGAAGAAGACGTAGAGCAGCAGGCCGATGACGAGGAACAGGAGCGTGACGGGGATGCCGACCGCGGCACCCAGGATCGCCGAGCGGGCGCCCGCGATCGCGGACTTGCAGGTGAGCATGCGCTGGACCATGTCCTGATCGGTGCCGTAGGAGCCGAGGCTGAAAAGGGTGAGGGCGAAGAGAACAGAGAGGAACGTGAAGGGTCTCGAGAGATCGAGGGAGAAGTCAACGAGCGTGAGCTTGGCATCGCTCGAGAGCGCGGAGGCGATGTCGGCGGCCGGGGCGGGGATGGCGCGGTAGAGCAGGAAGAGGGCCGCGGCCGCGGCGAAAAGGAAGACGCACATCTGGATGAAGTCGGTCCAGATGACGGTGCCGATGCCTCCGACGACGGTGTAGAGCACGCCGGCGGCGGTCAGGACGACGACGCAGAGGGCGATGTGGTCGCGGTCGAGGTCTCCCCAGATGATGAGGGAGGCGGGGAGCGCACCGATGTAGCCGCGGGCGCCGATGGCGAGGGTGCGGCCGAGCATGTACATGACGCCCGCGGCCCGCCGGGTGGTGGGGCCGAAGCGCTGGTCGAGGAGCTCATAGACGGTGGTGAGGTTGCGCTTGTAGCAGGCGGGGACGATGATGAACGCGACGAAGAAGATGGCCATGAGACTGGCGACGTTGGCGCCGAGGTAGGCGAGGTCGTGGTCGTAGGCGAACTGGGGGCCGCCGATGAAGGTGGCCGCGGAGAGCGCGGTGGCGAGGATGGAGGCGGCGACGGCCCACGCGGGCATGCGCCGGCCGGCGAGGAAGTAGTCGTCGGTGGTGCGCTGCTTGCGGGTGAAGACCAGGCCGGTGATGATCAGCAGCGCGAGATAGCCGAGCAGGACGAGCCAGTCGAGTGAAGCAAAGGACGGGGGGAGTGCGGCGGCGGGGTCGGCCATGTGTGCAATGTAGTGGGTGGGCGCGACACGGGTACGCTTGGGGCATGAGCAGCATGCACAGGCGGGCGGTGGTGGTGTCGATCGGCGATGAGCTGGTGCTGGGGCAGTCGCTGGATACCAATTCGAGGTGGCTGAGCGAGCGCCTGCTGGACCGGGGGGTGCGGCCCATACGCCATGTCACGGTGGATGACGAGATCGGGGCGATCGCCGAGGAGATCGAGCGGGGGGCACGCGATGCGGATCTCGTGGTGGTAACGGGGGGGCTGGGGCCGACGGCGGACGACCTGACGCGGGAGGGTCTGGCGCGGGCGATGGGGGAGTCGCTGGTGGAGGACGCCGGGGCGTTGGCGGAGGTGGAGGGGTGGTACGCGGGCCGGGGCAAGGCGATGCCGCGGACCAACCGGGTGCAGGCGATGCGGCCGGAGGGTGCGCGGTGCCTCTCGAACGCGAACGGGACCGCGCCGGGGCTGGCCGGGGTGGTGGGGGGCGTGGAGGTCTTTTGCTTGCCGGGGCCGCCGCGGGAGATGGAGCCGATGTTCGCGAGGTGGGTGGAGCCCGCGCTGCGGCCGGATCGCGTGGTGCTGACGCGGCTGGTGCGGACGATGGGGCTGGGTGAGTCGCGGGTGGCGGAGTTGCTGGGCGGCCGGATGGAACGGGGGCGGAACCCGATGGTGGGGACGACGGCGAGCGCCGGGGTCGTGACGGTGCGGATGCGGTGGGAGGGTGCGGCGTCGGACGGGTCGGGGGCGGGAGCACTGGACGAAGCGGAGCGCGGGGTGCGCGGGGTGCTGGGTGCGGCGGTGGTGACGCCGGAGGGTGGGGATGGGGAGCGGGGGCTTGTGGAGGTGGTGGTGGATCTGCTGGCGGCTCGGGGTGAGAAGCTGGCGGTGGTGGAGAGTTGCACGGGCGGGTTGCTGGGCTCGATGGTGACGGCGGTGCCGGGTTCGTCGGCGGTGTTCACCGGCGGATGGGTGACGTACACCAACGCGATGAAGGCCTCGGCGGTGGGGGTGGACCGCGGGCTGTTTCCTGAGGTGGTGCCGGGGGCTCCGGGGGCGGTGAGCGGGGAGGTGGCGCAGGAGATGGCGCTGGGCGGCCTGGCCCGGGCGAGGCACGAGATCGGCTCCGAGCGGGGGGCGGATCATGCGCTGGCGATCACGGGGATCGCGGGGCCTGATGGGGGGAGCGAGGCCAAGCCGGTGGGGACGGTGTGGATCTGCCGGGCGAGCGGGGACGGGTCGGTGGATTGTCGGCGGTTTGTGTTCGCGGGGGGTCGGGGGGCGGTGCGGGAGTGGGCTGCGAACACGGCGCTCGGGATGCTGCGGCTGAAGCTGGCGGGAGTGGACCTGGAATTGCTCCGTGAGCGGGAGCGGATTGCGGGTTGAGCGGCGGTGTGCGGGTGGTCTGGCCGGGCATTATCCGGGCTTTGGGCCAGTGAGAGTGGCCGGATGACTTGACGCGCGCGGGCGGTGTGGTATCGTTGCGTGCCGGGCCTTGGGCCCGTGTTCGGGTAGGTAGCTCAGTTGGTAGAGCATCGCATTGAAAATGCGAGGGTCGCCGGTTCAAGTCCGGCTCTGCCCATTGGATAGTCCGCTAGCAACCGTCAACGCCCGCTCCTGATCGTCAGGGGCGGGCTTTGCGTTTTGGGGGTTGGCCGCGGGCGGGCTCAGGCGGCCCGGCGGGAGGCGGCCAGTTCGGCGGCTGCGGCGATCGCGTCGAGCAGGTCCTGGGTCTCGCACGGCTTGAAGAGAAGGGCAAAGGCACCCTGCGTCTTTGCCATCGTGGCGACGCGGTCGGAGCGTTCGCCGGTGAGGTAGATGACGGGGATGTTCTGGAGTGCCGACATCTTGTGCAGTCGTTCCTGCACGGTGAAACCGTCGCCGGCGGGCATGTTGATATCGAGGACGAGGACGTCGGGCTTGATCTTCCCTGACTGGTCGACGGCCTGGTAGGAATCCTGCACGCAGAATACCTCGTATCCCTCGCTCTTGAGCCGGATCGAGAGTGAGGTCAGCAGCACGACGTCGTCGTCGGCGATCAGAACCTTGATGTCCATTGGGCGGTCTCCTGGGTACCTCAGGCGGCTTGCTGCGAGACGTCATCGTCTGTCTGGAGTGCGAAGGTCGCTTCGACGAGATCGAGGAGTGCCGTGGTTTCGAACGGCTTGTGCAGGAAGGCGACGTTGGGGATGGCGCGGAGCTGCTTCCGGAACTCGCCGCGGAACCCGCTGATGAGGATGATGGGCGCGTCGGAGTGTCGCCTGATGTTCTTGGCGAGGACGGTGCCGTCTCCCTGGGGCATGTTGAGGTCGGAGATGATCAGATCGGGTTCCATCTCGTTGAAGACGGCGAGGGCCTGCGCTCCGCTGGAAGCGGTGTAGCAGTCGAAGCCCATCGGTCGGAGGCGCGCCGTGACGACAGAGAGGACGTCGGGGTCGTTGTCGACGATGAGGATTGTCTTGCGTGTTGGTGCGTTCATGAGCGTGCGATCCTCCTTCAGGCGGCGGCGGCGGTGACTGCGTTGATGGTGTCCATGACGACACTCGCTTCGTACGGCTTGGTGAGGAAGTCCGCGGCCCCGGCCCGTCTTGCCTGTTGCTTGACGACGTCCTGGATGTTTGCGGTGAGCATGATGACGGGGATCGAGGCGGTGCCCGGGGAGGCCCGGAGCCTGCGGAGCACCTCGAACCCGTCCATGTCCGGCATGCGGAGGTCGAGCAGGATGACGTCGGGCCGGTGTTCGGCGGCGGCGATGAGCCCCGACGGTCCGTCGCCGGCCATGGAGACGTTGAAGCCGTTGGCCTTGAGCCTCGCGTGGAGGGCCTGCTGTATCGTCCATTCGTCGTCAATGATGAGAACGTTCAAGCCCATGCGGCACCCCTCCTCGAATGGTGGCGAGTACTTCGGACTGTGCGTCTGATGCGCCGTCCGGGTATGGCCATGTCTGCACGAGATCGACGTTGAGCGGGTCGAGATTGAGCGATTCGTTCTCGATCGCTTCCTGCCGTGCCTCGTGCAGACGGTCGAGCCACCTCTGCGGGTTGCGCGTTCGGCCGAGGAGCCACAGCGTCCGAGAGTCCGGGTCCGATTCCTGGCGCAGTGTCGGCCACGGTGAAGTTAGAATAAGATCCGTTGGGTACGTGACCGAGCCGAGGAAGTCGAGCGGCTCGGCCATGTCCTCTTCGTCGGCGGGCGTGTGGTCGCGGGTGATCCTGAGGAGCGAGAGGCAGTGGGCGGGGCTGTCGCTGATGCGGAGCGCCTCGAAGTAGTGCGAGAGCACGGAGTCGGGCGAGTCGGTTGGCAGTGTGAACATGAAGGTGGCGCCCTGGCCCTTCTCGCTGGCGACCGACAGCTTGCCGAGGTTGAGCCACGCGAGTTCCTGGGCGATGCTCAGGCCGAGGCCGAAGCCCTTGGCCGCGACGCTCCGGGCGGTGGAGACCTGCTGGAACCTGCCGAAGAGCTGGTCGATGTCGTCCTCTGAGAGTCCCGCGCCGGAGTCGGTGACGCTGACGGTGATCTCGCCGGGCGACTTCTCCGCGGCGCTGAGCAGGATGGTGCCGCCGGGGCGGGAGAACTTGATCGCGTTGGTCATAAGGTTGGCGATGACCCTCCGGACCTTCTCGCCGTCGGCGAACGCGAGGGGGAGTCCGGGCTCGACGTCCTCTTCGATGGTGAGCGAGCGGAGCGAGGCCTTGCGGGCGAACGCCTGGCGGTCCTGCGCAAAGAGCGTGTCGACACTGACCGGCTTGCGCTCGACGCGGAGACGACCGGCGCGGAGCTTGCTCGAGTCGAGAAGGTCTTCCACCATGTGGTTGAGGTCGATGACCGAGCCGTCCATGATGCGGAGGTACTCGGCCTGCTGATCGGAGACGGGCCCGGCGATGCCGTCGGAGATGATGGAGGCGAACTCCTTGATGACGGCCAGCGGCGTGCGGAACTCGTGCGACACGTCGTCGACGACCCGGTGGGCGCGGTCGGCGAGCGAGGCGAGCTCGGCGTTCTGGCGGGAGATGAGCTCGGCGTTCGCCCGCTCGCGGGCGACGGCCTCGCGGCTCTCGGTGATGTCCTTGTTGACCCCGATGACCCGTTCGCACCGGCCGTCCGGCCCGACCACGGCGATCTCGGCCGCCTGGATGATCCGGACCTTGCCGTCCACGCGGCGGATGCGGAACTCGCGCTCGCTCTGACCGCCGCTCGCGGCGGTGTTCTGGAGGATGTCCTCCTGCTCCTGGAGGTCTTCGGGGAGCACGAGCCTTGCCCACTCGGCGAACTGGAGCGAGCCGTCGACGGTGGGGGTGAGACCGTGGATGCGGAACATGGTCTCGTCCCAGTGAATCTCGCCGGTCTCGACGCACCAGTCCCACACGCCGAGCTCGGCGATCTGTGCGGCGAGGTTGAGTCGGTCCGAGCTCTCGCGCAGCTCCCGTTCGACGAGCTTGCGCGAGGTGATGTCGCTGCTCAGGATGACGTGCTTCTGGATGGTGCCCTGCTGGTCGCGGAAGGGCATGATCACGGTGTCCACCCAGAACGTGGAGCCGTCCTTGGCGCGGTGGCAGACCTCGCCGCGCCATGCGCGGCCGGAGTCGAGCGAGAACCAGACGTGCTCCCAGAAGGAGGCGGGGCAGAGGTCTGACTGCAGCACGCGGTAGTCGCGTCCGAGGAGCTCCTCGGCGGTGTATCCGCTGGTGACGCAGAACTGGTGGTTGACAGAGATGAAGCGCCGCTGGGCGTCGGTCGTGGAGACGAGCGTGTGCGTGTCGAGCGTGAGCTGCAGGTCGCTCATCTCACGGAGGGCGGTCTCGGCGTGGTCCTTGGCCTCGGCCAGCGCGACGGCGCGGGAGCGGCTGATCTGGGTGACAACGACAAAGCAGGCGAAGAGGCAGCTCAGGAGCACGCCGCTGGCGGCGATGACCCCGAGCGAGTCCCGGTCGAGTGAGGACTCGAACCGGCGAGTGGAGTTGGTCACGGCGGTCCAGGTGCGTCCGCCGACCTCGAGCAGATGGACCGAGGTGAACATGGGCTTGCTCTGCGTCGGGTGATCGGAGGCGAAGAGCCGGCTGGACTCGTGAGTAGACGGTCCGTCGTAGATGGTGAGGGTGAGGTCCTGGTGGACAGACTTGATGATGTCGTGCATCGCCTCTTCGAGCACGATGGGGGCGTAGATGACGCCTTCCAGGGACGCGCGTCGCTCCTCCGGTGTGCCGGTGGGCTCGCCGTTTTTGTAGACCGGGACGTAGTAGAGGAAGCCGGCGTGCTCCCTTTCCTGCTGCACGAGTGTGATCTTGCCGGAGATCGTGGGCTTCCCGGTGGCGATGGCGCGTTCGATGGCGTCGCGTCGGACCGGTTCGGATCCGACGTCCAGCCCCCAGGCGGCGGCGTTGCGGCTCCGCGGGTAGCAGTGACGGATGACGTAGAGGGTGGGGTCGCCGTAGAGGGGTGACTGTTCGGTGGCGAGGCTGCTCACGGTGAACGTGTCGGCGCCTTCGGCCCGCTGGGTCTGGGTGTAGGTGTCGAGGTCTTCGCGGGCGACGCGGTCGATGAAACCCATGCCGATGGCGCCGGGGAACTCGACGCCGAGGTCGCGGGAGCCGACGTAGGCCTCGAACTCCTCACGCGTGACGGACTCGCTGGCGGCGAACGCGCCGCGAGCGCCCTTCATGCCGTAGACGGGCTGGTTGACGCGGCGCGATGTCTCCGTGAGGATCCGTTCGCAGAGCCGGTCGAAGCCGGAGGAGGCGTTGTTGAGCAGCGCCTTGTGGGAGTTGGCGACGATGATGGCTGTCGCCGACAAGCCCAGGACCATGGCCGCGGCGACGAGACCGAGAGTCTGCAGCGCGTAAGAGCGTTCGGCCTTGACGGCCTCGAGCAGGTCGGCGGCGCAGATCTTCCGGCGGGCGGTAAACCCAAAGTGGAGCCCGAGTGCGGCGGCGGCGAGCAGGATGGAGGTGTGGATGGAGATGCCGGAGTAGACGCTGGAGGGTCGCAGGTTCCAGCCGCGGAGGAAGAAGAGGAGCATGGCGACGGCGCCGATGAGGCCCGCGATCGCGAGGGTCCATCGGGCGAGCCGTTCGGCGCGGAAGAGGCCGCACATGGTGCCGAGGCTCAGCAGAAGGATGCCGACGGCGGTGGCCTGCGACATGCGTCCCGGGGGGAGTCCCGCGTCGACGGACACGGGGTCGGGGCACACGAGCGTGTCGATCCCGAGTTCGATGCCGAGGCCGGCCTGGGTGAGAGTCGCACAGGAGAGGATCATCGCGCACCCGGCGAGGACCGCGGCGAGGCCCCGGATGAGGCTGACCTTGCGGACGGAGGCGGGGGTCGGGAGCACCGTCGAGAGCATGCCGGCAAGAGAAGTCGACAGGAACCCGAGCGCGGTGTTGAACTTCATGGTGGGGAGGCCGGGCACCAGCGACTGGGCGCTCTTCCAGCCGGTCAGCCAGGCGACGAGGACCACCAGCGACAGCGCGGCGCAGCCGATCAGCAGGAGCCTTCCGACGAACAGCTGGCCGGCGAGGACCGCGGCGTCGTCCCCGCTGTGTCGGCCGGTGGCCGGGGCGGTGGCGAGCTCGGTCGTCGCGGCCGGGGAGGATCGGAGGTTGGTCAGAGAACTGGCCCGCCAGAGGAGCCCGGCGATGATGAGAAGCGCGACGATGAGGAAGAAGCCGGTCGTGATCTGGGTGTCGGAGTCGGAGAGCTGTGTGCTGAGCGTGGTGAGGAGGTGCCCGGGCGGGTTGTGCTGTGTCGGACCGCCGTGGAACTGGTTGGACGAAGAGACTATGAGATCGTCGATGTGCATGGCACCGCTCCGAATTGTGCTCGTTCCAGATGTGTGCTTCGGTGATTGCAATGGGTGACATCAGAGCGGGGTGGTATTTCTACCACTCTGCACAGAATCGGCGCGCGCGCCCCTGCGGGTGCTGTTGTGCGGGCAGGGAAAGATATAACTGTCCGGGTCGTACTCATCTAAGGATGTGTGAGTGTGCCTGCGCGGTGTCAGGCGGGGTTTGAGGGTTTCCGAGCGTCGGGATTTGCCCATGGTGCAACGCGCTGCTCTAGGGCAGAATGCTCAGGTACCGGAAAGTGCTGAAACAGTCCCGGAATGTGCCGGATTGCGGCAGAATCGGGCGGTTTCGGGCCGGAGGGTGTGGGGGAGTGCGGGGACGTGCGGGGACGTGCGGGGACGTGCGGAGGATCGTTCAGCTTCAAGCGCCGAACACCTTGACCATTGGATGTTTCAATAGATCGACATGAGAACGCGCGGCGGGGGCGCGGGGTGTCTTTGCGCACGTCTGCATGGCGGGCGGGCACGGGTGTGCGCGGGGCGCATCAGGGCTTGAGATGACGGACGAGGAACTCGGTCGCGGTGTTCTTGGCGTCGTTGCCGAACTTGCCGAAGCCAGCGTGCTCCTGAGGTGCGCCGGTGTCGGCGTAGGTCTTGAGCTCGATCAGGTCGGGGTCGGCGTGCTGCGCGGTGTAGTGCGCGCGCAGATCGTCGAGGAAGTGCTGCTGGGTCTCGAAGGGGACGACCAGGTCGGTCGTGGTGCTGATGGCCAGCAGCGGGATGGGCCGCCAGGAGTCGAGGTGCTGCGAGGCGTCGATGGCGTCGACGCGGGCGCGGGGGTGATCGACCGGCCACGGGCGGAGGGGCGAGCCCTCGGCGGGGAAGTAGAGGTCGGCGAGGCGTCCGGTGGTGGCCTCGACGACGGCCGCGGCGAACGGGTGGGGGTCGCAGAGCCGGCGGAGTGTGACCATGCCGCCGGCGGACATGCCGCCCATGGCGATCCGGGAGGTGTCGAAGCAGCCGGCGGGGTAGGGGGCGTCGGCGGCGGGGGAGGTCAGCGCGTCGAGAACCTCATCGATCTCGGCGATGGCCTCGGTGAGAACATCGACGGTGTGCTCGGGGCCGGTGCGCTTCGGGCCCTCGCGCTCGCCGTGGCCGGGCAGGTCGATGGCGACGGTGGCGATGCCGGCGCGAAGGAGGCGGAGGTAACGCCCGGGGTCAAGTTCCTTGGAGACCGTGCGGCCGTGGAGCCAGAGGAGAGTGGGAGCGGGGGTCTGCCAGTCGGGATGGACGAGCAGGGCGGGTATGGAGGATGAGCCGAGGCGGGTGATCTTGGCCTGGGCGGCGAGGGCGGAGGGGAACTGGGCGAAGCGGGGGTGCATGGTTTAGACCACCACTTCCGTGCCGGGCTCGAGTTTCAGTCCGGTGGTGCCGGCGAGATCGGCTGCCTCGATCGCGGTCGTGGGGCTGAGCTCGATGGTGCATCGGCATTTGCCGTCGGGATCCCGCGGGACGGTCTGGCCTTGGGACTCGAGCCAGCGTGCCGCGCGCGCAGTCTGGATGTCCCGGCTGGTCGCGGGGCTGTCAGAACCCTCGGCGTTCTTGATCGGGGCGAACTCGTCGTCGCGGTTGGCCTCGTAGACGATCGACCGCTCGGCCATGGGCATGGCGTCGAAGACGAAGCGTTCGAGCTTGACGGCGTTCGGGGTGTCGGGGGTGACGGGCTTGCCTGACTCACAATCGATGCAGGGCACCTTCTTCTCGGCGCGGTGGTAGGGCAGGGCGAAGCGGGGGTCGGAGTTGAGCTTGTCGATGAAGGCGACGCTGAGGATGTGGATCGCGGGCGAGCCCGCGAGGAAGCGGAGGCGCCCGTCGGCGAGGCGTTCTCGCTGGCGGTCCATGGGCAGGTCGGAGTATTCGATGATCTGGAGCGTCCCGTCGGCGACGCAGAACATGCCGAGTTTTTCTTCCGGGTAGGCCTTGGCGAGCATCTTGCTGGACATCTCGGCCGAGGAATCGGGGGCCGCGGCGTGGAGGCCGAGGAAGACCGGGTCTGCGACCTTGACAATGGGGTTGTCGACCTGGAAGTAGCTGAGGTGCTCGACGCCGCGCCTGCGCATGTCGTCGAGTGCGCCGGAGACGTGCAGGGCTTTGAGAGAGCCGCCGTGGCCGTCCGGGTTGGTGGCGAGGGTGTGCGCGTCGGTCATGAGGACGCGGCCGGTCTTCATGTCGAAGCTGGGCATGACACCCTGCGGGAAGAACATCACCGCGTCGAGGCCGAAGTTGTCGTGCTCTTTGAAGAAGGCGACGGTGGCGTCGTGGTTGAGCGGGCTGGTCATGATGTACCACGGGGGAGTGGTGCCGTACTTCTGCCCGGTCTTGGCGATGGCCTCGGCGAAGAACTGGAAGAGGCTCTTGCCCGTGACTGCGCCGGCCGGGTAGCAGCCCTTGGGGCCGTCGTAGCCGAGGCGGGTGCCCTGGCCCCCGGCGACGGTGAAGCAGGCGACCTTGCCGGCGCGGAGGAGGTCCTCGCCGATGGTGCGGAAGTGGGCCTGGTCCCACGGACGGAATTCGGCTGTGGGGTCGTTGGGGTAGTAGGGGGCGGGCTGGATGTCTGCGGGGAGGTGTGGCTCGGGCTTGGTGGTGACGTACTGCTCGATGAGGCCGGGGAGGGCGTCGAGATCGAGGGCCGCGAGTTGGCTGAGGAGGTGATCGAGGTCGGTTCCGGAGAGCGTGTCGGCGAAGGCGAGGAGGTGGTCCTGGCCGATGGCGGCGAGTTTGGGGCGGAGCGTCTCGATGGCGGTGGCGGTGGGCATCTGGTGGATCTCCTCGCGGGTTGTGGGGCATGGTAGAGGGAGCAAGCCGTTCTCTCCGGCCCTCGATGACCCGAGCACCTCGCGGGTCGCGGCGGGGAGGGGACATAGAGTCCCCCCATGAGCGGACACGCATGGCCGAAGGGTGAGATCTTGGTGGCGCCGTCGATTCTCGCGGCCGACTTTGCGAGGCTGGCCGAGGACACCGGGCAGTCGCTCGAAGCCGGCGGCGATGTGCTGCACGTGGACGTGATGGACGGGCACTTCGTGCCCAACCTGACGTTCGGGCCGGCGCTGGTGGGGTGCCTGCGGAAGGCGCTACCGGGGGCGTTCCTGGATGTGCATCTGATGGTGGAGGACCCGGCGATGTTCGTCGGGCCCTTTGTCGAGGCGGGGGCGGACCACGTCAGCTTTCACGTGGAGCCGATCGGGCTGGAGGCGTGTGTAAAGCTGGCCGAACGGGTGCGGGGGCTGGGGGCGACGGCGGGGGTGACGGTCAACCCGCCGACACCGATCGAGGCCGTGCTGCCGGAGATCGGGGCGTTCGACCTGGTGCTGGTGATGAGCGTGAACCCGGGGTTCGGCGGGCAGGCGTTTATGCCCGAGGTGCTGGAGAAGGTCGAGAGGGCCCGGGCGGTGCTGAAGCCGGGACAGCGGCTGGAGATGGATGGCGGCGTCTCCCCCAAGACGGCGGGGGCGTGCCGGGCTGCGGGGTGCGATGTGCTGGTGGCGGGGTCGGCGATCTACGGCCTGGATGCGGACGCCCGCGGGGCGGCGATTGAGCAGATCCGACGCGGTTGAGGGGCGGTTTGGTCCGCATAAATCGTTGAATATCAGGGATTTATGCTCGAAAGCCGGGGGTTGTCCCGCCGTGGTGGGCCGGGAATCGGGGGCCGTGATAGACTTCGCGGGCGCAGCAGGCGTGACCGACCCGCGGCCGTGGACGGCTCAGGGGCGTAGAACGGATTCTCTGGTGCTCTTTGACGGTCGGAACCCGTAGCCACCGATGGCCAATGAGGGTCCCTGCAGGCCGGTTTCTTCTTCACAAGGTAGATTGCACGCATGACGCAAGCAGCTTCGGCACGGACGTGGGCGGCGGAGAAGACCGAGCGGAAGAACGCGATCCCCGAGGGATTGTGGCTCCGGTGCCCGTCGTGTGCCCAGATGATCTATCGCCGGCAGATGGAGGCCAACCTGCACTGCTGCCCGGAGTGTGAGCACCATTTCCGGATTGGTGCGGCCGAGCGAGTGCGGCAGTTGGTGGACACGGGATCTTTCACGCCGATGTTCACGAACCTGTCGCCGCGGGACCCGTTGCAGTTTCGCGACCTGCGGGCGTATTCCGAGCGTCTGTTGGCCGAGCAGATCAAGACGGGGCACCAAGACGGCGTGCAGGCCGGCGAGTGCTTCGTCAAGGGCCGTCCGGCGATGCTGTGCTGTCTTGACCTGACGTTCATGATGGGCTCGATGGGGAGCGTCGTGGGCGAGACGGTGACGCGTTCGACCGAGCACGCGACGCGGCAGGGGCTGCCGCTCATCGTCGTGAGTTGTTCCGGCGGCGCGCGCATGCAGGAGTCGGGGCTGTCGCTCATGCAGATGGCCAAGACGAGCGCTGCGCTCTCGCGGTACGACAAGGCGGGCGGGCTGTTTATCAGCGTGCTGACCGACCCAACGACGGGCGGCGTGACGGCGAGCTTCGCGATGCTGGGAGACGTGATCATCGCCGAGCCCAAGGCGCTGATCGGGTTCGCCGGGCCGCGGGTGATTCAGCAGACGATCCGGCAGGAACTGCCCGAGGGGTTCCAGCGTTCGGAGTTTCTGCTCAAGAGCGGGCTGGTGGATCGCGTCGTGGGCCGGAAGGACCTGCGGAGTGAGCTGGCCCGGCTGATCGACTACGCTGGCATGTGAGCCGCGCTATCGAAACGACAACACCGAAGACGCGTGTGGGGCTGGCCTGGTCAGGCCGGGCGTCGGTCTGCGCGGCGTCGGCGGCTTCGTCGGTGCTGATGGTGCTGGCCTTCCCGCCGGTCGGCTGGTGGGTGCTGGCGTTTGTCGTGCCGATGCCCTTGTTGTGGGCGGCGTCGCGGGCGGTGGGGGTGCGCGGGCGTGCGCGGCTGGGCATGGCGGTGGCGGCGACGCTGGGGATGGCGCCGATGTGGGCCTGGCAGCAGCAGTGGGTCTTTGGCGTTTCGGCGTTGGGTGCTGTGCTGCTGGTGATCTATCTCTCGATGTACGCCGGGGCGTTCGTGTGGCTTGCGTCGTGGATTGGGGCGAGGTTCCGGGCGCCGGTGTGGGTGGCCGGGCCGGTGCTCTGGGCGGGGCTGGAGTGGTTTCGCGGCGTCGTGATGTTTGACGGGTATCCGTGGCTCATGGCGGGGCATCCGTTGATTGAGTCGCCTGCGCTTGCGCGCGCGGGGACGGTGGTCGGCGCATCGGGGGTCTCGCTGCTGACGCTCCTGGTCGCGGGCGGGGTCTACGGGCTGGTCGCTTCGCGCGGCAGGTGGCGGGTGACCGCGGGGGCGGGGCTGGTCGCGGTCGCGGCGGTGTGGGTGGTGCTCGCCGTGTTGCCGCGGGGTGTCACCGAGACCGGCGGATCGATGCGTGTGGCGGTGGTGCAGACGAATGTGCCGCAGGGCAACAAGCAGGGCTGGTCGCCACCGCAGCGGATGATGGATCTGGATCGGATGCTCGAGCTGACTGTTCAGGCAAGCGAGAGCGAGCCGCGGCCGGACCTCGTGGTGTGGCCGGAGACGATGTTTCCGGGAGCGGCGCTCGATCCGACATCCATCAACGAGGAGCGTGCGGCGAGCCTGATCTGGTCGACAGGTCCGGAGGAGGAGTGGCCGGAGCTGCGCTACGTCGTGTTCACCGGGGTGGACGGGATCGATGCGCCGGAGCCGGTGCCCGGTCCGTTCGAGATGGCCGGCCGGCTGGTGATGCCGACGACGGTGGCGCCGGACTCGGTGCTGGCGTGGCAGCGTCGGTTGGGGGTGCCGTTTCTGATCGGGGCGGAGGGGTACGACGGGCTTCGGCTGGAGGTGGATCCTGAGACCGGGGCGGTCGAGAGCGGGTGGGACGCCAGCTTCAACAGCACGTATCTGCTGCGGAACGGGCGGATGGTGGGGGAGCGGTACGACAAGATGCACCTGACGCCTTTCGGCGAGGTGATGCCGTACATCTCGGCGTGGCCCTGGCTGGAGAGGCTGTTTCTGCGGGTGGGGATCGGGGCCTCGGGGATGACGTTCAGCCTCGAGGCCGGCGACACCCCGGTCGAGCATCTGGTGGAGACCGCGGGGGGGCTGGTGCGGGTGGCGACGCCGGTGTGCTTTGAGGGCGTCATGCCCGGGGTGTGCAGGCGGATGGCGTATGCCGAGGGTGAGCGGCGGGCGGACGTGTTGATCCAGCTGACCAACGAGGGGTGGTTCGGGGACTTCGACGCGGGGCGGCGGCAGCACCTGCAGATCGTGCGGTGGCGGGCCCTTGAACTGGAGACATCGGTGGTCCGGGCGGCCAACACCGGGGTGTCGGCGGTTATCGACCCGTATGGGGTGGTGCTGGAATCCGGGGTGGGGCAGGGCGGCTCGGGGGCGGAATCGCGGGTGGATGGGGTCCTGATCGGCGAGGTGCCGCTGGCGGCGGGGGAGACCGTGTATGCCCGGGTTGGTGATGTGGTGGGCTGGGCGGGGCTGGTGGGGGCCGGCATTTGGGTGATCGCGGCGGGAGTTTTGGGGCGTTCGGAGAGGTCTCAAAGGCCGGGGACGGAAGAAACCGACAAACACGGGGGCGGGTCGGCGACGTAGAGCCGACAGAGCCACTGAGAGGATTTGCCATATGCATGCGCCAACCGGATCGTTGTCTTTGCTCGTTTCGCTCGTCTGTCTTGTCGGGGTGGTGCCGCCCGATGCGGCGTTCGGGCAGGCCGAGACCAAGCCCGGGGCGGCGTCGATCGGCGAGCCGGTGGGGGCGGTGGAACGGTCGCGGCTTCGGGAGCTGGCGATCGATGATCTGATGCAGTTGGCATCGTCGGAAGACCCGCAGGTGAGGGCCAACGCGATTGAGGGGTTGATCCTCGCGCCGGGTCGGCTTGAGGTGGTGCTGCCGGCGGCGCTTGCGGACCCCAACGAGGGTGTGCGCACCGTGGCGGCCATGGCGGTCGGCCGGGCCGAGGTGGAGGGTGTGTTGTCGGCGGTAGAGCCGATGGTGCGGGACTCGTCGCCGTATGTCAGGGCGGCTGCGATTTATGCGCTGCGGAAGAACGGTCGGGACATCAACCCGACGCCGCTGGGCGCGATGGTGACGCAGGACCCGTCGCCGCGGATCCGCTCGCACGCGGCGTTTTTGCTCGGAGAACTGGGGGACAAGGGGACGTCTTCGCTGCTGCGTGAGGCGGCGAAGGCGAAGGTGATTCGGGCGACGGCGGCGGAGACGAAGGTGTTGAGTGTGCAGATCGCCGAGGCTCTCGTGAAGCTTGGTGACAACGAGCAGTTGCACACGATTCGTGCGGCGTTGTATCCGGCGACTCCGGAGGAACTGGACGCGACGGTGCTCGCGGTGCAGGTGCTTGGTTCGCTGGGGGACCGCGCGTCGATCGGGCAGCTGCAGAGCCTTGGCTCGATGCGGGACAGCGTGGGCGGTCGGATGCCGCTGGAGGTCCGTCTGGCGGTGGCCGGCACGCTGGGGCGCCTCGGGGTGGCGGTGGATCTGGAGGAGGCGGCCCGTGCCCTCGCCGAGGGCAACGAGCCCAACCGGATCCAGGCGGCCTGGGTGTTCGGGGAAACCGCGGGCTCGGGGGCGCTCCGGGCGTTGGAGGGGGCGATGGGCGAGGGGAGCGAGCGGGTCCGGGTGGCGGTGGCCTCGGCGATGCTGAAGGCGGCCGAACGGACTCGTTGAGGGAACAGATCTCGCGAAATCGTCGGATAGTGGCCGGGCCGCGGGGCGGGGGTTGTTGACAGACCGGCGGCGTACCGGTATCAATCGCCACCCACAGAGGGCTCTCCGCCGACGCGGGGAACCGAGTTCCGCTATAGTGGCGGCCCGGGAAGGGGCCGAGCGGATCGCCCCGACAACCGACTGACGCACCGAACCATCGGTACGCACGACGCGTGCCGATACGATTGATTGCTTCCCCGACGAGGAGACGACCGTGCACATCCTGACCAAGGTGTTCATCGTGTTTGCCGCCGTGCTGAGCCTTGTGCTCTCGGTGCTGACGATGGCTTATGCGTACAACGCCGACAGCATCAACGCTCGCTACACGGACGCGCTGCAGAAGGCCGCATCGGCCGAGGCGGCGGCCCAGGCCAAGACCTCGGCGTATGCCGACACCAGCGCCCGGCAGCAGGAGCAGATCGCCGCGCTGCAGGGCCTGCTCGCGGATGTCGAGGCCCGCAACGCGGATCTCGTCCGCGAGAACACGACGCTGGTCTCGGAGAAGCAGAAGGCCGAGAACCGGGCCTTGGCGATCGAGAACCAGATCGGCGACTCGCTCGAGACCACGGCGGCCCAGGCCGCGGTGATCGACAGCATGCGTCAGGACAACTCGAAACTCCGCGAGAGCGAGCTGCGTCTTCGGACCCGTTCGCTCGAGCTCGAGGATCGCCTGAACGACGTGGCCAGCCAGAACGATGTGTACCAGGCGACGGTCCGGGCGCTGCGTGAGCAGCTCGCGGCGGCGCAGCGTGACGCGGCTCTGGCGATGAGCGGCGCGTCGGGTGCGATGGGTTCGGACAAGCCGTACGAGGCGGCTGGCCCGGTGATCCGCGGCCGCGTGTCGCGGGTGAGCACCGACACCGCCTCGGGCGAGCAGCTCATCGAGGTTGACATCGGCAGCAACGATCGCGTCGCTGAGAACATGAAGCTCCACGTCGGGCGTGGCACCAGCCAGTTCGTCGCGACGCTGGTGGTGGTCCGGACGGACCTGCAGTCGGCGGTCGCCCGCGTGGCGCTGACCAACGACGGGGCCACCGTCCGCGAGGGCGACCTCGTGGTGAGCCGCTTTAGCAACTGACCGGGGCGTTCGGTACGTGAAGAGTCTTGGGCGCGGGCCCATCGAGACGCAGGAGACTGAGCGATGAGCCAGTTTGGAATGCAGATGCCGGGCGGACGGGTGCAGCGGGGCGCCTCTCCGGACGTGTACACGGGGCTGATGGCGTTGGCGGTCGTGGCGCTGCTCGCGGCGTGCGTGATGGTGTTCGTCCAGGGCGCCAAGCTCGGCACGAACAACAGCGCTATCGGTCTGCAGGACCCCGACAACATCCGGCTGAACTAAGCCGCGATGCCGCGGGCCGGCCCGGCGGAGCGTGCCGGCGCAAGAGCCCGCTTTTGATGAGGTATTCCGGGTGTCAGAAGGCTTGACACCCACGACGTGGGGCATATATTTGCCCCTCTGCTGCGAGAGCAGCGTTGAGCTCCCGGGGCGGTAGCTCAATTGGTTAGAGCACCGGACTGTCGATCCGGAGGTTGCGGGTTCGATTCCCGTCCGCCTCGCTTGAGAACAGCCCTTGGCATCGTGCCAGGGGCTGTTTCGTTTTTGCCCATCGGGGTGCCGCCGCGGTGTCCGGATGAAGCGGGGCCGTCTCGATGGGGGCGGCCGGTGTCGCCGGGTGGGGTTCCGGCGGCGGGGGAGGTCTCCCGGTGCGAGCCGGCCGGGTTTGGCCCCGGTGGGCCCCGGATTGGCCCGGCGAGGGGCCGCGATTGACTCGGCCGGCGTGAGGAGCGGGAGCGACCGACGCTGTCAGTGTGTGGACGAGACAGCAACTCTTCGGAGGGCACCGATCGTGAACGCCAGGCAAGCACGACACATCAGGCGGCGATGCCAGCGTCGAAGCGCCTGCCGCGACCACATGGGCGTGAGCGAGCTCTTCACCGCCCCCTCGGCAGACCGCGAGGTGATGCTGGGCGTGCGCGATCCTCGGTGCCTCATGTGGCTGCTCGGGTTCTCCAAGGTCCCGGCGGTCCCCGCGCGAGCGGCGAGTTGTGCCGGCGGAGGTGACACATCCGGGCGGCGGTGACCGTAGCGACGGGGGAGCCCAGAAGTCGGCCGGCCAGCGGGGGCTTCGGCGTCGGACGGGGCTGGGCGCTGCCCAATAACGACTGGCGGTCCGGGGCACTCTCGCTCGGTTGGGTGCCGTGCTTGCTCGGTTTGCCGTTGGTTCTGCGGGTCGGTCGCGCGATCGAGACTTTGATTGACTCGCGGCAGGGATTGGGCTTGCTCGGACAGCTGCGACGCGTATTGTGGGCCCGTCCCCGGTTGTACGGGGATGGTTCCGGAGAGAGTGTGTCGCCGCGATTGTCCTTCCCGGGGCGATGTTCCGCGGGAGAGGAGAGCGGTCATGAGAACTCAGTGCGTGGCGTCTACGGTGGTGGCGTTCGGTGCGGCAGCGGCTCTGGCGGGCCCGACGTGGGTGCCGAACGGCTCGTTCGGATCCAGTTCGCTGGCTGCCCAGGTTGTGAACGCTTCCGGCGCCGACACGGATCGGGTCGACCTGAGCGGGTTCGGCACCTACGCCGCCTCGGAGTCGCTCGGTGACGGATCGATGTCGGGCACGCTCGACTGGAACGCGCACGGAGCGTTCTCGGTCTTCGAGGGCAGCGCGGGCGGTGCGACGGGCGGACGAGAGACGCACCGAGGGACGACGACGCTCCAGTTCAGGGCGCTCACCGGCGGTGAGTACACCATCAACGTCAACTTCGACTGGCAGGGCTCCGGTACGGAAATGGTCCAGGCCTACCTCGAGATCGCTGACGATCGCGGCTTCTTCTACACCGACACGGACATGATCTTTGCTGCAGGCGCGGTCTCGACGTCCTACACGGGCACGCTGGTGGCTGGACGCCGGTACATCATGACGCTCTCTGCGGCGGCCAGCGGGGTCGATCTTGCCGGCGAAGGGAGCGGCGGCGCGGACGTCGTGCTGTCTGTGGTCCCGTTACCTTCGGCTGCGACGTTGGCGGGGCTGGGCCTGCTGGGTCTCGGCGTGCGGCGGCGTCGGATCGGCCTCTGAGCAATCTGCGGGCCCCGTCTTCGCCGAGACGGTGTGCGGCTGCCTGCCGGGAGCCGCGTGCGGGCCGGGGGTCAGTCGGCGCTGACGCACCGGTCGGCGGCCCAGCGGCGGAGGTCGCTGATGCGTTCGGCCATGATGACCGAGAGCGGGGGGCTGCCGCGGAGGGCGTTGGCGACGTCGTTGGTGGTCAGCGTGCGGCCGCCGTTGTAGGCGGTGTGGAGGCCGGAGACGACGGCCTGCTCGATCTCGGCCCCGGAGTAGCCGGCGCTGGCGGCGATCAGGGCGGGCAGGTCGAAGGTGGCCGGGTCCTGCCTGCGGCGGGCCAGGTGGGTGCGGAGGATGGCCTCGCGGGCCTCCTCGGCGGGCAGGTCCACGAAGAAGATCTCGTCGAAGCGGCCCTTGCGGAGCAGCTCCGGCGGCAGGCTCTGCACGTCGTTGGCGGTGGCCACCAGGAAGACCGGCGAGCGGTGCTCCTGCATCCACGTCAGCAATGAGCCGAACATGCGGCGGCTCAGGCCGCCGTCGTTGGACGCCTCGCCGGCGCTTGCGAAGCCCTTCTCGATCTCGTCGATCCACAGGACGACCGGGGCCATGGCCTCGGCCTGGTCGAAGGCCTCGCGGAGGCGGCGCTCGGACTCGCCGATGTAGCGGTCGTAGAGCGAGCCGGGGTCGAGTTGCAGCAGGGGGCGCTTCCACGCGGTGGCGATGGCCTTGGCGCACAGGCTCTTGCCCGCGCCCTGCACGCCGAGCAGCAGCACGCCCCGCGGCGGTGAGATGCCGAACTCCGCGGCCTTGGGGTCGAACGCGCGTTCGCGCTCGCCGAGCCAGGCCTTGAGGCGGCGCATGCCGCCGATCTGGTCGAGCGTGGCGGGGGACTCGACGTAGGCCAGCACGCCGGTCTCGCCGAGCAGGCGGCGTTTGCTGGCGAGCACGTGGTTGAGGTCCTCGGCGTCGAAGCGGCGGTCGGTGGCGACGACATCGCGGATGATCTGGACGCACTGGCGCCGGGTCAGGCCGCGGAGGTTCTTGAGGACGAGGTTGTAGTCGTTGTTGCTGATCTCGATCTCGACGCCGTGCATGCGGTGGGCATCGCGCAGGGCGGCGCGGACGATCGAGTCGATCTCGTCGTCGCCGGGATAGTCGAGCTCGAGCGGCGTGGCCCAGGCGGCGATGGCGGGGGGCGGGTTGTCCTCGTGGTCGAGCAGGACAAGGCAGCTCCCGGTCGCGGCGGCGTGGGCGATCAGCCGGCGCAGGGCCCGGAGCGTGCGGGGGTCGGTCAGGTGGCCGGTGATGTCGACGAGGAGGGTGACGCTGGAGACGTCGTTGAGCACGAGCCACTCGCACGCCGCGGCGGGGTGGGTGGTGTCGTCCACGGGGGGTGTCGAGGCGTCGAGCGGGGCGGTGAGCCCGTCCACGGCGTCCCACCGCCAGAAGTGGCTGCCGAGGGTGCGGACAGCGCGGTCGATCTGCTCGACGGCCTCGGGCTCCTCGTGGGTGACGAGGTGGACGAGGGGGTGGCGGGCGCGGATGAGGTCGCAGAGGCGGTCGGCGGTCTCGGAGAGGGGGTTGGGTTTGGTGGTGGTTGCGTTGGTGTCCCGTGGTGATGCCATGGGGGAGAGTCTATAGAGAACGGCGAAGGGTGTTCGCGGCGGAGCGCGCGGGTGCCATCACTCGCGGCCTCCCCCTTCTTCCTGCTCTCCTTTCCCTCCCCGCGCAGTGATGCCGTTCGCCCCAACGCTCACACGAGCCGATCGATCGGCACCAACGCGTCGGGGTCGCCCCGGTAGGCCCGGGCGCTCGACCACGCCCAGTCTTCGGGCGTCTCGGCCAGTCCCCGACGCACAGGGTTGTCGTGGATGTATCTCGCAGTCTTGCGGATCGCGTCCTCGTTCCAGATCACGCGGTCGTACCCGCCGCCGCGCTGCCAGTATCGGGTCTTGCCGCGGGAGTCGGTGATCTGTCGGAGGATCGGTGCGTGGAGTTGTCGCCAGCGCGCGACGATGTGCGTGGCGGATTCGCGTTTGAGCCATCAGAGCGGTTTGACGATGCTCGGCTCGGGCGGCTCGGGCATGATGAGCAGGTGGATGTGCTCGGGCATCGCCACCCACGCGAGCAGGCGGAATCCGAACCGGCCGCGTGCCTCGGCAAGGGCGGCGGCGAAGTTGTCGCGGATCTTCGGGTTGTCGAGGAGAGGCAGCCGCCTGTAGCAGGAAAACATCAGGTATCGCGCGGTGTTGGGCCGCTCGATTCTCTACATGCGTTTGTGCGGGAGAGGGGTGTCTGGTTCGGCATGCTCGGGTGGCATGGGGTCGGCCTGCCGCGCGGGGAGTGAAAGAGCATCGCTGCGCGGGGAGAAGAAAGAAAGAGGAAGGAGAGGAAAGAGGCCGCGAGTGATGGCACCCGTGGTGTGGATCAGTTGACCGATGTCTGGCATTCGGGCCACCCGCCGACTGCCGACAAAGCGGCAAGGAGCACGAACGTGCGGAGGTGGTCACTCATCGTGTTCTCCTGAGAATGTACGGAAGAGTCATCGCCAATAGCAGACCTGCTCCCGGTGCCGGCACCGCCGCACCCAGTCGTATGCCGTACCAGAGATCGCCGCTCCATGGTCGGCCATCCCCCATCTGGTCGGCCCGATCCACAAGGAAATAGTCTTCGGTTGCGCGCGTCGGGGCGCCATCCGCCCATCGGAACTGTCTGTCGCTGGTGGACTCCTCCGTCCACTCCATCGTGCCGCCGGACACGTCGAACAGCCCCCAAGGGGACCGCACATCGGTGTACGCCCCGAGCGGGATGTCCCGGCCCGCTTCACGCAGTCCTGCGCTGGTCTGGCCCTCCCCGGGGAAGCCCGAGATTAGAGCCGAGTCGGAGGCGTTCGGATACTCCCACCACCCGCCGAGCCCGTCCCCGTATCGGTTGGGGTCGTAGTGCGCGGCCTTCTCCCATTCATCAAGGGTCGGTATCCAATAGCGAGCGTCGGGGTGCCGCGTGAGTTGGTCGTTGAACGAGCCGTCGCTGTTGCGTGTGAAGGTGGAGGTGTCGTAGGCACCGTCCTCGATGGCGGAGAGGTCCGAGGACTTCCCGTTATGAAGCCAGTTGCACAACATCGCCGCCTCACGCCAATCAATGCCGTTGACCGGCACGAGACCGGCGTGCTCGATCGAACTGCTGAGCTTCCACAGGGTGCCGGGGCCGTCATACGAGCCGTCAGGGACCGCCCCCCAGTGCGAGGGCATCCCGAATAATCGCATGTCGTCAGACTGCGTGGAGAAGGTGTTGACGAACTCCATCCATTGGGAGGTTGTGACCTCGTAGCGGCCGATCCGGTACTCGTAGCCGACCGAGCCGCGGCCATCGACGATGCCGCCGAACTGGTTCTCGTAAGCCGGGTTGTCGATGTCGCCGATCGTCACCCAATCGATGCCGTCTGGCTGGCCCATGGCAACCCCCGCCACCGTCAGCCCCAAGCCAACACCGATCCCCCAGCCCAACACCTTGTGATCTGTCCCGTGTGCCATATGAACCTCCTTGTCCTAGACCCGGCTTCCGTTGCCGGTTGTGGAAGGATGCACGATTAGGCGAGCGGGTACGAACAAGAATGCGCCAAGCACGCACGAGAGGAGAGGGATACCCACCTCTGCGTCTCCGCGCCTTCGCGTGAACGCTCCGCTGCCTCCGCGTTCTGCCCTTTACCGAACCCCCGCCGCCTTCTCCAACCCTCGCACTGCCGAGCGCGTCCGCAGGCGCGAGAGCTGGCTCATGCGGTCGAGGATGAGGACGCCGTCGAGGTGGTCGGTCTCGTGCTGCCAGCAGCGGGCGAGCAGGTCGGTCGCGGTCTGCGTGAACCGCTTGCCCTCGCGGTCGAGCGCGGTGATGGTGATGGTGCGCGGGCGCTGCACATCGCCGGTGATCTGCGGCAAGCTCAGACACCCCTCGTTGCCCGACTCGACCGGGCCGACCGGGTCGCTGAGGACCGGGTTGATGTAGACCATCGGGGCGGCGGTGCAGGTGAGGGGGTCGGCGTCGGTGGCCTCCCCGGTCTCGGGCGGGACGTGGCAGACGAACATGCGCCAGGAGAGCCCGACCTGCGGGGCGGCCAGGCCGATGCCGGGGGCGTCGAACATCAGCTCGATCATCCGGTCGGCGACGGCGCGGACCTCGTCGGTGACCTCGGGGACGTCCGCGGCCTTGGCGCGGAGCACCGGGTCGGGGTAGTGGACGATGAACAGGCTGGCGGGGTCGACAGGCATCCGGGCATGCTAGGGTGTTGCACGGTCGGGGGGCGGGATTGGGGCATCTGCGGGGCACCGGAGGTGCCGGCGGCGGGCACGAACGCGGGCCGCGGGCCGGATTCCCTCACGCCCGCCGACCGACTACCATCGTGGCCCCCGGCGGTGCCTTGGAAGGCTCCGCGTGGGTCAGTGGAAAGCGAGGGTCCGCGACTTGGCAATCTTCGGGCGTAAGAAGGGTGACGACGGCGCGGCCGACAACGGCGGTGGTGGCGAGAACGGTGACGGCAGCAGGACGCCGGAGCCTCTGGCGTTCTCGCCGGAGAAGGCCCAGCGGTTCTTTGACCACGCCAAGACGGTCGGCGAGACGGGAAACCATCAGTACGCGATGCAGCTGTGGCTGAGCGGGCTGCGGCAGGACCCGTCGAGCATGTACGGGCTCGAGTCCTTCCTCAACGCGTCGGTGAACTTCACGGGCAAACCGGGCAAGGACCTGGCCAAGTCGGTCGAGGGCAAGACCGACGCGGACAAGTACGTCCAGGCGATCCTGTCGTGGGGGCTGAAGATCGGCGACCCGTCGCTGGCGGTCAAGGCGGTCATGGCGGCCTCGAAGCTGGACCTGGCCGAGCAGACGCACTATCTCGGCGAGCAGGCGCTCAAGCTCGTCGGCGGCAAGCCGAAGAAGGACCTCTACGTCAAGCTCATGGAGTCGTTCGAGCGGGTGCAGGCCTTCGACCTCGCGGTGCAGGCCGGCGACGCGGCGGTGCGGCTGGACCCCAGCGACGGCGGGCTGGCCAACGACGTCAAGAACATGTCGGCGCAGTCGTCGATCAGCCGCGGCGGGTTCGACAAGACGGGCGAGGAGGGCGGCTTCCGCTCCAACATCCGCGACGCGGACAAGCAGCGGCAGCTCGAGGACAGCGACCGGATCTCGAAGACCGAGGGGACCATCGACCGGCTGATCCTGGACGCCGAGGCGGCCTACCGCGACAACCCCGAGGACATGCCGAAGCTGCAGCAGCTGGTCAAGCGGCTGCTCGAGCGAGGGCGGCCGGAGGACGAGCAGCGGGCGATCCGGTTGTTGATGAAGGGCTTTGAGACGACCAAGCAGTTCCGGTTCCGGCAGGACGCGGGGAAGGTCCGGCTCCGTCAGCTCAAGCGGACGCTCGAGAAGTACAAGGAGCGGGCCGAGGCCAAGCCGGACGACGAGAAGGCCCAGCAGGAGTATCAGGCGGCCAAGGCCAAGTTCAGCGACATCGAGCTGGGCGAGATCAAGTCGGCCGTCGAGGCCTACCCGACGGACCTGGTGCTGAAGTTCCAGCTCGGGCAGCGCTACTTCGAGCGGGGCGATCACGACCAGGCGATCGCGCTGCTGCAGGACGCCAAGGGCGACGCCCGCTATCGCGGCAGGGCGCTGGCGCTGCTCGGGCAGTCGTTCGGCGCCATGGGCTGGCACGACGAGGCGATCGCGACCTATCGCCAGGCCCTCGAGAACAAGGCCACGCTGACCGACGAGCTGCAGCTTGAGCTGCGGTACGGGCTGATGCTCTCGCTGGCGACCAAGGCCGAGACCGACTCGGACCTCGCGTCGGCGGAAGAGGCCGAGAAGCTGGCCTCGACGATCGCGATCGAGCAGTTCGGGTATCGCGATATCCGCGAGCGGCGCGAGGGGCTGAAGCAGCTGGTCGCGAGGCTGAAGACCGGCGGCTGATCGGGCGGCGGCGCGGGGCCACTATGCAGCAACACGAATCAGGAACCGGCAGTGGGGCTCGCGCGGTGGGCATCATCCCTGCGCGGCTCGGGTCGACGCGGTTTCCCGGCAAGATGCTGGCGTCGGAGACCGGCCGGCCGCTGGTGCTGCACACGCTCGAGGCGGCGCAGAAGAGTGCGCGGCTGGAGCGCGTGGTGGTGGCGACCGACGACGACGGGATCGCTTCGGCGGTGCGCGGGGCGGGGGGCGAGGCGGTGATGACGTCAGCGTCGCACCCCAACGGCTCTTCGCGGCTGGCCGAGGCCGCGGACTTGCTGGGGCTGGCCGACGACGCCGTCGTGGTCAACGTGCAGGGCGACGAGCCGGAGATCGATCCGGGGCTGATCGATCTGGCTGTGGATGCTCTGGTCGGTTCGGGAGCGGATGTGGCGACGGTGGGGTCGCCCTTCGGGCCGGGGCAGGACCCGTCGGACCCGAACATCGTGAAGGTGGTGGTGGACTGCCGCGGCAGGGCGATGTATTTCTCGCGGAGCCTCGTGCCGTTCGACAGGGACGGGGCGGGCGGCGGTGGCGGCGTGGCCGGGCCGCTCAAGCACGTCGGGCTGTATGTCTACAGCGCGGGGTTTCTGCGGCGGTACGTCGGCCTGGCCGAGACGCCACTGGAGCGGACCGAGCGGCTGGAGCAGCTGCGCGTGCTCGAGCACGGGCACACGATCGCGGTGGCGGTGGCCGAGGCGCACCACGTCGGGATCGACACGCCGGCGCAGTACGCGGCGTTTGTCGAGAGGTGGCGGGAATCGGCCAGCAGATGAGCCGCGGCCGGCGCGGGCTACTCGCCCTCGACTGCCGCCTCTTCGCTCACTGATTCCGGCTCGTCCAGGTCTTTGGTGATCCGCGCTTCGAGGATGTTCCAGAGGTAGGGGTCGATCCGCACCTCTTCGGGGGCGCGGTCCAGGCGGGCGCTGACGGAGGCCTCGCGTTCTTCGGTGACCAGGTAGAGGTATTCACCGGAGCCGTTGTCGTACCGGCAGTACATCGGCACGACCATCGCATAGGCGGGGTTGTCGGCGTTGATGGTCTGGACCTGGCGGAGGGTGATGGTCAGCGTGCCGGGGCCGTCGTCGTCATCCTCAAAGGCGGGCTGCCAGTCGAGCTCGACATCGGCCCGCGGAGCGCCGGCGCGGTAGACCCACTGGTCGAAGAACCGCTCGAGGCTCTCGCCGGAGACCTCTTCGAGGACGCGGCGGAGGTCGTCGGACTCGACCGCGTCGAACTTGTAGCGGTCGAGGTAGAGGCGCATGCCGCGCCAGAAGACCTCGTCGCCGAGCCGCTCGCGGAGCATGTGCAGGACACACGCGCCGCGGGCGTAGGGGTTGTTGGGCTTCATGAAGTTGAGGTCGGGGGTGTTCCAGAGATTCGAGGCGAGGGCCGGGTCTTCCGGGGCACTGGTGCGGGTGCCGCCCATGGCGGACGACCGGAAGTTGCCGCGCATGTGGCGGATGTAGGCCCTGCGTGCCGCGGCAGCGGCCTCGTCGTCGTCCTTGCCGGCGTCGATGGCGTGCTGGCGTGCGACCTCTTCCTCCCAGAGGGCCTCGCCGAAGGTGGCCCAGCCCTCCTGGATCCAGAGGTGCGACCAGTTCCGGTTGGTCACCAGGTCGCCGAACCACTGGTGCACGAGCTCGTGGACGATGATGTTGTCGATGGAGCCGGGCTCTGCGGCGGAGGCGAAGGGGAAGAAGGTCGTGGCGGAGGTGTTCTCCATCGCGCCCGCAGCAAAGTCCCGAACGATGGCCTGGGAGTATTTCGCCCAGGGGTAGGGCTCGTCGAAGAGCTTCTCAAAGTGGGCGACCATGTCGGGGGTGTTGGCGAAGACGTCGCGCATGCGCTCACCGAGGCCGACGGGGCCGTAGACAGGCATGGTGAGCCCGGGCCGCGCGGTGGCCGGGCCGCCGACATCGACGACGTCGAACTTGCCGATCACGAGGGAGACGAGGTAGGGGGCGTGGGGGAGCTTCTGGTCCCAGTGCCAGCGGACGCGGCCGTCGGGCTGGACCTCGCGGCTGAGGAGTTCGCCGTTGGAGACGACCTCGTAGCCGTCGTGGGCGGTGACGATGAGCTCGGTGGAGAGCCGTTCGAGCGGGTGGTCGTAGCAGGGGAACCAGCCGCTGGCGTCGTCCGGTTGCCCCTGGGAGTGGAGCATCGGGACCTCTTCGCTGGGGTCGCTCGGGCGGCGGGTCGGGGGCGACCAGGAGAGCGCCCTGCCGTTGGGGACCATGTGCTCGGGGGCGAGTTCGTAGTCGATGACGATAGTGACCGAGTCGCCGAGGGGGATAGCCCGGGGGAGCGTGACGAGGAGTTCTTCTCCGTCGTAGTCGTAGCGGAGGGGGCGGGCGTTGAGGGTGACGCTGTGGATGGGGTAGTCGGTGGCGTCGAGGCGGATGGTGTTCCTGGGCGTCCCGATAGGGGTCATGGTCAGCGTGCAGCGGGCGGTGGCCCGGGCTTCGTGCTCGAAGTCGGGGAAGTCCAGTTCCAGGAGCATGTGGGTGTGGTCGAAGTCTCGGTGAGGCAGGTAGTTGGCCAGATCGCGGCCGGTTTCTTCGTCGAAGCGGAGGGACCCGCCGGACTGGGCGGTCGCGACTGGCAGGTGGGATCCGCAGGCCAGAAGCACGGCGACGGCGATCGATCGACGGAAACGACGGGGCATAGGTATCTCCACTGGAGGGAATCTTTCCGTCGGCATTGAAGGCGCAGCCGCGGGTCGGGGTTGTCGTCGGCGGCCAACATGGTACGATGTCTTATGCCCACCACGGACGGCCAACCGCAACGCACCGACGCGAGCAGGCCGAGCCGCTCTGCTGACCATTCCGGAGGCCGAGCGACCCGGGGCACCTCCGACCGACCATCCGATGCCTCTGGCGGCGAACCGACGGACCGTCGGGGGAGCGATCTGCTGGCCTCGCTGGGGCAGACCACCCAGGCGACAGAGTTCTATTCGCCGATGCCCGCGGGGTACCGGAAGGGGCGTCACCGCTACGTGGTGGTGCTCGGAACGGTCATGAGCGGGCTGGGCAAGGGGATTTTCGCCTCGAGCGTCGCCAAGATGCTCAAGGACAAGGGCCTCTGCGTCGCGCCGATCAAGATGGAGGGCTACCTGAACATCGATTCGGGGACGCTCAATCCGTACCGGCACGGCGAGGTGTTTGTCCTCGACGACGGCACCGAGTGCGACATGGACCTGGGCACCTACGAGCGGATGCTGGATCAGGACCTGACGACGCACAACTTCACGACCAGCGGGCGGATCTACTCCGAGATCCTCGACCGCGAGCGGCACGGGGTGTATCTCGGGCGCGATGTCCAGATGATCCCGCACGTGACCGGTGAGGTGAAGCGGCGGCTCCGCGAGCTGGCGTTGCGGGGCGACGGGCAGCGTCCGGCGGACGTGGTGTTCGTCGAGGTGGGCGGCACTGTCGGCGACTACGAGAACGGGCTCTACATCGAGGCGATGCGCGAGCTGGCCTTTGAGGAGGGCCCGGAGTCGGTCTGCTTTGTCGCGCTGACCTACGTGATCGAGCCGGCGACGCTGGGCGAGCAGAAGTCGAAGGCGGCGCAGCTCGGGATCAAGCGGCTTCTCGAGGCCGGGATCCAGCCGCACATCATCGCCTGCCGGGCGTCGAACCCCGTGCAGCGGCAGGTGATGGAAAAGATCGCGATGTTCTCCAATGTCCCGCTCCGGCGGGTCTTTTCTATGCACGACCGGGAGAGCATCTACACGATCCCCGACGAGATGCGCCTCGAGGGGCTGGACCGGGAGATTCTCTCGTTGCTCCGGCTGCACGACAGGGTGGACGTCGCGGCCGAGGACCGTGGGCGTGAGAAGTGGGGGACGTTTGTCCGCCGCCTGACCAAGCCGGGCAAGCTGCCGCTGTCGATCGGTGTCGTGGGCAAGTACGCCGAGCTCAGGGACGCGTACGCCTCGATCGACAAGGCGCTCGAGCACTGCGGGGCGCATCTGGGCGCGCAGATCGAGCAGCGTTGGGTCGAGGCCAGCGACCTCTCGGACAGCAACGTCTCGGAGATGCTCGGCAAGCTCGACGGCGTCATCGTGCCGGGCGGGTTCGGGTCGCGCGGTGTCGAGGGCAAGATCGCGGCCGTCAAGTACGCGCGGGAGACGGGGCTGCCCTATCTGGGCATCTGCCTCGGGTTCCAGGTCGCGGTGATCGAGTTTGCACGGAACGTGCTGCGGATGTCGGACGCCGACAGCGCGGAGTTCTGCCCGGACTGCCAGCGCCCGGTGATCAGCGAACTGCCCGAGCAGAAGAAGATCGAGGGTCTCGGCGGCACGATGCGGCTCGGGGCCCAGGACGTCTCGGTGCTGCCCGGCTCGCTGCTGGCGGGTCTCTACCGCGAGCAGCTCTCGGCGCAGAACACGGTCCGCGAGCGGTTCCGCCACCGCTACGAGGTAGACCCGAGCTTTATTGAGCGGCTCGAGGCGGCGGGGATGATCTTCTCCGGCCGGCACCCGAGCCAGCCGATCATGCAGATGCTCGAGCTGCCGCGGACGCTGCCCGAGCACATGACCGCGGACGCGGGCAAGCCCCGCGTGGTGCACCCGTTCTTTGTCGGGGCGCAGTTCCATCCGGAGCTGACCAGCCGGCCGCTGCGGCCGCAGCCGATGTTCATGGGGCTTGTCGCGGCGGCGCTGTGCACGCGGTACTTCGAGGACGCCGACAACTGGAAGCGTCTGGAGAGCGACCCGCACGCGCGGCGGTGGTTCGACACGCTGGAATACCAGCGGCAGCTGGCCAACGGCTGATCAACGCGGATCGCCCGCGATGCATCGGTCCAGGTAGCGAAGGGCATCAACCAGCAACACAGCGGAGAAGCGGTCGGCCCGGCCGAGCGTGACCTGGCAGTTGTGGAGCAGCGTCTCGGCGTAGAGCGCCGCGTCGCTGTCGCCCGCGGCGGCCAATTCGGCGAACGCCGCGACCGCCCAGGCGTGGTTGGTGCCGTTGTCGGGCTGGATCTCGTCCATCAGCCAGCGGGCGTGGGCTTCGGCGCGGTCGCGCAGGCTCGCAGAATCCCGGAGCGCCGCGTGCCACCACAGAGCGTGCAGGCAGGCCAGCTCAACCTCTGTCCACACCTCGATGCCCTCGGCCTGACACTCGGGGGCGATCGGGCCGGTCGTCGTCGCGGTCAGGGTGTGCGGATCGGCGGGTGCGGTCCCGAGCGTGTGCCACAGGCGGAGGTCCGGGCGGTCCGGCGCGGTCGTCGGTGCGGGGAGCGAGGACTGTTCGAGGCGGAGGACCCACGCCAGGAGGGGCAGATCGACCGGGCGGCGGTGCCCGGCGTCGTCGGAGAAGGTGGTGGCGAAGGCCAGTCGCTGCTCGGGCGGTGCCCCGAGGGCTTGCTCGAGGGCGGTGCCGCGGATCGCAGCGGTGGCCACCGAACCGATCTGCTGACGCCACTGCTGGAGACCTCGTGTCATGGGGGCACTGTACGGTTTGGTGCGGGGGCTTGATTCGCGGGTTCCGGTGCGCATGCTTGGGTGATGCGAGTTGTGACCACGAGCGCGGAGCTGGCCGGGGCGGGGATCTCCGGGTGCGCGCTCGTCCCGACCATGGGCGCGCTGCACGAGGGGCACGCCTCGCTGGTGCGGCTGGCCCGTGAACACGCGGGGTCGGGCCCGGTGGTGGTGAGCGTCTTTGTGAACCCCACGCAGTTCAACGAGCGGACCGACTTTGACAGGTACCCGCGCGTGCTCGAGGAAGACTGCCGGTGGTGCGAGGAACTCGGGGTGGACGTGGTCTTTGCCCCGGCGGTCGAGGTCGTCTATCCGGAGGACGAGGACGTCCCGGCCGGGCCGCTGCCGGCGGTCGCGACGAGGCCGAAGCTGGAGGACGCCTACCGGCCCGGGCACTTTGAGGGCGTCTGCCAGGTGGTGCGCCGCCTGTTCGTCCTGACCGACGCGGCGACGGGGGTGTTCGGGGCCAAGGACTGGCAGCAGCTGCAGGTGGTCCGGGCGATGTCGGAGGAGGAGGGGCTGGGGGTAAAGATCGTGCCGGGGGAGACGGTGCGCGAGGCGGACGGTCTGGCAATGAGCAGCCGGAACCGGCTGCTGGACGACAATGCGCGCGCGCGGGCGGTGGTGATCTCGCGGGCGATCCGGGAGGCGGGGGGGCTGGGCTCTCCGGGTCAGGCCGAGGCGTTGATGGTGGAGATGATCCGCGGCGCGGGGCTCGAGCTGGAGTACGCGGCGGTGCGTGACGCCGCGACGCTGGGTGCGCCGGCGCCGGGCGGGCCGTGCCGGTCGCTGGTGGCGGCGCGGGTAGGCGGTGTGCGACTGATCGACAACGGGCCGTGGCCGACACCGGCGTGATCGGTCCGCGCCGCGTCGGTGCTGCGGACGGGTGTCGCTCGGGCTAGGCTTGCGCTGCGAGAGCCGATTCTCGCCCGGAGGCTGTCCATGCTCAAGACCCCGCTGCACAAGTTTCACCTCGAATACAACGCCAAGATGGTGGATTTCACGGGCTGGGAGATGCCCATGATGTACACCGGCATCCGCGATGAGCACCAGCAGGTGCGGACCAGCGGCGGGGTGTTCGACGTGTCGCACATGGGGCGGGTCAAGGTGCAGGGGCGGCACGCCCGCAAGCTGCTCGAGCGGCTGTGCTCGCGGCGGATCACCGACATGCAGACCGGCCAGTGCCGCTATTCCCTGGTGTGCAATGAGCGCGGCGGGGTGCGTGACGACGTGCTGGTCTACAGGCTCGACGACGACGACTTCCTCGTGGTCGTCAACGCCTCGAACCGGGCCAAGCTGCTCGAGCACTTCGAGCAGGTGCGGGCCGCCGACGACCTCAAGGTCAAGATCGAGGACCAGACCGAGTCGACGGCGATGGTCGCGGTGCAGGGGCCCAAGGTGATGGAGCTGGTCTCGGGCTTCAGCAAGGAGATCCCCTCGCTCAAACGCTACCGGTTCACGGTCAAGAACCTGCTGGTGATGAAGGTCATCGTCTCGCGGACCGGGTACACCGGCGAGGACGGGATCGAGGCGATCCTGCCGGCGGGCGCGGTGGGGATGGCGCTAAAGCTGATCCTCAAGGACGTGGACATGACGCAGGCCGAGGCGCTGATCAAGCCGGCGGGGCTCGGGGCGCGGGACACGCTGCGGCTGGAGGCGGGGATGCCGCTGTACGGGCACGAACTCGGCGAGGAGATCTGTGCGCTCTCGTGCGGCGTCGACTTTGCGATCAACATGGACAAGCACGAGGCCGAGCGGGGCGAGCGGTTTGTCGGGCAGGATGCGCTCGAGCGGGTGATCGCCGAGGGCGGGCCGAAGCAAAGAATCGTGGGCCTGGCCCTGGAGGGTCAGCGGACGCCGCGTGCGGGCAACACGGTGCTCGCCGGCGGCGAGACGGTCGGCGTGGTGACGAGCGGGTGCCTCAGCCCGACGCTGGGCCACCCGATCGCGATGGCGCTGGTGGACTCGGGGAGCGCCGAGGTCGGGGGGACGCTGCTGCTCGACACGGGCCGGGCGCAGCTCGAGGCGAGTGTCGTGCCGCTGCCGTTCTATAAAGCGCCGAAGCCGCAGGCCACGGCGAAGGCCTGACGGTTTGGACCGAAGGCCTGACGGCGGGGCCCGTGGGCCTGACCGGGTCGGCCAGCGGCCGGGCGGGGTCGACGGCGGATCGTGCGGCGTCGATGACCGCACGTGGAGCCTCGGCGGTTGCTCCGCCAGCGTCCGCGGCTGTTCTGCCAGCGGCAGCGATGGAATGGGCACAGGCAGCGGCCAGTCGGGCCGCGGCAAGAGCACAACGCCCGGCGGCAGCGACAAAACGTCTCCCGATAACCCCACACCGGGGCCGGATCGGGCCGCGGGCCGCCCCTTCCCCGACGCCCTCCAGACGAACCGGCCATCACCGCCCAACGCCCCGACCCCCTCGCGTACCATCGACCGATGACCGAGCCAGAACGCATCTATCTCGACCACGCCGCGACCAGTTTCCCCAAGCCCGAGCCGGTGCTCGCGGCCATGCTCCGCTACGCCACCCGGCTCGGGGCCTCGCCGGGGCGGGGCGGCTACGCCGAGGCGGTCGAGAGCGCGGCGACCCTCTCCCGCTGCCGGGCCCGGCTGTGCGAGCTCTTCGGCGGGGTCTCGCCCGAGCACGTCGTCTTCACGCTCAACTGCACCGACGCCCTCAATCTGGCGATCCACGGGACCGTCGGCTGGTGGCGTCGCCACCGGCCGGAGGCACCCGTCCACCTCGTCACCACCGCCATGGACCACAACTCGGTGCTGCGGCCCTTCGAGCAGCTGCGCGGCCACGGTGTCGAGATCACCCGCGTCGGGGCCGACCGGGAGGGAGTCGTGGACCCGGCCGAGGTCGCCGACGCCCTGCGGCCCGAGACCCGGCTGGTCGCGATGGTCCACGCCAGCAATGTGACCGGAACGCTCCAGGACGTCGGCGCGGTCGGCCGGGCCTGCCGCGAGAAGGGCGTGCCCCTGCTGGTCGACGCGGCCCAGTCGCTGGGGCACGTGCCGGTCGATGTCGGGGCGATGGGGATCGACATGCTGGCCTTCCCCGGCCACAAGGGGCTGATGGGGCCGCTGGGCACCGGCGGGCTGTACATCCGGCCGGGGCTCGAGGGCCGGATCGAGCCGGTGCGCCAGGGCGGGACGGGCAGCCGGAGCGAGCAGGACACCCAACCCACGGAGATGCCCGACCGGTACGAGTCGGGCTCGCACAACACCATCGGGATCGTGGGGCTGCTGGCGGGGGTCGAGTGGCTGCTCGAGCGGACGCTCCCCGAGCTGCGCACCCACGAGGTCCGCCTGATCGAGACTTTCCTGCACCACATGCCGGGCGAGGAACTCGGCTTCCGGCTGCACGGGCCGACCGACCCGGCCCGGCGGGTCGGCGTCTTCGCGATCACGCACGAGCGGCTGACGCCCGCCGAGCTGGCCGGGGCGCTGGAGGCGCGGGCGGGGGTGCTCGGCCGGGCGGGGCTGCACTGCGCCCCGGGCGCGCACGACTCGATCGGGACGACCGCCTCGGGCGGCGCGTGCCGCCTGAGCGTGGGGCCGATGACGACCGCAGACCAGGTGCGGGCCGCGTGCGCGTGCCTGGGGGAGATCGCCTCGGCGGGCGGGGCGTCCGGTCGGGCGGCGCGGCCTCAGGACGAGCGGGGGAGCTCGATCCAGCCGGCGTCGGTGTGACGGACGATGGCGCCGGTCTTCACGTAGATCACCTGCTCGGCGATGTTGGTCGCGTGGTCGGCGATGCGCTCGCACTGGTTGGTGAGTTCGTGGACGGCGAAGGCGTAGTCGACCGAGACCTCGCCCGCGGCGATGCCGCGTTCGGCGTCGCGGAGGAGCTGGGACTTGAACGCCTCGACGGTGTCCTCGGCGTCGAGGACCGCCTTGGCCAGGCGCGGGTCGCCCCGTTCGATGCTCCGGGTGATGTCGCGGAGGATGCCGGCGACGCTGTTGGTGAGCACGCGGAGGGTGTCGGGCAGCGCGATGCCGATCTCGGCGAACTGCGGGGCGAGGGCGGCGATGGCGGCGGCGGCGTCGGCGGTGCGTTCGAGCTCGTTGTTGACCTTGACGATGGTGAGCATGCGTCGGAGCTCGCCGGCGGAGACCTCTTCGGCCCGGCTGGCGACCTCGCCGAGGAGCGCGACGGTGCGTTGCTCGATCTCGAGATCAACGCTGTCGATCTCGTCGTCGGCGTCCACGACGGCGCGGGCGGCCTGGACGTCCATCGAGAACACGGCGTCGCAGGCGCTCTCGTACAACCCGGCGACGCGGTGGCCCTGCTCGACGAGTGTCTTGCTGATCGCGTCGAGATGTGTGGTAAAACCGCTGGTCGGTGCTGCCATCGTGTATTCCCCTTGGGGGTGGACAGGCATGATAGAGGGGCGGCCGCGGGGACGAGTGCGGGCTACGCTCTTGTTTCTGGCGTTCGGCCCGGCCGCGACTCGGCCGGCGTGGAGAGCCTGACCGCCGCCCAGACCGCTTTGACGCACGGAGTTGACGCATGAGCTTTCAGATCGAGCTTGTTCACGCCCGCCAGGTTCTTGATTCGCGGGGCAACCCGACGGTGGAGTGCGAGGTGCTGCTCGAGGGCGGCGCGGTCGGCCGGGCGGCGGTGCCGTCCGGCGCGTCGACCGGCGAGAACGAGGCGGTGGAGCTCCGCGACGGGGACAAGGCCGTCTACCTCGGCAAGGGGGTCACCAAGGCGGTGTCCAACGTGATCGAGCGGATCGGACCGGCGGTGGAGGGGATGGACGCCCGCGACCAGGAGGGCGTCGACGCGCTGATGTGCGAGCTGGACGGGACGGAGAACAAGGCCGAGCTGGGGGCCAACGCGATCCTGGGGGTGTCGATCGCGGTGGCCAGGGCCGCGGCCGAGGCGTCGGGGCTGCCGCTCTACCGGTACCTCGGCGGCACGTCGGCCAGGACGCTGCCGGTGCCGATGCTCAACATCCTCAACGGGGGCAAGCACGCGGACAACACGGTCGACTTCCAGGAGTTCATGATCCAGCCGTGGGGCTTCGACGACTTCGGGGAGGCGCTGCGGGCCGGGGTCGAGATCTATCACACGCTGAAGAAGGTGCTCAGCGAGCGGGGACTCTCGACGGCGGTCGGCGATGAGGGCGGCTTCGCGCCGGACCTCAAGGACAACGAAGACGCGCTGAAGATCATCGAGGAGGCGACCGGCAAGGCCGGGTACAGCTGGGGCGAGCAGATCTTCGTGGCGCTCGATCCGGCGACCAGCGAGCTGTGGAACGAGGCGGAGAAGGACGGGAAGACCGGGTACAAGTTCTTCAGCTCGTCGCAGGAGATCGTCTCGTCGGACGACCTGATCGGGATCTGGGCGGACTGGTGCAAGAAGTACCCGATCCGCTCGATCGAGGACGGGCTCGCCGAGAACGACTGGGACGGCTGGGCGAAGCTGACGGCCAAGCTCGGCGACACGGTCCAGCTCGTCGGCGACGACCTGTTCGTGACCAACCGGAAGTTCGTCGAGCGGGGCGTGCGTGAGCGTTCGGCCAACGCGGTGCTGGTCAAGGTCAACCAGATCGGCACGCTGACGGAGACCCTGGACGCGGTCGAGACCGCCCACAAGGCCGGCTACACCGCAGTGATGTCGCATCGCTCGGGCGAGACCGAGGACGCGACCATCGCCGATCTCGCGGTTGCCACCAATTGCGGGCAGATCAAGACCGGTTCGCTGGCCCGCTCCGACCGGCTGGCCAAGTACAACCAGCTCATCCGTATCGAGGAAGAGCTCGGCCAGCAGGCCCGCTACGCCGGCAAGGGCATCCTGCGCCGCTAGGCCGGCTGCCCGATAGCAGACAAAAAGAACGGCGGCCCGCCAGATGACGGGCCGCCGTTTTGCGTTTCAGGCTCCGGGAGTATGCGGTCAGGTGCCGTTGCCGGGCCGGGTCTCATGGGCATGACGGATCGCCGCCGCCAGGGTTTCCGGCGCTTCCGCCCCCATCACCATGAAGCGTTCATCGATGATGAAGCAGGGGACGCCGGTGACCCCGATGGCGCGGGCATTGTCGAGATCCCGCTGCACCTTGTCCTTGTCGGAATCGGTCGGCAGCAGTTCCGCCACCAGATCTGACATCATGCCCACATCGTCGGCGGCCTGAATCAGGGTTTCCGGATCGGTCAGGTCGGCGCCTTCGACAAAATAAAGCTGGAACAGCCGTTCCGCCATTTCGCTCTGGGCGTTTTCCGCGCGGGACCACAGGATCAGCCGATGGCAATCCAGGGTATTGGGCGATTTGCGTATGCGGTCGAAGGCGAAGGGAATGCCTTCCGCAGCGCCCGCCGACCGCACTGGCGCATAGGCAGCCTCAGCTCGCTCCGCACCACCGAATTTCTCGTTGAGATACTGCGCCCGGTCCTTGCCTTCCGGCGGGAGCGTCTCATCGAGCTGAAACGGCATCCAGCGCAAGGAGACAGCGATATCGGGCACCTCGGCCAGCGCCTTTTCCAGCCGACGCTTGCCGATATAGCACCACGGGCACATCACATCGGACACGATGTCGATGCGCAGGGGATCGCCTTCTTCCATCAAACAGTCCTTCAGCGTTGACGGCGCCCGAAGCGTGCGGGCGGGTGTCTGTTCCGGATCCGCGCGCGGGTCGGCGCCTCAGAGGAAGCTGGTCGCGCTCACGATTGACGACAGGCGACGGGCCAGCCGACCGACGGCGGCAGCATCGCGCAGGACGACCATATCGCCCAGCCCCTCGACCGTAGCAACAAAATCCTCCTCGCGCGAGGCAGCGAGTGCCGCAGAGCGCAAGGGATTGTCGCCTGCGGGAAGAAACGCTTCGTCATTCGCCGCGCTCCGCCACAGCGGATCGGGGTGAAACGAAGTAAGCGGCACGGCCAGCGGCTCGCGGCCCTGCAGGGCCAGAAGCCTGGTGAGTTCGCGAAGGTAGCGGTCATAACCGGCACGCGGCAATCGGCCATGCTCACCCAGATGCCGGTGGCGGAAGCGACGCAGCAACGCGCCGGTCAGATGGCGCCGCGCTCCGGCCCGGATGGCGATCCGCACCCGTTCCGAAAGCTCATTCGGCTTCACCCCATGGGCCAGCACATCGTTCGCACCCGCCGCGTGCAATCGACCGGCATCCGCAATATCCCGCGCACAGGCGATCACGGGAAGGTTGATATACCTGGGGTCAAAGCGCAGACGGGTTACATAGTCGACCGCCATCTCCGGCGGACAATCGATCAGAACCGCATCGAACCGCCGGTTTTCCAGAAATTGCGTCGCCGTGTCGAACGTGAAGGCACCGACAATTTCGAACCGACCCGCGCCCACGCCGAACACCGCGCCGAACCGGTGACTGAGACCAAGGGCCAGAAGGCCAATGGTCGAATGCTCTGGCGCACCGGCCGGCCATTCGCCCGGCAAGGCGCCGAACACTTGCCGCCGCAGCCGGATTTCGCTGAGGCGACCGATCTCGCGGATCATGTCCCCCAGCCGGTCCGCGAACAGCGGGGCGGAAAGGCTTGCGTCCGCATAGGCAGCAGCGCGCACGGTCCCGTCATATTGTCCGGCGCGCCCGCCGATGACGAAGACCGGAAGCTCCAACCCGTGAGCCCGGGCGAGGTGCACCAGTTCCGCAAGCGGGCTGTTGCGGATCGGCGAGGGGGCATGGCCACGAAAATGGACGACGGCATCGGGAAACCGATTATGCTCCTGTGCCAACCGAAGGGCTTCCTTCGAGGTCAGTTCGAACCAGCCGACCAGTCCTTCGGTCAGCCAAGGCCCTGCCTGAGGCATTTCCGCATCGACTTCGATTTCGATGGCAACGGATGGCGCAACGCCGGCGCCGCTGCGCGGCAACGGTCTCAGTTTAGCGGGCACCGCATTGCCTCCCACTGGAGTGGAGAGAGGCTTCAATCCGCGCGGCCACCGCAGTCACCCTCGTTTCACGCAACCGCGGCATGGCGCAAGCTCACCCGCTCCGAAAGCGCCGCCCGGTCGACAGCACCGTTCTCCTTGCGCGGCAGGGCCGTCAGCGACAGGATCCGGTGCGGGATTTCAGCAAGTCCGGCCCGCTCCGTATCGAGATAGGCAAAGAACCCTTCGATATCGAGATGAAAGCCATTTTGCGGAACCAGCGCGGCATAAACCCTTGCGCCAAGAATGCCGTCATCGACAAGAAAGGCCGCCGCCTCCTTCATTCCCGGAAAGGCGCCGTAGAGCGCATCCAGCGCTGGCAGGGAAAACACGCCCGGCGCGGAGGTACCGGGAATGCCAACGCCTGAAACCCCATGTTCGGACATCCTGACGGGCAGAAGCGTATCGACGAACCCGGCCTTATCGGTGGGGATGCGCACCCGCGAGGACGGCCAGGCCGAATCGGCGACCATGGCACCGCGCACCTTCAAGGTGTTCGGCCCGCCGGAGCCTTCCATCTCGGTATCGACTTCGACTTCCAGGAGTGCGGGGCCATTGGCGGCACTTGACGGCGAGCCGATCCGGCCGCTGCGGAACGGGCGGGGCAGGGCGCTGCCCTCCCGGCGGCGGGCGATCATGGCGAATTCGTCGACCACATGCAGATCGACGAGGTCCCGATTGGTGGCGCGCGGAACGGGAGCCGCCGAATGAGCGCTCCACACCGCGACTACACTGCATTCCATGTTGTCAAGGCGCTTCTCAAGACTGCCGACGAGGCTGCCGGGGCAAAGGACGCAATCGGCGCCGACGGAATCCACATGCGCGGCCAGCCGACGCAGGGAGCGCGGCTGGTGCAGATGCAAGGTGCCGCCGGCCAGCAGCCAGGGCATCAGCCCTGCGCCAATCCCGGCCATTCCGGTTACCGCATAGGGCAGGACGAATTTCGGGGCCTCCGGCAAGGAAAGCTCCAGATAGGGCATCAAGCCGGCGGCAATCCACTGATTGTGGCTGCGGGCGATCGGCAGTGGCTCGCCGCTGGTGCTCTGGGTCCAGGTCAAGGTCGCCACATGATCGGCGGCATCCGTTCCCCGGCGCGGCAGGTTGCCCGACAGATCGCCCATATCTTCCGCACCGGCCCCGAGCACTTCGCCAAGCTCCATCACCCCATCGGGCACATCCCGGCCCAGGCCGAACACGAACCGCAGGGAGAACATTTCCGCCGCCGCATCCCGCGCTTCCAGCCCAAGGCTGCGCCCACCAAAGCTCTCGCCAGCGATCAGCGCCTTTGCGCCGGCGCGCGACAGGGCTTCCAGCACGTTCTTCTGGCGCCAGTAGAGCGGCAGCGGGGCCACCACCAGTCCGGCCCGCAGGGCGGCGAGCAGGGCGATGACACCATCCACCGTGTTCGGCGTCTGCAGGCCGATCACGTGATCCGGCTGAAGCCCTACCGCACCGAAGAAGCTGGCAAGCCGGGTGATTTCCTCATCCGCCTGGCCATAGGTCATCTGGCGTGCGGCGCCGGAAATCCAGCCGGCGCGATCCGCCGGGTCGCACAGGGCGAGCCGGTCCGGATGGGCCATCGCGGTCTTGCGGAACAGCGCGTCGAGGGTGACGCGCCCCCAGATGCCGCTCTTCTGATGCGCTTCAATGGTCTTCAGCGGTGTCAGGATCATCGCAGGTCTTCCAGCGCCTATTGCCCGGCCTCAGTGGCCCACCAGGTTTCGAAACGAGGCCCGGAAACAGCGTGTTTCCCGGGCCGGCTGATCTTGTCCCAACGGGCCACCCACTTTTCCGGCAGATGAAACAGCGGAACCACATAGTGGCCCGAAATCAGGGCCCGGTCGAACGCCCGCACTGCCGAGACGAAATCTCCGGCGCTGCGCGCGGCGAGCATGGCGGTGACCATCGCATCCACGGCGGCGCTCTGCACACCGGCATAGTTGAAGGAGCCCTGCTGCCCGGCAGCCGCGCTGCCCCAGCGGTAGCGTTGTTCATTGCCCGGTGAAAGCGACGAAAGCCAGGTGTTCAACACCATGTCGTAGTCAAAGCTCTGGCGGCGACGCTGATATTGGGCGCTGTCAGCGCTGCGCACCGTCGCCGTTATCCCGACCAGCGCCAGCACCCGCTGATAGGCGAGCGCAAGCCGTTCCTGATCCTTCGCCGCAACCAGCATCTCGAAGGTGAGGGGGGCACCGTCCGGCCCTTTCATCTCACGCCCATCGATGGTGTAGCCGGCTTCCCGCAGCAGACCGACCGCCGCGCGCAGAACCTTGCGGTCGCGCCCCGATCCATCGGCCTCGGTCGGCCCCCAGCGTCCTTCCAGCACATCCGGCGCGATCTCCTTCATATAGGGCTCAAGCAGCGCCCGCTCGCGCGCATCGGCCGGACGACCGCGCGAGGACAGGATGGAATTGTCGAAATAACCACCGGTGCGCTGATAGAGTCCGTGATAAAGGTTGCGATTGACCCATTCGAAGTCGAACAGCATGGCCAGCGCCTGGCGCACGCGCGGATCAGCGAACACCGGCCGGCGGGTGTTGAAGACAAAGCCATACATGCCCGCCGGGGCCCCCAGCGTGAAGCTGTCCTTGATCACCTTGCCCTCGGCCACCGCCGGGAAGTCGAAGCCGGTCATCCAGCGCGCCGGGTCGGCGACGGGCAACAGGGAGACCAAGCCCTTCTTGAAGGCTTCCAGCAGGGTATTCTCGTCGCGGTAGTATTCGATGCGCACCGTGTCGTAGTTGTAAAGGCCGCGCCGGATCGGAAGATCCTTCGCCCAGTAGTCCGGATTGCGCCGATAGGTGATGTGATTGCCGGGCTCGACCTCGTCGATGATGTAGGGGCCGGACCCAAGCGGCGGCACCAGCGTGCTCTTGTCAAAGGTCTGCGGATCGATCGCATGACGGGCGAAGATCGGAGACAAACCGACCAGCAGAGGCAGTTCCCGATCCGTCCCATCCTCGAAGGTGAAGCGCACACTGCGCGGGCCGGTCTTCTCCATCGCCGTGATGCGGTTATAGCGGGCTCGGAAATGCGGACGTCCCTTGTCCCGCAGGATCTCGAAGGAAAAGATCACATCCTCGACGGTGACGGGCGTGCCATCGGAAAAACGCGCCTTTTCGTTCAGCGTGAACTCGATCCAGTCGCGCGCCTCCGGCATCCGCACGGCCTCGGCGAGCAGGCCATAGAGCGAGAAGGGCTCGTCCATGTTTCGATCAAGCAGGCTTTCGATCACCAGGGCGCCATAGTCGGAATCGCGGATACCGCGCGCTGTGGTCGTGCCCCCTTGCACGATGAACTGATTGAGACTGTCGAAACTTCCCTGCACCCCATAAGTGACCGCGCCCCCCTTGGGAGCATCGGGGTTCGCGTAGGGAAGATGCGAAAAATCCGCCGGCAGGGCGGGGGCCCCATGCATGGCAATACCATGTGCCGGTGCCGGCATCTCGTCGGCGGCCAGGACGGCGCTCGATGCACACACACCCAGGGTACCGGCCACCAGGACCCGCGCCGAGGACAGAATCAGGAAGCGAAAGCGTTTCATCATGGTCAGACCGTAGCGGCTCAATCACTTTGCTATGGTTAACGCAATGTCAAAATCCCAAACCGCTGTGGAGCCCCGCGCCACGCATGGGATTGAAGACCCGCTGCGGCCAGTCAATCCAAGGCGAAGGTGATGCAAATTCGCACAGGTGCGAAGTTTTTTGTCCTTGCGCAGGATGCGGTGCGGCAGATTCCGCCGGTCATTCTGGATATTTGAGTGGCAAGGCTGTAAAGATGCGCGCGGAGCAGACAGGTCAATGTCTCGCCGCAATCGCCCCGCACATGAAGGGCGAGCGCGAGTTATCACGGCGCGACGGATCTAGAAGCCACTTCGGTTTCAGTGCGAGGCAACGGCGCGTCGCATCCAACCGCGCCGCAGCGACACCACGGACGTAGGGACGCATTTGATGGTTATGAGTTTCAAGACGCAACTGGCGGGGCTGTCGATTGCCGCTGCCGTATTCGCCGCGGCACCGGGTGCCCTTGCCCAGACCGTTGAGCCGGCCGCGGACACGCCGTGGGTCAAGGTCTGCAACACCGACCCGCAGTCCAAGAAGGAAGTCTGTGTCGTCACGCAGGAGTTGCGCACCGATACCGGTCAGTTCCTTGCTTCCGTCGCTGTCCGTGAAATTGGCGGCGAAGCCCGCAAGACGCTGCTGATCGCCGTGCCCCCGGGAATGCTGATCCAGCCGGGCCTGCGCGTCCAGGTCGACGCCGGCAAGCAGAACGAAGCCAAGTATGGCATCTGCTATCCGAACGCCTGTTATTCCGAGCTGGTCATCAACGATGAGTTCATCACCTCGATGAAGAAGGGGAATGCGCTGATCCTGACCACGCTGAATCAGCAGGCCAAGCAGGTCCCGTTCCAGCTCACGCTCACCGGATTCACCAAGGTCTACGACGGCGCGCCGATCGACGCTGCCGCGCTTCAGCAGAAGCAGCAGCAGTTGCAGTCGGAACTGCAGAAGCGAGCCGAGGAGGCCCGTCAGAAGCTGATCGACAAGCAGAACGAGGCGACCGGCGCCAACTGACCGGCCAGCCAGATTGAAGATCCGAAAGCGCCGCAGTGTTCCACTGCGGCGCTTTTTTGTCGGTCTGCCTCCCGGCGCTGAACGACGGAAGACCGGGCGTGCCGGGAAGGCAAGGGGAGACGACCTCGTCCGGGTGGCTGGCGTGACGAAGATACCTCGCATTGCGGGTCGGGAAGCGCGGCAACGGATGCAATGACCATCCGGCGCGTGACCGCCTGAAGCGCGGTGCAGACACATTCGATGGGAAGATGCCAGCAGAGTGAACGCTGGCGCTAATGCAGCTCTACGTCCCGGGGCAGGTAGGAGCCGTCGGCCTGTTGCTCGAAAATCTCGTCCACCTGCGGATGGCGCACCGGCTCGCCGCTCTCGTCCGGGACGAGGTTCTGCTCCGAAACATAGGCGACGTATTCGGTTTCGGCGTTTTCCGCGAGCAGATGATAGAAGGGCTGGTCGCGGTCCGGACGCACATCGTCGGGGATCGCCTCCCACCATTCCTCCGTGTTGCCGAAGGTTGGATCGACGTCAAAGATGATGCCGCGGAAGGGATAGACCCTGTGGCGAACAACCTGACCGATCATGTATTTCGCAATGCGCATCTTACTCTTCGACCCTTTCCGCGCCCGAAGGCGCGGAGGTTCAACGGGCGCCCTAAAAGTCACGCCCGCTTGCCATTGTCAAGCCCTGGCGGGAAGGGACGTCAAGCCACCTCCCGCCAGGGCATTTATATCATTCGCCGGCGTACACCCGAGCGAAATCCGGATCTTTTTCCGTCACAAGCCGGGCGAGATCGTCGATCACCCTGGCCTGCTTCCAGGTGGCATCATCCTGCATCTTGCCGTCGATCATCACCGCGCCGGTGCCATCGGGCATGGCCTCGATGATCTTGCGGGCAAAGGCGACCTCGCCCGGCTCCGGGCTGAACACCTTCTTGGCGATATCGATCTGGCTCGGATGCAGCGACCAGGCGCCGACGCAGCCCATCAGGAAGGCATTGCGGAACTGCGCCTCACAAGCGGCTGCATCCGAGAAGTCGCCGAACGGGCCGTAGAACGCCTTGATACCGGCGGCCATGCAGGCATCCACCATCTTGGCGACCGTGTAATGCCACAGATCCTGCTGGAAACCGACGCGCGGCGCGCCCTCGGCAGCACCGTCGGCCAGCACCATGTAATCGGGATGTCCACCGCCGACCCGCGTCGTCTTCATGCCGCGCGAGGCGGCAAGATCGGCCGGGCCGAGACTCATGCCATGCATGCGCGGGCTGGCCGTGGCGATGCTCTCCACGTTCTTCACGCCTTCCGCCGTCTCCAGGATGGCGTGGATCATGATCGGACGGGAAATCCCGGCGCGGGCTTCGAGCTGCGCCAGCAACTGGTCGAGGTAGTGAATGTCCCAGGCACCCTCGACCTTGGGCAGCATGATCACATCCAGCTTGTCGCCGACCTCGGTGACGATCTCCAGCAGATCGTCGAGCACCCAGGGGCTGTTGAGGCAGTTGATCCGGGTCCACAGGCCGGTGGAGCCAAAATCGTTCTCCCGTGCCATCTCGATGAAGCCGCGCCGCGCCGCCGTTTTCTGATCGGCGGGAATTGCGTCCTCCAGATTGCCCAGCACCACATCGACCCGGGAAATCAGATCGGGCACCTTCGCCCGCATCTTCTCCACATGCGGCGGCACGAAATGGATCATGCGTTCCAGCTGGACAGGCAGGTCGCGAAGCGGCGCGGGCGCACCGATTGCCAGCGGTTGGTAAAATGCGCGGGGTGTCTTCAAAGGGTCCTCCCAACAAAAAGCCAACCTCCCGCCATCACCTTGTAAGACAATGGCCGGAAGGATCAGATCGCAGATGCTCCCTGTCTATACCGCTTTTGCTGCGGTGCAAACAAACTCATGCCGGATGGGGGCGCATCGGCGCAAAGGGCAGGAAAGCGGAACCGCTCAGCGGGACGGGCCGTCGATCCATTTGCGCATGATCCACATCCACTGTTCCGGGTATTCGCGAATCCATGTCTCGAACCGGGCGTGGTAGCGGCGGGTCGCTTCCAGCGCATCGGCCTTGCGGTCCCCGCTCTGCGGCATGGGAACCACCTCGGCCTCGATACGGAACCGGCTGCCGGGCAGGCGGATCACCCGGCAGGCGATCAGCGGCACCCTGGCCGCCAGCGCGATGGTGGCCGGATAGGCGGTGGCATAGGCATCCCGGCCGAAGAACGGTACGACCACACCGCGCAGGTCGCGCAGATCCGCCAGCATCGCCACCCGTCCGCCGGAGCGGGCGAGGGCGAGCAGGCGCCGGGCGGTCTCGTGCCCCTTGGCGAAAAGGCCGGCGGGATAGACCGGCGCCCGCAGATCACGCAGCAGGGTTTCGGTGAGCGGGTTCTTCAGCGCCTGATAGACCCCGGCGGTTTGCCATCCGGCGGCGTGGCCGCCAAGCGCCGTCACCTCCCAATTGCCCGCATGCATGGAGACGATCACCGCGCCGCCCTCGCCAACCGCCTCGCGCACCGCATCGACATCGAACTCGAAGCGGGACGGATCGGCGACGATCCGGTCCAGTTGCAGGGTTTCGGCCATTACCTGGCCAAGGTTTTCCCAGACATCGCGGGCAAGCGCGTCGCGTCGGTCGGGTGTCATTTCGGGAAAGGCATGGCGGATGTTCTCCAGCGCCCGCTGGTGCCGCCGGTTGAACGGAGCCACCCAGCGCCAGCCCTTGCCGATCACCCGCGCCGCCATGGTCGGCGGCATCAACCGCACCAGGGCCACCCCTGAGCGCAGCAAAGCCCATTCCAGCCAATAGCGGATCCGCCGCAACACCCCATGCTGGGGGGCGGCTCCGCGTGCGCGGTCCATCGCCGTCATCCTGTGAGCCCGGTCCCTTTGCGTCCCGTTGCGGTGCGGTATGGTGCGGCGTTGACCGCCCCCCGCGAACCCGATAGGCCTCGTGGTGCTTACCCAAGCACCGGAGGGAAGGCAACCTGCCGCGCCGGGTTCGGGGCGATCCGGTTCGGAGATTTCAATGAACAGTGTGATTTCGTTGGCACTTCCGTTCTTCGGGCTGATTTTCCTTGGCATTGCCGCCGGCAAGTTCCGCAAGATTCCCGCCGAGGGTCTTGCCTGGATGCAATTCTTCGTCATCTACCTGGCCCTGCCGGCCTTGTTCTTCCGGCTGCTGGCGCAGACGCCGATCGAGGAACTCACCAACATCTCCTATGTGGCGGCAACGACCTTTGCCACCTATTGCGCCTTTGCCCTGGCCTTCTGCGTCGGCGTCTTTGCCTCGCGCGGCAACATCTCCGAGGCAACGATCCAGGCGCTGGCCGGTTCCTACTCCAACATCGGCTACATGGGGCCGGGGCTGACGCTGGCGGTGCTCGGACCTGCCGCCGCCGTGCCGACGGCACTGGTGTTCTGCTTCGACAACATCCTGCTGTTCACCCTGGCGCCGCTGATGATGGCGCTCGGGGGAACTGAAAACCATCCGCCGCTGGTCACCATCCTGACCGTGCTGCGGCGCATTTTTACCCACCCGTTCATCCTCGCCACCATCGCCGGGGTGCTGGCCGCCGCCGTGGGATTTCAGCCGCCGCAGGCCATCGACACGCTCTTGACCTATCTCAGCAATGCTGCCGCCCCTTGCGCCCTCTTTGCCATGGGGGTGACAGTGGCCCTGCAGCCGCTCGGACGGGTGCCGCTGGAAATGCCGGTGGTGCTGGCGGTCAAGCTGGTGGTCCATCCGCTGATCGTGCTTGCCCTCCTGAACTGGGTTGGCGGGTTTGATCCCGCCTGGGTGGCAACGGCGGTGCTGATGGCCTGCCTGCCGCCAGCGGCGAATGTCTTCGTCATCGCCCAGCAATACAACGTCTATGTTCAGCGCGCGTCGAGCGCCATCCTGATCGGCACCATTGCCTCCACCATGACCGTGTCGCTGTTCATTTATGCCCTCACCAACGGGGTCCTGCCCTTGCGCTGAGCCGCCCGACCGGAAAGGATCAGGTCGGGGTGCAGACCTCCGATCGCGCAACGACAGGATGAGTTTCATGCATGATCAACCGCTGTCCGGGATCCGGGTGCTCGATTTCACAACGCTTTTGCCCGGACCGCTCGCCAGCCTGATGCTGGCCGAGGCCGGCGCCGAGGTCATCAAGATCGAGCCGCCGGGCGGGGAGGCGATGCGCGGCTTTCCGCCGAAGCACGGCCCGGCAAGCGCGCTCTACGCCATGCTCAACCGGGGCAAGACAGCCCTGGAAGTCGACCTGAAGGCGAAAGACGCCACGAAGCGCATCCTCGCGCTTCTGCCCTCCGTCGATATCGTCATCGAGCAGTTTCGCCCCGGGGTGATGGAGCGTCTCGGCCTTGGCGCCGAGGCGCTGAGGAGTCGCCATCCGCGCCTGATCTATTGTTCGATCACCGGCTTCGGTCAGTCGGGGCCACGGGCGCCGCAGGCCGGTCACGACGTCAACTACCTGGCGCTCAGCGGCCTGCTTGCCCTCTCCCTTGGACAGGCTGACGCCGGCGTGCTGCCGCCGGCCCAGATCGCCGATATCGGCGGCGGCAGCTTCCCGGCAGTGATGAACATCCTGCTGGCGCTGCTGCGACGCGAGCGCGGTGGCAGCGGCTGCCATCTCGACATCGCCATGACCGACGCCATGTTCACCTTCGCCCTGTTCGCCCAGGCCCGGCTCGCCATTACCGGACGTACGCCGGACAATGGCGCCGACCTTCTGACCGGCGCCTCGCCGCGCTACCGCATCTATGCCGCCGGAGACGGCGCGCCGATTGCCGTCGGCGCACTGGAACAGAAGTTCTGGGACGCGTTCTGTGACGTAATCGGCCTGCCTGAGCCCTTGCGCGATGACCGCAAGGACCCGGCGGCGACGATCAGGGGTGTCGCCGCGTGTCTTGCCGCCCGCCCCGCCGCCGACTGGGCCGACGTGCTGCACCGGGCCGACTGCTGCGCGACACCACTGGCGACCCTTGCCGAGGCCTTTGCCGATCCGCATTTCCGCCAACGTGGCCTGTTCGATTTTCAGGTGGAAACCGGGGAGGGGGAGATACCCGCCATCCCGCTGCCGATCGCTCCGGAGTTTCGCGGCACGCATCGAGCAGCCTCGCCCATTGCCGAGGCGATGGAACCGCAGGACCAGCCGTAGACCGCGTTTGCGGGAAACGCCGCGGCAAGCGGGATCAGCCCACGTTGCCGCCAATCGAAAGCCCGCGCATCAGCCTGGGCCGCCCCAGAGACGGGGCGATGCCTTCGCGCATCATCATCCGGCGCAAGGGACCGATCCGCCCGATGGCGTAAAGCCCGAGGCCGCGCAACGCCTGCACTGGCAGAAGATCGGACAGAAGCGAGCGGTTGAGCAAATCGACGGCGGCAACGCGCGAAGCGATATCCGGCCGCCGCGCCCGCTCATAACGCTCCAGCGTGGCCGCGCCGCCGATATCCTCGCCGCGCGTCTGGGCCGCCACCAGGATTTCTCCGAGAGCCGCCACATCGCGCATGCCCAGATTGAGTCCCTGCGCACCGATGGGCGGAAACACATGGGCCGCTTCGCCGATCAGGGCGCAGCGCACCGCGCCGAGCCGGTTCGCGCTGAGGCCTCCGAGCGGGTAGATCAGCCGCGCCCCGGCGATCCGCAAGGCGCCCAGAACCGAATGCGCGCGCCGTTCCAGTTCCGCCGCCAGTGCCTCATCCGGCAGGGCCTTGAGCCGTTCGGCTTCCTCCGGCTCGACCACACAGACCAGCGAGGAGCGGTTGCCCTTCAGCGGCACCAGCGTGAAGGGGCCGGTTGGCGTGTGGAACTCGGTAGAATGATCGTGATGGGGCGCGTCATGCTCCAGATTGACGATCAGCGCCGCCTGCGGATAGCGCCACTCGCGGGTGTCGATGCCTGCAGCCTCGCGCACCATCGAACGGCGCCCGTCGGCACCGACCACAAGCGCCGCCGTCACGGTTTCTCCGCTGTCTACGATCACGGAAGCGCTGGTGGCATCGGAGCGGATCGTCTCGACCCGGCCGAAAACCCGTACCAGGCCCGGTGTGGCTTCTGCGGCGGCGCCCAGCGCCCCGTTGAGATCGCGGTTGCGAATGTTGTAGCCGAAGGCGGGCAGGTCGAGTTCGGCAGCGTCGAACACCGTCTCGGGCGCACGAATCAGCCGTCCGGTATCATCGACGATGCGCATATGCGCCAGCGGCGCGGTGTGCGGTTCGATCGCCGGCCACAGATCGAGGGCACGCAGGAGCGCCACGGAGGAGTCCAGCAGCGCGGTGGTACGGTCGTCCTCAGCCGGATCTGCCGGGGCGACCAGCGCGGTCCTGAACCCGTGGCGAGCGAGAAGGATCGCCATGGTCAGGCCGGACGGCCCCGCGCCAATGACGGCGACATCCACCCGGACCGCCGCCGTGTCCTGTTGCGTCGCGCTTCCCATGTGCCGGCTCCGTCCGTCGATGTGTTAGATTCTGCCGGAGAATGGCGCGCGGCGACGGATTTGCAAGTCCCCCCCTTGGGCATATGGTCGCATTGGGAGGGTTACGGCTCAAAAAAACCGGGCACAATGGCCTAAAAGCAATGCCGCCCCGACTGCGGATCGCACGTGTTCGCTGTGGGAAGGCGACGAAACGTATCACGGAACTTGCGAAGGACACTCAGCCTACCATGACCCAGACTTACGGAGAGTCCGGCAAGCAAGACACATCCCCGGGCCTTTTGTCCCGCAGCCCCAGGATCGTGGTCTTTGCCGCCGTCGCGCTCGCGGCGCTGGCGGGCTGGGCCTATCTGGGGGCGATGGTCGCGGCCATGGTGCCGATGATGGACATGGGCGAGCTCGGCCCCGGCATGGCCATGTTCAACGCCTTCAACATCTTCGCCGGATTGCCGGCGGAGGCGCGCGCCGCCCTTGCCGCCATCTGCCTGCCGGAAGGGGCGAGTACCTTCGGGATGCCGACCTCGGAGATCTGGAGCCTTGCCGATACCGGCCTTGTGTTCCTGATGTGGGTGATGATGGCGCTGGCGATGATGCTTCCAAGCGCCGCGCCGATGATCGCCCGCTTCGCCGAACTGCCGCAGCCGATGGAGGGCCGGCCGGGCCGTGTCGTCCCGGTCATGATGCTTGCCGCTGGATACCTCTCCATCTGGATCGGCTACGGCCTTGTTGCCACGGTTGCGCAAGGGGGGCTGACGGCGGCGCGGATGATGTCGCCGATGATGTCGCCGGCCACCATGGTCTTGGCGGGAACGACATTGCTGGCCGCCGGCATCTACCAGTTCACACCGGCGAAGATGGCCTGCCTGATCCGTTGCCAGCGGCCGATCCCGTTCTTCATGGAACGCCGGCCCACGTCGCTGTTCGGCGTCTACCGGCTCGGTCTCATCCAGGGGCTTTTGTGTCTCGGCTGTTGCTGGGCGCTGATGACGGTGATGTTCGCCGTCGGCGTGATGAACGTGTTGTGGATCGCCATCCTCGGCCTGTTGATGACGATCGAGAAGACCGTGTTCCGGTTCTGGATCCCGCGTGCCATTGGTGTGTTCCTGATCGTCTGGGGCCTGTTCGTTCTCGCCCTTTCCGATGCCGGACAGAAGATCCTGTTCGGGTGACAGACATCCTTTTGGAACATTTCCCTTACGATTGCGGTGTTGTTGCAGTTGCGGAAACGCCATTGTGCGGGCATACGAAAGATTGAACAGATGCGCCGCTTTCTTGAGTGCGCGCGCTCGGCAAGGATTTTCAGTGCGAGGCAGAGCCCGTGGGAAAAGGCAAGATGGCAAATGTTGACCAGACGGGCACGGCGGCACGGGTCCCCAGTGCCCACCCGCTTTTCCTGATCCATGTGCTGACCGCACTGGGCGCTCCGATTGCGCTGCTGGCGCTTCTGGCCGGTGCCCAGGGCAATTGGCCCATGCTGTTCGTCTGGCTTGGCATCGCCCTGGTGGTGGACGGGGTCGACGGCCCGCTGGCCCGGCGCTTCGACATCGCCCGGCGGATGCCGCAATGGTCTGGCGCCTCGCTCGATTTCGTCATCGACTACGCCACCTACGTGTTCCTTCCCGCCTTCGCCCTGGCCGGAAGCGGCATGCTGGACGGGCCGTGGAACTGGATCTGTGGCGGTCTGGTCGTCTTCACCGGCGCGCTCTATTTCGCCGACAATGCGATGAAGCAACCGGACGGCTCGTTCAAGGGCTTTCCCGCCGGCTGGAACATGGTGGTGTTCGGATTGATGGTGCTGTCCTCCTCCCAGGTTTTCACCGTGCTGTTCGTCCTTGCCCTGTGTGTCCTGACCTTCGCGCCGATCCGCTTCGTCCACCCGGTCCGCGTCGCCCGCTGGCGCGGCCTGACGCTGACGGTCACCCTGATCTGGTTCATCGCCGCCGGCTTCGCCGTCGCCAACGGCATGTCGGCGGAGGGCCTTGTGAAATGGGCGCTGTCCTTGTCGAGCCTCTACCTGCTTCTGGTCTCGGCCGTCCAACAGCTTCTGGAGCTGCGCCGCTGACGCTCCGCGCGCGCAGGCAAGTCCCCGCGATCTGACGGACAGGAGACTCGGCAATGATGGAACTTCTCGGCGATCCGGCAGTCTGGGTAAGCCTTTTCACCCTGACGGTGATGGAGATCGTTCTTGGCATCGACAACATCATCTTCATCTCCGTCATTGTCAGCCGGCTGGAAGAAAAGACCGCAAAGCGTGCCCGCCAGATCGGTCTGGCGCTGGCGCTGATCTTCCGGATTGCGCTGTTGTCGATCCTGACCGTCCTGATCGGCCTGACCGCGCCGGTGTTTTCCCTGTTCGGCGAGGCCTTCTCCTGGCGCGACCTGATCCTCTTGGCGGGCGGTTTGTTCCTGATTGTCAAGGGAACCCATGAGATCCACCAGGGCATTGAAGGCGGCCACACAGCGCAGTCCGGCGCTGCGGCGGTGGGCTTCGGCGCGGTGATCGCCCAGATCATCGTCATCGACATGGTATTCTCGGTCGATTCCATCGTCACCGCCATTGGCATGGCCCAGCATGTGGAGGTGATGGTGGCGGCCGTGGTGATCGCCATGATCGCCATGTACATCGCCTCCGGTCCGATCTCCGCCTTCGTGCAGCGGCACCCGACCACCAAGATGCTGGCGCTGGCCTTCCTGTTGCTGATCGGTGTCGCGCTGGTGGCGGATGGTCTCGGTTTCCACATTCCGCGCGGCTACATCTACTTCGCCATGGCGTTCTCCGCCGGTGTTGAGCTCATCAACATCCTCGCCACGTCCCGTCGCAAGGCGGGATAGGCGAGGGGCTTGCCGCCAGCGGCGCGCGGCTCCATGATCCGGATACGAACACGAGTTCAATCATCTGGAGCAAATCATGGTTCACGCGATCACGGTGCATGAGACGGGCGGTCCCGACGTTCTTCGCTGGGAAAAGGTGTCCGTCGGCGCACCGGGGCCGGGCGAGGTACGCCTGCGCCATACGGCCGTTGGCCTCAACTACATCGACACCTATTTCCGCTCCGGGCTCTATCCCGCACCGGCTGGCTTGCCGTTCATTCCGGGCAATGAGGGTGCCGGCGTGGTCGAGGCGGTTGGTGAGGGGGTCACCCATCTTTCCGCCGGCGACCGGGTGGCCTATGCCGGCCCGCTCGGCGCTTATTCCGAGGAACGGCTGATCGCCGCCGACCGGCTCGTCCACATTCCCGAGGGTGTCGACGATCGCACCGCCGCGGCGATGATGCTGAAGGGCATGACCGCGCGCTACCTGCTGCGTCAGACCTACAAGGTCACCAGCGACACCGTCCTGCTGTTCCATGCCGCCGCCGGCGGCGTCGGCCTGATTGCCGGCCAATGGGCGGCAAAACTCGGCGCCACCGCCATTGGCACCGTCGGGTCGGATGAGACGGCCGAGTTGGCGCGCGCCAACGGCTACAGCCATGTGATCAACTACCGCACCGAGAATTTCGTCGAGCGGGTGAAGGAGATCACCGGCGGAAAGCTCTGCGACGTGGTCTACGATTCCGTCGGCAAGGACACGTATCCCGGCTCGCTCGACTGTCTCAAGCCGCGTGGCCTCTGGGTGTCCTTCGGCCAGTCCTCCGGGCCGATCGAGGATTTCAACCTCGCGATGCTGTCTGCCAAGGGATCGCTATTCGCCACCCGGCCGACGCTGTTTAGCTACATCGCAGAACGCGCCGATCTGGAGGAGACCGCAAATGATCTGTTCGATGTGGTCGGCTCCGGCGCGGTGAACATCGCCGTCAACCAGGACTATCCGCTGAAGGACGCAAGGCGCGCCCATGAGGACCTTCAGGGGCGGCGGACCACCGGCACCAGCGTCCTGCTGCCCTGATAGCGGAAAGAAAGTCGGGCGTGGCCGGATCCCGGTCGCGCCCGCGACCCGTTCGCCCGTCGCCGGAGACCCATCGCCCTTGGATCGCGTCCGCCATCTGCATGGCCCGGCCCTGCGCTACTTCGCCGCCGTTGCCGAGGCCGGTTCGATCCGCGCCGCCGCGCGGGAGCTGAATGTCGCGTCCTCGGCGGTGAACCGGCAGATCCTCTGGCTGGAACGCACCCTCGGCCATGATCTGTTCGACCGGCTCGGCCGGGGCGTGCGGCTGACCGAGGCCGGCGAGGTGTTGCGCGCCCATGTGCTGCGAACCTTGTCCGACTTCGAGGCAACGGCAGGGGAACTCGACGCACTGACCGCCATGCGCCGGGGAACGGTCGAGATCGCGACAGTCGAAAGCGTGGCTGAAAGCCTGCTGCCGGGGGTCATCGCCGCCTTTCGCGACAAGTTTCCGGGCGTCCATGTTTCCGTGCGGCTGGCCAGTTCCGACAAGGTCGCCGCCGCCGTCATTGCCGGCGAGGCCGATGTCGGCTTCACTTTCGAGCCGCCGCAGGACAATCGTCTTGCCATCGCCTTTTACCAGGATCTTGCCATAGGCGCGGTGATGCGTCCGCGCCATCCGCTGGCCGGCGAATCCCCTCTGTCCTTCGGCCAGTGCCTTGCCTATCCGGTGTGCCTTCCCGCCAGGGGGCTGTCCCTGCGCAAGCGTATCGACGTGGTGCTGTCCGAAACGCCGATCCGGGAGCGTGCCCATGTGGAAGCCAACTCCCTGAAGCTCATGAAGGCAATTGCCCGCAGCAGTGATACCATTGCCTTCCAGACGCTCCTGGGGCTGGAGCGGGAGATCGCCGAGGGCTCGCTGTTGTTTCGCATGCTCACCGATGCTCCGTTGCAGCGAGACCGGTTCACCATTCTCGCCACCGCCCATCGTGCACTCAGCCGGGCGGCCCAGGCGTTTTTCGATCATTCCGTGGCCGCATTGCGTGATCGTCTTTCCCTAATCGATGCCGATCCGGCATCATAGAGAGCGCGAATCTGTTCTGGTGCCGATCTGTGTCCTGTTGCACTCTTCAGGTTTGCGGGGCACCGGTTCGCAACCGGAAGTCAGGGGGCGGGCGCGGCTCTTCACCCGACCGGGTTTGTCATTCACACTGGAGCATGTTGCGTACCGAATTTCCGGTTCTCGAACAGAACCATGCTCGATACTCAAGAGGCAGGATCTCTTTCCGGGGCCTGGGGGCGCCGAGGGAGTTTCAGGAGGCGCGGAGCCGACAATGGGACGACTGACCACCCACGTTCTCGATACGGCGCTTGGCCGACCGGCCGAAGGTCTTGCTCTCACGCTCTGGCGGGCGAGCGGACAGACGGGGGCCGATGACTTCGAGCTGATCGGCAGCGCTGTTACCAACGCCGACGGGCGGGTCGACGCGCCGCTGCTGGAGGGGGATGCCTTCACGGCCGGGATCTACGAGCTGCGCTTTGAAGCCGGCGCCTATTTGTGCGCGCGCCATGGCGGCGAGCAAGCCTTGCCGGATCCGCTGTTCCTTGATGTCATCCCGCTGCGCTTCGGCATCGCCGAGCCGCATGCGCATTATCATGTGCCGTTGCTGCTGTCGCCCTACGGCTATTCCACCTATCGGGGAAGTTGACCGCCATGCGCCATTCCATCCGCTTCCTGCATCGCGGCAAGATCGTCGACCTGTCGGAGGTCGGGCCGACCGAGACGGTTCTCGACTATCTGCGTTTGCGCGCCGGATTGCCCGGAACCAAGGAGGGATGCGGCGAGGGCGATTGCGGCGCCTGCACCGTGGCCATCGGACGGCTGGTGGAAGGCCGTCTGGTCTACCAGCCGATCAATGCCTGCATCCAGTTTCTGGCCATGCTCGACGGCGCCGAGCTGGTCACCGTGGAGGATCTGGCCGAAGATGGTCGGTTGCATCCAGTGCAACAGGCGCTGGTCGCCTGTCACGGTTCGCAATGCGGCTTCTGCACTCCGGGCTTCGTGATGAGCCTGTTCACCCTCTATCACGCCGAGGATGTGCCGCCGACGCGCAAGACCGTGACCGATTGGCTGGCCGGAAATCTGTGCCGCTGCACCGGCTACCGGCCGATTGTCGAGGCGGCCTTGCGCAGTTGTTTCAACGAGATCGACGATGCGTTTTCCCGCCGCGCCGCCGAAACGGTGAGTGCCTTGCGAGCACTTTCCGATGGCGAGGATGTGTGGATTGGCGATGCGGAACGGTTCTTCGCCGCGCCGCGCACGCTTGACGCGCTGGCCGAGCTTTACGCCCGCCATCCGGACGCGACCCTGGTGGCCGGCGCCACTGATGTCGGCCTCTGGGTGACCAAGCAACTGCGCGACCTGCCAAAAGTGATCTGGATCGGCCGGGTGGAGGATTTCGACCGGGCGGAGGAGACCGCCGGCGGCGTCTTGATGGGCGCCGGCGCCACCTTCGCCGATGCCGAACCGCTGATGGAGCGGATCGACCCGGATCTTGGCACGCTGTGGCGACGGATCGGCTCCAAACAGGTGCGCGCCTCCGGTACGGTCTGCGGCAACATCGCCAATGGCTCGCCCATCGGCGACAGCCCACCGGCGCTGATCGCCCTCGGTGCCACCCTTGAGCTGCGCAAGGGCGAGACCGCTCGCACCCTGCCGCTGGAAGAGTTCTTCATCGACTATGGCAAGCAGGACCGGGAGCCGGGCGAAATTGTCACCGGGCTCTATGTGCCACGGCTCGATCCCAATCAGGTGTTCCGCTGCTACAAGATTTCCAAGCGCTTCGATCAGGACATTTCCTCGGTGCTGTGCGCCCTGCGCCTGACCCTGGCCAACGGCACCATTACCGAGGCGCGCATCGCCTTCGGTGGCATGGCAGCAACTCCGGCCCGCGCCGAACTGACCGAAACCGCCCTGATCGGCGCCCGGCCGGCCGAGCCGGCAAGCTGGGGCGCGGCCCTACGGGCCCTTGCCGATGATTTCTCGCCGATCAGCGACATGCGCGCCAGCGAAGGCTACCGCCGGGAAGTGGCGCGCGCTTTGCTGGCAAAAGCCCTGGTGGAAATCGGCGGCACACCGGAGGACAAAACGCGGGTGACTGGCCCAAGAGTTTCGGAGGCGCCCCATGCGGCATGAGGAGATGCAGCCGGATTTCGCGGAAATTCGCCAACCGCGCCCCCATGACAGTGCCGTCCGGCACGTCACCGGCGAGGCCGTTTACGTGGATGACATCCGCGAGCCGGCGGGCACCTTGCATGTGGTGCCAGGATGGGCAAATGACGCGGTTCGCGGCACCATCGCCGAGATCGACCTGACGGCGGTCCGCACCGCGCCCGGTGTCGTTGCCGTCTTAACCGCCGCCGATGTCCCGGGCGCCAATGATGTGTCGCCTTCGCTCGGCGATGAACCGATGTTCACCACAGACGAAATCTCCTTCTGGGGCCAGCCGGTGTTCGCCGTGGTCGCCGAAACCCGGGAGGCGGCCCGCCACGCCGCGCGGCTGGCGCGGATTGTCACCGATGCGCTGCCGCCGCTGCTGACCATCGAGGACGCCCTGGAGGCCGACGAGACGGTGCTGCCCGACTACCAGTTCCGCAAGGGCTCACCGGAGACCGGACTGGCAACGGCCGAACGCACTCTGACCGGTTCCCTGCGGATCGGCGGACAGGAACATTTTTATCTGGAAGGGCAAGTGTCGCTGGCCGTGCCGGGCGAGGACGGGGACATGTTCGTTCATACCTCCTCGCAGCATCCGAGCGAGACCCAGCATGTGGTCGCCCGGGTGCTCGGCGTGCCCGACGCCGCCGTCACCGTCGAGGTGCGGCGCATGGGCGGCGGCTTCGGCGGCAAGGAAAGCCAGGCCAATCACTGGGCGGCCATCGCCGCCACCGCCGCCCGGGTCACGGGCCGCCCGTGCAAGCTGCGGCTCGACCGCGATGATGATATGATCATGACCGGCAAGCGCCATGACATGCGTGTCGACTGGACCGTCGGCCACGATGCGCAAGGGCGGATCCGGGTGGTGAACCAGCGCATCCACGCCCGTTGTGGCTATTCGGCGGATCTGTCGCTGGGCGTGGTTGACCGGTCGATGTTTCACGCCGATTCCTCCTATTTCTATCCCGATGCGCTGATCCGCTCCCGCCGGCTGAAGACCCACACCTGTTCCAACACCGCCTTTCGCGGATTTGGCGGGCCGCAGGGCATGCTGGCGGCGGAGCGGATGATGGACGCGCTGGCGATTACCCTCGGGCGTGACCCGCTCGATCTGCGCAAGGAGAATTTCTACGGAGCGGGCCGCGACACCACCCCTTACGGGATGCATGTCGAAGAACATGACACGCTGCATGCACTGGTCGCGCAGCTTGAGGAAAGCGCCGATTATCGTGCCCGCCGCGCCGAGATCGCCGAAGCCAATGCCGCCAGCCATATCCTCAAGCGAGGGCTGGCGCTGACCCCGGTGAAGTTCGGCATCGCCTTCTCCCTGAAGCATCTCAACCAGGCCGGTGCGCTGGTGCACCTTTACACCGACGGCTCGATCCATCTGAATCACGGCGGCACCGAGATGGGGCAGGGGCTGTTTCAGAAGGTCGCGCAGGTGGTGGCCGAGGTGTTCGGCGTTTCGCTCGACCGCATCCGCATCACCGCCACCCACACGGGCAAGGTGCCCAACACCGGACCGACGGCAGCCTCCTCCGGCACCGACCTCAACGCCATGGCCGCGAAGATCGCCGCCGAGACCATCCGCGACCGGCTTATCGCCTTCGCGGTGGAGCATTTCGATGCCGAGGCGGACACTATCGAATTCAGGGACAATCAGGTTCTGGTCGGCAATCGCTCGGTTTCACTCGGCACGCTGGCGAAGGAAGCGCATATGGAGCGTGTGCAGCTCTCCGCGACCGGCTTCTACAAAACCCCGGACATCACCTGGGACCGGCAGAGCGCCAGCGGTCGCCCGTTCCTCTATTTTGCGTTCGGGGCGGCCTGTTCGGAAGTGACCATTGACACCATGACCGGCGAGATGCGGGTCGACCGGGTCGATATCCTGCATGACGTCGGCCATTCGCTCAATCCGGCCATCGACATCGGCCAGATCGAAGGCGGTTTCGTGCAAGGCATGGGCTGGCTTACCACTGAGGAACTGGTGTGGGACGACAGCGGTCGCCTGCGCACCCATGCGCCCTCCACCTACAAGATCCCGACCGCCTCGGATGTGCCGGAGGATTTCCGCGTCGCGCTCTACGCCTCGTCCGGCAACCCGTCCCCGACCATCCACCGCTCCAAGGCGGTGGGCGAACCGCCGCTGATGCTTGCCATCTCGGTGTTCAGCGCGATTACCGACGCTATATCCAGTATCAGCCCGGGTGTCGTGCCTGAGCTCGACGCACCGGCGACGCCGGAGGAAATCCTCAAGGCGGTCGCCCGGATCAAACGGACAAAGGCGACGAGATGACCCCCTGGCCCGCCATCGTCACGGCCCTTCGGACACATGGCGCCTGTGCCATGGTGACGGTGCTTGACGTGGCCGGGTCGACACCGCGTGAGCCGGGCGCACGCATGGTGGTCGCGCCGGATCTGACGTTTTCCGGCACAATCGGCGGCGGAACACTGGAATATCAGGTAATCCACAAGGCGGCCGAGGCGGCAGCTGCCGACCAGGACCGGTTCGCGGTTCAGCGGTTCTCACTTGGCCCGGATCTCGGCCAATGCTGTGGCGGGCGGGTGAGCATCGCGATTGAGACCTTCACCCGGAACCGGCTGGCGGACGCAACCCGGATGGCGGAACTCGGCGAAGGGCCGTTTGCCACCACCCTTTCGGTCGATCCGGCGGGGAACGTCAGCGCGCGACGGATCCTCGATGACCCAGCGGAGCGCACCCTCGGACTTCATGCCGGCGAACTCGTGGAACGCTTTGGCGACAACCCGACGCCCGTGATGCTGTTCGGCGCCGGCCATGTGGGCAAGGCGCTGGTGCTGGCGCTGGCCATGCTGCCGTTCAAGGTGGAGTGGATCGACAGCCGCGCCGATCTCTTTCCCGCCGCGGTTCCGCGCAATGTCGCCTGCCGAACGGCAGAACGCCCCGAAGAGCTTGTCGGCATGGCTGCGCCCGGCACCATGGCGCTGATCATGACCCATAGCCATGCACTGGATCTGGCCATCGCCGATGCCGCCCTGCATCAGCCGGTCATCCGCCATGTGGGGATGATTGGCAGCGCCACCAAGGCGGCCCGGATGCGCTCGCGCCTGCGCGCGGCCGGGCATGGGGGTGCGGCACTCGCCCGCTTCGTCTGCCCCATCGGCATTGCCGGCATTTCCTCGAAGGAGCCGGCGGTGATCGCCGCCTCGGTGACCGCCGATCTTTTGGTGCGGCGCGAGGCGCTGTCGTCAGTGGTTGACACCACTGTCCACAATTATGACGGCAAGACGCTTGCCCACAGGATGCGAGCCGGATGATAAGGGGGTGGGGGACGCTATGACGCAAGACCATGAGACGAAACCGCCGCCCGGCGCAGAAACACGCCGCAGTGGCGAGGTTCTTCTGGAGGCGCGCGGCATCACAAAACAGTTCGGCGACGTGCGCGCCAATGACGACGTGTCGTTGGTTCTGCGCGCCGGAGAAATCCATGCCTTGCTCGGCGAGAACGGCGCCGGCAAGTCGACCCTTGTCAAAATCCTGTACGGCGCGCTGGAGCCCAATGCGGGCACGCTCCACTGGCGCGGTGCGCCGGTGCGCATCTCCAGCCCGGCGGAAGCGCGCGCCCTCGGCATCGGCATGGTGTTCCAGCATTTCTCGCTGTTCGAGGCGCTGACCGTCGCGGAAAACATTGCCCTTGCCCTGCCGGGTGGCACCCCCTTGCGCGATCTTTCCAAGCGAATCCGCAGTGTTTCGCAGGACTATGGTCTTGCCCTCGACCCGGACGCCATCGTCGCCGATCTGCCGGTTGGCATCCGCCAGCGCATCGAGATCGTGCGCTGCCTTCTGCAGGAACCGAAGCTGATCATCATGGATGAGCCAACCTCGGTGCTGACGCCGCAGGAGGCCGACCAACTGTTCCTGACCCTGGAGCGACTGACGGCGGAAGGTTGCGCCATCCTCTACATTTCCCACCGGCTGGAAGAGGTGAAACGGATCTGCCATCACGCGACCATCATGCGGCACGGCAAGGTGGTGATGGAATGCGACCCGGCCCGGGAAACCGCCGGCTCACTTGCCCGTCTGATGGTCGGCTCCGCCGTTCACGACCTGAAGCGCAGTGCCCGGATCGCCGAGGGCGGGCCGCGTCTTGAGCTTCGGGGGCTGTCCGCCTCGCCGGACGGGCCGTTTTCCGTGACCTTGCAGGACATCAATCTGTCGGTGAAGAGGGGAGAGGTGGTGGCCATCGCCGGCATCGCCGGCAACGGGCAGGGCGAGTTATTCGATCTTCTCTCCGGTGAGCGCCGTGCGCAAAACAGCGATACGATTGTCATCGACGGCACCGCCAGCGGTCATCTCGGAATCACCCACCGGCGGCGGCAGGGCTGCGGCTTCGTGCCCGAGGAACGGCTCGGGCATGGAGCGGTTCCCGGCCTCAGACTGTCGGAGAACATCGTTCTGACCCGGCACGGCACCGGCGATGGGCTGGTGCGCGGCGGTATGCTCGACATGGCGCTGGCCCGGCGGATGGAACAGCGGATCAAGTCCAATTTCGATGTGCGCATGTCGCACGACGACCCGGAGGCGCGGGCACTTTCCGGCGGCAACCTGCAGAAATTCGTCATTGGCCGTGAACTGGACCGGACTCCCGGCGTTCTGGTGGTCAATCAACCGACCTGGGGCGTCGATGCCGGCGCCGCCGCGCTGATCCGCCAGGAACTGATCGATCTGTCGCGGCAAGGATCGGCCGTCCTGGTCATCAGTCAGGATCTCGATGAGATCTTCGAGGTCGCCGACCGGATTGCCGTGATTTCCCGCGGGCACCTGTCGCCGGCGGAACCCGCCGCGCAGCTGACGCGGGAGCGGATCGGCCTGCTGATGGGCGGGTTGGAAGAGGGCCAGGGGAACGCACATCATGCGGCTTGAGCTGGAAAAGCGCGCGGAGCATTCACGGGCCATGGCGGTGCTCTCGCCACTGCTCGCCCTCCTTCTGACGCTGATCAGCGGTGCGATCATGTTCGCCCTGCTCGGTCAGGATCCGGTGCGCGCGCTCTACACTTTCTTTATCGAGCCATTGACCGCCTCCTGGTCGCTGCAGGAGCTGGTGGTCAAGGCGGCGCCGCTGATCCTGATCGCCGTCGGTCTGGCGGTCTGCTACCTGTCGAACACCTGGAACATCGGCGCGGAAGGGCAGTTCACCTTCGGCGCGATTGCCGGCTCGCTGCTGCCGATCATGTTTCCCGGATTTGAAACGCCGCTCACCCTGCCGCTGATGCTGCTCATGGGCATCGCCGGAGGCATGCTCTGGGGCGCCATTCCCGCCTTTCTGAAAATCCGCTTCGGCGCCAACGAAATTCTGACCAGCCTGATGCTGGTCTATGTGGCCCAGCTCTTCCTCGACTGGCTGGTGCGCGGTCCCTGGCGCGATCCAGAAGGCTTCAACTTCCCCGAAAGCCGGCTGTTCTCCGATGCGGCAATCCTGCAGCCGCTCGCCGATGGCCGGATGCATGTAGGCGCGCTGTTCGCGCTGCTTGCCGTCATCGCCATGAGCGTGATCCTGATGAAGACCCTCAAGGGCTTCGAGGTGCGCGTTCTTGGGCAGGCGCCGCGCGCTGGACAGTTCGCCGGCTTTTCCCGCAACAAGATGGTGTTGTTCGCCTTTTTGCTGTCGGGCGGCCTGGCCGGTCTTGCCGGGATCAGCGAGGTGTCCGGCTCGATCAACCAGCTCACGCCGGTAGTCTCGCCCGGCTACGGCTTTACCGCGATCATCGTCGCGTTTCTCGGCCGGCTCAATCCGATCGGCATCTTCATCGCCGGCTTTCTGCTGGCCCTGTCCTATCTGGGCGGGGAGGCGGCGCAGGTCTCGCTCGGCCTGTCCGACAAGACCACTCGCGTATTTCAGGGAATGCTGCTGTTTTACGTGCTCGCCTGCGACACGCTGATCCTCTACCGCATTCGCCTGACCAGGGCTTACGCGCCGTCGGGAAAGGAAGCCTGAGATGGGCGGGTATGAATCCATCATCCTCACGGTCATCACGGCGGCCACCCCGCTGCTGCTGGCCGCCATCGGCGAACTCGTCGTGGAGCGCTCCGGCGTGCTCAACCTCGGTGTCGAGGGCATGATGATCGTCGGCGCCGTGCTCGGTTTTGCCGGCGCGCAGGCCACCGGTTCGGCCTATATCGGCGCGCTCTGCGCCCTTGGCGCGGGCATGGGGCTGGCGCTGCTGTTCGGATTCCTCACCTTGCACCTTGTCGCCAATCAGGTGGCCACCGGTCTTGCCCTGACCCTGCTCGGCCTTGGCCTGGCCGGCATGATCGGCGAGGCCTTCGTCGGCCAGCCGGGCATCCGGCTGGAGCGTCTGCACATTCCCGGCCTCAGCACGCTGCCGTTCGTCGGCCCGGTGCTGTTCGGTCAGGATCTGCTGGTCTATCTCTCCCTGGCACTTGTCGCCGGCGTTTCCTTCGTGCTGTTTCGCACCCGCGCCGGGCTGATCATCCGCGCCGTTGGCGACAATCATGGCTCCGCCCATGCCCTTGGCGTCTCGGTGATCCGGGTACGCTATCTCGCGGTGCTGTTCGGCGGCGCCTGCGCCGGTCTTGCCGGCGGTTACCTGTCGCTGGCCTATACGCCGCAATGGGTCGAGGGCATGACCGCCGGCCGGGGCTGGATCGCGCTGGCGCTGGTGGTGTTCTCCACCTGGCGGCCGTTGCGGCTTCTCGCCGGGGCCTATCTGTTCGGCGCCGTCGGCATTCTTCAATTTCACGCCCAGGCGGGTGGGGTCGCGATTCCCTCGCAATTCCTGACCGCCTTGCCGTATCTTGCAACCATCGTGGTTCTTGTCATCATTTCCCGGAATCGTGTGCTGACCCGGATCAACACGCCGGCCTGTCTCGGCCAGCCCTTCGTGCCCGACCGGTAGACCCGCACGACACCACAAGATGAAGCGGGTCATGCCATCCGCCGCTTCTTTTTGCTTGAAAACAAAACGGATGCTCAACGGGGATGTGGAGTTCACAAATGCGTAAACTTCTCAGCATGGCCGCCGCGGCGGTTCTGAGCTTCGGCGTTGTGGGGGCCCCAGCCCCCCCCAACCACAACGGCGGGTTAAACTATTTGGGCCCCCGCGGCGCCGACCGCGGGTCCAAACCCCCCAACCCCGCCCCGCGGGCCCCCG
>JBICHP010000015.1:0-3076 GCA_043100935.1 Phycisphaerales bacterium JB054
TCGCGGCTCTCACTGCTTCGGTGAGGTAGTGCGCGGGATTCACGCCGTGAAGCTTCGCGGTTTCGATCAGCGAGTAGAGGATCGCGGCGACCTCGGTGCCTCGACGTGACTTGGAGCCGTAGTGGTTCTTGCGGCCGACGACCGGGCCACGGATCCCGCGCTCAGTCGCGTTGTTGTCGAGCGGCACGCAGGCGTTGTCGACGAAGCGCGTCAGCCGATCCCAGTTCGCGATCGTGTAGGCAGCAGCCTTGCCGATCGACAGCGTCTTCAGTGTGGCTTGGCTCCAGAGCCAGGTCTTCATCTTCTCGAGCACACGGGGCGACTCGGTGCGGCGCAGCTCGGCCAAACGATCGAGATCACCCTCGGCCCGTTCGTCGATGTCGTAGAGTTCGCGGATCCATCCGAGCGCGAGCCCAGCCTCGGGATGATTCGGCTCCGCTTCGGCGAACTTCCGGTAGACGTGTGCCCAACAGCCGGCGAGCACGATATCCGGCCCGTCACGCGCGCCCGCTTCGTGCGTCTTGAGCGCGTCACATACGATGACGCCCTTGTACGATCCGACGAGTGACTTGAAGGTGCCCGCGCTCTTGTCGTCGCAGATGCGGTGGTACACCGTGTCGGGCGTCGTGAGGCACCACATCTGCCAAGGCTTGGAGCCCTTCGCCTCGAGGCGTTTCCAGCTCGTCTGATCGAGGCCGATCACCGGCTGCTGCAGCAGGTGCGCGAACAGGGCGTCGTAGTGGCTCCGCAGCCGAGTCGCGACCGCATGCACCAGGTCCCACAGCGTCTGCGACGTGACTTGCACGCCATGCCTGTCGAGGATCCGCACCTGACGCGAGAGCGGAAGGTGGTCGAGGTACTTGTCGATCGCGACCTTGATCGCGAACGGCAGCGAGTAGCGACTCCCCGGCAGCGCACGCTCCGGTCCCGGCGCCGTCTCCACGCAACCGCCGCAGCGACAAACGTACTTCTGTTGCTTCACCGACAAGAGCCGGTACGAGACCTCGACCACGTCGACCATCTCGGAGGTCTCGAACTGGCCGTCCATCGGCTCCAGGCCGCCACCGCATGAAGGACAGACCTTGTCCGGCTCGTCGAGCTCGCACGTGACATCCTCCTGTGGCAGGCGCGGCTGGGGCGTATTGCCGAACTGCGCGCGCGGTTTGCGCCGCTTCGGGCTCGGCTTCGCCTCGGGCTCCTTCGTGTCTGCCTTCTCGATCTCTTCGGCCGCGAGCGCCTTACCTGTGACCTCGTTCAGCAGCTCGATCGTCTGCTGAAGCTCGCCCTCGCTCCCCTTGAGCGCCTCGAGCTCCTTGCACTTGGTCGTGAGCACGCGGAGCAGCTGGTCGATCTGCACCTTCTGAGTGAGGGCGATGCGACGCAGCTGCTCGATGTCTTTCTCGCGCCGCGGGTCCACGGCACGAATGAGATCATGCAACGTGCTTTGTTGCAAGCGAAATCGGATGAAACTCGGCCGGAGAGAGCACGCGGCGCCCGACGAGCGCACAGCCTTCGATGAACAGCGCGAGCTCGCTCGCCGTGAGTTGCACCGTCTGACCATCCTCCCGCCAGAGCGATGCGAAGCGTCCCTGCTCCAGCCGCTTCTGGAAGATGCACAGGCCGGTGCCGTCCCACACGAGCACCTTGCATCCGTTCCGGCGTCGGTTGACGAACAGGAACAGATCACCGCTCATCGGGTCGCGGCCCAGCTCGGTCTTCACCAGCCCGAAGAGGCCGTTGTAGCCCTTGCGCAGGTCCGTCGGCGCCGGATACGCCCAGACGCGAACCGAGCGACTCGTGCCGAGGATCATCGGAGTGCCCGCAATGCAGCGACCGCCTCGGTCATGTCGAGTCCTTCCAACCGGAAGCCCGACGGCGAAACGATCGCGAGCGACGACCGCTCCTCCGCGACGACCTCGACCGGCACGAACTTCGTGGGAGCGGAGCTGAGCGCGGACCCACACTCTGTCTTGGTGCACCACCGGCGCACCGTCTCGTGCCCCAGCCCCAGCTCCTCGCTGATCGTCGCGAAGGCCGCGCCAGCCGCGCGCCGTTGCGTCGCATACGCAACGAGCTGCGCCTTCAACTCGACCGGGTACCGCTTGCCGCGCCCCTTCTGGTGCTTGCCGACCTCGCGCCGCAGCGCTTCGACCTCATCGTGCTTCATCGTCTGCCTCCTATAGAAGCCGACGATCGCGGCACGAGATCACGCCGCCGTCAGGACGGGACCAGGCGAGCACTTACTCGCGATCAGCTCGACGGGTGGACGCTCGACGGGCGAGCCCGAACGCGATCAGCTCGACGGTGGACGCTCGACGGGCGAGCCCGAACGCGATCAGCGCGCGAGTGGGGGCGTGAGGGCCCAGCGCGTGGGATCGCTCGTGCGGAGGACCGCGGGGCCGGCGGTGAACCGGCCCGCCGCGGTCTCGGTGATAGGGACGCGCACCCGGTAGCGGCCGGCGGGCAGCTCGGTCCACGCGAGGGTCACGCCGTCCTCGGTGCGTCGCATGCGCGGCATCCGCGGAGGCGGGCTCGGGTCGACCGCGGTCCACCAGCGGATCGCGCGACCCGACGTGCTCATCCCGATCGCGCCGCCCCCGGCGCGCGTCGTCAGCTCCAGCCCGGCCGGCAGCGGCGCCGTGAGCACGACGTCACGCTCGGTGCGTCGCACCTGGAGCTCGAGCTCGAGGAAGCGCTCGCCGCCGTCCTCCACGATGCGCCGCTCGAGCGGCACCGAGCCGCGCCCTAGATGCGCCGGATCGACCTCGACCGCGCCGTCGACCGCGACTCGGACGAAGCGTCCCTCCGCGCGCCCGAGCTCGATCACGAGGTCGCCCGTGCCCGCCGGCACCACGACGCTCGCGGCCTCGCCCCGCAGGCGCGCGATCGGACGCCCGCCGCGCAGCACCCTCGCATTCACGCTCGCCCCGGGCCTGGCGTCGAGCCTCGCGAAGAGCGCGAGCTCGTCCGCATCGCTCGTCCCCCAGCTCCATCCCCAGCCCGCGAGCTCGGCCGGATGCTGCGCGAGCCGCGACGCCACCCGCGCCGCGCGCGCTCGTGCGCCCGCCGCGCCGCT
>JBICHP010000016.1:0-90391 GCA_043100935.1 Phycisphaerales bacterium JB054
GTGGTCCTTGGGGGGGCTGGAAAGCCCGCCCCCCACGTGGCTGGGACGCCCGGCCCCCGGGGGGGGGGTACGCGCGCCCCCCCTAGGCCGCGCGGGCGCGCGGGGGGCGGGGGGAGCGCGCCCCGGGGCCCACCGGGGCCCGCCCCCCCCCCCCCCCCGGCGCCCGGCCGCCCCACCCAAGCGGGGCGCGGGCTTTCCAGCCCGCCAAAGGACCACATCTCCTTCGACCCCTTCGGCAACCCCCACACCTACGGCACCATCCACTGCTCGGCGACCAACGCCGACCAGGACGTCGGCTGCTGCACCACCACCAGCGGCCTGAGCTGGAAGCTGCCCGGCCGCGTGGGCGACTCACCGCTGATCGGCGCGGGGCTCTACTGCGATAACGCCGTCGGCTCGGCCGGCGCGACCGGGCGGGGCGAGAGCGTCATCCAGACCCTCGGCTCGTTCTGGATCGTCGAGGCCATGGCGGGCGGCATGAGCCCGACCGAGGCGTGCCTGGCCGCGTGCAAGCGGATCGTGGACCGCACCCGCGAGCCGCGGATGTTCGATGAAAACAAACGGCCGCGGTTCAGCGTGACGTTCTACGCCGTGCGCAAGGACGGGGCCTACGGCACGGCGAGCATCCTCAAGGGCGGCCACGCGGCGGTGTGTGTGGGGGAGGGGGCGGTGCGGGTGAACAGCGAGTTCCTGTATGAGTAGGGGGCACTAGGGACTGGGCACTGGGCATTGGGCATTGGGCACGAGGCAGGAGACACCGGGCGCTCGCCGGGGAAGGAGGCCCAACGCGCGAGCGTGGGCTTGGACGACAGAACACAGAGAACGCAAAGCACAGAGCCCGAAGCGCGAGCGAGGAGCCTTCGGTGGGGAGGCAGAACGCGGAGGCGCGGAGGGGGACAGGAGGACACGGAGGGAAAGGCAGGAACGGAACACGAAGGCCGCGAAGGGCACGAAGGTGGGCGCTGAGGCGTCCCGACCGTGCCACCAAGATCGGCTTTGGGATCTTGGTGTGTGGGGGGTGGGTGCTGCGGGAGCACCAAGGAGCGGCTCAGAGCAGCCGCACCTTGGTGGCACGGGGTCAGGTGATCTTGATGCCGCCTTCCGGGATGCGGGCATCAGGCGTTTGGCGTCAGGCACCTGCGTAGGAAGGAGGCCCCACGCGCCAGCGTGGGCTTGGTTTGCGGAGGGGACAACGATGACGCCGCTCGAACGGCTCCAAGCGTCGCCGGACTTCGTTCGGCAGACCGAACCGGTGGACATGGCCGACGTGGAAGCCCGCGTCGGCCACGCACTGCCCGACGATCTCCGTGAGCTGCTGTCCACGTGCGCCGGCTTCGAGGCGTTCTTCGGCGAGAACTACTTCTGGGTCATCCCGGTCTCCGAGTTCGTCGAGTTCAACACCAATCCTGACACACGCGAGTGCTACCCGGGTCAACTGATCTTCGCGAGCTCCGGCGGCGGCGAGTACTTCGCGCTTAACACGAACGCGACCCCGCCGCGGTACGCCATGGTGCCCGCGATCGGGGGCCCCGACGACGCCCTCGACCAGGGCCCAACGCTCCACCACCTCCTCGAGCGGCTGGAGCAGGGCCGACTGTTCGATCCGCCGCCGGAGTGAACTTGCCTGACACTGGCTGTGGGGGTGCCGTGAGGCAGGATCGGAACACGAAGGGCACGAAGGGCACGAAGGAAGACCGAACGCAGAGGACGCACAGGGGACGCAGAGGACGCAGAGAGGGGCCGGAGATGCGTTGGCCGTGCCACCAAGATCGGCTTTGGGATCTTGGTGCGGGGGGTGGGTGCTGCGGAGGCACCAAGGAGCGGCTCAGAGCAGCCGCACCTTGGTGGCACGGGATGGTGACCTTGATATCGCCCGCCAAGCACTTTGGCATTCGGTGTAAACGCACAAGGGGAACGCGATGAGCGACGACCGTGTCAGGCACTTCCACACGAAAGTGGCCGGTATCTCGTATCGGAATAGCGACGGTACTTCGCGACAGGCGATCGCAAGACGGTGTGCCGTTTGGGAGAAACTGAATCTGTTTCACGGTGACGAGAATCCGCACGATTCGAATGCAATCCAGGTGCTGCGGGAGAACGGTCAACAACTTGGATTCTTGCCCGCCTATCTAGCTGCGGAGGTTGCCGCAGGAAACGCGGAGGGCATGCGATATGCCGTGTTTATCAGCGACATCACTGGTGGGCGCGAGGGATCAGAGACGACAGGGATCAACCTCCTCATCGTGGTCGCGGAGCCGGGAGTGCCGGAGCACGAAGTTATCGAGTACTTCAACCAACATATTGAAGGGGCGACTGCACACGAGCCCGGCAAGGGAGGCTGCGGAACTGGGGTGGCAGTGATGCTGGCGATGTTCGTTGCGCAGGCGTTACTCTAATCGGGCGGGAGGTAGTGCTGGCCACTGATGGAACAGGGTCTTTCCCTCTTCTTCTCCCCCTCTGTGCCCTCTGTGCCTCTGTGGTGAACTTCCCCTGGCCTCCCTTTGCGTCCTCCGCGTCCCCCTCCGCGTCCTCCGCGTTCCTGCCTTTCGCGAGCCAAGCCCACGCTGGCGCGTTGGGCCTCCTTCTCCGGGGAGTGCTCAATCCCTAGTGCCCAATGCCCAATGCCCAATGCCCAATGCCCATTGCCCATTGCCCATTGCCCAATGCCAAGTGCCTAGTGCCCCGTGCCGCGCCCTCGTGCCCCACGCCTCCCCGCGGGGCTCCTCGCTCGCGCTTCGGGCTCTGACAGGCGGCGAGTTTCCTCGCAGCCGCCTCAGCAGCCCGAGTTCCACGAGTTCAGAAACGCCAGCACATCCTGCGTGTTCACCGTGCCGTCACCGTTGATGTCGGCGCCGGGGTCCTGTGCCGCCCAGTCGTTCAGGAACGCCAGCACGTCGAGAGTGTTGACCGTGCCGTCGTTGTTCCAGTCGCCCGGGCACCAGAAGACGATGTCGATCCCGAAGACCGAGGGGCCGAGCTGGCCCTGGTGCGGCGTCGTGAAGCCGTTGGTCTGTTGGAAGGCGTCGTCCGCCGCGGCCAGCACCAGCGAGGGGCCGAGCAGCGGCTCGTTCTGGTCCATCGCCTCGATCTGGTCGAGCGCGTCCGAGCCGCCGAAGTTGTCGTAGAAGTGGTCGGTGTCCAGCATCACGACCCAGGAGTTGGAGGTCGGGATGAAGGCGAGCTCCTGAAACTGCGCGCCGAAGATCGGCGCGTTGCGGAACAGGATCTCCACCGGCCCGCCGCCGACGTTCTCGAAGGCGTAGTAGTCGAAGAGGATCTCGCCGTCGTCGTAGGTCTTGAGCCCGGCGAAGATGAGCGGCGGCAGGATGACCTGCGACCCGACGCCCTGGTCGAACGGGTTCTGGGTGTCGGTGTCGTAGTCGTAGGTGTCGGTGATGAGCATCGGCGGGAAGAAGATCGCCGTGCCGTCGAACTGGTACGAGCCGGTGTCAATCTCGAGGTTCGCCCCCGCGGCGTTGGACCGGCCGCCGCGCGTGCGGCAGTGGCAGTCGATCACCAGCCGCCCGACGCGCTCCGGAACGCAGAATCGGTTCTGCCCGCTCTTGGCGCACCCGTTGTCCTTGCACCAGCCGCGGAGCCCCTTGACGAGTGTGCAGAGGCTGTCGGCCGCAGCCCCCGTGGCGGTGAGTGAGACCAACAGACCGGCCGCGAGCGCGAGAGTCGTGCGGGGGTTCGTGTTCATGATGTCTCCTTTGTGGCTTGCGACCCCGAGCGCGGGATCAACCCGACGAGTGTCCAGCACCCCGCAGCTTACAGGCGATCGGCGAAGAACCGAGCCGAATATGCAAATCGAGCCCGATGCTCGGTGGTGCACTACATGTTGCGGTGTGCGGTGGTGGTGGGGGCGCTGGGGACCGAAAGCAGATCCCGCTTCGGCGTGTGGTTGGCGGCATGATGCATTCGCAGAAAGCCGGGTGCCCGCCTCCGGCTCGCCGAGCGAACGCGGCGGGGGGTGACACCCCACGGCTCGTGCTCCGCCCTCCGGGACGAATCACGGCACCCGGCGTTCTGCGCAGACAGCACGGGTGGGCGAGCCACCCGTGGCACAGGGTCTTTCTCTCCTCTTCTCCCCCTCTGTGCCCTCTGTGCCTCTGTGGTGAACTTCCCCCTCCTTCCCTCTGCGTCCTCCGCGTCCTCCGCGTTCCTGCCTTTCGTGCGACCAAGCCCACGCTGGCGCGTTGGGCCTCCCTCCCCGGGACGTGCTCAATCCCTAGTGCCCAATGCCCAATGCCCATTGCCCATTGCCCCTTGCCCGTTGCCCATTGCCCAATGCCCATTGCCCATTGCCACTCCCCGCGTCACCGACATAACAAATCCCCGGAGAGGCAAGGGCGGGTCGCGCCTCTGCTCTCCGAGGATCTCTCTCAGTCGCGGGCGGCCCCGGCAGGGCGGGTCGTCCGTGCGGCGGGCGGGCGTGGGGTGCGAATTTGGCCCGGGTCCGGCGATGCGGCAGCGGGCGCGGTGGAGGGGCCGCTGGGCCGGAAGTCTGGTCGCGGGGGCGGGTCTCGGGGCCTTGGGCGCAGTCGGCGGCCGCGGGATGCGTCTGCACGATCGGGCATGCAGGCAGAAAACGGCCGGCCGTCTGTGTTCACAACGGCCGACCGCTCGAAGGGGTCTCAAGGAGAGGGCCTGATCGCCGCCCCGGGCACTGCGTCGGGGCCCGGGGCGGCCGGGGCCGCTAGCAGCTGCAGGCGCGGCAGAAGGACTCGACCTCCTTCTCGGCCTGCTCACGGGTCTTGCCGTAGCGTTCCTGGAGCTTGCCGGCGAGCTGATCGGCGCGGCCCTCGATGACATCGAGGTCGTCGTTGGTCAGCTTGCCCCACTGCTCCTGCACCTTGCCGCGGAACTGCTTCCAGTTGCCTTTGAGTTGATCGGTGTTCATGACGCGTTCCTTTCTGCCGGGTGTTGTTGCGGTGTCTCGCTTGCGTCCCGACACAGGGATATTGGCCCCCGGGGATGAGGCGGTGCTGACGGGCAGGTGATTCGGATTTCATGTCCGCGGCGGAGTCTGTGCTCGGGTGCGGCCGGTGTCGAGGGGGCGGCACCACGCCGGGAGGGCCGCCCGTGCGCGCGACCGCCCGAGAGGGCACATCACCCCCTCGGGCGGACCGCGATCCCGACGGGGAGGGTCGAATCACCCCGCCGGGCTGTCACGCTGGTGTGAGCGGGTCAGTCCTCCGGGAAGACGACCTGCGTGCCTTCCTGCAACTGGTAGGCGTTGCCGTCGGCATCGATATAGAGGCCCGACTCGTCGATGTAGGCGCCCTCGGGAAGGTTCAGTTCGTAGCGGGTGCCGTCGCCCTCGATGAGATGGACCTTGCCGGCTGTCAGCCGGTGGACAACTCCGCCGGCCAGAGCGCCGCCGGCAAAGACCGCCGCGAGAAGCAGGCCGAGGCCGACGCGGTTGCGTGAGGGTGTGTTCTGCATTTTTCGATACTCCTGTAACGCGAGTTCGACCCTGGCGTTGCGGTCCGGACCTGTCCATCGCAACTCCCGCAGCGTGGCGAGTTGCGATTCCACCGAAGCCTCGACGGATGTGCTTGTGTGCTGATTCATGATGCGTTCTCCGTGGACTCGAGCTTGCGTCGCAGCAGCGCCCGCGCCCGATGCAGCCTCGACTTGACTGTCCCCTCCGCGCACCCAAGTACGGTCGCGACCTGCTCCACGCTCAGCCCCTCCACGTAGTGCAGGCTGAGAACCGCCTGGTGCTTTGGCCGCAACCGGGCGAGCGCGTGGAAGACAGGGGGCAAGCCGGCCTCCTCGACCGGGAGTGGAGGGGCGGCGGGAAGAGCGCGCCCCGGGATCGTGCTGTCTGCGCCGTAGTCCGGTCGGAGAGTCTCGCGCCGGCGGCCCCGACGCCTGGCCCAGCGATGCACCCGGTTGGTTGCGAGCCGGAGCAGCCAGTGCTCGATCGGCACGCCCTGTGGCCGAAAGGCGCCGATCCCTCGCCAAGCATCGAGGAAAGTCTCGGCGGCGAGGTCCTCGGCCAAATGTCTGTTGCCGACGCGGCGGAGGATGTACCCGGCGATCGCCGGGTAGTGCGACCGATAGAGGGCAGCGAACGCGTCCGGGTCGGGTTCCGTACCCGACAGAGTGGGTCCGCGCGAGTCGTCAGGCCGAACACCGCGGGGCTCGTGGGCAGTCTGCGTGCTGAGTGCGGCGGCCTCCATGCCTTCACAAATGCGCCTCGGCGTTCCCGGGTTCCATAAACTTGTCCAAGCAGGGCCCCGCGGGTGGCGTGCGTCGAGGTGCCCGAGGCCCTCTGCGGCGGGAGGTGGGTGCACGACGGCGGGGTGCCCGGTACCCTCTCAGGACCCTACCGGTCCGGCCACTCGCCGCTTGGATGGCTCTGCAGCGAATCCGGTTCCTCTCGGATGACCGAATAGACCACCATGCTCACCCGTTCACTTTCCATGCGAATCACACAGTTTGTCATTGGCCTGGTCGGCGGCGGCCTGCTGACGGTGGGGGTGTTGGCTGCGCTCGGCGTCCTGCCGATCCGGGCCACGATCGCCGGGCCGCAGAGCAGCTTCGTGCTGCAGCCCGCGTCCGCCCAGCCCGTCCATGCCCAAGCCGTTGACCCAGAGGATGATCCCGACGTGACCGCCCACACAGCCGCCAAGAAGTACTCCAGGTCCGCCTACGACATCACCCCGCTGCCGCGTGACCAGGTCGAACGTCTCGCCAGCGCGCTCGACGAGGAGACCTACCGCATCACCCAGAAGGCCGGCACCGAGCCCGCCTTCTGCGGCACGCTGCTCGACAACAAGAAGGACGGCGTCTACTGCTGCGTCGTCTGCGGCCTGCCGCTCTTCACCAGCGAGCACAAGTTCACGTCCGGCTCCGGCTGGCCGAGCTTCTACACCACCTTCGACCGCGAGCACGTCGTCGGCAAGGAGGACCGTTCGCTCGGGATGGTCCGCGTCGAGATCGAGTGCGCCCGGTGCACCGCCCACCTCGGGCACGTCTTCGACGACGGGCCGGAGCCGACGGGCATGCGGTTCTGCCTGAACTCGGCCTCGCTGACGTTCTACGAGAACGGCGAGGACCGCCCGCCGCAGAGCATGCCGGTCGAGACCGAGACAGCCTACTTCGCCGGCGGCTGCTTCTGGGGCATCGAGCACTACTTCCAGAAGGGCGAGGGCGTGATCAACGCCGTCAGCGGCTACATGCAGGGCGAGACCGCGGACCCGACCTACAAGGAAGTCTGCTACGAGGACACCGGCCACGCCGAGGCGGTGATGGTGGTGTTCGACCCCAAGACGATCAGCTACGAGCGGCTGCTGCAGGCCTTCTTCGACATGCACGACCCGACCCAGCTCAACCGGCAGGGCCCGGATGTGGGCAGCCAGTACCGGTCCGGCGTCTACACCACCAGCGATGCCCAACTGGCCGCGGCTCGGGCGTACGTCCAGAAGCTGCAGGCCGAGGGCCGGTTCGACGGGCCGATCGTGACCGAGATCGAGCCGGCCGAGCGGTTCTACGCGGCTGAGGACTACCACCAGGACTACATCGAGACGACAGGCCGGGCCTGCCACGTCAAGAACCCCTGGTGAGTGCCCCGTCGGCCCCGGTCCGGCCCTCCGGACGGGGCTCACTACTCGAGAACGCCAGCCCAGCCCCGCTAGACTCCCCGCCCGCGGCGGCAGATACTACGGGGCTGCCCCCGGACCGCCACGGGGCCGGCCCCGGAGCCCTGTGCCCGGGCAGATGCCACCTTAGCTCAGTTGGTAGAGCGGAGCTTTCGTAAAGCTCAGGTCGCGAGTTCGAGTCTCGCAGGTGGCTCTTTCGGCATTCTCCCGCGGCTCGACGGCCGCTGCAGCGAGCATGGCGATCCCGCACACGTTCGAGTTGGTGTGACGCGAGCACGCTCGCCTGCGCGAGGCGACAGCGGCGTGCGCCTCGCCGAGGCGCGCGGGGCGCGGTGTCTCCGTCATCGGGTGAGTTGACCGACCTGGTCGAACGGGTATTATCGAGGCGATGTTGACCGGCACCCCGAATCTGGTCCAGACTCCCGCGAGCAGCCCCGCTGCCCCTGCGCTCAAGCTCCGTTCGCTTCTTGCCCTTCTTCTTACGCCCCGAGCGGTGCGGAGTGGGTGCAGGTCACTCCGATAACAACCGTCGATAGCCACCCCCCACCCGGCCTGCACACCCGTGCAGGCCGGTTGTCTTTTTGCTCCTCAGAGGACCCCAGCCATGCGTTCCAAACCCGAGATCTCCGAGAGCCGAATCCGCGTGTTCGACACCACGCTCCGCGACGGCGAGCAGTCCCCGGGCTGCAGCATGACCCTTCCGGACAAGCTCCGCATCGCCCGGGCGCTGGCCGACATGGGTGTGGACATCATCGAGGCGGGCTTCCCGGTCGCGAGCGATGGCGATTTCCAGGCGGTCCGGACGATCGCCCGGACGATCGAGGGGCCGACGATCGCCGGGCTGGCCAGGTGCACGTCGGCCGACATCGAGCGGGCGTGGGAGGCGGTTCGGGACGCGGGCTCGCCGCGACTGCATGTCTTCCTCGCCACCAGCGCGATCCACCGCGACCACAAGCTCAAGATGGCCAAGGAGGAGATCATCCGGCGCACCCGCGAGGGCGTGGCGTGCGCTCGGGCGCTGTGCGAGGACATCGAGTTCAGCCCGGAGGACGCGTCCCGGACAGAGCCGGAATTCCTGATAGAGGTCGTGCAGGCCGCGGTGGACGAAGGGGCGACGACGATCAACCTCCCCGACACAGTGGGCTATGCCCTCCCCGAGGAGTACGCGAGCATCTTCAGTCTGATCCGGCGGCAGGTCCGCGGCATCGGTGAGGTGTTCCTGAGCGCGCACTGCCACAACGATCTGGGCATGGCCGTCGCCAACAGTCTCGCGGCCATCGGCGCGGGGGCCCGGCAGGTCGAGTGCACCGTGAACGGGATCGGCGAACGGGCGGGGAACGCCGCCCTCGAAGAGCTCGTCATGGCGATCCGCACCAGGGCCGACGGCGTGGGCGTCACCACGGGCGTCGATAGCAAGCGTCTGTACCCGACCAGCCGGCTGGTGAGCGCCATCACCGGCTCGCGCGTCCAGAACAACAAGGCCATCGTCGGCGCCAACGCGTTCCGCCACGAGGCGGGCATCCACCAGCACGGCGTCATCGCGCACCGGGAGACCTACGAGATCATGCGTCCCGAGGACATCGGACGCGTCGTCGACTCCATGGTGCTCGGCAAGCACAGCGGGTGGCACGCGATCGAACGCCGCATCCGGGAACTCGGGCACGACGTCGATCCGGACCGCCGCCCGGCGATCGTCGAGCGGCTCAAGGAGATCGCGGACCGCACCAGACGCATCACCGACGCGGACATCGAGGCCCTCGTCCTCGGGCGTGACCCGGGGGACAACCCCGCGTGGACCATCTCGCGTCTGGCGACCACGGGCGGGTCGGACCCTGTGCAATCGGCGACGGTCGAGCTCGAGCACACCGACGGGAGCCGTGTCGTCGAGGCCGCCGCGGGAGACGGCCCGATCGACGCGGTGTTCAAGGCCGTGGTGCGGGCGACCAACACCGAGATGAGCCTGGTCGACTACGAGGCGCACAGCGTGTCCGCCGGCGAGGACGCGCAGGGCGAGTCCACCGTCGTCGTCGAGGTCAACGGGCTCCGCCTCAACGGGCGCGGCGTCAGCACCGATGTGATCCACGCGACCGCCATCGCCATCATGGAATGCGTCAACGTCGCCCTGTCCGTTCGCGAACGCACCGCCTCGCCGAGCGCGGCCGGCCGCACCCAGGCGGTGGCGTCATGACGAGGACGATGTACGAGAAGATCTGGGACGCGCACTGCGTGCGCCCCGAGACGCACGACACCCCGGCGATCCTGGCGATCGACCTCCACATGATCCACGAGGTGACCAGCCCCCAGGCGTTCACGTCGCTCCGCGAGGGGGGGCTTCGCGTCCGGCGACCCGACCGCACCATCGCGACGATGGACCATTCCACGCCAACCCGCCGGCCCGGGGCCGACGACGCGCTGCCCATCCTCGACAGCGCCGCCGCCCAGCTCGCCGCCCTCGAGCGCAACTGCGCTGATCACGGCATCGAGCTCTTCGCGATGGGCGATGATCGACGCGGCATCGTCCACGTCATCGGCCCCGAACTCGGCCTCACCCAGCCCGGCATGACCGTGGTCTGCGGCGACAGCCACACCTCCACCCACGGCGCCTTCGGCGCACTGGCCTTCGGCATCGGCACCACAGAAGTCGCCCACACGCTCGCCACCCAGTGCGTGCTGCAGCGACGCGCCCGGACCCTGAGTGTCGAGTGCTCCGGGCACCTCGCGGCCGGGGTCGGCGCCAAAGACCTCATCCTCGCGATCATCAGGGGCCTCGGCGTCGACGGTGGCGTCGGGCACGTCATCGAGTACCGCGGCCCGACCATCCGCGGGCTCTCTATGGACGAGCGGATGACCATCTGCAACATGGCGATCGAGGCCGGCGCCCGCGCCGGGATGGTCGCCCCCGACGAGACGACGTTCCGCTACCTCCGGGGCCGCGATCGCGCCCCGAGCGGCGCAGAGTGGTACGAGGCCCAACGGCTCTGGGCCTCGTTCGCGAGCGACCCCGATGCCCGGTTCGACAAGACCTTCTCCATCGACGCCGGCGCTGTTGAGCCCATGATCACCTGGGGCACGACGCCGGCGATGGCCGTGCCCGTCGGCGCACGCATCCCCGACCAGGGCGCACCGCCGGGTGCGCGCCGCGCCCTGGACTACATGGGCTTCTCGCCCGGCATGAGCCTGGAGGGCCTGCCGATCGATCAGGTCTTCATCGGTTCATGCACGAACTCGAGACTCTCCGACCTCCAAGACGCCGCGGCCCTCCTGAGCGGGCGGCGAATCAACCCCTCCGTCTCGTGCCTCGTTGTCCCGGGCTCGGAGAAGGTCAAGCGTCAGGCGGAGCGTCTGGGCCTCGACCGGATCTTCACCGAAGCGGGGTGCGAGTGGCGCGAGCCGGGCTGCTCGATGTGCCTGGGCATGAACGGCGACATCGCGCAGAAGGGCACGTACGTCGTGAGCACGTCCAACCGGAATTTCGAGGGCCGCCAGGGGCCAGGCGCGCGGACCATGCTGGCCAGCCCAATGACCGCCGCGGCCTGCGCCCTCCGCGGGCGCGTCACCGACCCACGCGAGTACGTCCACACACCCGTCTTCATCAAGTAGCCCCGAGTCAGGACCACCCGATGCGACCATTGCTCACACTCCGATCCACGGGCGTCGTGCTCCCCGACGACGACGTCGACACCGACCAGATCATCCCGGCACGCTGGCTCTCGGTCACCACCAGAGAGGGGCTGGGCGTTCACTGCCTCGGCTCGCGCAGGTTCGACGCCGAGGGCCGCCCGCTCGCCGATTCGCCCTTCAGCGACAATCGGGCTCGCGACGCGCAGATCCTGATCGCGGGGGCGAACTTCGGGTGCGGATCGTCGCGAGAGCACGCCGTGTGGGCGTTGCTCGACATGGGGATCCGCGTCGTGATCGCGTCCTCGTTCGCGGACATCTTCACATCGAACGCCGCGAAGAACGGCCTGCTCGCGGCACGCGTCGAGCCCGCAGCCTGGCGAACACTGATCGCCCAGCCGTTCCCGACGCTCTCGGTTGACCTGGAGCAGCGCACGATCTCGTGTCCCTCGTCCGGCGAACCGGTCCCGTTCGAGGTCGATCCCTTCGCGCGGCACTGCCTCCTCCGCGGGCTCGATCCCCTGGGCTACCTGCTCGACGCTCTCGCCGACATCGAACGCCACGAGCAGGAGGCGCGGGTATGAACTTCACGGTTGCCAGGCTGAGCGGCGACGGCATCGGGCCCGAGGTGACGGAGGCGGCGAGCGTTGTCCTCGAGGACGCACTCGCGCTCTGCGGGCACGCGGTCGCGTGGGTGGACGCGCAGATCGGCGGTGCCGCGATCGATGCGCACGGGGATCCGTTCCCCGACATCACGCGCGAGGCGGTGGACCGGACCGACGCGGTGCTGCTGGGGGCCGTCGGCGGGCCCAAGTGGGACGATCCCGAGAGCGAGGTCCGCCCCGAGCAGGGGCTGCTGCGGCTGCGGGCCCACCTCGGCGTGTTCGCGAACTTGCGCCCCATCCGCGTCGAGGAGTCGCTCGTCCCGATCTCCCCGCTCAAATCCGGCATCGTGGCGGGGACCGACCTGCTCATTGTGCGTGAGCTGACCGGGGGGGCGTACTTTGCCGCCAAGCGGCTCGAGGGTGACCGGGCGACCGATGAGTGCGTGTACACCGAGCGGGAGGTCGAGCGGGTGGCTCGTGTCGCGTTCGACGCGGCGCGCTCGCGCACGGGCCGTGTCTGCTCGGTCGACAAGGCGAACGTGCTCGAGACCAGCCGTCTCTGGCGCCGCGTTGTGAACCGCGTCCAGGAGGCCGACTACCCGGATGTCGCCCTCGAACACCAGCTCGTGGATGCGATGGCGATGCACCTCCTCACGCGTCCGACCAGCTTCGACGTCGTCCTCACCGAGAACATGTTCGGGGACATCCTGTCCGACGAGGCGTCTGTGCTCGCCGGCTCCCTGGGCATGCTGCCCTCCGCGTCGGTCGGCGCAGGCCGCGGGGGGCTCTTCGAGCCCTGCCACGGCTCGGCACCCGACATCACCGGGCGGGGCACCGCCAACCCGTACGCAGCGATCCTCAGCGGCGCGCTGCTCCTGGAGCACGCGCTCCAGAGCCCCGACGCCGCGGCACGCGTCCGCGGGGCGGTGACTGCATCACTCCGACAGGGCATCGCCACCCCCGACATCGGCGGATCGTCGAGCTCCCGCGAAGTGACCGAAGCCGTCCGGTCCACACTCGCCACGCTGCGGCCTTGAACACGAGTCTCCGCCGCTCCTGCAGCTGCTGCCGCCACTGCGGCTGCGACCGCCGCTACATGCGCCCGGAGCTGGAAGGAAGCCGTGAAGTACCCAGGTTCGCCCCGACGGGTCGCGCGGTCGCGGCTCGCCGACGGCGGTGGCACACTCGGCGAGGTGTTCGCTCAGCCATTCGACCGTCTCGCAACTGGACAGCCGCCGCGAATAGGCACGAGGGACGCGTCGAATACGCCGACCTCAACAACAGCGGCGCCGACGGCTACGAGTCGCTCGTGCTCGCGCAGGACCACGCCACCGATCTGCGCAACGAGATGACGGGCATCGAGACCGCCGCCGCGGCCGTCCTTGAGTGCATCGGAGCGAGCGGCTGGAAGCCGAACGACGGCCGCGCAGTCGTGCGCACGCTCCCGTTCGGAGGGCTTTGGCCCGACACATACCCGCCGGATTCCGCTTCACGATGCCCCGCCAGTCGGCGGTCCGGAGGTGGCCAGCCGCGCTGGGCCGGTGACGATCGCCGGGCGGTCGAGGAGCGTTCATCTCTGAGAACTGCGTTGCAGCTCGATGAAATGCGCCCTAGTTAGATTTGCTATGCTGGTGGCCGATCCATCCGCGGCGGGTACACGCGGAGGCGTGCGGACGGGCTCGCACTTCGTGCGAGGCACAGATCAGAGGATGTCTGTTGGACGACAGTGCGTACAGCGTAGAGTTCGCGGCCTATTTCGAGCATCCGGTCGAACGCATCTACGACGCGTGCTTCGGCGCTGTGGGCGCACTGCGGCTTCCCCAGGCGAGCACCGGGAGTCTTAGTGTCCTCAGCCGCGGTCTGCCTCATATGCGACCCGAGGACGATTGGCATCGGTTTCGGCACTCGGGCCTCGTGACGGATCTGCATGAGGACGCTCGAACAAGATTGCCTCCAGAGCCGGAGATCGGATCATGCCACGTCGAGGGTGCCGACGATCGATGGGCAGTCCAGTACTCGCGGTCGGACAGGATCGACGACATGCCGATCGGCCCATTCCTCCACTGTTCCTACGACGCCGGCGACCCGCTCAGCGAGTCTCCGCCGGGGAGTGGCTCCGACGGCAGCCCGCTCACCGACGGGCTGCTCGCGAGCCAAGGGTTCTTCCGTGCCGCGGACGCGGCGGGGGCGTGCCACTTCGGGCTCGCCGATATCAACTCCAACCGCTTCCAGGGCGGTCATCTGTACGGCTGCTATCCCCGTCGGCCTCTGCCGTGGCGGCTGGAGATCGAGCGCGTCGACTGGCACACCTCCGGCGAGCTCGCCCGAACCCGTGTCCGCGATGTCTACTGGGGCGTGTACCTCTCCGCGTCCCTGCTTTCGCGGCTGCCAACGGACGTGCTCGACCAATTCCTCGAGCTCGGGACCGAGGGGGAGCGGCCCCAGACCGTTACCCGCTACGACAGCGGGGCGGCGTTCCTGACCATGTCGGCGGACCCGATGGACGCCCCGTTCCCCTTCCCCTACGGCCCGGAGTGCCCCGCCGTGCGCAACGCCGTTTGGCTCCGTCAGCGCCTGCGGGAGGCGGGGATGCTGTGACTCGAGAGCGGCGGGGATGACCGCCGGGACGGTGCGTCTGCAGCCATGAGATACTACAAAGTGTCATCTCGCGTGTATGGGTCGAATGGGCCGATAGTGCATCCTGCGCATTGGTGCAATTTCTTGTGTCAAAGCTGCCGTGCTCCATTGCCCGGGCGTGCACTCGAGCCGGTCACGATTCAGCTTGCCAGTCGGCCGAGAGGGATCGGGGGTTTGGCGGGCGGATCGCACATGAGCGTCTTTCATCGCCGCTTGATCGAGCAGATCGAGAGAGAACTGCGGGGGCGACACGTGATCGGCCCCGTGGTGCGTAGTGACGGGAAGCCGTGGGCCGACTACCGGTCGTGCTACGCCGCAGAACCCGTCTACACGCGCGGGGCCACGCCGACCGACGAGGTGTTCCTGCGTTTCTACAGGCCCAAGACGTGTGAACTGTGTTCGCGCACGTATACGTACTACGCCGAGCCTCCACGGTACTTCCTGTCTCGCGCGATCGATGGTGCGCCGTGCTATCAAGACTTGGCCGGGATCCTCTTTCTTCGGGACAGCCTCGTGGATCGGATCGACTGGGCGCCCTTCCCGGATGTCGAGCTCGAGTTGATACTCGTTCTTGACCGGCCCCTTGATGATCTGCACCTTCCGGGCGATCCCGACTGGTCCACGCTGCCCCCTCCGCCGCCCGAGACCAACGCGGACCGGCGGCTGGTCTACCGGCTTGAGGGTTGGGCTGTCGACGACTATTTCGTTCCGGAGTTGCTGCACGCGGCCCGCGGCTGGACCAAGAGCGTCACAGGGACCGTGCTGTGCCCCGAGTGCATGAGCATCCTGCCCGATCGGCCTCCAACGCCGATCGAGGCGGTGCTCGCTGGCCCCCACAAGCGCTATCCGCAGCCCGCAACCCGGATCCGGCGGACCGGGGTTCCGGTGCTGGAGGCATCGCTCGCGCAACAATTGCAGCAGATGCTGCCGGACCTGGTGCTGGGCCCGTGTCGCCTCTCCGACGGGACGCCGCTTGATCAGTACCGCACCGCGTTCGCAAGAACGCGGGTCCACACCCGCGGCGGCAGTAGCTCGAAGGAATCAGTTTGTGGTACTTGCGGGTCAACCCGAGCTCGCCAGAGCCAAGAGCCGAGATGGATTCTGAGAGAGGACCTGCGCCAGGCCGAGGTGTGGCTGGAGTCGTCGGGCAGCATCCTCTTGCCGGGACACGTGGCTAACGGATTCGATGTGGTGCAGTGGCTCGGGTTGCGATGCTGGCCAATGGCCGTGCTAGATGCTGCTGCGTCGACTCCGGCGTGATAAGCGGACCGCTTGCGAGACAGGCCGGAATCGTCCGCGTGGCTCGCGCCCCCGGATCAACTCCACTGGGTGGCACAGCCAACGCCCCTGAAGCTGGGGCGGGCGTAAGTCGTTCATGCCGCGGTACCATCCGAGGAGGACCCGCTGCCGAGTGCATCGCTACCTGATCCGATAGGGAACTGACGCCATGCCACAGGAAATCCACTACTCCGACGTGCTGGTCGACTCTGACGATAGCCCGACTCTGGTCGTTGTGGCCTATTCGCGGCATTGCCCGGCGGGCCTGTACTCCGTTGCAGCCGACATCGTCGACATGTTGTCCCCAGTCACGTCACTGAAAGTCAAGCGTGCTCAGTTTGCGGCCCTCGCGCACAGAAACGATCAGGTGGTTCCGTTGCTGAGAGAGGCGGGGTGGACCACCGACAGCATCTACACCGAAGGCGCGCCGGGCCTCTACGAGTTTGCCATGGCGGGCTCAGCTTTTGATCTCCGCAGCATGGCGCGTCTGGAATCTGAAATGCGTCTTCACTCGGCTGTGGAGTACGGGGTACAGATCCACTGGAAGAAGGTCCGCACCAGCTGGCTCCCTGCCTGCGATGTCAACACCCACCACGACTCCGAAGACGATCATGTATCACAGATCCTGCTCAGCATTCCGATCGAGGCACTGTCCCGTGAGCCAGCCGCGGTCCGCTGCGATCTGGTCGCCAGGATGTTCCGCGAGCTGTTCGTGCGATTCGGCACGATCTACGGGTTCATCGACATCTGTGGTCACGGCGATGCCGCCGGCGGGGCTGTGCACTTCGGCGACCGTTCAGCATCACCGGTCGGCTGGAGCAGGTACTGCGATCAGATCCTGTGGCGTCGTGGGAGGCAGAAGGGCTTGCTCAATCCTGTCCGCCCCTACTGGGGAAACTTCTTTGGCCGCGAGCTGCTGACTGAGATTGATGTTGCCGACGTCCTGCGCGAGTTCAGCAAACCGACGCACCCCGCCTATACCGAAGACTGGGGCCGCGCCGAAGTCATTGAGGGCGGCAACCTCGCCATCATGCTCTCGGCTGACCCGCTCCACGTTGTCAATACGGTGCGTTCGTCAGTAGAAGAGGTCTTCCGCAGCACCGTGCCCTTGTTGGCCGATCTGCTGCCACGATTGAAGGAGGCGACCTAACACGTACGCAGCCGCGAGCGTCGTGCGGCGGCACAGGATGGGCCCCGATCCGCGGCGGGACATCCTGCAATGAAAGGCGTCGACTGGAGTATGCCTGCTCGCCTGTCCTCCTCAAAGCGACACGCCCGATGGAGGCGCCGACTCCATTCATCGCGGTCCCGCCTGCCCTGTCGTGCGCGATGCTGTCTGTGTCGGCCAATTGCTGCGCGAAGCCAACGCGCAGTGAGGGGTTTCGGACATAATGCGCAGCCGGAAGCCGATGAGTCCTCATTAGGAAGGCCGAGGGGTTCACCCCCAAACGCTGAGTGGATCGCACCTCACAACATGATCTGCTACGCTCTTAGATATGCGATCAAACGCGTCGATCGTGGGCGTCGCGGCGGCGTGCCTGTGGCTTCTGGGCCTCAGTGCCGTGTGTGCTGCGCAACCGGGCCACGGCCGCACGCAGCTCGCCGACACCGTCGAGCTGAGCCGGCTCGTCGATATCGCCGCCGCCCGCCTCAACCTCCCGATCAACTACGACGCGAAGGTGTCCGGCTCGGTCACCCTCCGCCTGCACACAGCGATGACCGACCGCGAACTGTGGGCGACTACCAACCGACTCCTCGGGTCCCGCGGCTACACGACCATCCGCATGGCAGAGGACGGGGCGATGACCGTCGTCCAGCTCTCCGCCGCGGCCGCGCTCGCGCAGATCGAGAGCTTGGACGACTTCCTCAGCAGCGAGACCGAACACGCGACCCCTGGCTTCCGGGTCGTGATGGTCCCGCTGTCCCGCGGCAGCATCGACGACATCGCTGCCGCCATCAGGCCGCTGCTCTCCTCACCCGGCGGCACAGCAACCCCCATGCCCTCGCTCGAGTCGATTCTCATCGCCGATCAGGAAGCGCGGGTCCGCCTCGTGGTGCAAGCCATCGAGACTATGGAATCCCGCACCACGCCGATACTCCCGGTCGAGATCGCCATCGAGCACGGTGACATCCAGCAGATCATGACCACCGCGACCCAGATCGCGGCCAAGCGCACCGCCGCGGGAGGCGCCGCACTCCGAGGCGACCTGATCGCGGGCGCGGGCGGCCGGTCGATCCTCATCGTCGCCCCCGCGCCGGAGATCGAGACGTGGCGCACACTGATCGCCCAACTCGACACGCGAGTCGCCGCCGAAACCGTGACCTACTCCACCGGAGGACTGGTTGCGTCGCAGGTCGCCGGCTCGCTGATCAACCTCCTCGGCCGCGACGCGACCGAGGCGGGCTTCAGCGTCACGGCCGACGATCTCACCGGCAGCCTCGTCGTCGCCGGCTCTCCCGCGCAGCACGAGCGGGTTGCAGAGATCCTGGACCGTCTCGCCCAATCGCCCGAGGCGGTCCGCCGCCCGACCCGGACGTTCCGCCTCCTGAACCGCGACGCAGAGGAGGTTGTCGGCGTCGTGCAGTCCCTGATCTCCTCCGGCATGGTCTCGCAGTCTCGCGCGGCACCGGTCGGGGCCGCACGCCCGGCCGAGGGAGGCGACGATCCGCGATTCGCAGCCCACCAACGCGACACTCGCGAACTGCAGCTCACCGCCGACCCCGCCACCAACTCCATCATCGCCATCGGCGAGGTCGCCGAGCTCGAGCGGCTGGAGCGGTTGCTCAAGGACCTGGACGTCCGCCGCCCTCAGGTGCTGCTCGAGGTCCTGATCGTGAGCCTGTCGGAGAGCGACTCGCTGGACCTCGGCGTCGAGATCGAGGCCCTCATCAACGGCCCCAACGACACCGTCGCCAAGCTCAGCTCGCTCTTCGGGCTCAGTTCGACCGGCGCGGGCGCCTCAGGCATCGAGGGCAACCGCGGCGCGGGGCTGACCGGCATTGTGCTCAACCCCGGCGATTTCAGCGTGGTGCTGCGGGCGCTGCAGTCGCTCAACGAGGGCCGCTCGCTCTCGATCCCCAAGGTCCTCGTCGCCAGCAACGAGCAGGCGAGCCTCAACTCCGTGCTCGAGCAGCCCTACACCACGCTCAACGCCTCCGACACCGTCGCGACCACCTCGTTCGGCGGTTCGTCGGACGCTGGCACCGAGGTCAGCGTGCGGCCGCAGATCGCCGAGGGCGACCACCTGCGGCTTGAGTACCAGATCTCGCTCAGCGCGTTCGTGGGCGACGCCGCGGACCCATCAATCCCGCCGCCGCGCCAGCAAAACAGCATCGACAGCGTGGCGACCATCCCCGACGGCTACACCATCGCGGTGGGGGGCATCGAACTGACCACCGAGGGCTACGCCGAGACCGGCATCCCCGTGCTCAGCGACATCCCGCTGCTCGGCGAAGCCTTCAAGAACCGCAGCAGGTCCGGCAGCCGCTCGCGGTTCTACGTCTTCATCCGATCGACCATCCTGCGGGACCGCAACCTCGAGGACCTCAAGTACCTCAGCGACCTTCGCACCACCGAGCTGGACATCGACGACGGCTGGCCGGAGCCCGAGCCGAGGATCATCCGGTGACCGCAGTCGCCACCGAGAGTCTGTCGAGCGAGCCGCAGGTCGCCGCGCCGAGCGAATCGTTCCTGCGGTCCGTCCCGCGCGACTTCGCGAGGCAGCACCTCATCGTCAGCGAGGGGCACCACGAAGGCGTCGAACGCCTGGCCATAACAGAGCGGACCGATCCCGCAGCCGTGTTCAATGTCGGCGTGCGGCTGGGCGCGCAGATCCAGACCGTCATCGGAGACGATCAGTCCATCGCCGAGCGGATCGATGCGGCCTACGCCTCGGTCCCCGCCGGTCACGACACCGAGACGATGAACGCGGCGGGCCCGGACGACCCCGCCGACGACCCCGCCGACATCGAACGCCTCCTGCACCTGGCCGACCGCGACCTGCTCTCCACCCAGGGCAAGGGCCCGGTGGTCAGGCTCGTCGACGCGTTCATGTTCGAAGCCCTCGGCCGCGGCGCAAGCGACATTCACGTCCAGCCGCTGGCCGACCGGACACTCATCCGCTACCGCCTCGACGGCGTGCTCCAGACGGTGCGTGAGGTGTCGCCCAAGCTCACCGCGCCGATCGTCAGCCGCATCAAGGTCATGGGGCGGATGGACATCGCCGAACGGCGCATCCCGCAGGACGGCAGGGCCACGGTCGCGATCGGCTCGGGCCGGGCGATCGACCTGCGGATCAGCACCCTGCCGACCAGCTACGGCGAGCGCGCGGTCGTGCGGCTGCTCGATGTCGGACACGGCCCGGGGCTCGACGACTTCCGGTCGCTGGGAATGCCAAGCGCCGTCGAACCCCGGTTTCTGCACTGCGCCGGCAGGGCCAGCGGCATCGTGCTCGTCACCGGCCCGACCGGTTCGGGCAAGACGACCACCCTCTACACCACCCTCCGCTGGCTCGCGTCACGCAGCGTGGGCCGCGATCCCGACGACCCGACTGTCGCCCCTCCCGTCGCCCCTCCCGTCGCCGCCCGCCACACCGACAGCGGCCTCAACATCATGACCATCGAGGACCCGATCGAGTACGAACTCGCCACCGCCGGCATCGCGATCAGCCAATCCCAGGTCAACACCAAGAAGGGCGTCACGTTCGCCGGCGGGCTCCGCCACATCCTGCGGCAGGACCCCGACGTCATCATGGTCGGCGAGATCCGCGACGCCGAGACCGCGAGGATCGCGATCCAGGCCAGCCTCACCGGGCACCTCGTCTTCTCCACACTCCACACCAACGACGCACCCTCCGCAGTCACCCGACTGCTCGATCTCGGCGTCGAGCCCTATCTGGTCGCCTCCTCGGTCTCGGCGGTGCTGGCCCAGCGGCTCCTGCGGCTGACGCACCAGCAGTGCAACGGCTCCGGGTGCGACGCCTGCCTGCACGCCGGCTATCGCGGCCGCACCGCGATCTTCGAACTGGTCACGATCGACGACGGCCTCCGCGAACTGATCAGCAGCGGCCAATCCGCCTCCGCCATCCGGCACTACGCGCGCGCGCAGGGCGTGCCCAGCCTCGAACAGGAAGCCGCCTCGCTCGTCGCGGCCGGCCTGACCACGAGGGCCGAACTCGAACGAGTGGTGGGGGGCCTCGCGTGACCGTGTATCGCTACAAAGCCGTCCCCCTGCAGCCGCGCGAGACCCCGTCCGGCCCGCTCGCCGGCGAACTCTCCGCCGACTCTCCCGCCGCGCTCCGGGCCTCGCTCCGCCGCATCGGCCTGCAAGTCATCGAAGCGAAACCCGCCGGGAGGAGGCTTCCCGGCCCAGCCGCGTCCGCGTGGGCCGGGCCTGTCGTGCACCGGCTCCAGAGCCGGGCCCGCGCTCGCCGCGCCGACACCAAGGCCGAACTCTTCGACAGCATCGCCACGATGCTGGAGGCCGGGGTGCCGGTTGTTGAGGCGGTGTCCACGCTGACCCAGGGTCGTTCGCGAGGCCGCGCCAGAACGATGCTCATCGAACTCCGCGAGTCACTCAACAACGGTCACACGCTCGACGACGCGATGGCCGCAGGGCTGTGGTGGTTCGATGGTGCGGAGATCGCCATGGTGCGGGCTGCGCGCGCATCGGGGGAGTTGCCGAGCGTCCTCCGCACGCTCGCCGAGCGGCACCAGCGCGCCGGCGCCCTCTCCGCCAAGATCATCGGTGCACTGACCTACCCCGCGGTCGTCGCCTGCGTCGGTGTCGGCGTCGTCATATTCCTCAGCGTGCGGACCCTGCCCGAACTCGTCGGCATCCTCCGAGACGAGGGGGTCGCACCACCCGGCCTGACCCTGGCGATCATCGCGGCCGGGCGCGGCATGCTCGCCTACGGGCCGGTCCTGCTCCTCACGGCTGCCGCGCTGGCAATCGCCGGTGTCGCCGCTGCGGGTCGGCTCCGCCGTCGGGGCTGGCGTGCCCCGACGCGACTCCGCGAGCTTCTCCCGGCGTTCGCTCGCCGTGCCGTGCTGGCCCGCGCGTGGTCCGGCCTCGCCGAACTGGTCCGGACCGGCGTGCCGCTGGTCGAGGCACTGCGGATCACCGGCCCGACGGTCTCGGGGCTCTTCGGCGGCTCGCTCCGAACCGAACTGGAAAGCGCCGCGGCCTCGATCGAACGCGGCTCGAGCCTCGCAGACTCGCTCGCCGACCATGTCTGGTTCGACGCCGAGTGCCGCAGGCTGATCGCCATCGGCGAGAACGCCGGTGAGCTCAGCGAGGTGCTCCAGCGTCTGGCCGACCGGGCGCACCGCGCCGCGACGCGGGCCGTAGACCGTCTCGCCTCGATGCTCGAACCCGCGGTCATCCTGACGCTCGCGGCCCTGATCGGCATCGTGGTGATGGGCGCGGTCCTCCCGATCATCAAACTCCAGGAGATCATCGGATGAACCACCGTTCCCGGGCTCATCTGTGCAGCATCGCAATCCGCCGGGCGGTTCGCCCCGGCATGACACTCGTCGAGGTGCTCGCGGTCGTGGTCATCCTCGGCCTGCTCGCCGCGACGCTGGCGGTCGGTTTCTCGGGTGCGTTCGGCAAGGGCAAGCAGGAACTCGCCAAGACCGGCATCGGGCAGATCGTCCAGCGGCTGGAGACCTACTACATGGACCAGAGCGGCTGGCCCGACCTCGACACCGGCCTGCGGGCGCTCACCGAGGCCTCCCCGACCACCGCCTACTACCTGCCGCCGGACAGCCTGCTCGACCCGTGGAGCCGACCCTACCTCTACATCACGCCCGGTCCGGACGGTCACCCCTACGAGATCGTCACCTACGGAGCAGACGGCCGCGTCGGGGGCGACGACGAGAACGCCGACCTCTCCTCGGTCAGCCTGCGGGGCTCGCCATGAGAGGCTTCACGCTGCTCGAGTGCGTGGCGGTGGTGATGCTGCTGGCGTTGGCCTCCGCGGCCGTGGCGGTGGGGGTGTCGCCGTCGGTACATTCGGCTCGGTCCGATGAGGCCCGCTCGATCGTGCTGGATGCCGACGCGAGAACGCGGGTTCTGGCTGCACGCGGCGACGCTGCCACGCTCACTATCCGTGGCAACCGGGTGCTGCTCCTCGTCGGCGACTCTGCCACGCCCGTGCTGGACCGTCGGCTCCCGGCGGGCGTGAAGCTCTCACTGGTGAGCCCGGCTGCGCGCACACCGCTGGCCGACGTGCCTGTCGACCGGGTCGGCCAGAGCCCGGACTACATCCTCGTCGTCGAGGCGTCCGGCACGCTGTCGGAGACTCTCGTCGCCGGCCTGACCGGCTACGCCTTCGCCGAGGAGGTGTCAAAGCGATGAGCCGCGGCTTCACACTGCTGGAGGTCGTCGCCGCCGCGGTGCTGCTCACGATGATCGTGGCGGCGGGGCTCCCCCTCCTCCGCAGCGCTCGCGTGAACATGCAAGCCGCGACCGCCTCGCAGACCGATCTCTCCGAACTCGGCGCCGCGGTCGACGATGTGCTGCGCCAGCGTCCCGGACTCATCGCAGAGTGTCTCACGCAACCCGCGGGGCATCTCGTGGAATGGACCAGCGGCGGGCGCTCCTTCAGCGCTGTCGTGCGCCTTCAGCCGACAGTCCTCGCCACCGACGGAGAACGCCGCACCACACACACCTGGGCGGTCTTCAGCGCCGGCAGCGGCGAGTGCGTTCGCTGGGTGCCGGTGCCCACGCACGTGCCGAGCGGGGGTGCCACGCCGTGACGCGTCGCGCGATGACACTGCTCGAGGTGCTCCTGGCGCTCGCGCTGCTCTCGGCGCTCACGGCGGCGAGCGTGTCGTGGTCGACCTCCGCAGCCCGGGCGTCGGCGGTGCACGGCTCGCGGGCATCGTGGCACTCGGGCGTGGCACAGGTCTTTGAGCAGATCGACCGAATGCTCATCGCCGAAGACCATTCTCTGCTTCGCAACGGCCGCGACCGGTGGCGCGTCGCGACCGAGAACGGCGACCTCCTCATTCGAACCAGAACAGTCGTCGCCGCGGAGAGCGACGTGAAGGTCGGCACTTCCACACGTCTCGCGCTCCGAGACCGGGTGCTCACCATCGAATGCCTCGACGAGACCGACGCCGTGCTGTCCACGCGGCCACTGCTCGGCGAACTCAGCTCGTTCTCAGCCGCATTCGAACAGCTCGAGAATCACGACTACCTGATGACCGTCCGGTGTGTGCACGAGAGCGGCCGGACCCTCGAGCACTCATGGCACCTGGCCCGGGAGGCCGTGCGTTGACCCGCCCGGCCGACCATCGAGGCATCGCGTTGCTGCTGGTGCTCGTCGCGCTCGTGCTCTCGGTCACGGCCGCCGCCGGCCTCGCCCGCGTCGCAGCCACCGCCAGATTGCGTCACGACGCCGAGGCCTCCACCCACCTCGCGCGCGACCTCCTCAAAGCATCTGAAGCCCCGATCCTCGACTGGCTCCACCGGCACGCCGGGAGAATGGTGCTGCCGCCAGAGACACTCTCGCCGCGGTTCCTGGTCCTCGACGACGCCGTCACTCTCCGCGGCCTCTCCTGCCGCATCACGATCACCGCGTTCGACCAATGCGGGATGGCACCGACCGCGCCGGCAGACGGCCGCCTCTCCGCGACCCTCCCCGGCGACGCACAGCGTCTGCTCGCACGGGCCGGAGACCAGTGGAACGAGCACCCGGGACTCGACCTGCTGGCCGCGGTGCGCAGCGGCACCGCCCCCGTGTTCCCGGAACACGGAGCGAGCGACCGAACCGCTGTCGGCGAGTGCCTGGCAACGCACAACCCGAGCCGGCGGGACCGCCCCGCGACCCTGAACGTCAACACCGCCCCGCTCGATCTCATTGCCGCGGTCTATGCCGTTAGCGACCTCGGCGGCACCGACGCAATCGTCGATGCCCGGGCGCAAGGACGAGTCGCCTCGCCGGGTGCGTCCCACGCCCCGCGCACCCGGGAGAGCCGCCCGTCCATCATCCCTGTTTCTATGAGCACCGCCTGGGCCTTCCGGATCGACTGTCACGCCGGGAAGATCCGCGAGTCGTGGTGGTGCGTCTACGTCGACACCGGCAGCAACTGGGAGAGGGTCCAGCGCCTTGCCATCACCGATTGATCCATCCAAGGTCTGGAGACGACGGGAGCGGCTGGCTCTGACCCTCGGCTGCTGCGCGGCCCTCGCCGCGTGCGTCTGGGCGCTTGCCCCCCTCACGCCCACACCCGTCATCGCCACCGAGGTCCGCCCCCCGGCGGTCGAAAGCGATGATGAGACCGGCCTGGAGCCGCTCGATCGCACAGCCTTCGCCGCGAAGCTCTGGAACCCCGTGCCGGAACCCGCGGCACCCAGCATCGCCCCCGAGCCGAAGCAGGCGGCCACCCCTCCACCCCGGCTGCAACTCATCGGCATCCTGCACGACGCCACCGCCGACGGCTCGCCCGTGCTGCGGGCCGCCCTCTACGACCCCGACGCCGACACGCTCCACATCGTCGCGTCGGGCGAGGCCATCGGACGCGTGCGTGTTGCGTCGGTCGATCCCGATTCGGTGCGGCTCGATGTGGGCGGCCGCCCGACCATCCTCGCGCTGCGCGACGACACCGCGCCGGGAGGAAAGCCATGACCAGCCCCGGCCAAAGCAGGCACATCTCCCTGCCAGCCGACCGCTTCTACTGGGCCATCCTCGATGCCGCGGCTCTCCCCCGCGGCGCCCGCAGCACGCCGGAGCAACTCGGATACCTCTTCGAGTCGGTGCTGCCGGTCGCTGTCGACACCGTCCACGCGGTCTACGTCCCGCTCGGCTCCGACCGTGTGCTCGCCTGCGGCATGCCTCTCGCCGACCTGCAAATCCACACCGCACCTCCCCGACTCACACTCTCGCCCGAGACGCTCCCCGAGTTTGTCAGCACGTCGCTCGATGAACCGATCGATCCGGCACGGATCAACCTGCTCGTCGGCGCGTTCGAGCCGTCGCAGATCAAGAGCCACCGCCGCAACACCACACTCATCGCCTGCGCCGCCATACTGCTCTGCGCCGTGTTGATCGCCGCCGGACTCTCGCGGCGAGCATCTCGTGCGCGCGAGCACACAGCCGCGCTACAAGCAGCGACGACACGGATCTACGACGAGGTCCTGCCGCCCTCCCAGAGCCCCGTCCCGGCTTCCGCGCGGCTCACCGCCGAACTGCGGTCACTCAGCCGCACCCGCGCCACGCCCGACTCCGGACCGATCGAGGTTGCGCCGCCGCTTGCCGCCATGCTGGCGTCGTGGCCGAACGACCTGCACCTGACCACCGATTCGCTCAGCGCCTCCTCTACCGCGATCACCCTCGGTGTCCGCCTGCCTGACGAGGCGACAGCCGAGCGGTTCGAGCGGGAGCTGCGAGCCCCGCCCGGTTGGTCGCTCAGCCAGCCGAACCTCGTGCGAGAACGCGACGGGATCGCCGTCCGCGTCCGCATGGAGCCGGAGGCCGGGCCATGACGCCGAGGCACTCGCTCATCGTCCTCGCGCTCACCGCCGCCCTGGCATCGCTGGTGGTGACGCTGGCCGCTGCGCGCACACGCACCGCCGTCGCGACCGCTCGCTCGGCCGAAGCCACGCTCGAGCAGGTCCGCACCCAGGCCGAGCGTGTGCTCGAGCTCCGCGGCCGGTCGCAGACCGTCGCTCTCGGCGCGCAGCCGCGGGGCGACGCCTTCCAGCGCGTCAGCGAGACTCTCACCGCCAGCGGACTGACCTCGACGCGCGTCGAGTCGGTCACCCCGTCCGGCGATCGTGCCCTGTCAGGGCACGATCCCACCTCCGCACGCCGCGTCCAGACGTTCCGCGTCGTCCTCAGCCCGATCCTGCTCGACGAACTGGGCTCGTTTCTCGAACGCTGGCGGCACGAGCACCGGCTCTGGACGGTGACCGGGGTCGATCTGACTCCCGTGTCCGGCCGCAGCCCATCCGGCGGAGCGTTCCGCGCGACACTCACCGCATCGGCGGTGTACGTCGACGGGTCCGTCTCGGCCGCCAACTCAGAGAGGGAGCAAGATCCATGAAGCACAACCAAACGTGGCGGTGGTGGTGGGGCATCTCGGCGTGCCTGCTGATGCTCGGCGGCCCCGGGTGCGCCTCCAGCGGGCGCAGCCCCTACACCTCCGCCGCCGACTCTCCCCGTAACCCCCTCGAGGCCCAGCGGCTCACGCAGCAGGCCGCGGCACTGCTTGAGAGCGATCCGGAACGGGCCGAAAGACTGCTCCGCGAGGCCCTCGCCGCCGACCTCTTCCACGGCCCCGCCCACAACAACCTCGGCGTCATCCATCTCTCACGCAACGAGATGTACCTCGCCGCCGAAGAGTTCGAGTGGGCACGCCGGCTCATGCCCGGCCACCCCGACCCCCGCCTCAACCTCGCGATGACTCTCGAGCGGGTGGGACGCGTCGACGACGCGATCGACGAATACCGATCTGCGCTCGAGGTCCACCCAGGGCACATCCAGACCGTGCAGGCCCTCACGCGCTGCAGACTGCGCCACGCGGGCGACCACGCCACCGATGACGCGGGGCTCCTCGCCGACCTGCAAGACATCGCGCTCCGCGGCGACCACCCGGAATGGCGGGAATGGGCCCGGCGCCAACTCACATTGCTGCGCGCACAAGGTGAGAAACAACCCGGCCCGAGCGCCCGCCGCGAGCCGACACCCCGAGCGCCCGACACCAACCAGCAAGTGCTCTAGCATCTCCGATCCGAACAGCCCCGCAAGCCGCCCCGGCTCGCTAGGACCGAGCCAAAACCGTCGCCGTGAGCTCGAGCACCTCGCTGGGAAGCTGCTCGCGGTGCTCTTCCAGCCAGCGACGGTCCGCGTCTGCCCGATCATCGCCCGGCTGCAGGTGAAGCCGGGCGGTGCGGCTGAGTGCGCCGGCGACAATCGTCCAGGGATCGTCCGCCGGGACCAGGCCCACCAGCCGGGCCGTGTTCTGATCGCCCAGTGCCGCGGCCTCCTCGAACCGCTCTGCGCGGAGCAGCCAGTACACCAGCGCCGATTCCCACAGAGCGTTCTCGACGCTGTTGCGCGTGCCGGCCTGGTCGGCGTCATGGAGGAGGTCGGACATCAGCGCGATCCGGCCCTGGACCAGTTCGGCTCCGACGCCCGGAATCGCCAGGGCACCCTTGCTGCTGAGCGATTCCAGCGAGCTGAACATCGCCAGCCACGACGTGTCGCCGTCTTTGTTCAGAAACCGGCGCGCCGTCTGGGCGAACTCACGGGTGATCTGCTGCGCCTCCTCCATCCGACGCGTCCGTTGCTCGAGCAACTGCTGCCGCTGCTGCAGTTCGAGCTGGTAACGCTGCCGTTCCATCGTGAAACGCGACTCGGCCTTCTGGGCGTCGAGACGCCACGCGGACCACATCGTCACGACTGTCGCCAGGAGCAGACCGCCCGCGGCGACCACGGCCATCGGTGACCGCCGCGTCGCCAGCGCAGCCCGCCGGGCCACCGAATCGTCGAACGGCACCACCGGCTCATAGGCCAGCCACCGCCCCAGATCCGTCGCCAGCGCATCGGCCGAGGAATGGCGATCGGCTGGATCGGGCGCAAGTGCGCGGCGGGCGATCTGGTGCAGCGTGAACTCACCCCTGCCGTAGCGGCTGCGGTCCACCTCCGGCAGCTCCGTTCGCGACGTCACGTGCTGCTGGACCTCACGCGACGTCGCCCCGTTGGGGTAGCTCCCGGTGAGCAGCCAGTAGAGCACTCCGCCGAGGGCATACACGTCCACCGCGTTGCCGGAGCTTCCCGGCTCTCCCTGCAGCTGCTCCGGGGCGGCAAACGCCAGCGAACCACCGGACCGCAGGCTCGCCCGCGCGGCGATCTCGTCGGCCAGGCCAAAGTCGGTGATGAAGGCGGCGCCGTGCCGGTCGACGATGATGTTGTTGGGCTTGATATCTCGGTGCGCCACACCGGCGCTGTGGATCGCCTGCACACCCTCGGCGAGACGACGCACCATTGTCGCGATCTCGCGGCAGCTCGGACGCGGGCGGGTCTTGCGCCACCTGTCCAGCGACTCGCCCTCGATGAACTCATACACCAGGAACGGCTGCTCGTAGTCGCGCTCCCAGTTCAGCAGAGACACCACCGCCGGGTGCCGCACACGCATCACCCGCGCGACCTCGTCGATCACACGGACCGGCACCGCATCGCCGCGGCTGTGCAGAATCTTCACCGCCACCTGCAGCGGTCGGTCGCCCGTGGAGATCTGACGGTCGAACGCGCGGTACACACTGCCCTCGCTGCCGCCGCCGACGTTCTCGACCAGCTCGTACCGCCGCTGCCCGTCCGGCAGCTCGGGCCCGAACGACACGGGCAACGCACCCAGCGATGTGCGGGTGTTGGTCGCGACCACCGGGTTCGAGCTCGTCAGCATCGCGCGCAGCGCCATGTGCGCGCGGATCGAATCGGCAAACTCCGGAGAGTCCTCGAGCAGCGCCGCCTCGATCTCCTGCGGCGACCGGCCGCGGGCGAGCATGCCCTTCACGACAACATCGATCGCCGCGTCGAGCGCGATCGGGCGGCTCCGCAGCAGCGGGATGGCCCCGATGAGCCCGGACAGACTCATGGCGGGCACCACCGATCCCTGCTGGCCGAGATCGTGCTCGATCCGCTCGGCCAGGAGCTCGTCCTCCATGTGAGGAGAGGCCGAGGCGATTCTTGTGAGGCGATCGTCCGGGGCTTGCCTCGAGCGCGTGTCTTCCATGCGTGGGTCAGGCATGTGGTCCCCTAGTCTGCGAGTGCGTCCTGCAGTGTCTGCCGAATCCGCTGCCACCGCTTCCTCGCCATCGCGGCGTTCATGCCCAGCGACGCCCCCGCATCGGCGAGCGACTTCCCGTGCAGCCATTGCACCAGAAGCTCTCGGTCGGCGGAGGTGGAGAGCAGGCCCAGCATGCGGTGAAGCTCTTCGGCAAACTCCTGCGGCGATCCGGAGCCGCGCTGATCGAGCCGGTCGCGCATCCCGCGGACAAACGGCGATCCCTCCGACTCGAGCGCGCGAAGCCGTGACACGATCTTCACCCGGTCGACCAGCGCGTCATTGCCGATCCGGTAGACCAACGCCCATAACTGCTGGTCGTCCTCCGCCCTGACCCGCCCGTTCTGCACGCGCTGGCACAGCCGACGCGAGATCGTCGAGAGCAGGTCCTGCGAGTCGACCAGCCGATGCATCGACGCGCCGATCTTGCGACGAAAGTGTGAACGGATGATCGGACCGTACCGGGTCACGAACTCTCCGACCGCTTCCGAATCACCGCCGCGAAAGCGCTTGACAAGGGAGGTCACGTCGGAGCTTTCCGGCTCCTCCGGTGTCGTTGTCTGTGCGAGTCCGGGAACTCGTTCATTGACCGAAATCTGCACGAAAACCTCCAATCTTCTGTCACGCCAAGAACTCTTCCCCGGGCTGACTTCGGACTCGTTTGCGCTGGCAGGCGCGAACATCGAAAAGGAGGCCGAGAGTGATGCACAGGGCAAAGAGTGGACGTAACGCCGCGCGGCTGGCCGCCGCGTCGGCAACCGCAATAGTACTCCATTTCGGAGCAACCGGGTCCTGCGGAGGTATTTTCCTGCCGCCAACCGGCGAGCAGATGGCGCCAGTGCCACTCGCCGTCACGGAAAGCAGGGCGGATTGGGCAGACTGGCTGGAGTTTGTGCTCATGCTCCACCGACTCGAGATGATCCTTGCCGATCCCGCAGCCGAGCCGGACGGCGACGACGACAAGATCCAGGCAGACGCGGTCGCCCGCGCCAAAGACCAAACCACCCGTCTCGGGCAGTCCGGTCTTCGCGCAAGCCTCTCAGCGTCACAAATCGATGGGGGTTTTTCCGCAATCGATGAACTGCGAGACACCATCTACGACCACGCGCAGAGCTTCACAGATCCCTTCTGGAACAACTATCTCCAGACACTGAACATGCTGGAAGCAGAACTCGACGACCGAGCAGCCGGGGCTGCATGAGCTCTTCACGCTCCCGCCGGAGCGGGTCTCTCCTCAGGAAAGGCATCGGGTATTGACCATGGCAGGACGCAAGACACCGGTCGGTGATGGCGGCGCGACAACTGGCGGGTTCTCCGGCGATGCGGGACTGCCGAAAGGCGTCAGCGCGTCGAGACGCGCCGCCGAGCGGGTCAAGTACGAGCACGACGGGATCGTCACGCTCACCGACCCCGACGGGAGCCCCATGCGCATCCTGTTCCGCGACATCTCCGAGCTGGGGGTCGGGCTGCTCTACAGCGGGCCGATGGAGCCGGGTGCCCGCTGCGCCGTGCAACTGAAGACCCTCAGCGGCAAGGTGGTGTCGGTCCCCGCGGTGGTCATCCGGTGCCGGTCACAATCGGAGTTCGTCAACGAGATCGGCGTGCGGTTCGACGAACCGATCAACCTGCGCGACTTCGTCCGCATCGACTGAGACTTGAAGGACGGGTCGCGGGCGCACCGCCCTCCCGCGGCCCGTTAGGGAGACAGTCTTCTCGTCGCAGTCGAAACACTCGCGGACGCCGCGACCGGCCCGGCATCGGGCGCGATCCGGGCCATCCAGCGGGAACAGGGCTTTCGCGCAGCCCGTCCCGCGGCCCCGTGTCCGAGCCGCCGCCCCCTCGCAGGCACCCTTGCAGCATCTCCCGCAATCCCGCATACTGCGGTGCCGGTTCGTGCCGCCGGCGGGAGAGCCGTCGTGGGTAGTCAGGACGTCAAGGCCAATCAGGGCGGCGCGCAGCACCGGGCCTTCATGGCCGCCCTGCTGCGCGATCTCGAGGCCCTCGACCGCATGATCCGCCAGGGCCGGATCGAGAGCGGGCAGCGCCGGATCGGTGCCGAGCAGGAACTGGTCCTGATCGACCGCGACCGCCGCCCCGCGCCCAAGGCCATGGAGATCCTCGCCCGGATCGCCGAGGCGTGCCCGGACGACCGCATCACCAACGAACTCGCCCGCTTCAACCTCGAAGCCAACCTCTCACCGGTCCACGTCGGTGCCGGGATGCTCGAGGAGCTCGAGTCGGGCGTCAGAGAGACCCTCGCCACCGTCCGGCGCTTCGCCGCCGAATTCGACTGCGAGCCGTTGCTCACCGGGATCCTCCCCACGCTCGAGCTCCGCGACCTCGGCGCGGCGAACATCACCCCCTTCGAACGCTACTTCGCGCTCGATCGCCTCATCCGCGACATGCGCGGCCGCGACTTCGAGCTCTACCTCAAGGGCACCGACGAGCTGGCCATCCGCTACCCCTCGATCATGCTCGAGGCGCTCAACACGAGCTTCCAGGTCCATCTCCAGGTCTCGGCCGACGAGTTCGTGCCGATGTACAACCTCGCCCAGCTCCTCGCCGGCCCCATCCTCGCCGCGACGGTCAACAGCCCCATCCTCTTCGGCCGCCGCCTCTGGCAGGAGACCCGCATCGCCATCTTCCAGCAGGCCGTGGACACGCGTCCGGTCTCCGGGGCCCGGCGCGAGACGCTCGCCCGCGTGCGCTTCGGCGACGACTGGGTCCGCAAGTCGGCCACCGAGATCTTCCGCACCGACATCGCCCGCTTCCGCCTGATGTTCTCCCGCGACGAGCCCGACGACTCGATCGCCGCCCTCGACGCCGGGCAGATCCCCAAGCTCAGCGCACTGGCCCTGCACAACGGCACCGTCTACCGCTGGAACCGCCCCTGCTACGGCATCACCGACGGCAAGCCCCACCTCCGCATCGAGAACCGCTACCTCCCCTCCGGGCCCACCGTCCTCGACGAGATCGCCAACTCCGCGCTCTGGATCGGCGCCATGCTCGGCGGCGGCGAACGCCTGGGCGACTTCACCCGCGACATGGCCTTCGACCACGCCTCGACCAACTTCCTCCGGGCCGCCAGACAGGGTCTCGACACCCACATGACCTGGATCGACGGCAAGTCCTACCCCGCCGACACCATTCTCCAGCAGCACGTCATCCCCGCCGCATGGGACGGCCTCGCCGCCGCCGGCCTCCCCGAAGAGGAGATCGAACGCTACCTCGGCGTCATCGAGGCCCGGGTCGAATCAGGCAACACCGGCGCCGCCTGGCAGCTCCGCTCCTTCGACACCATGCACCAGTCGCTCCGCCGCGGCCGCGCGGTCGCCTGCCTCACCAACGCGATGGTCAAACTCGCAAAGTCTGACGACCCCGTCCACGAATGGCCACCGGCCGACGCCGCGTCCTGCGGCCGCGACCCGATGGCCTACTCCCGTGTCGGGCAGATCATGTCCACCAACCTCTTCACCGTGGGCGAGGACGAGCTGGTCGCACTCGTCGCCCGCATCATGGACTGGGAGCACATCCGCCACATCCTCGTCGAGGACAACGATCACCGCCTCGTGGGCATCATCTCCTGGAGGCGTGTGCTCCGGTTCCTCGCCGACGGCTCGCACGACGCCTCGCAGGCCGCGGCATCAGAGGTCATGGTCACCGACCCCGTCACCGCCACGCCGGACACCGGGACGCTCGAAGCCGTCGCCATGATGCGCGCGCACAGCCTCTCCGCCCTGCCCATCGTCGAAGACGGGCGGCTCGTCGGCATCGTCACCGAGAGCGACTTCACCCGCATCGCCAGCGAACTGCTGGAGGAGCAGCTCCGCACCGGCAACGATCGGCAAGCATGACCGAACACCCTCCCGCCCCCCGCGGCCCGCTGACCCGCACCATTGCCGATCTCCGCGGGAGCGACGGGCCCACACTCATCTGCACCGGCGGCGTCCACGGCAACGAGCCGGCCGGCATCCACGCCGCCCGCGAGGTCGCCCGCAAGCTCCACGCCCTCGGATCCTCCGGCACCGCCCCCGCGTGGCGAGGCCGCTTCGTCGCGATGGTCGGCAACGTCGCCGCCTGCAACGCCGCGGACCCGACCCTGCGCTACATCGAGCGCGATCTCAACCGCCTGGTCACACCCGAAGAGATCCGCCGCGCGCGCGCACTCCCGCCCTCCGAACGCCACGCCGAGCAGCAGGAACTCCTCGAACTCATCGACGCCATCGACGAGACCATCGCCGACTCACCCCACGCCACCACGCTGCTCGACCTGCACACGGTCAGCTCACCGAGCCCCGCCTTCGCCTACGCCGAGGACTCACTCCCCGCCCGCCAACTCGGCCGCTCGCTCGGGCTCCCGCTCGTGCTGGGTTTCGAGGAAGAACTCAGCGGCCTGCTCGCCGACTACACCACCAGCGAACTCGGCGTGCTCTCACTCGTTGTCGAGGCCGGCACGCACACCGACCCCGCATCCGTCTCCGTCCACGAGGCCGCGATCTGGACCGTTCTCGAAGCCCAGGGCATGATCGACAGCGCCAACGACGCGGCCCGGTTCGACGTGGCACAGCGTCTCCGCACCGCCGCCGGCCGCCGGGCCGGGCGCGTCTTCGACATCCGCCAGCGCGTCCCCGTCGGCTCGCCCCCGCTCGAGATGCTCGACTCGGCGCAGGCGTTCACCCGGGTGTGGAAAGGCCTGACCCGCGTCGCCACCCGCCACCGGCCCGACCGCACCGAGACACTCCGCGCCCCCGCCGACGGGTTGCTCTTCATGCCCAACCGGCAGCCCCGCAAACGCCCGGAGGACGACGCATTCTTCGTCCTGCGGCCAGTCTGGGGGCGGCTTATGTGGGTCTCCGCCCGGCTCCGCGCCATGCCCATGGCCCACCGGCTCCTCGCGGCTCTGCCCGGTGTGCGCCGAGCCGACGAGCACTCGCTCCACATCGATCCGTCGATCGCCGCGGTCATGGCCAGAGATGTCCTCCACCTGTTCGGCTACCGCGTCCTCCAAGGCACCCCCGCGCCATACCACCGGCCCTGGACCCGCGTCGCGATGGCCTGCATCGCCCTCCCCCGCGCCCTGGTCCGGAGCCTCGGTGGCAAACGAGCAGATCCCGCAGAGGTCTGGGTCGTCCGCCGCCACCGCCTCGACCTCTAACCACGCACCCGCAGCACCCGCTCCGGCCGGGCAGCCGGGCATCGTCGCCGGGGGTTCGCACGGGTCTGGCCGCCGTCCGGCTCAGAGCAGCGCCCGTCCACTATGCTGCCCCGGTCAAGACCCCCTGGGAGCACGCCATGTCCATTCGTTCCGCCGTCGGCCTCACCGCCGCTGTCACACTCTGGCTCACCCTCGCCGCCCTCGCGTCCATGCCGGAGCGCCACGAGAGCGGGGCGGCCTTCCTGCCCGTGTCGCACGAGGCCAACCGGTCCTTCCGCCCGGGCACGGCGCGCCCCGAGGCCATGCCCGCCGCGATCGCCACCGCTGAGGACAAGGCCGATCCCAAGGAGGACGAGGTCAAGCTCACCCTCGACCGGATCTTCCCGGAGAAGTCCTTCTTCGGCCCGTCGGCGAGCCGCGTGTCGTTCAGCCACGACGGCCGTTTCGCCGCGTTCCTCTACCGGTCCTACGCCGAGCGCCGCCACGGGAGCGATCTCTACGTGCACGACTCCGAGACCGGGCAGACCCGCCGCATCACCAGCGTCGGACGCATGGCCGAGTTCCAGGCCGACGTGCGTGAGGTCCGCGACGACCGCGAGAAGCAGGCCAAGAAGGCGGGCATCACGCTCCAGTCTCTCGCCGATGAACAGGCCGCCCGCCTGGGCTGGCCCGCCTCGAGCCCCCTGGGCACGTGGAAGGGCGACGCCACCACCGAGGGCGGCCCGATCGACCAGGGACGGGCCACGCTCTTTCTCGCCCGCAGCAAGAAGGACTCGTTCGAGGGATACGTCCGCATCGGCCTGGTCAAGCTCGCGCTGACCGACGCCAAGTTCGACACCGAGACCAGCACCCTCACCGCGACCATCGACGACAAGACGCTCTCGGTCAAGGGCTCGCTCGAGGCGACCGCTGGCGAGGACTTCGGTTCCCTCGCCGGCACGCTGACTCTCGAAGAACCCGCCCAGACCGTCGCGTTCACAGTCGCACCCAGCGACGAGACCAAGCCCGACGACGATTCGCCCAAGGGCGTCATCGGCGCGATCGGTGAACGTCTGACGCTCGGCGACGTCGTCACCGACGCAGACGCCGAGATCAACGACGAGAAGAACGGCAAGGCCCCCGACAAGCGCGCCCCGCGCTACGGCGGCGTCCAGGGCTTCGAGTGGTCCGAATCGAGCAACGAGATGCTCCTGCTCTCCGGCGGCGACATCTACCGGCTCCGCTTCGACGGCGACAAGTGGGCCGCCCCCACCAGCCCGCCCGACCCCGCCGACAAGGACGCGAAGGGCAAGCCCGTGACGCCCTACCGGGGCGACCTCGAGCGCCTCACCTTCACCCGCGAGCGGGAGTCCGACGTCCAGTACCTCCCCGACGGCTCCGGCTACACCTACCTCCGCGACGGTGCGCTCCTCCGCGTCAGCTTCGGCGATCACCGCATCGTCCAGCTCGACCCCGAGCTCAAGGACGGCGAACGCATGGTCGGCTACCGCATCAGCCCCGACCAGAAGCGGCTGGTCTTCCTCGCCAACCGCGGCGACAGCTACTGGGGCCGCGGCACCTCCGTCACCATCGTCAACTACCGCGAGCGCTTTGCGCGAGCCAACCAGGTCACCCGCCACATGCCCGACAGCCCGTGGCCCGACGCCTTCACCAGCGTCTACCTCTACGACCTCGACGGCCACGAGACCGAGGAAGGGACCCTCGAGCGTGTCTTCACCAAGCGACTCACCGGCCCCCGCGACATCCTCCGCATGCCCGAGTGGTCGCCCGACTCGGCCCGCATCGCCTTCGCGGCTTACGAGCAGTCGACGGGCCTCGTCAAAGTGCTCGAAGCCGGGTTCGTCGAAGAGAACGCCGACGAGGACAAGAACGCCGACGCCCAGAAGGACGACGCCTCCGAGGACGCAGACGACGCCGACAACGACGATGAGAACGAGGACAACGGCGACAACGACGACGGCGACGATACAGAATCGAAACAGGACGCCAAGGACGACGCCACCGAACCCGAGAAGGACGAGGACAAGCCCGAGTTCGAGATCGAGAACGCCAAGGTCGTCTACGAGTTCTACCACTTCGGCGGCCCCAACACCCCGGGCATGATCCAGCCCCAGTACCTCCCCGACAGCCGCCGCATGGCCTTCATCACCGAGCTGTCCGGCTTCCGCCAGCTCCACCTGCTTGATCCGCGCTACCAGCAGCTCACCCAGCTCACCTACGGCCAGTTCGAGGTCTACCCCTTCGACATCTCCGACGACAACTCCACGATCTTTGCCACCGCGACCAAGGACGACCCCAACCAGGGCCACGTCTACGCGATCAACCTCGAGTCCGGCGACATGACCAAGCTGACCAGCGTCGACGGCGACTACAGCTCGGTCGCCGTCCGCGACGACGGCTCGCTCCTGCTCGCCAGCCACATCGACTTCGGCTCACCCCGCGAGCTCGTCGCCGTGACCCCGGCCGACGGTGCGACCACGCCCCTCACCGACTCGCACCCCAAGGAGGCCCACGTCCTCACGACGGCCTCTCCCGAGTACTTCACCTACGAGAACCGCCACGGACAGACCATCCACGGCCACATGTTCAAGCCCAAGGATTTCTCCCCCGAGGACAAACGCCCGCTCCTGATCTACGTCTACGGCGGCCCGCTCGGCGAACGCAAGATGGCCACCCGCGGTGCCTTCGCCGCCCCGAGCTACTTCTTCGCCCGCTACATGGCCGAGGTCCACGGCTACGTCACCGCCACCATCGACCCCCGTGGCGCCTCCGGCTACGGCGCTGTCTTCGAGAAGGCCAACTTCGAGCAGGTCGGCAAGCCGCAGACCGAAGACCTCGTCGACGGCGCCCGCTGGCTCGTCAAGCAGGGCGGCATCGACGAGAAGAAGATGGGTCTGCACGGGTGGTCGTTCGGAGGGTTCCAGACCCAGATGGTGATGTACACCGAGCCCGACGTCTTCGCCGTCGGCATGGCCGGCGCCGGACCCACCGAGTGGTTCAACTACAACTCCTGGTACACCACCGGCACCATCGGCCCGCACAAGCCCGGACAGCTCAACCTCAAGGACCAGTCGCTCCTGCCCTTGGCCAAGAACATCAAGGGCCGGCTGCTCCTCGTCCACGGCATGGAGGACTCCAACGTTCTCTACCAGGACACCGTCAACGTCTACCGCGAACTCCTGAAGGCCGACAAGGAGGTCAACGTCGAGCTCTTCCTCGACCCCACCGGCGGCCACGGCCTCGGCGGCGATGTCAAGACCATCGGACGCTACCGCAAGTACGAGGACTTCCTCCTCCGCTACCTCGGCAAAGGCGAGCCCGCCAAGGCCGATGAGCCGGAGAAGGCCGACGACGCCGAGGACCCCGCCGAGGACAACGCCGAGGCTCCCGCAGACGAGGCCGCTGACGAATCCGCCGACGAAGGCGCGACAGGCGATGATGCCGATTCCACTGGTGAGACCGACGAGGGCGACTCCGACGACTTCAACGAAGACGAACAAGAAAGCGACGACGGAGCCGAGGGCCTTCAGGACGCCGGGCACTCGCTGCAGGCCCAGACGGCAAACCCCTAGCCACCGCCGTACCCGGCGCTCCAACACGATCCCCCACACAAAGGCCCCGAGCAGTTGCTCGGGGCCTTTTGATATCCGCACGATCTTCCGTGCCACTTCTACGCCAGCGCGTCCTCGATCACGCGCACCGTTTTGGCAAGGCCCGTCTTCGCGACCTTGCCCAGGTCCTGCTCCCAGTACTTCGGGTTGTAGAGCTCAAGCGAGATGCACCCTGTGTAGCCGATGTCCCGCAGGTCACGCAGCGACTCGGCCAGCGGCAGGACCCCCTCGCCGGGGTACACCCGGTGCTCGTCCTTCAGGTCCGGCACCTTCGGCGACGCCGGCGCATCGTTGAACTGGAAGATCGCGATGAAGTCTCCACGCAGATGCTTGAGCCCCGAGAAGCCCGAGCCGCCAATGAGCATGTGGAACACGTCCGGGATGATCTTCGCCTTCGGGTGATCCGCATCGATCGCGATCTGCGACGCCTGCCCCATCGTCCGCGACCCCTCAAGAAACTCCACAAACACCATCGCCGGGTTGATGCCGTAGTCGCCCAGCCCGATCTCCAGCAGCTCCCGGTACCGCGCCGCCGCCCAGAACGGGTCAAAGTCCCGCCACGCGCGCGCAGGCTGCGGGATGGTCTGGATGTACTCGGCCCCGATCGCCGCCGCCTGCCGCATCCGCCGCCGAGAATCCACCAGCGACGCGTCAAACTCCTCCCGTGTCGGCGGGATGGCGTTCCACAGGCCGATCACGCTCGGCACGAAGAGCCCCGCGTCCTCGATCCGGCGCCGCAGCTCACCAAGATCGCCGTGCTCCTGCTCGTACTGGTGCACCTCGCCCTCCCAGGGCTCGATCGCGTCAAACCCGGCCTCAGAGGCAAACCGGATCTTGTCCACAAGCGACGCTGGCCGGATCGTCGCGGTGTCCAGGCAGACCGGCCACGGGCTCCTGCCGCCCTGATACCGCCACGCCCGCTTCGCGTCGCCGGCCTCCGGCTGCAGAGCGCGGCTCCGCCCCAATGCCTCACCCGCAACCGCCGTCAACCCCACTCCCGCCGCGGCACCCGCCGCCATGAACTCTCGCCGCTTCATCATCACACTCCTTGAAGACTCGTGCGCAGCCGAACTCCCTTTGTCGGACCGCCCTACCACGGTACACTGAACCGATGAACCCCATCACCAAGCGTGCGCTCGCCCTCGTGCTGCTCATTACCCCGCTCGCAGCCGCACAGCCGGACACCGACAGTCTCCGCGGCCCGGACGTGCCCGACACCGCCCGCCGCACGCTCATCCACCGCTCCATGACCGGGGATTTCCAACGGGTCGAGGGCCGCCCCGAGGCCGCCGCACTCCAACTGCTCGACCTCGACGAACAGACCCGCCAGCGGGCCACCGAGGTGCTCGACGCCCGCGACATGGCCGTCGCCATGCTGCTCGTCGAAGAGATCGACGCCGTCAAGGTCATCTCCGACGCCACCATCGCCCAGGACCGCCAGCTCGTCAACCAGCTCATGCACGAGCTCTGGGAGTCCTTCGACCCCGAGACCTCCCGCAGCCCGCTTCTGGCTCCACTCGCCGAAGTACTCCCCCCCGCCCAGCACGCCGAACTGACCCGAATCGTCGACGAGTACTGGGACGCCCTCGTCGCCTGGCAGACCCGCGACCAGCCCACCGACGACGCCGATCAAGCCGCCGCGCTCCGCCAACAGACCGAACGCCGACTCGCCTACGAGATGTTCGCCGCCGAGGTCGGCACCGGCTACAACGCCACACTCCTGCGCTATCGCCAGGCCATGGACGCCCTCTACGAGGCGGTCCAGCCCACCGACGAGCAGCGCGAGCAGATGCGCACCATCCTCATCGACCACATCAGAGAGACCCAGCTCCGCCCGACACCCGAGCAGCGCCGCGCGACCAACCGACGCATCTACGACCTGCTCGACGAAGAACGCCGCGGGCTCATGTTCGACTACCTGCTGCGCAGAGTCGTGCCGGACAACTGACATCCCCGCGCCCGCCCACCCGCCGGCTCAGTCCCGCCGGTGGTCGTGCCCGTCGTTGCCGTCGTGCTGCTCGCGCAGGTGCGCCCGCAGCAGATCCTCGCCAAAGTCCCGCTCCGGGTCGTGCCACACCGTGTGGATGTGGTTGGCGTTGTCCTGCGTGTTGTCATACTCAATGACAAACCGCGGCCCGGCCAGCCGGTAGTAGTGGGGCCGCCCCGCCTCGTCCGAACCGATCCACAGAAAGCGGACACCATCAAGCCCCGCCTCACGCATCCGCGCACCCTGCACCGCCGCCAGCCCCGGCTCCAGATTCCCAGCCCACTCGGCAAGCAACGCCTCGACCAGCTCCCGCTGCGGCGCGGTCATGTCGGCGTACGCCACACCCTTGCTCGTGTCGAGACGGTCGGCCGCGACGCCAGGCGACAGCAACACGTCTCGCGGCACCGGGCCGCTCAGCACCCCGACCTCCCGCTGCGCCGAGTCCAGCGACTCCACCAACCGGCGACCGAGCGACTCCTCCTCCAGCAACACGCCCAACCCCGCCCGCGGCCCGGCACGCACCTGGCCCGGGTTCGACCCGAAAAACGCCGGCGTCACCGCGACCTCACCCGCCACCGACGAGAAGTTCAGCGAAAGGTGGTGCCCCTCAAACCGCCAACCCCACGGCCCCCCGCCCGCCGGATCGCCAAACACCGTCACGAAGAACAGCCCCGGGTCTCGAAACGACGCGTTCTGCCCGCGCCCCTCCTCAATCTCCCGCAGCACATCCTCCAGCGCCACCACCAGCATCGCCTTGCGATAGCCCCGCGACGAGAGCCCCGCCCGCAGCAGGTCGTGCGCCGCCAGCCGCTCAGCGTCGTGCATCTCCTTGAGCGACACCCCGGCACGCCGACGCGGGATGTAATGCCAGTCGAGACGGTTGGCATCGTCAAACGCCAGCACCGCCCGCTCGCGCAGCTCGGGCCTCAGCGACTCCACAAACGCGGCCGCGGCCGCCCGCATGTCGTCGTCCGCGTCCGCAGCCGCTGTCCATCCGCCGGCCCACCCACCGGCCAGCCCGACCACCTGCGATATCACGAGCATCACCAACGCAATCAACGGCATCGACACTCTCCCACGCCCACACCGGGCACGGTGCGGTTTATGACCGGCGCGCGGCCTTCGAGCCGCTCGCCTTCCCGGCCGCTCGTGTCGCGGCCTTCTTCGCCGGTGCCTTCTTCGCAGCAGCCTTCTTGCTCCCGGATTTCTTGGCCGCCGTCTTCTTGATCGCAGCCTTCTTGCCGGTCGCCTTCTTGGCCGCGGTCTTCTTCGCCGCAGGCTTGACGCCCGCCTTCTTGGCCGCCTTCTTCGCCGCAGGCTTCCTCGCACCGCTCTGCTTGATGACGCTCTCGTAGTGCTCGATGTACATCTTCACCGGCACCCGCTTGATCGCCTCGCCGACCACGTCCAGCGGCACGTCCTCGAGCTTCTTAAACCGAATGCACGCCTTGCCCATATCGAGCTTGCGGGCCCTGCCCTCCGCGGCCGCGGCTTCCCAGCCCTTGATAAACCGGTCCCGGTGCTCGTCGATGCCGTAGATGCACATCATGTACATCGACATGTGGTTCTTCTGCGACGCCAGCCCCGCAAACGGCAGCGGCTGTTTCGGGTCGCAGTGATACCCGTCCGGGTACACGCTGTGCGGCACGAAGTACCCGATCATGCCGTACTGCATCCCCTCCTCATACCCCTTGCCGAGGTTCTTCTTGAAGACCTTGCGGATCGCTTCGAGGGCCTTCCGCCGGTCCTCGGGCAGTTCCTTCAGATACGCCTCAACCGTCGTCGCCTTGCTCTGCATCTGTTGATCTCCATGAGTCTCGGCGTTACATCCGCGGCGCCGGCTCCGACTCGCCGCACTCCGGGCACATGCTCGGCACCGGGAGCCCATCCAACGCATACCCACACGCCGGGCACACCCGCGCCCCACGCTCCCGCAGCACCTCGCGATAGTACCGCAGATGGAATCGTCCGTAGGTCCACGCAAACCACGGGACACACCCGCCAGCGATCGCCGCCACGATCAGTGTGTGCGCCCATTCGCGCGAAATGCCCGCCAGGGCAGCCACCCAATCGTCGAGCAGCACACTCAGCGCAATCCCCACGACGATCGGGGGCGCAACCACCGTCGCCGTGTAGCCCGCCAGTCGGCCCGGCGGGCATCGCTCGTGCGCGGTTCGAAGCACCGCCCTGCGCTCCGACGCCGTCAGGCCGAGCCCGCTCGCATCCTCCTCTCGACGGAACCAGTCCAGCGGCATGATTCCAGCATACCAACAGCTTCCCGCCAACCCTGCTAGAATCCGCTTCGCACCCGCCAGGACTCCTTTTGCATGAAGATTCTCATCTGCGGCATGGGCGAAGTCGGGACCCACTCGACCGAGTTTCTCAACAAGGGCGGACGCTCCATCACCGCCGTCGACTCCGACCCCGCCAAGCTCCGCACCATCGCCGACACCATGGACGTCAGCGTCCTCCAGGGCAACTGCGCAAGCGCCGCCGTACTCCGCGAGGCCGGCGCCGCCACCGCCGATCTCGTCCTGGCCACCACCGACAACGACGAGGTCAACATCGTCACCGCCAGCCTCGCCAAGGCCCTCGGCGCCAAACGCACCGTCGCCCACATCCGCCACGCCACCTACTTCGACCAGTCCGATGTCGACTACGAGAACCACTTCGGCATCGACCACATCGTCTGCCCGCAATACGCCACCGCCGCCGCCATCGCCAGGTCGCTCCGCAACCCCGCCGCCATCGCCATCGAGCACTTCGCCCGCGGCCGCATCGACATGCACGAGGTCTCCCTCAAGGACAACGCCTCCTCCATCGGCAAGCCGCTCTCCCAGATCCAGCTCCCCCAGGGCACACGCATCGCCTCGGTCTCGCGCGCCGGCCAGGCCTTCATCCCCGGACGCGACACCGTGCTCCAGGACGGCGACCGACTCGTCCTCATCGGCGACACCGACGTCTTCGACGACATGCTCCGCCGCATCGGCGTCAAGGACCACCGCCGCCGCACCGTCGTCGTCATGGGCGGCACACCCATGGCCGCGTGGCTCTGCGAGGTCCTCCACAAGCGTGAGTGGTCCATCCGCCTCTTCGAGACCGACACCGACCGCGCCCACGAACTCGCCGAACGCCTCGACTGGGTCACCGTCATCAACGCCGACCCCACCGACAACAGCGTCTTCGCCGAAGAGCACATCGCCCAGGCCGACGTCTTCATCGCCGTCCACCGCGAGGAGGAAGAGAACATCGTCGGCGCCGTCTTCGCCAAGGCCGGCGGCGTCACCGAGTGCGTCGCCGTCGTCGAGCGTGCCCGATACCTCGACCTGCTCTACCACATCGGCGTCGACCGGGCCTACTCCCCCGGCATGGTCGCCGCGAAGGAACTCGGCATCCTCCTCGACGACAGCCCCTTCCTCCGCATGGCCTCGCTGGCCTCGGGCGTCGATGTCTACCTCTGGCGGGTCACCGCCGGCGACATCAAGACTGAACGCCCGCTCATCGAGATGAACCTCTTCCCCAACGGCGTGATCGCCGCGATCCGCCGCGGCGGCGATGTCTGGGTCCCCGGAGCCCAGGACTCCATCAAGCCCGGCGACTCCATCATGGTCATCGGCCGCGCCGGGCACGAGACCGAACTCCGCAAGGCCCTCCGCGGCTCATGATCCCTCGCCACGACCAAGCCGCCGCCCGCCCGCCCAATCGACAGCCCGACGCGCGGTACCATCCGCCCTCGCACCACCGCACGCACGGCGTGCGCTCCATCGATCCGGGAACCCCGCGGTGAATTACCGTCTCGTCGTCGGACAGCTCGGCCTCCTCTTCACGCTCCTCGGCGTGATCATGATCGCCACCGCCGGGCTCTTCGCACTCGCCGAGGTCTTCGAGATCCGCCGCGACACCGACCAGACCGGACTGCTCGCACTCGCCGCGACCGGGGGCGTCGGCACCATCCTCGGCTACCTCGGCTGGTTCTCCGCCCGAAACACCCCGGGCTATATCGGCCGACGAGAGGCGCTCCTCCTCGTTGCCGGCAGCTGGCTCCTCGGCGCTGCGCTGGCCGCGACTCCCTACCTCGTCTGGGCCCATATCTCACCCGACACCCCGGATCACCCCTTCCGATCGCCAGTCAACGCCTACTTCGAGGCCATGAGCGGCCTGACCACCACCGGCGCCACAGTGCTCCCCCAGATCGAGACGCTCCCCAGCGGCATCCTGCTCTGGCGCGCGCTCACCCACTGGCTCGGCGGCCTGGGCATCGTCGTGCTCTTCGTCGCCGTCCTCCCCGGCCTCGGCGTCGGCGGCAAACGCATCTTCAACGTCGAGGCCCCCGGCCCAAGCCCCGAGGGCCTGCAGCCGCACATCCGCGAGACCGCCCGCTGGCTCTGGTACATCTACCTCGGGCTCTCCGTCGCCATGGCCGCCGCCCTGTGGGTCGCCACCCCGCTCGACCTCTTCGACTCGGTCTGCCACACCTTCGCCACGCTCGCCACCGGCGGCTTCAGCACCAAGAACGCCAGCGTCGGCGCCTACGCCCACACCGTCTCGGTCGACATCATCGTCATCCCCTTCATGGTCCTCGCCGGGGTGAACTTCAACCTGTTCTACAAGCTCGTCCGCGGCCGGGTCAAAGAGGTCCTCCGTGACACCGAACTCCGCCTCTACCTCGCCCTGCTCAGCCTCGGCGCCCTGCTCGTCACCCTCGCGGTCTGGTACTCCGACAACCCCATCGTCATGACCACCGGCGAACACGTCGAGTCCACCCTCGGCGCCTCGGCTCGCCAGGCCGTCTTCACCACCGTCTCCGTCCAGTCGACCACCGGCTTCTGCACCAGCGACTTCAATCTCTGGCCATTCCTCGCCAAGGCCGTCCTGGTCATGCTCATGTTCGTCGGCGGGTGCGCCGGCTCCACCGCCGGCGGCATCAAGGTCATCCGCGTCTGGGCCGCCTGCAAGATCCTCCTCGCCGAGGTCGAGCACGTCTTCCGCCCCAAGGTCGTCCGCCCCGTCCGGTTCGGCAAGTCCGCGATGGACCCCGAACTCAAACTCGGCACCCTCGCCTTCGTCCTGGGCATCATCATGCTCTTCGTGCTCGGCTCCGGCAGCGTGATGCTCTTCGAACAGCTCAACCCGGCGTCCGACTGCTCCTACACCACCGCCGCGACCTCCGCCATCGCCACGCTCTGCACCATCGGCCCCGGGCTCGAGGCGGTCGGCGCCGTCGCCAACTACGGCTGGTTCTCTACGCCCTCCAAGATCGTCCTCACCCTCCTCATGGTCCTGGGCCGCCTCGAGATCTTCGCGATCATCGTGCTCTTCAGCCACCGCTTCTGGCGTCACGATTAGCCCCGACCCCTCCGGACCCCGCACGAACCCGCGGCCCTCGCCCCGGCGCTTGACACTCCCGCCCGACGCGGTACGCTCCGCCTGTCATCGGTGCCTCAAGACCCGGCTCGCCGGGTCGAAGGGCTGAAAAGGGAAGTGCGGTGAAGCCTCGACCCCTCGCCCCGTGCGTCGGGACACAGGCCAGTCCGCCGCGGTCGCGCCGCCGTAGGGGGCACAGATCGCGAGTTCCCGCCCACCCCGGCCGCGTGCCGGATCCGGGCGGAACCAGCCACTGCCGCAACGCACGCCACGTGCCGCGCCGCGGGAAGGCCGAACTCGCGAGCCCCAAGCCGGAAGACCTGCCGAAGACCGGGCTCGGTTTGTTCACGCCGAACCCGTAGGTCTGCACGCTCTCGCGCGAACGAGGCGTCGGGCACCGCCGCGGCACGCTCCCGCCGCCGGCGCACCCGTCGATCTTCGCGAGAGCTCCGCCACCCGGCAGGGAGCCGTCCCGCGCGAACTCGGGACGCATCAGAGGTCTCGCATGTCCACGACACTCCGCCCGTCCGTCGCCGCACGCTCTCGCTGCGCCCTCGTCCTCTCGCTCGCCGCCGCCGCCGCTCCGGCCATGGCCGACGCCTTCTCCACCTACGGCGACCACTACCGCGCCTTCGCCACCCCGCCCGTCGGCAACGGCTCCTTCGGTGTCGCCGGAGACGCCCTCCCCGACGGCCGCCTGCTCATGGTCACCGGCAACAGCGTCTTCCTCGAGTCGCACGCCGGCTCGGCGGTCTTCAGCGAGGTCGCGATCCTCGACGCCTCACAGACCGGCGGCTCCACCGATCCCGCCTTCCTCACCGTCAGCCCCGACGGGCAGCGCATCGCCATCGGCACCGGCTTCGGCAAACCCGTCGCCGTCTTCGAGACCAACGCCCTCGGCACCCCCAACGCGCCCACCACACTCACCAGCGGCACGCTGGCCGACTACTTCACCGTCGGCCACTTCGACGGCACATGGTTCGACAACACCTCGCTGGCCCTCACCGCCGGCGAGTTCGGCCAGCCCTCGTTCGTCTCGATGCTCGACACCACCAGCGCACCCGACAACCCCCTCAACGAGCCCGTCGTCACCAACATCCTCGGCGGCTCCGCCGGTGTCGCCTTCGACAGCGCAGGGCGCCTCTACACCGCCAACGGCTTCGCCTACGGCACAGGCTCCGACACCGGCAACATCCGCGTCTTCGAACCCGCCGACTGGCTCGGCGGCGTCGACTTCGAGACCGGCGGCACATTCATCGGTGACATCCTCAGCGGCAACGCGCTCAACATCGACGCCGACGGCAACCTCTTCGTCGGCGGCGGCGATTTCAACAACTTCGACGCCGGCTACCTCGGCATCATCAACGCCCACGCCATCGCCGACGCTCTCGCCGGTGCCGGGCCCATCGACCCCAACAACCCGCTCCACCTCGCCCGCCTCGACCCCCGCCTCGACGGCTTCGGCTTCTTCGGCAGCGCCTTCAACCCCGCCACCGGCGAGCTCTACATCACCGACGGCCAGACCTGGTACGCCACCGTCCCCGCCCCCTCCTCGCTCGCGCTCCTCGCCGCCGCGGGCCTCGTCGCCCGGAGGCGCCGCCGTGACTGACAACACCGATCCCGGTGCCACCAGGCGAAGCCCAGTTCCTCCCCGCACCGGTGCCACTGGGCGAAGCCCAGTGCCCTCCCCCCGACACCACCGCGGCAACCGCGCACGCAGAACCACATCCCTGCTCCTCGCGTCCTGCGCCGCCGCACCAGCGGTCCTCGCCCAAGCCCCCTTCGCCGCCACCGTCATCGACTACCGCCCCGCCCCCGGCCAGTTCGTGCAGGACCCCGCCTTCAACAATCCTGCGCGCGCACTCGGCCCGCCCGTCGGCGGCGGCACGCTCGACGGCAACGACACCAAGGCCGTCACCCTCGGCGGCTTCGGCGGCTCCATCACCCTCGCCTTCGACCGCCCCGTCCGCGACGACCCGCACAACCCGTTCGGACTCGACTGCATCGTCTACGGCAACGCCTTCTGGCACAACAACGATCCCAACCGCCGCTGGGCCGAACCCGCCACCATCGAGATCTCCCGCGACACCAACCGCAACGGCCTCGCCGACGACCCGTGGTACCTCATCCCCGGCACCCACCTGCCCGAGCCCATCACCACCTGGCAGCCGCAGACCTGGGACGACAACACCAACGACAACACCTTCCCCCCCTCCCTCGCCTCGTGGCTCCCCCCCGGCCAAAGCGGCACCTGGCAGACCTGGTCCTTCCGCCTCCCGGCCGATCCCTTCGAGAGCTCGATCATCCTCGACAACCCCAACGGCCCCTTCGCCATCGACGAGGGCGTCATCGGCTACGCCGACTGCTCGCCGACCCTCCTCCTCGGCGATCTCAACGCCGACAACACCATCGACGACCCCGACGCCGACCCGGCGGTCTTCTACACCACCCCCGACAACCCCTTCACCGTCGGCATCGACCCCGGCAGTGGGGGGGGCGACGCCTTCGACATCGCCTGGGCCATCGACCCCGCGACCAATCTGCCCGCCAATCTCCGCGCCTTCGACTTCATCCGCATCACCAACGCGACCAACGCCGTGTTCGGCCCCTTCGGCGAACGCTCCGCCGAGCTGTGCGCCGTCGCCGATGTCGCCCCCCGCGTGAGCGATCACACCGTGCGCGCGCGGATCGAGCCCCGGGAGGTCCGCAGGCCATGATGCGTGCGCGCGCCCAAACGAGGACCAGACCCGCGTGCCGCGGCCGTCTCGGCCGTATTGCCCCGCGCCCCGCCTTCACCCTCATCGAACTCCTCGTCTGCACCGCCATCATCGCGATGCTCATCGGCATCCTCCTGCCCAGCCTCCGCACCGCCCGCGAGGCCGGCCGCACCGCCCTCTGCCTCTCCAACCAGCGCCAGCTCGCCGCGGCCCTCCACCTCTACGCCACCGACAACGACGACCACGCCGCCCCCGGCGCACCCGACTACCGCGCCAACCTCACCCGCTGGCACGGCAGCCGCGCGCGCACCGGCGAACCCTTCCGCGCCACCGGCGCCCCCCTCACCCCCTACCTCGCCGCCGACGCGGCCTCCCCCGACGCCCCATCGGCCGCCATCCGCACCTGCCCGACCTTCGCCGGCACGCTCGATCGCCTCCACGACACCGGCCGCGGCTTCGAGCGCTCCGCCGGCGGCTACGGCTACAACAACGCCTACCTCGGCGTCGCCCTCGTCCGTGACACCCCCGTCAACAACCACCCCACCTGGCGCGTCCGCGACGACCGCACCGGCGCCCGCCTCTCCCGATTCGCGACGCCCAACGCCACCCTCGCCTTCGCCGACACCGCCTTCCCCGACGCCCTCGCGTCGGATCTGGTGGTCGAATACAGCTTCGCCGAGCCCCGCTTCCACCCCCAGTTCGGCCAGGGCGAGTCGGGTTTCCGCACCGACCCATCCATCCACTTCCGCCACGCCAACACCCGCGCCGTCGCCGTCTGGCTCGACGCCCACGCCGACACCCGCGCGCGCACGCACTCCTGGTCCAGCGGCCTCTACAATCCCTCGCCCGAGTCGGTCAACCTCGGCTGGTTCGGCCAGGACGACTCCAACGCCCTCTTCGACTTTGACGCCGGAGGTCGATAGCGTGCCCACAGTCGAACGCTGCATCTGCTACGACGTCAGCTTCGCCGAGCTCAAGGAGATCGCCGACAAGATCGATGCCGATCTCAAGACCCTCTCGGCCCGCACCGGTTGTTGCACCGGCTGCGGCATGTGCAAGCCCTACGTCGAGCTCATGCTCAAGACCGGACGCACGAGCTTTCCATTGTTGCCGATCGCCGAGCTGCGCCGGCTCAATCAATCGCCCTGACCTGCCCGGTCGATCTGCGCGCGCACCCCAGCGCGACGCCGCCGGCGGCGGTACGCTCCTCCGCACGAGAGCCGCATGCCGCCGCCACCACAAGCCCAAATCAGCCCCGCCACGCGCCGCGACCTCCGACTCATCACTGTCGACGGGCTGTTCTACTGCCTCATGGTCGGGTGCGGCGAGGCCTACTTCGGCGCCTTCGCCATCGCCATGGGCATGCACGAGATCCTCGCCGGGCTCATCGGCTCGGTCCCCCTCGTCGTCGGCGGCACGCTCCAGCTCGTCACGCCCGTCATGGTCCGTCGCCTCGGCTCGCTCCGCCGCTGGGTCGTCCTCTGCGCCACCATCCAGGCGTGCAGCTTCCTGCCGCTGGCCATGGGCGCCTACCACGGCAGCATGCCCGCGTGGCTGATCTACCTGGCCGTCAGTCTCTATTGGACGGTCAACTACGCCCAGGGCCCCGCCTGGAACACCTGGGTCGCGACCCTCGTCCCCGACCGCATCCGCGCACGCTACTTCGCCAGGCGCACCCGCATCATCCAGCTCGGCACCGTCGTCGGCCTGCTCGGCGCCGGCACCGCGCTCAACCTCGGCAAGGGCAACCCGGACAACTCCGCCGCCGTCGGTGTCTTCGTGATCCTGTTCCTCTCCGCGGCCGCGTTCCGGTTCTACGCCAGCCGGTGCCTGGCCGCCCAGTCCGAGCCCGAGCCCCTGCCGCGGAACTTCCGCTCGGTCTCGCCGAGGCAGTTCCTCGCCCGCTGGCGCACCGGGCACGACGCCCGCCTGCTCGGCTACATGCTGCTGGTGCAGATCGCCGTGCAGACCTCCGGGCCCTTCTTCACGCCCTTCATGCTCGTCCGCCTCGAGCTCAGCTACGCCACCTACATGGTGCTCATCGCGGTCTCGTTCGTCTCCCGCATGGTGGTGCTGCCCTTCCTCGGCCGTCTCGCCCAACGCCGCGGCCCGCGCGCGGTGCTGCTCGTCGGCGGCCTCGGGCTCATCCCCGCGTCCTCGCTCTGGGCCTTCGGCGACAACTTCTGGTACCTGCTGGCCATCCAGGCGTTCTCCGGCGCGGTGTGGGCCGCCTACGAGCTGGCCACCTTCCTCCTGCTCTTCGACGCCATCCCCTCCAACGAGCGCACCAGCGTGCTCAGCATGTTCAACTTCGCCAACACCCTCGCGATCGTGATCGGCTCGCTCGCCGGCGCAACGCTGCTCGGCCTGCTGGGCGAGGGCATCGCCGCCTACCACACGCTCTTTATCATCTCCTCTGGCCTCCGCGTGCTGACCATCCCGCTGCTGCTGCTCATCCACGTCCGCTCGTTCCGGCCCAAGCCGATCGAGCTGCAGCCCATGAGCGTCCGCCCGGGCGTCGGCGCGGTCGATCGGCCGGTGCTGGCGGGCGTCGAGGACGACGCCGAGGCCGACGCGTCGCGGGAGGGCGAAGAGGTCGGGGCGGCCGGGGCCGGCGGCTGAGCCCCGCGGTCACGAGGAGCGGACGCCCGGCACGCCGGGCCTGAGAAGCCGTCGGAGCACACCGGACGCCGAGAACACTTCCCGGACCAAGGGCGTTGGCGAACCGGCCATCGAACCTCGGGAGCGGGCCTTCGAACCTCGGGAGCCGGCCGTCGAAGTCCGGGAACCGACCCTCGAAGGCGGGCGACCCACCTTCGAAGATCGGGAGCCGATCTTCGAAGATGGAGAGCTGATCTTCGAAAGTCGGGAACCAACCTTCGAAGGTCGGGAACCGATCTTGCGTGATACGGACCTACCTCCCGGCCCTGTGAACCCCGCGGGGGCGATCCGCCGCCGGAAGCCCGCTCGGCGCGTCCGAAAACTCCCGCCACCCGGGCGCGACCGGCCGGTATACCTCGCACAGTGCCGCTCCCCCAGGCCAACCTCGTCCTCTTCTTTCTCGCCGGCTTCGTCGCCCTTTGGGGCGTCAGTGTCGTTCTCCGCGGCCTCTCCGGCTCGCGTGACACCGCCAGCCGCCGCTGCCCCCAGTGCCGGGCCGACATGCTGGGCCTCACCGGCCGCCGCTGCCCCGAGTGCGCCTTCGAGGCCGCGAGCGAGCGGGACCTGCACCGCCGCCGGCCCGACCGCCGCGTCGTCGCCGTCGGCGCGCTCGCGACGGCCGTCGGCTGCGCCCTCATCCCCATCGGGATCTCCGTCCGCAGCTGGGAGACCACCGGCTACGCCGACAACACCGACCTCCACCCGCTCAACGCGCTGTTTGCGGGCGTCACCGCGTTCGCCGTCGTGCTGCTGGTGTGGGCGGTGCGGGGCGACCGGGCCAAGGGCAGGCGTCGCTGCCCCGAGTGCTGGTACGACATGCGCGGCACGCTGCCGACGGCGGCCGTCGCGACCGATACCGCGGATGACCGCGACCAGGCTCGTGCGCCAAACCTCTTGTGCCCCGAGTGCGGCCACACCGCCGCGACCGACCGCGAGCTCTACAAACCCCGCCGCCGCCCGCGCCTCGCGCTGCTGGCCGTCGCGATTGTCTTGCTCAGCTTCTACGGCCAGACCGTGCCGCGGGCGCTGCGGACAGGCCCGCTCGGCCTCGTGCCGACGACGGTGCTGATCGGGGGGATGCGGTGGTTGCCGGAGGCGTGGTACGTCGACGGGAGCCGCGCCAACCGGGCCACGCTCCAGGCCCGAGTCTGGGACGACGACGTGTGGGGGTGGCAGCGGGCGTGGGGCCGGGCGGCGGCACTTCGGAGCCTTGAGAGCGGGCGGTTCGTGCAGCACCCGTCCGCGGCCGCGTCCATGCTCGATGTGCAGCAGATCGACGACCGTGAGCGCGCGATCCGGGCGACGCTCCGGCTGTTGAACGACCCGGACCGCGCCGCCGCCACCGACGACGCCACGGCGTTGCTGGAGGCGATGGGATCGCTGCTGTGGCTTCCCGGCCGCGACGTGGAGAGCACGCGGGCCGAGGAGATCCGCGGCATGGTCGCGGCCGCCGAGCCCATGCTCTCCAAGCGGGTGCGGAAGGGGACCGAGGCCGAGGCGGCCATCGCCATACAGCTCTTCTGGATGGTCGATCCGCGCGACGCGGACTGGGTCCCGGCGGTCGCCGAGCGAGCGGTGCACGGCGGCAAGCCCACGGTGAGGATGGCGGTGGGACTGCTCATCAGCACCGCCGACTCGGACCCGCGGGCAGTGCACGCGATCGAGGCCGCGTTGTCGAGTGGGAGCTTCCCAAAGTGGGCCCAGAGCGGGCTCAGAATGTCCAATCCCGCCGTTTCGAGCGATCGGGAGGCCGACGCCTTTCTCGCGATCGTGGCGTCCTCGACCGACCCCGAGGTCGCCCGACTTGTAGCGGAGGCGTTCGTCGGGGTCTCCTTCGAGGTCGAACCGTACGCGGAGCTGATCCGGGCGGCCCGCCAGCCCGACGCGGTGCGTGCGGGCTTTGCGGAGTCCTGGGGCCTCGGAGTCTACTTGGGGGTCAAGGACGCCATCGAGCTCGTGCTCCCGGCCGCGGCCAACGCCGACCCCGAGATCCGCGATCGTGTGCTCTGGTTCCTGAAGGAACACCCCGAGCACCTCGCCCCACACCGCGACGAGATCCTGCCGGTGGTCTCCCCGCTCGCCAAGGACGAGGACAAGGTCACCGCGCAGATGGCCGCCGAGATCATGGCGGCGCTCGACGCGGCCGCGAATGACTGACCGTACCCTCCCCGCATGTCCACCCCCCTCCGCCTCGCCATGTGGTCCGGCCCGCGCAACATCTCCACCGCGATGATGCGATCCTTCGAGAACCGCCCCGACACCGCCGTCGTGGACGAGCCGCTCTACGCCCACTTCCTCCACCACACCGGCATCGATCACCCCGGTGCGGCCGAAGTGATCGCCGCGGACGAGACCGACTGGCACGCCGTCACCGATCGCCTCCTCGGCCCCGTCCCCGGCGACAAGCCCATCTACTACCAGAAGCACATGGGCCAGCACCTGCTGCCGCACATCGACCGCGCCTGGATCGCCTCGCTCACCAACTGCTTCCTCATCCGCGATCCCCGCGAGGTCATCACCAGCTTCATCAAGGTCGTCGAGCGGCCCACGGCCGAAGAGCTCGGCCTGCCGCAGCAGCTCGAGCTCTTCGAGGCCGAGCGGGCCCGCACCGGCCGCACACCGCCCGTGATCGACTCCCGCGACGTGCTTGAGAACCCCCGCGGCGTGCTCTCCAACCTCTGCGACGCCCTGCACATCCCCTTCGACGAGTCCATGCTCGCCTGGCCCCCCGGCCCGCGAGACACCGACGGCGTCTGGGCGCCCTACTGGTACGACAACGTCCACAAGTCCACCGGCTTTGGCACCTACACCCCCAAGCCCGACACCGTCCCCGACGACCTGCAAGAGGTCTACGAGACCTGCCAACGCTGCTACGAGGCCCTCGCCCCGCACCGCATCCGGGCCTGAGCCCGCCTGGGGGGCAGTCCGCGGGCCAATCCCCATCGCGGCGGAACCCGGCTCGCGCCGGCGGGTACCACCCGGGACCACCCTCGCCCCGGCCCCCCGGAGACACGCCATGCCCGCACACTCCCGCCGCACGTTCCTCGCGACCGGCTCGCTCGGCTGCGCCGCCCTCACGTCGTCGGCCCTCGCCGGCTTCTCCGCCACCCAGACCGCTCCGCGATCCGCTCCCGCCCCGGACGAGACCTACCCGACCACGCCCGCCGCGCGCGCACAGGACTTCGTCGGCGCATCCCACTTCAACATGGAGCGCGTCGAGGCGATGCTCACCGAAGACCCCGGTCTGGCCAAAGCCGCCTGGGACTGGGGCTTCGGCGACTGGGAGACCGCCCTGGGCGCCGCCTCCCACACCGGCCAGATCGCCATCATCGAGCTGCTCATCGCCCACGGCGCCCGCCCCGACCTCTTCACGCTCGCCACGCTCGACCGGATCGACGCCCTCCGCCCGATTCTCGAGTCGATCCCGGGCACCGACGCCCTCGAGGGCCCGCACTCCATCTCGCTCTACCGCCACGCCGCGTCTGGCAAGGCCGAACGCGTGATGGAGTACCTCGACGCCAAGGGCCTCAACCCGCCCAACCCCTTCGAGACCGATCCCGAGACCGCCCGGCCGCTGGTCGGTGCCTACGCGTGGAGCCCCGCCGAGACCGACCGGTTCGAGGTGACGTGGTTCGACCGCCTCACCTGCCTCCAGCTCAAACGCCCCGGCGGGGTGGCCCGCAATCTCATCCCGCTCGGCAACTCCAGTTTCTCGCCGGCTGGCGCCCGCCACGTGGTGCTCTCGTTTACGCACGAGGGCGAGCAGGCGACGCAATTGCTCGTGCCGCAGATCCGCGGCGTGCTCAACTGCGCACGGACCCAGGGCTAGGCGGCTCAAGAATCAACAGGCCACACCCGTGCCGCGACGATGAAGCTGAAAGCACACATCGCGGAGGGGACACATGCTCGACGAGATCATCAGATGGACGGCCCTCGGCGTCGGGGCTTTCGGCTTGGCCGTCGTCGTCATCGCGTGGCGGACCCGCCCCCGGGGTGATCGGCGTCTCTGCCCGGGATACGCTCGCTCGGTGCGGTCGCGGCTTCACCCGGCGCGGGCGCTCTTCCGCTATCGATGCGGATACGACCTCGCCGGCTCGCCAAGGCAGGACGGTCTCGTCCGGTGCTCGGAGTGCGGCCGGACGCACGACCCGGCCGACCTGCTCCGTCCGGGCTCGCGACTCCGGCTCGGGGCGGTCGGCTCCCTGATGCTCATCGCTGCGAGCGGCACGCTGCTGGTGCCGTGGTTCCAGAGCGGCAGGTGGGCCCGCGCTCTGCCCACGCTGGCTCTGGTCGTCGTGGAGAATCCGTACCGGACAGAGGCCAGCGAGGACATCCGTGAGGAGGTCTCCCGCCGGGTTCGAGACGGCGATATCGAGGGCGTGTCCGCCCGCATGCTCGCAGGCCGCGTTGCTCCGCAACTTCGCGGCGATACCCGCCGAGGGAACGCCGAACGGGCCGAGTCGATTCTTAGAAGCCTCTGGCCCGAGTCCCGGCGGGAACTCGAAGCCCTGCTGACCGAAGGGGACGCCCAGGCCCGCGTGCTCGCGGCCGCGATACTCCGGCGGCGGTGCCCGAACGACCCGCCATGGGCCCTGCTCGAAGCCTGCATCGAGGACATCGGCTCCTGTCCCCCCGGGGTCAGCGCCTACATGCGCTGGGGAAAGTGCAGCGATGCCGCCGAGTTCCTGCGAGCGCACGCTGTGCGCGCCCATCCGCTGCTCGAATCGGCCATGCACGACCCGGACCCGCACCGCCGGCTCGTCGCCGCGGCCGTGGTCGGGTACGCCGGTCTCGCCGACCTCGCAGCCGCCGCCGCGCCGATCCTCATCTCGCACCTCGCCGACAACAACGTCTCGGGCGACGCCAAGCTCGCCATCCCCGCCCTCTTCCGGCTCGGGCCCGCCGCCCGCCCCGCGCTCCTGGCCAGCACGGACGCTCCCGATCCTCAGCAACGCCAGGCGGTCCGCGCGCTCCTCGAACTGCTCGACACGCCCGAGGCCCGCGACTGGCAGCTCGAGACGCCGATGCCCCGAGTCACCCTGCTCACCAACGACCCCGCCCGCACGCTCAGCCTCAGTCGCGCCCTGAGCGACCTGCACTTCCGAACACCGCCACCTTCCCGCGACTAAGCTCCCCGCATGCTCCAGACGTTCAACGAGAAAAACCGCGACCTCCTCATCAACATCAACGGTGAACTGCTCCACCGCGACAAGGCGGGGATCTCCCCGTTCGACTCGGCCGTCCAGGGCGGCGACGCCGTCTGGGAAGGCCTCCGCGTCTACAACGGCCGCGTCTTCAAGCTCACCGAACACCTCGAGCGTCTCCGCTCCAGCGCCAAGGCTCTTGCCTTCGCCGAGATCCCCTCCAACGACCACATGACCGAGGAGATCAAGAAGACGCTCACCGCCAACAACATGCGCGACGCCGCGCACATCCGCCTCACTCTCACCCGCGGCGTCAAGATCACCAGCGGCATGGACCCGCGGCTCAACCAGTCCGGGCCCACGCTGATCGTCCTCGCCGAGCACAAGGCGCCGGTCTACGGCACCACCGGGCTCTCGCTCGTCACCGCCAACATCCGCCGCTTCCCGCCCGACTGCCTCGATCCCAAGATCCACCACTGCAACCTGATCCAGTCGATCCTCGCCAAGATCGAGGCCAACACCGCCGGTGCCGACGACGCCCTCATGCTCGACAAGCAGGGCTTCATCGCCGAGACCAACGCGACCCACGTCTTTATCGTGACCAACGGCGTCGTCGAGACCAGCCGCCTCGTCGCCTGCCCCGAGGGCATCACCCGCGACACGGTGCTCTCCCTCTGTCGCAAGCACAAGATCCCCTGCGCCGAGCGCGACATCTCGCTCACCGAGGTCTACCGCGCCCACGAGATGTTCTGCACGGGCACCATGGGCGAGCTCGCAGCCGTCACGACCGTGGACGGCCGCACCATCGCCGACGGCGACCCGGGCCCGATGACCAAACGCCTCAGCGCCCTCTACCGCGAACTCACGGCCTACGAGGGCGTCCGCGTCGTCGATTAGTCCGCCTCGCTCCAGAGCTCCGCGTAGTGCTGGCCGTCGCACACCTGCCGCATGAACAGGTACACCATCGTCCCCGCCGTCAGCACGCAGCTCAGGGCATACCCCGCCGCGACCAGTCGCAGGCACGAGCCCCAGAAGCCGACCATCCACGACGAGACCGAAGTCACCCCGCCGATCTCCCGCAGTTCGCCCGCCTCGTTCAACTGTGCCTCAAGCGGGTACGCTCCGGTCAGCTCCGCAAGGCCCTGCGCCGGCACCCACGCGCCCGCCGTCGCCCGCGTAAACCCGATCGCGCTCTCGGCAAGCCCCAACGCCAACCCGCCGGCCAGCGCGCTCACCAGCCCGCCGATGAACACATACATCAGCAGCCGCACCGGCCGGGCCACGACGTAGGCCAGCACACGACCCACCGAGTCGAACGCGTCGGTCCCCTCGCACGCCGCCGAGGGCAGCAGCATCGACCAGCCCAGCAGCAACACCACGACCAGCCCCGCCGCCACCAGCCCGAGCAAGAGCCCGAGGCCGTAGAACAGCCCGCCGATCAGCTCCAGCCCCGGCACGACGTTAAACAGCACCAAGCCGCCCATCGCCAGCACCAGCGCGATCGCCGCGATCAATGACGCGGGCAGCACCGCCACACCCAGGAACGTCCGCCAGCGCTTCACGGCAAACCCGAGCTGCTTGGTCCACGGCAGCGTCATCTCCAGCGAGACCTCGCACGCCACCGACCGGCACACCGCGCCGCCCAGCACCGCCCAAACCAACGCCATCGGCACGCCGAGCAACACCGACTCTGCCGGATACCGCGAGAGCGCCATCGCGGGCACATCGATCAGCAGCGCCGCAAACCCCGCCCCGATCGCTCCGCCGTGGAGGCCGACCACGCCGTGCCAGAGCTGCGCGAGCGCCTCGAGCTTGGCCCCCAGCACGGCGTCCAGGAACGGCAGCGTCTCGGCGTCCCGCCACGGCATCTCCAGCCGGCCGATCAGCCCGACCAGCGCCACCAGAAACAGCGCGAGCCCCACCCGCTGAGGCCGCAGGGCCAGCGCGGGCAGCCGCAGCAGCTTGACCCAGAGCAGTTGCTCGACCATCCCGTGCAGCCACCACGAATCGGCCGACGCCCCGGCACCCCGCCGCCCATCGAGTTCACGCTCATCCACGATCCACCCCGCCTTCGGTCCCACCCTGCCCGCGAAATCGCCCCGACCGGTTCACCAACAACACACCGGAAGGGCATCATACACAACCCCGGCCCGGACTCACGCCGGTGAGCCTGCGTACGCCCGCGCACCGGCGCGTCGCCTCCGCCCGAGGTATGCTCATCCCGCTCGCACCGTTTCCCCTGTACGAGGAGGTATCTATGGGCTACATGGGATTGATCATCGCCGCCGTGGCCGCTGCCGCGGTTTTCATCGTTCTGCTGCTGGTCATCATGGTCCTCTACAACGGCCTGGTCCGCGCCCGTGTCAACTGCGACAACGCCTGGGCCCAGATCGACGTCCAGCTCAAGCGCCGCTACGACCTCATCCCCAACCTCGTCGAGACGGTCAAGGGCTACGCCGGGCACGAGAAGGACACGCTCGAGGCCGTCATCAAGGCACGCCAGCAGGCCGTCGCGATCACGTCCGACTCGGCCCACGCCGCCCAGAAGGCCGACGCCGAGAACATGATCTCGCAGGCCCTCGGCCGCCTCTTCGCGCTGCAGGAGTCCTACCCCGAGCTCAAGGCCGACACCAACTTCCGCCAGCTCCAGGAAGAGCTCACCAGCACCGAGAACAAGATCGGCTTCTCCCGCCAGCACTTCAACGACACCGTCGGCACCTACGAGCAGAAGCGCCAGACCTTCCCGACCGTCCTGGTCGCCGCCCTCTTCAACTTCGCCAAGCGCGAGTTCTTCGAGCTCAAGGACACCGCCGCTCGCGAAGCGCCCAAGGTCTCGTTCTCGTGAGACCGGCCGGAGCCGACGCCCGCCAGCCCGCCCCCTCTCCCGCCCCGCGCGGGAGAGGGCTGCGCTTTCTGCCGCTCGCGTTCGCAGCTGCCTGCATCATCGCCGCCGCCGCGCACGCCCAGATCCGCAACGTCGTCATGATCGTTGCCGACGATCAACGCACCGACACCGTCGCCGCGTGGGGCAACGAGCACATCGACACCCCAAACCTCGACGCCCTCACCGCCCGCGGCACGTCGTTTGCCAACGCCTACTGCATGGGCTCGATGACCCCCGCCGTCTGCGCCCCCAGCCGGGCAATGTTCCTCTCCGGCCGCACGCTGCTGAACCTCGGCCCCGATCCCTACAACACCCAGCCCGACATCCGGCTCCTCCCCGAGGTCCTCCGCGACAGCGGCATCACCACCTTCGCCACCGGCAAATGGCACAACGGCAAGGCCTCGTTTGCGCGCGCATTCGACGGCGGCGCGAGCATCTTCTTCGGCGGCATGGGCAGCCACACCGACCTGCCCGTGCACGACTTTGACCCGGCCGGCGACTACCCCAACAACGCACGCCGCACACTCCGCGAGTTCTCCTCCGCCGAGTTCGCCTCCGCCGCCGTGGAGTTCCTCCGCTCCGACGAGGCCGCTGCTCCCTTCTTCCTCTATCTCTCCTTCACCGCGCCCCACGACCCGCGGACTCCCCCCGACGAAGACTCAAGCCGCTACCGCGCCGACCCGCCGCCGCTGCCGGCCAACTTCCTGCCGCTGCACCCCTTCGACAACGGCGAGATGACCATCCGCGACGAGGCCCTCGCCGCGTGGCCCCGCACCGAGGCGGACATCCAGCACCACCTCGCCGACTACTACGCCATGATCACGCACATGGACCGCCAGATCGGCCGCGTCCTGAAGGCGATCGACGCCGCCGGGCGCACCGACGACACGCTCGTCGTCTTCTTCGCCGACCACGGCCTGGCCGTCGGCAGCCACGGGCTGCTCGGCAAGCAGAACCTCTACGAGCACTCCACCAAAGCCCCCCTCATCGTCGCCGGCCCCGGCATAGCCGAGGGCGTCTCGACCCCCGCGCCGGTCTACCTCCTCGACATCCCCGCCACGGTCTGCGACCTGCTCGGCCTCGAGACCGCCTGGTGCCCCGAGTCCGAGAGCTTCGCCCCCGCGCTGCGGGGCCAGGCCTTCGACGGGCGGCCGAGCATCCTCACGCTCTACCGCGACAGCCAGCGCGCCGTCAGACAGGGCGATTGGAAGCTCATCCGCTACCCACGCATCAACCACACCCAGCTCTTCAACCTCGCGAGCGACCCCGACGAGCTCCACAACCTCGCCGAAGACCCCGCACAGACCGACCGCATGATCAGCCTGCTCGGCGAGCTCGGGCGCTGGCAGGAGCGCATCGGCGACGAGCGCCCGCTCTCGGCCGACCCCGCGCTGCCCATGCACTTCGACCACGCCGACGCCGAAAGGAACCGCCGCGGTGGCTAAGCGACCCGCAAAGACAGCCCGTCCCGCAAGCCTGCGCGAGCGCGTGCAGGAAGAGATGCGCGCCTACCCCACCAACGTCACCTTCCACGACCTCATCCGCAAGAACAAGCGGCAGAGCGTCCTGCTCATCTTCGGCATGCTCCTGCTCGGCGCGGTGCTCGGCTCGGCCCTCGGTGCGCTCGCCGCGGCCTACGGCGGCGGTGGGGGCGACCTCAAGGTCCTCCTCCCCTCCCTCGTCCTCGGCGGCATCGTGGCGCTCGTCGTCGGCGTCGGCGCCACGCTCTGGAGCTGGTTCAGCGGCTCGAGCGCCATCCTCCGCATGATGGGCGCCATCGAGATGAACAAGGACGCCGACCCCGAGCTGTTCAATATCGTCGACGAGATGCGCATCGCCGCGGGCCTGCCCATGCCCAAGGTCTACCTCATCAACGACTCGGCCCTCAACGCCTTCGCCACCGGACGCGACCCCGAGCACGGCGTCGTCGCCGTCACCCGAGGCCTCCGCGCCAAGCTCAACCGCGACCAGCTCCAGGCCGTCATCGCCCACGAGATGGCACACATCCGCCACTACGACATCCGCTTTGCCATGCTCATGGCCACCATGGTCGGCCTCATCGTCTTCGCCTGCGACGCCGCGTTCCGCATGGCCTTCTACTCACGCATGGGCGGCCGCCGCTCCAGCCGCAGCAGCGACGGCGGTGGGGGAGCCGCCGTCATCATCGTCATCGTGATCGCCCTCGTCCTCGCGATCGTCGCCCCCATCCTCGCCCGCTTCATCCAGATGGCCTACTCCCGCGAGCGCGAATACCTCGCCGACGCCGGCGCCGTCGAACTCACCCGCAACCCCGAGGCCCTCGCCTCGGCCCTGGCCACCATCGCCGGCGACGAGGAGCCCCTCGTCGAGGTCGCCAACCGCGGCACCGCCCACATGTTCATCGCCAACCCCCTCAAAAAGGCCCGCGCCGCCCACCAGAACATGAACTCCATGTTCGCCAGCCACCCGCCGATGGACAAGCGCATCGCCCGCATCCTCGCCCTGGCGAGATAGCCTCCCGGCAGCTCCCAGGCCCCGCCCCGGCTCGTCACGCGCGGCGCCCTCCCGACTCTCGGCGACACCGGGCGACAAAGACGTGCCGGGCTCGGGCCCCTCGCGCATCCGGGTACGAAACCCCTCGCACCCCGGAGTCCCCGATGCGCACCTCACGATTGCTGCTCGCCGCCGCGCTTCTCGCGTCCGCCGCCGTCCCCGCCACCGCCCAGCCCGCCGCCGCCCCGCCCGCCCCGCCCAGTTGGGACACCATCGAGCAGGTGATCGAGAGCGAGGTCGGCCGCGGCTTCTCCGGCAGCGTCCTGCTCATCCGTGACGGCGAGGTGTTCCTCAACAAGGGCTACGGCCTCGCCGACCGCGAGCGCAAGATCCCCAACACCCCCGACACGATCTTCGCCCTCGGCTCCACGCCCATCGACTTCACCCACGTCGCCATCCTCCAGCTCCTCGACGCCGGCAAGCTCGACCTCGACGACCCGGTCTCCAGGTTCTTCGACGACATCCCCGCCGACAAACAGGCCATCACCATCAATCACCTCCGCACCGGCCGCTCCGGGCTGCCCGACTTCCAGTCGATCCCCGGCGTGGATGTCGATCCCGACCACTCCCCGCTCACCCTCGGCGAGCTCGTCCAGCGGTTCCGCGACGCCAGGCTCCTCTTCGAGCCGGGCACCGACGACGAACACTCGCACTTTGCCTGGAGCCTCCTCGGCGCGATCGTCGAAGTCGCCAGCGGCCAGTCCTATCAGAGCTACATCCAGGACCACGTCCTCGACCCCGCCGGCATGTCCCGCACCGGCTTCTACGGCCAGGAGTTCCCCGGCGAGACCGTCGCCGTCGGCTACGGCTTCAAGACCTGGGGCCAGGTCAACTCCCCGCCCTACTGGGGCGAGACCTCGTGGCTGGTCATGGGCTCCGGCGGCATGGTCGGCACCACCGGCGACCTCCGCAAATTCCACCTCGCCATCGATCGCGGCGAACTCGTCCCGGACGCGGTCAGACACCACTTCCCCTTCCGCGGCGTCTACGCCAACGGCAACATGTTCGGCTTTGAGACCGTCTTTAACCTCGGCGGCGACGACCTCTTCTACATCAACTGCAACTCCTCCGACCCCATCAGCGGCTACTCGGTCGAGCCCCTCGCCATGCAGCTCGAAGAGCTCTGCGACAACCGGCCCCCCGCCCGCTTCTCCATCGGGCTCGCCTTCGACCTCGCCGACGACGCGCTCATCGCCGCCGAGGTCTTCCCCGACACCCCCGCCGAACGCGCGGGCCTCAGGCCGGGCGACATCCTCATCAGCGCCAACGGCACACCGTTCGACATCGAAGACCCCCTCGACGCCATCCGCAGCGGCATCGAGTTCGGCGAGACCCTCCACCTGATCATCAACCGCGGCGGGGCCACGCACCAGCTGACGCTCAAGCCCGCACCGCGCCGGTAGGCCTCACAACACCGGCACACCACCGGCCGCGCGCGCACGGCGAGCCGTGACCGCCACGCCGCTCGATGAGAGGCTGGGAGAGCTGCGCAGTCTCGGCGATGCACCGCGCGCAGTGCACTCAAGCACGCGACCGGGAAACAACCGGGGCTGGTGAGAACATCGAATCCGCGCGCCCCGCCGATGCCTTGGGTTGCGCGCCGGCTCGCCGCCGCCGTGCTCTCAAAAAACACCAGTTTTTGCGCGATGGTGCGGACTTGCCCTTGTGTTTTTTCACCAAGCCCCTACGCTGCTCCCGAGTTGAGTGGTTTCCCGCGGGGTTCTTCCGTCAGGAAGACGCGCCGGGGAGGCGACGGTCTGCGGGAGTCGAGACGCTCCCGCGCCCGTGCTCAGCCGCAACAGTGCAGTCCGTCGTTCCGGCGGAGCCCGCGTGTGCGGGTGCCGCCGTGGTAAGCACATGAGGGCCGGCAGAGGCGTTTTGCCGGACGGAGAGAGTCTGTTACACGAAGCGAGAGTGCGAAGATGTCGAAGATGAGCAGCAAGTTGGTGTGCGCTGGAGTGATGGTCGCCGTGGGCGCCGTGGCCTCGGCCGACACCGTCCGAGTGACCAAGTACGTCAGCCAGTACATCTGGGACGAGACCCCCGTCCGCGGCGTGTCCGATTCGCCCGCAGGCTGGGGCGGAGAGAGCTGGCAGGGCCCGGTCGCCGGCCCCGGCAACAAGACCAACTTCTACCTCACCGCGGCCGACATGGTCGAGGCGTTCGGCGGCAACATCAGCATCGGCGACATCGCCAAGATCAGCTTCCACACCAAGCGTGACACCGGCGACGAGGCCGACGATCTCTTCTTCATGAACGTCTACACCGAGCCCACGGGCTCCGACGACTCGGCCTCCTGGTACAAGAGCCGTCTCCTGATCGCCCCCGACGAGGGCGGTTCCCAGACCAACGACGTCTGGCAGCTCTGGTCCAGCGACAACAGCGAGTCCTCCACCAACCAGCTCACGTTCGAGGACACCGCCCGCAACGGCTTCAGCGGTCCCGAGGGCGACATCGGCAGCTGGACACTCCCCGGCCGCGACTACTCCACCGAGATGTTCAGCCAGATGGCCATCGGCACCAACTCCGGCAACAACGGCAACAACACCTACGTCGACGGCATCACGTTCACCCTCAACGACGGCAGCGTCGGCGAGTTCGACATGCAGTTCACGGTCATCCCCCTGCCCACCGGCTCGGCGCTGGCCGGCCTCGGGCTGCTCGGCGTCGCCGCCCGCCGCCGCCGCCCCGAGCTCTAAGGCCCGCGGACGCACAACCTGATCCGATCACCACCCGCCCTGTCCGCCCGGACAGGGCGTTTTCTTGCGCGAGCCCGGTCCCGCGCCGCCCCGCGCGTGCCGCGCCCGATCCCCTACACTCTCCCCCCATGCTCCAAGCCACCATCAAGCAGCTGCCCTGGATCCTCGCCCTCTTCGTCCTCGGTCCCATCGCCGGGCACCTCACCGGGTCGCTCAGAGCGCCCGACGGCTCGGCCCAGGCCACGCTGCTGGTCTCCACCGCCCCCGCGATGGGCATCGTCGCCGGGGCCGTCACGCTGCTCTTTGCCCTCGGGGTCGGCGTCTTCGCGTCCCGCCTCAACGGCTGCCGCTCCGGGCTCAATTCAGCGGGCATCGTCGTCGCCTGGGCCGCCGCGCAGACGGCCACCATCGACGGCATCCTCCGCCGCACCCAGTCCGACAGCCCGCTGATCGCGCTGGCCGTCGAGGGGCTCATCTTCGGCGCGTTCGCCGTGCCCGTCGCCGCGATCATCTGGCGCGCCGGCCTCGGCAAGGGCCAGCACGGCGAGCTCCACCCGCTGCCCGATGGCTCGCCCTCGATGCCGGCCTTCCTCACCGCCAACCCGTGGGGCCCCAAGGGCCTGCGCGACGAGCACGAATCGCTCGGCGCCGGCCTCGTCCGCGCGCTCACCCGCCCCGCCGGCCTCGGCGCCATCGGCGTCACCGTCGTCGTCGGCTTCGGCATCGCCTACCTCGTCTGCCAGGACACGCTCAAGGGGCAGGCCATCTTCGCAGCCGCACTCGCCGGGATCGTCGCCGTCCCCCTCGGCCGCCTCGCCGGAGAGTCGCTCAAAGAGCAGCCGCCCATCGCCTCGTTCGTGATCGGCTTTGCGATCCTCGGCCTCGCCGGGCCCCTGGCCGCGAAATTCCTCCACGCCGGCTCGCTCATCCCCGACCTCTACGCCGGCAGGCTCATCGGCGCCGCCGCCCCGGTCACCCTCGACTGGATCGCCGGGGCCTGCATCGGCCTGCCCATCGGCGAGGCGTGGTTCCTCGGCATGTTCAAGCCCGCCGAGAAGGCCGCCGGCGGCCGCCCCGGGCCCCGCACCGCCTGATTTCTGCCGATTCGCCCCCTTTCTCCCCCCTCCGCCGCGCCATCCCTCGGTCGGTCCGCCGCGTCACCCCTAATGTCCCCGGGGGCGCGACCGGTCCACACCGACATCCACGAAAGGGACACCCCTTTGGCAACTCCGACCAACACCTCCCAGCCCATGCCCGATGTCCAGGCCCTCCCCGACACCCGCCAGGTCCCCATCGACCGCGTCGGCGTCAAAGAGGTCACCTACCCCATGCGGCTCCACACCCGCGACGGCGGCGAGCAGCACACCGTCGCCAAGATCAACATGTACGTCGCCCTCCCGCACTACCAGAAGGGCACGCACATGAGCCGCTTCCTCGAGGTGCTCAACGAGCACACCGGCGAGCCGGTCTGCCCCGAGCGCATCCCCGAGATCACCAAGGCCATCCGCGAACGGCTCGAAGCCAAAGAGGCCCACTTCGAGGCCGAGTTCACCTACTTCATCAACAAGCCCGCCCCCGTCACCGGCCAGAAGGGCCTGATGAACTACGAGGTCAAGTTCGCCTGCACCGCCAACGGCGACACGGACTTCATCATGTCCGTCGCCGCCCCGGCCCAGAGCCTCTGCCCCTGCTCGAAGGAGATCTCCGAGTACGGCGCCCACAACCAGCGCTGCCGCATCGCCGCCGAGGTCCGCACCAGCAGCATGATGTGGATCGAGGACCTCGTCGAGCACCTCGAGGCCGCGGCCTCGGTCCCCGTCTTCGCCGTCCTCAAGCGCCCCGACGAGAAGTGGGTCACCGAGAAGGCCTACGAGAACCCCAAGTTCGTCGAGGACATCGTCCGCGACCTGGCCACCCGCCTCGAAGACGACACCCGCGTCGAGTGGTTCAACATCAACAGCGAGAACTTCGAGAGCATCCACTCCCACAACGCCTACGCCGAGATCACCCGCGACAAACGCGTCCAGTAGAGGCCGAACGCAGAGGCCGCAGAGGGACCGCAAAGACCGCAACGCCGCGGCGCCGCCTTCCCGGCGGTGCGATCACCGGCCGGACGCCGGTGCCACGGCCCCGTCCCCCCTCGCTCCCCCTCGCCCCCCCTCGCCCCCCCTCGTCTTCCCCTCGTCTTCCCCTCGTCTCCCCTCCGCGCTCTCCGCGTGCTCCGCGGTTCCACCCGCGCTTCCGCGTTCTGCTCACGCCGCCAGCGCGGGCCGCGCCGCGCCACCGCCGCGCGTCCCGAAGCGGACGGTGTGCTGCGCCGGCGTCCCCCGCGCGGTCGAGCGGAGGGCGGTGATCTGGTAGGTCACGCGGCCGCCCCCGCACCCATCGGCCTCGGCGAGCGCCGCGGCGGGGATGTCGCGGTCGAGAAACTTTCGTTGGCCGACGGTGGCGACGAGCGTCATCGGCCCGCCCCCCACGCCGCCGATCGACCGCCGCACCTCGTAGACCGTCCCCTCGCTGCGCGCCGGGTTGTTGCAGTCCCACGCCAGCTCGATCGCGCCGTCCTGCAGCAGCTTGACGCGGAAGCGCGTCGGCGTGCCCGGCGGGGGCACGGCGCTGCGCGTCTTGGGCGGCGGCACCTGCGCGAGCGCGTAGACCCCGGCGTCGTCGGTCGTCTCGGCGTGGTTCTTGATCGCCGCGAGCATGTCGCTGCCCGCCCCCGGCCCGCCGTGCATCGCGGCCACCGCGTTGTGGAACCGCTCGGTCGCGGCCATCGCCGCCTGCCGCGCCGCGAGCATGTCGGCGTGGGCCTCACGCGCCTCGACGGTCAGCGCCGCGAGCTGCGTCACCGCCGGCTCGGTCAGCCCGATCGCCGCGGCGTGCGCGGCCCACGGGTCGATCCGCGTCTCGTAGAACTCGACCTTGTCGATCGGACGGCGTGGTGTGGTGGCCATGCGTGGAGGGGTCGGCCGCCCCGCACGAGACCTTGACCCCGACCGACAAACCCGCCCCAAACCGGCAGGAATTGCCGGAGAAACTCCGCGTGTCACCCGTTCCCGACGCCTGAGAACCCGTGACGGGTCACCCGTCACGGGTTCTCCGCGGCCGGTCACGGGTGATCTGCGGCCGCGCACGGGTGCCCGGTCGCCGCGAACGGGTGCGATGCGGCGATGCACGGGTGTTCCGACGTCGCGGAAGGGTGAACGGTGGCCGAGAACAGGCCACCGGCGAGCGCAGCGGCATCACTGCGCGGGGAGGAAAGGAGAGGTGGAGGAGAGGGGGGAGGCCGCGAGTGATGGCACCCGGGGATTTGGGCCGCCCGCCGCTGGCTCGCTAAGGGCAACCTCATTCGCGATCTGTCACCGCGAAGTAACGGCCGCTCTCACGGGCGTTCGCGATCTTCGAAGATGCCTGTAGAGTGCCGAAGAGGTCACACCCACTCGGATTGAAAGGTATCGTCATGGATACGCCCAAGTTCGGTTTGTACCGGTTTGTGCTGGTTGTTGCAGCACACGCTGCCAGCGTGTTGTCCGCAGCCGCGCAGGTGGATTTGCAACTCCACCTGAAGATCATCGCCGAGCCCAAGATCGAAACCCGCGATTACTACGACAGGCCTGCACCCGAATCCGAGCTTGTGTCCAAGATCGAGATCCGTCGAGGCGAGCCCGTTTCACTCCGATTCCGGCTTGAGAATGTGGGGAGCGAAACGGTCTACATGACACAGTTTCTGAGCCTGCGCTATCCGGAAGACGTCGGTCTCAACGTCACATGGCCCGATGGCAGAACACGAGATGTTCCGGTTGGACCCCGCACAGTGCGGTGCGGCCGCGGCGGGGCTTCAGTCGGTCTTCTGGCTGGCGAATCCAGCACTTCCGATTCGTTTGTCTTCGAGTATTGGTACAGAACACCCGCCACCGTCGAATACAAGTATGTATTCGACGAGCCAGGTACGTACCAGGTGACAGCACACTTTCGCAGGCGGAACCCTTATCCCAGAACCGATCAGGTCACGCAGACAGATGAGGCAGACGAAAGCGCCAATACCTTTGTCTCTGCTCCGGTGACCGTCACTGTCCTGCCCGAGCAACTGCCCGACTGGGAAGCACTGGTGGCTCACGGCATACTCCGGTACATCCGTTCTTCGTACATCGAAATGAGCAAAGTCGCGCCGGAACTCGCCCGTATCGTCGCCGCCACCGATGCGCACTGGCTCAAAGTCTGGGCCGGCTGGCCCATCTATCGTCCCCAGCCTTCTCGGGAGGAAAGCACGCAGCCCAAGCCCGAAACATCCGGCAGGTGACACCGACCCGTGCCACCGGCTTCCAGCCGGTGCGCCCACAGACTGGAAGCGGGGCAACAACAATTTGCCTGGTCAGTCCTCGCTGATCCGATCGTCCGTGACCACGCCAAGCAACGTGTCGGCATCGACAGACACGAGTTCACCTTCACGAGTCCGGATCTGCAGCACACAGGACTCGTCGGTGCTCTCGACGCCGAGCAGCGTTCCGGCAGCGAACATGTCGATCAGCCGCGTTCCTCCGATCGCGACCTCTGTCTGCCCCGCAAAGACTACGTCACGGCCGATCAGCCCTAGAAGGAAGTCGGTCGAGAATGGCGGTGAGAGGGTCTCAAATCTGGTGTGATGGGTGGGCATCGTGAGGGATTCTACCTGGTATCCCCGTGGCACCGCCTTCCAGGCGGTGCGTCCACCGGCTGGAAGCCGGTGCCACGGTTTCGATCTCTTTCCTTTCCCCTCTGTGGCAGGTGGCGCCGACCCGTGCCACCGACCTCGGCTTTGCGAGGTCGGTGCGGTGTGCCAGCGGACCACCGACCTGCTCAGAGCAGCAGGTCGGTGGCACAAGGCCTCCCTTTCGTGCCCTTCGCGCCCTTCGTGTTCAAAGACGCCCCCTTCCCCCCGCCGCGCCGCCGAAGCCCACGCTTGCGCGTTGGGCCTCTTTCCTTGGCGTCCTTGACATCCCCTCTTTGCGTCCTCTGCGTCCCCTCCGCGGCCTCTGCGTTCTGCCTCCCCTCCGATTCCTCCATGCCCCCTCCGCGCCTCCGCGTTCTCCCCGGCTCTTGCGCTCCGGGCTCTGCCGCCGATTCGCAACCCTCCGCCCCCGACCCGCCGATCCATACCATCAGCCAGCAGCGTGCCCCCGGGCGCGCCCCCAGGACAGGGCAGACGGCACACGGAGGGCCACACATGCCAAGACCACTCTCCCCACGCGCAGCGTTCAGGCGACGCCTCGCCCTCCTTATGCTCGCCTTTCTCGCCGCCACCGGCGCCATGGCCGCCCAGATGGTCCGCCTCGGTGTCGGCCAGTCAGAGCAGGCCCTCGCCGAGGCCGAACGCCGCCTCTCCCGCGAACGCTGGATCCCCACCGTCCGCGGCAGCATCTTCGACCGCAAGGGCCGCGTCCTCGCCCAGAACCGCCCCAACTACGAGATCGCCATCGATTTCCCCGTCCTCTCCGGCGAGTGGGCCGCCGACCGCGCACGCCGCCACGCCCGCCGCGCCCACGCCAAGGCCTGGCCCATGCTCACCGAGGACCAGCGCGAGAGCGTCGTCGCCCGCTTCCTCCCCGCCTACCAGCGCCACGTCGAATCAATGGAACGCAGCGTGCAGCACACCCTCGGCATCACCCCCGAGGACTACGCCGAACGCAAGCAACGCATCCTCGACTCGGTCAACCGCACCGCCGACAGCGTCGCCCGCACCCGCCTCGAACGCTACGAGACCGAGCAACTCGAGCGCGGCCGCCAAATCACGCCGGAGCTGCTCGCCACGCTGCAGGAACGCGCCGCCGAGCCCATCGCCGCCCAGCGCGAGCCCCACGTCATCGGCGAGGCCTCCGACGAGGCCGCCTTCGCCCTCATCCGCCGACAGGACACCACCGTCCGCATCGGCAGCCCCGACCGCCCCGCGGCCGCGGACCCGAGCGAGCTCGACGGCTCCGAGACCGTCCCCGGCCTGCCGGGTCTGGTCGTCCGCCGGAGCGAAGAACGCCAGTACCCCTACGACCGCACCCGCGTCACCCTCGCCCGCGACTCGCTCCCCACGCCGCTCAAGAGCGACGAGCCGATCACCCTCGAGCTCGAGGGCGTCGCGGTGCACGTGATCGGCCGCATGGGGCCGCGTCCCCTCGAGACCGACGTCCAGCGCCGCGCCGCCGAGCTCGCCGCCGACCCCGCCCTCGCCGACCGCGCCCTGGTCAACACCCTCGACCGCCCCGACCCCGAAGACCGCATCGACCGGGGCCGCTACCAGCCCGGCGACACCGTCGCCCGCTCCGGCGTCGAGCTCGCCCGCGAGGTCCAGCTCCGCGGCTTCCGCGGCCTCCGCACCGAGCAGCTCGACACCGGCGCGCAGCAGACCATCGACCCCGAGCCCGGCGCCGACGTTCACCTCACCCTCGACATCCACCTGCAGGCCCGCGTCCAGGGCGTCCTCGACCCCCGGCTCGGGCTCACGACCGTCCAGCCCTACCAGAGCGCCGTGCCCGGGCCGCTGCCGGTCGGCACCCCGCTCAACTCGGCCGCGGTTGTTGTCGAGGTGGACTCCGGCGACGTGCTGGCCCTGGTCACCAGCCCGTCCTACTCCCGCTCGGCCTACCGCGACGACCCGATCGCCCTCGACGAGGACATCGTCAACACCCCGCTGGTCAACCGCGCCATCGCCAAGCCCTACCCGCCCGGCTCGGTGCTCAAGGCCCTGACCCTCTGCGGCGCAGTCACCCACGGCCACCACCACCTCGGCGAACGCTTCGCCTGCGCCGGCCATCTCCTGCCCGACAACGACAAGGTCCTCCGCTGCTGGATCTACCGCGAGGTCTACGGCTGGTCCAACCACACCATCCGCTTCGGCCACGACCCCGACGCCGTCGAGGCGCTCACCGCCAGCTGCAACATCTTCTTCTACCAGCTCGGCCGCCGCATGGGGCCCCGTGTGGTCGCCGAGAACCTCCGCGATTTCGGCGTCGGCAGCTACTTCAACCTCGGCGTCGGGGCCGAGTTCCCCGGCGCGATCGGCGCGATCGACGGTGTCAACGACGGCGCCGACCTCAACGAGTTCGACGCGACGATCATGGGCATCGGCCAGGGCCCCATCGCCTGGACCCCGCTCCACGCGGCCAACGCCTACGCCACGCTCGCGCGCATGGGCGTCGCCATCCCGCCGCGCGTCATCGACGACGGCACGCCCCCCGAACCGCACGAGACCGACATCGACCGCCGCGCCATCGCCGCCGCCCTCGACGGCCTCGAGGGCGTCGTCAACAACCCGAACAACGGCACCGCCCACCACCTCTCGCTCGAGTCAGGACGCGAGCCCATCTTCAACACCCCCGGCCTGCACGTCTGGGGCAAGTCCAGCACCGCCCAGGCCCCGCCGATCTTCACCGACAACCCGCCGCGCGACGCCGAGGGCAACCGCATCCCCATCCGCTCCGGCGACCACGCCTGGTTCACCGCGCTGGTCGGCCCCGAGGGCGGACGCCCGCGCTACGCCATCAGCGTCATCGTCGAGTACGGCGGCTCCGGCAGCCGCGTCGGCGGCCCCATCGTCAACCAGATCATCCGCGCCCTCGTCGACGAGGGGTACCTCTAACCGTGTATATCGTCGACCTCATCAAGGGCTCCTCCGCCCCCGGACGCTCCGTGCTCTCCACGATCCGTCTCGCCCACGCCGGCTGGATCGTCCTCTTCACTGCGCTCACCCTCAGCCTCGTCGGCGTCTACGCCATCGACCTGGCCACCAACCCCTCGCCCACACAGTCACTCGACCTCTCCGCCCAGGCGTGGAAGCAGGTTGTCTTCCTCATCCTCGGGATGCTCGGCTTCGTCGTCGTCGCCCTGCCGCACTACAAGCTCGGCATGTACATCGCCTGGCCCGCAGCCATCCTCTCCCTCGGCCTGCTCGTCTTCCTGCTCATCCCGGGCGTGCCGACCTTCCTGGTCGAGCCGGTCAACGGCGCGCGCGCATGGATCAAGTTCCCGTTCCTCAACCTCCAACCCAGCGAGCCCGCCAAGATCGCCTACGTCCTCTTCATGGCGCTCTACCTCCGCCGGCGCGACCCGCCCGAGACACTCTTCGCGCTCGTCCCCCCCGGCCTGCTCACGCTCATCCCCGTCGGCCTCATCACCGTCCAGCCCGACCTGGGCACCGCCAGCCTCTTCGTCCCCTCACTCTTCGGCATGCTCGTCACCGCCGGCGCCCGCCTCCGCTACCTCGCCCTCATCGTCGTCATGGCCGCGCTCGCCGCACCGATCGCCTGGCCCTTCCTCCTGCCCCACCAGAAGGCCCGCTTCGAGGCCCTCGTGCAGCAGGTCCAGGGCGACCGCTCCCGCGAGCACGACATCAACTTCCAGTCCTTCACCGCCCAACGCCTCATCGCCGCCGGGGGCATGACCGGTCAGCCCGAAGACCGCACCCGCGCCCTCGTCCACTTCAACCGACTCCCCGAACCCCACAACGACATGGTCTTCGCCGTCGTTTCCACCCGGTTCGGCATCATCGGAGCCATCGGCCTCACCAGCCTCTTCGTCGTCTACTTCGCCGGGGCCCTGCTCGTCGCGGCCACCTGCAAAGACCGCTTCGGACGCATCGCCGCCGTCGGCATCGCCGGGTTCATCGCCGCCCAGGTCGTCATCAACATCGGCATGAACATCGGCCTCCTGCCCATCATCGGCATCACCCTCCCCTTCATCAGCTACGGCGGCTCCAGCATGCTCACCTGCTGGGCAATGACCGGGATCCTCTTCAGCATCGCCATGCGGCGCGAACTCACGCCCTACAACCCCGCACCCAGATACCCCCTCGGCCAGGAACCACATGCCAACAAACGCTGATCACCAAACCAACCCCGGCGGCCCAGGCCCGCGGCCCGCCCCCCCAAAGCCCGAGCCCTTCCGCTACGCCACCGCCGCCGAGCTGACCCGCCCCGAGCCCACGCCCGAGTTCCTCGAGTCCGCCGCCGCCCTCGGCGTCGAGTTCGAGCCCGGCGAGCTCGACCGCATCGCCACCTTCCTCGCCCTCCTCCTCGAGACCAACACCCGCACCAACCTCACCGCGATCAAAGACCCCGCCGACGCCTGGACCCGCCACATCCTCGACTCCCTCACGCTCCTCCCCATGCTCGCCGACCTCCCGGACGGCTCCCGCGTCATCGACATCGGCTCCGGCGGCGGCCTGCCCGCCATCCCCCTGGCCATCGTCAGCCCGCACCTCCGCTTCACCCTCCTCGAAGCCACCGGCAAGAAGTGCGACTTCCTCCGCCACGCCATCGCCGAGCTCGGCCTGGCCAACGCCCACGTCCTCCAGCGCCGCGCCGAGGCCGCGGGCCAGGACCGCGGCGACCGCCAGCCCGACGGCTCCCGCCTCAACGCCACCCGCGAGGCCTTCGACGCCGCCACCGCCCGAGCGGTGGGGCCCCTGGCCGTCATCGCCGAGCTGGCCATCCCGTTCATCAAGCCCGGAGGCCTGGCCATCCTGGTCAAAGGCCAGCGAGCCGACGAAGAACTCGAAGAGGCCAAAAAAGCCCTCCACCTGCTCGGGGCCGCCCACGCCGGCACCGTCGACACGCCCACCGGCCGCGTCGTGGTGCTCGAGAAGCTCCGCGTGACCCCCCGGACCTACCCCAGACGCGACGGCGAACCCAAACGGGCCCCGCTCGGCATGCCCAAGCCCGAACGCCCCGCCCGCCCCGAGAGCCCCGACCGGCCCGCCAAGCCGCCCAAACCCGCTCCCGGCCCCCGGACCAATCCGCCGAGCATCGAATCCACCGATCCACCCGCCTAGACTTTCCGCCCTACCGCCGGACGGGCCCCAAGCCGGGACCGCCACGAGGCACCCGCCCCACACCGGCGTAGAAGAAAGGACCGAGACCCATGTACGCGATCATCGAAGAGTCCGGCGGCCAGCGCAAAGTCACCCAGGACGAGGTCATCCTCATCGACCTCTACAAGGGCGGCGAAACCTCCGTCGGCGAAGCCATCACGTTCGACAAGGTCCTCGTCGTCGGCCCCGTCGGCGGCGATGCCAAGCTCGGCCAGCCCTACGTCGCCGGCGCCTCGGTCACCGCCGAGATCGTCGAGCCCGTCTTCCAGGGCGACAAGCTCTACATCCACAAGTTCAAGCCCAAGACCGGCTACCGCCGCAAGACCGGCCACCGCCAGCGCTACACCCGCGTCAAGATCACCGGCATCAACGGCTGATCGACACGCACCGCACACCGATTCCTACGAGCCCCGAGCACACGCTCGGGGTTTTTCGTGCGCCTACTCCGGGTCGGCCTCCACCGCCACGCCCGCCTCGGCCCCCCCCGGCTTGACGAACGTCGACAGCTGCCGGTTCTTCACCACCCCCGGGAACCGCAGCGCCCGCCCGTGCGCCACGCACCACACCCCCGGCTCGAGCAGCCCCGTCGCGAACACCGCCTCGGTCAGGTTCTGCAGCGCATCGGTCCGCACCATCTCGTACGGCCGCATCGCCCCGGTCAGCACGATCGGCACCCGCGGCTCCGGGATCGCCGCGTACAGCGCCTCGCCGGTCTGCTCCAGCGTGTCGGTCCCGTGCAGGATCACAATCCCCGTCGTCGGCGCCGCGACATCACCCGCGCCCCCGACCGCCTTCACCGTGTCCACGATCCGCTGCCGGTCGTTGTCGTCCATGAGCAGGCTGTCCTTGCTCATCAGCTCGACCGTGTTGATCTCCGTCCCCACCAGCCGCAGCCGGCGCAGCATGCGCCCCACGATCGACCGCCGGTTGTCCAGCGAACCGGTCATCTCGTCGTAGGTCTTCTCGATCGTGCCGCCGGTGGTGATGAGGGTGATCTGCCGCATGGGTCACCAAGCATACGCCACGGGCGCCTCGCCCCCCGGCCCAGGCCAGATCTCATCCAGCCGCGACAGAGCGTCCTCGCCAAGCTCGATCTCGAGCGCGCGCATCGCCCCGGTCAACTGCTCCATCGTCCGCGGCCCGACGATCGGCGCAGTCACCACGTCGTTGTGCAACAGCCACGCCAACGCCACATCCGCAGGCCGCTCGCCGAGGTCCTTGCAGAACCCCTCCCACGCCTCGAGCCGCGGCCGCATCTTCTCCACCGTCGTGCGCATCTTCTCGTCCACCCGCCGCGCCCCATCGATCTTGCCGAGCACGCCGCCGAGCAGCCCGCCCGCCAGCGGGCTCCACGGGATGATCCCCACGCCATAGTGCCGGCAGCACGGCACGACCTCGAGCTCGATCATCCGGTCCTTGAGGTTGTAGAGCGACTGCTCGCTGACCAGCCCCACCAGGTGCCGGCGCGACGCGACCTGATTCGCCGTCGCGATGTCCCACGCCGCGTGATTGGAGGAGCCGACGTACACGATCTTGCCCTGCCGGATCAGCGTCTCCATCGCCTCCCAGATCTCGTCCCACGGACACGTCCGGTCGATGTGGTGCATCTGGAACAGGTCGATGTAGTCGGTCTGGAGGCGCGCCAGGGAGTCCTCGCAGTGGCGGATGATTTTGCGCGCACTCAGCCCCATCGTCCCCCGGTTCGGCTCGGGGTGCTTGTCCGGCATCGCGTGATACACCTTCGTCGCCAGCACCACCCGGTCGCGCTTCGTGCCGTCACCCTTCCACCAGCGCCCGATGATCCGCTCGGTGTCCCCTCGCTCCCCGCCCCAGCCGTACATGTCGGCCGTGTCGAAGAAGTTGATGCCAAGGTCGAGCGCCTTGTCCATGATCGCAAAGCTCTGCGGCTCCTCGGTCTTCCAACCGAAGTTCATCGTGCCAAGACAGATCGGACTGACGCGGAGGCCGGTGCGGCCGAGGTGTGTGTACTTCATCCAGGGAATCTCCGTCGGTGAGAGTCGTGTGCGTGCCCCGACTGTAGAGCCCCTCGCGCAAGCGAGGGGACACGTCTCCCCGATTGAGCCCCTCGCGCAAGCGGGGGGGCACGCCTCCCGTTTGAGCCCCTCGCGCAAGCGAGGGGGCACGTCTCCCGTACAACTCACTGCATCCGCAAAGTGTAATCCGTCGCCGCCTCCAACGCCCGTTCATCCCAAAGCCATCTCGTGCTCCCCATCTTCGTCCACACCCGCTTCCGATCACCGAGCAACCCGCGCTCGCGGAGTCGCCTTGTCGCCCACGACTTGCACTGCGCCATGACCTGCTCCGGACTGTGCGCCCCGGCCTCGATCACCAGATGGACGTGGTTCGTGCGCACGTTGATCGCCAGGATCCGCCAGCCGCGAACCTCGGCATGCGCCCGGATCGCGTCCTCGACGACCGTCCGGGCGTCATCCCTCAGCAGCAACGGCGATTCCGAGAGTTGCTCACGAAGACGCGAGCTGCGATTCGGTTGCGCCTCAAGGTGGGGATGCCCGTACACGTTGTGCGCATCATCGACCGAGCCCCGGCGATCACCGTGGAGCCATGTCGCATACGTCGTCCATGTAAGAAAGTATGCGAGTGGCGGCCCGTCGCTCGGCATCCACCGAGTGTACCGCGACCTGCCCCCTCGCTCGCGCGAGGGGCTCTACGTCTCGCGCGTTGTTCCCATAGAGCCCCTCGCGCAAGCGAGGGGACACCTCCGCGTTCTACCCGATCCGTTCTTTCCCACCCATATACGCCCTCAACACCTCCGGCACCGTCACACTCCCATCCTCGTTCTGATACATCTCCAGAATCGGAATGAGAATCCGCGGGCTCGCCGCCACCGTGTTGTTGAGCGAGTGGCAATACACCGTCTGTCCCTTGCCGCTCTCGCCACCATCCCGGTACCGCATGTTCAGCCGCCGGCACTGGTAGTCGTACAACCGGCTCGCCGAGTGCGTCTCGCCGTACGAGCCGCGGCTGGGCATCCAGCTCTCCACGTCCACCATGTCCGCGTTCTTTGCGCCAAGATCACCAGTGCAGCACTGCAGCAAGCGGTGGGGGAGTTCCAGGCTCTTCAAGAAGTCCTCAACGATCCCGATCATCTCGCGGTGCCACTTCCGGCTCTCCGCCTCGTCGGCCTTGCAGATCACCACCTGCTCGACCTTGTCGAACTGATGAATCCGGTAGAGCCCCGCCGTGTCCTTGCCCGCCGCTCCCGCCTCGCGCCGGAAGCACGTGCTCACCGTGCACAGCTTCAGCGGCAGCTCCGCCTCGTCAAGGATCTCCCCCATCCGCATCCCCATCAGCGAGACCTCGCCCGTCCCCGTCAGGAAAAGGTCGCGGCTCGTGTCCGTCGCGCCGGCGTCCGAGCGGTGTTCCTCATCCGGCGACTGCCGCGTCGTCTCATCGATGTGGTACGCCTGCTCGCGCCCGCCGGGGAAGAACCCCGTCCCCACCATCGCCTCCTCGCGCACCAGCACCGGCACCGTCACCGGCACAAACCCGCGATCGCCGATGAAGTCCATCGCGTACCGCAGCACCGCGTTGTGCAGCCGCGCACCGTCGCCCACCAGCACATAGCTCCGCGATCCCGCCAGCTTCACGCCGCGGCCGAAGTCCGCCCAGCCGTGCCGCTCGATCAGGTCGAGATGGCTCAAGGGCGCAAAGCCCTTGTTGGCCGCAAAGTCTTTCGCCGCGTCAAACCACGACGGGTTCCACGTGCTGATCTCGATGTTGTCGTCGCTGGTCTTCCCGACCGGCACGTCCGCGTCCGGCGGCAGCGGCACCTGCAACAGCAACGCCGCGAGCTCCGGCTCGATCGCCGCCATCTCCGTCTCGATGGCCTGGATCTCTTCCTTGAGCACAGCGGGCCGGGCCTTGAGCTCGGCGATCTCGCGCTCCAGCCGCGACCGCTCCTCGCCCTCGGCCTTCTTGAGCTGGCCGCTCAGTTTGCCGATCTGCGGGCCGGTCTCTTTGGCCAGCTTCTTCTGTTCGGCCCGCAGGTTCTCTACCTTCGCGCCCAGCTCCCGCTTCGACGCGTCAAGTTCCAGCAGCCGGTCAATATCCACAGCCATCCGCTTCAGGCGTGCGCCCTCGCGAAACCGCTCCGGATCCTCTCGCAATGCTCGCAGGTCAATCATGGGACGCCAGTCTACGCACCGGCCACACGAGCGAGGTACCATGGACGGGGCCATATGACAGCAACCAAACTCCGTCTCAGACAGGTCGACGCCGACGCCCGTCCGCTCCCCCTCGGGGAGGACGCGGTCTCCATCGGCCGCCACCCCGCCAATTCCATCCCCATCGCCGACGAAAAAGCCTCCCGAAAGCACTGCGTCGTCGAGGCCGACCCCAACGGCGGGTTCCGCGTCCGCGACCTCGGCTCCCGCAACGGCACCCGCCTCAACGGCATCGGCATCGACCGCTCCCCCATCGCCCCGGGCGACATCATCCAGGTCGGCGACACCGAGTTCGTCATCGAAGAGTCCATCGCCGCAGCACAGGCCTCCTCCAACGGCGACGGCTCCACCCCCCCCTGGGCCGAGGACATGGAGAAGGTCTGCAAGGCCCTCGAGCCCACCGACCTCCAGTTCCCCCCCATCCGGCTGCTCTCGGCCGACGGCCAGCCCTCCTCGGCGATCGACACCGACGCCCACGGCCCGCGCGCCGTCCGCCTCGCCCTCCAGATCGCCTCCAAGGCCCGCGCGACCGACCTCCACATCGAGCCCCGCACCGAGGCCGTCCAGATCCGCATGCGCGTCGACGGCCAGATGGTCTGGATCGGCGACATCCCCAAGCCCGTCGGCGACCGCTTCATCGGCCTGGTCAAAAACGTCTGCCAGCTCCAGACCTCCGCCGCCGACGCCGTCCTCGACGGCCACTTCTCCGCCCGCTTCGACGACCGCCGTGTCGAGTACCGCGCCAGCTTCACGCCCACCATGCAGGGCCCCAAGCTCGTCATCCGCGTCCTCGACTCACGCGACATCCCGACCTCCGTCACCGAGCTCGGCCTCGCCCCCTACATGGAAGAACGCATCCGCCGCGTCTGCACGCTCAGCCAGGGCATGCTCCTCGTCTGCGGCCCCACCGGCTCGGGCAAGACCACCACCCTCTACAACTGTCTCCGCGCCGTCGACCGCGAAAAGAAGAATGTCATCACCATCGAGGACCCCGTCGAATACCACCTCGAGGGCTGCACCCAGATCCCCATCAACGAGCAACGCGGCAACACCTTCCACTCCCTCCTCCGCTCCTGCCTCAGGCAGGACCCCGACGTCATCCTCCTCGGCGAGGTCCGCGACGACGAGACCGCACGCACCGCCATGCAGGCCGCCATGACCGGCCACCTCGTCTTCTCCACCGTCCACGCCAAGGACACCATCTCCGCGGTCTTCCGCCTCCTCGACCTCAAGGTCGAGCCCTACCTCGTCGCCAACGCCCTCGACCTCATCCTCGCCCAGCGACTCGTCCGCACCCTCTGCAACCGCTGCCAGCGCGACGTCCCCGTCACGCCCGGACAGGCCACCCGCATCGGCAAATACCTCGGCGGCAAGAGCAAGGTCTTCGCCCCCGTCGGCTGCAAGGCCTGCCTCCGCACCGGCTACCGAGGCCGCCAGGCCCTCTTCGAACTCCTCGAGTTCAACGACGACCTCCGCGACGTCATCCTCACCGACCAGTCCATCCAGGGCATGCGCAAGATCATCGACCAGGGCCTCTTCACCACCCTCCTCCAGTCCGGATGGAAGCTCGCCGCCGAAGGCCACACCAGCCTCGAAGAGGTCGACGCCGTCTGCGGCGGCTGAGCCTCCCGGCCCCGCCGCTCCACCCGGCCCAGGCCGCCGCCACCCCGGTTTCCCGAACAATTCCCACCAATCACCGCCGCAAAAAGCGACCTCGCCCAGACTCTCCCTAGTATCCCCTCTCTTACCCCAGCACTTCCAACCAAACCGGAGACCCGACATGACCACCAAGATCCTCGTTCCGCTGTTCGCCCTCGCCCTGCTGATCCCCGGCTGCTCCAAGGAGGAGACCGAGTCCACCGAGAACGCCATCGGCGACGCCATCAAGGGCGCCAGCGAAGGCGCCGGCGACGCCGTCAAGGGCGCAACCGAAGGCGTCAAGGACGCCGCCGAGGGCGTCAAGGACGCCGCCGAAGACGCCGGCAAGGGCATCGCCAACGAGTTCGAGAAGCTCCGCGACGAGGCCGTGACCAAGGCCGAGACCAGCCTCGCCGCCGCCGAGAAGCGCCTCGGCGAGCTCCGCACCAAGGTCGAGTCGGCCGCAGCACCCATCAAGGCCGCCGCCACCCCCATGGTCGAGTCCGCCGAGCAGAACCTCGCCAAGATCAAGACCGACCTCAACGAGCTCCGCACCGCCGGCGCCGAGGGCTGGTCGGCCATCAGCTCCCGCATCGGCGAGTCGCTCAAGAGCCTCAACTCGTCCTTCGACAGCATCGCCTCCAAGCTCGGCGGCTGAACCGACAGATCTACATCCAATGCATCAACGACACCGGCTTCGCATCAGCGAAGCCGGTGTCTCGTTTGCGTTGACCAAGCTCCCTACCGGATCTCCCGCAGCCGCACATCCTTGAGCGCCGGAAACACCTCCCGCCACTCGCGCACCGCCGCGATATCCACCCCCACGCTCAGCACCCCCGGCTCCTCCCCGAGCTCACCGAGCACCTCACCCTTCGCATCCACCGCGATCGTCCCCCCGGCATACGCCAGATGCGGGTCGTTGCCCGTCCGGTTCACCGCCAGCACGACGCCCTGATTCTCGATCGCCCGCGCGATCGCCAGCGCCCGCCAGTGCGACGCTCTTGCCGCGGGCCAGCACGCCCCGAGCGCAAAGACCTCCGCCCCCCGCACCGCGCCGATCCGGAACAACTCCGGGAACCGCAGGTCGTAGCACACCGCCGGGCACACCACCGCGCGCTCGCCGCCGGCCGTCCACTCCCACGTCTCCACCCGATCCCCGCCCGCAAACCGCTCCGGCTCGCGCCCGAAGCTGAACGGGTGCACCTTCGTGTACTCACACACCAGCGCACCCTCCGGCGACAGCACGCTCATCCGGTTGTCCGCCTTCGTGCAATGGCAGTCGTGCACCGTCCGCCCGCCCTGCACCCAGCACCCAAGGTCCTCGGCAAGCTCCTGCAAAAACCGCAGCGTCACCCCGCCCTTATCGGCCGTCACCTCCGTGTTCAGGCTGAACCCCGTCGCGAACATCTCAGGCAGCAGCACCAGATCTCCGGGACCGATATCGGTCCCGTCCAGAAGCCGCCCCACACGCCGAAAGTTCTCTTCCGGCGCCTCCCAGGCCATATCCAGTTGCACAAGGTGAGCCCGCATTGCATACAAGCCTAGCGGCAGTGGGGCGGGCCGCTCTCCCGCACCCCTCCCGAGCCCCGCCGTTACACTCCCCGTGCGGCCACAGAGGCGCTCATGACACAACTCCTCCTCGCCAGCTCATCCCCCCGACGCCGACGCCTCCTCGAAGAGGCCGGGCTCCCCTTCGAGGCCTCACACCCCGGCGTCGACGACGGCGCCCTCATGCCCGGCGAGGTCTCGCCCGAGCAGTGGGTCGCCTCCCTCGCCTTCCTCAAGGCCTCCGCCGGCATCGACGTCCTCCCCGCCACCAGCCCCGACGAGCACTGGCTCATCCTCGGTGCTGACACCCTCGTCGTCCAGGACGGCCAGCTCATCGGCCAGCCCCGCGACGCCGACCACGCCCGCCAGACCATCCTCACCCTCGCCGAGGCCTCCCACCAGGTCCACACCGGTGTCGCCGTGCTCGACCCGCGCAAGGGCCACCGCCACATCTTCGTCGACACCGCCGAGGTCACCGTCGGACGCATCCCCGACGCCGAGATCGACGCCTACCTCGACACCGGCCTCTGGAAGGGCAAGGCCGGCGCATACAACCTCTACGAACGTCTCGACGCCGGATGGCCAATCACCTTCACCGGCGACCCGACCACCATCGTCGGCCTCCCCATGCAGCGGCTCACCGTCCTCCTCGCCCGACTCGGCATCACCCCGGCCCAGACCGCCGGCACCCGCTGACCGCCCGATCCTCCGGCCCGCGCAATCCGCTCATGCCCAACCAAGGCGTCCTGCCCCCCATAGTCGTGCTCCCGCTGGCCATCCTCACGGTGCTGCTGATCGCTGCGCACCTCGCAGCACTCCAGGCCGACCGCTCCGTCCCACTCAGCCGCCGGCGCATCCGCACCGCCAACGGCGTCGTCATGCTCCTCACCACGCTGACGCTCGCCTACGCCTTCGCCTACGCCTCCACAGCCGATCCCGCCCGGTTCGCCCTCACCTGGGGGGCCGCGATCATGCTCCTCACCGTCGTCCTCGCGCTCAGCTCCATCGACGTGCTCAACAACCTCCGCCTCACCCGCCTCCAGCGCCGTCGCGTCAAGAAGGCCGCGATCGATCTCCACTCCCAACTCGCCACTATCCTCAAGGGGCACGGACAGACCGGCCCGCGCCTCGCCCGTTCGCCCGCCGATGACCAATCAACAGACGACAACACCGACGACGGGACCGGGAACGACCAGCCCGATGCGCCAGACCGCACCAGCCGAGCCTGACCCCCCGATCCTCCGCGGCCCTCTCGGCGCACTCCTCTCCCGCGCCTACGCCGCCGCCGCCTCACACCGCAACCGAAGATTCGACGCCGGACACCGCGTCGTCACCCTCGACCGCCCCGTCATCAGCGTCGGCAACCTCTCCCTCGGCGGCACCGGCAAGACACCCATGGTCCAGCGCATCGTCGCCCACCTCCGCGAACACGGGCACGACCCCGCCATCGCCATGCGCGGCTACGGCGCACACCGCACCGGCCTCTCCGACGAGGCCGAGCTCTACAAATCCACATTCGACGACCTCCCCATCGTCGCCCAACCCCGCCGCCTCGAAGGCCTCTTCCAGCTCTTCGCGACCGAACGCGGCCAGCGCGTCGACTGCGTCGTCCTCGACGACGGCTTCCAGCACCGCTTCATCGCCCGCCAGCTCAACCTCGTCCTGATCGACGCGGCCCACGACCCGTTCACCGCGCGCGTCGTCCCCGCTGGCCGCCTCCGCGAGCCCGCCGCCAGCCTCTCCCGCGCCACCCACGCAGCCCTCACCCACGCCGAGTCCGTCGAGGCCGCGAGGGCCCAAGCCCTCGCGTCACAGGTCGCCTCCGCCGCCGGGCTCGAAGAGTGCGCGATCACAGCGCACGAGTGGAGCGAACTCGCCGTCCACACCGCCGACAACGACCGCACCGAGCCCGTCTCGTTCCTCTCAGGAAAGCGCGTCATCGCCGCCTGCGCGATCGGCCGACCCGACGCGTTTCTCGCCGACTGCGCGCGCGCCGGCGCAACGGTCACCGAGCCGATCATCCTCCGCGATCACGACCCGTTTAGCGACGCCACGATCGCACGCATCGGGCAGGCCGCGTCCGGCGCGGGTGCCGACGCCATCGTCCTCACCGCCAAAGACTGGACCAAGCTCGCCCCGCGCCGCATCAACTGGCCGGTCCCGGTCTGCATCCCAACCCTCGACCTGCACTTCCGCTCCGGCTGGGAACGCCTCGCCGCCGACATCCTCACCGTCGCCGCCACACCACCCGAGTGAACCGCCCATAGAGCCCCTCGCGCAAGCGAGGGGGCCCGTCTCCTTAGAGCCCCTCGCGCCAGCGAGGGGACGCCCGCTCCTAGAGCCCCTCGCGCAAGCGAGGGGACCCCTCCCCCGCCGACCCACTACCCCATCCGCGACGGAGGCGTCGTCTCCACCGGCCGCTCCCGCCGATCGCTCGCGAGCTTCCGCTTCGCCAGCACGGCAAACCCCAGCGCCCCGCTCACGCACAGGACAAAGCACATCGCATAAGCGATCGCGCTGGCGTGCTCCACCCGCGGCTGCAGCAGCTCGTACGCGCCCACACTCACAAACGGCGCGATCAGCCCCCGCACCCCCGTCAGCGTCACGTGCACACCCATGTACTCCGACGCCCGCGCCGCCGGCGCAAAGTCCAGATGCCCAAGCGTCCACGCCAGCGCCCCGCCCCCGAACGCCAGCCCCTGCACCACCGCCGACACCATCAGCAGCCACGGCGTGTTGGTGTAGACCGCCACCGTCGTCACGCCGCAGGCGACCACGAAGAACCAGCTGTGGATCTTCCGGAACTGAATCACGTGCACCCGGTCCAGCAGCCGCGCCCAGATCGGGATTGATAGCGGCATCATCGCCAGCGGGATCGAGCTGGTGATCTTGATGCCGCCCAGATACTCCATGTCAAACTGCTCGCGAAGCAGCACCACAAGCAGCGGCGTCTGCATCAGATTCCCCAGCCCCAGCAGGAACATGCACGCCATGTACCCCGCAAACATCCGGTCGCCCGCCAGCAGCCGCACCATCCCGATCGGGTTGAACGACGGCGCCCCGCCCGCCTCGCGGCTGACGACCTCCTCGCGCATCAGCGACGCCCGGCCCCGAAGACGCACCCTGCTCCACGACCACACACCCACCAGCGACAGCACACACCCGATCGGCAAGAGCAACCTGAACCAGTCCGTGTCCCGGTCCATCGCCGCGCCCAGCCCCACACCGAGGGCCGCCATCGACAGCACCTGCACCGTCGCGGTCTTGCCCGTCACCCGCGCCCGCACGTTCCGCGAATAGTTCTGCCGCCACACCGTCGAGCGCAGCGTGACGTACCCCGCCCAGCAGAACCGGGCAAAGAGCACGCACGTGGTCACGCCCCACATCCCCGCCGCCGAGCGGGGCATGAAGCCGATCAACGCCACCATCAGGATCATCCCGACCTGCAGCCCGTTGATGAACCGGATCTTGTCCTTCGCGTGGCTCAGCTTCACCCACACAAAGCTCACGATGTTGCTGAACGCCATCGACGCCGTGATCACCGCCACCACGAAGTTCAGCAGCGTGTCGCCCACCACCCCCTCGTAGGAGTTCTTCACCACCACGCCGATGATCGCGCTGTCCACCACCGACAGCAGGAAGGGCAGGAAGAACGCCGCCACCAGCTCGCGGCGGTAGTTCGACCTCGCCATCGCGGGCATCGCCGACGGCAGAAACGACCGCACCGGGAACAACACCCGGCCCACCCACGTTTCATCATCGGCAACAGGTCGCACGCCTCAAGCCTTGACGCCCCGCGCCCCCGAAGCAACCCCAAGCCCGCCCCCGCCATACGATCACCCAAATGACAAGCACCTCTACCCAGGGCGATACACCGGCCGCGCCCCGCGAATACGTCCTCGGCACCAACCCCGCCGAGCTCCAGCGCCTCGGCTTCCAGCACCGCCTCTGGTCCCGCGCCGCCCACCAGCTCTGGACCCGTGCCGGCATCCGGCCCGGACACCGCGTCCTCGACGTCGGCGCCGGCCCCGGCTTCGCCTCGCTCGACCTCGCCCAGATCGTCGGCCCCTCCGGCCACGTCCTCGGCGTCGACGAGTCCGAGCCCTACATCGCCTTCGCGAGCGACCAGGCCCGCGTCCGCCACCTCAACCACGCCACCTTCGCCGTCGCCGACGCCGCCCAACTCGACGCACTCGAGCAGGTCGAGCCCGGCACGTTCGACATCGCCTACTGCCGCTGGCTCCTCTGCTTCGTGCCCTACCCCGAAGCCGTCGTCGCCGCCATCGCCCGCGCGCTCAAGCCCGGGGGCAAGCTGCTCGTCCAGGACTACTTCCGCTACGAGACCATGTGCGTCGCCCCGCGCTCCGAGGTCTTCGAGGCCGTCATCGCCGCGATCGCCAAGAGCTGGCGAGACCACGGCGGCAACCCCGACATCATGGGCACGCTCCCGACCCTCGCCGTCAGCCGCGGCCTCCGAATCGAACACCTCAACCGTCTCGATCCCGGCCCCGCACGACCCGGCACCACCATGTGGCACTGGCCCGACACCTTCTGGGGCATCTTCCTCCCGCGCCTCACCGAGCTCGGCTTCATCACGCCCCAACAGCACGAGGCCTTCCTCGCCGAGTGGAAGTCGCTCTCGGCCAACCCCGCCGCGTACATGCACCTCCCGCCGATGTACGAGCTCATCGCGACCCGCTAGCACCCGCACGGCCGGACACCACCCGCCCCTACACTGCCCGCATGCACAGTTCCCTGACCGTCGCGCTCATGCTTGCCGGCTGCGCCATCGCCGCCGCGCAGGACTCCACCCCCCCGTCCCAGTCCGAAACGCCGACGGAGACCCAGCCCGAGTCCGGCCCGCTCCCCGCCGAACCCATCAACTACGCCGCGCTCCGCAACGCCGAGGTCCTCGCGATCCCCGACGCCGAGCGCGCCTGGCCGATCTACGCCGAGCTTCAGGCCATCCTCGCGCCCCGCCTCCGCGAGCTCCGGCCCCTCCAGACCGCCAATCCCGGCGACGACAACTGGGACCAGGCCACCGCCCTCCTCGACCAGATGCCCCAACTCCTCCCCCTCGTCGAAGAGCTCCAGACCAAGCCGACCCTCGCGTGGATCTGGGCCGACGCCCTCCCCGCCGAGTGGGTCCGCGCCCTCCGCGGCCCCGATGTCACCCCGCCCGAGCCCAGCCCCAACCCCCGGCTCACCGATATCGCGCTGCCCTACGTCAACACCATCCGCACCGCTGGCACCTGCCTCCGCCTCGAAGCCCTCCGCGCCGCCGAAGCCGGCAACATCGACCGCGCCATCGAGATCCTCGAATACGCCCCGCTCATGGCCCGCCACCTCGAAGAGACCCGCGTCGTCGCCACCTGCATCGGCGCGATCGCGCTGCAGGGCGGCGTCATCGTCGAGGGCGTCATCCAGCTCACCGACCTCGCCGGCGACTCGCTCACCCCCGCGCAGCTCGACCGCCTCGACGCCCTCCTCGACACGGTCACCCACCAGAAGTTCACGACCGACCTCGTCGCCGACGAACGCAGCATCTTCGCCGACGCCATCGACAACATCTACAACGAGATCGACCCCCTCGGCGACCCGCAGATCTCCGTCGCCGGAGCCGGCAAGCTCATGACCCTCTCCGGATCCACCATCCCCCCGGACCTCGACCCCGCAACCGACATCCCCGAAGAAAACAAGCAGGCCGCGATCCAGCGATTCCGCACCATGGCCCTCTCCTACGAAGAGTCCTACGACGGCTGGCAACGCGCCTGGGACACCGTCACCGCCGAGGCAAGCCAGCCCGTCTGGACTTGGACCGCCCCGCCCGGCTTCGAGACGCTCCGCGCCGAGTCCGCCGCCGCAGCCGAGAACAACCGCACGCTCCCCTACATGCTCTTTGTCTCGTCCTACCACCGCGTCGCCGAGTTCTGCGAGCTGCTCCGCATCCAGACCGACGCCGCCCGCGTCGCCGTCGCCCTCCAGCGATACCACAGCCAGCACGACGCCTGGCCCGAATCCCTCGACGCCCTCGTCCCCGACGCACTCCCCGCCATCCCCGCCGACTGGGTAGACGGCCAGCCACTCCGCTACACGCTCAGCGACGAGGGCCAACCCGCCCTCTACTCCATCGGCCCCGACGGCGACGACGACAACGCCAAGCCCCTGCCCCAGGGCGCCGGCGAGCGCTACGTCTACCCATCCCAGCGCGAGGCCAGACCCCAGGTCATCCCCGACGGAGACTGGGTCCTCTGGCCAGGAACCTGAGCCGCAGCGTCTCTACTCCGCCCACTCCTTCAACGCCGCCAAGAACCCCTGAAACATCCCCGCGTCCCGCTCGGCCCACACCGTGCACCCCGCGGCATCAATAATCTTCTCGCTCACCCGCCCCAGCAACGCCATCGCCGTCCGGCTCCGAGTGTGCGTCCCCAGCACCAGCACATCCAGGTGCTCCTCCTGCGCCATCGCCGCGACCCGCGAACTCGGCGACCCCTCCTCCAGCCTCAGGCGGCACACCGGAGACCCCGGCTCCGCAGCCTGCGCCTTGGCGATCTCCCTATCCCCAACCTCACGCAACGCCGATTCCAGCCCCGCGCACGCCTCGTCCCACGACATGATCGTGTGATACCCCGCCGGCACCTCATACGCCGCGAGCACCACAACCTCCTCAGCCCCCACAGTCCGGCCGATCCGAAGCGCCCGCCGCAGCTCCAGCTGACACTCCTCGTGCAGGTCGCACGCCACGCCCACCCGCTTCGGCTCCCCACGAAACTCCGGCTGCGCGATCAGCACGCTCACCTGGCACTTCCGCACCAGCGCGTTGGCGATGCTCCCCAGCCGCCCCCGCTTCAAACCGCCCTTGCCATACCGGCCCACCACCAGCAGGTCCGCCTTCAGCGACGCCCGCAGCCGCAAAATCTCGTTCCCCGGATGCCCGCTCAGCACGTGCTGCTCCGCCGTCTCCGGCACCCCGTGCGAGGCACAAAACGCCTTCAACTCCTCCGCAGCGATCTTCAGATGCTTCTCCGCCAACCCGGGGATCGCCTTCTGCTCCACCGCGCTCATCGGCTCGATCACGTGCACCACGTGCAGCGTCGCCCCCAGCTTGGCCGCCAGGTCCGACGCCATCACCAGCCCGCCGACCGATTCCTGCGTCAGGCCGGTCGCCGCCAGAATCGTCTCGATCGTCCGAGGTGCCTCGCTCGCCATGGGTCTGCTCCGTGCTCTGTCAGGGTCTTCGTTGCCTATCCCCTCTATCGGCTCACCGCCCGCTACAAACCCAGCAACCAGCCCGCTTCCCGCCCGCTTCCCGATCGCAGCCGCCCCGCGTGCCCCCACAAGCCCCACGCCAAGCCCCACGCCCAGCCCCACGCCCATCCCCGACCATCCTCGCCCCCAGCCCCGACAACCCCGAGCCCCGCACCAAATCGCGCTATCATCCCCGGCCCGAATAACCGCCAAATCCGACCCGCCGGAGCACCCCGTTCCGCTCCGCCGAAACCCACCCGCGGTTGCCCAGGTAGCTCAACCCATGTCCATCGATCGCGCCCACATCCGCAACTTCTCCATCATCGCCCACATCGACCACGGCAAGTCCACGCTCGCCGACCGGCTCCTCCAGGCGACAAAGGCCGTCTCAGACCGCGAAGCCCGCGAGCAGCTCCTCGATTCGATGGACCTCGAACGCGAACGCGGCATCACCATCAAGGCCTCCGCCGTCACCGTCGCCCACACCGACGAAGACGGCAAGGTCTACATGCTCAACTTCATCGACACCCCCGGACACGTGGACTTCAACTACGAGGTCTCCCGCGCCCTCAAGGCCTGCGAAGGCGCCATCCTCGTCGTCGACGCCTCCCAGGGCGTCGAGGCCCAGACAGTCGTCAACGCCCTCCTCGCCTTCAGTCAGGACCTCGAGATCATCCCCGTCCTCAACAAGATCGACCTCCCCGGCGCCCGCCCCGACGAGATCGCCATGGAAGTCGAGCAGGTCCTCGGCCTCCCCGCCGAAGACTGCATCCCCGTCTCGGCCAAAACCGGCGAGGGCATCCCCGCGCTCCTGAGCGCCATCTGCAAGACCTTCCCCCCGCCCCGCCCCAGCCTCGCCGACAACACCCGCGCACTCATCTTCGACGCCGTCTACGACGACTACCGCGGCGTCATCACCTACATCCGTGTCTTCGACGGCCGCCTCAAGGTCGGCGACAAGATCCGCATGATGGGCCTCGACCGCACCTTCCTCATCACCGAACTCGGCAAATACACCCCCAAGCAGACCAAGGTCCAGACCCTCGGCCCCGGCGAGACCGGCTACTTCGTCGCCGCCATCAAGACCCTCTCCGACGTCCGCGTCGGCGACACCGTCACCCTCGATATCGACCCCGCCACCGAGCCCCTCGCCGGCTACGCCCCGCCCCAGCAGATGGTCTTCTGCGACTTCTACCCCGCCACCACCGACAAAAAGGGCAACGACTTCGAAGACCTCCGCGAAGCGATGGAAAAGCTCCAGCTCAACGACTCGTCCTTCACCTTCCAGCCCGTCCACTCCGAGGCCCTCGGCTTCGGCTTCCGCTGCGGCTTCCTCGGCCTCCTCCACATGGACATCGCCCAGCAGCGCCTCGAACGAGAGCACAACCTCGAGATCGTCCAGACCGCGCCCACCGTCTCCTACAAGGTCCTCATCCGCGGCAAGGGCGGCGCCCCCGAAGAGATCGAAGTCCACAACCCCGCCGACCTCCCCGACATGGGCCAGGTCCTCGAGATCCGCGAGCCCATCTGCAACGTCGAGATCATGGTCCCCAACGAGTACATCGGCGACGTCATGAAGCTCTGCCTCGACCGCCGCGCCGTCTACAAGTCGCAGCAG
>JBICHP010000017.1:0-474074 GCA_043100935.1 Phycisphaerales bacterium JB054
TTGATGTCGGCCGAGCCGTCGCCGGCGTTCCAGGCGTTCAGGAAGACGAGGACGTCCTGGGTGTTGACATCGCCGTCGCCGTTGAAGTCGGCGACGCACCCGCCGCAGTCGACCTCGTCGAGGATGAACGCGTCGATGCCGCCCTCGACGCGGGTGTCGCTGCCGCCGTCGACCGCGCTGAACCGCACCACCACGTTGTCGGTCAGCGAGACGTAGTCGGCCACGCGGTGGCTCACGACGATCCACTGGTCGCCCTGATCGGTCAGGTCCTCGACGGTCGCCCAGGTCGAGCCGCCGTCGTCGGAGAGCTCGATGGTCAGGCGGTCGGTGTCGTCGACAGCGCTGAACCAGCGGGCGTAGCCGAGGTACGGGTCGCTGAGGCCCGACAGATCAAACGTCGGCGAGAGCAGGCGGGTCGGGCCGCCGTCGAGGTCGGGGTTGCCCAGGCCGTTGCCGGTGATGTACGCCTTGCCGGAGCCGTCGTAGTCCTCGTTGGGGTTGCCCTGCACGATGGACCGCTTCCAGCCGCCGGCGTTGACGTTCTCGTTGATGATGGTAAAGCCGTTGTCCTCCTCGAAGTCGTCCTCGAGCACGACCTGGCGGGACTCCGCGGCGTACGCCTCGTAGGCGTCGGTCGGGGCCTCCTGCGGGTCACGCCCGGTCGCCCCGTCGGTCGACTCGGCCGAGACGTAGAACCGCACCTCGGAGCGACACTCGATCGCCGGGAAGACCGCCCGGTAGACGTTGTCGGACGACTCGATCATGTCGATCTCGACAAAGCCCGAGCCGGTGTCCACGTGCAGCACACCCGTGCCCGGCTCGGCCTCGAAGCCGGTGTTCGGGAAGACGAGCACGTCGAACTCGGTGCCGCCGGCGGGCGAGACCATCGTGGGCAGGCCGCCGGGGTAGGTGAAGATCAGCGGCACGACCGGCGGGCAGTCGATGTTGTGCTTGCCGAAGGCGGCGCAGATGTCGTCGTAGTTCGGCGTGCCGTTGTTGATGTTGCCGTCGTTGTCGTCGATGGTCAGGACCTCGATCGCGGTGCCGGGGTGGGCCGAGTTGTCGCCCTGGCCGCCGGTGGTGATGAGCATCCAGTCGACGAAGAGCTGCTGGGTCTCGGTCAGGCCCGCCTCCGAGCCGTAGGTATCGCCCATGTTCTCGCGGAGGTCCCACCACACGCCGCCGAGCAGCTGGCCGCAGTAGTGCACCGCGCCCGAGCACGGGTAGGTGCGGTTGGTCGTGGCGTTGTTGCGGATGTGGCCGCCGCCGGTGGTGAAGAACTCACCGATGATGCCGGTGTCGTAGAGCATCTCGGCGCACACGTCGCCGAAGCCCTCACCGAACGCGCCCTGCGAGAGCCCGAGCCGGTTCACGATGTAGTGCCCGTACTCGTGGGCCACCACCGTGGTGTAGGCGGTGTTGTTGCACCCGCCGGCCTTGCGGTAGAAGTTGATGCTGTTGCCGTCGAAGTAGGCGTTGCAGCTCGAGTTGATGTTGACGTTGGTCGTGCAGCGGAAGTTCATGCCCGTCCAGCTCGAGCGATCCGTGATGAAGTTGTGGATCTTGCCGGTGTGGATGAACGCGTTGACCTGCGCGGTCTCGTACTCGCTGGGGGTCTGGTTGAAGGTCAGCAACGCCTCGACGCCCGGCGTCGCCGTGCCGCTCTCGGAGAGCACGCCGCCGGAGCCCTGGTTGTTGATGTTGCACCACTCGCCGACATCGAAGTTGGCGCTGATCGTCACGTTGGTGTTGCCGCCGTGGCTGATCGTGAAGTTGCCGTCGGCGTCGGTGTAGGCGTTGTTGCCGCCGGAGATCGCCACGCGGACGTCGTTGACGCTCATCGCCACCGCCGGGTTGCTGGCCATGTCGGGCAGGGTGCCCGGGCTGCCGAAGCCCTCCACGCGGCCGAACACGTCGATGTTGTGCACCTCGTTGCGGGCCTCGAGCAGCGTGCCCGTCGCGGCGTCCACGAAGAAGGTGTACTTCTCACGCCGGACCAGGTCGGGGTTCTCGCCGACAAACTTCCACGCCCGGGCCGCGACCATGCCGTCGCCGCTGTCGACCTGGTAGGCCACCAGCTCCGGCGCCGACCAGACGGGGAGCCGGCCGAACTCCGATCCCTTCACGAACGCGACGGCCTCGGCGCCGGTCCGGGTCATCGGGGCGAACCCGCCGTCGGGGCGGTCGGCGAACATCCCGGCCGCGTAGACCACGGACCACGTGCCGTCCATGTTGTCACGCACGAGCACACGCCCGGGGCTCGAGTCCACGGGCAGGCCGTCGATCTGCTGCGAGTACTGGTACGCCCAGAACTTGCCGTAGCTCACGTCGCCCGACCAGTTCTCGACCAGGTCCAGGCTGCCCACGCCGAACACGTCGCCGTGCTCGGAGAGGAACGTCTCGGCGGCGACACGGGGGCTGTCGGCCATGGTCATCTTCTGCCCGTAGACGATCCGCGAGCGGTCGCCGTCGTGCCACATGCGCACGCCGGGGTGCTGCTGCATCAGGTCCTGCACGGCCTGGATCGTCTTCTCGCCGCCGGCCAGCGCGTTGGTCGATCCGGCGATCGTCGCGAGGCACAGTGCGGTCAAAAGCTGCTTGCGAATCTTCATCATCTATCCGTTTCCTTCCCTCGGTGTGTTCAACTCAGACTGGGTCTGTTGTCAAGCCCGGCCCGCGCCGGTCTGTGGTCCTGTCGTACCGCACGCGCGGCCGTGTTCTGTCTAGCAACCGGGCACCCACGCGTTCAGGAACGCCATCACGTCGAGCGTGTTGACGCTGCCGTCCTGGTTGATGTCCGCCGATCCGTCGCCCGCGGTCCAGGCGTTCAGGAAGGCGAGCACGTCCTGGGTGTCCACTGTCCCGTCCCCGTCAAAGTCCGCGACGCAGCCGCCCGCGCCGTTGATCGTCAAGTCCGCGTCGTTGATGTCCGCGCCCGATCCCTCCTCGAGATCGAACACCGTGGCCCGCACCCGGCCCCGCGTGGTGTAGACATCCGGCACCGTCCACGTGAACGCGCCGTCGTCAACCTCGAAGCTGTTGATCACCACCGGCCACGTCTGCCCGCCGTCGAGCGACAGCTCGAGCTTCACGTAGTACGTGTCGACGTCGTCGTCGGAGATCCACTCGATCTCGACCGTGTCCCCGGGCTCGAACGTGCCGCCGTCGTTGAGCGAGCGGACGTAGATCGACGGGTCCGTGCCGCCGGACGAGACCGGCACGTGCATCACGATGCAGTGCAGCACGCCCGCAGCGGTCACGATCGCCTGCGACGGGATCTGCACGATCGTCTTGTCCGGGCACGCGGCCTGCCACGTGGCCAGCGCCTGCGCGTTGTACTGGCTCGCGGTCGAGTTGGTGTACGACGGCACACAGACCAGGTCGTTGCAGATCACCGCGTTGGTGAACGTGTAGTGCGTGCCGCCCGTGGAGAGCGCCGGCACGCGGTGCACCGTGTACCCGGCCGCGGCCATGTCCGCGGCGTACCCGTCGCACACGTTGTCCTCGTGCGAGCCCGGCGCGAGAGGCCAGTCGCTCACGATCACCTCGCGGTCGCCCACGGGGATGGTCCACATGTCGATGTGCTGCGTGGAGTCGATCGACTGTCGGAACGGCGTGACCAGCTCGGTCTCGAGCGCCTGATACTGCCGCCAGTGGTCGATGATCTCGCTGTCGGAGAGCCCCGGGTTCTCGTTGGCGATCAGCCGCGTGGCGTAGGCATCGCCCGCGCCGCTCAGGTGGAAGTTGCCGCCCCCGTGGATCAGCGGGAGGTCGTAGCTGGCGAAGCCGTACCGGGACGCGTAATAGTCCGGCCAGCCGTTGTCGAGCGGGCGGGGCCGGTTGTAGGTGTGATCGACGATGACCCGCACCCCGCCCTCATACACAAAGCGGGGCCCGTAGTCACGGATCCAGATCGTGTCGAGCGCCTTGATCTCGAAACGCACGCGGTTCAGGTCCGCGCCCGCGCTCTGCAGCGTGCTCGTCGCGCTGTTCTGCGAGCTGCTGTTGGGCACCACGACAATGACGTCGGCATCGCCGACCGTCGTGATCTGCGCCGCCATCCGCGCCAGGACCGTCTTCCACGACGACGAGCCGTTCCACGACATCATGATCGCTTCGCACGGGGCATACTCGGGAGGGCACCACAACGGGCCGGTCGGAAGCGCACCCCCACGCGGGGCCACCAGCGGGTGCTCGGCCAGATACGCCCGCTCCGCCGCCGTGAGGTTTCGCGGCAGGTCGCCGGACGGGTTGTCCACCGCCGGCTGGGCCAACGCACCCTGCGCCGACACCAACACCCCCGCAACCGCCGCGATCCTCACCGATCTGTGCATCCGCCTCTCCCCCGCTCAGCAGCCCGCGTTCCAGAGATTCAGGAACAGCAGGACGTCCTGCGTGTTCACGTTGCCGTCACCGTTGACGTCGGCCAAGCCGTCGCCGGCGTTCCAGGCATTCAGGAACGAGAGCACGTCCTGCGTGTTCACGTTGCCGTCGCCGTTGAAGTCCGCGACGCAACCGTCCTCGCAGGAGAACTCGCTGATCGTGAACGCGTCGAGCCCGGCCTCGACGGTGTCGTCGCCGCCGGTGTCCACCGCGCGGAACCGCACCTTCACCGTTGACGAGATCGCAAAGTCGCCCCCGGCCACCAGCGTGTCGGTCCGCCAGGCGGTCTCGGGGTCGGTGTACGCCCGCACCTCCTGGAAGTCGGCGCCGAACTGGTCGGTCGCGACATCAACGAACAGCCCGTCGCCCGGACCGATGTCGATGCCGGGGAAGCCGCTCATCCAGTAGCTGTACCCGATCGCCCCGCCGTCGGCCATGTTCAGGAACGGAGAGACGAGGATGGTCGTCCCGCCGTCGATGTCCTGGAACGACGCGTTGCCGGTGACGTACGCGTTGCCGGAACCGTCGGCGTCGCTGTTGGGGTCGCCGAAGCCGCTGCCCACGGGCACGCCCAGCTCCCAGTTGCCGTCCGACGCGCCCGCGTCGACGATCCAGCCGCTGGGGCTCTCGAAGTCCTCGCTGGTCAGCACGGTCAGCTCGCCGACCTGCGCCTGGAAGAACCCGGTCGGGGCGTCCTCCGGCACACGGACCACACCGCCCTCATCGCCCGCAGCCTCGATGTAGAACCGGGGCGAATCGTCGCACGAGGCCGCGGGGAGTGTCGCGGTGTACACCCCGCCGCCGTTGTCCACCAGCGGCGAGCTGACAAACGCGCCGCCGTCGTAGCTGTAGAACAGCTTCTCCGAGCCGGGGACGACCGATTCCGAACCGTCCTGGATCTCGACGGCAAATTCGGTCGCCTGGCCCTGCGGCATCGAGACCACCGGGCCGTCGGGCAGCGTCACAAACAGCGGCGGTGAGGCCACGATAGTGAACGAGCCCGGGTTGATATCAAAGAAGATGTTGTTGGACGCCTCGACCTTGATGCGGGCCTGGTTGGTCGTGATGTTGTCCGGGACGGTGACGAACTCGCTGCCGTCGTTGGGCGTGTTGGCCGCGAGAACGATCGGGAACGTCTGCCCGTTGTCGGTCGAAAGCAGGATGTTGACCTGCGTGGCGCTGATGGGTGCCGCGGTCGTGTTGGCGACGGTCCAGGTCACCGTGCCCTGGCCGTCCCAGGTCTCGCCGCCGGAGGGCTGGGTGGCGTCGAACGGCCCGGCGGAGCCGACCACGGTCAGGACGACCTCGTCGAACTGCACGCCGCCGCCGCCGGCGCGGTTGTCCCGCGCGGTCACGCGCCACTCGTAGGTCCGACCGACCTCGGGGAGCCGGTCCTTCTTGTCGGTCTGGTTGGCCAGGATCGTCGACAGCCGCGGCACGGTGCGCGACGGGCTGGTGGTGCCCGTGTAGCTGCGGTTGAGCGGGATCTGCCCGTCGTCGGGCGAGTTGAGCGTCGCGGTCGGGCCGCGGTCGCGCTCCTCCCAGCAGTAGGTCAGGGTGTCGCCGTCGGGGTCGTTGCCGGTGGCGGTCAGCGTGAACGGCGTCCCGATCGGGATCGAGCGGTTGGCCCCGGCGCTGACGGTCGGCCCGCTGTTGCCGGTGTTGGTCTCCTGATCGCAGTTGTTGCCCGAGCCGCCGGTGATGAAGCTGCGGATCGCGTTGTAGGAATCCGAGCCGAAGTACGCGTCGGAGCGGTTCTGGATGTTGTCCGAGCCGCAGATGCCCGCGTAGCCCATGATCGTGCTGGCCGAGCCGGGCTCGTAGGCGTGGGTGCCCGAGCGGTTGCCGCCGCCGCAGCTGCTGGTGCTGCTGTTGAAGCAGTGATTGGCCCCGAACTGGTGGCCCATCTCGTGGGCGACATAGTCCACGTAGAACGCGTCGCCCTGCGGGCTGGGCAGCCCCGTCACGCCGCCGGCCTTGTTGTTGGTGCAGACCACGCCGAGGTAGGCCACCCCGCCGCCGCCCGTCGAGAACACGTGACCGATGTCGTAGTTGGCGCTCCCGATGATCGAGTTGCACGTGCTGATGTTCTGGCCGAGCATCGCCCCGCCGTTGTTGTTCGAATAGGGGTCCGAGCCACTGTTGGTAAAGACCAGCTGGTCGTTGTTGGCAACGAGCACCAGACGCGCCGCGACCTCGACCTCGTAGATCCCCGTCACGCGGTTGATCGCCGTGACGATCGCCGCCTGCCCCGCGGCCCGGGTCCCGCCGTGGAAGCTGGTGTACTCACCCGTCGCCGCGTTGGCCAGGCGGTAGGTCTTGAGCGTCTCGCCCGAGCGGCTGGTAAACCCGCCGCCCAGCTCGTGGTCGTGCTGCAGGTCACCGATCGCGCCCTCGCACTGCCAGTCGTGCTTGCGCTCCGTGTCCTCGGCGTAGTAGCTCGCGTAGTGCGTCCGGTCGCCGCGGTTGAGCGGGTCGACCATCACCCGACCGTTCGGCGAGAGCACCTGCCCGTGCAAGCCCTGCGGCGTGACGTCGAGCCGCACCGTCGCCGCGGGGTCGTCGATGCCCTGCCCGACATAGGTCCGGATATCCGGGTACTTCCGCTGCAGCCCGGGCTCCATGATCGGGCTCTCGACCACCTCGAACGCCTGATACCCGCCGTCGGGCATGGGGATAGCAAACAGCACCGGGGCCTCGACCGCCTCACGCGTGAACTCGAGCGGTGCTCGGCTCAGCTCGCGGGTCAGGGTCTGCATGTCGGCCCGGAAGGCCGCAAAGTGCAGCGGCCGCACCCACGCCTCGCCAGCCAGCAGCGCGTCGTCGGCCTGACCGAGAGAGACCCACGACCCATCCCAGGACTGCACCGCCGCGATATCGGCGTCGGCAACGCGCTGCGCGACCGCCCGGTCCGGCAGCGCCAGTCCCAGCCCCGCAGCACAGATCAAAGCACAAACATACACAGAACGGTGTGTCGAGAACATCAGCGCGGCTCCCTCTCTGAATCGACGGCCAGACCTCCCCGGAGAAGCTCTCCGGGAAGACCAGGTATCTCGCTATGCGGAGAGAGGGGCCGTCCTGTTCCCCAGAAAACCGGCGAGAGGCGATGTCTGGTCGCTCACCACCGGGCCGTGCTCTGCTCCGCGTGCGACTGGCAAGGGCGAGACCGTCCGCACCGGAACGGACCCCGACCCTTCTATCAACGTTGTAGCAGAGATCGGTTCGCCCACCAACCCCGATACGGCGGAAGTCCGACGGATCCACCAATCCGTCGCCCGGCGCTCCTTCTGAGAGTCAGATCCCCGCGCCCGGCCCGTCGGTGCGTCCGAGAACTCCCCGCGCCGCCGCCCCGCAGAGCCGATCCGGCGCCCGACCGTACGCAAAGAAAGCCCCGGGATTCGCCCGGGGCCTTCGGAGTTGGTGGCGGGTTCACGTCGGAGCCGTCGGCTCGATCAGCAGCCGGTGTTCCAGAGGTTCAGGAACGCGAGCACGTCCTGCGTGTTCACGCTGCCGTCGAGGTTCACATCGGCAGAGTCGAGCCCCGAGTTCCAGGCGTTCAGGAACGCGAGCACGTCCTGGGTGTTCACGCTGCCGTCGCCGCTGAAGTCGGCGACGCAGATGATCCGCTGGACCGCGAGCACGTCGTCGTTGTTGACCTTCAGGTCGCCGGTGATGTCGGCGGAGAGGTCAAACCCGACCGCCTCGGCGGTGTCGTCCCAGTTGGCCTCGCCGTCGGTGACGAACGGGTTGTTGGTGAACTGGGCCTTCACGTAGGCGAGGTCGGCGTGGTCGATCACGCCGTCGGCGCCGTTGGGCACAAAGCCCCGGGTCGGCAGGTTGCCCGCGACATCGGCCCGGCTGTCGCCGGTCTGGTACACACGCCCGTTGACGATGGTCGTGCCGAAGAAGTTGCCGCCGAAGGCGGTGTCGACCGCCTCGAAGCCGGCCCTGCGATCGAGCAGACCGGTGTTGGCGTCGATCGCCAGACCGTCGGCCCAGTAGCGGACGTCGCGGGCCGTGAAGCTGCCGTCGCCGTCGAAGTCGCCGAGGACCTCGATCACCGCCGGGGTGCCAGCCTGCCACGCCGGCCCCCCGTTGCGGTCACGCCACGCCCCGATCATCTCCGCGGCGTCGTTGAGGTCGCGGAGACCGTCGTTGTTGAAGTCGCCGGCGATCTTGTTGCGGACGTGAAGCGTCGAGCCGTAGGCGACGGAGGTGCCGGCCTGATCGACGTACCGCTGCCCGTCGGGCGAGCCGTTGGGGGCCGCCGCGTCCGAATAGGCCACGCCGGTCGTGCGTGTCGGGGCGACACCCGGGATGTCCGTGTAGCTGTAGTACCTCGGATCGTCCAGCGTGTTGCCCGACTCAAACTCGATGAAGTCGTTCAGCGCGCCGTTGAACTCGGGGTTAACAACCAGCGGGATGAACTCGGCCTCCTGCGGCGGCGGGTTCTGCGGGATGTACTCGGCCGCGGCGACCAGCACGTAGTTCAGCGCCAGGAACTCACCCGGCGTGAACAGGTTCTCATCAGCACCCGGGGCCTCCGAGAAGCCCTGCACCGCGCGGGTCACGTTGTTGACCCACGCCGCGCCCTGCGCGTTGCGCATCGCCGGGTTGAGCGTGTCGGGGCGGGGCTCGATGGCGTCACGCACACCGTTGCCGTTGATGTCGATGAACGGCTCGCCCGCGTCGTACTGGCAGTTGCCCTCGCCGCTGTCGTTGGTGCCCTCGTTGCCGTCGAGCCCGTAGTCACGGAACGGCTCCAGCGCGCCGTACCCGCCCAGCTCCGGCGCCGCGCTCCGCGGATCGCCGATGGTCGCGATCACGCCCGGGCCGGTGATGTTGTACCCGTCCACGCCGCCGTTGAGCACCGCCTCGAGGTTGGGACGGGCGTAGACACTGCCGCCCTTGATGTCGGCCTGGATCGCCAGCATGTCCGCCCGAACGCCCAGCCAGCCGTTGTTCACGCCGCGCTCGGCGCCGGTGTGCCCCACCGCCAGACGGTGGTTGATCACCGTCGCGTCCACGCGGCTCGAGCCGCCCTTGTTCGAGGGCTGGAAGTCCGGACCGAGACGGTCGTTGGCGCTGCTGACCGTGCGCGCGCCGATGTTCTCACCCACACCCCACGACGGGTCGAGACCGATCCCGTTCATAAACGCGTTCCGCGTGCCCGAACCGACGTCGCGGGTGACCACCATCAGGTTCTCGCCCGTGATGCGCCGCCCCGTCGCGTTGAGGTGACGCAGGTCCGACATCTTGATCTGCTGCATGCCCACGCCGTAGTTGACCGGCGCCGACACCGGCACGTTCGCGATCAGCGTGTCGAACGCCGTGAACTCGTCCGGGCTCGCGTAGTTGGTGTTGATCGGGCCGTTCACGCCCACCAGCGAGGGCAGCCGGCTGTCCTCGGTGACAACCTCGGTGCCGTCGGCGTTGAGGATCGGGCGAGGGTTGCTGCCGTAGCCCGACGCCGTGGGCACACGGTTGAAGCGCTCCTCGTTGGGGACCTCCTGCCGGACCGCCCACGAGATCGGCACGTCGATGACCGCAAAGTCGGTCTGGATGCCGGCCGCGTCGGAGGTGTCGGTGGTCACCAGGTAGCTGCCGTCCTTGAGCGACCGCACCGGGCTCCCGCCGGGGTTGTTGGCGTTGTAGCCGTTGCCGTTGGGCACGCCGGCGTTCACAAACGGCGCCCGGTTCCAGAGCGACTCGTCAGAGAAGTCCGAGCGGAAGGTGCCCTGGTCCACGTTCCCGTCGTTGTCCACGCCGGAGAGGTACGTAAAGCCCCAGTCGCGCAGCTCGGCGAAGCCGTTCACCGACCCGACCACGCGGTAGGTCACCTGCCAGTGCTGGTCGTCGCGCCACGGGAAGCCGCTGTCAAACGGCGCGAGCTGATCGCCGTCGTACGCCAGCAGGCAGTCGCCGTCCGCGTCGATGAAGTCGTTCGTCGCCGCCGGCGAACGCAGAAAGTTCTGGAACAGGGTCGCGCCCGTCCCGTTGATGAGATACGGCTGCGCCGTCGCCACCGACGCCGCAGCACCGGCCAGGCCACACGCCACAAGGAACTTCAGCTTCGACTGTGTCATGATCAATCTTCTCCTGAAAGGTAAGGACACACCGATACCCTCGACCCCGAGACGGGGCCGCTCTACCCACTGCCGCCAGCACTCGCTCGCGCGCTCCGCAGCCTCCCGGCGGCCGCGTCATCAGATCGTGCAAGGCCCGACGCACGCTCTCGCGTGCACCAGGCGATCTCCGCTCGCCCTCCGTTAGTCGTTGAAGTCGAGGTCCACCCGGTTGGGGCCCGTGATCGCGTAGTAGCGATCGCCCCAGAGGCGGTCCTTGATCGTGTCGCGGATGTCGAGCAGCTCAACGTGCCCGTCCACAAAGGCGAACACCGTCTTCCCGCCGTGGTGCCGCCCCACCGCGTTCAGCACCGTGTTGGGGTGCTCGATCAGCCCCTTGGCCGACCGCTGCTCATCGTCCTCAAGCAGGTCGTCCACCGAGGGGTACACGAAGCGCTGCGCGCTGCCGGTGGTCGGCTCGTTGTACACGTCGATGCCCGCCGACCGGCCCAGGAACGGGTTCACCGGCCGGTGGCTCTTGATCACGCGGTTGGCGCCGTCGGTCGCGAGGCTCGTCCAGCCGTCGTTGTTGTCGTGGAACTCGGTCGCCAGGATCACCCCGCCGGCCCCGCGGATCGACGCGTCGATCCCCGAGGTGTTGACCAGCCGGTCGTGCCGACGCGTCGCGGTGCTGAACTTGTTCCGCGGGAAGATCGCCGCGTTGCCGGTCATCGCCACGCGCGCCGCCTGCTTGTCACGAGGCAGGGCCGCCGGGCCCGAAGACCCCAGGTCGTTGATCTGCCCGTCCTCCCAGTCGTCGGTGTCGCCGCCGGGGTTGGTCCGCGGCGCCCCCCCGCCCGAGACCGCCGGGCACTCGAACGCCGACTCGGGAACGTTCCCGCCCCCCGCGTCCCCGCCGAACAGCGCCCACGACCAGTGCAGATAGCCCATGTCCGGGTTGGGGTTGTCCAGCAACTGGTCCTCGAGCCGCCAGGACGACTCGTCCTGACGCGAGGCGTACACGTACGACGGCGGGATGAAGTCCGTGTCCGTGACGTAGATGCCGACGCCCTGCGCAACGCTGCGCGAGTTGTTCATCGCGACCGACGTGTGCGCCGCCGCACGGGCCTTGCCCAGCGCGGGAAGAAGAATGCCGATCAGCAGCGCGATGATCGCGATGACCACGAGCAGCTCGATGAGTGTGAACCCCAGACGATCGCCAGATGTGCGCATACGTTGAACCTCCCAAGAGATCAGGACCGAAAGCCCGCGACCGGGAGGACTTTCCCGATCGGGCGAACGGTACCCCGAACCCTTGTGTACACAGGTTCAGAACGCGCACAGATACCTTGAAGGTCGGGTTGCCCGCCCGCGCATCACGCCGGGGCACAACCTGTCGCACACAACACGCGGCGCTCTCCCCCACCGCCGCACCGGCTCAGCACCCGGACACCCAGATGTTCAGAAACGCCAGCACGTCACGCGTGTCCACCACGAAGTCGCCGTTCACGTCCGCCGCCGGCCGCTTCGCAGCATAATCATTGAGCAGCAACAAAACGTCGCGCGTGTCCACCACGCCGTTCCCGTCGTGGTCGGCCACACACACCGTCTGGCACTCATCCGGCACGCCGTCGCCGTTGTCATCCTCGCTCGCGCCAGACGCGATATCACAGACGTCCGGCACCAGGTTCTGGTTGCAGTCGGTCCCCTCACTCCGCAGGAAATCGAACCCGGTCGGATGCTCGATCCCCGAATCGATCGCCTGAACGTACGCCCGCACCAGCTTGCCCGAATCGACATCGAACCGGAAGATCCGCGCGTTCGTCAGGTGCAGCGCCGCCACACCCGACCCCGCCAAGACCTTCCCGCCGCCCGGCCGATGGTCATGATCGTGCGCGCGGCTCACGTAGATGTCGCCGTCCGGGCCCAGGCGCACGCACCACGGCTGGTCCAGCGTCATCCGGTCGGCCGTCCCGCCCCGGTTGAACTGCCGCACGAACGCCCCGCTCGCGCCGTCAAACTCCAGCACCTGATCCGTCTCGCGGCTGGCCACCAGCACGCGCCCGTCCGGCAACGCCAGGATCCCCCGCGGATCGGCAAGGCCCCCGTTGTCGTCCGGCGAGACCAGTTCGCGGATCAACGCGCCCGACCCCGCGTCAAACTCCAGCACCCGCCCGTCGTCGCTCGTCACCAACAGCGACCCCGCCGGCGAGATCGCCAGCCCGAACGGCGCCACCAGACCCCCCGTGCCCGAGGCCACAAGATCGCCCAGATACGCCCCGCTGTTCGGGTCGTACGCCTTCACGCTGTCCGTCCCGCCGCTGGCGACCAGCAGCGAACCCCACGTGCTCACCACCACCGCACCCGGCGACAACAGCCCGCCGCTCCCGGCGCTCACCAGGTCCCCCAGATACGCCCCGTCCCGGCCGAACGCCGCGACCCGATCGTCCGCCGCGCTCGTCACCAGCACGCGACCGTCCGGCAGCGCGAGCACGTCCGCCGGCTCGTCGAGCGCCGCGTCGTCTGAGTCCCGCACCACCGTGCCTGTCACGCTCAGGAACCGCCGCAGCACCGCCCACTCCTTGTCCGCCACCCACACATCGTGGGCCCCGTCCAGGGCCACCAAGTCGATCTCGCCGTCGCCGTCGCAGTCCTCACAGCTGTCGAGCAGCGCGTCGCGATCGAGGTCCATGCTCATGTCGAGGCAGATCTCGGTGTAGTCGCTCACACCGTTGCCGTTGCAATCGGTCTCGCACTCATCCGGCACGCCGTCACCGTACTCGTCGGTGCTGATGAACGTCGCGATGTCGTAGTCGTCCGGCAGCAGATTGCTGTTGCAGTCCGGCTCGCACTCGTCGGGCCTGCCGTTCTCGTTGATGTCGTTGCTGGTGCCCTGCGCGATGTCGTCGGGGTCGAGCACGCCGTTGCCGTTGCAGTCCTCGCACTCATCCGGCACGCCGTTGCCGTTGGCGTCCTGGCTCGTGCCGTTGGCGATGTCGTCGTCGTCGGGCACGCCGTTGAGGTTGCAGTCCATGTCCACGCACTCCCGCCGTGCAAGCAGAGCGCGGATCCTTCCCGCGGGAATCGTGTGAAAGCGCATGTCGTGGTTGGCGTCGCCACCGGTGTGTGTCTGCCCGCAGTAGGACATGATCGTCCCACGCTGGGCAGGCGTGTCGGGATTGTGACACGTATCGATGCCGTAGTCGTGGGTGTGCCCCGTTCCCAGGTTGTGGCCGAGCTCGTGCGCGGGGATCATGATGTCCCGGTTGTAGGCGTCGGGCCTGTCCGGATCGGCGAAGTACCCGAGCGTGTACCCGCTGACCGAGTACCCGTTGAACTGGCATACAGCATTCAGCGAGGCGATCCCGCCGTACCAGAAGTTCACTCTCCCGGAAAGAAACTGTGCAACATCGCGGTGCACGTGCTGCATGTTGTTGTTCCAATAGCTGCTGAAATCCGCCAGAGGATTCTCCGCGTTGAACAGATCGTCCGGATCATCCCAGAGCCTGACAAACGTCAGGGTGATCGTGGTCCCGACATCGCGCAGGTAGATGTCACTGATCGCCCCGTAGAGCTGCACCACATACGCCGCCTCGGCGTCGAGATCGAAGAACTGCTCGTACAGCTCGTAGTCGGTCTCGACCGCGACCTCCACACGGAACAGCCCGGGCCGCTCCGGCCCGCGGAACACACCCGAGCCGCCTCCAGTCTCCACATACCCCCCCGTATCCACCCCGCACCCGGGCAGCGAACCGCCCACGCCCGGATCGGGCAACACCAGCGCCTGGCCGCTCGGCATCACGCGGCCCCCGCCGGCGCGGCTGGTCACCACAAACTTCTCACCGCTGCCCAGCTCGATCCGCCCCAACATCGCCCCGGCGTGCTCGCTCAGGAACACGTGCGAGAGCTCGTCACCCTCCACCTTCCCCCGCAGCAGCACCACCGAGTCGGCATCAAAGCCCAAATCCACATCCTCGCCCCGGCGGTCGCCCATCACAAACCGCGTCTGCGGCGAGGTCACACTGAACCGCGAAAGCCGGAGCGCCACCCGCCCCACACCCGGCACCGGCACACCGCCAAACTCCACCCGCTCGCCCACCCCGATCCGCGACAGCGCCGCAGCGTCGAACGACATCGACGCACGCTCCGGCTGCGCGCACAGCCCGACCGCCGCCCAGAGCATGAATAGAACCACCGAAAGACGAATGACCACCGTGCGAGAGTGCAGCATGCGGCCACCATACCGGCCGCCGCGGCCTCGACAAAGCCGTTTCTCCGACGCGCCACCGCCCCCCGCGACCCACTCTTCCGCCCCAATCTCTCACCGCCCCGCTTGTCCGACGACCGTACTTTGTTAGGATGCACCCATGACCCCGCCCGCCGGACCAACGACCGATAGCACCCAAGCCGTTCTCGACGTGGTCCGCCGCGTCTGGGGCTTCGACTCGCTCCGCCCCCAACAGCACGACGCGATCGACGCCGCCCTCCAACACCGCGACGCGCTCGTCGTCCTGCCCACCGGCGGCGGCAAGAGCCTCTGCTATCAGGTCCCGCCCCTGGTCTCCGGCGAACTCACCGTCGTCATCAGCCCGCTCATCGCCCTCATGAAGGACCAGGTCGACGGCCTCGTGCTCAACGGCTACCCCGCCGCCGCGATGCACTCCGCAGCCTCCGACGACGACCTCGCCCGCGCGCGCGAGGCCCTCCGCGACGGCTCGCTCCGGCTCCTCTTCGTCTCGCCCGAGCGCCTGCTCGCCGAGGGCTTCACCGACTGGCTCGCCCAGCTGCCCAACACGAGCGGCACGCCCGGTGTCCGCCGCTTTGCCATCGACGAGGCCCACTGCATCAGCGCCTGGGGGCACGACTTCCGCCCCGAATACCGCCGCCTCGCCGTGCTCCGCCGCCGCTTCCCCGACGCGTGCATCCACGCCTTCACCGCCACCGCCACCGAGCGGGTGCGCCGGGACATCATCGAGCAGCTCGCGCTCCGCGACCCCGCCGTCCTTGTCGGCACCTTCGACCGGCCCAACCTCGCCTACCGCGTCGTCCCGCGCGTCGATCGCGACGAGCAGATCGCCGAGGTGCTCGCGCGTCACAAGGGCGACGCGTCGATCGTCTACTGCATCAGCCGCAAGGACACCGAGGCCGTCGCCGAGATGCTCCGCGAGCGGGGCTTCAACGCCGGGGCCTACCACGCCGGCCTCGACCCCGACACCCGCAAGCGGGTCCAGGACGACTTCATCCGCGAGCGCCTCGACGTCGTCGCGGCCACCGTCGCCTTCGGCATGGGGATCGACCGCTCCAACGTCCGGTGCGTGCTCCACGCCGCGATGCCAAAGTCCGTCGAGGCCTACCAGCAGGAGACCGGCCGCGCCGGACGCGACGGGCTCGACGCCGAGTGCGTGCTGCTCTACTCCGGCGCCGACGCCGCCCGGTGGTCCCGCCTCATCGAGAAGCCCGACTTCGACGGCAACGACCCCTCCCCCGAGACCGTGCGCGCGCAGCTCGACCTGCTCCACGAGATGCAGCGGTTTGCCGCGGGCATGACCTGCCGCCACAAGGTGCTCAGCGAGCACTTCGGCCAGCCCTACCCCTTCCCCAACTGCAACGCCTGCGACGTCTGCCTCAACGAGGTCGACGCGGTCGAAGACTCCACCGTGGTCGCGCAGAAGATCATCTCCTGCGTCGCCCGCGCGATGCAGCACTCGGGCACGAGCTTCGGCGCAGCCCACATCGTCGACGTCCTCCGCGGCTCGCGCGCGCAGAAGATCATCCAGCGCGGGCACGACCAGCTCTCCACCCACGGCCTGCTCCGCGACGTGCCCCGCCCCACCCTGGTCAGCTACGTCAACCAGCTGCTCGACCTCGGCGTCCTCGAGCGCGCGCCGGGCGAGTTCCCCACGCTCGTGCTCAACGAGGCCTCGCGCGAGGTGCTCACCGGCGCGCGCACCGTTGCGCTCTTCATGCCGCGGGGCCCGGTCGAGGCCGCCGGACGCCAGCGCCGCGACCGTGAAGAGATCGAGCTCACCCCCCGGGAGCACGAGCTCTTCGACTCGCTCCGCGCTCTCCGGCGCGAGATCGCCGACACTCACGGCGTGCCCCCCTACGTGGTGTTCAACGACCAGACGCTCCAGGAGCTCAGCGCCGTCCGCCCCGGCTCGATCGAGGCGATCGGCCTGGTGCGGGGCGTCGGCGCGCGCAAGCTCGAGACCTTCGCCCCCGCCTTCCTCGCGCACATCCGCCAGTGGTGCGAGATCCACGAGCTCGACCTCGACGCCCGCGTCGGCTCGGGCAGTGCCGCGTCGAACGCTCCTGCTGCAGGCAAGCCCAAGTCACTCTCGCCGGCCAAGCGTCGCTCGTTCGAGGCGTTCGATCGGGGCGAGAGCGTCGAGGCGGCCGCCGAGGCTGCGGGCCTCAAGGCGCGGACCGTCGTCGACCACCTCGCCGAATGGATCGAGACCCGCAAGCCCGAAGACATCTCGGCGTGGGTCGCCCCTGCCGACTACGACCGCATCGCCGCGGCCGCGGGAGAGGTCGGGACCGACTTCCTCCGCCCGATCTTCGACCGCCTCGGCGGCGAGGTGCCCTACGAACAGCTCAAGCTCGTCGTGGCCCACCTGCGCTCCCGCGCATAGCCGCAGCGTGCCCCGCGCGTCGGCGCCGTGCCCGCCTCACCACGACGCCCGGACGCGAGCCCCTCAGCACCCCGACACCCACGCGTTGAGGAACGCCAGCACGTCCTGCGAGTTCACCACGCCGTCGTGGTTGAAGTCCGCCTCCGGCAGGTCACCGTTCCACGAGTTGAGGAACGACAGCACGTCCTGCGTGTCGACCGACCCGTCGGTGTTGAAGTCGGAGCGGCACGTCCCCGTGTAGCGCACGATCAGCTCGGGCCGGTCGGTCGCGACCGGCGATTCGCTCGTGGCGATCTCCAGCCCGTCGGTGCCGGAGGGCCACGGCAGCAACGCCCAGCCGAAGTTCGGCTCGCCCCCGAGCCAGCGGAGCAGGTCGGCGGTCACATCGAACGTGTACACACCCGACCCGACGTTCGCAGCCGCGTCGTCCCGGCCCGCGCGGCCGATCGGGTAGGCATCGGCCTCCTCGCCGTCGGCACGGACGCCGCCCACGAGCGAGTTCCACGTGTCGTCCTCATCCCACGCTCGACGCATCCGGTGCAGCGTCAGCCCGCTCCCCGGATCGGTCACGGTCAGGCGGAGCAGGGCGGACGTGATCCTGGTGTCGGGGCCCGCGGGCACACCCCCCGCACCGATGACCCCGTCGAACCGCAGCAGCGCGTTGGTCCTAAAGAAGCTGTGCTGGGCATCGACCAGCGCCGAGGGCGCGTCGCCAAACGACGAATCGGCGTTGATCGCGCGCACGTCGGTGTCCCGCGTGCCGGCATACCCGTTGACACCCTCGCGGAAGGTCACCGTCTTCACCGGCGCCTCGGTGTACCGCACGATCAGCCGCGGCCGGAGCATCGTGTCCGCCGCCTCGCCCGAGGCCAGCCCCACGCCGTTGTCGCCCAGCGGCAGCAGCGCCCACCCGGTCTCGGGGCCGCCCGCCAGCTGCGACCGCACCGACGCGGTCACGTCGATCGAGAGCGTGCCCTCGTTGATGCTCGAGAGCGTCGCCTCCTCCCTGGTCCACGCCTCGAGCCCGTCGGCCTGCACACCGTCGCCGAGGCTCGACCACGTGGAGACGTTGCTCCAGTCAGCACGGGTGCGGTAGAGCCCGAACCCGCTCCCGCCGTTGTCCACCTCGAACTCGAGCACCGCGCCGAGCACATCCGACCCGGCCGGGAGGCCCCCCGGCCCGACCAGCTCCTCAAACCGCACCAGCGCCTGCGCATCGAGCCCCGTCTGCTCCGGGTCGTCGCCGTCGATCCACAGCCGCTCGTCGCGGTAGAACTGGCGGTACGGGTCCGACTCCCGAAGCGTCGTGTCGACAGCGCGGGCGAACCCGTCCTGCCCGTGACGGATCGTGACCTCCCGGAACGCAACAGGGTCGACCGGCGGACTGAACCGCTCGTCGAAATCGATATCGAACCCGAACCGGCTGTCGGCGTCGGTCTCCCACGCGTCCAGGCCGCGGTCCTCGCGGCTCGGGCTGAAGGTGTGCACCTCGAGCCGGTTGTCCTCGGGCAGGAACTCCAGCAGCCGCAACCAGCCGTCGCCGCCCTCGGGCCGACGCTGGAAGTCGGCGAGCATCTCGATCACCGGGCGCCCGTAGTCGTTCAGGTGCACCTCGTAGTGCTCGCCGAACTCCGCCCCGGTGGTGTAGTGCCCGTTGAGCACCATGAACACCTGATCGTTGGAACGGACAAGTCGGTTGAAGACGTTCTCCCCGCTCGCGCTGCGGTGCCCGCCGTGCGCGTCCGTCAGGTGCTCGTGCGAGGAGACGATCGTCGGCACGCCGGGGTGGGCGTCGATCACCGACTGCGCCCAGGCGATCGCCTCGCTCTTCCAGTCGGGCCGCCACTCGAGCGTCAGGTGCAGGAACGTCCGCCCGCCACCCTCGAAGAGCTGGGCGTGATTGAGTCCCCTCGCGTCGCTGCCGACATACCACGGCCGCCCCGCGTACCGGTGCGGCCCGAAGTTGGCCAGGTAGTTGGCCGTCGAGGCGTCCTTGTTGCCGGTCGATGCCCAGTCGTGGTTGCCGATCACCGCCGCGTAGGGCAGCGCCCCATCGAGCCGGTCCATCGCCGCGTCGGCCCGCTGCCACTCGGCGGTCTGCGACCCGTTCTGCACGATGTCGCCCACGTGCGACAGGAACGCGATGTCCCACTCGTCGATGTGCTCAACGGTCCACCGCGTCTGCGCCTCGAAGTGGTAGGTCCACTCGGCGCGCTGGGAGTAGAACTGCGTGTCGGGCAGCACGACCACCGTGAACCGCTGCGCAAGCGCCGAGCCCGCCGTCATCGCCAACACCAACGCCGCCAACCAGTCTCGCCGTGCCATACGGTGCTCCTCCTGAAACAGAAGGAGAACCTAGCCCCGACACCGATCGCAGAGAGCCCGCCGAGTGTTCAGATCGCGCAAGACCCCGGGCACGCGCCAAGACGCAGCAACGGACCTGCTAGCACCCGGCCGACCACTCGTTGAGGAACGCGAGCACGTCGAGCGTGTTGACCGACCCGTCGTCGTTGAAATCCGCCGAGCCGTCGCCGGCGCCCCAGGCGTTCAGGAACGCCAGCACGTCCAGCGTGTTCATCGCCGCGTCGTCGTTGAAGTCGGCCCGAGGCTTGCGCTCGAGCCGCGCCCACGACATGAAGTGCACGAGCGCGGGGTACACCTCTTCGGCGTTGGGGATGATCTCCTGCGGCGGCAGCACGAAGTTGTTGCCGCGGAGCTCGATCAGGAAGTTGTGCGCCTGCCTGTCGCCCCAGAACCAGTCACCCTCGCCGCCGGAGATCGGGTAGAGGGCCGTGTAGCAGGGGCCGTGTGTGTAGGTGCGCCCGTTGACCGAGCGGATGATCTGCTGCATCTCGCCGCCCAGCTGCTGGAACGTCGCGTGATCGGGGGGCAGATCGCCGGTGTAGCCCCACGGCGCGAGGATGAGCTGCCCGTAGGAGTGCAGATCGACCTGAGCCGCGAGCCTGGGCTGGGCCTCGGCCAGTGCCTTGATGATCTGCGTCTCGGGCTCGGAGAAGGGCGCCGTGCCGCGGTAGATCTCCGACGACCCGCTGCCCGACGACCCGTTGTTCAGCCCCCAGCCCACGCCCCAGTTGCGGTTGAGATCGACACCGATCGTGCCGTTGCCGTTGTTGCGCCGGTTCTTGCGCCAGAGCCGCTGGTTGGTCCAGGTGTAGCTGTAGCCGTCCGGGTTGGCGACGGGGACGAGCAGGATCTCCGAGCGGTTGACCAGATCGGTAATCGTCTGATCGACACCGTGCTCGGCGAGCAGCCGGTCGGCCGCGTACATCCCCACCATCGGCGCGATCCACTCCCGCGCGTGCTGGCACGCGTTGATCAGGATTGTCGGCTTGCAGGTGCCGTCGCCGAACGAGTCGTTGGCGATCCGCAGCCCGCGCATCGTGCGGCCCTCAAGCGTCAGCCCGACGTCGAACGTCTCGGCGATATCCGGACGCGAGGCTGCGAAAGCGTCAAGCTGCGCGTTGATCGCGTCGAGGTCCTTGAAGTCGTCGAACCAGCCGCGGGTCCCGCCGCCCAGCCGCAGCCGGGTGCGCTCCTCGTCGATCATCCCCTGCACGTCCTCGATGGTGATCGCGTACGGCAGCCCGAGCCGGTCAAGCTCGGCCAGTTGCCCCGGCGAGACCATAAAGTCGGTCGGCTCACCCTCTCGGACGCGGTGCGACCACTGGTCGGCACCGATCGCCTGCATCGCGCGCACATCCGAGACCGAGTCCAGCTCGACCGCGACGACCCGGAAGCCCTCGTACGGCCCGCTCGTCTCGTGCCCGACAGGCTGCGCCCCCGCCTGGGAAACCAACACCGCAGCCGCGAAACCTATCGCCTGTGCACCTCGACGCATCACCGCACCTCCGCTCGCGCAACCAATCAGCCCGCACGCACGCCGCGGCCGGGCTCCGATTCAGCCTACAGGATCGAGCCTTCGATTCCTAATCCGCCACGACGACGGGCCGGGCGGGCCATTGCCCGCACCGACCACACGTCTCGCTGTTTGAAGACAGGCGGGGACGGCGGAACCAGAGACCCGCCGACCCTGACTGCTCAGCAGCCGGCAACCCACAGGTTCAGGAACGCCAGCACATCGAGCGTGTTCACACTCCCGTCGCCGTTGACGTCCGCCGAGCTCTCGCCCGCGGCCCACGCGTTCAGGAACGCCAGCACGTCCAGCGTATTGACCGCACCATCGCGGTTGAAGTCGGCCAGGCAAGGCACCTTGATCGGCACGAGCTTGAGGTCGTCGTAGAAGACAGGGGACGAGCCCTGACCGAAGAGGTCCACCGCAGCGATATCGAGCGCTCCCGCGCCGTCGCCCAGGACCCCACCGGTCCAGGCATACTCGGTCACGAGTTCGTCGTCGTAGTAGACCCGTGTCCAGTCGTCGTCCAGATCAACCTCGATCTGGATCTTGGTCCAGCGGTCGGTCTCGTAGCGGACCGCGATGGTGTCGGTCCCGTCGCCGTGGAACACCTTGCACATACCGTCTGTCGAGTCGAACTGCATCTGCACCGACCAGTGATCGTCTTCGTGGGGGGCTCCGTCCGCGTAGGTGTTGAGCAGGATGAAGTAGCTCCCGGAGAACTGTCCTCCCCCACCGCTCTGGAAATCAGACGGGAGGTACTGCCACGCCTCGAAGCTCCACGCGCCCGAGACGGCACCCTCAAACACACGGACGAGATCGGCATCGCCGCCGATCTCGAGCGAGAAGGGTGAGCTCCTGGCGTTCGTATCGGTCACCGGCGCGTCGAAGGCCGGGTCGGCGTCCCAACCCCTCCAGTCACTTGCACCGTGGAGAAGCTCGTCGGCGGCGTAGATCTCGAAGTCTTCGTACCACGGCAGCACGCGCAGGTCGATGACGTAGTCGTGCCACTCACCGAGCTGGTCGTCCCACGCAAACAGCGTGTAGCGGGTGTCAACGCTGTCGAGCATCGTCATCGAAAGCGCATGAAGGTCCTCGACCCCGAGCCCAGCGCCGTCGGTCCAGACCCTGGTGCCACCCTCCGGACGCGGCGTGCCGTGAGGATCGACGAAGCTGAACTCGACGGTCCAATCACCAGTGTGCGGCTCGGCCGAGAAAGAGGGCAGCACCACCTGATTGACCTGCTGGTGCTCCGGATAGATCTCCAGCTCGGTGACGCGGAGCGGGCCGATCATCTCGCCGATCACGCCGCACGCGGCATCAGAGATTTCGAGCGTGTCGTGGGCGTCGCCCGCAGCACCCGAGTCGCTCGTGGAAACGTCCTGGCACTTGGTCGGGCTGACCTGCGCGTGGATCCGAACGGACTGCGCAGAGTTGCTGAAGTTGGTGAGAGTGATGTACTCCCAGGCCGGACACGGATCCCACGACGCCTTGATCTTGTTCTTGTTCCATCCGGAGCTGACGTACCCGGACACCGGCTGACCGTTGCGGTACCCCGTGGCGGTGGGCTTCGAGAACTTCGATGTGTTTCCGCTGAGCCAATTCAGGTTGAGCGAGAGGACTTTCTTGGCCTCGACCTCGTTGTTCATCACGCCGAAGTAGATGCTCTTGCCCGCGGCGATCGACACCTGTCCGGTGTTGCCCCCCGCCAAGTCGGTCCAGCCGGCGGGATCGGCCCGGGGGCTTCTGCCCGCCGGGTCGGTGTCCCTCCAGTAGGTCTTCTGCTGTGCCGAGGCCGGTGAGGAGGGCAGCGAAGCGAGCACGCAAACCAAAAGAGGTGTGAGGAGATATCTGGACATGACTGGCTCCCTATGCGTGGGCCCCGGACACGGGGTGCCCGGCGCAGGGTTTGGCCCCGCTCGGCTGGAGCGCCCGATGCGCTTTCGTGCGCGGCGGGGTCCTTCACCATGTGCAAGCGAGATCGCTGCGCAGCGGTCACGCCACTCCGGAAAGAAACCCCTCTCGCTTGCAGTCTGCCCCGTCCCCCAGAGGATCCAATGACCCGTCGTGACGGCGATTGGACCACCGAGCCGCTATCGCCCGCAGCACTCGGCCAGCACCGCCGCCCGCACCGCCACGCCCCACGAGACCTGCCGCGTGATGAGCGATCGCGGCCCGGCCCCGCCCGAGGCCATCCCGCCGTCAGCCACCTCGCCGTCGATCTCGACACCGCGGTTCATCGGGCCGGGGTGCATCACCACCGCGCCGGGCTTCATCCGCGCCGCCCGCTCGACCGTCAGCCCGCACTGCTCGCGGTAGGCCCGCACCGACGCGATCGGCCCGGCGCACGCGCTGCCGGGCGCTGCGTCGCCGCCGTCGGTGTGGCGCTCGAACTGGATCCGCAGCATCATCACCGCGTCCATCTCGGGCAGCACCGTGTCGAGGTGGTGCTCGACAGAGAGTGTGGCGCCGGCGGCTGCGTCAGCCGGACGCAGACACGCCAACCCCTTCGGCGCAAGATGCGGCGGACCGACCAGCACGACGCTCGCGCCCAGCTTGGTGAGCCCCGCCACCGCCGAACGCGCGACCCTCGAGCTGACCACATCGCCCACGATCGCCACACGCAGACCGGAGAGATCGAACGTCTCGTCGCGCCCGAGCGCCTCGGCGATCGAGGCCAGATCGAGCAGCCCCTGCGTCGGGTGCTCGTGCCGCCCGTCGCCGGCGTTGACCACGCTGCACGAGACCACGTCGTCCACGACCTTGGCGATGCCCGACTGCCGCCCGCGCACGACGATGGCGTGCACGCCCATCGCCTCGAGCGTGAGCGCGGTGTCGCGGACCGACTCGCCCTTGGAGACGCTCGAGCTCGTCGCCGACAGGTCGGCCAGCCCCGCCCCCAGCCGCTGAGCCGCGATGGCGAAGCTGGTCCGGGTCCGGGTCGAGGGTTCGAAGAACGCGGTGGCGATGGTCTTGCCACGCAGGAGATCCAGCGGCGCGGTCTGGCCCGTCGCTGCGGGGGAGAGCGACCGTGCCCGCGTCAGCAGCGCTCGGATCCGCCCCGCGCCGGTCTCGGCCAGGCCGAGCAACGATCGCCCGGTGTCCGCCGCGGCTGTGGGCTCCGATCGCATCGCTGTGGGCTCCTGAACCTGGCCGATCATGCATCAACCCTCACGGGAATCCTCTCACGACATCCGACCGTCTCAGGCCGCGTCGTCGGTGTCCGCTTCGACCTCGTCCGGGGCGGCCTCCGGGGCCGGCTGTTCCGTCGGCGTCTCGGCCCCGTCTTCCTCTTCAGGCAGCGGCATGTAATGGATCCGCGGCACCGTGACCACGCCCGGGTCCCACGGCTGCGTCTGCTCCACACGCCACGTCGAGAACCGCCGCGTGAGGTGGAGGGTGATCGCCTGATAGACCGGCTGCCCCCCGCTGCGCGTCAGCGAATAGACAGGGCGGAACACGTCCACCCTGGCGTGGTCGCCCCGCATCCACACCCAGCCGACGTGGTAGGTCGGCAGATACTCCGACTCGGGAGTCACCGGTGTTGCCCGGTCGCCGACCCGGATCGCCACGTCGATGTACTGCTCCCTGGTCACGCCCTCGGGGAGGTTGATCGCAAACCAGCCGTCGTCCGGGCCGCCCGCCGGTGGCGGGTGCCGCTCGGACACCCACGAGATGCTCTCCACCAGCAGGTTCAGCACCGTGCGGCTGGCAAAGTCGGGCTTCTCGTCGGCCGGGAGGGGCACACCCTCGGGGTTGCTGTCGTAGACCACGCTCGTGCAGCCGGTCAGGGGCACGATCGCCCCACCGACCGCGACCAGGGCCGCACCCGTCGCGGCGGTCGCCAACAATACCCGAGCCTGCCTGGAGAAATCGCCGAGCATCCAACACCTCCCATCGACCGAAGTCTCCTGAGCATAGTGCCGAAGCCCATGTCGATCTCCCGCACCGCCCGGCAAACGCACCGGCGAGCCCCCAAACACGCCCGCCCGAACCCCGCCGCGTCATGACACAAGCCACACCACACCACGACGCCCCTGCCCGACGACGACGCTTCGTGGTGGGCATCACCGGCGCATCGGGCGCGGCCTACGCCCTCCGCCTGCTCGAACTGCTGCTGGGCGGCGGGCACGAGGTGCACCTGGTCGTCACCGAGTACGGCCGCCGCCTGCTGGCCGACGAGGCCGACGTCCGCAAACTGGACCTCGCCAGCCTCCTGCCCCACCGCCTGAGCGATGCCCCGGCCCCGCTCGGTGTGCGCCCTCCCGAATCGGGCACCCCCGCGTGGGACGCCGCGGAATTCGAGTCCCGGCTGTTTGTCCATCCCAACAAGGACGTCGGCGCGGTCATCGCGTCGGGCAGCTTCCTGCACGACGGCATGGCGATCCTCCCCTGCTCGAGCACCAGCCTCGGCGCGGTCGCGACCGGCGCGGGCAGCAACCTGCTCTGCCGGGCGGCGATGGTGACGCTCAAGGAACGCCGCCCGCTGATCGTCTGCCACCGCGAGAGCCCGCTGAACCTGATCGACATCGAGAACATGCGGACAGTGACCCTCGCCGGCGCCATCGTCTGCCCGACCAACCCCGGCTTCTACCTGCTTCCCAGGAGCGTGGAGGACATCGTGGACTTCACGGTGGGCAAGGTGCTGGACCTGCTGGGGGTTGCGCACAACCTCGATACCCGCTGGAAGCCGCAGCAGGCCTGAGGCACCGCCCTCGCGCGGTGCTCACCTTCATGCCGGGCATCCTGCGCTCAGCACCCGGCGTTCCAGGCGTTGAGGAAGCAGAGGAAGTCGCGCGTGTCGATGATGTCGTTGCTGTCGCAGTCCGACCGAGATACCCGCGCGACAAAGTCGTTGAGGAACCCGATGAAGTCGCGGGTGTCGACGATGCTGTCGCCGTTGTAGTCGGCGTAGCAGCCGAGATCGTCGCACCCGTAGCGTTCGAATCCACCGGCGCTAACGCCACCGAGCTCGCTGAACCGGCCGTAGAGATACAGCGCCGGGGGCAGCGGGCCCTCTTCATCGTCGTCGAAGACGATGACCCGTGGCGCATCGTCCTGCGTGCCGAGCACCGGATGCCACGACACCCCGTCAAACCACGCCATCCCGCGGGCCGACACGCCGCCGATTTCCGTGAACGCTCCCGCGGCGTAGAGCACCTCGCCCTGCACACCGAACGGTGCCCCGTCGATCGTCTGCAGCAAGGACACCTCACCGTCCGGGTTCCATGGTGTGTGCGCCCAGTCCTGCCCGTCCCAGGCACTCACCACGTCGAGGTTCTGGTCGTGATCGGTGTAGGAAACAAACAGCCGCGGCGACTCCGGCCCGGACCCATCGGCATCGAAGACCACCATCGAGTGCGCAGTTCCCTGCCCACCGGGCGCGAGCAGACCCTCACCGACGCGTCGCCACACGCCGTCTTCCAGCACCGCAATCACGTACCGGTCGCTGGTGTCATCGCTCCACATATACCCACACACATACAGCGTTCCGGCGTCCGGATCCCCCCCCGAGGAATCGAAGTGGGCCAGTTGCAAGTACCCTGCGTCAGAGTGGACGCCGCTGCCGATTGCTTCCCAGGTGCCGCCGACAAAGGCTGTGATGTCAGAGACACTCGCCCGGATGAGTGTCTCGGGAATCGCGCCGACGCCGTCGGGATCTGTGATAAGGAGATCCGAGGGCGAACCCCCACGAGCGTTGCCAAGCTCGACCCAGGTCGTCCCGCTCCAATACGCGGCCCCTTCGCCGTTCGGGCCGCTGTCCTCAAGTTTCAGGTCGCCGGACACCACCACGGTGGGCTCGTCTGCCCCGTCGCCGGGCACGTCCCACAGGACCGCGTCCTTGACGCCGGTCACACCCGGAAACGCCGGTGACAACTCGCCGTTCCACCACAGGGGTTCGTTCCCGCGTGGAATGCTCCCCGGTGCGGGGTATCCGTTTTGCAGCAAAAGCAGTCCGCGGCCACCATCGGGAGAGATCGACGGCGGCAGCGCAAGCACCGCCCGAACGTCAGGCACACCACGTGACAGCCGATCGAATCCCGACCCGTCCCAGGTCCAGGGCTCGGGCCGACGCAGAAGCAGAACACCCTGTTCCGGAGCACCCTCGAAGCCCGGAAACACGTCGAAGCCGAAGAGATCGTGGCCCCTGAACCCGATCTCCACGGCGCCTCCTGCTCGCCACATCACGGCGTCAGAGGACACCGAAGATGCTCCCACGAGTCCGGGCAGCATCGGCCCGGAACCGTCCGCGTCGTACACCGCCAGCGATTCGCCCGTTCTGAACGGGTTGGTCTGACCAAAGGGCATATCCACCCACGACGTGCCGTCCCAGACCGCGAGCCCCTTGGGGAGCGAGCCGTCCGGCGCGTCCACACCGGTCGCCACCAGCCACTCGCCGACGGGCCCCGGTCCGTCCGGATCGAACACAATCATCTCATCGCCGCGCTGTGCCTGGTCGAAGCCCATCGACGACCAGACGCCATCGCGGTACCGAAGAATCCCGTTCTGTGGGCCCATAGGAGAGTAGTACAGTTCGCCGGATGCAAACAACGCTGGAAGTTCCCCGCCCGGGCCGTCCTCGTCGAACACCACAATCCGACGGAAGACACCGCCGCTGTTTGCCAGGAGCGGTGTCCACGCCTGACCATCCCACTTCGCCGCGCAGGTCGCGCTCACTCCCCCGACCGAGCTGAAATCACCAACGAGGTACAGGCTTTCCGGCAATGGTCCGGGGCCGTCCTCGTCGAACACCAGAAGGTCCCGCACGGGCCAGTTGGCTCCGCCGCCGAGCTCGCGCCATCGCTCGCCGTCCCAATACGCGACGTTGCGGACCGGTTCTGCCCCCGAATGCGTGAACGACCCCGCGGCCACCACGCATGTGCCCAGCGGCCCCGGTCCATCGACATCAAACTCCGCCAGCGCGAGAACGCCTCCGTCATTGAACCCCTGGTAGGACAACCCCTCACCCATCGGGTGCCAACGCTCGCCGTCGTAAGACGCAACGAACGACGCAGGGAGTCCGCCGGCCCTCTCGAAGTTGCCCCCCATGATCAGGCGACTCGCTCCGGACCACCAGAGCGAAGCATCGACTTTGGTCGTGGTGACCTCGTCGCTGAGGCCGCCCGACGCGAACCGGCCGCTCAACCCCGGCTCGCACTGCCCCGAAAGCCCCGTCGCCAAGACACAAAACAACACCGCCGCCAGACCCTGTCCCTTGGTCATCGCTCGTCTCCGCAATGCAAATGTCATCTAGACCAACAACGGGAGAATTCCCGCCTGAGCAGCATACGGAACGGAGTGCTTGTTGTTGCTGGGTTTCTTCAAAAATCCTAAGAAAGGCGCACACCCTGGCCACGCCGCCCGCGCTCACAAACGCTGCGAGTCCCGTGCCGACCGGCACAAGTTACCTACGCCCGCTTCTCCCACGGCTTCCGGTCCTTCTCCAGTTCCACAGCCACGCCCTTGAACAGCCGCACGCCCCCCTCGCCCACCGCCGCGACCAGCTCGCGGGCCGTCTCCGGCGTCAGCACCGTGCGGAGCGGCTTGGTCGGCTTCACCTCGCACACCACCCGCTCGGTCTCGACGACCAGCTCGATCGGCACCGTCGCCGGGGGCTTGCTCGCGCCGTTCGTGCCAGCAACCGCACCACCCAGGGAACCACTGGCGACGCCGTTGGCCCCCTCCGGCGCGGGCTCGGCCTCTCGCCCCGCGCCCAGCACCTGCGCCACGCGGTGCAGCGCCTGCCGGCTTGCGCCGTTGCTCCGCACCTCGCTGACCGTCACCCGCAGCGTGCCGCGCTCCAGCGGCAGCCCGTCGATCGGCACCAGCCGGTCCACCAGCACCTGCGGGTCGCCCCGTGACAGATCAATCCGCCCGAGCATGAACTTGGGCGCATCGTCCTCGAGCAGGTGCCCGTGCCGGTTGTAGCAATCGGCGAACATCACCGCGTCGGCCGTCCCGGTCATGTCCTCGACGGTGAGGATCGCCATCTTCTGCCCGGCCGACTTGCCCTGCTTGATCACCAGCGTCCGCACCGACTGCACCAGGATCGCCAGCACCACCCGCGTGTCCTGGCCGCGTTCGGTGAGCTGCTTGAGCGTCGCGTTGGCGAACACTCCCGCCCAATGCTTCCACTGCTCGAGCGGGTGGCTGGAGACATAGAAGCCGAGCGCCTCTTTCTCCTGCGAGAGCGTTTCGCTCTCACTCCACGCGGGCGCGCGCACAAGCTGCGACTCACTTGCCGCGGCCGCTGGCTCGTCGTCCCCGCCGCCGAAGCCGAAGAGCTGGGACTGCCCCGCCGCCTTGTCGGCTGCGAGCTTCTGCCCGGCCGCCACCGCCGCCTCGATCGAGGCCAGCATCGACGCGCGCTCGTCCCGCGAGTGCACCGCGTCGAAGGCGCCGCTCCGCACCAGGCTCTCGATCGTCGCCTTGTTGACCACGCCGGAGGGCACGCGCTCGCAGAAGTCGTACATCGAGCGGAACGGCCGCCGCTTGCCGCCGTTGCCCTCGTCGCGCTCGGCGATGATCGCGTCGATCGCCTTCTCGCCGGTGCCCTTGATCGCCCGCAGGCCGAAGCGGATGTGCCCGTGCGCCGCGTCCCGCGGCTCGCCGTCCAGATAGACCACGCTGAACTCGGCCTGCGACAGGTTGACATCCGGCGGCTTGATCTCGATGCCCGCCCGCAGCACCTCGCCGGTCTTCGGGTCCACCGTGCGCGCGCGCTTGGCGTCCTCCAGATAGGGGATCCAGTCGCTCACCTTCTGCGCCTGGCTCTCGAAGGTCAGGAACGCCGCCATGTAGGGGCCGGGGAAATACGCCTTGAGGTACGCGGTCTGGTACGCCACGATCGCGTAGCCGGTCGAGTGGCTCTTGTTGAAGCCGTAGCCGGCGAACTTGAGGATGAGTTCGAACAGTTCCTCGGCCTGGGCCTTGGCCAGCCCTTTGCTCACCGCGCCCTCGACGAACTTGGGCCGGTTGGCCTCGATGATCTTTTCTTTCTTCTTGCTGATCGCCTTGATGAGCGAGTACGCCGCACGGAGCGGGATGCCGCCCAGCTCGTGCACGATCTGCATCACCTGTTCCTGATAGACCATCACGCCGTAGCTCTCGTTCGTGAACTTGTCCACGATCGGATGGACCTTGGGGACCTCCTGCTCGCCGTGCTTGCGCCGGTTGTAGTCGGGGATCAGGTCCATCGGCCCGGGCCGGAACAGCGCGTTGGCCGCGATAAGGTCCTCGAGGCGGTCGGGCTTCATCTCCACCAGCAGCCGGCGCATGCCGCCGGATTCAAACTGGAACACCCCCGTCGTGTCGCCACGCTGAAACAGATCGAACACCCGCGTGTCGTCGTAGCTCAGCCGGTCGAGGTCGAGGGGGTGGGGCCCGCCGTCGCCCTTCTCGCGCCCGACCGCGGCGTAGATCGCCTCCTCGTCGAGCCCCTCGCGCACCAGCGCCTTGGCCCGCTCGATCACACTCAGCGTGCGCAGGCCGAGGAAGTCCATCTTCAGCAGGCCCATCTTCTCGCACGTCGGGCCGTCCCACTGGGTGACGATCTCGTTCTCGGCCGCGCCGGTCTGCCGGAAGAGCGGGACGAGCTCGTGCAGCGGCCGCGTCGCAACGATCACGCCGGCCGCGTGGACCGAGCTGTGCCGCGCCTGGCCCTCGAGCACCCTGGCGTTGTCGATCAGCTGGCGGATCTGCTCGGCGCTGGTCTGCTGATGCGGCGACAGGCTCGCGTTGATCTTGGTGATCGCGCCGTGCGCACCCTCGCACAACTGCTTGAAGTCCGGCTCGGCCTCGATCGCGCCATCGATCGTGATGCCCAGCGTCTCGGGGATCATCTTCGCGACACGGTCGGCCACCGGGAGCGAGACCTCGAGCACGCGCGAGCAATCGCGGATCGCCGCCCGCGCCTTCATCGTCCCGAAGGTGATGATCTGCGCCACGTGCCCGTACTTGTCGCGCACGTAGTTGATCACGTCACCCCGGCCGTTCTGGCAGAGGTCGATATCGATATCCGGGTATTCCGACCGGTCCGGGTCGGTGAACCGCTCGAAGAGCAATCCGTACCGCACCGGGCAGGCGTTCGACAGGCCGAGCACGTAGCCGACCATCGTGCCCACACCCGAGCCACGCGCGTTGGCCGGGATGCCCCGCTGCCGGCCCCAGTTGACAAAGTCCCAGACGATCAGGAAGTAGGCGCTGATGTCCTTGTCGCGCAGGATGCCCAGCTCGCGGTCGAGCCGCGCCCACTTCTCTGCGCCGTCCGCCGGGCCGTCACCACCCGCGCGCGCAGCCTTCGAGCCACGCTTGGTCTTGCCCTCCGACCTGTCCGGCGCGGTGGCCATGATCCCCGGCCCGTACCGCCAGATCATCCCCGCGTCGGAGAGCATCCGCAGGGCCCGGTCGCACTCGGCCTTGAGCGCCGCAGCAGCCGACTCGTCGCCCGAGTCTTCGAAGGGCTTGAGCTCGAACCGGCTGCAGAAGTCGGTGTACCACGCGGTGAGATCGCCGCCGAACCGCTCGTCGTCGTGCCGCGGCAGCGCCGACTCGTCGGGGATCTCCACCCGCACGACCGGCGCATGATTCGCCCCCACCGGCAGCTCGACGTTGCACCGCTCGGCGATCGAGACCGAGTTGGCCAGCGCCTCACGCCCCGCGTCGGCGTACTCGCCCGCGTTGTACCGCTCGTCCTCGAACAGCTCGCGCATCTGCTCGGCGCTCTTGACGTACAGCTCCGGCGTGTACTTCATCCGCCCCGTGTCGCTCTTGAGCTTGCCCGTCGAGATGCAGATGAGCGTGTCGTGCGCGTCGTGGTCCTCGGCCCGCAGGAAGTGGCTGTCGTTGTCACACACCAGCGGCAGGTCCATCTGCCGCGCAAGCTTGACCAGCAGCGGGTTGATCGCGTTCTGCTCCGGCACGTGGTGCTGCATCTCGACGAAGAACCGCGGCCCGGTGCCCTCGTCAGCAAACACCCGCGCGTGCCACTCGGCGCTCTCGACCGCCCGGTCCCAGTGCTTGGCGTCGCCCGACTGCACCCGCGAGAGCAGGTGCTCGCCGATCTCGCTGCCCAGGTGACCGTTGATCGCGATCAGCCCCGAGTTGTGCTTCTCAAGCAACGCCCGGTCCATCCGCGGCTTGAAGTAGAACCCCGTCAGGTACGCCTCGGAACACAGATACATCAGGTTCCGCCAGCCGGTCTCGTTCTCGGCCAGCAACACCAGGTGATATCCGCCATCGCTCACACCCGTGTACGTGCGGTCGGTCCGGTCGCCCGGCGCGACGTACGCCTCGACGCCCAGGATCGGCTTCACGCCGTGCTTGCGGCAGGCCTCGTAGAACGTGACCGCACCGAAAAGGTTGCCGTGGTCGGTCAACGCGACCGCCGGCATCCCCAGTTCCTTGATCCGCTTGACCAGCCGATCGACCCGGTTGCCGCCGTCCAGCAGCGAGTACTCGGAGTGAAGGTGCAGATGGACAAAGCCCGAACCGGGGCCATCAACCGCTTGCTCTACAACATCTTGGGGTGCTTGTCCCATCGGCCTCTACTTCTGTCGTGTGGTGGTGAGAGCCATTCTACTCGACCGCCCCGGCGAGCCAAGCGAGCCGACAGCTTCTCCCCGACCGGCACAACCCCACCCCCCCAGCCAGACCGCACCCGCCGCCCGCTGGCACACGCGGCCGCCGATTCGCACAGTGTGACCAGGAAGGGGTTCTCACCATGCAAAACACACCGACCGCCGCCGCCGCGTTCCTGGCTGCATTCGCCGCTACCGTCCAGGCCGACATCGTCAACATGCACTACACAGGACTCGGCAGCGGGCACCGGGTGCAGATCAACGCCGGGGACCGGGCCATGAGCACGTTCGCCGGCCAGCTCATCCACAACGTCACCAGCGCCGATGAGGGCTGGCGCCTCGGGATCGGTGCCCAGCCGTTCTTCTGCACCGATCTCTACCAGAACACCAGCAGCAGCGTCAAGCCCTACACCCTCTCGGGGCTCAACGAGGTGCCCGACAGCCAGCCCATGAGCGCCCAGACCGCCCTCGCGGTCAAGAGCCTCTTTGCCGCGGCAGGGCAGGCGCAGTTCGACGGCGACGCGCCGGACGATCTCGCCGCGGCCTTCCAGCTCGCGCTCTGGGAAGTGGTCTCTGACTACAACAGCGACCTCGGACGCTCCAGCCTCGACATCGAGAGCGGCTGGTTCAGCGCCCGCAACGCCGGCGGCGGCACGCTGAGCGTCGGGCTGCAGGACCGTCTCGGCACGTTCTTCGACGCCGTCGCCGACGGCGAGCGGTTCCAGGGGGAGATCTTCGCGCTGCGCTCCTCCAGCGCACAGGATCAGCTCGCGTCGATCCCGACATCCGGCTCGATCGCGTCGCTCTGCCTCGGGCTCGCCCTGGCCTACGGCAGAAGGTGCCGAGACGCCTGAGAACCGCCCTCAGCAACCCGAGAGACGCACCTCCCGCGGAATCCTGCAATCCGGAGCGCCCATCTCCTACTATTCCTGTGAGATGATTCGCGCTTCGTTCTTCAACGCACAGGCATCCAACACCGGGCAACAGGCCGCCCGCGTGGTCACCGTCATCCAGTCGCAGCCGTCCTGGGTGCTCCGCGCCGCGCTGACGGTGGCGTTCCTCACGCTGACCGGCATCCTTCTGGTCGTCGTGATCCCCGCGGTGCTGATCGCGACGGTGCTCTTCCTGGCGCTGGCCCTCTGCCGCCGCGTGTGGCTCTCGCTGCGGTCGGCCCTGGGGATCGACCGCACCGGCCGACGCAACGTCCGGGTCATCGTGCGCGACTGACCCGCCGCCCACTGACCCCCCGCCGAAGGTATCGGGCTACTCCAACTCCCCCGTCACAGCGCGCACCCATCCCTCACGCAGCGACCGGGTGATCTTGCCCGGTTTGCCCTCACCCACCGCGTGGGCCTCGATCGCCGCCACCGGCAGCACGCCCCAGCTCGAGTTGGTCAGGAACACCTCGTCGGCCCCGAGCAGGTCATCGATCGAGAGCATGCGCTTCTCGATCGGGATCGAACGCATCTCGGCGAGCTCGACAACCGCCCGCCGCGTGACCCCCGGCAGCACCGGGCTGGGCAGCGCCGCGCCCTTCCGCCCCGCCGGCTGGGGCGGCGCCATCGGGTCACCGCCCTCATCGGCACTCTCGTTCCCGGCCTCCTCGCCCCGCGCGATCGGCGTCAGCAACACCCCGTCCTTGACGACAAAGACATTGCTCACGCACCCGCCGCAGAGATGGTTGCTCACCTGCAGCACGATCGCCTCGGACGCCCCGCGCGCCGAGGCCGCCTGCAGCTCGCGGAGCCGCCACCAGTAGTTCAGCGTCTTGTGCCCCTCGAACGGGTTGAACGGGTTTGCGCGCGCATCGGCGATCGAGACCATCACCCCCTGCTGGATCATCGCTTCCGGATACTCCGTCGCCGGCTGGGCGACGATCAGAATCGTCGGCTCCGCCCCGCGGCCCGGTTCTCCCTCGCTGGCCCTCCGGGCCAGCAGATTCAGATCACCCCCGGTGATGGTCAGCCGCACACGGGCCCTGGCGTAGCCCGACCGCGCGGTGGTCTCCATCACCGCGTCGTAGAGCCCCTGCGTGCGCAGCTGCTCGCTGAGCCCGACGTCCCGGGCGCTGGCCGCGAGACGCTCGAGGTGATCGTCGAGGCGGTACACCCAGGTCTCGTCGAGCGCGGTCGTGCCGCCGAGCATGGTCTCAAAGAGCCCCACACCGTGCTGGAGGCCGGCGTCGAAGGCCGAGACCCGGGCGTCGGTCTGGTCGAGGAATTTGCCGTTCAGAAAGACAGTTGCCATACCGCCGACTCTATGCCCACCGAAGTTCGCTCGATGTTTGTAGTCCCCCGGTCTTTCCCGAATCCGTGCGCAAGATAAGGCAATCTAGTGTTGCGGACGCGGTGACCATCCGGTACGTTGCGGATATCCAGAGACCGGCCGGGGGATATGTGTTCGCCGGAAAGGCCTGGACCGGGACAGCAGTATACATCTGGAGGAGAGAATGATGAGAAAGCAACACGCCTATGGTGCAGTGGCCGCAGCAACCCTCGCCGCCGCAGCAGCGTCAGGACAAATTGCGGCGTACGAGGGATTCACATTCCTCACCACCAGCGGTGATCTTGCCACCCAGAGACGGGACGGTTCTTCTGCATTCTGGAAATCCACCGGTCGCAGCGACTGGCATGACCTGGGCCTAGCGGGGAGTGGACAGTCGCTTGATGTCTATACCGATTGGAGCAACCCGGACCAGAACCACTTCGCTGGCACGATCACGACCGATCTGCCCATCGTCGCCGCGGGCATGGATTGGCAGGCATTCACCAGCCAGAGTATTTACGCTGGTATCCAGCTCAGCGACAGGTCGTTTCACATCTACGACGTTTCAGATCTGGAGAACGGGAACCTCGTCGAGGTCGGCGTGATCCCCCGTCTGCCGCAAGGCACAGTCGTCACCGATCTCAAGCAGATAGACTTCCTCTTCGGCGGCCGGAGCAGGCTCTACCTGCTCGATGTCGGCAACGACCGCATGCTCCACTACGACTGGGACACACTCACCATGATCGGCGCCTCCCCCTTCGGCGTCGATCTCGGCCCCACCGCCGCGATGGAAGAACGCAAGCGCTTCAGCAAGATGCTGATCGCCGACGGCTCAAACACCGGCATGCTCTACCAGCGCCCCATGGGAGGTGCCGGTCTCACCGTCGAAGCGGACATGACGGCGTGGGGCGGAGTGGTGGGCATGTCGACCTCACCCGCGCCCGGCGCACTCTCCGTGCTCGGCCTTGCAGGCCTTCTCGTCGGTCGGCGTCACCGGGCCGATTGATCCACTCCGTCTTGTATCCGTGAGCAGTATTCACACACACCACACCAAGCGACATGCACTATGTATCGCAAGTCCATCGCCACACTGCTGTTTGCTTCCCTCGCCGCCATCCCGGGAACAGCCTCGGCAGACGACAGCTTCGATTTCATCAACCCCGACGGCGATATCTACTTCTGGAACGTCCGCACCGGCAGTCTCTTTAAGCGAGGTACCACCGGACGCTCAGACTGGCAGGACGTCGGCGTCGTGGCCTCGGGCCGAACGCTGGAGTACACCTCGCAGGCGTACAGCTTCGATCTTGTCGGCTCTGTCGAGATGTCCGACGACATCGTCGCCGCGGGCACGATCTGGTGGAACTTCGGCGGTCGGGAGTTGACCGCCGGTGTGCAACTCGCTGACGGGTCCTACCACCTCCTGGACCTCTCTGACGAGAACAACGCGGTGGAGATCGGCGTCATCCCTCGCATCCCCAGAAACGGGGTCATCTCCGACCTGCTCTACAACCGCGACAGAGACCGGTTCTATCTGCTCGATACCGCCAACGACCGCATGCTCCACTACGACGCCACCACACTCGAAATGGTCGGTGCCGCCGCGTTCAGTGCGGACCTCGGCCCCGGTGCCACGATGGTCATCGGCATCCAGGACGACCGCGTCCTCATCGGCAACGACGCCACTACCGGTCTGATCTACGAGCGAGGAATGGGCGGATCGGCGACCCGGGTCTACGGGGACATCTCGCAGGTCGGCGGCGCGATCGGGGCGTTCCAGCTCCCCTCGCCCGGCGTTCTCACCGTGTTTGCTGCCGCCGGATACCTCGGTACCCGACGCCGGCGCGATCACTGACATCACCCGGTGATCATCCATAAACCACCTGCACCCCGGCGCAGCGCCGGGGTGCGCTTTTATTTGTTTCAATGCGACCGAATCGGGAGCGTTAGTGCCCCGCAGGCCGCCCGCCCTTGCGCGGGTCGCTCGCGGCGTGGACACCCTCCGCATCGCGCACGATCAACTGCACCACGCCCACGCTGTCGATCCGTTCGACCCTGTGCCCGCGGACCGCCAGCCCCGCGAGAAACAGCGCGTTCGCCGCCGCCGAGTCCTCATCAACACCGTCGACATACAGCCCCGGCTCTACCCGCACCGCATCCGGCGACCACTGATGGTGCAGCCGCGGGGCGCTCACCGCCTCGCCGGCGTCCATCCCCTCCGTCAGCGCGTTGAGCAGCACCTGCAGCGTGCCGGTGATGATGCGGGGCCCGCCCGACCCGCCGGCCACCGCGACCACCCGCCCGTCCTCCCCCAGCACGACCGTCGGGCTCATGCTCGAGAGCGGACGCTTGCCCGGCTCGGGCAGGTTGCTGTCAGACTGCACCAGCCCGAACGCGTTGGCCCGGCCCCGCACGGTCGTGAAGTCGTCCATCTCGTTGTTCAGGCAGAACCCGGCCCCCTCGACCGCGATCATCGAGCCGAAGGTCAGGTTGATCGTCTCGGTGCACGCGACCGCACCGCCCCACTGATCGACCACGCTCAGGTGGCTCGTGCCCGAGTCGTCGGGCAGCGCGCGCGCACCATCCCCCTCGGGTCGCGTGCCGTAGGACATTGGGGCGAGCGTGCGGGACCGGTCCACCATCGCCGCGCGCGCATCGAGATACCCACCATCGAGCAGCATCCCCACCGGCACCTCCACAAACGCCGGATCCGCCAACCACGCCGACCGATCGGCGAAGGCGTGCTTGAGGCTCTCGATCAACAGGTGCGCCGACCGCGCCCTCGCGAGCGACGGGTGCTCGCCCGTGTCCCCCACCAGGTCATCCGATCGAACCCGCTCGAGAATGCCCAGCGTCTCGGCGATCGTCACGCCGCCGCTCGAGGGCGGCGGCATGCCGAGGAACGTCCACTCACCGAACCCGTACTCCAGGGGCCTCACCTCCGCGACCTCGTACCCCGCCAGGTCGTCCAGCAAGAGCACCCCACCCCGATCCGCAGCCGTCTGCACGATCTGCCGGGCCACACGCCCGCGGTAGAACCCGTCCGCCCCGTTCGCCGCGATCGATGCCAGGACAGAGGCCTGGTTGAGGTTCCGCACGATCTCCCCGGCCCGGATCTCCCCCCGCCCGAGCACATCGCTCCAGATCGCCCGGTCGGTCACGCTGGGTTGGTCGCCGAGCCTCCGCATGGCGGTGCGCACGCTGCCGGCAAATGTCGCGTCGGCCTCGTAGCCCCCCACCGCCGCGTCGATCGCCGGCTGCAGCACGGTCGCGCGGTCGAGCGTGCCGTAGTGCTCGAGGGCATACAGCAAGCCCGCGACCGTCCCCGGCACCGCGACCGCCAGCCCGGAGCGGGTGCTCGCGTCGGGCAGGTCGGTGGTCTCGAACATGTCGGGCGTCGCGCCACCCGGCGCGGTCTCGCGGTAGTTGATGGCCGTGACGACGCGCCCGTGCGTCGGGTCGTCGGGCAGGCAGACGACCATGAACCCCCCGCCGCCGATGCCGCAGCTCTCCGGGCGGACCACACTGAGCGCAAAGCTCGTCGCGACGGCCGCGTCCACGGCGTTCCCGCCGAGCCGGAGCATCTTCGCCCCCGCCTCCGACGCGACCGGGTGGTCCGCAGCGACCGCACCGTGCGCGAAGACACGGGCGGCGCCGGGCTTCGGGGCCGAGTCCTGCCCGACCACGACCGCGCCGAGAGCGTGCAGCAGCGCAGCGACCCACACGAAACAGCATCGAGCGTTGTTCATAGACGCGAGTCTACCGCCGCTGCGGGCGGCGCGGAACGCACCCGCGAGCCTCAAGCCGCGGCACTCTCCCCCTCGATGCCGACGAAGCTCAGGTGGAGCTCGGCGTGGCGCAGGTGCAGCTCGATCCACTGCTCGCGGCTCAGCCGCCCGAAGAACGGGCTGGCCGGGATGAACGCCGCCCCGCCCCGCACCCGCTCGATCTGCGCGCGCAGCGCCGCGGCACCTTCCGCGACCGACACCGAATCGGCGGGGAGGAACGACACCTTCTGCGGCAGCTTGAAGCCCGGGGGCGGCGGCTTGGTCAGGAGCCTCTTGCCCAGGACCATCCGCAAAACCCGCCCGAACGCCTTGAAGACCAGCGGCGGCTTGTCCGGGAAGCCGTCCAGCGAGCACGCGAGGAATTTCGCGAGGTGTTCGAGGTTCTGTCCGGGCGACCAGTTGCCCAGCGGCCGCAGATTTTTCGCTGCATCCGCACGCTCGATGCGGTCGATGTCATAAATAAGATCGTCGAGCGTGGCAAGCCGTACGTCTCGGCGATTGTTGACCGATTTCGTGTTCACTTGCGTCATGCGGCACAGCATACCCGCCGAAACACGATCTATACTGCCCCGATTCGCGCCGGTCCGTTCCGGATCCGCGCCTCTGCCGCCAACAGACACACCCGACGCTATCCCGAAGGGACATCATGGCCGGACCGAAGCTCCCCACAGCCGCCGACCTCGCCCCGCCCGAGCCGATCGAGGTGCTCTCCAAGCCGTTCTTGCGCTTCGCCTCGCTCAGCGCTGCCGGCGGGCTCGTGCTGATCCTCTGCACCGTCGTCGCGATGCTCTGGGCCAACTCGGCCGCCCACGAGTCCTACCACCACTTCTTCCACGTCGAGAAGCTCTCCGTCGGGTTCGCTGAGCTGACGCTCTCCAAGAGCCTCGGCCACTGGATCAACGACGCCCTCATGGCGCTCTTCTTCTTCGTCGTCGGGCTCGAGATCAAGCGGGAGATCCTCGTCGGCGAACTGGCCTCGCCACGCAAGGCCGCCCTCCCCATCGCCGCGGCACTCGGCGGCATGATCGGCCCGGCGCTCATCTTCGTCGCCTTCAACACCGGCGAGCCCACGATCCGCGGCTGGGGCGTGCCCATGGCGACCGACATCGCTTTCGCCCTGGGCATCCTCTCGCTCCTGGGCAGCCGCATCCCCGTCTCGCTCAAGGTCTTCCTGACCTCGCTGGCGATCGCCGACGACCTCGGCGCCCTCATCGTCATCGCGCTCTTCTACACCGAAGAACTCGCGACCAACTACCTGCTCTACGCCGGCGGCGTGACCCTCGGGATGATCACCCTCAACGCCCTCCGTGTCCGCTCGCCGTGGATCTACTTCTTCTTCGGCCTCGCCCTCTGGTACTTCGTCTTCAAGAGCGGTGTCCACGCCACCATCGCCGGTGTCGTCGGCGCGATGACCATCCCCGCCAGCGCCCGCGTCGGCGCCAAGGGGTACCTCACCGCGACCCGCGACGCCCTCACCAAGTTCGAGTCGCTCAGCGAGAGCCCCGACCACGACGTCACCACCAGCAGCGAACAGCGGGCCTCGGTCTGGGCGATCCACAAGAGCAGCCTGCAGGTCATGCCCGTCCTCCACAGGCTCGAGGACGCCATCCACCCCTACACCGTCTTCCTGGTCATCCCCATCTTCGCGCTGGCCAACGCCGGCGTGGAGCTCCACGGCGGCCTCGGCGAGAACCTCCTCAACAAGAACTCCATGGGCGTGGTCGTCGGGCTCTTCGTCGGCAAGCCGCTCGGGATCGTGCTGTTCTCGCTCATCGCGGTGAAGCTCGGCGTCGCCAGTCTGCCCCGGGGAGTCTCCTGGCGCCACATCCTCGGCGCGGGGTGTCTCGGGGGCGTCGGCTTCACGATGGCGCTGTTCATCGGCAACCTCGCCTTCGCCGACAGCCCCGACGATCTCAGCCACACCAAGCTCGCCGTGCTCGTCGGCTCGGCGCTCTCGGCGATCGTGGGGCTCGCGATCCTCGCGACCTGCCGCAAACAACCGGCACAGGTTTCCACCGAGGCCTGACCCCCGCGGCCTGTGCGCGACGCACACACGGGCTTCACCAGTTCCTTACTCACGCTCTCCTGCTGCGGAACTCCGATGGAGTTACGATTGTCTTACGGGTTTGATGCCAAGCCTGTCAGGGAGAGCAGATGATTTGTACCGCATCACGCCGATTCCGACCCGCCGTGCTGGCCGTCCTCGCCGCGGGGACAGCCGCGGCACTGGCCGCCGCCCCCACCACACAAGCCGACGCCACTGAGAGCCCCGCATCCGCCGGTGGGGGCCAGCCGCGCAACGTCATCGTGTTCATCGCCGACGGTTGCGGCGAGAACACGCACCGCGCGTTCGAGTGCTGGCGGGGCGAGCCGATGATCTACCAGGGCCCCGAGTGGAGCCGCTACGACGTGACCACCTACGCCCTCCGCGCCGGCTCACGCCCCAGCCGGGGTGTCGAGCCGCTCGAGCAGGACCCCCGTTACGTCTACGACTACGCGCTCGCCAGCGACACGACGCCCGACGAGGGTTCGAGCGGGGGCTACCCGTTCCACGTACGCGGCTACCGCTGGCTCCGCGCCACCGCGCCGGACTCGGCCAACACCGCCACGTCGATCTTCACGGGCGTCTCGACCTACGCGGGCGCGATCAACGTCGACGGGGCGGGCACGCCCGTGCCGGCCGTCAGCCGCGCCGCCGCGGACCGGGGCAAGGCCGTCGGCGTCGTGTCGACCGTGCCCTTCTCGCACGCCACGCCGGCCTGCGCGGCGGGCACAAGCGTCGTGCAGCGTGACATGTACCACGAGATCGCGCATCAGATGCTCACCAGCGACATCTGCACGGTGATCGCCGGCGGTGGCCACCCCGAGTTCGACGACAACGCCAAGCGTCGCGAGAACCCCAAGTACAAGTTCATCAGCGAGGACGACTGGACGGCGCTCAAGTCCGGAACACTCACGCCGGTAGCGCCCGCCGCCGGTGTCTCGCCCGCGGCGTGGACCTTTGTCGACGATGTCGAGTCGGTGCGATCGCTCGCCGAGGGCGACACGCCCGAACGCCTGTTCATTGTCGGCCGGGCCGCCGAGTCGCTCCAGCAGGACCGCGAGCCCCACCACAACGGCGACAGCACCCCCCCCGGCGGGCACCCGCGCAACACCGGCGTGCCGACGCTGCGGGAGCTGGCGCTCGCCGCGATCAACGCCGTGGACGACGACCCGGACGGCTTCTTCCTCATGATCGAGGGCGGGGCGGTCGACTGGGCCATGCACGACAACCAGATCGGCCGCGTGATCGAGGAGATGAACGACTACCACGCCACGATCGAGACCGTCTGCGCGATGCTCGATTCGGGCGAACGCGGGTTCGACTGGTCCGACACGCTCGTGATCGTCACCGCCGATCACGACCATCTGCTGCTCGGACCCGACTCCGACACCGTGCCCTTCCAGCCCCTCGAAGACCGCGGCAAGGGCAACCTCCCCGGATTCAGATGGCACTCCAACAGCCACTCGAACAATCCCGTCCCGCTCTTCGCCCGCGGCAAGGGCGCCGAACGGTTCGAAGGCATCGCCACCACACCCGCCGGCAGCAAGGCCGTCTTCCACCAGACCCGGATCGGTCAGCTGCTCTTCGAACTCGTCAGCGAGCCGACCGCCGCAGCCTCAGAGTGATCGCCCGCGCCGGTGTCAGCGCCGGAGCCCACGTCAACGGGACGACCAGCCCGCGCCGCTGGTCTGTGCCGTCCCGCGGCCCCCGCGTGTTCAGGCGTTCTGTCCGCGACTACTCGGCTCGCTCGCCGCTGAAATCGATCCCCCGGAGGCCGCGGCGGGTCCACTTGTAGTACATCTCCAGCTTGTCATCGAGCTCACCGCCGCCAGCCGTGGGTGCTTCATAGATCGGATTGGGACGATAGTCCGCCGCCGAGCTTCCCTGGTTCGGTGGGTTGTTCGGCTTGAAGCTGGTGTTCGCGTCGGCGGTCGTCCGGGCCGCTGCCGAGCCGTCGGCCATCAGCAGCGGCACACGCGCCGAGGGGTGCAGGTAGTACACCGGACGCACGCCGAAGAAGTACGATTCGCGCTCGGCCACCCGCACCTTCTGTGCCGGGAAGAGGATCTCCGATTCGCGGCGGTTGCCAAAGTCCATCGTCGGCACCCAGAACAGGTCGTGCTGCGAGGGGTACTGGTACACCGTGTTGCCCTCCTCCATCGTGGCCTCGTCGCGCGCCCAGAACGCGGGCATCAGGCCGTAGGAGCTGCCGTACAGGCCGAAGATGTACCTCCACGCGAGATTGTCGTCACCCATCTCCGGCGGGTCGTCCGGGTCGGCCTGCCAGCCGAGCCGCACCGCATCGCCCGGCGAGACCATCCACTCGGCCGGGAGCGATTCACCCAGATAGTCAGCGAGCACCAGCAGTGAGGTGAACGGAGGCCTGAACCGATTGGTAAGACGCGGGATCGTGTCGTCGCCACTGAGCCGACGGACAATGTCGGTGGACTGGTACATGACCGCCGCAGCGCCCACGCCGGGGCTCTCAAGATCGGGGTACGAGGTCTCGTGTTCGTCCGCGTTCCATGTGAACGACCACACCTGCTCGTCGTAGTCGGCCGCGTAGTGTGCGCCGACCTCGGCGATCTTCTTCAGGTTCGCCAGCGACCCCGCGAGCCCGGCCCGCGTCCGCGCGTGCTGGCCGCCGACCGCCGCCACGCAGCACGCCAGCCCGATCATCCCCACCACGACAGCTGCCTCGACACTTGCAAACGCCGTCCGAACGTTCCGTGGAGTCCCCATAGCATTTCTCCTTGACTCTGTGGCAGTGTTCCGGCGGAATCGCGGCGGGTTGCAACCTTTCATAGCCATCATCTGAAAGAAGTCCGTCGCAACCACATTGCAAGGGGACCACAATGCGCGCACCAGCCAATCAGAACGCACCGGCCACCCGCCTCCGCCGGACGACTCGGATTCTTACGCTCGCCCTCCTCGCCGGCAGCCCGGCCCTCGCCCAGCCCCTCACCACCGTCGCCATCACCGGCCACGCCGCCCCCGGTGTCGGGCCGGATGTCACCTTCGCCAGGTTCTCACCGCCCGCCCTCGCTCCCGACGGCGGCCTTGTCTTCTTTGCCACCCTCGCCGGCGACGGCCTCTCGGCCGACCTCGACGAGGCCCTCTTCCGCCTCCGCGAGGGCACGCTCGAGCTCGTCGTCCGCGAGTCCGACCCCGCGCCGTGGTATGCGCCGGACACCCGCTTCGTCGGGCTCTCCGACTTTGCCATCGACGACGCCGGCACCGTCGTGCTCGCAGCCAGCGTGGACGACCCGGCGGTCTCCGACAACACCGCCAAGGCCCGGGCTCTGGGCCTCTTCGCCGAGGTCGGCCCGGACACCTTCGCCCCACTCGCCCGCATCGGCGAGCAAGCCGCGGGACTGCCGGTGGACGACCTGTACGAGACGCTCAACTCCCCCGCCGTCGCCTCTTCCGGTGCGGCCTACTTCACCGGCGGCCGCCCCGGCGACGGGCTCGACTCGGTCCCCAAGGGCCTCTGGTCCGACCGGTCCGGCACCGTCGGGCTGCTGCTCGCCCCCGGCGACGCGGCCCCGGGCACCGGCGGCGACCTCTTCGCCCACTTCGGGACGCCCGTCCCGTCCGCCTCCGGCTTCGTCTTCCGAGGCTCGTCACGCCCCGACGGTTCGAGCGAACGGGCCATCCCCGGCGTGTGGCGCGAACGCCACGGCACGCTCGACGCCCTCGCCCTCGGCGGGCGGCCCGCGCCGGGCACGACCACCACCTTCGCCGACTTCGCCGCCCCGCAGGCGATCAACCCCGACGGTCGCGTCGCCCTGGTCGCGACGCTCAACACGCCCGACCCCGAGACCGACTCCGGCCTCTGGACCGACCGCAACGGCGTGCTCGGCCTGCTCGTCCGCGAGGGCGACCTCGCCCCCGGCACCAACAGCGCCACCATCGCCGACATCTCGCCCCACATCGCGATCAACGACGCGGGCGACGTCGCCTTCCGCTGCGCCCTGCGCAACGCCGACTCGGCGACAAACGCCGCGATCTACCTCGCCCGCGCCGACGGCTCCTTCGAGCTGATCGCCCTCGAGGGCGACACCGTCGCCGACGAGCTCGGCGGCGTGGCCATCGCGTCTCTCGGCGATCCGCGGCTCAACAACCGCACCGAGATGCTCTTCGCCGCGACACTCTCGGGCACCGGCGTCGGCCGCGACGACAACACCGCGCTGCTCGCCCGAGACGCCGACGGCGTCGTCTACACCGTCGCCCGCGAGGGGCAGGCGGTCGACCCCGACGGCGGGGGCGCGCGCACGATCCGGTCGATCGCGGTCGATACCGCCGCGGCAGGCGCGGGGCGCGACCCGCTCGACGACAGCAGCCGCGTCGGCCTCGCGCTCTCGTTCACCGACAACACCTTCGGCGTCTTCACCGCCGAGGTCGCCTACGCCAGCCCCGCCGATATCAACAGCGACGGCATCGTCGATTCCCGGGACCTCATCGCGTTCCTCAACCTGTGGAACACCCGGGACCCCGACGCCGACTTCAACCGCGACGGCGTGATCGACACCCGCGACATGATCGACTTCCTCAACCTCTGGTCGCGCGACCGGGACTGACCCGCCAGCGGATCACTCGCGCACAAACCTCGCGAAGATCGGCCGGTGGTCCGAGCTCGTCGCCTCCCCCACCCACGCCTCGACGCACACCAGCCCCGGCGAGAACGCCGCGTGATCGATCCGGATGCCCGGCGGCAGCGAGAGCAGCCCCCGCGCCGGCCACGTCGCGCCCGGCCCCGCGCCCACGACACGGTGCGCCTCGCGATAGCCGCGATCGCGCAGCTCGTCAAGGGGCATCGCCCGCCACGGTGAGTTGAAATCGCCCGCGACAATCGTCGGCACTCCCTCGGCCGCCCGGCTGTCCAGCGTGTGCCCCATCTCCCACGAGAGCCGCGCCTGCCCCGCCACCTGGCTCCGCCCGACCGGCGAGTGCAGGTGGATGTTCCAGACGCACAGCTCCTGCCCGCCCCAATCCACCCACGACATCAGCTGCGGCAGGTCGCTCCCGTCGCCGGGCATCACCACCTCGGTCTTGCGCGAGAACGGCAACCTGCTGAACGTCGCCGCCCCGAACAGATGCTCACGCGGAGCCGCGGCAGACCCGTAACGGTCGCCCAGCGCCGACGTGAGCCTCGCCAGCGACCCCGGCCGCACCTCCTGAAACACGATCACGTCCGGCTTGTAAGCATCGATCTGGGCGAGCACCTCCTCGTCCGAGCGGCTCGTGCCGAGCAGGTTCGCGCTCATGACCAGGATCGACCCGTCCGCGCTCGCCACTCCCGCCGCCGGAGGCGGCGCAAACGACACCAGCCACGGCCCCGCGCTCATCGCCAAGAGCGGCACGCCGGCGATCAGCGCCGCCCGCGCGCGCAGCAGCGCGCAAACCACAAGCCCCACAACCAGCCCGACACTCGCGTGCGGCAGAAAGGTCGTCCCGAGCAGCGACAGCCACGCCAGCAGTGTCTCGCCGCCGCCCATCCCGTCCGAAGGGTCAGCACGGTACAGCGTCACCAGCCCGAAACCGAGATAGCCCGCAAGCACCCCGCCAAGCGCCAGCCGTCTGACCGCTCGGGCGAGCGGTGTCGGGCCCGCGGCATCTTTGTTGGCGTGCGGGTCGTCGGTCGACATCGATCCCCCGGCTCTCAGCGGACCGCGTCGGCCTTCTCGAACCGTGTGCCGAGCGCGCGGCCCAGCTTCTTGCCCGCGTCGCGGATGACCTGGTAGAGGTCCGAGCCCTCCTCGGTCACCACGATCGGGTCCATGCCCCGCGGCCGCGCTTCGAGCACGCACCGCTTGTCGTGGTCGCCCGCCTTGTTGGCGTTGGTGTCGGCGACGTGCGCCTCCACCCGTGTGAGCCGGTCGGCAAACCGCCCGAGCTCGTGCGAGACATGCTCGCGCACGTGCGCGTCCAACGCGTCGGATCGATCGGTACCGGAATACGAGATCTCGATGTGCAACATGGGACAGTCTCCTCTTGCGAACCTCTCACCCGCCATACGGGGGCGCGAGAGACCGTGTTCGCCCGCCCGACCGAATCATCATCATCGGCACAACGGGGCCTGTCCTGCACAGATACCTCACACCCCGGCGGTGTCGGGCGCCGGCTGCTCGCCCCGCACAAACACGAAGTTCGACCCGTCCGCGTCCACCCGGATCGCGTCGCCCGGGCCGTACTCCCCGTTGAGGATCCGCGTCGCCAGCGGGTTCTCGATCCGCTGCTGAATCGTCCGCTTCAGGGGCCGCGCGCCGAAGGCCGGGTCCCAGCCCTCCTGGGCGAGCAGGTCGCGGGCCGCGTCGGTCAGCTCCATGGTGATCTCGCGCTCCGCCAGCCGCTCCATCAACCGCACGAGCTGGATGTCCACGATGTTGCGGATCTGCTCGCGCTTGAGCTGGTGGAAGACCACGACCTCGTCGATCCGGTTGAGGAGTTCGGGTCGGAAGAACTGCTCGCGCATCCCGACATCGAAGCTCGCGTCGAACCGGCCGCGTTTGGCGATCTCTTCCGGGCTGAGCCCGTCGCCGGACACGTCCGCCCCGGGGCCGCGCTTGATCATGTCGCGCACCGCGGCCTCGATCTCCCAGTCCTCCGCCCCACGCTGGGTCATTTCCTGGATCTTCTGGCTGCCCAGGTTGCTGGTCATGACCACGATCGTGTTGCGGAAATCGACCGTCCGGCCCTGCCCGTCGGTGAGCCTGCCGTCGTCGAGCAGCTGCAGCAGCACGTTGAACACGTCCGGGTGCGCCTTCTCCACCTCGTCGAGCAGCAGCACCGAGTAGGGCCGCCGCCGGACCGCCTCGGTCAGCACGCCGCCCTCCTCATAGCCGACATACCCGGGGGGCGCACCGATCATCCGCGCCACCGAGTGCTTCTCCATGAACTCGCTCATATCGACGCGCACCATCGCGTCCTCGGTATCAAAGAGAAACTCGGCCAGCGCCTTGCACGTTTCGGTCTTGCCGACACCCGTCGGCCCCAGGAACAGGAAACTGCCGATCGGCCGGTTCGGGTCGCTCAGCCCGGCGCGCGAACGCCGCACCGCGTCGGCCACCGCCCGCAACGCCTCGTCCTGCCCGACCACCCGCTCGCGCAGGTGCGTCTCCATCTGCGTCAGCTTCTCGCGCTCACCCTCGACCAGCTTGGCCACCGGGATGCCTGTCCAACGCCCCACGATCTGCGCGATCTGCTCGGCGTCGACTTCTTCCTTCACCAGCGCCCCGCCCGCGGCCTGCCGCTTGTCCATGGCCTCTTCGGCCTGGTCGAGTTGCGTCGCCAGCTCGCGCAGGTCGCCGTACTGGATCCGTGCCGCGGCCTCGAGGTCTCCCCGACGCTGCGCCTGCTCCAGCTCGACCCGCTTGCTGTCGATCTGCGCCTTGACGGTCTTGACCGCGTCGAGGTCCTTCTTCTCTTCCTCCCACCGCGCCGTCAGGCTGTGGTTCTGCTCCTGCAGGTCGGCCAGCTCGCGCTCGATCCGCGCCAGCTCCTTCGACCCGCCGTCGCCCTTCTTGCCCTCGACCTCCAGCTTGACCGCCTCGCGCTCGATCTCCAGTTGCATGATCTTCCGACGCAGCTCGTCGAGCTCGGTCGGCATGCTGTCGTTCTCGATCCGCAGCCGGCTGGCCGCCTCGTCCACAAGGTCGATCGCCTTGTCCGGCAGGAACCGGTCGGCGATGTACCTATTGCTCAGGTTGGCCGCTGCGAGCAGCGCCGAGTCCTGGATCCGGATGCCGTGGTGCGCCTCGTAGCGGTCCTTGAGCCCGCGCAGGATCGCCACGGTCTCCTCCACACTCGGCTGGCTCACCAGCACCGGCTGGAATCGCCGCTCGAACGCCGCGTCCTTCTCGATGTGCTTGCGGTACTCATCCAGCGTCGTCGCGCCGATGCACCGCAGCTCGCCCCGCGCCAGCGCCGGCTTGAGCAGGTTGCCCGCGCTCACCGCGCCCTCCGCGGCGCCCGCCCCGATGATCGTGTGCAGCTCGTCGATGAACAGGATGACCTGCCCCTCGCTGGCCTGCACCTCACGCAGCACGCTCTTGAGCCGCTCCTCGAACTCGCCGCGATACTTGGCGCCCGCGAGCAGCTGCCCGACATCCAACGCCACGATCCGCTTGTCGCGCATGCCGTCCGGGCAGTCGCCGTTGACGATCCGCAGCGCCAGACCCTCGGCGATCGCCGTCTTGCCGACGCCGGGCTCACCGATCAACACCGGGTTGTTCTTGGTCCTGCGGCTGAGCACCTGCATGCACCGCCGGATCTCCTCATCACGCCCGATCACCGGGTCGAGCTTGCCCTGCTGGGCCTTCTCGGTCAGGTCCACCGAATACTTCTTCAGCGCCTCGTAGTTCGCCTCGGCGTTCTGGTCGGTCACGGTGTCGACGCCCGACGCCTTCCGCAGCTGCGCAATCGCGTCGGCCAGATGGTCGCGCTTCACGCCCAGCGTCTCGAGCACGTCCTTGGCCTTGCCGCTCACCCCCGCCAGCGCGAGAAGCAGGTGCTCGGTCGAGACGTACGAGTCCTTGAGCGTCTTGCTCTCCTGCTCGGCCCGGGCCAGCAGCTCCATCACCTCACGCCCGGTCGCTCCGGCACCGGAGCTGGTCGTCGGGATCCGCCCGAGCTCGCTCTCCACCACCTGGGCCACCCGGGCCGCGTCGGCCCCGGCCTTGCCGAGGATGGAGACCACGGCACCACCCTTCTCCTGCGCCAGTGCCGCGAGAACGTGCAAGCCGCCCACTTCCGGGTGCTTCCGTCCCATCGCCTCACGCTGCGCGGTGGCGAGGGCCTGCTGGGCTGTTGTTGTCAGTTTGTCTGGTTGCATAGTTCTATGACCTCCCTGACGGTGCGCGGCACCGCCTGCTGCGAAGGGGTATGCAAGCAGCGCGCCACAGGACGGTCCCGTCCTGGACGGCGTCTGGGGAGCGTGTGGGGTGCCATTTCCCCTCTGCCTGCCAGCTTGGCATGATGCCCGACAACAAGGCATCCCGGACGCCTGACCCACGGAAATCCCCTTGTGGAACGAGCGCCCACTGGTACCATTCTCCCTGGGCCGCGGCCGTCAGCCGCCCGCCAGGAGAGAACCACCATGCCCCGTCATTTCGCTGCCCCCGCCGCCCTGGGCGGTGCGGTCGTCGTAGCGCTCGCATCGCCGGCCCTGATCACCGGCCCAGATCGCCGGCCCGCCTCGACTTCGACACCCTCCGTCTCCGCGGCTACGCCTGGGCAGAAAACATCGGCTGGATCAACCTCGACGATGATGAGCACTTCGTCGCCTTCTACTGCCCCGCCGACTTCAACAACGACGGCCGCGTCAACACCCTCGATGTCCTCGCCTTTCTCAACGCTTGGGCCGCCAGACTCCCCGACGGCGATTTCAACCACGACGGCCTGATCAACACGCTCGACGTGCTGGCGTTCCTGAACGCCTGGGCCGCGGGCTGTTGAGACGCCTTTCCGCCCGATCCGCATAGGACTCGGAGCACCCGATCTCGCGAGTCCTTCAGGAGGGGGCAATCGCCCCCGGTGCCCCAACCCGCCACCACGAGAGGGATACACACATGTTCTCCACCAACGTCACCCGCCGCACCGCCGCGTCCGCCGTCCTGTTCGCCGCGGCCGCGCACGCCCAGCCATCCTTCCAACCCCTCGGCGACTTCTCCGGCGGCACGTTCTACTCCGACGCCTGGCGCGTCTCCAACGACGGCCGCGCCGTCGCCGGCGGCGGCACGCCCGCGTCGGGCCTCGTCGCCCAGCGCTGGACAACCACAGACGCCCTCGTCCGGCTCGGCACGCTCCCCGGGTTCGAAGTGTCCAGCTTGTCGACCGGGATCTCGGCCTCCGGGGCCGCGGTCTGCGGCTACAGCTCGAGCGCATCGGCCAATCAGGCGTTCCGATGGACCGCCGATGGCGGCATGGTCGGTCTGGGCGACCTGCCCGGCGGAGACGAATCCAGCGCCGCCAACTTCATCTCCGGCGACGGCTCCACCGTCGTCGGCAGCGGCGACCAGAACTTCGCCAACAACACCATGCAGGCCTTCCGCTGGACCGAAGCCACCGGCATGGTCGGCCTCGGCTACACACAGGGACACCACGACTGGAGCGAAGCGTGGGCCGCCTCGGCCGACGGCTCCGTCGTCAGCGGCATCAGCCTCAAGATCGGGTCCGACGGCGAGGCCTTCGTCTGGAGACAATCCACCGGCATCATCGGCCTCGGCGATCTGCCCGGCAACGACAACTACAGCGTCGGCCTCGACATGACGCCGACCGGCAGCGTGATCACGGGCGGGTGCTCGCCCGCCGGCGGCTATGAGGCCTTCCGCTGGACCCAGGCCGGCGGCATGATCGCACTCGGTGACCTCCCGGGCGGCGATCACTACTCCAGCGGCTACGGCATCACCGACGACGGCAACACCATTGTCGGCGTCGCCGACTGGGACGGCGGCTTCGGCGGTGCGCACGCCTTCATCTGGGACGCCGCCCACGGCATGCGCAACCTCCAGACCGTCCTCGAGACCGAGTACGGCCTCGACCTTGCCGGCTGGACACTCCTCTACGCCAACGACATCTCCGGCGACGGACGCTACATCACCGGCCAGGGCATCAACCCCAACGGCGACTACGAGGCTTGGCTCGTCGATCTCGGCGACTGCCCCGCCGACTTCAACAACGACGGTAACGTCAACACCATCGACGTCCTCGACTTCCTCAACGCCTGGGTCGCCGGCTGCTGACCCACGGCGCACCCCGAGCACACGCAAAGGCCCCGCGCTCGGGCCTCGCCCGTCTACCATGTGCCCTGATGACACACCTCACCCGACGCCACCGCGCCGACAGGAATCTCCACGAAGGCGCGGGAACTCCATGAGCGCCGACCAGCACGGCCTTCTCGCCTGCAGCGTCCGCTCCGGCCACCCGGACTTCCTCGACCTCCCCTGGCACCTCTCGCTCGAGGACTGGACCGCCGAGACGTGCGCGCGCTTCGTCGATCTTCCCGCCGGCGATTCGCGGCACGCGGTCGTCTTCGTCGGCTACGACGACGCGATGTACGCCCTCAAAGAGCTCCCGCCGTCCGAGGCCGAGAAAGAACACGAGCTCCTCCGCCGCATGGACGCCCTCCGCCTCCCCGTGGTGGAAACCATCGGCCACGCCCGCACCCGGATCCCCATCGGTGAGGCCAGCGTCCTCATCACCCGATACCTCGACTACTCGCTCCCCTACCAGTCGCTCTTCATGCGCAGCACGCTCGCCCGCTACCGCGACTACCTGCTCGACGCCATGGCCGGCCTGCTCGTGCAGATCCACCTCAGCGGCGTGTTCTGGGGCGACTGCTCGCTCAACAACACACTCTTCCGCCGCGACGCCGGACGCCTCACCGCCTACCTCGTCGACGCCGAGACCTCCGAGATCCGCAACCGCGTCTCCGACGGCATGCGCGGCCACGACCTCGACATCATGGAAGAGAACGTCGTCGGCGGCCTCCTCGACCTGACCGAACTCGGCATCATGCCCAGAGAGTTCCCGCTCTACGAGGTCGGGGGCTACATCCGCGACAAGTACAACCGGCTCTGGGACCAGGTCACTCGCAAAGAAACCATCAACACCGAAGAACGCTACCGCATCCAGGACAGGATCCAGGCACTCAACGAGCTCGGGTTCTCCATCGAGAACATCGAACTCGTGCCGGGCGAGGGCGGCGACAGGCTCCGGCTCGGTGTCTCCGTCGCCGACCGACACCACCACCGACACATGCTCCACTCCATCACCGGGCTCGACCCCGAAGAGATGCAGGCCCGGGCCATGCTCAACGAGATCCGCGGCGTGCAGGCGTGGCTCAGCGCACAACAGAACCGCAGCCTCGCCCTGAGCGCCGCCGCACACCACTGGCTCCAACTCATCTACAAGCCGACCATGCAGCGGCTCTCCGCGATCCTCGACGACTCCAGCGACCCCGCCGAGCTCTACTGCGAGGTCCTCGAACACAAGTGGTACCTCTCCGAACTCGCCAAACGCGACGTCGGACACATCAAGGCCGCCGACGATTTCGTCGAACGCCGACGCAACGGGTAGCGGTCCTGACCAGCACGTGTGTGCGGCAGCACCGCCTCCGGCCCGTCCTCAATCCCCGCCCGGAGCGCCACGCGCGACCGCCGCACGCAGCCGTGCAGCAATCCGCACCGTGTCTTCGTGCTCCTCCCCGAGCGACGCCTCGTAGATCTCAAGCGTCTCCCGTAACACCGACACCGCCTCCTCTGTCCGCCCCAGCGCCGCCAACACCTCCGCCCGCACCGAGAGCCCGATCGCCAGCTTTGGGTCGTTGGCCGGATACACCGCCCGCGCCGCCGCGACACTCTCCGTCGAGGCGTCGAGGGCTTCCTCAAGCCGCCCCATCGTGCGCAGCAGCTCCACACGCTCGTGCAACAGCTGCACCGTGTTGAGGTGCTCGCGCCCAACGCTGGCCTCGAGCGAGGCGATCGCGCGCTCGGTCATGCCGAGCGCCTCCTCCACCCGCCCTTCCGCGGCCGTTGACTTGGCCAGCATCGCCAAGAGCGCCATCGTCGTCGGGTGAGACTCGCCCATCGTCCGCGTCGCGATGTCGTACGCCCGCGTGCGCATCTCCAGCGCCTCCCCCGCCCGCCCCGTGCGCCCGTACAGCTGCGCCAGGTTGTTGATCGCCACCAACGCGTACGGGTGCTCGCCCTGCCCGATCGCCTCCCACGCCGCGACCGCCTCGGCCACCAGCGCCTCCGCCTCCTCATCACGCCGCAGCCGCGTGTAGAGATCCGCAAGATGCTGCATCGTCACGATCGTGTTGGTGTTCTCCTCACCCAACGCCTCCCGCATCCGCGCCAGGCACGACGCGTACGCCCGCTCGGCCCCCTCCAGATCACCCGCCACCAGCAACACCCCGGCGTAGTTCACCACCGCCACCAGCGTCGACTCGGCCTCGGGCCCGTCCACCACCCGCCGCAGCCGCAGGTCCTCGGCATAGAGCGCCGCCGCGTCCGCCTTGCGGTTCATGTCGTCATACAAGATCGCCAGGTCCCCCACCGCCTGCAGACGCAACGGGTCGGTCTCCGGCGCGTTGGCGCGATACAGCGCCACCGACGCCTCCAGATGCTCCAACGCCTCGGCCGGGAGTCCCAGACTCCGGTACGTATCACCGATCACCCGCCGGATGCCCGCCTCGACCAGCGGCTCGCCGGCGAATCGCTCGCCCACCGTGGACGCCGCGTTGTCGAGCGCCTCCCGCACGGTGATGCCCGGGTTACCCCCGTTCCGCGCATCGCCGGCGCTCAGGATCGACTGCAAGAACGCGTTGACCGCGTTGGCGATGCGCGTCTGTTCGTCCGCCGGAGCGCATCGTCGAGCGCGAGCAGATCCAACGCCCGCGTCCCCGACCAGTCCACCGTCGGATCAAGCTTCACCCGGTGCTGCTCGCCGCCGCGCTTGAGCCTCCCCTTCGACCGCGCGTGGTCCACCAGCACCCGCCGGATCGTCGTCGCCGCGACCGCGAAGAAATGGTGCCGGTCCCGAAACCGCGCCCGACGCTGATCGACCAGCCGCACATACGCCTCGTGCACGATCGCCGTCGCCTGCAGCGTGTGGTCCGCCCGCTCCTGCGCCAGGTGCGACTGGGCCAGCGCGCGCAACTCGTCGTACACCAGCGGCAGCAGCCGATCGGTCGCCGCCGCGTCACCGGCGTCCGACGCCTGCAAGACCGCGGTGATGTCCATACCCCGCGGGGCGGGCGCACTCATGCCGCCATTGTGCCCGAATCGCCAACCCAACTCAAGCCCGAACACACCGCGCCCACCAACGCACACACCCCGATTTCCGCAAAAACCTGCCTAACCGCCGGGCACCACGCCCGCCGACGTCGCGGTGTGCACAAAGAGACGCCCCGAACCAGCGCACGACCAAAGGAGCCATCCATGAACCCGCACCACACCCACCGCGCCGCCATCGCCGCCCTTCTCCTCATCGCCGGCACCACCCCCGCTCTCGCGCAGGACGAGATCCACTGGGAGGACGCGCTCTCCGGCGACTGGAGCTGCTTCCTCTGCTGGGACCCCAACGGCCCCCCCACCCCCATCGACGCCGCCCGCATCGCCGTGCCCGGCTCCTACACCGTCACGCTCGATTCCAATGTCAGCATCGAAGGCCTCACGATGGACAGCCCGGGCGCCACGCTCTTCATGAGCGGCCGCACCCTGTCCGTCCTCGCCACGCTCGAAGACCACGGCGCCTACATCCGCGCCGGCGTGCTCGATCTGCGCGACGCCTCCAGCATCATCACCCCGAGGCTCATCAGCCTCCAGAGCACCGACGCCGCGCTGCTCCTGCGAAACTCCTCATCGGTCACCGCCGACGTGCTCGGGGTCTCGAACGGTGCGCAGGTCTTCGCGATCAGCGGCACGTCCGTCATCGACGCCAACTTCATCTCACTCTCCGGCGCCGGCCTCATCGATATCGCCGACTCCAAAGCCCTCCGGCTCCTCACCACCGAGATCGACGGCGGGGGGGACGGCATCGTCCGACTCAACACCAACGCCAATCTCCTGATCGGCGATGTCATCCTCCAGGACGCCACCATCGAGATGGCCCCCAGCGCCGAGATCCGCGGCATCGCCAACACCAACACCCTCAGCGTCGGCCCCACCACCCCCGCAACCGTGCGCGGTCAGGGCACCATCCACGATCTCGGTCTCGACATCGGACAACACGGCGTCGTCGAGGCCGACACCGCCACACTCACCATCGAGAACACACAGACCGGCGGCCTCGTCAACCGGGGCACCCTCCGCGCAGGCCCCAACGCCCACCTGCACCTCGGCAACTCCGCCGTCAACAACACCGGCGGCATCATCGAGGCTCTCGACGGTGCCGTCGTCACACTCAGCGACCTGCCCATCTCCGTCACCGGAGGCCAGCTCCGCACCCAAGGCTCAGGCGTCATCCGCGACACCACCGCCAGCGGCCGGGTCCACCTCGCCGACCTCGCCATCACCGGGCACTACGACCTCGGTTCCAGCGGGCACACAAGACTCCACGGCGTCATTGAACTCCCCGGGCGCATCACCGCCAACAACGGCACCACGCTCGAATGCACCGGCGACACCCTCATCTACGGCGCAGGCGAGATCCTCATGGCCGGGAACGCACTGCTCAAAGGCACAAACACCGCAGACACCCTCACCAACAACGATGTCCACATCCACGGACGCGGCACCATCACCACCTTCGGCACACTCACCAACCACGCCGTCATCGCCGCCGACGACGGCGGCACACTCACGCTGTCCGCCACAGCGGGCAACACGATCATCAACCGCGGCACCCTCCGCGCTGAGAACAACGCAAACCTCACACTCAAAGACACCGCGATCGACAACACCGACGGCACCATCGAGGCGCTCGACGGTTCCTCGGTCTCCCTCACCAACCAACCCCTCTCCATCTCCCGCGGCACCCTCCGCACCGAGGGCTCCGGCGTCATCACCGACGCCACCAACAGCGGCTCACTCTCACTCGCCAACCTCACCATCGACGGCCACTACGACCTCGGCTCCAGCGGCTACACCCAACTCCGCAACACGATCAACAACCTCGGCACCATCACCCTCAACAACCCAGGCTGCGTCCTCGAGTTCAACGCCGGCGTGGTGCTCGAAGGCGCGGGTGACATCATCCTCGGCCACAGCAGCTGCGACCTCAAGGGCGACGGCACCTCGGCCACGCTCACCAACAACGCCAACACCATCCGCGGCACAGGCCTCGTCAGCAACTTCGGCACCTTCACCAACCGCGGCAGCATCATCGCTGACGCCCCCACCGCCCTCGTCATCGACCCACCCGACTCCGGCGCCCTCTTCGACAACCAGGGCACACTCATCGCCGAGAGCCCCGCCGGACTCAACATCCAACGCGGCGGCTTCGTCACCTCAGGACAGGTCTACATCGCCCCGAGTGCCCTGCTCCAGCGCTCCACCTCCATCGCCTCCGACTACCACCAGACCGGGGGCTCCACCACCATCGACGGCGAACTGCGCCTCCAACCCGGCAACGAATCCATCCTCGACGGCGGCACACTCTCGGGCACCGGCACCCTCACCGCCGGCCTCGCCGCCAACGCGGGCTCGGTCGCACCGGGCGCGTCCATCGGCACGCTCTCGGTCACGCGGGCCGCGAGCTTCGGCGCCGCATCCACGCTGGAGATCGAGACCGGCTCGGTGGCCGCGGACCTGCTGGCGGTGGGCGGCGCGGCGACACTTGACGGCACACTCACCGTCACCGCTCTCCCCGGCGACGAGCCCTCCGTCGGCACCACCTTCGAGATCATCACCGCCGCGTCTGTGACCGGTGAGTTTGCCGATCTCGTCGCCACCGGCTTCTCCTTCAACCGCGCCGCCCAACCCATCTACGAGACCGACCGCGTGCTCGTCCGCGTCACCCGCGCCTGCCCGGGAGACTGGACCGACGACGGCACCACCAACACGCTCGATGTCCTCGCCTTCCTCAACGCCTGGACCACCGGCGACCCCAGCGCCGACCTCAACGCCGACGGCACCGTCAACACCCAGGACGTTCTCACCTTCCTGAACGCCTGGACCACCGGGTGCTGAATCGGTGATTGCGTTCCGTCGGCGCGCGCGACCGGCCTCCCGGCCGGTCCGCGTGCGCCCGATCAGCGGCTTGTTGCCCAAACCCGGCTGCAAAGGGGGATCCTGGCCCCGAGTCCCCGCCTTCCCCTCGTCGGAGGCCTGGCGTTCGCCCGGGTAAGCACCGGAACCCGCGGGTAGGCGCAAAGGCTGGACAAACCGTTGCGCCGCCCGAGCGTGTCGCGGACCGGCCCGAAGGCCGATCGGGGCCCTCCATCAGGCAAAACCCGGGGAGAAACCGGGCCCAATGTACCGCAGCCGCCCCTCCACGACCACCCACTTTGACAGACAATCACACTATCCACACCCCATCCCCACCCATTCCAATCCCACACAGGCCCGGAACCCCCGCACCGTTCCGAGCGGATATCCTGACCGCAGGACCCTTTGCGCATTGACGCCCCCGCCCGGGTCCGCTACAACACCAGCCCCATCCGCCCGGTACAGGAGCGAACCATGACCACCCGCGTTCGGCGATTGACCATTCTTGCCCTCGGCACTCTGGCCGCCGCCGCCGTGACCGGCTGCAGCACCGCCAGCAGCAACGCCGACTACGCCCAGGCCGAGCGCATCCGTGCCGACCTCACCCCCGAGCTCGACACGCTCTACCAGCGTCCCGACGACATGAGCAACGCGTTCACCATCATGCTCGACGAGAACGGCCGCATGATCTGGCAGGACCTCGGCCGCGCCCTCTACACCGACCGCCCCAGCCGCCTCACCCGCGAGCCGGTGCCCTGGTAAACCGCCCGAGCGAATCTCACGCAGAACCGCAACCCGCCCGCAGTGGCGGGTTGTTTGTTGCGCCCCTCCACTACATCGACAACGCACCCCCCCACCGCGGCCTCCCAAACCGGCAACCCGCCCGGCAAAAGCAAACACCCCGCCGGATCGGCCGGCGGGGTGTCGTGCGTCTGTGTCGGGTGTCGATCAGTCGATCACTTCGCGGTGTACTGCCCGCGGCCGATCTTCTTGATCAGGTCGCTCTTGATGAGCGTCTGGTTCACGATCGTGCGGAAGTTGGGGCTGGTCGTCTTGTAGCCGGCCTCCTGCACCGCCGCCGCGACCTCGCTGACGCCCATGGTCTTGCCCTTGAGCGTGTTGGCCAGCGCGACCTCAAGGCTGCTCTCGTTACGCGGGCGACGACCGCCGGCCATCCGCGTCACGCGGATCGGCGCGCCGGCCCTGGGACGGCCCGCCGAGCGGCGGCCACGCGCGCTCACGGTGCTCGCGCCGAGCGCGCCGTTGATCGCAGCGATCTCCGCCTCGATCCCGTCGACCTTGCTCAGCAACTCGTCGCGCTTCGCTTCGAGTGTCGCCAGATCGCGCGACCGACGCTGCAGCTCGGCCTGCAACTCACCCGCCGAAGCCGCCCGGAGCCCACCGCCGCCGCGCGGCGCGGAGGCCTTGCGAGCAACCTTCTTGCGTGCGCCGGCTTTGCGGGCACCGGCTTTGCGTGCGGTCTTCTTCGCGGTCTTCTTCCTTGCCTTCTTTGCCATGAACGGTCCTCTCAGTGACTCGTGCGTCAAAAGTTCCTGTCGCCCCGTAAAACAAAAGGGGGGCAACAGACTTTCCCCCCATGAGCAAATGACTGACCTATCTGAGGGATTATGGACATCACACTGCGGAGAATCAACTCGTGCACCCTTGGTTGCACATCTTCTCACACCGCGCCGAGAGTCTTCTCAACAACACGACGCATGATGCTGCGCCGATGCGCATTTCAACCCAATCACTCGTCTGTAAGGCCGACTCGTTCCATCAGGCCTTCGAACTCCTCGAGACTATAAAACTCGATGACTAAGCGCCCGCGGTTTCCGCGGCCGCGCATCGTGACACTCGCCTTCGTTCCCAGATGCGCACTCAGCCGACGCTCAAGATCCGCGATCACCGCCGCCCGCTGATTGGGTAAATCACTCTGCGCTGACGCCGATGATGGCGCGCCGGAATGCGTTGTTTTACGTACCGCCTCTTCCGTCTGGCGCACCGACCACGCCCCGGCGATCGCGCGCTTGGCCAGAGCAAGCCGCGCACCCGGTGTCGGCACACCGAGCAGCGCCCGTGCATGACCCATCGACATCGTCCCCGACGCAACATGCTCCTGAATCTCGCGCTCCAATTCGGTCAAGCGGATGAGGTTCGCCACCGTCGATCGGTCGAGCCCCAACCGTTCACCCAACGCCGCGTGACTCACGCCGAACCGATCCGCCAACGACTTCAACCCGTGCGCGCGCTCGATCGGGTTGAGCTCCTCACGCTGCAGGTTCTCGACCAGCGCCCACTCCGCGGCCTCCTCGTCGCTCAACTCCCGGACGACCGCCGGCACCTCGGCCAGACCCGCGAGTGCCGCGGCTCGCCACCGTCGCTCACCCGCGACAAGCTCGAAGCCGTTCGCCGTCGGGCGGACGATGATCGGCTGCATCAGCCCCGAACGGGTGATCGAGGCCGCGAGCTGCTGCAACGCCTCGTCGTCGAAGTGCCGCCGGGGCTGAAACGGGCTCGGCTCGATCCGGTCAATCCCGACCCAGCGCACAAGGCCGCCCGACTCCCCCACCGCTGCACCCGCCGGAGCCGGCGACGACCGTGTGTCTCCGACCCCACTGTCCGCCGACCCTGAAGATGGGTTTTGTTCTTGTTTTGTTTGGCTTGTATCTACCCGGACTGGTTCTGTGGGCTGGATGAGGCTGCTGAGTCCGCGGCCGAGGCGGCGCGGCTTGGGTGACTGTTTCGCCATTGCTGGATTCCTCAAAGGACCGGAGGACGAGAGCGGTGTTATAACACGCTCAGCCCCAGCCGAACACCCCGGACCACCAGCCAACGGAGATTCTCAATTGCCCAGCCGCGCACCCAAGAAGATCGAGTGCATCGCCCGAGGCCTGGCCGTCCGCGATGGACGCATCCTGCTCTGCAGGAACATCGAGCACGACCTGACCTACCTCCCCGGAGGCCACGTCGACCCCGGAGAGACCGCAGCCGAGGCCCTCGCTCGCGAGTTCACCGAGGAGTGCGGCCTGAACGTCCGGGTCGGGGCCTTCCTCCTCGCCAACGAGCACCTCTTCACACAGCTCGGCAAGCCGCGGCAGGAATGGAACGTCGTGTTTCACGTGGAACACAGCGGGGGACCATGGCCCGAGACCGTCACCAGCCTCGAGGCGGATCTCGCCTTCGAGTGGTGCGAGGTGGCCGGCCTGCCCGAGGCCAACTTTGTTCCCGCCCCACTGCTCGCCTGGCTGCTGGCCGGCGGGCCCGACGCCGTCTCGAGCCCCGCCGACGTGTGGGTGAGCCACCGCGAGCCCGAGTAGCACCCGCTCTCCGCGCGAACACCCATTCGGGCTGTGATGTCCGATTGCAGACAAGTGGCCCCCGTTTTCGCCCGATAGCTCCTGTGGAGAAACCGCAGGATGTCCAAGGGCCCACACACCAAACCTGTGAATCCACAGGCCGATCAGCTGCTCGCGAGCATCGATTCGCTCGAGGGCCGGGTCAGGCAGACCTGCGACGAGCTGGAGGCCACGTCCCAGCTCGAGACCTTGGGCCTGCTCACCGGCGCCATCGCCCACGAGTTCAACAACATCCTGACCCCGGTCCTGAGCTACGCACGGGTCGCGTTGGAGCGTCCCGAGGACCGCGATCTGTGCCAGCGGGCGCTCGAGAGGGCTGCGATAGGGGTCGAGCGGGCCAGCCGCATCGCCTCCTCCGTGCTCAGTCTCGCCGGCCGCGACAGTGAGTCCAGGTCCAAAGAGAGCTGCTCCCCCGCTGCTGCCCTACTGGGCGCGCTGGCCTGCCTGCCGCAGCCGCTGGACGCCCTGAGCATCGAACTCCGCACCGATCTGCCCGAGACTCTCCGTCTGGCGATCCCGCAGACCGACCTCGAGCATGTGCTGCTGAACCTCCTGCTGAACTCCTGCCGCGCGATCGGCAAGGGTGGGGGGGTCATCGAGGTCGCGGTCTCCGAGATCGCACCGGCGGGCGGCGGGTGTTCCACGTGGAACAGACCGGGCACTCCCCCGCTGCCGACGCTCGCCCTGACCATCCGCGACGACGGACCCGGGATCGACGAACGCACACGGGCCGGGCTCTTTCAGCCCTTCCAGAGGTCGGGCGCATCGGACCCTCAGGGTCACGGTCTCGGCCTGGCGATCTGCCGCCAGCTGATCGAGGCCTCGGGCGGGACGATCACCACCGAGCCCGACACAGCCCGAGGCGCCGCGTTTGTCATCATCCTGCCGCGCGCGACCGTGAGCGCAGCGCCGGCTGCGTGATGTATGATATTTGTATTTTGATAGGGTTTTCTACGCTGTCTCGTGCCCGTCCAGCACGATGACGTCCCGCGGCTCAACCGCCATTCCCACCGAGTCGCCCGGATTATGAGCTGGTGTTAGTGCTGGGTTGAGCACCGCAGCATGGACGCGCTGGCCGGAATCGAGCTCGAGCACGTACTGGGCGATCTCGCCGAGATACGTCGTCGAGAGCAGCTTCGCCCGGAGCGATCCCGGCGAATCGGCACCGACCACACGCCAGCACTCCGGACGCACACAGACCGTCACGGCCTGGCCGGCGGTGGGGGGGGTGCTGCCGGTGGCGCCCCCGGTCTCGGCGACGAGCGGCCCCCCGGGTGTTTCCAGCCGGAGCGTGCCGCGGCCGACCTCGGCCACCGTTGCCTGCAGGAAGTCCGCCTCACCGAGAAACGCGGCAACAAACCGCGAATTGGGCCGGCGGTACAGCTCCCGTGGAGTCCCGATCTGGCAGACCCGCCCGTCCCGCATGATCGCGACCCGGTCGGCCATGCTCAGGGCCTCCTTTTGATCGTGCGTGACATAGACCGTGGTGAGCCCGGAGTCTTTGCAGACCTGGCGGATCTGCGACCGAAGCTCCAGCCGCAGCTTGGCGTCGAGGTTCGAGAGCGGCTCGTCGAGCAGCAGCACGTCGGGGCGGACCACCAGCGCCCGGGCCAGGGCCACCCGCTGCTGCTGCCCGCCGGAGAGCTGTGTCGGCTTGCGGCCCTCGTACCCGGTCATCTGCACCTGCTCGAGGGCCTCGGCGATTCTCCGGGCCTTTTCTTCGCCCGAGACCTTCCTTACGTCGAGGCCGAAGCCCACGTTCTGGGCGACCGTCATGTGGGGCCAGAGGGCGTAGCTCTGGAAGACCATGCCCGTGTTGCGCTTGTTGGGGGGGGTGTGGGTGACGTCGCGGCCGCTGAAGGAGATCGACCCGGCGGTCGGGTCGATAAACCCGGCGATCATGCGGAGCAGCGTCGTCTTGCCGCACCCGGAGGGGCCGAGCAGGAAGAAGAGCTCGCCCGGCTCGATCTCGAGCGAGGGGCCGTCGACCGCCCGCGTGACCCCGGCCCGGCCGATGGCGGGGTACTCCTTGACGAGCGACTGGATTTTCATCGCGGTGGACACGCGGCAAGGGTAGCGGGGGTTGGCCGGTGGTGGGGGAGGGGAGACAGAGTGTTGGGGGAGGCGGGCCCGGCGGCTCGGGTCATGTCGATGGCCCGGTGTTGCGGCCGGTGGCGGTACGATGCACCCATGGCCGACCGCGACCTGCAACACGCCGCTGCGTCGATCAACCGCCTGCGGGAGCTGCGGGTGAGGCCCGCGCCCGACCGTCACGCGTCGGGGACGATCGAGACGCTCCGCACCGACCTGCAGCGTCGGGTGCGGGCGGTCGGCGGGATCGTCGAGGCGTGGCGCACGGTGGTGCCCGATGAGCTGCGCGCGCGGACGGTCGTCCGGAGCTTCCAGCGCGGGGTGCTGGTTGTCGAGACACCCGACGCGTCGAGCCGCTATCTGGTGCAGCGCTGGCTGCGCAGCGGCGGGCAGCGGATGCTCGCCGGGTGCTCGCCGGGCACTATCAACAAGATCACGGTCAAGATCGTGCGGCAGCCGGGCTGACGCCGGGGCTAGATCCGCTCGACAGCGAACGGGCGCTCGATGTTGGTGCCGCCCTGCTTGAGGCCCTCGATGAGCGGGCCGAGGTGCTTCTCGTACCTGCGCCACCGCTCCTTGGAGCTCTGGTAGATGGGCTGGCGCACCTGGTCGGTGCTGGCGGTCCTGACGGCGCGCGTGTGCTCGTAGAACTTGAGGCACTGCTCGTTCCAGGGCAGCCCGACGAAGTCGACGATCCGCCGCGCCTGCTTCTCGATGTCCGCGATGGTGTCCTCGTAGACCACGTCGAGGATGGGGATGGTCGCCTCGCTCCGCCAGTGGTCCATGAGCGAGCGGTACTGGTTGTAGGCGTGGGCGAGCGTCTCGAGGCGTGGGCGCCAGGTGTGCACCGGCGAGAGCTGCGTGCCGTAGTTGGACACGCACACGTCCAGCGGGTTGCGGATGCAGTGGATGACTCGCGCGCCGGGGAAGAGCACGCTCATCAGCCCGACGTACTTGAAGTTGTGCGGCAGCTTGTCCACGACGCGCTTGGCGTCGGGTGCGAGCGTGTTGATGTGATCGAGGTAGCGCTCGGAGAACTCGTTGGCGACCTCGGGCGTGAGGTTGGCCAGCGCCGTCGGCCAGCGCCCGCCGAGGCGGTGGCCCATCTCGTTGGCGATCTGCGAGAGCGTGAGGAGCTCGCCCGCCCCGTAGCAGTCGGGGTGGGAGCTGAGCACCTGCTCGACCAGCGACGTGCCCGAACGCGGCATGCCGACGACGAACACGGGCTTGTCGGTCGCGATCGTCGCCTTGGGCAGCGAGGCGAGCGACCACGCGTTGAACGTGTTTTTGAGCTCGTTGAAGAGCAGCTCCTGCTGCTGGTAGCCGTAGACCGACGGGATCGTGTTGTTGGCAGAGGAGAACGCCTCCCAGGCCTCGTCGTACCGGCCCGCCCGCTCCTCGAGCCGGCCGAGGCCGAACTTGAGCCCGATGGCGTGGCCCACGCTGCGATCGTTGGCGTCGAGCAGCTCGCGGATGACCCGCGCGCCTTCCTCGGCCTTGCCCTCCCGGTCGCAGAGCCTGGAGTAGATCTCGGCGAGCGCCGGCTGCGGCCCGAGCCGCTCCATGGCCTCGGTCACCAGCTTCAGCGCCTCGTCGTACCGGTTGTAGCTTCGGTAGTAGCGCGCGAGCGACGCGATCGCCGGGGCGAAGTCGGGATCGAGCTCGATGGCGCGCTTGCAGAGCCCCGCGGCCTCGTCGGAGCGGAGCTGCTGCTGCAGGCTGACCGACAGGTCGTGCAGCGCGCGGGCGGAGTCGGGGTACTTCTTGGCGTACTCGCGGAGCCACGGCTCGGCCTCGCGCCCGCGTCCGCCGGCCAGCAGGGCCACGCCGATCATGTGGAGGATGGAGTCGTTGTTGGGCGCGAGCTCGTAGGAGCGCCGGAAGCACTTGGCCGCCTTGGGCCCGAGCAGCTGCCCGAGGTAGGACCGCCCGAGCCAGAAGTGCGAGATGGCGTGGTCGGGCAGCTGGGTGACCAGCGCCTCGAGCAGCGGGGTGGACTCGGAGTAGCGTCCGGCGAGCACCAGGCTCGCGGCGAGTTCGCCGGCGATGTACGGGTTGTTCGGGTCGAGCTGCAGCGCGTAGCCGAGCGCCTCGATGGCCTTGTCCGGACGGTCGGTCTCGCGGGCGATCGTGCCGAGCAACCGCATCGCGGGGATGTTGTTGGGGTCCGACTCGAGGTGTTCGACGCACGCGGCCTCGGCCGCGTCGCGATCGCCGGCCTGGTGCAGTTCGAAGGCCTTCTGGATGAGCGTCTGTTGTTCTGCCATGGTGGGTCTCTCAGCGTGCCGCGGCGAGCGTGCGACGCGTTCGCGGGCCTCGTCAGGATCGGTCGGATTCGGGGAGCTCGACTCCCGCGTTGTTCAGTGCCTCGCGCAGCGGGGCGAGGTGGCCGGCGTACCGCTTCCACCGCCCGACCGACGAGCTGTAGATCGGCTTGCGGACCTGATCCACGCTCGCGGTGGTGACGGCGCGCTCGGCCTCGTAGAAGCGCAGGCAGGCGTCGTCCCACGGCAGGCCGACGAACTCGACGACCTTGCGGGCCATCGCCTCCATGTCTTCGACGACGTTCTCGTACACAACCTCCAGCATCGGCATATCGAGGGCGGTGCGCCAGTGCGCCATGAGCCGTTCGTACTGGCCGTAGGCGTGCCCGAGCGTCGTCAGGTCGTTGCTGAACGAGTGCGCCGGGCCGAGCTGGATCGTGAAGCAGGAGACGCACGTGTCCAGCGGGCTCCGCCGGCAGTGGATGACGTGGGCGTCGGGGAAGAGCAGGTTGATCAGGCCGAGCTGTTCGTAGTTGTGCGGCATCTTGTCGGTCACGCGCGGCGCGTCGGCGTTGAGCGACTCGAGGTGCGCCAGGTAACGCCGGGAGGCGTGGTCGACGTGGGCCTGTGTGATGTGCGGGAAGCGGGCGATCGACCCCTGCCCGACATCGACCACCAGCTCGCGCCAGATGCGGCGGAGCTCCTGCAGCTCGCCCGCGGCGTGCACCTGCGGGTGGGCGGCGAGGATCTGCTCGATCAGGGTCGTGCCCGAGCGGGGCATGCCCACGATGAAGATCGGCCGGGCGGACCGCTCCATGGCCCGGGGGAGCGAGCGGAGCTTCTCGGCGGTGAGTGTCGCGATGACGTCCTCGGTGAAGTTCTCCTTCTCCATCGGGATGTAGAGCATGGGCGAGGCGCTGTTGCCCTTGGCGTAGAACGCGAAGGCCTCGTCGTGATCGCCCTCGGCGTCGAGCAGACGGGCGGCGGCGAAGGAGAGGGCGGCGCGGTCCTGGGCGGTCAGGTGCGGGTGCTCCAGCGCCGTCCGGGCGGCGCGCAGGCAGGTCTGGCGGTCCTCGCCGGACTCGCAGAGTCCGGCGAACGTGGAGATCACGACCGGGTGGGGCTCGCCCTGGCTGAAGCGCTCGCGGAGCAGGTCGCGGGCCTCGTCGCGTTTGCCCTCGGTCTGGAGGACGCGGGCCAGGCCGGAGATGGCGCGCCCGTTGTCCGGCGCGACCTCGAGCACGCGCCGGTAGTACTCGCCGGACTCGGAGAGCCGGTTCTGGTGCTCGAGCGCCGCGGCCAGGGAGTTGAGGGCCTCGACGTGCTTCGGGTTGGTGCCGAGCAGGTCGCGGAGGATCTCCTCGGCCTGCGCAGCGCGGCCGACGGCGAGATAGGCCGCGGCGAGCGGCTGCATGACGTTGCGGTCCTCCGGCGAGATCTCGCGGACGCGCTCGAAACAGCGCACGGCGTCTGCGCCCTGGTAGTTGCGGAGGTAGGCCTGCCCCAGCCAGTAGTGGGCGAAGGGCTGGTCGGGCGCTTCGGCGGCGATCTCCTGCAGCGTGGGCATCGCCTTGTCGGACTGGCCCCCGAGCACGCGGGTGCTGGCCAGCTCGGCCCGGATCGCCTTGTGCTCGGGCATCTCCGCGTGCAGGGCCTCGAGCGTGGCGATCGCGCGCTCGATGCGGGCGCTCTGCCGGTCGATCAGCGCGAGGGCGTACCTCGCCTGCGGCATGTCCGGCTGCTCGGCGAGCACGGTGGTGCAGAGCGCCTCGGCGCCCCGCAGGTCGCCCTGGCCGAGCATCATCATGATCTGTTTAATACGCGGGTCGGCTGCTTGGGCCATTGGTCACACGTCCGCGAGCTCAACGCCCGCGGCCTTGAGGGATTCGATGAGCGGGGTCACGTGGTCGCCGAAGCGCTTCCATCGCGCGACCGACGACGTGTAGATCGGCTGCCGGACCTGGTCCACGCTCGAGGTGGTCACGCGGCGCTCGGTCTCGTAGAACTTGAGGCATCGGGGGTCCCACTCCAGCCCCAGCGACGCGATGATGCGTCGTGCTTCTCTTTCGGTGTCGGCGACGACGTCCTCGTACTGGACGTCGATCATGTCGATGCCGCAGGTGTTCTTCCAGTAGTCGAGGAGCTTCTCGTACTGCCCGTAGGTCCAGCCGAGGTGGGAGAGGTCGTTGGAGTAGCTGTGCCAGGCCGAGAGCTGCGTGAAGTAGCAGGAGATGCAGTTGTCGATCGGGTTGCGCTTGCAGCTGATGATCTTGGCGCCGGGCAGGATGCGCTGGATGAGGCCGAGCGTCTCGAAGTTGTGGGGGAGCTTGTCTACGACGTATTCGGCGCCCTCGGGCGCGAGGCTCCGGACGTGATCGAGGTATCGCTGGCCGGCGCGGGTCAGGAGTTCCTCGGACGCGTCCTTGGTCGCGCGGGGCGCGGGGCCGTTGAGCTCCTTGCAGATGTCGGCGAGGATGAAGGGCACCTCGACGAGCTCGCCGGCGCCGTGCACCTTGGGGTGCACGTCGAGGATCTGCTCGGTCAGCGACGTGCCGGAGCGCGGCATGCCGATGATGAAGATGCACTTGCTGCCGTCGACCTGCGCGCGCGGGCCGTTCTTGAGGATGTCCGGCGTGAACGCCGCGCGGATCTCCCTGTAGAGCGTGAGCCGGTGCTCGCGGTTGTAGGTCTTGGGGAAGTACTCGTTGCCCCGTTTGAACGCGCGAAACGCGGCGTCGTAGTCCTTGAGCCCCTGGTAGCACTGCGCGAGGCCGAAGGTCAGCGACGATTTAACCGGGTTGGGCAGGTGCTCCTGCGAGAGCACCTTCTCGAACATGACCTTGCACTCCTCGAACCGCTTGAGCGCGAGGTAGACCGGGGCGAGCGCCAGGGCGCTCTTGGAGGAGAGCTCGGCGTCGATCATCGGCTGGAGGATCTCGATGGCCTCGTCGTACTTGCCCTCGGCGCGGAGGCACCGGGCGAGCGTGGCCAGCGCCGAGTCCATGTTGGGGTCTTTCTCGATGATCCCCTTGCAGATCTCGACCGCTTCGTCGAGGCGGCCCTCGTGCTCGTAGATGTTGGCCAGCGTGACCTTGCCGTGGACCGCGTCCGGACGCCGCTTGAGGAATTCCTGGATGAGAGGCTCGCCGTGGGCGGGCTGGCCCGCGGTCAGGTAGGCGTTGCCCAGGTGGTACATCACGTCCGGGTCGTCGGGGGCGTCCTCGCGGGCCTGCTTGAGGACCTTGATCGCGGCAACTGTTTTAAAGAGCTTGAGGTAGCACTTGCCCAGCCAGACCTTCCACTGCACCGCGGTGGGCATCTTCTCGACCGCGTCGATCAGGAGCGACAGGGCGAGCTGGGGCTGCTCGGCGGCGGTGAGGCTGGCGCCCAGCTCGCCGATGAGTTGGATGTCGTTCGGGCGGGCCACGCGGAGCTGCTGGAAGATCTTCACGCTCTCGTCGGCGCGGGCGGTGCGGCGGGTGATCTGCCCCAGCACCCGGGCCGCGGCCATGTTGCCGGGGTTGAGCTGCAGGATCTGCCTGCAGGCCCGGTCGGCCTCGATGAGTTTGCCCGCCGAGGCGAGCTGGTGAACGTGCTGGAGCGTGGCTTTGGACATAGGAGGGCAGTGTAGGGGCGGCGGTGGGGGGGTCGATCGGTAGACTGTCGGCCGAGACGAGCGACAACTCCAGCCGCGGGGCCGGGTTGCGGGCATTCCCCGCCGAGCACGACGAGCCGCGCCCGGGGTGAGGGGACATGGGGCATGACCGCGGCCGCACTGTGCCCTGACACCGTCTCTAGGCGAACTCCACACCCTCCGCCCGCAGCACATCGATCAGCGGGCCGATGTGGTTGCGGTAGCGCTCGAAGCGGCGGACCGACGAGGTGTAGACCGGCCTGCGGACCTGCTCGACACTGGCGGTCGAGACCGCCCGCGTGTTCTTCCACGGCTCGGCGCAGGCGTCGTGCCACGGCAGGCCGGCGAACTCGACCAGCGTTCTGGCCTGGCCTTCCAGATCGGCGACCACATCCTCGTAGCGGACTTCGTGCAGGGGGACCGTCACGCGTTCACTCAGTGCGCTCACGAGCCGCGAATAGCCCGCGTAGGCCCGGCCGAGGTGTTCCAGATCGGTCGCGTAATCGTGGCGAGGTGAGAGCTGGGTCGCAAAGCAGGAGAGGCAGGTGTCGAGCGGGTGGCGCGTGCAGTGGATCACGCGGGCGCCGGGGAAGAGCGCGTCGATCGCGCCGAGCCGCTCGAAGTTGTGGGGCATCTTGTCGATCCAGCACGACGCGCCGGGTGCGCGGGCGCGAACACTGTCGACGTATTCTGACGCGGCCGCGGTGAGCCGGTCGGCGCTCGCCTCGGCCAGCCCGTGCGGGTATTCACGCTCGGCGTCCTCGCACACGGAGCGGAGGAGGGCCCCGAGCGTCGCGAGCTCGCCGCACCCGTGGGCGTCGGGGTGGGCGTCGAGCACCTGCTCGATCAGGGTCGTCCCCGACCGGGGCATGCCGACGATGAAGACGATGCCGGTGGCGTCTGCGCCGACGGGCCGGGGGTGGGCGAGCAGCGCGGGGTGCACGGCGTCCACCCAGGCCGCGTGGCGCGTGGCCTCGCGGTCGGGGTTGTATCCGGCCGGGTAGAGGGCGTTGCCCTTGCTGAACGCCTCGAAGGCGCCTGGGTAGTCGCCGAGCTGTTCACGCGCCTCGCCCAGAGCAAACCACAGCCCGATCCCGAGCGGGCCGGAGCGGGCGGTCTCCTGGAGCGCCGGCTCGAGTATCGCGCACGCCTCGTCGGGGGAGCGGCGGGCGAGCAGCACCCGCGCGAGGGCCAGCGCGGTGTGGGGCGTGGGGCCGGTCTCGAAGGCGTCCTGCGCTGCTTCGGCGGCCTGGTCGAGGTGTCCCTCGGCGAGCAGACACCGAACCAGGCCCGCGGCTGCGAGACCGTCGTGGTCGGCGCGGCCGGCCCGTCGGTACGCGGCCCGGGCTTCTGTGAGGCAGGAGAGTTGTTCGAGGGCCTGGGCGAGCGCGACCTGGACGGCCGGGTTCTCGGGCTCGTCGCTTGCGAGTTGTTCGAGGAGCGGCCGCGCGAGCAGGGCCTGGCCGGCGGAAAGGTGCGCCGACGCCAGCAGCAGGGCGGTCTCGGTGTCGTCGGGGTCGAGCCTCCGGGCTTCTTCGAAGGCGGCGATCGCGCCGGGGGGGCGGAAGGTCTGCATCATCGCTCTGCCGAGCCAGACGCGGTGCGAGGGCTCGCTGGGGAAGACATCGATCGCGCGTTTGAGCAGGGGGATGGCTTGGGCCGCCTGCTGGCTGGCGACGAGGCTGGCGCCGAGTTCGGACGCGACGCGCGCGTCGTGCGGCCGCGACCTGTGCAGCCCGCGCAGGATCCGGACAGACTCCTCGTGCTGACCCGTCTTGCGCAGCAGCTCACCGAGCAGGCGCGCTGCACCGACATTGCCCGGCTGTGAGGCAAGGAGAGCGCGGCAACGCTGCACAGATTCACGCGTACGGCCTTGCATCGCGAGTTGTGTCGCCTGGTGGATCGAGGGTCGAGCCATGAGCCTCCTGCCCCGGTCCGTATTGTTCGGCAGACCGCCGGAGGTGTTCCACGAAATCTCGCGCCCGCGTCCAGATCCAGAGATTGGGTCGGGCCGCGGAGATCTGTGCTGCACGCCGGCGCAGTCGCCTCAACACGAGTGAATGGTGCGCAATGCACCGCCGGGATTGTGCGGCGTGCGCATCCGTGCGGCGATACACGTTGCAGCAACGAATTCCCGGTGCAGACCACGGGGACGCGGCTATCGGTCCATGTGCATCTGGGAAGACCCGGGGACGCACGCGCGGTGCAAGCAGTTACACTGAAGTTCAGGTCTGCGCAACCGGCCCGCGCCCCTTCGGACACTCCATGCTGCACAGCACCGCAAAGCCGATTGTGTACGCGTCGCGGGTCGCGGCCCTCCTGGTCCTCGTCGCTGGAGGGTGCGGGGCGGATCGCGCTGAGGATCTCCCCCCGGTACCGGATGAAGAAGACGCGGAGGTGGCGTATCGGGCGGACCTTCTGTCCGCCTCGTTGCGTCACTCTCGACGAGTCGATGGCGCGCTCTCGATCAGTCTCGGCGGGCCGGTCACCCGCCTGGTCGACGAGGCGCCCTACACGATGACGTCGAGTTGGTTCCGGATCGACTCGCTGCACGACGCCTCGGGCGCGGTGATCGACATCGACCTCGGCGGGGCGAGACCAGCAACGGACGATCCGGATCGCTGGCCGTACTTTCACTTTGCGGCCACACCGCCACTCCGGCTGCAGGGGAGCGGACATCTCGACGGACTTCCCGAGGCCGCGGCCGCCGCGGCCTCGGTTCGAGGTGCCGCGGAAGTCATCGAGTTCGCAGAGGTTCAGGAACTCGTCATCGACGTGCACTCCACCGCGCTCCCGATGGCCTTTACCAAGGCCGCCGACGGCGTCTTCGTCGCGCTGCGGAACTTCACGCAGGACAAAGAGAGTGGACACATCAACCTGTGGACCTTTGTCAGCAACACCGGAGGCGAGCCGAAACTCGACCCCGGGCCGCTCCACCTGAACGAGTACGTCGCTGAGGGCCGCGGCCCCGGGCGGGGATACGACCGGCACCGGCCGCCGCTCGTTCTCGGCTACCAGTTGCTGGACGATTCGGGGGGTGTGCTCGGGCACTACGAGATCTTCGGCGCCGGCAGTGACCGGGCGGAGGGGCTGTACGAGGAGCTTGACGAGCCATTCCGCCTCGAGGCGGACGCGCAGGTCGGGGCGGTCCGCGTCCTGGTCGCGACGGAGTTCAGACTGCTCGAGGTCCCGTTCGAGACGACGCTGCGATCGTTTCTTGACTGACGCGCTACCGCGCCAGCCGCACGTGCTCGATCACCGCGCGCACACCGTCGCGCATCGCGATCCACGCGGCGTCCGCCTCGTGCCCGCGGTCAAACTCCAGCGTCAGGATCGGCACGCCTCGATCGATCCCGACGTACGACCCGAGCGAGCCGGGGGTGGCGTAGCCCATATCGGGCACGACTCGCCAGCGCCGGTCGGACGCCGCGGCGGCCGAGGCGAAGACCGTCGCCAGCTCCGCCGCGGGGCCGTCGTAGTTCACAAACGGCCCGCGCGATGACGAGTGAACCACCAGCACCGCGTCGGGATCGAACCGCTCGAGCTCGTCGTGCAGCGCTCTGGTCTCGGGCTCGCTCAGCGGGGCCGGGCCTCGCGAGGAGCCGGGGCGGAAGTTGGCCGCGGGCCAGTTGCGGTTGAGGTCGATGTCGTTTGCGCTGTGGCGGGCGTTCGACGCCGTGCCGTCGGGGTTGACATCGCGCACGATGCGCACCGTCGCGCCCGGCCGCAGCACGCGCAGGTAGGCCTCGATCGCGTCGATCGTTCGCCCGCCCTCCGGCTCGTCGCCGTGGATGCCTCCGACCAGAAGCACGCGCGGCGCGATCCCTCCGCCGGCGCCGATCGTGGTGGCCTCGATCGGGCGGCCCTGCGTCGAGGTGCCGATGCGCTCCCAGCCCTGTGCCGGCGGTGGGGGGGTCGGCTGACTTGTGCGATCACTCGGCGCGTCCAGCGCTTGTGCGCGCAGGGGTGCGTGCTCGGACGGGCCCGCCTCTGCCGTGCGCGATGCGGTCGGAGCGGCGCAGCCGCCCAGCGTCGCAAGGATCATCGCTCCGGCGGTCAGAATGGTGCGGCCTGCGTTCCTCATATGTGGTAGCGTATCGGCCATGCCCGGCCCGCCTCCACACGATTCGCAGGACGCTCCCGCCGAGTCCGAGGCGCTGGCGCACCTGCGGGCCTTTCTCGGCGAAGGGGGGGCGGCGTGTCCTTCGTGTCAGTATTCGCTGGCCGGGCTCAACGCCGCGACCTGCCCGGAGTGCGGGTGGCGGATCGCGCTCCGCCTCGACGACGGGGCCGACTCGAAGCAGATTGTCCAGGTTGCCAGGTGGGTCGCGGTGCTCGGCCTGCTCATCACCGTCCCCACGCTGCTGCAGTACGCCTACTACCTGGTGAGCTTCGGCGCGGTCGGCCCGGCGGATCTGTGGTTGCTCTACATGTGCGTCTACCTGGCGCTCTGTTGGTATTCGGCGTCCACGCTGTTCGCCCTGCGCACGCGGCAGCGCAGGAGGGCGGTCAGGGCGCTGGTCAAGACCGCTCGACGTCGGGCGCAGATCATCACGTGGGCCTGCTGCGTGTGCGTGATCGTGCCGTGGCTCATCCAGACCGTGCTGTACTGGCCTCTGTAGCGCCCCGTGCGGGGCGCGTGAGGGGCCGCTACCCTCCACCGCCATGGATCAGACCCCACAGCTCGATGAAGGCCTCGACCCCGACGGTCCCTCCGCGTCCGACCTCGACCAGTTCGGCAGCGAGTTCATGCCCTGCCCGCACTGCGGCGAGGAGTATTACGACCAGGCCGAGGTCTGCCCGCACTGCGGCCTGCCGCGGGAGGCCGAGTCCGGCGGCATGCCGGTGTGGGCGATCGCGACGACGGTGCTGATCCTGCTGGCGTTTGTGATGTTCTGGGTGTTCTAGCCGGCCGTCGCGGCTCCATAGGGACGACCGAGCTTTCCCAGCTTCACGCTGCGGATGAGTTGGTTGGCTCGCGCCGTCCACAACGTCTTGGAGCCGAATGAGCCGCCACGTATGCTCGGGCCTCGAGCCGCGTGTCTCCCGGGAGTCCCTTTATGCCACGTCTGTATGTTGCTGTGTTGTCGTTGCTTCTGGCTTCTGCCGCGGCCCGTGGTCAGGGGCAGCGGCTCTTCGTCGTCGACTTCGAGGGCTTCGCCGAGGACACCGAGGTCGATCTGCAGTACATCCCCGCCGGTGTCGTCTTCTCGATGCTCAACGACACCGACGCGCGGCCCATCATCGCCGAGGAGGGCTCGCCGCTGCGTGCCTTCGGCGGGAGCGGGACCGACAACCCCATGGCCGACGGCATCGCCGGCCTGACCGACCCGCCGGTCGGGAACGACTACACCGCCTCGGACGACGACATCGTCATCGAGTTCGACCCGCCCGTCACGAGTGTGCGGCTCTACATCGTCGATATCGACGGGAGCGAAGTCTTCACGGTCCGGGCCTACGAGAACGATGTCGAGGTCGCGAGCGAGACCAAGGCGGCCGGCGATCAGGGCACGGGCAACGGTCGGTCCACACAGTTCTTTGTCGCCGGGAACGCGATCGACCGCGTCGTTGTTGACGCGCCGGTCGGGGGCAACGTCGGCTACGCCGTGGACTTCCTGTCCTTCACGCGCCCGTGCGAGGGACAGGATTGCGGCGCGCTCATCGAGCTTGCGCAGGAGTCGGCGCCCGGCGCGGGGGACTTCAACAGCAACATCCTCGGCAACCTGCTCGCCTATCCGTACAACGCCTCGGCCGCCTCGCTGTATGCCTACAACGTGCCCGAGGGTGACTCGTGGAACGGCCTCATCCTCAACCCCGAGCCCGATCGCTCCCACCTGCTGCTGGCCGAGACGACCGACGGCCTGACGCTGGTGGTGGTGCACGACCGGGCGTTCCCCGACGATCCGGACGGGGGGCGGGCGGAGACACGGGTCGAGGTGCTCAACGATCCGGACGGCCTGGTGCGGACCGTCGAGGACGACCCGGCGAACAACGAAGAGGGGCCTTATATCGGCGAGCCCGGAGACTCGGTCTTCACCGCCGAGCAGGAATGGAGCCCGTGCTGCACGGACGGGTACGCCCTCTCCGGTCTGTCGGGCGACTGGACTGCGCTGATCGACTTCAGCGACACCGACAACAACGCCAACACCCCCGTCTTCGATGGTCTCGCCGAGTGGGCGGCCTATTCGGCCGACGGCGGGGTCATCCCGCTCGCGCTGGTCGAGGGTCGGCGTGTGCGGATGCGTCTGGTCCCCGGGCAGGACTGCCCCGCCGATTTCAACAACGACGGCATCGCCAACACGCTCGATGTGCTCGCGTTCCTGAACGCGTGGACCAACGACGACCCCCGCGCCGACTACAACGACGACGGCGATATCAACACGCTCGACGTGCTGGCGTTCCTCAACGTCTGGGCCGCCGGGTGCGCCTGATCGCTATTCGTCGATCCCGAGGTCGGACTTGGTGAAGAGCGCCTCGAACCGCACGCCCGCGGCTTCGATGTTCTCGCGGGCGCCCTCCTGCCGGTCGATCGTGCAGATGATCGCCCGCACATCGGCCCCGGCCTCACGCAGCACGTTGATCGCCTCGAGCGCCTGGCCGCCGGAGGTCGCGACGTCCTCGACGAAGACGACCCGGTCGCCCTGGTGCAGCACGCCCTCGAGCTGCTTGGCCGTTCCGTAGCCCTTTTTGGCGTTGCGCACAAAGAGCGAGGGCAGCCCAGTCTCGAGACTCGCGACGGCGACCAGCGGGATGCCGCCGAGCTCGGCCCCGGCGAGCCGGGCGATCGCTGCGCCGTCCGCAGCCGCGATCTGCTCGACCCGCTCGGCGAACAGCACCCCCAGCTCGCGCAGCAACTCGGGCCTGGTGCTGAAGAGGTATTTATCGAGGTAATAGCTGCTCGTCCGCCCCGAACGGAGTGTGAACTCGCCGCGCAGCAGCGCGACCTCGGCGATTCTCGCAGCCAGCCCGGAACGGTCGATCGATGTCGTCATGCAGAAAGCGTAGTCCGATCTACGCCCCGCGCGGTATCTTCGTGGCGTTCTGGAGCGGTTCCGGGCCGCTTTCTCCCCCGGCTGCCACATCGGCATGCAAACCGGCGAAATCCCGCGTGAAGCCCAGCCAATCAGGTTGGAGACACCGAGACCGGAACCACAGGGGTGCCAGACCCCAGGAGATTCGCCGCCATGAACAAGCTCCCGCTCGCCATCGGCATCGTGCTGCTCCACGCGACCATGTTCGCTGCGAGCGCGCAGGCACAGGCCGACAACCGCCCCGAACAGCCCGCCGAGCACAAGGCACCGGCACGGGCGTCCGACCAGCCGAGCGCGCTGGCGGGCCCGACCGTCGAACCCGCCGAGCCGCACACGCTGGTTGCGTACGAGTACAGCGGCCAGCTGCAGGAGCTCGGCCTGCCGCCGGCCGAGGCGGCGCTCGACCTGCTCGATCTCGACCCGATGACCGCCGAGCGGGTGTCGGACGTCATCGCCGAGCGCGCGAGGCTGGCCGAGCAATTGATCGCCGACAACTTCGAGCTGTTCATTCAGGCCGAGACGGTCGAGGCCTCCGGCAAGCCGCTGGAGAAGGGCTGGTTCTTCGTCCGCGTGCTCAAGGTGCTCTACCCGCTCATCGAGCGTGGCAGCCTCGAGGACGAGATCCGCCCGCTGCTGCCTGACGTCACCGGCGACGAGTTCGACGCCCTGCTGGATGAGTACTGGCAGGCGGTGGGTCAGGCCCGCGTTGACGAGGCCAGGGCCAAGGGCGAGCGGGTCCGCCTGCGCAAGGCGATCCGCGAGGCCCGCCGGGACCAGATCGGCAAGGAGGTCGAACTGGCCGCCGAGCGAGCGCTGGCGAGCGAGCGGTTCGCGGTGCAGTACCTGACCAAGGGGCTGGAGCTCAACGAGTTTCAGCAGACCAAGATCCAGTCGCTGATCAACGACCACATGGGCCGCACGATGGGCGAGCCGACCGAGGGCGACACCGCGCAGCTGTTCATCGGCGTGCTCGCGTTTCTCGACGAGGCCCAGCGGACCGAGATGCTCGAGCGGATCAAGGGCGTCCAGTAGGCCCGCAGCGTTGGGCACCCCGCCCAGCATCTCACGAGAGCGTCCGATCGTTCGACCGATGATCGGGTTGTGTGCCCTGCTTTCTCCGCCCCGGCCCGCGCCGGGGCGGATTTGGTTTCGTGTCCATGCGTTGGGGGATACGCTTGCCGGTGCGCGACGACCGCCGTCGCCCGATCTGAATTCGCACGTGTCCGCACGCACGCTGGAGAGCCGCGCATGTCCTGCAAGCCCCGCACAACGACGATCTCCCTGATCGCCGCCGCCCTGATCGCCCCGGCCGCGACGGCCCAGGTCGTCACGCCGCCGGTCACCCCGCCCGAGCGCGCCCCGGCCTTCCGCCCGCAGCCGCCGGCCCCGACGGTCCAGCCCCGCCCGGCCCAGCCGAAGGCCCCCGAGGTGGACTTCATGCCGATCACCGAGCGCGACAACGACGGCAAGATCGTCATGCTCGACACGCCGCCGGAGTACCTCGCGCTGGCGCACAACCCGCTCGTCGATCTGCCGACGCTGGTGCGTATCGCCCCGGGCTTCTACGAGCGGCGTCTGAAGGTCGAGCGGCTCGTCGCCGACCAGATCGATCTGCTCCTGGACGTCGAGAGCGGCCTGGTGGAGGAGACCCGCGTGTCCAACGAGGACGCGCTGCGTGCCTCGGCCACCCGCCTGGCGGTCTTCACCGCCAACCCGTCGATCTCGCCCTCGATCACCGGCGACCTGATCACCTCCGGGCGCCTCCGCCCGGACATCGGCAGCGTCACGCAGAACATCCTGCGCGCGCACCAGCAGGACCTCACCGAGGACGCGATGACCACCCCGACGACCGCAGACGGGGCCACGCCGCTCGACCAGATGATGCACCGGGTAATCCGGATGTCGATCAGCGAGTTTGAGTACTACTTCCGCCGCCTCATGCTCGACACCGCCGACTACTTCGAGGCGATCGAGCCCCAGCTGGGGCTGGACAGCGCCACGGCGGCGAAGGTCGACCCGATCGCCGCCCGGCTGAGCGCCGAGAGCGACATCGAGGAGCGGGCGATCCTGATCCGTGAGATCTTCGCCCACCTCGACACCGACACCCGCCGCGAGGCGATGCGGCTGGCGATTGGGATGCGTCCGGAGATCGACCCGACGAGCCTGATGGACCCGATCCCCGCCGGCGCGACGCCGATCACGCTGGACGACGAGACCCGCCGCGACCTGATCTTCCAGCTGATCGAGGGCGGCCGAGTGGACACCAGCGCCTTCCTCAAGTGACCTGAGCACCGTGTGAGGGGGTCCGGATCGGTCCCGGCTTGATCCCGGCACCGGGTGCCGCCACGATGCCCTGCGCATGACGGCCCGCCCGCGACCAGGCACCACGCTCCGACGAGTCCACCGATGGGTGGTCGGGGTGACGGTCGCGCTGGTGCTGTGCGCCACGGTGCTGGTGCTGGTCGTGACCAGCCTGGCCCGGTCGGCGCCGAGCTGGTGGCGTTCGGTCCGCCCGACCGACCCGGCAACGGTGGCTCGGGCTGAGGCGATCGAGAACGGGCTGGTCAATGTGATGTACGAGGTCCGGGCCGATGCGTCCGAGCCGTGGTCGGTCGGTCTGCGTGCCGCGGACGCCAACGCCTGGCTCAACACCCGGCTGGGCCAGTGGCTCCTCAACCGCGACGAGCGGTTCGTCTGGCCAGAGCAGGTCCGCAACGTGCAGGTCGAGTTTGATCGGGGGCTGGTGCAGGTGGGCGTGGAGTATGTCCGCGACGAGCGGCCGCAGGTGATCACGGCCACGCTCCGCCCCGAGTTTCACGAGGACGGCTCGCTCTGGGTCCGGGCCGAGTCGGTCTCGATCGGGCGGCTGCCTCTGCCGGCCGACTGGATCCTCGGGCAGGCCGAAACGGCGCTGCCGGGTCTGTTTGCTTCCGGCGGTGACGCAGACCCGGAGGTCCGCCGGCTGCTCGACGCGCTCGCGGGCACAGGGCCGCTGGCGACCGATCCTCGGGTCAGCCTCGGCGACGGCCGCCGGGTGCGCATCCTCGCGCTGCGTTCTTCGGGCAGCACCCTGCACCTGACGATGCAGACCGAGTTTGAGGACTGAGGCTCGCGGTCAGGCGGCTCCGGGCGGTGCGGGCAGGCCGCCGGGATGGAGCGCGCGCACGACGCGCTGCGCCACATCCAGCAACCCCGCTTCACCCCACGCCGGCGCGACCAGCTGCAGGCCGATCGGCAGACGCACTCCCGCCGACTCGACCAGCCCCGCCGGCACCGCGGCTGCGGGCAGCCCGGCGAGGCTCGCGCCCACGGTGTAGACATCCTCGGCGTACATCATCAGCGGGTCGGTGAGTTTGGCTCCGAGCGCAAAGGCCGGCCCCGGCGTCGCGGGCATGAGCACCGCGTCGCACCCCGAAGCGAACGCCGACGCGTAGTCCTCGGCGATTCTGCGCCTGGCCCGCAGCGCGGTGAGGTAGTACGCGTCGTAGTACCCGCTCGTGAGCACGTGCGTGCCGAGCATGATCCGCCGCTTCACCTCGGCGCCGAAGCCCTCGGTGCGGGTGCGGGTGTACATCTCGTCGAGGGTCGCGCCGTGGGGCAGCTCGGCCCTGCGGCCGTAGCGCACACCGTCGTACCGCGCCAGGTTGGAACTGGCCTCCGCCGAGGCGATGACGTAGTACGCCGCGACGGCGTGATCGGCGTGGGGCAGCTCGATCGCTCTGACCTCCGCCCCCGCCTCGCGCAGGGTCTCGATCGCGCGCGCAAAGACCGCCGCGGCTTCGGGGTCGTTGTGCGCCCCGTACGCCAGGCCCGGCACGCCGAAGACCACACCCTTCAGGCTCGGCGGGTCTTGCGTTTCTGTTGCACCAGCGATGGGTTTGATCGGGTCTGCCGGCCGATCCGCGGATGTCGCGTCGTGGGTGTCGACGCCCTGCATGACCGAGAGCGCCAGGGCGCAGTCGTCGACCGAGCCGGCGATGGGCCCGATCTGGTCGAGGCTGGAGGCGTAGGCGACGAGCCCGTAGCGGCTCACTCTGCCGTAGGTCGGCTTCACGCCCACCACGCCGCAGAGTGCTGCGGGCTGGCGGATCGAGCCGCCGGTGTCCGATCCCAGCGCGATGGGCACGAGCCCGGCTGCGACCGCCGCCGCGCTGCCGCCGGAGCTGCCGCCGGGCACGCGGGAGTGGTCCCAGGGGTTGCGCGTCGGCCCGAAGACCGAGTGTTCGCACGACGATCCCATGCCGAACTCGTCGAGATTGGTCTTGCCAACGACGATCGCGCCGGCATCGATCAGCCGCCGCACCGCTGTCGCCGCGAACGGCGAGCGGTAGCCCTCCAGCACTCGGCTGGCGCAGGTCGTCTGGTCGAAACAGATGTTGTCCTTGACCGCGATCGGGACGCCGGCCAGCGGGCCGAGCGGCTCGCCCCGTGCGCGCTTTGCGTCGATCGCAGCGGCTTGCTCGAGGGCGTGGTCGTCGAAGACAGACACGAACGCGCCGAGCGCCGCGTCCGCGGCGGCGATCTGCGCGAGCGTGTCACGCACGACCCCCGACGCCGAGAGCGAGCCATCGCGGATACCCGCAGCGATCGTGGTCGCGTTCATGCCTGACCCGAGTGGTGCAGCAAGGGTGATCCCGGAGGGGTGGTCAGCCGCCCGTGCCGGCCCGCTGCAGCCGGGCCATCACGTCAGAAACGAACCCGCCCCGCACGTCGCCCTCAGGGGTCTCGACGCGCCAGTCGGAGAGGTTGGCGACCGGGGCCGTGACTTCCTCGCCGCTGTATTTGTCCACTTCCTTCGGGTATCCCACGATGGTGCCGGTGATCTCGTTCTCGTCGGCACGGAGGACGTCGAGCGTCAGGTACTCCGACTTGCCGCCCTCTTCGTAGAGCACATCGACGGTGTAGGCCGTCATCGGCCGGCGGGCCTTGAGCAGGGTGAGGAACTCACCGAAGGAGTCCCTGGCCTCCTGGCGTGCCGCGACGACCTCGGGGTGATCTTCCGGAACGTTGCTCCACCCGTCGTCCTTTGAGCACCCGACCGCGGCCAGGGAGAAGGTCATCGCCACGGTCAACGCCGCCAACACCATCGCCATCTGCTTGAGCATCGTCATCACTCCCTGCGTGCTGGGCCACAGCCGAGCGGGCCCGGAAAGAGTCGTCTACGCCCCGCCGCCCTCGCCCAGGACTCTGGGCACTCGAAAGAACGGGGGCATGGCCCGGGGCGCGAGCCCCATCACTACATCATTGGCGAGCACCGGGCCGGGTTCGTCGGCGTCCAGCCGGTTCTCCGGATTCGGGCCGCCGGCGGTCTCGGCCCGGGTCATGGGCTCGACCCCGTCCAGGTCCATCTCCCCCAGCCGGTCCATCCACCCCAGCACCGCACCCAGCTCGGCCCGGTAGCGGTCCACATCGCCCTCCGCGACCTCGAGTCGCGAGAGACGGGCGAGCTTTTGGATGTCCTGAGGGGTGAGATCGGGCATGGGGAGAGTGTATCGGGTCAGCCGCCGCCGCCGCACCAGCCAGAAGACGGTGGAAGCCTGGTCAACCAAGAATTCCTGAGTGTCGTACCGTGAGGTGTGGGATCAGATCGTCCAATCCGAGGTTGGCCGAGGCGATGGCTCGGAAACCCGGTCGCCTCGCTCATCCTGCTCTCGATCCTCGCGAGTGATGCAGCGACAAGACCAAGGGGCTTCCAACCCACAACGGTCGGCCGTCTGTTTCGAGACATGTCGGGGTGGGTTCCGCCCGCGGTCGATCCGCCGATCTTCGAGTTCTACGCCGTGCGGACCGAAGGCACGCTTCGGGTCATCGATCCACAACACACAAGCTGGGACGAACTCGCCGCCATTCTCAGCGAGAATGAGGACTTTGTCGCAAGATGCACCCCGTACCACATGAGACTCCGCCAGGGTTTCTGGTCGTATGTGTATGAGACCGAGCACCGCGGCGTAGAGATTCAGCCGCTGACAAAGAGATGGTCCGAGGATGACCTTGTCGCGGCGAGAGAGTTCCTGTTCAGCGACCAGTTTGAAGACAGCAGTTCAGGGTATTGGGTGAGCTCGTTTCGCGATGTTGCCGCGCAGGACCGCTCGACGCATCGCATCCTCTGGCTCGGCGTTGCCCACGACGCCTTCGCCCTGCTCACCTTCACCGCCCTGCTCTACTCCTTCACCGGCTGGCCTGCGTGGTTCGCAGCCCACCCGTGGTCCCGCCGCAACCGCCGCCTGCTCCGCGGTCTCTGCCCCGAGTGCGGCTACGACATCCGCGGTTTGAGCACCTGCCCCGAGTGCGGCACGGCGCGCGACGAGACACCGGAGTAAACGTGCCATCAAGATCGGCTCTGCGATCTTGATGCTCACGGGCCGTCCGAACACCACACGCACCAAGAAGCGGCTCAAAGCAGCCGCGTCTTGGTGGCACGCGATTCCTTACCCTTGAGGCTCCGCCGCCGTGACCTTCTGCACCGCGCGGTTGGCGAGCCAGGCGATGAAGCCGAACACGACGACCGCCGACACGATCGCTGCGACAGTCACCCACTTGGGCTTGGCGTCAGCGACGGCGTCCTTGCTCAACTCCTGCACGCCCGCAGCCAGATAGACCGCGAGCGCCGTCCGCGGCGCCATGCCCACCGCCGTGCCGATGAGGAACACCCGCTTGGTCACGCCCGCCGAAGCCATCACCAGATTCGTCAGCGCGAACGGTGAGTTGATCGGCAGCCGCAGCAGCGTCACGATGCCCAGCGACTTCCAGAACCCGTGACCGATGAGCGCGTCCTTGATCGCCCGGGCCTTCGCGTTCTCGGCGATGAGCCGCTCGGCGCGGTCGCGGCTGGCGACCCGTGCGGCGATGAACCCCACCATCGCGGCACCGGTCACACCCATGATCGCTGCGGGCGTGCCGACCGCCACGCCGAACGCCCAGCCCGCGAGGATCGCCTGGACGTAGGTCGGCAACACGCCAAAGCCGGCGCTGAACACGAAGACGAGGATGTAGATCGCGATCCCCAGCTGCTCGTTGCCCCGCAGCCAGTCGCCGATCAGGCCCATCTTCATCCACAGCAGGATGCTGCCGACGATCGGCACGGTCGTCCAGGCGATCGCCAGATAGCCGGCCGGTCCGAGCTTGCGGAACACCTCGCCGAGGCTTTGTTCTTCGGCTGCGGGCGCGGTCGGTGTTTCCGTGGTGTCGGGTTGTGTCGTCTGGTGGTCAGTCATGAGACCCGGAGAATACGGCACCGGCGTGGCTGGGGTGATTCACGCATCGCCGCCCGCTTGACGGCATGACCTGTGGTGATAGCATCGCCCCGTCCTCTCACGCCGGCCCGGGGCGTCCCTGTCCGTCGCACGATGCACCCACACCGACCCAGACCGGGCGAAAGCCCGCTGCGGAGATTGCCCGATGCTGCCCAAACCCCCGCCCCGCGAGACGTCCCTCGGCTTTCTCTACCTGCCGCCCTACCGCGTGCAGGGCATCTCGATCGCCGGCGAGGCGACGTGCATCCAGATCCCCGAGCTCGACCTGTGTTTCGACATGGGCTCCTGCCCCCGAGCCGCCCTGGCGAGCAACTTCGTCGCGCTCTCGCACGGGCACATGGACCACGTGGGCGGTCTGGCGTACTACTGCTCGCAGCGGCGCTTCCAGGGCATGGGCGATGCCACCATCGTCTGCGACGCCCGGATCGAGTCCGACGTCCGCACGATGCTGGACGGGTACAACGCGCTCGAGCGGCAGGTCACGCCGTACAACCTCGTCCCGCTGCAGGAGGACGAGAGCTTCAAGCTCAAGAACAACATCTCGCTGAAGGGTTTCCACACCGAGCACACCGCGCCCTCGATGGGCTTCAGCCTCATCGAGCACCGCACCAAGCTCAAGACCGAGTACACGGACTTCCCGCAGGAGAAGCTCCGCGAGCTGAAGGACCGGGGCGAGGAGATCACGCGGAACCTGGAGGTGCCGCTGGTGTCCTATCTCGGCGACACGGCGGCGGGGCCGCACCTGGTGCGCGACGACGTGCGCAAGTCGAAGATCATCATCACCGAGTGCACGTTCTTTGAGCCGGGTCACCGGGGGCGGGCGAACATCGGCAAGCACCTGCACGCTGCGGACATCGCCGAATGGCTCCGCGTCGCCGAGTGCGAGGCGATGGTGCTGGTGCACGTCTCGCGTCGGACGCATCTGGGCGAGGCCCGGGCGCAGCTGCTGCAGACGCTCCGCGAGGAGGACGCTCGCCGCGTGCACTTCCTGATGGACCACCGGAACAACAAGCTGCGCTACGAGCAGCAGCTCGCGGAGGCGACGGCGGGTCAGCCGACCTCGTGAGGGTGCTTTCTCGGACCGCCAGCGGCATTTTCAGACGCGGCCGTTGACACCCCCTCCGGGCCCGATTACGTTTGCACGGTTCCGATCTGACTCCGCGTCGGGGTGCCCGGGAGGCCCACCCGACGATCCAAAACTTGAATCTGGCCCCCGCCAGGCTTTTCTGAGGTTGTGCCGAGATATGTCCGACCCCGATCGCAAGGTCTGGGAAGCTGTCCTCGCGCATCTGCGCAAGACGCACCCGCCGCTCTACCGCAAGTGGTTCGAGGAGGAACTCGAGCCGCTCCCGGTCGCCGGCGGCGCGCTGCCCGTGCGCACCACCTCCGCCATCCACCGCACCTACCTCCAGCAGAACTGCCAGTCCCAGTTCAACGACGCGATCCGCAGCGTGACCGGGGCCCTGCTCTCGGTCCGCTTCCTCGAGCCCGGCGAAACCGTCGTCCCCGCCGACAGGGTCGTCATGCCCAACGGCACCTCCGGACGCCAGGCCAGCCAAAGCACCGGCGCCAGCAACACCACCCTCGCGGTCAACCCCGAGTTTGACTTCGACTCGTTCGTCATCGGCCCGACCAACCGGCTCGCCCTCGCCGCGGCCAAGGCCGTCGCCAACGAGCCGGGCCAGTCGTACAACCCGCTGTTCATCCACGGCGACGTCGGTCTGGGCAAGACCCACCTGCTGCAGGCGATCTGCCTGGCCATCCGCGCCAAAGACCCCCGGGCAGAGCTCTGCTACATGTCGGCCGAGGGCTTCATGACCGAGTTCGTCGAGGCCGTGCAGGGCGGGCGGATGACCGACTTCCGCCACCGCTTCCGCGATGTCGATGTGCTGGTGATCGACGACATCCAGACCCTCGGCAACCGCGACCGGACGCAGGAAGAGTTCTTTCACACCTTCAACAGCCTCTACCAGGCGCAGAAGCAGATCGTGCTCTCCTCCGACGCCCCGCCCGAACTGATCCCCGACCTGCAGAACCGGCTGGTCTCGCGCTTCAAGTGGGGGCTGGTCACGCAGATCGACCCGCCCTGCTTCGAGACCCGCACGACCATCCTCAAGTCCAAGGCCCGGCAGCGCGGCATCGACCTGCCCGACGACGTCGCCAGCTACGTCGCCCAGGCGATCGACACCAATATCCGCGAGCTCGAGGGCGCGATCGGCACCATGCAGATCACCGCCTCGGTCGAGGGGTGCGACATCACGCTCGAGCTCGCCCGGCGCGTGATCGACGGGGCCTCGAGCACCGACACCAGCCGCCAGGTCTCCATCCAGACCATCATCGAGACGGTGACCGACTTCTACAGCGTGCGCCTGAGCGACCTGCAGTCCAAACGCCGCGCCCGCTCGGTGACGATTCCGCGGCAGATCTGCATGTTCCTGGCCCGGCACAACACCCGGCACTCGCTCGAGGAGATCGGCGGCTACTTCGGCGGGCGGGACCACACCACCGTGATGCACGCGGTGCGGATGACCGAGGAACGCCGCAAGAACGACCCCGCCTTCGCCTCCGAGATCCTCGCGCTCGAGGAACGCCTGCCGCCGGTCCAGCGGGACTGAGCCCGGGTGAGGGATTCTGGACTCAGCAAGAGCCCCCAAGCACACCAACCAAACACCAAGTGTTGGCGTTGTCACGTTCTGGGAGGTTGTTGTGGATAAATTGTGCCCTGGCGCTCGGTGGCTGGCGATGGCGCTCGGCGGTTTTCGCAGCCCTCGGCCGCGGCCGCCGGTGCACACGCCGCTCCCGCCAAGCGCCGAGCGCAACCGACAACTCCCGACATCTTCACCGCTTCGGCCGAGCGTCATAAATCGTTCTATATCAACGGTTTACGCGGCGTGTGCGGGCTCAGTCCCCAACCGACACCCCCTTCTCCTACGACGACTATTTTTATCTCCATCTCCATAGAGAAGACAAAGACCACACCCGGACAAGCGCACACCCGGAGCATCTGCTCCACCGTGCCGGGGGCACCGTCTATTTCTTCCCCATCACTCGGGAATTCTTGTGTATAACCGGTCGCGGGACGCCTTTGGGCCTCAGAGCGTCTGGCACACGGGGCAGTGCGTGGTGGTGCGCTGGCTGATGAGGCTCCCGAGCAGTGTCGTCCCGCACTCGCGGCAGGGCCGACCGGCCCGGCCGTAGACGCGGAAGCTGGACTGCTGCGAACCCTCGCGATGGTCCGCGTCGACAAAGTCGCGGAGCGTCGAGCCCCGCGCCCTCACGCCGGCCCGGAGGACGGCGCGCACCGCTCGGGCCAGCCGCCCGGTCTGCTCCGGGGACAGGTCCCTCGCCGGGGCGTGCGGGGCGATCCGGGAGACGAAGAGGGCTTCGTCGGCGTAGATGTTCCCCACCCCGGCCAGCACCGCCTGGTCGAGCAGGCAGGCCTTGACGGCCCGTCCGGAGCGGCCGAGGCCCTGCCGCAGCTGCGCGGTGCCGATGGTCAGCGCGTCCGGGCCGAGAGCGTCCCAGCGTTCGCGTTGCAGCTCTTCGACCGTGTCGAACGCCCACACCCCGCCGAAGCGGCGCGGGTCGCGGAAGAGCACCGCCGAGCCGTCGTCGAGCATCCAGCGGATGTGCACGTGGTCGGTCCGTGCCGGGGCGGCGCCGGGGGCGACGACGAAGACCTGCCCGCTCATGCCTAGGTGCAGATGGACCGCGCGGCCGCTCTCGAAGACCACCGCCATCTGCTTGCCGCGGCGGAGGATGTCCGTCGCGGTGCCGCCCATGCCCAGCGCAGCGAGCCTCGGGCCCGCGGGGGCCCGGCGGACGAAGTCCGCGCGACCGATCTTGACCGCGACGACCGACCTGCCGATCCAGCGCGGCCCGAGCGTCCGGCGCACGGTCTCGACCTCGGGCAGTTCAGGCATCGCGCGACGCCCGTTGTGCCGCACGTGTCGCCTCGCGCTTGCGCTGGAAGAACTCGCGGAGCACCTGGCCGCACGCGTCGGCCTCGAGCCCGGCTACCACCTCGCACCGGTGGTTGAGCCGCGTGTCGGTGGTGATGCGGTAGAGCGACCGGCAGGCCCCGGCCTTGGGGTCGTCGGTGCCGTAGACCACCCGCCCGACGCGCGCGTTGACGAGCATCCCGGCGCACATCGCGCAGGGCTCGAGCGTGACGACGACGGTGCAGTCGTTCAGGCGCCAGTCGCCCACGGCCGCGGCTGCGGCGCGCACGGCGGTCAGCTCGGCGTGGCCGGTCGGGTCTTTGCCGTGTTCGCGGGTGTTGCTCGCCTCGGCGAGGCGTTCGCCGGTGGCGGTGCGGTAGACGACGGCGCCCACGGGCACCTCGCCGCGTCCGGCCGCTGCCCGGGCCAGCTCGAGCGCGCGGGTCATCCACTGCCGGTCGTGCGCGGTCGCGTGGGTCTCGGCGGGCAGCGGGGGGTCGCCGCCGACGCGCTGGGTGCTCGGCACAGCCGCGGCGCTGGCGTCGATCCGGCCGCGGCTCTCCTCGCGGCCGAGGAGCTTTCGCCACCAGGATGTCCCGCGGTTATTCATCTCCCGTGTCCGGCTCGTCGCCACGCTTCGGGGCCTTCTTGCCGAACCCGCGCGACACGCGATCGGCCGGCAGGATGGTGTGCAGGATCACCCCGAACTCAAACAGCACGTAGAGGGGCACCGCGAGCAGCAGCATCGAGAGCGGGTCGGCGGGTGTCAGCACCGCGCCCAGGACCATGCTGACCATCGCGACGTGGCGGCGGTAGCGCAACAGGTCGCGGGGGTTGATCAGCCCCGTCCAGCCCAGCAGCAGCACGACGACCGGCGTCTGGAAGCCCAGCGCGAACGCCAGGGCCAGCGACAGGAACAGGCTCGCGTACTCGGTCACGCGGTATTGCTGGAGGATGCCCGACGACCGGGTCATCGGCGTGGAGAGCACCTCGACCGCGGCGACGCCGTCCTTGTTGGTCTCGCCCGGCACCGACAGCCGCAGCTCCATGCGCGAGCTGTTGTACCAGAGCCGTCCGGGGCCGACGTCCGCTGGGTCGCCGGCCATCATCGGGACCTCGGGCAGGACCACGCCCTCCGGCAGCGGCACCGTCGGTTCGGGCTGGCTCTCGATCGACGTGCCGAACGAAATGAAGAACGCCAGCACCACCGGCAGCAGCACCTTGTAGAGGAACACGACCGCCAGCGTGGTCAGCGCCGCCGACAGCGGCAGCAGCACATAGACAAACCGCCGTTCGTTTTCGTAGAGCCCCGGCGCGACGAACATCCACGCCTGGAAGAGCACCCACGGGCTCCCCGCCAGGATCGTGATCACGACCGCCAGCTTCAGCGCCGTCATGAACGTCTCGGTCGGGCTGGTCTGGATGAGCTGGGCGTTGAGGCCGGCGTTCTGCAGCGCCTGCTTGACCGGCTCGATCACGAAGACCAGCAGCCGCCGCGACACCGCCACCGCCACCACGAACAGCGGCAGCAGCCCGATCAGCGAATAGATCAGCCGCTTGCGCAGCTCCTCCAGATGGTCGCCGAACGGCATGACCGCGTCGGCGAGCAGATCGAGAGCCGGATTTCGTTTGGGACCGATCATCGTGGGCGAACCCTTTCGCAGCCGAAACGATAGGAACATGCAACGAACGTGACAGGCAGGGCACCCCGGCGCATCCCTTGATGGGCAAGGCGGACGCGGAATGACAGGAACCGAGGGCGAATATCCCGACGATGGGCTGCACAGCCTCGTGGCAACGGCGATCGCTCGCGATCCCGAGGCGATCCGGCTGCTCTGGGACCGCCAGCGGCGCTGGGTCGCGGCCCTGATTCTGGCCTACAAGCCCCGCGAGGCCGATCTGGAGGACCTGCTCCAGGAGGTGGCGATGGCGTTCGTCCGCAAGATCGGCGAGCTGAGGGAGCCAGAGGCCTTCAAGCCGTGGCTCCGGTCGGTCGCGATCAACGCCGCGAGGCTGGCGGGCCGGAAGCAGACCACCGCCCGCAAGCACACCCAGCGGCTTCGGCTGGTGGTCGAACGGGACACGGAGCGGCCGGCGACGCCCGACGTGGTCTCGGCCAAGCGCGAGGAGGGCAAGCGATTGCTTGACCTGGCGATGGAGATGCCGGAGAGCTACCGCGAGCCGCTGCTGCTTCGGTGTGTGCACGGGATGAGCTACCGGGAGATCAGCCGCATCATCGGCCTGCCGGAGACGACGATCGAGACACGTATCGCGCGTGGACGCCGGATGTTGCGGGAGAGAGCGGCGGGGCAGGAATCGGCCCGACGGACCGAGCCCTCGCTCCCCGACGGAACGCTTGAGCCCGCGCCGACCAGCCAGAAGCCCGGCCGCCCGAGTGTCGGCGGGACGAAAAAGGAAGTGCGAGATGACCGGAGTTGACCGCGACATTCTGATCACGCGAGTGCTCGACGGCGAGGCGACGCCCGAGGACTGGGCCGCGTTCCGCGCGATGGCCGCCCTCGACCAGGCCGTGTGGGCCGACCTTGCCGACGCCCAGCAGGACCGCGCCGATCTGGCCTCGGCGGTCGCCGACGCGATCGCGATCGCCGATCGGGTCGAGGCCCCGGTGCACCGCCACGCCGGCGAGCAGCTCAACGCCCGGATCCGCACCGGCGCGGCCTGGCTCGGCTGGGTCGCGGCGGCGATGGTCGCGGTCGCCGGCTTTACGGGCCGGCTCGGCGCCCCGGCCACCCAGGGCGGTGCGGGCCTCGGTGCGCAGCAGGCGGGGCTGTTCCCGATCAGCTCGCCGGAGGACGCGATGCAGCTCTACCTCGACAAGGGGCAGCAGGCCGGCAGCGTGCTGGGCGAGGTGCCCGACCGCGTGCTGCTCAGCTCGGCTCCGGCGGCGGACGGGAACGGCTACGAGGTCGTGTTCCTGCGGCAGATCATCGAGCGCCAGCGGGTCAAGACGCTGTATCAGCTGGGCGAGAACGAGGTCGGGCAGGCTGTCGCCGTGCCCATCGCCCCGCCCAAGACCGCCGCCAAGAGCACGATGTTCTGACCCGGTTCGGCGCGATTCCTGCGCACAACCCCGACGGGCCGCCCGCGATCGCGCATCTGAGTGGACCGGTGCGAGGGCACCCAAGCCAATGAACCCAAGCCGGGCCGACCGCCCGAGGAGAAGCCATGATGAACCGACCCAACCAGATCAACGAGAAACTCCTGACGGCCGCCGCGGCCCTCTGCATGGGTGCGGGCCTGGCGACCGCCCAGCAGGTCAAGGTCGTCGAGAAGGTCGTCGACGGCGGCGACGCCGAGTGCGAGATCAGCTGCGACAAGGCCGGCGGCGACATCGTCATCGAGAAGATCCTGCTCAGCGACAGCGCACCGGCCGACGGAGCGCACGTCATCCTGACCTCGCAGCCCGAGGTCAAGACCGATTCGCACATCACGATGATCCAGAAGACCGACGACCGGGAGGTCAAGGTCGAGATCAAGAACGACGACGTGAAGGCGTGGGTCGACGGCAAGAGCGTGCCCAGCAAGCAGATCAAGGTCACCGACAAGGAGATCCGCATCCTCGACAAGGACGGCGAGACGATCACCAAGTTCGGCCGCGCAGCCGGCATGCTGTTCAGCGGGGAACTCGGCGGCGACCGGGACGTCCGCCGCCTCATGGCGCGCGTCGCCCCGCGGGACGGCGCCCAGGAGGGCGGCATCGTCTGGGAGGACGGCGACGGCAAGGTCTTCGAGTTTGAGGGCGACGGAGACCACGAGTTCTTCTTCCAGCCCGAGAAGGCCGCCCCGCCCGTGATGGTCGGCATCAACATGGGCAGCCTCGACGCCGACGACGACAGGGTTTATGACCTGCTCGACGAGCACGATCTCGACGAGGCCGACGTCACCCAGATCATCGGGGTCATCGAAGGGCTGCCCGCCGAGAAGGCCGGCCTGCGTGAGGGCGATGTCATCGTCCGCCTCGACGGCAAGTGGGGGGCCAGCCCCGAGACGCTCCGCGAGGTGCTCATGAAGAAGAAGCCCGGCGACAACCTCGAGGTCGCGGTCGTCCGCAGGGGCCGCCTGCGCGAGATCGACGTCAAGCTCAGCGCCTACAGCGCCGAGAAGCTCGGCACACCCGAGATCACCTACCTCGAGGGCGACGCCGAGAACCCCTTCACCATGCAGTGGCGTGAGGGGATCGAGTCGAACAACAAGATGATCGAGGAGCTCACCCGCAAGCTCGCGGCTCAGCCCAAGATCGACGCCGAGGAGCTCCGCGTCCAGATCGAGGCCCTCGCCAAGAACCTCCAGAACCAGAGCCGGTTCCCCGAGGGCATGGAGCTCCGCCTCGACACCCTGCCCCGCATGCGCGGCATCTCGCCCCGCGACGGCGGCGACCAGCGGTTCTTCATCGAGCCGGGCACGCGTCTCCAGGGCGGGTTTGTCGACCGGGGCCAGGAGGAACGCCTTGATCGGATCGAAGAGCGGCTCGAGCGGCTCGAGAGCCGTATCGACCGCCTCCTCGAAACGTTGGAATCTCGGGAACGCGACCGCGACTGAGACGTCTGACCACACCAGTCCCCTTTGCTCGGCCGATGAGGCTGAGCGTTCCGCGACCGGCCGCACGGGTGCCCCGCCCGTGCGGCCGTCTTTTTGCGGGGGCGGGCGGTGCGGCGCGTGGTGTGCGCCGGGGTCCGCCGATCCCGTATCATCGGCCCGGAGGTATCCATGCCCGACCAGACCGACGCCGCCAACCCATCACCGGACGCCGCCAAGTCCATCGCGCTGGCCCGCGAGGCCTACGAGCGTGCCCGCACCGAGATCGCCAAGACGATCGTCGGGCAGGACGAGGTCGTGGATCAGGCCCTCACGGCCATCTTCTGCCGCGGACACGCGGTCATCGTCGGGGTGCCGGGGCTGGCCAAGACCCTGCTGATCTCGACGCTGGCCAAGACGCTCAGCCTCGGCTTCAGCCGCATCCAGTTCACGCCCGACCTCATGCCGAGTGATATCACCGGGACCGAAGTCATCGAGGAGGACAAGGCGACCGGCTCCCGCGAGCTGCGGTTTGTGAAGGGGCCGATTTTCGCCAACATCGTCCTGGCCGACGAGATCAACCGCACCCCGCCCAAGACGCAGGCCGCCCTGCTCGAGGCGATGCAGGAGCGGCAGGTCACGATCGGCGGCATCCAGAACCGCCTGCCCGACCCGTTCTTCGTCCTCGCGACCCAGAACCCCATCGAGCAGGAGGGCACGTATCCGCTGCCCGAGGCCCAGCTGGACCGGTTCCTGTTCCAGATCCTCATCCACTACCCCGACGCGGCACAGGAGGCCGAGGTGGTCCGCCGCTCGGGGAGCCTCGATCAGGCGACGCCGCAGGCGGTCCTGACCGGCGACGACATCCGCGCCGTCCACGAGGTCATCCGGGCCACCCCGATCGCCGACCACGTGCTCAACTACGCCCTGAGGCTGGTCAGATCGACGCGGGTGGACCAGCCCATGGACGGCGGGGCCGAACGCCCGAAGATGGTCGCCGACTATGTGGCCTGGGGGGCGGGGCCCAGGGCCAGTGAATACATCGTTCTGGCAGCCAAGGCCCGGGCCGCCCTGACCGGGTCGACCCACGTCACGCCGGACCACGTCCGGGAGATGGCCAAGCCGGTGCTGCGGCACCGCATCCTGCGGAACTTCAACGCCGAGGCCGACCGGGTCACCGCCGACATGATCGTGGACGCGCTCCTCGAAGAAACGCCGGTGGACGGGGTCAGTGCGCAGGAGCGTCGGCAGCTGGACAAGGTGATTGGGTAGATAACCCGAACCCGGTTTGCTCTGACAAGCTATTCTCATCCGGAAGTTCAGATTGTCGGGACCTGTCGAGACCGGAGACGTCATGCTGTCGCAAACCGTGGAGTACGCCCTTCGAGCCATGTCCTCGCTGGCCTACCGGCCGAGCGAGCTTGTGCCCACCCCGGAACTCGCCGAGATCACCAAAGTGCCCTCCAACTACCTCGCCAAGGTGCTCCAGACCCTGGCCGCGGCCGATCTGATCGTCGGCCGGCGTGGTGTCGGTGGCGGCTACCGCCTCGCCCGGCCGCCGGAGGAGATCAACCTGCTCGAGGTCGTCAACGCGGTCAGCCCGGTGGAGCGGATCACCACCTGCCCGCTCGGGCTGGAGAACCACGGCTCGAGCCTGTGCCCGCTCCACAAGCGCATGGACGAGGCGGCGCGGCTGGTGATCGAGTTGTTCGGATCGACCACGCTCGCCGACATCGTCTCCGGGGAGGGCACGCCGCAGCTGCCGCTGTGCAACGAGAAGATGACCCAGCAGATCCGCATCGATCTGACCCGCAGCTGAACCGATCGGCGGGCCCGCCCGCTACCATCGGGCTGTGAGCAACGAACCCACACCGCCGGTCACCCAACCCCCCGCCGAGGCCCCCGCCGAGACCCCGCTCCACGAGCAGGAGGCGGCAAGGCTCGCCAACCTCGACGCCGTCCGTGCGCTCGGGGTCAATCCCTACGGCACGCGCACGCCCGGCCTGGTGAGCCTCGCCGAGGCGCGGAACACCTACGACAAGGCGGCCGACGAGGAGCACCAGGCGACCGCCAAGTCCGACGCGCCGATCGACAACCGCCCGCGGGTGTCGGTCAGCGGGCGGGTCATGCTCAAGCGCGACACGGGCAAGCTGGTCTGGCTCAACCTCCGCGACCAATCGGGCGACCTGCAGGTCGCCGTCAGCAAGCGCGACTGCGCCGAGCCCGGCTTTGACGTGGCCAAGTGGACCGACCTCGGCGATATCGTCGTTGCCAGCGGCCCGCTGATGTGCACGCGCACGGGTGAGGTGACGGTCTGGGCGTCCTCGGTCTCCGCCGCCGCCAAGAGCCTCACGCCCCCGCCCACCAAGCACGCCGGGCTCCAGGACGTCGAGCTGCGCTACCGCCAGCGGTACGTGGACCTGTGGTCGAACCCGGAGACGATGCGGGTCTTCGCGCTGCGGTCGCGCATTCTCTCGAACCTGCGGGCGATCATGGACGGCCGGGGCTACATGGAGGTCGAGACGCCGATGCTGCAGGCCCTCGCCGGCGGTGCCGCGGCCAAGCCCTTCCAGACCCGACTCAACGCGCTGAACATGGACGTGTTCATGCGCATCGCGCCGGAGCTGTACCTCAAGCGTCTGCTCGTCGGCGGCATGCCGCGCGTCTACGAGATCAACCGCAACTTCCGCAACGAGGGCGTGGACAAGCAGCACAACCCCGAGTTCACCATGCTCGAGGCCTACGAGGCCTTCGGCGACGTGACGACGATGATGGACCTGACCGAGCATCTTTGCCGCGAGAGCGCGAGGCTCGTGGTCGCCGAGTCGCGAGGCGTCGAGCTGAGCGCCGTGCCCGACGCGGACCTGAAGCTCCCGTTCGGTGAAGTCACGATCGACTACGGCGCACCGTTTGTCCGCGTGCCCTACGGCGAGCTGTTCTCGAAGGCGACCGGGTTTGCGATGACCGATCTCGACCGCGTCTGGGCGAGGGCCGACGAGCTCGGCATCCTGCGCAAGTATGCCGCGAAGATGGCCGAGGAGGGCAAGCCGCTCGACGCCAGCGCGCTCCGCGGCAAGGTCGCCGACGCGATCATCGTCAACGAGGTCTTCGAGGAAGCCGCCGAGCCGACGCTCGATCCCGGCCGTCCGACGTTCATCACCGACTACCCGAGCGCGATCTCGCCGCTGACCAGGCCCAAGCCGGACGCCCCGGAGCTGGCCGACCGCGCCGACCTGTTCATCGGCGGCATGGAGCTGGCCCCGCACTACACGGAGCTGAACGACCCGGCGGTGCAGGCCGAGAAGTTCCGCGCCCAGCTCGCCGGCCTCGACGACGAGGAGAGCACCTTCCGCAACTTCGACGAGGACTTCATCCGCGCGCTCAAGGTGGGCATGCCCCCCGCCGGCGGCATGGGGCTGGGTATCGACCGGCTCGTCATGCTGCTGACCGACCAGCGGTCGATCCGCGACGTGCTGCTCTTCCCGTTCATGCGCCCGGAGTGACGCGCGCTCAAATGTCGGTGCCCCAAAAGCAGAGCCGCGGGCGTCAGCACGCGGCAGAGGTTGCACGATTCGGTGCTGCGCGCAACTCCGCCGTGCACGCGTCGACCCACCGTTGCCGTTTCCGGGAACGCCACGCTCCTTCCGCGTGCTGACGCCCGCGGCTCTGATGTTGCTCCGCGGTGCTCGTGTGCGCAAAAAGAAAGCCCAGCCAGAAGGCCGAGCTCTCAAGGGTTGGGGACGGTGTTGGCGTCGGATTAACGCTTCGAGAACTGGAAGCGCTTGCGGGCACCGGGCTGGCCGTACTTCTTGCGTTCGACCTTGCGGGCGTCACGCGTGAGGAAGCCGGCGTCGCGGAGGGCGTTCTCGGTGTTGGGGTCGTAGCCGACGAGGGCGCGGGCGATGGCCAGACGGGCGGCCTGGGCCTGCCCGGTCGTGCCGCCGCCGCTGATGCGGAAGATCACGTCGAGCTTGCCGGCCAGGTCGGTCAGCTTCAGCGGGGCGTAGACGTCGTTGCGGTCCTGCTCCTCGGAGAAGTAGTCCTCGACGGTCTTGCTGCTCTTGCGGTTGACCTGGATGCTGACCACACCCTCGCCCTCTTTGGCGACGCGAGCGCGGCAGCGGGCGACGGCGGTCTTGCGCCGGCCGGTGCCCCACCACCAGCCCTGCGCGTCCGGCGGGATCGGGTCACGGAGGGCACGGGTCTGGTTGCCCTCTGCGGGCTCGGGGGTCAGGTTCAGTTCGCTGGCAAGAGATGTCATGGTCGTCCTCGTGTCGGCCCGGCGGTGCAACGCTCAGGGCCGTGGTATGTGGTCGTGAAGTGCGCTCTGTCGGGCCTTAGACGGTCATCTCCGCCGGCTGCTGGGCCTGGTGCGGGTGATCGGTGCCGGGGTACACCTTGAGCTTCTTGATCATCTGGCGACCGAGCCGGGTCTTGGGCAGCATGCGGCGGACCGCGTCCTCGATCAGGGTCTCGGGGCGGCGCTCACGCAGGTGGCCGAAGGTCTCGAGCTTCTGGCCGCCGGGGTAGCCGGTGTAGTGCTTGCGGTACTTCTGGGTCGCCTTGTTGCCGGTCAGCTGGACCTTGCTGGCGTTGGTGACGATCACGAAGTCGCCGGTGTCGATGTGGGGGGTGTACTCGGGGCGGTGCTTGCCCATGAGCACGACCGCCACATCCGAAGCGAGCCGCCCGAGCGAGACGCTGTCGGCGTCCACTACGTGCCACTTCTTGTCCACGTCGCCGGGTTTGGCTGAATAGGTCTGTCGCCGAAGCATCGGAACCTCCGGGGCGCAATCGCCCACGCTGATGCGTGCATGGGTGGTACGAATTCCACGCCAATCACGCCTGGGTGCTCAACTCGCCGCCTACCGGGCGGGGCGGGCCGGAGGGATCAACGATCCGACCGACAAGATTCAGTCTCTGACGCTCGCGGGGGCCTCCCAGCCCCACACCAGCGAATCGGGAACCTCGAAGAATATCCGGCCGGACAGGGCGGTCAAGCCCCGAGCCGGGCCGACGCGTGGCATCCCCTGACGACTCCTCTCCCGAATCTGCCCACGACCCCGCCGTCGATCACCCTGACATCTCCCTTCAAGTGGCGGCCCGATCCCGGGATGCCGATGATGTGACCCATGACCGATTCCTTCCCGCCGCTGCCTGACCACCCCCCGATCGAGCCGCAGGAGGTGGCGGGCGGCCCGGGCAACGGTCTGGAAGGCCACGGGCCGGGCCCCGGCGGGATCTCGCCCGACCGCGGCACCCCGGGGAGTCGCCGGCTGGCCCTGCTCGCCGTGACCCTGCTCTACCTGCTGATCGCGGTCTCGCAGAACCTGACGCCCTACATGACGCCCCCCGAGAAGCAACCCGGCCGCGAGCCGCAGGGCGGCGAGATGGCCAAACTGATGATGCTCATCGAGCGGGCGTTCGAGGGGGCTGGTGCTCCGGGCCAGTTCGCCCGTGCGGCCTTCACACAGATCGAGGCCAGCAAGCACCCGGCCGACCGGCTCCAGGGCGTGCTGCTGCTCGGAGAGTCGGAGGGTGCCGACAAGGCGCTCGAGCACCTGAAGACAGTCCGCACAGCAACCGGGCAGGCACCGCGCGATGAACAGGCCTTCCCGTTGCCAACGCCGGAGTGGGCACTGGTCAGAGCGCCGGACGACCCCGACACCGGAGCTCCGCCACCCGAGCAGAAGTACGTCATCGACCACGAGGTGATCCTCGACGCCGAGGCGATGGAGACGCTCTACACCCTCGGGCCCGATGAGCTCCCGGACGACGCCCGGGCGCGGCTCGTCGATCGCTACGGCTGGCTCGGCCGGCTCGCGACCACGCCCGAGGGCGACACCGCCGCCCGCGAGGCGCTCTACGACGACCTGCCGTGGGCGATCGGCTTCCTGGCGTTGGTGTTTGTGCTGCTGGCGGTGTGGGGTCTTGCGGGGCTGACGATGTTCATCATCGCGATCGTAATGGTGGCCACCAGGCGGCTTCGGTGGCGCTTCGAGGCACCGAGGCCCGGCGGCAGCGTCTTCCTCGAGACGTTCGCGGTCTTCCTGCTGGGCTTCGGCCTGGTGCAGGTGCTCGGAGTTGTCGCCGCGAGGGTGATCTCCGACGCGACCGTGGTGGTGCGCCTCTCGATGGCGGCGCAGTGGATGCTGCTGCTGACGCTGTTCTGGCCGCTGCTCCGCGGCGTGCGGCTGAGCGACTGGCGCGGTGCCGTCGGGTGGACCGCCCCCAAGGGTGTCTTCCGCGAGATCGCTGCGGGAGTGGCGGGCTACTTCGCCGGTGTGCCCATCCTCGTGGCGGGCATGATCGTGACGGTGGTGCTGACTTTCGCTTCCGCAGCGATCTTCGGCGAGCCGGAGAGCCCGCCGAGCAACCCGATCCTGGAGATGCTGCAGAGCGCCGACTTCGTGACGATCATCCTGCTGATCACGCTGGCCACGATCTGGGCGCCGATCGCCGAGGAAACACTCTTCCGCGGCGCGGTCTACCGCCACCTGCGCGGGCGGGCGGGTGTCCTGGTGTGCGCTGTGGTGACGGCGTTCCTCTTCGCGTTCATGCACAGCTACGGCCCGCTGATGGTCGGCCCGCTGATCGCGCTGGGGGTGACGTTCGCGATCATCCGCGAGTGGCGGGGCTCACTCATCGGCGCGATGACCGCCCACTGCCTGCACAACGCGACGATCATGTGCGTGATGCTGGTGGCGATGAAGGCGATGGCGTAGATATGTTCGTCTCGCTGCGTTTAGCCGCCCGGTTCGCGGAGCCTTCTGGTCATGTCGCGCATGAAGAGGGTCAGGCGTTGCTGCTGGGCCGGTGAGGCGCTCTTGGCGGTCTGCTGATTCATGAAGACCAGAAGGCGCGACGCCTGATCGGCGTTGACCTCGCCGCTGCCCATGGCTTCCTGGCCCTGCTTGGTGTCGCGGCGGCCGCGTTCGAGGAGTTCCTCATCGGTGCGTCGGTCGATCGATCCGTCGAAGGGGGAGGTGAGCCGCACCAGCCGCACGTACGCGTCGTCGAGATAGGCGTCGCGTTCTTCGGGGGGCACCGACGCGTAGTCCTTGGCGACCAGGTCGGTCGCGTCCACCAGCAGCTTGCCGGCGTTGCGCTCGATCTGTTCGCGGGCCTCTCCTGCGATCCCCGCGAAGAACTGCGCCATCATGACCGACTCGCTGGCGTCCATCGAGCCGACACGGTCGACGAGCTGGCTGATCAGCTCGATGCGTTCTTCGACGGGCAGGTTGTTGAATTCTTCGGTCAGCAGCGTGTAGTTAAAGATCTTGCCCATCTCGGCCTGCTCGTAGTCGGGCTTGGGGACGGGGCGGATGGCGATGTAGATACCCAGCCCGAGCGCGAGGGCGGCGACGGAGCTGCCGCCCATGATCGCGTAGCGCGACCACGGCACCGCCCACGCGGCGTTGCACCGCTCGACCACGCTCTTCTCGAGGCCGCGGAGCCGTTCGCGGAGCGAGGGCTTGCGCGAACCGACACCGATCGTCGCCACGGTGGGGTCGTCGTCGAGCAGTGAGCCGGTGGTGTGTGGTTGGTCGGGCATGGTGTGGTTCCGAATCGTGACGGCCGCGAAGGATCTTAGCTTCCGAAGTTGCAGAGCCGGAGTATGAGCGCGAGGAACTCCTCGACGAACTCGCTGGGCGGGTCGCCGGGGTAGATGTCGGCCGAGCCGTCCCAGTAGAGCGCGTTCTTGCCCGACTTGGCCGGGTGGACCGACGCAAAGTCGAGCATGACCGGCAGGGTCACGCCGCGCGTGGCGTACTGGTCGTAGGCGCGCGACACCGCACGCTGCCCCTTCCACTTCTCGGCCTTGGCGACCTTGGGGTCTTCGTCGTCCGGGTCGATGGCGTCGAAGAGCTCGAGCGCGGTGTAGAGCTGGATCCACGGCCCGTCGTAGCTGGTGCCGTAGGTCTCGTGCGCCGCCCGCGGCTCGCCCTCGTCGTCGTCGAGCGGAACCCGGTCGGCCGGGCAGCGGTAGGGCTCCTGCACGACCCACGCGGAGGTCTCATCGCCGGGGGTCTCGCGCCGCGGCTGCACGGCGTCGATGTAGGCGGCGAAGACCTCGAACAGGTCGGTGCTGTTCTCGTTCTCGTCGGCCCCGGCGATGGGGTCGATCCAGGGCAGCACGCCGTCGGAGTCGTTGAAGTAGAGCTGCATCGAGGTGCCCAGGCCCCGCAGGTTGGTGAGGCACTTGACGCTCCACCCCTGCTCGCGGGCCTTGCCGAGCGCCGGCAGCAGGATGCCGATGAGCAGGGCGATGATGGAGATGACCACGAGGAGCTCGATGAGGGTGAAGGCGGATGTGTGGCGGGGCCCGTGCGGGGCGTGGGTGCGCGCAGAAGAGGCGGGCTGGAAAGCCCGCCCCCCTGTGTAGATTGGTTCACGGACCGCCGGGTGGCTCAGACCGGCAAGCGCACCATCGGCCCGGTGTGTGTGACCTCGTCGATCACCCGTTTGGCGGTGGGTGTCTGGGTGGCGCGGAAGGTGTTGGCGTGTTTCCCGAAACATGTACGGAACTCCTCATCCTCTCGCAGCGCCACCGAAAGGCCCCGGGCCACCGATGCCAGCCCCGTCTTGAGCCGCCACGCGCGGAGACCCACGACCACCGCCGCGGCACCCAGCACGAGGGGACCGCGCAGTGGCATCGGCATCAGCCGCGAGGCCGCACCAACTGTTTCGGTAAGTGGGTCGGTCGGTTTCGCGGCTTCTGCCAGAACTTCGTCGATCCGGGCGATCCCCGCTTCCACTGTCGCCACCGCCGCCCTGGCCTGGGCCGCCTCGGCCTCGGCCCGCGGCCGGGCCGGGTCGTCGGCCGGCATCTTGCCCAGAGTCTCGTCCCACTGGTCCGCACGGGCGTTCAGTGACTGCCTGAGGGCCTGGGCGTCGGCCCGGAACTCGCCCAGGGCCTGCATGTCCGTGCACCCGGACATGACAAGAACAGCCGCGAGTGCCATCAGCCCGGTTTGCCAGGCACGCCCCATCCATCGACCAACGCTCCCCTCGATCATCTTCGACTCCCCTTTCGGACCGGCCGACCCGGAATCGGCAACGTCCCCGGCCGGCGGGACGCCGCACGGTCGGGCAGGGGGGGGAGCCCGCCCATATTGTGACGGGATCGGGCGGCAAACGGAAGCGGAAACCGGGGAGGACCACGAATCGGCGCGCAAGCGGGGTAGGTCGTCGCAAGATTCCGGTCGCGGAACAAACAGAGCCACGGGCGTGAGCACGTGGAAGGGGGTCTGAGACTGGTCGCTGCGCGGGCCGCTCTCGGCGTCGCTTGAGAGTGGAACGCCCCCTCCGCGTGCTCACGCCCGCGGCTCTGATGTGCTTTCAGCGCGTGGCGACGAGGGCCCGAGCCATCTCGTGATTGAGCGCGTGGCCGGCGCGGACGGCGACGATCCGGGCGTGGATCGGTTGGCCCACCAGAGCGAGGTCGCCGATCAGGTCGAGCAGCTTGTGCCGCGCCGGTTCGCACTCGCCCCGCCAGGCGTTGTCGACCGGTACGCCGGTGTCGTCGATCACCAGCAGATCGCGTGGCGAGAAGCGGCGGAAGAGGCCGAGCGCCTGCATCTGCTGGGCCTCGGCGGCGAGTGAGAAGGTCCGGGCGGCGGCGACATCGGTGACGAAACCGGCGGCGTCGCACCGCCACTCCGCGGCCTGGGCTGGCACCGGGGCGTTCGGCCCGTAGTCGAGTTCGTAGCGGTAGGTCGGGGTGTCGTCGGCACCGATGGGCTCGGCGGTGATGCTTGCGCGGCCGTCGGGGCTGGTGACGGTGACCGGCGCGTCGAGCGTGAGCGGGGTGATGGTCCCGAGGGCGGCGTCAGGCTGCAGCTCGCGGACGCCCGCGGCGTGGATCGCGTCGGTGAAGGGTTTGGCCGAGCCGTCACCGATCGGGACCTCCGGGGCGTCCAGCTCAATGAGCGCGTCGGTGATCCCGAGCCCCGCCAGCGCGCCCAGCAGGTGTTCGGTGGTGTAGACGATCGCGTCGGGGTGGGTGTCGGAGACCAAGGCGGTGTGCCGCGGCGGGATCTGGGCGAACGCCGGGTGCACCGGGCTTGAGGCCAGCGAGCCGATCCGGGCGTGGATGTTGGTGGGATCCGGCAGGTCGGTCCGGCGGAAGCAGAGCCCTGTGCCGGGCTCGGCGGGGAGGATGGCGCAGCACACGTCGCGCTCGGTGAAGAGGCCGACGCCTCGGACGACCGCGGCGGCTGCGAGTGTGCGGCGGGGCAGTGCTGTTGCCGCGATGGTCATGGTGTCGAGCGTTCCGGGTTGCTCGCGACTTGAGGATCTGTGCCGGCGTTGTCGCGGGCTGCGAGCTGCGCCTCGAGCGCGGCGACGCGGTCTTTGAGCTCGCGGACGCTCTTGGCGACGCGGTCGCCGATGCGGTGCGAGCGGAAGGCGATGTTCGCCGGTCGCGCCGGCGTGCCGAACCAGCTCTCGCCCGCGGGGATGTGCTGCATGACACCGGACTTGCCGCCGACGAGTGCGCCGTCGCCGATGCGTTTGTTGTCCTGCACGCCCACCTGCCCGCCGAGCATGGCGCCGTTGCCGACGACGGTGGACCCGCCGAGGCCGACCTGGCCGCAGAGCACGACGTGCGCCCCGACCTGGACGTTGTGCCCGATCTGGACGAGGTTGTCGATCTTGGTGCCGTCGCCGATGGTGGTGGCGGCGAACTTGCCCCGGTCGATGCAGGACCCCGCGCCGACCTCGACATGGTCGCCGATGACGACGTTGCCCAGGTGCGGCACTTTGACCAGCCCGGTGCCCGAGGGGTGGGGGATGAAGCCGAACCCGTCGGCCCCGATCGAGACCTGGGCGTGGAAGAGGCAGTCTGCGCCGATGACGCACTGGTGGTACACCACCACGCCGGGGTGCATCACGGTTCTTGCGCCGATTGTCACGTTCGCGCCGATGGTGACCCGTGCGTGCAGCACGCAGCCGGCACCGATAGTCGCGCCCGCCCCCACGATGCAGAGCGGGCCGATGGCGGCGGTCGGGTCGATCGTGGCGCTCTGGTCGATGATGGCCGAGGGGTGCACGCCCTGCGGCGGCGCCGACGGGGCCGCGATGCGGGAGAGCTCGGTGAGCAGCGCGACCAGCGAGCGGTCGGCGTCGTCCACGACAAGGAGCGCACGGGCGTTGGGATCGTGCCCGGGGACCTCGACGCCACGGGTGACGATCGCGGCCGAGGCCTCGCTCTTGGCCCAGCGGCGGGCGTAGGTGTCGGAACGGATGAAGGTCACAGCGCCCGGGCCGGCGTCGTCGATGCCCGCGAGGTCGGAGAGTTCGATATCCGGCGGGCCGACAAGTTCGGCGCCGAGCATGGCTGCGAGTGACTGGGTGGTGATCGACTGGAACATGGCGTGGGCGATCCCCGGCTTAGTCGGCGCCGGCTTGGAACTTGTTGTTCATCTGCAGCACGACCTGGTCGGTGATATCGATCCGGTCGCTGGCAAAGAGCACCGACTTCTGCTGGATCGCGTCGTTGACCACCGACTGCACGCCGTTGGGGATCTTCAGCGAGCGGTCGTCGAAGAGGACCAGCTCGTAGCCCTCCTTGACGGAGACTTCCTGCACGGCGGTGAGCAGCTTGGCGTAGAGGGGCGCGATGATCTCGCCTTTTTCGATGTCGATCAGGGTCTGGTAGGCGTTGTAGCGGGCCTTGATGGTCTCGTTGAGCTCGAACATGCGGGCCCGGATCTCGCGCTGCCGCTCCTTGTTGTTGCTGGGCAGCTCGGCCAGCTCGGCCTGCAGGCTCTCCTGCTCCTTCTTGAGGGTGTCGAGCTTGTCCTGGCGGCTGGTGGCCCGCACCTCGAGCGACTTGTTGAGGGCCTTGAGCTCTTCGAGCTCGTTGAGGGCGCGTTCGACGTTGACCAGCGCGACGGCGGTCGGCGCGGCGACGATCTTCGAGCCGGCCGACTCGGCGCCGGCGCGCCAGCCGATGACGGCCACGACCGAGAGACACGCCAGGACGGCCACACTGCTGTGGATCGGTTTGCGTTGCATGATGGGGATCTCCTGCATGGGGTGTGTGCGGATGATAAGCCGCTCGCGCCGACGGTTCGCCGGCGGGCAGGCCCGGACGCCGCTAGAACGGCAGGTCGATGAAGAACGTAAAGACGCGGTTCTCGTCGGTCGGTTCCTCGAGCAGCGGGAAGCCGAAGTCGAAACCGATGGGTGCGGGGCTGATCTGGGGCACGTAGAGCCGGATGCCCAGGCCCGCCGAGACGCGGTAGTCGTCGAACCCGACGTCGTAGCCCACGGTGCCTGAGTCCACGAACAGGACGCCCGAGATGGTCTCCTCGAACAGGGGCTGGACGATCTGGGAGCCGAGGAAGAACGACCACGTGCCGCCGACGGGGTCGTCGCCGAGCTGGCCGTTGTCGTTGCGGATGCCGACCGGGCTGACGCCGCGGAAGTCGAAGCCGCGGAACGACTGACCGCCGAGGTAGAACCGCTCGTAGACCGGCACCTCGTCCTTGTTCTGCGGGATGTAGCTCGCGGCGATCTTGGTGGAGAAGACGGTCGTGCGTCCGAGGAAGTCCTCGTAGACCGGGACGAAGAACTCGTGCTCGGCGTTGACCTTGGTGAAGGAGAAGTCGCCGCCGATGGCCCCGACCTGCTCGATGCCGATCTCCGTGCGCGCGCCGCGCCTGGGGCGGAACCGGTTGTCGAGCGTGTCACGCGTGAGCGTGAAACCCAGGCCCGTCAGCAGGCTCCGGTCGGCGACGTCGAAGACGTCCACCGGCTGGTCTTCGTCGATGTCCAGCAGCTCGACCGACTCGGCCCGGACCAGGACGTTGCCCTGCCAGCGCGTGCCGAAGCGGCGGCCCACACCGACGCGGCCGCCGAACCGCTCCTCGCGGTAGTCCAGGTAGTCGCGGTTTCGGTAGAAGACCGCGGCGGTGCCGGAGTAGTCCGAGTCCCACAGCGAGGGCTCGCGGAGGCTGAGCGAGTAGGTCTGCACCCGGTTGCCGGGCAGGAGCTCGAGGCTGAGCGTCTGCCCGCCGCCGCGGAAGGCCTCGCCGGTGATCAGGTCGGACACGGTGTCCGGCCTGTCGTTGATGTCGAAGTTCCGCTGCACGATCGAGAGCCGCGCGACAACGCCCGAGTCGGTGTTGAACGCGGCACCGATGTTGAACTCGCCGGTGTCGGTCTCGCGCACCTCGACCAGCACGTCGCGGTAGATGTCGTCGTAGGGGTCGCGGGGCGCGGGCGTCGCCGAGGCCGGCGTGGCGTCGAGCGTCGTGTCGCCCTCGGCGGGCTGGCCGACGGTCTGGTCCTGCGGCACGGGGCGCTCGCGGGGGGTCGCCTGGATGCTGATGCGGGGGGGCTCGAAGACGCGCTCGAAGAGGTTCGACTGGGTGACGCGGTCCTCGGCACGCTTCATCGCGGTCGGGTCGAGCGGGCGTTCGGGCTTGAGGCCCTCGTCGTGCAGCGAGCGCTGGATGACGCTGGTCTTGGTCCGCGTGTTGCCGATGGCGTTGACCTCGCCGATGCGGCGCGGCTCGCCCTGCCGGATGGTGATGAGCAGATCGACGACCGGCGCGCCGTCGGCACGCAGCTGGTCGGTGTTGACCGAGACGTCGGCGTAGCCCTGCTTGTGATACGCGGCCTTGATCTCGTCGATGCTCGACCGCACCCGGTTGATCGAGAACGCGTCGCCGCGTTTGATGGGCATGATCCCCGAGAGCTGTTCGGGGCTGAAGATCGGCGCATCGTCCGGCGTGCGGAGCACCGTGTTGCCGAGGTGATAGAGCGGGCCCTCGTCGACCAGGAACGTGACGATCGCTTCGCGGTTGTTGGGCGCGGGCTGCACGCGCTGGTCGACCTTCGCGTCGAGGTAGCCCCGGTCCTGGTAGAACCGGTAGATGGCCGCGACGTCGCTGTCGAGCAGCTCGTCGTCCAGCGGGGCTTTCATGAACAGGAAGCTCTTCTTGGTCTTGATCTCGCGGCGGAGCTCACCCTCGGGGATGCTCTCGACGCCGGAGAAGCGGATCGCCGTCACCCGGAGCTTCTGGCCCTCGGTGATCCGGAACAGCACGATGCCGTTGTCCTCGAGCTCTTTTCGGTCCCAGTCGACCTGCGCGTTGTAGTAGCCCTTGGCGTGGTAGAGGTCCTCGATCCGTCTCGCGGCCCGATCGAGCTGGAAGAGGTCCACCGGCGTGCCGACGAGCAGGTCCACCGACGCGGCGATCTGCTGGTCGGTCAGCTGCCGGTTGCCGACCGACTGCACGTCCTCGATGATCGGCTGTTCCTGCAGCGTGTAGATCAGCACGACCGACCCGTCGGGGCCCAGGCGGACGCCCGCGTTGATGACGGCGTAGCGGCCGGTGCGGCTGAGCCGGGCGACGTCGTCGGAGACGGTCTCCTGCAGATAGGGCGCGCCGGCGCTGCTGCGGATCTGGTTGCGGGCAAAGTCGGCGGCGGTGCCTGTCATCCGGATCAGGACGGTCTGGCCGTCCCGCAGCACGGGGCGGACGATCTCGACCCGGCGGATGGGGCGCGCGTTGAACTCTTCGCCCGGCTGGAGCGATCCCGGCTCGACATCGACCTCGGGCTGCGTGGCTTCGGCGCTGGGTTGTGCGGGCGGGGTGTCCTGAGCGACCGCCGGGGCGGCCAGTCCTGCAGCGGCCAGCAGGGCCGCGGCTGCGACGGCGTGACGGGGCCGAACCCGCCGCGGAAGGAGCGGGATGCTGTCGCCGGGTTGGGTCTGTTCAGTCCGCCTCACAAGGAGGGGACAATACCGCTCCGCACGCCGGACCACAAACGGCCCCGGCCGACAAATGGGATTCTCAGCCCGTGGGCGTCACACCGAACAAACACCAGCGAGACACGGCGGCCGATACTGAGTAGTATCCCGCCCTCTCACCGGCGAATTACGCGGCGGCGCCCCGGCGTTGCCGACCGTCGATTCCAGGTGAAAGCTCGTGGGGTGGCGGAGGCGGATCCGGCCACATGACCGATGCGTGCGTGTTGTGCCTGGCGAATCAAGGATGGGCCATGGAATCGATCGTTCGGGTGACTCGTCGGGGTGGGGTAATTCTGGTCGCGCTGCTCTCGGTCGCGTGCAGCCTGCTCTTGGTCTATCTGGTCTTCAATCGCGGCGCCGTCAGCCGCCTGCCCACGCTGCACCTGCTGGCCCTGGTCGGATCGCTCCTGCTGCCGATCACGACGCTCGGCCTGCTCCGTCTTGACCAGCTCACGATCCGCGAGCGCGGCGGCGGTCGCTAGCCCGCGGGTTGTCGCGTAGCGCTGTTGCACAAACGACCACGGCCGGGCGTGATGCCCGGCCGTGACGTCTGCTCTCTCTGTGTTTCTGCGTTGCCGTGGGGGATCAGCGGCGGCGGAGGGCGACCAGGCCGCCGAGGCCGAGCAGGGCGATCGGGGCGGGCGCGGGGATGAAGGTGCCGGGGTTGCCGACATCGCCGAAGGCGCTGAGGTAGGAGCCGAAGCTGTCACCCTCGAAGGCGAGCACCCAGCTGGCGATGTCGTTGTTGCCGACGGCGCCGGGCACGGGGTTGCCGCTGAAGTCCTGGGCGCGGATGGTGCCGGGGAAGTCCTCGTCGCCGTAGGTGAGCTGGTCGATGAGGTTGCCGCCGGCGTCGTAGAGGTTGATCTCGTCGCCGCGTCCGAGGTTGTTGGTGTACTCACCGATGACCTTGACGCCGGAGAGGCCCCAGACGGTGTTGAAGTCGTCGGCGGACTCTTCGGTGATGATGACGCTCTCGCCGGGCGCGACGACGCCGAAGACGGAGAGGTCGAGGGTGCCGGGTTCGCGGCTCACGTCGTCGTAGCTCCAGCCGGTCATGTCGACCGGCGCGTTGGAGAGGTTGGTGAACTCGACGTACTCGGCGAAGTTGGCCGAGTACATGTACTCGGTGATGGCGATCTGGGCCGAGGCGGTGCCGGCGATGCCGGCGAGGGCGACGAGGCTGATGGTGTGACGCATGGTGATGTTCTCTCTTTCTCACTCTCACTCGCCGCGACCGGTTGGTGCACCGCGCACCGGCCGCCGCGGCGATGGGCAACGGTAGTGAACCGTCCGCGCCGCCTTCTGTGCAGAACGCGCTAATGGTGCTGGCTCGCAACAGAGTCTTGACGTCTTCTTTGCGCGTTCCGAACACGGTGTTGTGTGTGAGTCGGTCTAGTCTCTGCACTTCGTATCTGTCTCACACCATCGGGGTTGTCTTATGCAAGTCTCGGAGCGCGGCTTTACGCTTATCGAACTGCTGGTGGTCATCGCGATCATCGCGCTGCTCATCGGCATCCTGCTCCCCGCGCTCGGCCGTGCGCGGGAGGTGGCGCGGCAGTCGGTCTGCGCGAGCAACCTGCGGCAGACGGGCATCGCCTCGCTGTCGTACGCGGCGTCGAACCGCGACGCCTACTGCTCGGGCCCGTGGGACAACCGACGCAACCGGGGCAACGGGCCGATGGACGAGGCCGGGTGGGTCGCCGACATGGTCAACGGCGAGTACGCGCTGCCCGGCGAGATGCTCTGCCCGAGCGCTCCGGCGCAGTTCAGCCAGAACCTGATCCTGGCCCGCATGAACGAGAACGCGTGGAAGCCGTTCGGCGAGCAGGAGCGCGACGCGATCATCCGCAGGGGCATGAACACCAACTACACGCAGGTCTGGTACATGGCCATGACCGAGATGCGCCAGAAGCGCAACAACCAACACGACCGCAAGAACCCCGCCTTCACGCTCGGCCCGCTCACCAGCAAGCACATGGTCAACGTCGGGCCGAACTTCATCCCGCTGATGGCCGACGCCCGCGCCGACACGCTGGACGTCGCCGACAACATCCAGTACGAGGGCGACTCGCTGCCCACCGTCAAGCAGCTCACCGACGGGCCCGGGTGGGACTTCCAGGGCGGGCAGTGGGCGTGGCAGGACCTGACCGACCTCGGGCCCGCCCACGGGAAGGGCTCGTTCCTCGGCAGCGGGGGCAAGGGCCACGACCGCGTGACCGGCAACTTCCTGTTCGCCGACGGCCACGTCGCGGGGTTCCGCGACAGCAACGGCGACAAGGAGTTCGGGGGCGGACGCGAGGACGACGCCTACGTCTACCCGGACCTGGGCAGGAAGGTCTTCGGCGGCGAGCTGAGCTCGGGCCGGTACTGGGACTGAATCACTCCGGCGCGCGTCCTGCGCCGGGATATCGAACGCACCACGTGAGAGAGGAAGAGACGCACATGAAGAAGCTGTCCGCTATCGCGCTCGTCTGCGCGCTCGGCTCGGCCGCGAGCGCCCAGGTTGTCATCAACGAGATCTGGGAGAACCCGCCCGGCGGCAACGACGAGTTCTGGGAGTTCATCGAGTTCTACGGCCCGGCGGGCATGCCGCTCGACGGCTACGCCGTGGCGCTGGTCAAGGGCGGCAACGACGCGAACGGCGACGGCAACCCCGACCTGCCCGCCGAGATCGACGAGGCGTTCAGCCTCGACGGTCTGACCATCGGCAGCAACGGGCTGCTCGTGCTGCTCAACGACACCGGCGGCGGCAGCTTCAGCGAGGCCGAGGCCGACCCGGAGACCGCCATCGCCTACTTCTCGCTCCAGCACATCGCGACGATCGACACCCCGGGCAAGCTCGGCAACGACGACTCGTCGACCTACGTCCTGATCCGCAAGCGCCCCGTCGACAACTTCGGCGGCTTCACCACCTCGTGGCGCAAGGACATCGACCCGGACGAGAACTGGGACTCGCACATCGACTTCGGTGCGCCCCACCAGTCCTACGGCCGCGTGCTCGAGCCCTACCAGATGGTCGACAATATCGCCTGGAGCAACAACGGCGGCAAGGAGTACACGCGCGACAGCCAGGACGAGCTCTCCGAGACCCCCGGCTTCAACCCCGACGTGGTCAGCCGCGTGGGGTACAACGGGGTCAACCCCGGTCCGCAGCCGCGCCGCGCCGACGAGGAGCTCGTCTACGGCGAGACCCTCCTGCTCGACACGCTCAAGTACGACGTGGACGAGATGGGCGCCCCGACCGGGTTCGACACCGCCGACTTCTACGTCACCCCCGGCGCGTTCAACGACTCGGTCAACGAGCACCAGTTCCGGTTCGTGCCCGGCGACATCGACTTCGACGGCCGCGTGACCGGCGCCGACTTCTGCGCCGCGGTGATGCTCGTCGGCTCCACCCTCGACGACACCGAGCAGCGCACCAGCGACAACGAGACCCCCGACGACCCGAACGACGACTTCGTCTACGACGCGTGGAAGTTCGAGGGCCGCGCGTTCAACGGGCTGCTGGTCACCATCAACGCCAACCCCGGCGACGGTGCCGCGGCCACGCTCGCCGACGCCGGTGTGATCCGGGGCCTCGCCTGCATGGGCGACTTCAACGGCGACGGCATCGCCAACACCCAGGACGTGCTGGCCTACCTCAACACGTGGACGAGCCAGGCCCCCTGCGCCGACATCAACCTCGACGGCGCCGTCAACACGGTGGACTTCCTGACGTTCCTGAACTTCTGGACCGGCGGCTGCTGATCCCCCGGCCGGAACCCTCACCGATCACACAGAAGAACCCCCACGCCCGGCGTGGGGGTTCTTGCGTTCGTGGGTGGTGGGCCGGTGCTTACTGCAGCGTGACCGGCATCACGACGTAGAGGAAGTCCTCGCCCGAGCGGATGAGCCCCGGCTTGTTCTCCTTCTTGAGTTCGATGATCACGTCGGGGTCGGTCACGACCTTGAGGGCGTCGGTGATGAAGCCGGGGTTGAAGCCGATGGCCACGTCCTCGCCCTTGTACTCGGTGAGATCGACCTGGATGTTGGCCTCGCCCATCTCCGGAGCGCGGCTGGAGAGGTCGAGCCGCTTGTCGCTGCCGGTGAAGCTCAGCCGCACGCCGCGGGACTCCTCGTTGGTCAGCAGCGCCGCGCGGCGCACCGCCGAGAAGAGCACGTCACGGTCGACGTGGACGGTCTTGTCGTTGTCCTTGGGGATGACGTCCTCGTAGGGCGGGAAGGCACCCTCGACGAGGTTGGAGGCCAGCACCGCGGTCTCGTCGCCGCCGTCCTCGCCGCCGGAGAGATTGAACAGGATCTGGTTGTCGGTGATGGCCACGTGCACGTCGCCCTGGGCCGAGCCGAGCAGGCGCTGCAGGAGTGTCAGCGCCTTGGTCGGCACGATGCACTTGACGCTCGGGCCGTCCTTCTCGGTGAGTGTCGCGCGGCAGAGCGCCAGCCGGCGGCCGTCGGTCGCGACCATCTCCAGCTTCTTGCCCTCGCGGCTCAGCAGCACGCCGTTGATCGCGTAGCGCGTGTTCTCCCGCGCGGTCGCGAACAGCGTCCGCGAGATCAGCTCGCCCAGCGACTTGGCCGGGTGCTTGAAGACCGCCTTGGCCGGCGGGTTGCCGCCCGCGCCGCTGACCGCGGCCTTGAACTCCGCGACCGTGGGAAACTCCTCCGGGGGATGGCCGTAGACCTTGAAGTGGGCGTCCTCACCACGGATATCCACGGTATCGCCCGAGGCCTCGAGCGTCAGGGTCGGCTCGTTGTCCTCGGCGGAGACGATCTGACGCAGCTTGTCGGCGGGGATGAGCGTCTCGCCGGGCTGCTGCACATCCACGTTGTCCACCCGGAGGCGGAGGGAGATCTCGGCGTCGGTCGCCGTGAGCGTGAGCGTGCCGCCCTTGCCGTGTTTGGCGGCCGTCAGCTTCACGCAGGTGAGCTGCGGCCGCGGGGTGCGGGTCGCGACGACGCCGGATACAAGATTGATCGCTTCGAGCAGCGCGGCTCGGTCGCAGACGACCTTCATGGGGCATTCTCCGTCTAAGAAATAGAGCCAGAGTCTACCCGCAGCGGGGCTAGGCCGTGCGGTTCAACAGCGTTTCCCCACTAGGTCTAGTGCTTGGGGGGCGGTTGGCACGCCCGCGGGCACCCCGTCGCCCCACAAACTCAAGGAAACCACTGGTTCACAGGCAATCCCTATCTCGTGCAAATCCTGTTCCACCACTGGTTTGGGCTTGCCAGTTCGCCACCCGGTGCAGATACTCCTCTTCTTGCCGCGGGTTGGCAGACGAACAGTGGGGGTGTGACGCGAGAGCGTGCCGCCTGATCGTGCGCCCATTCGTCGGCGGGACGGGATGGGTGCGCACCCACCCGGGATGACCGACCTCGTTTCCCCGCGGAGGCACGCATGTCCTTTGAAGCCGCGATCCATTCCCAAGCCATCGAGATCGGGAGGCTCAGCCTCGAGATGACCGCCGCCGCCGGCAGCGGGCACCCGACCTCCTCGTTGAGCATCGCCCATCTTGTCACCGTTCTGATGTTCGACACGATGCGGTGGAGCCCCGACTACCCGGACTACCCGACCAGCGACCGGCTGGTTTTGAGCGAGGGGCACGCGGTCCCCGCGGTGTATGCCGCGTGCGCGAAGCTCGGCGTGATGTACGGCAAGGACCCGGCCAACCGCCGCAAGCTGAAGGTGGAGGACCTCAACAACCTCCGCGAGCTGAGCAGCGAGCTGGACGGCCACCCGAACCCGATGGAGGGGTTCCCGTTCTTCGACGCCGCGACCGGCTCGCTCGGCCAGGGCCTGAGCGTCGCTGCGGGCCTGGGCGAGGCCGCCCGGCTCGACGGGCTCGACCGGTGCATCTACTGCATCATCGGCGACGGCGAGTCGCGCGAGGGCCAGGTCGCCGAGGCGCTTGATTACATCGCCGAGCGGAAGCTGACCAATGTTCTGCCCATCTTCAATTGCAACAACTACGGCCAGACCGGCAAGGTCTCCGACCAGCAGTCGGCCGAAGTCATCACCAAGAAGCTCCAGGCGTTCGGCTACGAGACGCTGGTGATCGACGGCCACAAGCCCGACGCGATCAAGGAAGCGTTCAAGGCCTTCGGCGACCGCCAGGGCCAGGCCGACGCGACCCCGCTGGCGATCGTCGCCAAGACGGTCAAGGGCTGGGGGTGCCCCAGCATGCAGGGCGGCGGATGGCACGGCAAGCCCGCCTCGGGCGAGGCTCTGCAGCGGGCTCTGGCCGAGCTCGACGAGCGCCGCATCGAGCTGACCAGCTCGGTCAGCGCCAGCGACGTGTTCGAGATCCAGCCTCCGGCCGAGGCCCCGGCCCGCGCCGAGCAGACCCGCGACCTGCCGGCGCTCGCCGAGACCATGCGCTCCATGGACATGGAGAGCGTCATGCACGCCGGGCGCCTGGCCACCCGCAAGGCCTACGGCATCGCCCTCCGCGCCCTCGGCGGCATCAACGACAACGTGGTCGTGCTCGACGCCGACGTCAGCAACTCGACCTTCGCCGAGACGTTCGCCAAGCAGAACGACCTGGCCGACCGGTTCTTCGAGTGCAAGATCGCCGAGCAGAACATGGTCTCGGTCGGCGCCGGCATGAGCGCCGCCGGCAAGATCCCCTTCTGCTCGACCTTCAGCAAGTTCTTCGCCCGGGCCTACGACCAGATCGAGATGGCCATCAACTCCGGGGCCAACATCAAGCTCGTCGGCTCGCACTCCGGCGTCACCCTCGCCGCCGACGGCCCCAGCCAGATGTCGCTGCCCGACGTCGCCTGGTTCCGCGCGTGGACCACCATGAAGGACCACCGCGGCAACCCGGGGTGCTACATCCTCCAGCCCGCCGACGCCTACGCGGCCTACGCCCTCACCGGCGTCATGGCCGAGTACGAGGGCGCCTGCTACATGCGGACCCTCCGCGCCGAGACCGAGTTCATCTACTCCGACGATCAGGTCTTCAACCTCGGCGGGTTCGAGGTGCTCCACGAGGGACGCGACGTGGTGCTGTGTGCCGCGGGCTACATGGTGCACGAGGCCAACAAGGCGATCGAGACCCTCGACGCCGCGGGCGTGAGCGCCACGCTCGTCGATCTCTACAGCCTGCCCTTCGACACCGACAAGCTGCTCGACATCATCGCCGCGAACAACGGCTACGTGATCAGCATCGAGGACAACTACGGCGGCGGCATCGGCTCGGCCATCGCCGACTCGCTGGTCGGCTCCGGCGACGGCTTCACCCTCGAGCAGATGCACGTCCGCCACATCCCCAAGAGCGCCCGCACGCCCGAAGAGCTGCTGGCCTCCTGCGGCCTGACCTCGCAGGACATCGTCAAGCAGGTGATGAGCGTGCTGCAGGTGGTCTAAGCGACACCGGACCGCACCGGCCAAACCCCTCCGTACCCTCCCGGCATCCCATCGATCCACGAACGAGCCCCTCGCGCAGGCGGGGGGCTTTTTGCTGCACCACCGACGGACCAGCACCCCGCGGGGTACCGCGACCACCCGTTGCCCGGCGAAACTCCCTTGCATCCCGCGCCCGGATCGAGACAATGCGCAGGCACAAAGCTTCTGTGGCCCCAATCGATCGGTCAGGCGCACTCCACGCCAGCGGGGACACATCCGCCAGGAGAGGGTCATGCACGACCGACCAGCCTGTGAGCGACTCGAAGACCGCACCCTGCTCTCGGGGCTCGATCCGATCACCAACGACCACCCGCTCTGGGCCATCCCCCGCGGCACAGCGGTGATCGACGGCGTCCTCGACGAGGGCCAGTGGGCCGGGGCGTTCTCGACCACGCGGTCGCTGGCATACAACGAAAGCGTCGTCGCCACCGTCTTTGCCATGTACGACGACGACGGCATCTACCTCGCCGCCGACGTGCTCGATCAGCACCTCTGGGCCGACGGCAACGGCGCGGGCGCCGGCGAGCGCTGGCAGATCGAGGCCGACGACTCGATCATCTTCTACTTCGACCTCGACAAGTCGCGCGATGAGTACCTGCAAAGCTCCGACTTTGCCTTCGGCTACAACATCGCCGACTTTGCCGATCCCAAGCACGACCCCACCGGCGCGGTCCGCAGGTACAAGTTCATCACCGGCGACGGCGCGGGGGGTGCGCCAAACGCCGGGTGGTTCGGCGACCAGAGCCACATCGACCAGACCGGTGCCGACCCCGAAGACTTCTACCTCCCCGCCGGCACCGCCTACAGCACCACGCTGCACGGCACGGTCAACGACGACTCGGACACCGACACCGGCTGGACCACCGAGCTGTTCATGCCGTGGAGCGGGCTGGGCATCGACGCGCCATCGCACGCCTCGACGATCGGCATGAACTTCGACATCATCCTCGACGACACCAGCGGCACGCGCGACCTGGCCAGCCGGCGCTACGCCGCCGACCGCTGGGAGACCTACGCCATCCCCGACGACCACCTGCTCGGCACCCACAGCAGCTACAACGAGTCGCAGCCCGGCGTCCACGGGCCCGTCAGCTACGCCGAGACCATGTTCGTTGATTCCAGAGCGGGCGCGGTCCCCGCCGACATCACCGATCTTGCTGTCACCCAGATCGCCGGCTACAGCGCCCGGCTCGCCTTCACCGCTCCCCCAGCCACCGCCGCGGGGCTCGGGCACGTCAGCGCCTACCAGATCCGCTACTCCCCCGACCCCATCACCACCGCGCAGGACTGGCTCGACGCGGCCGTGTTCACCAACCGCTACGTTCCGCGTCTGGCCGGCATGGCCGAGAGCCTGCGCCTTATCGCGCTCGAGCCCTCGACGACCTACTCGGTCGCGATCCGCGCCGTCGATGCCGCGGGCAACGTCGGCGAGATGAGCAGCGCCACCTTCACGACGCAGTCCACCACGCAGGACACCAGCGGCGGGATCCGCCTGGTCCCCTCGCCGCTGGGCCGCACGATGGTGACCGAAGCCGGCAATCCCTTCCTGGCCATCGGCGACCACCTCGGCATCAGCTGGGCGCACACCCGCCAGCTCTTCCCCGGCGAGGTCTGGGACGCAGAGAACGAGACCTACCAGAACTTCGCCGACAACGTCCCCATCGAGGGCGACTACGCGGCCTACTTCGACGAGCTGCAGGCCCGCGGCGTGAACATCATGCGCGTCTTCATCGAGCAGCAGGGCACGCAGGCCGAGGGCAACCCTAACCTCCCGGACGACCCCTGCGGCACATACTGGCTCGAGCACAACGTCGGGCAGTACAACCCCGAGATGCGGGAGTTCGTCGAGAACGTCCTCGCCGAGGCCGCCGCCCGCGACATGTACATCGTGCTCTCGCCCTTCTCCACGTGGTACTACCGCCTCGCCTTCGGCAACGAGGGGCCGTGGGCGACCGGGTTCGGCGGCCCGCTGACGACCATCGACGACTTCTATCAGGAACCCGCCACGCTGCAGATCGCCAAGGACCGGATGACCGAGCTGACCGAGTGGGTCCGCCAGAGCCCCAACGCCGACCACGTGATGGGCTACGAGATCATCAACGAGTGGAACGCCTTCCGCTGGACCGAAAACGACGAGGGCGACGGAACGAGCGACCGCGCCGTCGAGGTCCGCCGCCGCGCCGTGTGGATCGGCGAGCTGGCCCGGCACACCAAGGCCGCGGATCCGCAGCGGCTGGTGATCAACCCGATCATCGGCGAGAACCGCGGCGGCGGTGTCGCGCGGTCGATGTTCTACAGCCGCGACTTCGACGTGCTCATGCCGCACTTCTACACCCTTGCCAACGAAGAGGGCATCAACAACCCCTCGAGCGACCGCGCCGTCCAGGCCGCGATCGAGCAGGCCCGGACCACCTCGGCGTGGCTCAACTGGGCGCACGACCGCAAGCCGATCCTCAACGGGGAGTGGGGGCCCGCCCGCGAGCAGTGGCCCACCGGCGAGACCTACTACACCGACCAGACCTACCGCGAAGACCCCGGCGGCCCCGCCGGCCTCACCTACACGCTCGCCGAAGACGAGACGCTCTACAGCTCCGTGGTCTGGGCCGGGCTCGCCTCCGGGCAGTTCGGCACCGCCTTCCGCATGGGTGCCAACCTGCTGAACTTCATCACCGGGACCAACGACGCCGACCAGACGACCACGCAGGGCTTCCTGCTCTCGGGCAACATGCGGGCCACGCAGGAACTCATCGCCCTCTGGCGCGACAACTCGAGCATCGGGTTCGACTTTGCCACCTACTCGCCCGACTCGCTCCTCGGCCGCGTCAGCATCACCTCCGCCTCGGGCTTCACGCTCCACGCCTTCGGCGCCGCCGACGGCGGGCAGGGCATCGTCTACGTCCTGCAAGACCGCGACGCCCGCGCCGGCACCGTGCCCGACGCCCGGCTGGCCATCACCGGGCTCGAGTCCGACTCGGTCTACGACATCGAGATCTGGTCCACCGAGGTCGGCACCACCGGCCCCGCGCGAGTCATCCGCAACGTCTTCAGCACCGACGGCTCGCTCAACCTCAACCTCCCGGCGTTCGAGCAGGGCACGGTCGTCCGCTTCCGCGCCAGCCGGGCCGTGGGCCAGGTCGAGCAGGTCGCTGCGCTCGCAGCCGCGGGCAAGACGCTCACCTTCAGCAGGGGCCTCGACGCCCAACCCATCGCGTCCGTCCTCGACAGCGCCACCGGAACCATCGAGATCATCGACATCGCCGCCCTCACCAACTTCCGCGGCCGCGTCGTCGACATGGTCCCCTATCTCACGCCCGACGGCATCGTCCACCTGGCCATCACCGACGAACAGCACCACCTCTGGGTCTTCGACGGCAACCTCGAGACCGGCGAGTGGACCGTCGCCGACTTCACCGCCCGCATCGACGCCCCGGGCATGTCCGGAGACCTCACCGTCTACCAGCCCAAGTGGAACGCGATCCATATCGGCGGGCTCGACGCCCGCGGCCACGCCGTGAACTACTGGTGGGCACCCGGCCTCGACGAGTGGCAGTTCTCCGACCTCACCGCCATCCTCGACGGGCCCACCATGTCCGGCGGCCTGGCCAGCTGGGTCGCGCCGTGGGGCGCGCTCAACCTCGCCGGGCTCAACGACTCCGGCGAGATCGTCGTCTACTGGTGGGTCCCCGGCATGCCGTCGTGGGCCACGCTCAACATGACCACCACGTTCAGCGGGCCGAGCCTCGAGGGGCAGCTCTCGGCCTTCGTCACCTCCTGGGGCGCGATGAACATCATCGGGCTCGACGACCAGGGCCACTCGGTCGCCTACTGGTGGGTGCCCGGAGGCCAGTGGACCATCTCCGACCTCACCGCCATCACCGGCACCGCGTCGTACGCCCAGGGCCTGACCACCTCCACCTCGACCGATCGCGGCATCAACATCTTCGGGCTCGACGCCGACGACCACCTCATCATGCTCCGATGGACACCGACCTCCGGCGGCTGGCACGACACCGACGTCACCGCGGCCGCGGGATCGGCGACCGTGCGGTTCCCCGTCGCCGGTGCCTCGGCCGGCAGCGTCATGACCGTCGGCGCGCGCACACGCGACGACAGCGCCCGGCTCCTGCTCTACGCACTCGACCTCGACCAGGCCCTCTGGACGTGGCAGTACGCCACCGACGGCGCGACGATGTAAGCCCATCCGGTTAGCAGCCGGCCGTCCACGCGTTCAGGAACGCGAGCACATCGAGCGTGTTCACCGTGCCGTCGCCGTTGATATCTGCAGATGCCTCACCCGCCGTCCACGCGTTCAGAAACGCGAGCACGTCGAGTGTGTTCACCGTGCCGTCGCCGTTGAAGTCGCCGACGCACGGCTCACCGACGGCACCGGCCCAGAAGCCGCCGGAGAGCGAGAAACCGCCGCCGGTCATCGGCCCGCCGGCGTCGTGCTGGCCGATCGTGCCCGAGAGCGTGAACGGGCCGCCCGAGGACGTCCCGCCCCCGCCGTCGATCGTGTGCCAGGGGATCGTGAAACTCTGCCCCCACGCCGCCTCCGCAAGACCGAGCACCACACCGGCTGTCAGCACTGTCCATTTCGTATTCGTCACAAGACTCTCCCTTCGAGACCGGTGGTCATGCTCGGCGTTCACGGCCGGTACACCACGAAGGACACCGGCTCGCGTTCGTCCCAGTCGTTGGTCGTGCCCCAGCACCCGATCTCGAGCTGGCCGCTGCCGTTGACGTGCGAGTTGATGATTGTCGGACGGCCATAGCCCCCGTCCGTCGCGATCACGATATCGGCGTTCGTGAGGCCGCCGGCGATCGTGATGTAGAACCTCCCGGTCCCCACGGAGACCCCTGTCACGTTCGAGGAGGCCGAGACGATCGCACCGTTCTCGTTGATCTTGCCGTAGGCGTGTGCGGGATGGATGCAGTTGGCGCCCATGCTGATCGTGCCGCCATCGTTGTTGAGATAGAGCGTCGAGGCCTGGCCGTTGTTCCGGGCCATGATCTCGTTGCTGTCCATCGCGAGGTTGGCCCCTGTGGTCTCACCCACGACGATCGTCCCGCCGCTCTCCAGCTCGACATCGCCGCGGCTCAGCGCCCACAGCACAGGCCCGTTCGCCTCGTTGTCGGCATAGATCGTGGGATACACGCTCTGATTCGAGAGCGCGCTGATCGCAAAGATCGAGCCCGCGCCCGAGTCGTCGATATTGAGCTGGCCGAACATCGAGGTTGTGGTGGTCCCCACCCGCAGCCTGTTGCGGAAGGTGCTGTCGCCCAACACATCCAGCGCGGCGGTGGGGGACGAGATCCCGATCCCGACACGGTCCTGAAAGTACCCGTTGCCACGTACATCGAGCGGCGCGATGGGGAAGCCGGTTCCAACGCCCACAGCGCCGCGGAACCGGGCATCGCCCATCACGTCGAGCGGTGCAGTGGGTGCTTCGTGCCCGATCGCGAGGTTGCCGCCCAACGCCTGCAGGAAACTGTTCGAACCGTCGCCGCTGATCTGCGCCGAAGCCACAAGATCCGTGCCGCGCACCACGTCAAGGCGATCGCTCAACCGGGTGCGCCCGCTGGCGATGTTGAGCTGCGACGGCTCGCCCGGCACGACACCAAAGCTCAGCTGCGCAGCGCTCCCCCCGGACTTGTTCCCCGAGATCATCGCACGCAGCTCGCCGGTCTCATCAAGAAAGTCGAGAGACCCGAGCGGCGCAAACTGGCTGGGAAAGAACCCGCCCTGCAGCTCCACCCTGCCCGCCGAGCTCGGCTGATCTCCCGTCGCAGCCACCCGCAGCGACGGCTCGGTGTCCTCGATGTGCACGCGCCCCTGCGGGCTCGTTGTCCCGATGCCCACATCCCCGGCGTCACTGACGAAAATCCCCCGCGTCTGCACCGAATAGGGCGACCTCGTCACCGCGTGCCGCGGCGAGAGCGTGATCCCCTCCACGCTGATCTCCAGCCACCGCCCGGAGTTGTCGAACACCCCCGCGCCGAAATCCAGCTCGACAACGAACCTTCCCTCCCGCACCGAAACGCCCGGCAGGCTGATCGTCGATCCGATCCTCGTCCCCCCGGCCGCGCCGTCCCAGAGAGAGAAGCCCATGTCGTAGGTGCCGGTCGCCGGCATCGCGCCCTCGAGCAACTCGCCCTGATAACTGAACGTGCTGTCAGTCTGCGCGCGCACCGGCGCAAGTGCGGCACACAACACCACAAGCAGCGTCATAGAACGGATCATCGACGATCTCCTTTGTGCTCACTCGCAGGCGAAAGACGGTTCTTGTCCGCCGGGCGTGGTAGAACAGGGAACAACGCCCCGACCACGCACATCTCTCCACACGCCCGCGGCCCTCGCGATTGCAGTCTGAATCTCCCGCATGGGGCCTCCTCTGGTCCATTGGACCGCCGCGCTTGCCCCCACCCCTTGATTCCGCGAGAATGGCGATCGTCTCTCCTATTCGAGTCCGGAAGTTTTTCTGAGTGCGGCAATGCCTGAACGCAATACTCCACATCCCGGTGCTCACAGGAGCACCTCAGAGCTTCAGCGCGGCGTCTACGAGGCCCTCCGAGGCCTCGCCGCGGCGTATCTCCGCCAGGAGCGCCGCGACCACACCCTCCAACCCACCGCTCTCGTCCACGAGGCCTACATCAAGCTCGCCGGCAAGGACGACTGGAAGAGCCAGACCCACTTCCAGGCCGTCGCCGCCAACGCCATGCGGCAGATCCTGGTCGATCATGCGCGCGCGAAAAAAGCCCAGAAGCGCGGCGGCGACTGGCTCCGCGTCACGCTCTCGGCCGAAGCCGCCGCGCAGGGCGCGCCCGACATCGACATCCTCGCCCTCGACGACGCCCTGACGAGCCTCGCCGAGATCGACAAGCGGAAGGCCCGCGTCGTCGAACTCCGATTCTTTGGCGGACTGACGTGCGCAGAAGCCGCGGAAGAGGTAGGGGTCTCGCCCAAAACGGCCGAGGCCGACTGGTACTTCGCCCGCGCCTGGCTGCGCGAGCGGTTGAGCGAGGACGGCCCATGACAGACTCATCCCGGTTCCAACGGATCGCCGAGCTCTTCGAGGAGGCCCGCAACATCGAGCCCGCAGCACGCGAGCGATTCCTCACCGAGCGGTGCGCCGGCGATGCCGAACTGCTTGCTGCCGTCCGGAGCCTGCTCGCCCACCACGAGACCGACGAGGCCCCGCTCGCCGAGCCGGCCGTGTCACCGGAGATGGTGCGGCAGGCACTCGACGCGGGCGATGCCGCACCGCCCGAGTCGATCAACCAGTACCGCATCAAGCGGCTGCTCGGCGCAGGGGGCATGGGCGCGGTCTATCTCGCCGAGCAGGAGAACCCGCGCCGGGAGGTCGCCGTCAAGGTCGTCCGCCCGGGCGTGGCCTCCGCCGAGACGCTCCGCCGCTTCGAGCTCGAGGCCGCGGTGCTCGGGCGGCTCCGCCACCCCGGCATCGCGCAGATCTACGACGCCGGGACGTACGACGACGGGACGGGCCCGCGTCCCTACTTCGCGATGGAGTACATCGAGGGCGAGCCGCTGCTCGAGCACGCCCGGAATCACGGACTCGACACCACCGCCCGGCTGCGTGTGTTTGCGCAGGTGTGCGACGCGGTCCACCACGCCCACCAGCGCGGCATCATCCACCGCGACCTCAAACCCGCCAACATCCTCGTCGACGCCGACGGGCAGCCCAAGATCCTCGACTTCGGCGTCGCCCGCGCCACCGACTCGGATATCCAGGCCTCGACCCTCCACACCGACCTCGGCCGCCTCATCGGCACCGTCGCCTACATGAGCCCCGAGCAGGTCGGCGGCCGGGCCGACCAGATCGACACACGCTCCGACGTCTACGCCCTCGGCGTGGTGCTCTTCGAGCTGCTCGCCGACCGCCTGCCCTACGACCTCAAGGGCCAGGTCATCGCCGCCGCTGCACGGGTCATCGCCGAGGAAGAACCAACCTCCCTCACCACGATCAACAAGAGCTACCGCGGCGACATCGAGACCATCGTCCACAAGGCCATGGAGAAGGCCCCCGACCGCCGCTACCAGTCCGCGTCGGACTTCGGCGCCGATGTTCGCCGCTTCCTGCAGGATGAGCCGATCGTCGCCCGGCCCGCGACCACCGCCTACCAGCTCCGCAAGTTCGCCAGACGCAACAGACCGCTGGTCGCCGGTGTCGTCGCAACCTTCCTTGCTCTCGCGGCCGGGGTCGCGGTGGCGGTCACGCTCGCGATCGGCCAGTCGAGGGCGCTATCGCTGTCAGAGCAGCAACGCGAGATCGTCGCCGCCGTCAACGACTTCCTGACCGAAGACCTCATCGAGCAGGCCGACCCGCGCGTCGAGGCCGATCGCGACCTCACCCTCCTCGAAGCGATCGACCGGAGTGTCGGGCGCATCGAGGGACGCTTCGCCGACAAGCCGCTGGTCGAAGCCAACCTCCGCAAGACCATCGGCAAGGCCTACAGCCACCTCGGCCGGCTCGACGAGGCCGTCGAGCAGCTCGGGCGGGCCCTCCGGCTCTACCAGAGGCGCCTCGACGCAGACGACGAAGAGGTCCTCATGTGCCGCATGGAGGTCGTCGCCAACGAGATGGACCGCGCCGATTTCGACACCGTCGAGCCGGAGCTCCGCGAGATGCTCACCCTCCAACGCCGCGTCCTCGGCGACGACCACGAGCAGACCATGGCGTCCATCAACAACCTCGGCGTCGGGCTTCTCAAAAAGGGCAGATACGACGAGGCCGAGCCGATGCTCAAGGATGCGCTCGAACGCCGCCTGCGCGTGCTCGGAGAGCAGGACGAGCACACCGCCACCACCATGAACAACCTCGGTGTGCTCTACAGCGACCTCGGACGACGCGAAGAATCGGCAGCGATGCTTGAGCGCGCGCTCCCGGCCCTCCGGTTCGCCAGCGGCGACCGCCACCCGCAGACACTCCAGACGCTCGCGAACCTCGGCGTGCTGCGATACCAGCTCGGCGACTACGACCGGGCCGTCGAGTTTCTCGAAGAGGCCCGGCGGCTCCACACCGAGGTGCTCGGGGCCGGACACACCGACACGCTCGCCGTCTCCTCCAACCTCGCGGCCGTCTACAACCGGGCCGGCCGCCCCGCAGACGGCGAGGCCCTCCTCCGCCAGACGCTCACCGCCCAGACCGACGCCCTCGGCGAGAACCACTTCAACACACTTCTCACCCGCATGAACCTCGCCAAGACCGACTACGACCGGGCCGACTACGCCCGCGCCCAGTCCGAGTACGCCGACCTCGTCGAACGCTTCGCCGAGTTCCATCCTGACCACTTCATCGGCGTGATCGTCCAGACCATGCTCGGCCGCACGCTGACCAACCTCGGGGAACACGACGAGGCCGAGACCGTGCTGACAGCCGCGTACGACCGCATGGAAGCGATGTTCGGCCCCGACGACCCGCGGAGCAGGGGCATTGCCGGCGCGCTCGTCGATCTCTACGAGGCGAGCGAGCGGCCCGAAGACACCGAGACCTGGCGCGCCCGGGCCGGCCAGTAGCCGCTCAGCACCCCGCGTTCCACGCGTTCAGGAACGCCAGCACGTCCAGCGTGTTGATATCGCCGTCCTCGTTGACATCAGCACCCGCATCACCCGCGTTCCAGTCGTTCAGGAACGCCAGCACATCGAGCGTGTTGGCGGTGCCGTCGCCGTTCCAGTCGCCCTCGCAATACTCGATCGCCACGCGCCAGGCCCCGCGCCCCTGCGTCGCCACGACCAGACGATCACGCCCGGTATCGAGCTCGATATCGATGACAGGCGCGTTGGGCAGGCCCGGCGGATACGCGTGCCAGCTGGCGCCGCCGTCAACCGACCGCAGCAGCCCCGCGTCCGTCCCGGCATAGATCGTCAGCCGCCGCGGCCGGTGGTCCACCGCCACCACGTTGACCGGGATGTCCGGCAGGTTCGCGTCCAGCGCCTCCCACGTCTGACCCGCGTCGGTCGATCGGCGGATCTGTGTCGTCCCGAAATACGCCGTCGCCAGATACACCGTCTCCTCGTCGGTCGGATCGACAAACAACTCACGCGTCACCCGCGGCCACCCGGGGTGCTCATCCAGAATCCGCGTGAACGTCTGCCCCGCGTTGGTCGAGACCGCGACGTTGCCGTCATTGGTCGAGGCGTAGATGTAGTTGCTGTTGCTCGGCGCGATCGCCAGCGCCCGGATCGCCCCGCCCCCGTCGGTGATGTCCCCCGACCTCGCGCTCCAGCTCGTCCCGCCGTTGGTCGAGCGGTACAGCCGCTCGGTGCCGTAGTAGACCGTGTTGGTGTTGCCCGGATCGATCACGTACGGCGGCAAAAAGCAGTTCCGCCCGCCGATCCCCGAGCCGGCGAAGCTGAACGACGACCCGCCGTTGGTCGAGCGGAACAGGTTGCCCGTGCCCTGGTACTCGCCGAACATGATGTTGGGCGAGTTCTGGTTGATCTGCGTCCAACCCCCGTCGCCGCCGATCACGTGCTGCCACGTCTTCGTGGCGTTCGTCCGCCGGTTGGTCCCGTTGTCCTGCATGCCGGCCAGCACAAACTCGTCATCGCTCGGGTGCGTCGAGAGCCCCGCGTAGATCTGGATCGTGCCCAGTCCCGGCGAAAGGCTCGTCCACGAGTTGCCCAGGTTGGTCGAACGGTGCAGCCCGCCGTCGTTGCCGCAGAGCAGCCGGCCCGCAGCATCCCACGCGATCGCGTGCAGGTCCACGTGCGGCGGCGTGGTCGTGCTGCCCGAGCTGTTCACATACCGCCGCATGTTCAGCCCGCCGTAGAACACCGTGTCCGGGTCGGTCGGCCGCACCGAGACGCACGAGAGGAACCACCCATAGCTCGACTGGTCCACGCTCCCGCGCGAGACCCACGTCGCCCCGCCGTCGTCAGAGCGGTACCCACCGATGTTCGACGCGCCGCCGCCGGTCGAGCTCGCCTGCCGCGTGAAGAGCGCGTACACCGTCTGCGGCTCACTGGGCGAGACATCAAGGCTCACCCGCCCGACCTGCGAGCTCGGCAGCCCGCCGCCGAGCTTGCTCCACGACGCCCCACCGTCGGTGGACTTGTACACCCCGTTGCCCGCATCGCCGAAGATGTTGCCGATGGCCGCGTAGACCGTCGAGGGGTTGACCCGGTCGATCGCGATGTCGCTCGCCTCGACCGCCGGCACGCCATTGGTCAGGTGCGTCCACGTCTCGCCCGAATCAGTCGACTTGTAGACACCCACAGGCCCCGTCGCGCCGGGGTGGCCCTTGGCCCCCGCCAGCGCCGGGAACCCGCCCGCGCGCGCAACCGCGGCGTACAGCGTGCTCGGCGTCTGCGGATCGATCACGAGCTTCGAGAACGTCCGCCCGCCGAAGGTGTCCTCGGCGAACTGCTCCCACGTCGCCCCGCCATCGGTCGAGCGGAACACCCCGAGCCCGTACCGCGAGTGGTTGGCGTAGTTCGCCTCGCCCGTCCCGGCGTACACGATCTGGTCGTTGGTCGGATCGACCGCCACCGCGCCGATCGCCGTCGTCGGCATGTGATCGGTCAGCGGCGTCCACGTCGAGCCGCCGTCGGTCGTCTTCCAGACCCCCCCGTCGGCCGCGCCGACGTAGTACAGGTCGGCGTTGGTCGCGCTCGTGGCGACCGACGAGACCCGCCCGGCGTACCCGCCGCCCGAGTTGATCGGCGAGGGCCCGAGTTCCTGCCACGTCTGGCCGAGCGACGCGGCCGCGAGCGCAACAACGGTCACGGCCGCTGCCGGCAACGTGTGCCGCGCAAACTGTTGGAGCATGCTGGTCATCATCGCCCGGCCTCCCCCTCTTCCGGCATCTCGCCGACATCAAACGTCAGCGTCGCGGTGTGCACCGTCCACTCCGCAGTGCCCTCTTCATCTGTGTCCGCCCCTGCCTCCGCCGGCTCGACCGCGTGGAATTCCAGCCGCCAGCGCCCCACCTCGCCGATCGGGATGACCGCCAGCGACGTCGCGTTGGTCGGCGCGCGCACGATCTCGCCCGTCGTCACGTTCGTCGCGATCACCAGCCCGTCCGCCGGGCCCGGCACCCTCGAATAGACCCGCACCGCCAGGTCGCTCCCCGGCACGATCGCCGTCGGGTCCATCAGCGGCCGGATCTCGACAACCTGCCCCGTCTTGCTCGTCGCGATCGAGACAGGCGCAGCATCGCCCGCTTCCACCCGCACCAACGCCTTGCACGATTCCACACGGCGCACCACGACCATTGCCTCCGGGTCGTCCGTCGCCAGCAGGCCGCCCAGCGCCCCCCGCCGGCTCGCGGGAAGCACCCGCTCGACAAACGACGCGAACGACCCCGTGCTCACAGCTTCCTCACGCGCCGCAAGATCAACGCCCAGCAGCAACACACCTGGCTCGCCCGCGACCCACGTCGCCTCGAGCCCGCGCGAAAGCGGCGCCACCGGCACCGCGTCCCGGTTCTCCTGCGACCACGCGGTCCGGGTGAAGAAGTACTCCGCGCCGTGCTCGGTCCAGGATTGTGCGCCATCCGCATCGACCAGCGACAGCGAGACCGCCTCACCCCGCGCCACTTCCGCAGCCGCGGGCTCGGCAAACCGGGCCTGCTGCCCCATCGCCGCCGTCGCCGTCAGCACCACCAACGCGCCCGCCAGCCCGACGCAGCGGTATCGACCGTTCCCGAGTGTCATGTGCCCCGTCCTTCCGCTCAGCACCCCGTGTTCCACGCGTTGAGGAACGCCAGCACGTCCTGCGTGTTCACCGTGCCGTCACCGTTGAAGTCGCCCCGCGCATCGCCCGCAGCCCACAGGTTCAAAAACGCCAGCACGTCCTGCGTGTTCACCACACCGTCGCCGTTGATGTCCGCGTCGCACCCCGGCACCTCGACGTAGAACCGCACCGGCGCCGAGTCGGCATACACCCCGTTGGAGTCCCACGCGATCAGCGACACCTCATACAAGCCCGGCTGCTCGATCAGCTGCCGCTGCTCGTGGATGTGCCCGATGAAGCCGAGCTCGAAGCTCCGCTTGCTCCGGTCGGCGCTGTCGCTGTCGGCGATGCCCACCAGCGTGCCGTTGAACTCCTCGGCCCAGATCAGCGTCGGGGTCGGGTCGCCCTCGATCGCCGTCACCCCGGCGAGCTCGTACCAGAAGTGGCCGCCGTCGAGCCGCCCGGTCGCGCCGAAGTAGTCGCTGGTGAGCGTCATCTGCTCGATAGCGACCGGCCACCCCGTGTGCGGCGTGCCGCCCCAGGTCTGGTCGCACACCAGCCTGAAGACCTCGCCGTCCTCGCGGAGCCACCCGTTCTCGTCAACAGTGAAGTTGTCCTCGCCGAACAGATACCCGGTGACGATCTTGATCTGCCCGTTGGCGGTATCGACCGTCACGTGCGCGTGGTCGGCCATCGCCGACGGCGCACCGACCAGCCCGCACGCCACCGCGCCGGCAAGACAACCCGTCATCCCGTTCAGAGCTCGCTTGGTTGCCACGACCACCCTCCCGGCCGCGTCCGCAGCACGACCTTCATTGTGAAAGCCGGGGGCGCGCGTTCCCGCACACCCCCGGTCAGAACGCAATCACTCCGCGATCAGCGGCGGCGACGTGCCGCGACCAGCCCGCCCGCGCCCAGCACCGCCAGACCCGCCGGCGCCGGGACAACACTGAACCGAATCGTGAACGGGTCCGCGTCGACGTACTTGCCGTTGATGTCGTAGGCCACCAGGGTCACGTCCCACATGCCGCGATCGGTCGAGGAGAGGATCTGGTGGTGCATGTGCCGGTTGGTGCCGACCCAGAAGCTGCGCTCGTCCCGGGTCGCCCCGTCGGAATCGGCGATGTTCATCAGGTTGCCGTTGTGGTTCTCCGCCCAGCCAAACGCCGTGCTCCCGCTGCCCGAGACCGGCGAAACATCGGCCAGCTCAAACGCGAAGTCGCCGCCGTCGAGCCGGCCGGTCGGGAAGAAGAAGTCGCTCGTCAGCCGCGGCCCCATGCCGAAGTACCGGCCGTCCCACGCGTTCCCGCCGTTGTACGTGTCGCCAAACTCCACGACAAGAATGTCGTTGCCGTCGTAGACGTACCCGTCCTGGCCGATGGAGATGTTCTCCTCGCCCTGATACCACCCGGTCTCGACGAGGATCTGGTCGCCCTGCTGACCGCTCTCGGTGTCCACCGTCAGATGGACGTGGTCGACCTGGCCGAACGAGGTGGCCGCGAGGCCGGCAACGGTAACGATGACAAGACGCGCCATGCTTCCAACTCCTGAATCAGGTTGCTCTTTGTGCTTCTGTGCTACACATCCGTCCGAGAACCCGGACGGTCCCTCTCTTCACTGTGTCCCGACGCGATCATCGCGATCGGTCCCGTCACAGCCTACAGCCGGAGCGTTCCCGATCAAGCGCGAATGTCGCGGATTCCGGGCCCGATCAGCGCCCTAGCCGCGTCCGCGCCGTCCGAACGCCACCACCCCGGCACACGCCAGCAAACCCACCCCGCCGGGCCCCGGCACCGAGCGGATGTACATATGAATCGGCGCGGAGTCGGCGTAGACCCCGTTGGCGTCCCACGCGACCAGCGTCAGCTGATACAGCCCCGGCCGCTCGGCCAGCCACACCTGGCTGTGCGGGTGCTGGTTGTTGCCGACGTAGAAGCTCCGCCCCTCGCGCGTCCCGGCGGAAAGCTGCCCGATGCGCTCCAGCACCGAGCGGTCCCGCGTCGCCCACGCAAAGTCGCTCTCGCGGCCGCCGCCGACAAAGTCGAACCCGGCGATCTCGATCCAGAAGTCGCCGCCGTCGAGCCGCCCCGTCGGCGCGTAGTAGTCGCTCGTCATCACCGTCTCGGCCCCGAGCTGCCAGCCGGTCAGCGGCGAGCCGGTCCACTCCGCCAGCGACTCCCGCACCAGCCGCTCGCCCTCGAACATCACCCAGCCGTCCGGCGCGATGTCGAAGGCGGTCTCATCGGGCAGATAGCCGGTGTCCAACACCACGCTCGAGCCGTCGGTGTCCACCGTGATGTGGTTGTGGTCCTGCGCCACGGCCGTCGCCACCCCGACACACACCGAGACCCCGACCGAGGCCCTCACCAGCACAGCAGAATTCATCATGCACATCTCCCGAAAACCGTCCGCCACGCCCGCAGCACCAGAACGGCACCACAGCCGCACGCGCAGCACAACACACACATTCTGCCCGCGCCCCCCAACCGGTACCAGCAAAACCACGGACAATCGCTCCCGACGCACCCTCCCAGGAGCCATCAACCTTACCCAGACCCCCACGACGCCGGTCCCGCCGGGCTGCTCAGCACCCCGTGTTCCACAGGTTCAGATAGACCAGCACGTCGAGGGTGTTCACCGTGCCGTCGTCGTTGATGTCCGCACCCGCGTCGCCGGCCGCCCAGGCGTTCAGGAACGCGAGCACATCGAGGGTGTTCACCGAGCCGTCGTAGTTGAAGTCGGCAACACAGGAGTGGTCCTGGGCCTCGGCAGCGCCCATGTCCACGACCGGCGCGGTGCCCTGGCCCGAGTCGGCGACGTCGGGGTCGTCGACCCGCCGCGGGTTGAGGTGCACATCGAGCGGCAACGCCTCGCCGGTGTCGCCGTCGCCGTCGAGATCCATCGCGTCCGCAGGAAGCACGCTGTTGCTCCCCGCGTCGATGCACGGGCTGAACGGGCCGAGGTCAAGATCGTCGTCCTCGGTGCCGTACTGACCGTCAGCGCCGGCGACGTCGCGGAAGAGCGGATCGAGCCCGATGTTCCCCGGCCCCCCGTGCGTGCCCGACCAGCCTTGCACGCAGGAATACCCGATCACCGGGCCGCCCGGGTCGTAGATCTGGGTGTTCTCGTTGTTCCTGCCGTCGGCGCGGTTGTCCCACAGGATCGAGTTGCGGACGGTGATCACCCCGGCCGCGGTGCTGAAGACGCCCGCCCCGACCGGGAGGATGTCGTCGGAGCTCGAGTTGTGGGCGATCGTGGACGCGTCGAGAAACGCGGTGGCCGTGAGGTACAAGCCGGCGCCCCGCGCGGCGGTGTTCGACGCGACAAGCGAGCCGACAACACGGACCATGCCGACCTCGCTGGTGGTCAGGACCGCGCCACCCTGGATCGCCGAGTTGCCGAGAAAGCGGCAGGCCACGATGTCGATGTCGGGCGATCCCTCCGGGCTCGCGTCGTGGTTCAGCCCGCCACCGAAGCCGCCCAAGCCGGCATCGGAACGGTTGCCGATGAAGTCGCAGCCGACCACAGCCGCGCCGACATCGTACAGACGGACCGCCCCCCCGAATGTGTTGACCGCCTCGACGAAGTTGTCCTCGAAGGTGCACCCGACGATCGAGGCCGTGGCCACGTCCCGGAGCCTCACCGCGCCCCCGAACGCCACCGTGTTGGCCAAGACCGCGTTGCCCGTGAACCGGCAGTCCTCGATCCAGACCCCGTCGCCGGTCAGCAGGCTGATCGCCCCGCCGTGGGAGACGGTGCTCTCACCGTCGCCCGCCGCGTTGCCGCGGAACGTGCACCCGCGGACGACGATGTCGCCGACGTCCTGAAGCCAGACCGCCCCGCCGTCGTACTCGGCGAAATTGTCGATGAAGCGGCAGTTCTCGATCGTGCCCGCACCCTGCGCGCTCTGGATCGCTCCGCCGTATCCTGTCACCGGGCCGTGCGCATACCCACCGCTCAGCGTAAACCCGTCCAGACGCGTCGCGGCATCCGTGCCGTCAAACGACACGAGCGTCATCGCGTTGTCGGCGCGATTGCCGAAGCCCGGCAGGTCGTCCCCGTTGTAGTCGCCGGAGATCGTCGTGCGGTACAGCGCGATGTCACGCTCGTCACGCGTCGTCTCGCTGCCCTTGAACCCGCCGTACAGCGCGACCCCCGAAGGAAACTCCAGCGGCGAGGCGACATCCGGCGGGTAGTAGGTGCCCTCGGCGACCCACACCTCATCGCCCGGCTGCGCGACCGCCAGCGACTGCTCGATCGTCTTGAACGCGTCGGCCCACGAGCTGCCGTTGTTGGCACCCCCCGACCGCAGATCCACATACAGCACATCAGCCCGCACAACCGTGGCGGCACAGCAGACGGCCAACGCCGTCAGTCGGATTAACACCTGCACGATCTCTCTCCTCTCACGTTCTCTCGCGCGCCGCGGCGTCGCGCCGCGCAGGCCCCGGGGGCACACCGGGCACTCAGCACCCGGGCGCCCACGCGTTCAGAAATGCCAGCACGTCCTGTGTGTTCACCGTGCCGTCGTTGTTGAAGTCCGCAGACGACTCGCCGCTCGCCCACGCGTTCAGGAACGCGAGCACGTCTTGCGTGTTCACCGTGCCGTCGCCGTTGAAGTCGGCGGCGCAGTCGCCCTCCCACCGCAGCACCACCAGGCCCATCTTCGAGAGGACGATGTCGGCAGACTGCGAGAAGCCGTCGTAGGCGATCGCGTCGCTCTGGATCACGCCCGGGTTGTCCAGCCCGGTCCCGCCGTACGCCGAAGCCTGGCTGTTGAGCACCTCGACCCACCGCCCCGGCTGCGGCAGACCCACGCGGTAGTCGTGGTAATCGGTGTTCGAGAAGTTGGCAAACACCGCGTACACCCCGCCGTCGAGGTTGTACCGCTGGAACCCCAGCACATTCCCGCCCTCGTTGAAGTGGAACACCTCGAACGGGCTCGACGCCCGCATCGCCGTGTTGCCCACACGCAGCGCGTACAGGTCCTTGTAGTACGCGAACACGTCCGCGTACGTCGTCTTCTTCGACCAGTCGATCTTCGCCTGCTCGAAGTCGGTGTCCTCGAGCCACTCGGTGCCCATGAGGATTGCGGGGATTCCCGGCCCCATCGCCGTCAGCCCCTGGGCCAGCATCGTCCGCCCCCGCGCCCACTGATCGTCGTGCGGGAAGCTCGTGTCGATCGACATCACCGCGCGCTGGCCCCCCGACGAGCTCCAGCACTCATCGTGCAGCTCGAAGTAGTTGAGCACCTGCGCACCCTCGAGATACTGCCCGCTGCCCTCGAGCACGTCAGCGATGCGCCACATCTCCGGGTCGCCGAACGCCGCGTCGAAGACCTCCGACCGCAGATTGTCGTTGAACGCGTCGTGGTACTGCGCATCAAACCCCGCCCCGCCCAGCGCGACCGGGCGCGTCACCCACGCGTCGTCGGGCAGCTGCTCGGCGATCATCGTCTTGTCCACGTACCTCTGGTCCACCAGCTCGTTGAGCCCCTGCATCAGCGCCCAGCCGCTCGCCTCGTTCTGACCGATGTTCGTAAAGTCCGAGCCGTCGAACCGGAAACCGTCAAACCGGTACTCCTCCAGCAGCAGCACAGCGCTGTCCAGGAAGTAGCTCTTCACGCCCGCCTTGTCGAAGTCCGCCTGCGGCCCCCACGGCGTGTCCACCACCGGTGTGTCGAAATACAGCTGCGTCCCGTCGTAGTTCCACAGATAGTTGTCGCTCGGGCTGAAGTGGTTCCACACGATGTCCAGCAGCACCGCGATGCCGTTGGCGTGCAGCTCGTCGATCATGTACTTCAGGTCGTCCGGCGTCCCCAGCCGCCACTCGATCGCCCACTGGCTCACCGGGTTGTACCCGCCGGAGAAATCGCCCGGGAACTCGTGGATCGGGTTGAGCATCACCGCGTTGATCCCAAGCTCGGCCAGATGCCCCGCACGGTCGGCCACGTCGCGGAAGCCCGACGGGTTGCCCGTGTTGCCGTACGGGTCGTTCCGCCCCGCGAAGCTGCCCACGTGCAGCTGGTAGATCACCAGGTCCTCGGCCGGCGGCGGCGAGAAGCCCTCGGTCTGCCACTCATACCGCATCGGATCGACGACGTACGAGTTGTAGCTGTCCGTCGGGTTGAGCCGCCGCGCGCGCGCATCGCTGTTCCAGTGCCCGTTGTTGAAGAAGTACTTGTACTGGTGCCCGTGCCCCGCGCCCGCGACAAACCGCACGAAGTGCTCGCCCACCTTGGTCATCGGGTCGTCGAGCGACCAGTTGTTGAACTGCCCGCGCACGTGCACCGTCGAGCGGTTGGGCGACCAGACCTTGAAGACCGTCCCGCCGGTAACCGGCGTCGCCCCCACCGGCGCGTGCGCCAGCGTCACAAAGTCGAGCGCAAAGTCCTCGGCCACCGGCATCTCGTCGGTCATGCCGGCGCTCGACAGATAGTCGGTGTCTGTGCCGTCGGTCAGCTCGATGATGTACCCCAGCGTGTCGTTGACAGTTGCCGGCACCGTCGCCGCCCACACGTCGTACGGCCCGCGGCTCTCGACCACCGACGCGTCCACCCACGCCGACCCGTCCACCAGCACCCGCGCCGCCGTCAGATCGTCGCGGTACACCTGGAACCGCACCACAAAGCTCTCGCCCCCCACCGGGCACAGCGGCCGGCGGTCCTGCCACTCCAGATGGCTGATCCCGTCCCACTCGACGTTGTTGTCCTGCTGTGCCGCAGCCGCGGGCGACACCAACGCGCACACCGCCGCCAAGACCGAAACCGCCCGGATCATTGCCAGGGCGCCGCCAACCGAACCCGATTCTCGCGTGTGCTGCATATGGACCTCGTGTGGAAAGCTCGATGAGCCCTAGTCATACCAACTCAGCATCCTGAGTCAACAAACTCGCCCGCCAGACTCAACCCGCTCCCGCGTCAGGGCATTCCGACGCGGCGAATCCCCGCCTTCTCGGGCGTTGGAGCGAGTTTCCGGCCGCAAACGATGCCCGCTCGCCCCGGATTCGCCCCGACCGACCCTATCCTCGCGGCACGCTCCGCAGATTACCCAACCAGCCATGCCGCCCATCGACCCCACCAAGAAGCAACTCACCCGCATCACCGCGGCCCCCTACACCGTGCCCTACCTCCGCGCCGAGGTCGAGGCCCTCGGCTTCGAGATCCAGGAGGAGGACGCCGTCGGTGTCCACATCGGCGCGAGCCTGCTCGACTGCATGCCGCTGAACCTGCGGCTCCGCACCGCCCAGCACGTGCTCTGGCAGCTCACCCGCTTCCGATGCCCCTCGCCCGACGCGCTCTACACCAGAGTCGCGGCCTACCCGTGGGAATCGCTCATCGCCAACGACGGCTACGTCAGCATCGTCAGCAACGTGGACAACCCCAAGGTCACCAACTCGCTCTATCCCAGCCGCGTGGTCAAGGACGCGATCGTTGACCGGATCATGAAGAAGACCGGGGCCCGGCCCGACTCGGGGCCCGACCGGTACCAGACGGTGATCAACCTTTTCTGGAAGGGCGACCGGGCGTGGGTCTATCTGAACACCAGCGGCGAGCGGCTGGGCGACCGGGGGTACCGCAAGCTGCCGCACCACGCGCCGATGCGCGAGACGCTGGCCGCGGCGGTGCTGATGGCGGCCGGGTATGACGGCACACGCCCGCTGGTGAACCCGATGTGCGGGAGCGGGACGCTGGCGATCGAGGCGGCGCTGATCGCGACCGGGCGCGCGCCCGGGCTGCTCCGGAGCAACTTCGGGCTGTTGCATACCTATCTGGCGGATGATGATGCGTGGCGCGAGGCGCGGCGGGAGGCGGGCAAGCTGAAGCGCGCGCGCGAGTTGGGGCCTGTACCGCCGATCATCGCGTCGGACCATGACCCGTCGGCGATTGATGCGGCCCGTCGGAACGCGCGGGCGGCGGGGGTGGAGCAGCACATCGAGTTTGTCGAGTGCGACTTTGCGGACACGCCGATGCCGGAGGCGCCGGGGGACGTGGTGATCAACCCGGAGTATGGCGAGCGGATGGGGGAGGCCGCGGCACTGGCCGAGACGTACGGGCGGATCGGGGACTATCTCAAGCAGCGGTGCGCCGGGTGGACGGGGCATTTGTTTACGGGCAGCCGCGAACTGGCGGGGAAGGTCGGGCTGCGCGCAGCGAAGAAGACACCGTTCATGAACGCGAAGATCGAGTGTCGGTTGTTGCGGTATGAGATGTGGTCGGGGACGAGGGAGTCGTAGAGCCGATGCGGGTTATGGAGGTTGCGCCAGGGCCGGGGTCTGGCGGGTTTTTGCGTGCGCGTGGAGGAGGGTGTGGATGGGGTTTGATGAGCGGGGTTGGTGGGTGTGGGCTGGGGAGTGAGGTACGGGGGAGGCGGCGTTGGGCACCGGGCATGAGGTACCAGGCACTCGGGAGGAAGAGGGGAGGGAGTAAGCGTCGAAGGGTCTCGGCGACGCGGCAGGGAGTTGGGCTCCTTCCGCGTGCTTACGCCCGCGGCTCTGGTGGGGGAGGTTGGTTGGCGCGGGTGTTGTGGTGGGTTCGGGGGATGGGTTCGGTGCGGGGGTTGTGGTGACCCCTTCCGCGTGCTTACGCCCGCGGCTCTGATGGGAGAGGTTGGTTGGCGCGGGTGTTGTGGCGGGTTCGGGGGGTGAGTGCGGTGCGGGGGTTGTGGTGACCCCTTCCGCGTGCTTACGCCCGCGGCTCTGGTGGGGGGTGAGGTAGCGGAGGATGGCGGTGGCGGCGCGGCGGCGTTCGATGGGGTCTTCGGCGGTGTGGGCGATCTCTTCGAGGGCTTCGAGGGTGCGGCGGGCGGTGACGCCGGCGCGGATCTCTTCGCGCAGGCGGCGGAGGGCGCGCTGGGCGGTGATACGGTGTTGGATGTGGGGCTGGGTGGTCCAGTCGATGAGCTGGGCCTCGGTCAGGCCGACGTGGGCTGCGGCGACGATGAGGTTGGAGTCGGGGTCGAAGAGGGCGGTGAGGAGGTGCTCGTCCTGGGGGGTGAGGGGTTGGGGGGAGGGGCACTGGGGGGACGGGCACTGGGGGGACGGGCATTGGGCATTGGGCACTGGGCATTGGGGAGGAGGGGGAGAGGGAGAGGGGGTGTGCGGGGGGAGGTCCGGGCGGCGCGGCGGGGTGTGGGGCTCCTTCGGCGTGCTTACGCCCGCGGCTCTGTTGGTGGCGGCGGTGATGGACGGTTCGGTGGGCATGGGTCTGTGCGCAGGATACGGGTGGAGGGATCGCGCTTCGGTGGGATTGGTGTGGAGGTGCACGATGTTGCGCGCAAACGCGGGTGTTGCAACGCAAACCGCGCGCAAACGTGGATGTAGCAGGGCGCTAGCCGCGGAGGTCGTACTCGTAGCGGTGGGTTGGGGTGTCGGCGGGCTCGATGATGATCTCGGTAGAGTCGAGGGAGCCGTCGACTTCGATTTCGAGCGTGGCGGGGCCCGGTGGTATGGTGATCGCCTCGCGGCAGCGGAACCATGTGGGGCCGACCTGGCCCAATCGGATGGCGTGGTCGGGCAGGCGGAGTGTCAGGCGCACGGCGGCGGAGTGGCCTTGGGGATTGGTGTTTGGGGACTGGAGTTGCGTCATGGGTCCGACCTCGGGGCTGCTGGATCGAGCGGTGCGGTACTCGACACTGTATCAGATTCGGCTCGGGACCCGGCTGGGGTTCGGGAAAGACGGGACCATCTGGCGGACAGACGCGCGAACCGCCCTCAAGGTGTTCAAGACCCGCGATCTCTACGTGCGGGAGTTGGCGGCGTACCAAAGGCTGAGGGAGCGGGGGGTCGCTGAACTGTGCGGGCACGATGTTCCGACGCTGGAGCAATGGGACGATGATCTCATGGCGATCGAGATGACGATCGTGGAGCGGCCGTTTGTGCTGGACTTTGCGTCGGCGCGGCTCGATGGCGATCGGATCGAGTTTCCACCAGACGTTGTGGAAGAACAGGAGGCGCGGATCCGCGAGCTCTTTGGTCTTCGCGTGTGGAAGGTCGCGGCCATCCGAGCCGCACTCGAGCAGCACGGCATTCACATGACAGACATACACCCGGGAAACATCGCGTTCGTGGAGTCCGAGGAGGATGAGTGACGTGGCATCATGGCGGGATCAGCACCAGGAGAGCGCCAGGAGAGGTGCCTGCAGTCATCTCTGGCAGGGCGGGCGCGGGACGGGGACTTGGAGCGGGAGTCTGCGGACGCGGGGGTGCGGCTGGTGCGGGTGGAGGGGAGGCAGCGGTATGAGTTGGAGGGGGTGGCGGGGGTGCTGAGTGAGGTGTGAAGAGCACCGATCTCGCAGAGGCGAGGTCGGTCGCACGGGTCGGTGTCACCTAACGACAGACAGCTCGGACTCATCGGTTCAAGGATTTGTCGTTGCTGAATCTATTCGTGCGAGCAGGTATGAAACAAGGCTCAATATGTTTAGGCAGTCAAGCTCAGAAAACACTGTCGGAACCACAGCATCGATCGGATCGTGCGATAATGGGTTTCGAAACCCGGTTATTACTCCGCGAGATAGATGGCCCTGCCCCTCCTGAATACACTGCTCCGAATCCGTACCCAAAGAGTTCAGTTGGAGGGGCGGTGGGTTAGAAAAAGGACGACTCCCAAAAACACGATTCACCAAGTCCTGTCCGTCGGTTGTCAAGCCCGTAAGTTGCCGTATCCGCTCACAATAGATCTGTACGCCCTGGCTTGCCGCATCTCCAAACTGGTTATTTTCGTAGTACACCCGGACGCGCTCTTGAAGTCTAGTGTGGAGGTGTCGCCAGTGCAATAGTGGGTATTCCGGCACAAGCGCGTGTAGCTCTTTGATGATCGGCGTGTACCCTTCCAAAGCATCTTCTCCGCCGAGAGCATCGATAATCCGCTGAGTGCGCTCTCGAATATCCGCAGGCATCGTGCCGGTCCACTTATCGGTATCTATGCCGGTCAGTTCCTCCAACTCCTTCTTCTTGCGGGTCTTCCGTTTGGTACGCCACTCGCCGCTAATCTGCGACACGAGCCCTGTGAGGAACTTGCGGAGCTGAGCCATTTCTGGCTGTTGCCAGTCCAAGGACTGTCTGTTTGTGGCGATCACATCCTCGCCAATAGCTTCGATGAAATCAACTGTGATCCAACCAGTCAGGTATTGGTAGAAATGACTGGAGGTACTGGCTGAGAAGAACTCGGGGCTGTTAACCAACTTCCCTCTTGAAAACAGCGTGATGCCTCTCAACCCAGAAGCGGGTGCGATGGGTTTGGTCGATGTATACAACTCGCCGCGCATTTGACCGTGATACGGCGAACTCGGTGGTAGTAACCGGTCGGACTCCAGCGACCAACTGAATTCTGTGTCGAGCGTCCGGTACTTGCGTCGGTTGTCGACGCTCGTCCGAGCTCCCGTGCTTGACTCGATGACAACCTTGAACGTGTCGTCGAACAAGAAGTACCGGGACAGGCTGTCGGCAAGGGCCTCGACATCAAAGGGAGTTGTTCGCTTGAGCCCCGTCAGTGTGAGAGTGGTCCCGTCACGCTCATCAACATCCTGATTCAAGACAATTGCTTGCGGTCGATACGCGCCCTGCGCGGCTACTAGAGCATCCCAATCCAATACGAATTCGTTCAGCTTGCGCTGGCTGACCGTACGAATGACAATCGTTGATGCGAGACCGAACAGTGCTAGTTTGCCAAGTCCCTTCTTGCCGGTGGGAAGCCTCTTGTGCTTTGGGGACGGAAGATCACCTTGGTCACGTCGACGGTTTCGGCCGATCACGAGAAACTTGCTATTAATATCATCAAACCCGAGCCCGTGACCATCGTCCTTGATTGTGATACTGGTTGGGTGCTGGTCGTGTTCCACCAAGTGAATCAGCACACTGTCGGCGTCGGCGTCATACGCATTTGAGATTATCTCTGCCAACGCGGGCGGAAGCGTGGAGTACATTCGCACACCCAAGTGCTTGATCGTTTGAGGATCGAAACGCATCTCAAATGGTGAGTCACTCATGGAGGCCCCTATTGCACTAGCTGACTCCGAATGGCTCGGGCATGCGCTCGGACGAAAGCGGGCGGCAACGCGTTTCCGATCATCTGTGCGAGCTTGACCTTACCCAGTTCCTTCGGAAACTTATAGCTACGTGGAAACGATTGTAACATGGCCGCCTCGCGCATGGTTATAGCACGATTAGCTACAGGGTGCAGAAACCGACCCTTAGAGGGATTGAAACAGCCTGTCGTAATTGTCGGTGCTGGCTGATCCCAGGCCATTCGGCCGTAGACATCAGTGAACCCATCGGATCGCCTGTGGCACGGGAGTTGGTGTGATCGCGGCAATGCTGAACGACTTCCGCCGTCCTTCGGAATCTGCCGTATTCTCAGCTTTACCTCTTCAGATCGGGACTCAGGTAGATCATGGAGAGGATCTCCGCTGCGCCCGGCGGCCGGAAGCGAACAAATCGTGTCCCTTACCGTCTTCCGTTTCGAGCCTGGTATAGCAGAGGGAGCGGAGGATCCCAAGCTCGCGATGAAGACCAGTCTGCGTCGACGCTGAGGTACACCGAAATCCACAGCGTTCTGAATGCCAGCACGAATTGCGTACCCAGCTTCACCGAGTGATTGTGAGAACTGAGCCAACCGGGTGTCGGCAAGCAGCCCCGGCACGTTTTCAAGCATCACATGTTTGGGCCTGAGACCGATGACGAGGCGCTGGAACTCGAATATGAGATCATTCTGTGAATCTCGAACCCTCCGGCCACCGTTCTTCGTGCGGAGGGTGGAAAACCCTTGACAGGGCGGGCACCCGCCCAACAAGTCCAGTTGGCCAGGGCGAAGCTGCAGCGCAGACATGATGGCCTTCGCCTCTAGCTGCCGGATATCTGCTGTCCACAAGACTGTTGAGGGGTGATTAAGTCGATAGACTGCGGCAGCATCCGAGTCGATCTCAATCGCACCAATGACATTGAAACCAGCCTGCTTAAGCCCCTGCGTCATACCGCCGCAGCCCGCGAAGCAGTCCAAGGCGGTTGGCTTGTTCACAACAGGCTTAGTGTCTGTGATCCGCTTCATTGATCAAGAGAGTACACAAACGGTCGGCATCGCGGGCACGCATGTGTCGGCCGACCGGTATGGTACCCCCCCTCCGTCGGCGGTGTTGTTCCTTGGACCGCACGGTGCATGATTGGGTGGGAGTGGGGGCGTGCGCTTCCGCCGAAAGTCGGGTAGCGCGTTGGCATGGTGAGACTGATGCCGTGGGGTCCCGACCTTGCGCTCGGGGCTCGTCGGCGGGAGGGGGCTGCTGCGGCCGGCCGAACCGGGAGGTGTGGTAGGGGACGGAGCCCTCTCCCCGGCCCTCTCCCGCCGGGGGCGGGAGAGGGGGCAGGCTGCGGCGGGGCGTGTGGGGTCTTGGTTAGCCGTGGATGAGTCGGCCTTCGGCGGCGAGGGCTGCTTCGTGGATGGCCTCGTGCATCGTCGGGTGGGCGTGGGTGGTGACGATGAGTTCTTCGGTGGTGGCTTCGAGACGGCGGGCGAGGGTCATCTCGGCGATGAGTTCGGTGGCCTGGTCGCCCATGATGTGTGCGCCGAGGATCTCGCCGCGGGGCAGGCCGCGGATGATCTTGACGAAGCCCTCCTGGTGCATCGCGGCGATGGCCTTGCCGTGTGCCTGGAAGTTGTACTTGCCGACCTCGTAGTCCTGGCCCTTTTTGAGGCCCTGTTCGATGAGGGCGCGTTCGGTGAAGCCGACGGAGGCGACCTGCGGGTTGCAGTAGGTGCATCCGGGGATGACGGTGTAGTCCATGGGGATGGGTTCGTGGTCGATCTTCTTGTCGCGCCAGGCGATGCGTTCGACGCAGAGGATGGCCTCTTCGCTGGCAACGTGGGCGAGCCAGGGGGGGCCGATGACATCGCCGATGGCGTAGATGCCGGGGAGGTTGGTCTTGTAGTCGAGGTGCTGCGGATCGCCCATGTGGTTGGCGACGTAGTCGGTCTTGATGTGGCCTTTTTCGACGGCGAGTCCGAGGGAGTCGTCGAAGAGTCCGTCGAAGCGTCCGGTGACGCCGATGGCCAGGAGGACGCGGTCGGCCTCGAGGGTTTCGGCCTTGGAGTCGTCGGCCTTGCCGTCCTTGAAGGGGGCGATGGTGACCTTGACGGTCTTGCCCTTGGCGTCGATGGCGGTGGTGACGTGGCCGGTCTTGAAGTTGAAGCCGGCCTTTTTGTAGTGGCGCTCCATGGCCTTGGAGACCTCTTCATCCTCGACGGGGAGGATGCGGTCGAGCATCTCGACGACGGTGACCTCGGTGCCGAAGGAGTGGTAGAAGTAGCCGAACTCCATGCCGATGGCGCCGGAGCCGACGACGATGAGGCGCTTGGGCTTTTCCTGGTTGAACATGGCCTCGCGGGCGCCCCAGATCTTGGGATCGGAGCCGAACTTGGCGAAGGGGAGGTCGCGGGCGACCGAGCCGGTGGCGACGATGACGTTGGTGGCGGTGATGGTGTCGCGGGGCTTGGCTGCGGGGGTGGCGGGGGCGTCGGTGCGCTCTTCCTGGACCTTGCAGTCGTAGATCTCGACCGAGCAGGGCTTGCCGTTTTTGGCGGCGCTGACGATCTTGGCGGAGCCCTCGATGTGGTCGATCTTGTTCTTCTTGAAGAGGAAGTGGATGCCGTTGTTGAGTTTGGAGGCGACGTCGCGAGAGCGGCCGATGACCTTGTCCCACTCGATGCCGATCTCGCCCTTGATCTTGAGGCCCCAGAGCTCGCGTTCGTGGAGCTTTTCCATGAGTTCGGCGTTGGAGAGGAGGGCCTTGGAGGGGATGCAGCCCCAGTTGAGGCAGACGCCGCCGAGCTTGGCGCGTTCGACGCAGGCGACCTTGTAGCCGAGTTGTGCGGCCCGGATGGCGCCGACATATCCGCCGGGGCCGCCGCCGATAACGATGAGGTCGTAGTGCTTGGTTGCCACTGATCTGCTCCCTTGCGGGTGGGGTGTGTTCGGTGTGTGGAAACGTGGGTGAGACTATAGGGGTTTGGGGGTGGGAGTCGTGCGGTGGGTTGCTCGGTTTGGGGTTGGAGGGGGGGGAGGTGTTTGGTAGTCTCGGGGAACATCCGGGTGTATCGCAAGCATTGAGCGTCGGCGCGAAGGAGGCGTCGGCGTGGGGATCCCTGTCTGAGGTGTGCGATGAAGAACGTGGCGGCGTTGGTGATTGTGGCGGGTCTGGCCGGTTCGGCATCGGCGCAGCTGAAGACGTGGGACGGGGACGGCGGGAACCTGCTGTGGTTCGACGGGGCGAACTGGGACCCCGACGGTGTGCCGCAGGCGTCGGACCGGGTGGTGATGGAGGCGGGCGGCCGGGTGGTCGCCGAGTCGCAGCCGGTGGAGGTGGTGTCGCTCGAGGCGCTCAGCGGGCTCGAGATCGTCAGTTCGTCGCTGACGTTCACGGGGGGCTCGCGGATCGTGGGCCTGTTCACGGGCGGGTGCTGCCGGCCGGAGATCACGCACAGTTCGACGCTGCTGATCGAGGGCTCGTCGGTGCTGGGCAAGTCGGCGAGCTTCCGCGGGTCGGGGGTGACGACGCTGGGGGGGATGGTGCTGAACGACGAGCAGCTCTATGCGCGTGATGCGCACGAGGTGATCATCGCGGGGGAGATGCTGATGACCTCTTCGGGCGCGCTCGAGCCGTGGGACTCGGGGCGGATCGTGGTGGAGGGGACGGTGACGGGTGTCGGTGGCTCGGGGATCGGCCGGGCGGTCGGCCCGGCGGTGGTGGTAAACCGGGGCACGATCCAGATCGCCGAACCGGGGCTCATGCGGTTTGTGGGATCGGTCGACACCGAGGGTGCGGGGGCGGTGCTGGCCGACCGGGGGGAGATCGAGCTGACCGGCGAGTGTGATTTCGACGGCGGGACGATCGAGGCTTGGAACGGTGGAACGGTCGAGCTGCTGATGGGGGCGGAGTGCGAGGTCCGCGGCACGACCATGCGGGGGGACGGCGAGGTCTATGTGCAGACCGGGCGGGCGGTGTTCAGCGGGACGAACACCGCGGACATGAGCTTCCCCGGGACGATGCTGATCCGCAACCCGCTGCGGATCGGCGGGACGCTGCGGAACACCGGGCACATGACGCTGTTCGGCGCGACGCTGCGGGACGAGGGCGGGTCCGGCGCGTTCGAGACATCGGGCTTTGTGGACATCCAGGTCAACTCGAGGGTGGATATCCCGACGGCGGTGAAGGCCGGCGGAACGCTCCAGCCGCGGGCGACGCTGTCACTCACAGACGAGCTGACGATCGAGCCCGGCGGACAGCTCTCGTTCAACGAGGTGCCGGTGGAGGTGACGGTCCCGGGAGGCGAGTCGGCGCAGATCGTGAATCTGGGCCAGGTTCGCATCGACGCGAGCCTGGGGTCGTACTCGGATCGCGATGTGCTGACGGTCCGGCCGTCGTTCGAGATGCGGGCCGGCGGCGAGGTGAAGCAGTACGGCGGGTTTCTGCGGTTCGAGGGCGGCGGCGAGTTGAGCGGCGGGACGTTTCTGCTGCTCGAGGACGGCGCTGGCGTGGCGCTGCGGGGCGACAACCTCTCGTGGGCCGTCTCGGGCGAGCCGGTCGCGGAGGGGATGGGCGACTTCTGGCTCGGCGGGGGATCGGGGCGCACGACGATCGACCTGGCCGGGACGTTTCGGCTGAATGTCACGGGTCAGAACAACGTGGGCTCGGTGCTGCGGGCGCTGGTGCGTGGGCAGGGCGAGCTGATCAACGAGGGCACGGCGTTGATCGACGACGGGGACTCGAACGGGTTCCGGCTGGAGTCCACCTTCCGCAACACCGGCGCCTTGACCATCGAGCGGTACTTTGTCAACGCGGGCACGATCATCAACGAGGGCACGGTCGAGCACCGGTTCTCGGGCGGGCTCGGGTTTGAGGGCGGCGTGATCCGCAACGAGGGGGTGTGGACATTCGGTCTGGACGCCAACAGCGGCGATTACGTGGTCTCGCCCTCGGGGTCGTTCATCAACAACGGGACCTTCGAGGCGATCGACGAACCGGGATCCGGGCACAGCCACCGCATCCGTGCGGCGTTTTCCAACAACGGGGCGGTGCTGGCCCACAATGCGAGGCTGGAGTTTTTCGACTGCACGAATCTGGTCAACGGCGAGTTGCTCGGGGGCACGTGGACGGCGCTCGACTTCGGCTCGATCCGCTTCCCTGGAGAGACGGTCACGTCCCTCGGGCCGGGCACGCGGGTGTTCGGTGACGGATTGTCGGCGCCGTGGATCGAGGACATCGCGATTGTGGAGGGGGAGCTGACGGTCCAGGGCGGGGGGGCCTCGTTTGCGGACAACATCGAGGTGCGGGGGGGGACGTTCCGCGCGGAGGCGGACACGGAGGTGCCCTCGATCCGCGTGACCGACGGCGGGACCATCGAGGTGGGCGAGGGGAAGGACTTGGAGTCCACCGGCGATGTGCGGCTGCACTCGGTGCTCGGCGAGATCGAGGGCGTGGTAAGCCAGGGGATCATCGGTGCGCCCGCGAGGCTGCGGACGCCGCTGCTCGATCTGTGGGGCCGGCTCATCCCCGGCGGCGAGGGACGGGCGGGGCAGATCGACGTCCTCGGCGGGGTCTCGTGCACGGCCGATGCGCAGATGCTCTTTGACATCGGCGGCGACGGCAATGCCGATGTGCTCACGGTGACGGGCTCGGTGCTGCTGGCCGGCTCGACGCTGCGGGTGTCTCTCATCGACGAGTTCCAGCCGGTGGGCGGCGAGAGCTTCACGCTCATCGACGCCGCGGGGGGTGTCAGCGGGGCCTTTGGGGCCGAAGACCTGCCCATTCTTCCCGGCGATCTGTCGTGGGAGGTGGCCTACGGCCAAACGACGGTGACGCTCTCGGTGGTCGGCGGCTCGTGCCAGGCCGACTGGAACGGCGACGGATCGGTCAACACGCAGGACTTCCTTGCCTACCTGAACGACTGGAACGTGCAGCGGCTGATGGACTGCTCCGGCGGGTGCACGGCGGACCTCAACGGCGACGGCACGGTGAACACGCAGGACTTCCTGTTGTTCCTGAACACGTGGACCGGCGGCTGCGACTAGACGCTGCGACTAGACAAGGAGCGACGCGATGCGGTATCGGGCGGTGACGGCGGCGGCGCTGGTCTTCGCGGCTGGGGCCGCGATGGGGCAGAGCAAGACCTGGGACGGCGGCGCGGGGAGTTCGGACTGGTTCGCGGAGCTGAACTGGGACCCGGACGGGGTGCCAGGATCGAACGACGCGGTGCTGGTGCAGGGGGCGGTGCCGGTGGCGCAGGCCGCGGACATCAACGTGCGCTCTCTGCTGGCCGACACGGGCCTGGTGCTCGACAGCCGGAGCCTGATCCTGGCCGAGCCGTCGGCGATCACAAACTTCACGCTGCGGGGCTGCTGCACGAGGTCGATCACGACGCAGGGGCTGCTGACGCTGCAGGGGGCGACGACGCTCTCGAAGGGGACGATCTTCGGCGGCCCCGGCGGGGCGAGGATCGCGGGGACGGCGACGTCGGCGGAGATCGTGCGGGTGGACGGGACGGTGCTGACGATCGCGGGGTCGCTGGTGGCGTCGGGGAACGTCGAGCCGTGGAGCGGCGGGATCGTGGACGTGCAGGGGACGCTGGCGTTGCGCGCGCCGGGCGACCTCGACGAGGTGAGCGGCGGGCTGACGCGTCTCTCGCCGGCCGGACAGATCGGTGTGCTGGGGGCGGACGCCAACGAGCAGGTCACGGTTGATGCGCGGCTCGAGGCCAACTCGGGCACGCTGTTCGCTGACCGGGGCGTGCTGGACGTGCGCGGGGAGTACACGCTGGAGTTCACGACGGTGGAGGTGACCGACGGGGGCCAGGTGTGGTTCTCCGGGAGCTTTCCCAACGACATCGAGAGCGTGCGCTTCGAGGGCGACGGCTCGGTGGAGCTGCGGAACGCCAACGTGACCTACAAGGGGGTGCTCGACTCGAACCTGACCGAGTTCGGGACCGGGCTCGAGCTCTTCGGCACGACGCGGCTCGACGGGCTGCTCACCAACACCGGCGTGATGAACATGGGCACGCTGCTGACGAGCCCGGCGGGGACCGGCTCGGTCGCGACCAGCGGCAAGCTCTACGGCTCGGGCACGACCGAGGTCCCGATCGTGGTCCTCGACGGGGGCGAGCTGGAGCTTGTGCACCAGGCCAACCTGGTGCTCAAGGCCGATGTCGATGTCTTCGGCGGCGGCGAGCTCGTGCTCGGCTCGGGCGAGGGCAGCTCGACGCTCAGCAGGCCCTCCAGCGGCGTGGTCGGGCGGGTGCGGTGCGAGGGCACGATCCGCGCCTACGACGCGATGAACTGCGCGCAGACCTCGCAGGTGATCACCTCGCCGGTGGACCTCGTGCCCGGCGGGCTGGTCAAGTGCGACTCGGGCGAGCTGGTGCTCAGCGGCGGCGGGAACTGGAGCGGCGGGACGGTTGCCCCCGGCAGCAACTGCCTCGGGCTGGTCTCCGTGAACGGGTTCAACATCACGCACAACATCACCGGTGATGTGACGGTCCGGGCGAGTTCGAGCGGCTCGGTCGAGATCGGTGGCAACGGGCACACGCTCAACGTGACCGGGACGCTCAGGACCGAGGGCGTGCCCGAGAACCCGCTCTCGCGGGTGTACCTGCACGGGAGGACGATCGGGTCGGGGCAGATCGTGCACCAGCACGAGCAGCTCAGGCTCGGTTCGGGCTTCGACCTCGGCACGACGCTGGTCAACACCGCGGCGGTGAAGGTCGAGGCATCGATCCAGCTGCGCGGCGAGCTTCGCAACGAGGTCGACGGCGACCAGCACGCCGGCATGCGCTTCGAGGGCGGGTCGCTGGTCAACAACGGCCGCTGGGTGATCCGGGCGGCGGGCGATCAGCAGCTCGGCTCCGGCGGCACGATCACCAACACGGGCGTGTACCAGGCGGGCTTTGCGGGGGCCGGCGGGTTCGGGCACCGGGCGTTCGTGCGCTTCGACAACACCGGGTCGGTCGTGGCGCACGACGCGATCGTCGAGCTGCACGATGTTGTGCAGATTGTCAACAACGAGCTGACCGGCGGGTCGTGGTTCACGGCCGGCTCGGGCACGATCGCGTTCCCCGGCACGGGCGTGAACAAGGTGCGCGGGCCGGGCACGATTGTCAGCGGCGACACCACGGCGCTGCCGTGGCTGGGGGACGTGAACGAGATCGAGGACGGCCGGGTGGACGTGACCGGGGACTCGGTGTTCTCCGATGGTCTTGGCGTGGACGGCGACGGCACGCTGGGCGTGAGTGACGGCGCCGAGCTGAACGCGGGCGGCGATCTGGACCTGCACTCGGTGACCGCGGACCTTCAGGGGGTGATCGCCCTGGCGCTGCTGCCGGAGCCGGCGACGATTGTGGCGCCGACGGTGCGGAGCCGCGGGAGCGTGACTCCCGGCGGCCCGGACCGCGCGGGGCAATTCGACTTTGTCGGCGATCTGGTCCTGCTCGAGGGCGGGCGGTTGCTGGTGGATGTGGGCGGCCCCGACAACACCGACGTGGTGACGGTGACCGGCTCGGCGTCGCTGGGAGGGACGCTGCGGGTCGCGCTGATCGACGGCTTCGTGCCCGAGGGCGGAGAGACCTACCGGCTGATCGACACGCAGGGCGGGATCTTCAACGACTTCGCAGCCGTCGAGCTGCCGGAACTTCCGGCCGGGCTGGAGTGGGAGGTCTACATCGGCGAACTGCTCGTCGGCCTGAGCGTGGTGGACGGCTGCACCGCCGACTGGAACGGCGACGGCACCGTGAACACGCAGGATTTCCTTGCCTATCTCAACGACTGGAACACGCAGCGGGGCATGGATTGCTCCGGGGGCGGGTGCTCGGCGGATCTGAACGGCGACGGCACGGTCAACACACAGGACTTCCTCCTGTTCCTCAATAACTGGACCTCGGGGTGTTGAGAAAGCCCGGTGGTCCCGAGGGCCCCGCATGTTCGCTGTGCATGACGGGGTGCAAATGGATGGCAGATTTGGAGGCTGTCGGCGCGATTCGGTGATGCCCGAACCGCGGCGATCCTGTAGACTGGCTCTTCGCCCCGGGCCGATGCCCGGAGACGAACGGTGAGCGGGGACACAGCCAACAGGAGAGATCGAATGCGTTTGACAGCACTGACTATCTGTGTGTGCGCGGGGACGGTTTTCGGCCAGCAGGCGTCGCGCGATGTCGCGACGACCGACGCGAGCGGCACGCGTGTGGAGCGTGACTTCGCGCCGCAGTTCATGCTCGGCGACACCGGCGCGACCCAGCGCGCCGGCCTGCTCTGGAGCTTCGGCGACGCGGCCTCTATCACCGACTCGGTGGCGCTGGGCAACGGCGGCGGCGAGTCGTGGGTGGCCCACTCCCTCAACGACAAGCGGATGAGCAAGTTCACCACGGCCGGCGCCGGCGTGCCCGACTTTGTCTACTCGCTCGCCTCCGAGAACCCCGGCACCATCGGCGTCGCGGCCGCCGCCGATGCCTCGAAGTGCGCGGTGCTCAGCTACCCCAGCGGCGGGCCGATCAACGTCCGGGCGTTCTCCGACGCCGGCGGCGACACGCCCCTCTGGACCTACACCTTCGACGGCGCGTACAACAACGCCTCGAAGCGCAACATCGCCGTCAACGCCGACGGCTCGCGCGTCGCGGTCGCGGCCTACAACGGCGCGAGCTCGCTGATCGTCGTCCTCGACGGTTCCGGCGGCGTGGTCGGCACGGCGACGGTCGGGGCGTTCTGCTCGGGCGTCGAGATGGACGACAGCGGTTCGCGCATCGTGCTCACCACCGGCGACACCGCCCGCCTCTACGACGTGGCCACCATGACCGAGGAGTACTCCATCCAGACCTCCGGCGGCGGCGGCTACCACCGCATCTCGCGCGACGGCACCGCCATCGCGGCCGGCGGGTTCAACATCCGCGCGGCGCGCGAGATCAACGGCGTCTGGCAGCAGGTCTACGCGGGCAGCGGCTCGAGCGACTGGTTCGGCTCGGGCATGTCCCTCAGCGGCGACGGGCTGACCCTGTTTGCCCTCAGCCACGACTACGGCGACGGCTACCTCACCAACGAGCACCGCATCGTCGACCTGACCGACGGCTCTGTGGTCGCCGTCAGCAGCTACACCGGCTCGGGCAGCTTCCAGAACTCGGCGGTGGCCGCGCAGACCAACCAGGACGGGACGATCTTCGCCGCGGCCTCGTGGGGCGACGCGAGCAACACCGAGCCCGAGGTGCGGATCTTCGATCGTGACCTCAACATGATCGGCTCGATCGACACCGCCGGCTCGCCGTTCGAGATGGACATGAGCCGCGACGGCAAGTACGTGCTCGTCGGCAGCAAGGCCGTGCACGCCAACACGTTCGGCAGCGGCGGCAACACCTACGCCTACGAGAACGACGTCGACGACTGCGTCGCCGACTTCAACGGCGACGGCTCGGTGAACACCCAGGACGTGCTGGCCTTCCTGAACGCCTGGACCGCCGGCTCGAGCACCGCCGATATCAACAACGACGGCAGCGTCAACACGCAGGACGTGCTGGCCTTCCTGAACCTGTGGAACATCGGCTGCTAAACAGCACCCGGAGTCTCTGACAGACCCCCGAGAACCCGCCGCGAGGCGGGTTCTTTTTCTGCGCGCCGGCGGCGGGCCGTTGGTTCCCGCGGGGTGCCGGCGCGGGCGCGGGCAAGCCCCGTCCGGCTCGCCCGAACACGCAACATAATGCTTGGCGCACGGCCGCTTTGGAGTACACTCGACCCGCCCGATTCCCTGGAGAGATTCCTCATGTTTACCTCACGCAGCGCCAAGGTGTTGGCCTGGCTCGGAGTGCTTGTCTTCTCGGTCCCCTGCCTCGCGCAGAACGATCCGCCCGAGGCTCCGCTGATCACGCAGCCGGAGGTTGACGGGCTGATCCTCAACCCCGCGGACGTGCACATGGAGACCGGGCCGTTCTCGGACCCCGACCCCGGCGACGACCACCTGTGCACCGACTGGGAGATCTGGACGCTCGACCCCGCCGAGCGCGTGTGGTTCACCGAGTGCATCGGCGGTGTCGAGCGCGTGCACTCGCACCTGGGCGACGGCGTCTTCGAGAACTCGCACGCCGGGCGCGACGAGCTGCTCCCCGAGACCGAGTACGTGCTCCGTGTCCGCCACAGAGACGACAGCGGCCAGTCCAACGACTGGAGCCCCTGGGCCGACCGCCTGTTCCAGACCGGCGAAGCGTCCGCCGTCTTCCCGCTCGAGCTGATCGACATCGCCCAGGACCCCGCGCCCCGGTGGGAGGACACCACCGGCGTGCCGCTGGCGCTGCCCGCGGGTTCCCCGCCCGGCGTCCTGGTCATGGACGAGTTCGACGGCCACCTGCTGCTGGAGCTCCGCGGCGTCGACGGTGACTCCAACGAGATCGTCAACCCGCCGGCCCTCGAGGAGCACGCGCACCCGCGCGTCGTGCTGCGCGCCGGATCGGTGAGCCTGAGCGTGCCCGAGTCCGACCTGATCATCACCAACGAGCTGGGCGAACAGGTGACGGTCTACCTCCCCGCGGCCGCGCTCGAGCCGGGCGAGAGCGCCGTCTTCTGGATCTCCAGCAACGGCAGCACCTACGTGGGCGATCTCTCGCAGGAGGAGCCCGACTTCGCGGAGCTGGCGCGGGGTGCGCCCGTGCCGTGGAGCGTCGCCCAGCCGGGCTTCCGGGTCGAGGTGGTGGCCACCGGGTTCCAGCTCCCGGTCAACATCGCGTTCGCGCCCGACCACGGGCTGCGCCACGATGACGACCCGTACTACTACGTCAGCGAGCTCTACGGCACCATCAAGGTCGTGCTGCGCGACGGCACCGTGGCCGATTACGCCACCGGCCTGCTCAACTTCAACCCCACAGGCAACTTCCCGGGCTCGGGCGAGCAGGGGCTGACCGGCCTCGTCGTCGATCCCGACACCGGCGACGTGTACGCGGCGATGCTCTACAGCACCGACCCCAACAACGACAACGCGCCGCACTACCCCAAGGTGGTCCGCTTCACGAGCAACGACGGCGGCAGGACCGCCGCGACACAGACCACCATCCTCGACATGGTGGGGGAGACCCAGGGCCAGTCGCACCAGATCTCGAACCTGACCTTCGGCCCCGACGGGATGCTCTACATCCACATGGGCGACGGCTTCGACGCCGCGCGGGCGCAGGACCTCAACTCGTTCCGCGGCAAGATCCTGCGGATCGACAGGAACGGCTGGGTGCCCTCCGACAACCCCTTCTACAACGCCAGCGACGGGTTCACCGCCCGCGACTACATCTACACCTACGGGCTGCGCAACCCCTTCGGCGGCGCATGGCGCGAGGCCGACGGCTCCCACTACGTCGTCGAGAACGGCCCGAGCGTGGACCGCTTCTCCAAGACCGTCCGCGGGCACAACTACCGGTGGGACGGCTCCGACCAGTCGATGCGCAACTCCGCCATCTACAACTGGGACCCCGCCCACGCGCCGGTCAACATCGCCTTCGTCCAGCCCTCCGTCTTCGGCGGCAGCGGCTTCCCCGCAGAACGCCACGGGCGGGCCTTCATCACCGAGTCCGGCCCCACCTGGGCCAGCGGCTACCAGGACCGGGGCAAGCGGGTCACCGAGTGGATCCTCGACGACGAGGGCAACCTCGTCGAGGGCGAGCGCGACGTGGTTGTCTACAACGGCTCGGGCAAGGCCACCGCCGTCGCCATCGCGGCCGGGCCCGACGGCCTCTACTTCAGCGACCTCTACAAGGACCGGGACTACACGTCCCCAATCGACCGCGGGGCCAACATCCTCCGCATCCGCTACGTCGGCACCGCCGAGTTCGTCGCCGACGTCCGCGCCGGCGACCGGCCGCTCACCGTGCACTTTACCGATCTCTCCGACGTCCCCGGCGCCAGCGCGTGGGAGTGGTCCTTCGGCGACGGCACCGGCAGCTCGCAACAACACCCCACCCACACCTACGCGCTCGACGGCGTCTACACCGTCCGCCTCGTGGTCAGGGGCACGGCCGGGACCGTGGTCGAGCAGAAGAACGGCTACATCAAGGTCGGCCAGTTCCCCACCGTGGCGATGATCGGCGGCTCACTGCCCCCCTCGCCCTCCGACCAGGCCGTGGCCGACTTCCTCTCCGGGCTCGGCTACGAGGTCACGAGCTTCGACGACGACCGTGACCTGCGCCCCTCCGCCTCCGAGATCGCCGCCCAGTTCGACGCGGTCGTGGTCTCCTCCACGATCTCCTCGTCCAACATCGCGGGCGACTTCCGCAGCGAGGACGTCCCGGTGGTCTTCTGGGAGAACGCGCTGCTCCAGGCCGACCGAGAGCCCATGGCCGCGGACCACGTGGTCGAGGGCGGCACCCAGTCGGTCAACATCCTGGACAACACCCACCCGATCACGCAGGGGCTGAGCCTCGGCGCCCTCCAGATCTACAACTCGCCGGCGAACATGAGCCTCGGACGCGGCACCATCGGGCCCGAGGCCGAGGTGCTCGCGACGCGGTCGGGCGCTCCCGGCGATGCCGCGATCATCGCGGCCGAGGCCGGCGCGGTCCTGCTGGGCGGCCACGTCGCCCCCGCACGCCGCGTGTTCCTGTTCCTCGAGGACGCCAACTGGCAGACGACCACCGACGCGGGCAAGACCATCGTCGAGCGGGCGGTCTCCTGGGCGACGGGCCTGGCGCAGACCTGCCCCGGCGATTTCAACGGCGACGGGCTGGTCGATTCCCGCGACGTGCTCGCCTTCCTGAACGCGTGGGCCGGCGGCGAGCCCACGGGCGACTGCAACGGCGACGGGGTCATCGATACCCGCGACGTGCTGGCCTTCCTCAACGTCTGGACGTCCGACTGTTGACCGGCCCGACCGGGGCCGGTCCCGCAAGGTGTTCGTTTGGGAAGGACCGTGACTGCGGGGGTGTTTGGGGGTGGTCCGGCCCCCTACACTCCGCCCTATGCCGACCATCACCATCAACGGCGTTGCGTGCGAGTTCACCAAGGGTCAGATGATCCTGCAGGTGGCTCACGCCAACGGGATCGACATCCCGAGCTACTGCTACCACGACGGTCTCTCGATCGTCGCGAGCTGCCGCATCTGCCTGGGCGAGGCCATGGCCCCCAACCCACGCAACGAGGGCAAGCTCGAGCCCTACATGGGCGGCAAGCTGTTCCCCACCTGTCAGACCGCAGCCGTGGACGGCATGGTGGTCAACACCGACTCGCCCAAATCCGTCGCCAACCAGAAGGCGGTGATGGAATACCTGCTCATCAACCACCCGCTCGACTGCCCGGTGTGCGACCAGTCCGGCGAGTGCCTGCTGCAGGACTACTCGTTCGGCTACGGCCGCGGCGAGTCGCGGTTTGAAGAGCAGAAGGTCAAGCAGCCCAAGAAGGACGTCGGCACCAACATCCTGCTCTACTCCGACCGGTGCATCCTCTGCACGCGGTGCGTCCGCTTCACCCGCGAGGTGACGGGGACCAACGAGCTCTATGTCGACGGCCGCGGCAACAAGAGCGAGATCGACGTCTTCCCCGGCGAGGCTCTGGACAACCCGCTGGCCAGCAACGTGATCGACCTGTGCCCGGTGGGGGCGCTGCTGGACAAGGACTTCCTGTTCGCCCAGCGCGTGTGGTTCCTGCGGAGCACGCCGTCGATCGACGGCATCACCGCCAGCGGCGACAACATCTGGATCGAGCACAACGAGGGCAACGTCTACCGCATCAAGCCGCGGGAGAACATGGCCATCAACAAGTGGTGGATCACCGACGAGGTCCGCTACGGCTGGAAGCACGTGCACGCCGAGAACCGGCTCCGTTCGCCGATGCGCCGCAAGCACGGGGCGCTGATCGAGGACGACTACAAGCGGGCCTACGAGGACACCATCGCGGGCCTCAAGCACGCGGTGGCCGGCGGCAAGCGCCTGGCGCTCATGGTCAGCCCCAACCTCACGTGCGAAGAGGCCTACGCCCTCGGCACGCTGGCCAAACTCATCGACCCGCAGGCGATCTTCGGCGTCGGCCCCGTGCCGTTCGTCGGTGAGGACCAGACCTTCCCGCCCGGGACGCGGCGGGACGACCCCAAGGCCTTCACGATGTACGCCGAGAAGGCGCCCAACGCCCGGGGCGTGCAGCGGGTGCTGGGCGCGATCGGGCAGATGGTGCTCGACGCCGACGCCTTCCTGGCGCGCGTCAAAGAGCAGGACATCGGCGCGATCATCGCGACCGGCAACTACCGCGAGGACTGGGCGCGGCCGGAGGTCACCGGCGCCATCCACAGAGCCCCTCGCGCAAGCGAGGGGACAGGTGGCGGGGCCAGCGGCGGCAGATTCGTCGTCCTGATCGACACCCACGGCACGGCGATGGTCGACGGTGCGGATGTCGTCCTGCCCGGCGCGACCTGGGCCGAGAAGGCCGGCACGTTCGAGAGCGCACGCAAGATGCTGCAGGCCTTCGAGCAGGCGATCCCCGTGATCGAGCTCGCCAAGACCGAGGGGCAGATCGCGCTGGACCTGATCGCCGAGTTCCACGGCGCACCGGGGCTTTCCGACCACCGCGCCAGCGTGGTGATCGTCGACGAGCAGCCCGGCCAGGTGCCCCAGGCCGTCGAGGTGGTCGCCCCCCGCTCACGCCTCTTCAACGCGGCCGACATGCGGGCCGAGATGGCCGACCGCTACCCCGGCCTCAGCGCATTCGTGACCGACGTGCGCATGCCGCAGGTCGAGACCGGGAAGATGGAGGGTGTGGAGATGGTGGAGCTGTAGCTCGACCAACTCTCGCTCGGCGACCTCAGCTTCGGATCTTTAGATGTCGGGCGCGACAGTTGACGCATCGGTCAGCTCCCAGTCCCGATACATCCTCCGCCACACCGGCTCGGTCAGCTCACACAGCAACCGCTCGACCTCTACCGGCATCAGGCCGTCGTAGCGCTTGGTGCTCAGGAGCGGCTCGAAGAGCCACGCGAGAAACGCATCCCCCGCAGCGTCCGCCTGCGCAAACTCGTACCGGATGATCGTGGAATCGCTGTTGAGACAATCGGCGGTGAAGGCGTTCCACGCGCGCGCGAAATAGCGGACCGCGTCGGGGCTGAAGCGCCCGCCGAAGGGCTCGGTCCAGTCCACGTGCCGGTAGTGCTGCGTGAAGCTGAGATACTGATGGAGCGGGTGCCGGAGCAGGCAGACGGCCCGGTGTTCCGGGCATCGCTCCAGCAGACCGAACATCGGTGCGCGGCAGAGCCACGTGTGCGCATCGTGCCGCGTGACGTGACCGAGGTACGCCGCCATATTGTCGAAGATCGAGACGCCGGTGTCGAGGCGGTAGCCATCGGCACGCTCAGCAAACAGTGCCGCGGCCTCGGGTGTCGGGCGGTCCTCGAGACCGTGCTCGGAGAGGATCTGCATCCCCTCGCGTGCAGATTTGGTGAGCTCGGGGGTGTCGCTCGGCAGAAACGCGATATCCGGCCGCCCGTGGCAGGCGTGGCCGCTCTCCCACAGCCGGAGGATCATCGCGGCCGATCCGCATCCGCCGTGCCCGATAAAGATCGTGCCCATGGTCGGTCCTTTCCCGGGTATTCATCGACCGGCGGCGGGCCGGCCCGACAACATCCCCTCTGAACCGACACCAACACCCGCGTATGCTTGCGACTATGAGCGGACCGATTCTTTGGGGCGTAGTGGCGTTGATTCTCGGGACGCCGTTTGTGCTGATCTGGTGGAAAGTCGCGGACCGTTGGGCCGACGACGAGCACAAGCGGTTCAAGGTCAAAGACCCCGGCCCCGCGCCGACCGTCGTGAAGCGGAGCGATGTGGAGGGGCCGGGGCGCTGAACGCCGCCGGCCGGTCGCCGTCCATCACGCGGCTCGGGCCGCGCCACCTCCGATCGAGAAAACGAGAACCGCCCGCCAACCTGATTCGGGCCGGCGGGCGGTGCTCTCTCTCCTCAGGCTGCGTGCGGGGCCGGTTGAGGTCGACCGCGCGCGCGGGGCCTGCCGGCTCAGTCGTCGAGGGCGGCGCGGAGGGCGGCCTGGATCGCGTCCGTGCCGCGTGTGCGGCTCTGGCCGATGTCCTCGCCCGCAGCCCGTCGGGCCTGGCCCAGCGCGATGAAGAAGCTGCGGTCGGCTTCCAACGCCCGCAGCGCCTGGGCGGCGCGCTCGGCGATGAGGCCCACATGGCGGTTGCCGTGACGGGCGGCGTGGTTGACCTGGCCCGTCGCGCGGCGGGCCGCCGCGACGAGCTCGCGATCGGATGCCCCGTTGTCGTCCAGACGGTTGATCGCCGCGATGCCCTGACGGGTCGAGTCCTGGATCGACTCGCCGGTCCGGTCGGCCGCCGCCGCCATGGCCGCAGCCGCGTTGCGGACGATCTCGCCCGGGTCGGCCTGAGCCAGAGCCGGGGCCGCCGAGAGAGTGAAGGCAGCAAGGACAGCAGCGAACAGATGGGTAATCCTGAGTGTCATGGTCGTCTCCTTTTTCTTGAGTGCTGAGGTTCCGCGAAGAACTGATTCACCAAACATGTGGCCTGTGCGGCACCGTGTCGCGGCGGCCGGGTTGCAAGGGACAACGCCGTTGTGACTAGGCAGATTGCCCCAATTCTGGGACTTTCTCGGTCGGGCGACCCCGTCCGGTGCCCGCTAGGCTTGCCGCGGCATGCCGACCTACCGCCTCACCATCGCCTACGACGGCACCGACTACGCGGGTTGGCAGAAGCAGGAGCCGCCCGATCCGTGGCTCAAAGCGGCCGAACAGGCCGCCGAGGCCGGCCCGGGCCAGCCGCCCCGAGGCGGCGTGCCGCGCGAGGCCAAATCCATGAAGCTCGAGCCCGGGCTGGAGGCCCGCAAGCCGGGGCGGATCGCCCTGCGGACGGTGCAGGCGGTGGTCGAACGCGCGGTGCGCGAGGTCGTCCGCGAGCCCGTCGCACTCAAAGGGGCCAGCCGCACCGACGCTGGGGTGCACGCCCGCTGCCAGATCGGGGTCTTCAGCTGCTCCGGAGATGTCGGAAGCGACGCCGTCGCAACGCAGCCGGTCGACGACGCAGCGGGCGAGAACGCAGGGGACGACGACAGCCGCGAGAAGGGCGGGTGGCCCGTCTCGCGGGGCGCGGGGCGGCTGCTCATGGCGGTCAACTCGCGCCTGCCCGACGACGTGCAGGTGGTCAAGGCCGAGGTCGTGCCGTACGGGTTCGACCCGATTCTCGATTGTGTCGGCAAGGGGTACAGCTACACGCTGTGGGTCGGCATGCACCGCCCGCTGTGGGCCCGGCGCCACGTGCACCACACCTGGGCGCGGCTCGATCTGGAAGCCATGCAGGCGGCGGCCGGAGCGTTCATCGGCAGGCACGACTTCGCCGGCTTCGCCGCTGCCGGGCACGGCAGACAGTCCACCGTGCGCGAGGTTTTCGACTGCACCGTCCGCGAGATCGAGAAGCCCGAGCTCTGGCACGGCGACCACACCCGCGGCTCGCTCGGTGGCGTCGTCGGCGGCCGCGGCCCCGTCGCCGTGGCCGACCCGGGGCGGCTCATCCGCATCGAGGTCTCCGGCAGCGGCTTCCTCTACAACATGGTCCGCATCATCGCCGGGACGCTCCACGACGTGGGGCGCGGGCGGATCGACGGCTCGAAGATGGCCGAGATCATCGCCAGCCGCGATCGCAAACGCGGCGGGCCGACCCTGCCGGCAAAGGGGCTCTGTCTGGAGTGGGTGGCCTACCCCGACCAGGCCGACGCGAACCGTGCCGGCGATGCAGGCGAGAGATAAGCATGCACACCACGGACGCCCGAACGAAGAACACCAGACGCTGGAGCGAGCGGCATCCCGTGTGGGCCTCTGCCATCGGCGCTGTGCTCGGCGGGCTTATCGCGATCGGGATGAGCGTCGTGTTCCATCTCGGAACGTCGCGCGGCGCAGTCGGCGAGGGCAAGGGCGGCACGTTCTTCCACGCGGTATGGCTGTATCGCGGCACGCCGGCAGTCATGCTGATCGGCGCAATCTGGCCGCACACGGTGGGCCCTCTGTTCACCTCACTCCGTCGCCCGCAGTGACAGTCAAGAAGCGTTGCCGTCCCGGGTGCTACGTCAGCTTCGCCACCCGCACGACCGTGTTGTTGCCGTAGGGGAACTTCTCGGCGTGCAGCACCGTGAGATCGCCCCGGCGCTCGAGCTTGGCCTCTGCGTTGTTGTCCATCCAGCGGGCGGTCGCAAAGCCCCCCGGCACGCCGCGGAAGGTGCGGGGGCCGGGGCCCCGCGCGGTAGAGCCGTGCGCGCGCGTGTCGGCGGTGGCGGTGATGTTAAAGACGTAGAGGTACATCTCCGGCGGTCCGCCGGGACGCTCAACGACCAGGCCGAAGTCCTCGTGCGCAACATCGCTCTGGTGATCGTCTGTGTTGTTGGATGCAACCGCAGCGTCCGGTGTTGTCTCAAACGCCACGGCGCGGCCGTCGTACAGCGCGTCGGTGCCGATCTGGCCGATCCAGTCGCCGACGCGGGCGAGTGCCGCAGCCTCATATTCAGGCACGCGGCCGGAGGCGGTCGGGCCGACGTTCATCAAGAGGTTGGCCCCGGCGCGGCGGCAGCGGCAGAACTCCTCGATCACGTGCGCCGGAGAGAGATAGTTGAAGTCCTTCGTCGCGATGCCCCAGTGGTAGTTGAACGTGTGGCACATCTCGCCGGCGACGTGCTTGGGCCAGCCGGTGCGGTCCACGGGTTCGGGGCGGCCGCGCTCGAAGGTGGTCGAGTCGATCTCCGGGTGGCCCAGCGCTCCGCCCTTGCCGATGCCGGTGTTGTTGATGATCATGGCATCGGGCTGGTGCTCGCGGATGAGCCCGTACAGCTGGTCCTCCTGCCAGTCGGCGTTCTTACGCGACCAGTTGCCGTCGAACCAGAACCCGCCGATCGGGCCATACCGGGTGCAGAGCAGCTCGACCGAGTCGCGGAGGTACTGCTGGTAGGCGTCCCAGTCGCTGTCGAAGCGCGGGTCGGTCCAGTCCAGCGTCGTGCAATAGAGCATCGGGACGATGCCCTCGGCGCGGCAGCCTTCGACAAAGTCGGCGATCAGGTCGCGCTTCGCCGGCGTGTGGGTGACGTCGTAGGGCGAGAGACCACGTGTGTCGTAGAGGCTGAATCCGTCGTGGTGGCGGCTGGTGAGGGTGACGTACTTCATGCCGGCGCGTTTGGCGACGCGGGCGAGGTCGCGGCCGCTGAAGTCCGCGGCTGTGAACTCCGCCATCCGACGCATGTAGTCGTCGGTCCCGATGTTGTACATGTGCTTGACCCACTCGCCCTGGCCCCACTGCGAATAGAGACCCCAGTGGACGAACATGCCGAAAGCCATCTTCTCGAACGCCGCGATGCGGGGGAGCGGGTCGGGGCCGTCGGCGGGCGCTGCGCGCGCGCCCTCGCCCGCCAGCACCCATCGCGGTGCCGCAGCGGCGGCAAGTGTCGCAGCGGAGATCTTGAGCGTGTCTCGTCGTGTGGGCATGTGGGCCTCCAACGCGGAGGATACTGCGCATGCCGCGACGCGTGGACCGGCAGATCGGGTCGATCAGGTCAGCGGGGCCGCCGGGCGCGGGAGCGGGCGGGCGGGGTTGCCCGCGACCCGGGCACCATCGGAGACGCTCTCGCGCACCACCGCGCCGGCACCGATCACACACCCCGCGCCGATGCGGACTCCCGGCAGCACCACCGCGCCGAGGCCGACAAGCGTGTCGGGCCCGACGCCGACGTTGCCGCCGAGCGTGACGTGGGGGGCGATGTGGGTGTTCTCGCCGATGTGGCAGTGGTGCTCAACCACCGCAGCCGAGTTGATGATCGCATGGGCGTCGATGTGCGCGCCGGTGTGGACCAGCGCGAGCGGTCCGACAAACACGCCCGGGCCCACCGTCGACGTTGGCGAGACAAACGCCGTCGGATGAATGACCGTGGCGGCAGATCCGGACGCGAGCCTGTCGAGGCACCCGCGCCGAATCTGGCAGTCACCCACGCACAGCAACCACCGTGACGTTGGCGGGAGATCGCCACCCAGCAACGACCGCAGCGTGCCGAGATAAGGCACCGGGTTGGCGCCCGAGGCCGCGACCGGATCGGCCGCGTCGTCAAAGACACCGGCGACCTCGATCCCTCGGAGCCGCGCCGCCTCGGCGACGACCGTGGCGTGACCGCCGCCGCCGAGGAGGATCAATGGCAGTGCGTCAGAGTTCATGGGTTCACGCCGCGCTGGTCGCGCTGGCAGGGTTGGCTGTCGTGGTCGATCGCGTGGGGTCAGCGAGGGCGTTCCGCCCCGTGCCCGGTGCAAACTCGCGGCCCAGGATCTCTTCTGCCACGCGCACCGTCTCGGCCGCGACCGAGTCGGTGAGGTGGTTGCGCCAGTCGCCGACCACCCCCTTGCGGAAGAAGCTGGCGTCTTCCTGTCCCGCCTCGCGTCCGGAGTGCCGCTTGAAGTCGGCCGCTGCGACGCAGGTGCCCACGTGGTGCGGGTCGGCCGCGAGGCTCAGGAAGCGGAGCACGCGGCCGACCTCGGCGTGCGGGTCCTGCTTGTAGTCCTCGTAGCGGATCTCGGTGTAGTGGCTGGTGCCCAGGCGAGCACCCGTCCGCCGCGCCAGCCACATCATCGGCGCCCACACGTCGTGGGCGAAGGCCGGCGCGAACTGGTTGATGTCGGTGAACGGGCCGGTGTCGCCCAGCAGCTTGCGGTGGAACCACGAACTGACCGCAGCATCCCGCACGTCGCGGGTCACGCACACGAACTTCGCCCACGGGTAGAGCGTGCTGAGCAGGTCCATGTGGCGGGCGTTGTCGGGGGTCTTGTCCAGCACGGCCGAGACCCGCTCCTTGGTCCCGGGCGGGCAGGTCGCGATGTAGCGCATCAGCATCCGGTCGCACGCCTGGCGGGCCAGCAGCAGCAGGTCGGCATCGTCCGGCGTGAGCCACGCCGAGGGCGGCTTGGCCGAGTCGCGCTTGGTGCCGAGCTGGGCCTCGGTGTACGACTTGAACGCCTGTTGCAGGGCGGGGATGAGCCGGGTCGGCAGGTGCCCCTCGCCCCGGGCGATGGCGTTGGGGTGGGCGTGGAGCGTCGAGGTGACCCACGAGGTGCCCGTCTTGGGCGGGCCGACGATGAAGCCGATCTGGAGGCGTTCGAGGAGGCGGGACTGCTCCTGCCAGGCGCGGAACGCCTCGAGCATCTGTGGTTGGGCTTGGGTCATGTCCTGCTTTGTCGGCACGATCGGCCGGGGGGCTGGAAGGACCGGCAAGAAAGCGCACGCCCGCCCCGGCGGGTGCACAAAAAGAGCCGCCGGGCCCCCACAGAGGGCCCGGCGGACAGAGAGATTCAGAGCTGTGCTTCGGCCGGTCGCTCGATCAGCGACGACGACGGAACGCCGCCAGGCCAGCGAGGCCGAGCAGGGCCGCGCCGCCGGGCGCGGGGATCATCGCCTCGATGAAGCGGGCGCTGACGCCGGAGATCGAGTCGCTGATGTTGCCGGTGTTGGGGTCGAAGATGTGCACGCCGGACCCGTCGGTGAACATGATGGTGCCGTTGCCCAGCTCGTGCACGCCGCGGAGGCCGGTGCCGACGTCGTAGTAGTTCAGGAGCGAGCCGCTGCTGTCGTACTCGTAGATGCCGGCGGGCGAGCTGAAGCCTGCGGCGAGGATGGTGCCGCTGGACGTCTCGGCCATCTGCTCGGGGAAGTCGATGCCGCTGACGCCGTCGGACTCCACAAAGACGGACTGGAACGCACCGCCGTTGCTGAAGACGTCGATGTCCTCGCCGTCGATGTCGTTGATGAGAAGATTGCCGTTGTAGGTCAGGACGTCGAAGGGGCTTCCGACGCCGCTGTCGCCGGTGACGAAGAAGCCGTTGATCGTGGCCGAGGGCACATCGATCGTGACGACGCCGTTGCCGGGCGCGCCGTTGTTGGTGCCGGCGTTCGACACGTAGGCGGTGTTCCCCACGACCTCGAAGCCGCGGATGTTGTCCATGCCGCCGCTGATAGTGCCCAGGTGGGTCGAGCCGTCGAGGCTGTACCGGAAGATCGAGTCGGCGAGCTGGTCGCTGACCCAGATCTCCTGCCCGACCTGCACGGCGTTGATCGGGGTCCCCGCACCCTGCGGCGCGAGGTCGATGAAGTTGTCGGTGATGAGCGAGCCGTCGAACGCGTCGAACAGCATCACGCGGTCGTTGGACGACTCGGGGACCATCAGCACGCCCGACTGCGCCGACGCGATCCCGGCGGCCAGACCAACAACAGCGACAAAGCCCAGTGCACGATTCATAATCTGTCTCTCCTCTCATGGGGCTCTCTCGAGCCCGGTCTCTCGTGGGGTGCTTTCACACCCCGATCGAGGCACCCGACGGTGCCCCTGGCTGCACGGTCGGCGAGCACCCCAGCCACGAGGCCGGTACCTGCACCACCGATCGGACGCGATGATACCACCAGCACCCCGGTTCCAGCGCTCCCTGGGCAAAAGCACGCCGCGAATGACCCAGAACCGGCTACGCTTTCTCATGGACCCCGTTCGAATCGCCTACGTCCGATATCTCAACACCAAACCCCTCGTCGAGGGCCTCCAGGGGGTGGAGGGGATCGAGCTCCTCCCCGCAGCCCCCTCGCACATCGCCGGCATGATCCGGCGTGGCGAGGCGGACATCGGCCTGCCCTCGGTCGTCGACCTCCTCGGTGAGGGTGAACCCCTCGCCGCCCTGCCCGTGGGCATGATCGGGTGCGACGGGCCCACCATGACCGTGCGGCTCTACTCGGCCCGGCCCCTGGCCGAGGTCGAACGCTTCCACGCCGACACCGAGAGCCATACCTCGGTGGTCCTCTGCCGGTTGTTGTTGCAACAAATGTTCGGCAGACTGCCCGATGCCGTCGACTTCGACGCCCGCGAGCGCATGGCCGGCACCGGCCCCGAGGAGTGGCCCGAGGCCATGCTCATCATCGGCGACAAGGTCGTCACCGACTCGCCGCCCGCCGTCCGCTACCCCCACCAGCTCGACCTCGGCGAGGCGTGGAAGTCGTTGACCGGACTGCCCTTTGTCTACGCGGTGTGGGCCTGCCGGGCCGACGAGGCCGGGTCGCCCCGCATCCGGCAGGCCGCGGCATTGCTCGACCGCCAGCTCCGCCACAACCTCACCCGGCTCGACTGGCTCCTCGAGACCCGCTCCGGAGAGCACCACTGGCCCGCCGACCTGGCCCGCCGGTACGTCGTGGACCTGCTCCGCTACTGCTTCGGGGAACGCGAGCGCGAGGCCGTCGAGCGGTTCTTCACCGACGCAGCCGCGCTCGGCCTGGTGCCCGACCGCGCGGTCCGGTGGGCCCCCTCCCAGCCGGTGCTCGCGGGGTCATAAGGTGCTGCCGTGCCCCCCCTTCCCAAGATCCTGACCCCCGCGCTGGTCGAGATGGTTGACGAGCTTCGGTTCGCCTCGCGCGAGGCGCTGCTCCGCGACATCGACCGCGCCGAGGTGTTGGCCGGCGAGATCGACAGCGAGGTGGCCTACCCCGCCGACTGGGTGGTCTTCCGTGTGACCGGGTACCGGCCCGAGATGGCCGACCCGCCGCTGATCGGCGGCGACGCCCTGCTCGGCGACCTCTCGGCCCTGGTCGAGCGGCTCTGCAGCACCGCGAGGCTCGCGCCGGCCGACCTGTCCGAGGACGCCGAGCCCGTCGCCGCCCTGGCCGCCCGATGGTCGGTGAGCGTCAAGACGCTGGGGCGTTGGCGCCGACGCGGCCTCATCGCGCGGCGCCTGCACGACGACCGGGGAGGTGTGCGGCTGGTGGTCACGGCCTCGGCCGCCGAGTCCTACGCCGCCCGCCACCCGGCAGGGATCGAGCGCGCATCCGGGTTCACCCGCATCGACGAGCAGACCGCAGCCGAGATCGTCCGCCGCGCTCGGCGGTACCACGACCTGCTCGGCCTGACCCCCACACAGTGCGCCGACCGCCTCGCCAAACGGTTCGACCGCTCGCGCGAGGCCGTGCGGATGATGCTCGTCCGCCACGACACCGAGGCCAGGAAGAACGCCGACGCCGAGCCGATCTTCGACCCGCCGCGGGCGCTGAGCCCGCGCGCGCACCGCGCGATCGAACGCGCGTGGCGCCGCGGGATCGAGCCCTCGCTGATGACACGGCGCTACCGGCGGTCGCGTGCGGGGATTCACAGGATTGTCAGCGAGCAGCGGCTGTCGCGGCTGCGCGGGCTGGATGTCGGCCGAATCGCCCCCGAGGCTGTCGCCCTCACCGACGAGGAACTGGGTGCGCTGCTGGCAGAGAGCCCGGTGCTCGTAGTCGAGCCGCCGCACGTGCCGCGAGATATGACCGAACTGCTCGACATGATGCGTGAGCGCGTCGTGCCGGTCGGGGTCGAGGAGCGGCTCCGCAGCAAGGCCGAGCAGGGGCTGCGCGCACGGGCGGTGCGGCTGGTCGAAACCGGCGGGGCGGAGTTTCCCGAAGCAGGGCTGATCGACCGGGCCGAGACCGACCTGCGGTGGGCGGCTGCATTGCGCGCGGCGCTGGCCCGGACGCAGCTCCTGCTGATGCTCGAGACGGTGGCGGGTAACGCGGGGGTGGACTTCGGGCACGTGCGGAGCCAGGACGCGCGGCCGCTGATCGAGGCGGGGCTCGCCGGCCTCCGTCTCGGCCTCGACGGGTTCGACCCGTGGAAGTCGGGCCGGCTCGCGGGCACGGTGGGGCTGTCGGTCGCGCGGGTCAGGCTGGCACCGTCGTCCGGCGCACCGTCGTCGGCGGGACGGGCGCGGGTGCGCATCCTGTCCGGCACCCCGGCGCCGGACTGGACGCTGCTGGTCTCGCCGTGGGTCGAGACGTTGCGGCCGGACGGGCGCCTGGTCGCAGCTTTCGGCACGATCGACGCGGAACTCGGCGCGGTGCTGGCCGATCGGTTCGGGCTCGGCGGGCGCCGGCCGCGGACGCTGGCCGAGATCGCCGAGGCCCGCGGGACGACGATCATGCAGGCCGGCCGGCTGGAGCGGAGGGCGATCCGCGCGGCGCTGGAGGCGTCGCGGGCCGATGGAAGCGGCAGGGCACCCGATCGCGGTAGGATCGGGGCATGAGCGCGACCGGCTACACAGCGGACGACATCGAGCGGGTGGAGCTCGTTGTCGGCATGGAGATCCACGTCGAGCTGGCCACGCGGAGCAAGATGTTCTCGCGCGCGCCCAACCCGGCCCACGCCGGGAGCGCAGCACTCGACGAGGCCTCGCCCAACACGCTGGTGGACCCGACGGTGCTGGCCCTGCCTGGCGCGCTGCCGGTGATGAACCGCGAGGCGGTCGAGATGTCGATGCGGGTCGGGCTGGCCCTCGGGTGCGGCATCGCCGAACAGAGCCGCTGGGACCGCAAAAGCTACTTCTATCCCGACCTGCCCAAGGCGTACCAGATCAGCCAGTACGACCGGCCCCTGTGTGAGAGCGGGGGGGTGGACGTGCTGCCGATGGACGAGCGGGGGGTCTTCGACCTCGGCGGCGAGCGGACGCGGGTGCGCATCCTGCGCGCGCACCTGGAGGAGGACGCGGGCAAGCTCCAGCACGAGATGCCCGGGGGCGGCGCGCTCGACGGCTCGATCGTGGACCTGAACCGCGCCGGGACGCCCTTGCTGGAGATCGTGACCGAGCCGGACTTCCGTTCGTCGGGTGCGTGCGTGTCGTTTGCGAGGCTGTTGCGCACGACGTGCCGGTTCCTGGGCGTGACCGAGGGGGTGATGCAGCGCGGGCACATGCGGTTTGAGCCCAACATCAACTGCCGCATCCGGCTGCGGGACGGGCGGGAGATCGCCACGCCGATCGTCGAGATCAAGAACCTCAACTCGTTCCGGGCCTTGGGCGACGCGATCGACTACGAGCTGCGCGAGCAGCCGAAGCGGTGGCTTGCCGACGGTCTCGAGATGGGCCCCGGGGCCAAGACCACGCGCGGCTGGGACGCCGAGCGCGGTGTCACGGTCGTGCAGCGGGAGAAGGAGGACGCGCACGACTACCGCTACTTCCCCGATCCCGATCTGCCGACGGTGACGGTCGACGAGGCGTGGCGCGAGCGGATTCGCAGCGGGCTGCCCGAGCTGCCCCTCGCGCGGATGGACCGGTACGCGAAGGAGGCGGGCGCGAGCGGGGCCGAGGCGAGCGCGCTGGTCGAAGAACGAGAGACCGCCGAGCTCTACGACGCGATCGTGGACCGGCTGGTCGAGGAGGGACGCGATCGGCACGAGGTCGCGCGTCCCGCGGCCAACCTCGTGCTGCAGCACGGGATGAAGCTCGCCAATGCCCGAGGCACGTTGGTGCACACGCTCGGTTTCAGCGCGGTGCAGGCCGCGGGCATCGTGATGATGCGGGCCGACGGAGACATCGCGGCTGCGGCACTGGACGAGCTGCTCGAGGCCTGTTGCGACACCACCGACGCCGACCCGCGCGATATCGCCGAGGCACGGGGGTTGCTGATCGTGCGGGACACGGCCCAGCTCGGGCGCTGGTGCGACGAGGTGATCGCCGAGCACCCCGACGTCGCGCAACAGGTGCGGGACGGCAAGGTGCAGGCGGTCGGGCGGCTGATCGGGGCGGTCATGGCGCGGGCCGGCGGCTCGGCCGACGCCAAAGAGGCCAGGGCGATGCTGCTGGAGCGGCTCGGCGTTGGGTAGAGAGGGGCCTTTCCTCCGGCCCCGGCCGTCCACGCCGGGCCACCGGTCCCGGCCCGGGATCGGCGCTGTGGAGAATTGCAGTATTGATTTTCGTGGCATTCGGACCCAATGGTGGGTAGTTTGGTACGACACGTTCGGTTCTCGGTCGTTCATGGCCTGAGGCGGAGCGCGGTTGTCGCACCCGAGTCCGGGGCGAACAGAAGCGGGAGGGCAAGAATGGGCGAAGTGATACGGACGTGCGTGGTTGCGCTGGCGATCGTCGGCGCGAGCGTGATGGCAGAGTCGGCCTCGGCGCAGCCGATCGCGGGCGGGAACTACCTAGAGCTTGACGGTGTTGACGACAGCGTGCGCGCAGCGGGCGACTTTGTCTCCGGCGAACTCACCATCGAGGCGTGGGTGCGCCCGGTCTCGCTCCACCCGTCCTTCACCGCGGGTGTCGTGACGTACGGCTCACGATCGGTCAGCTCCTTCGACTTCGGCATCGGGCAGACGGCCGACCCGCGGATGCGGTTCTTCATCAACTACAACCAGGGGCAGAGAACGATCGTCGGCAACCGGCCCGTGGCGCTCAACCAGTGGCAGCACCTCGCGGTGACCTACGACGGCCAGACCGCCAGGCTCTATATAGACGGCGAGCTCGACGCCGAGCGGGTGCTCGGCGACGCGATCCTGCCGTCGGGCCCGGACGCGCTGCTGGTCATCGGCGACGACTACCCGGGCTCGAGTGAGTTCATCGGCGGCTCGTTCGACGAGATCCGCGTCTGGAGCGTCGTGCGGACCGAGAGCGAGATCAGCGAGTTCATGTTCACGCCGTTGGTCGGCGACGAGCCCGGTCTCGCGGCCTACTACAACTTCGACGAGTGCGGCGCGCAGGTGGTGCTCGACCGCACCAGCGGGGCCCGGCACGGCTCGCTCGGTGCGTCGCTCAGCCGGGGCGGGGACGACCCGATGCGGGCCGCGTACGCCCCGTCGAGGCGGCGCTGCCTGGAGCTGACCTCGACCGACGCCGACGAGGTGCGTCCGGTGTTCGGCCTGATCGACGAGCAGCTCGACCAGCTCAACGCCGGCCCGCCGGCGCTGGGGTGGCAGCCGATCACCTACCGCCACGCCGACCTGCACCAGCGCGAGTCGTTCGTGTGTTCAGAAGACCCCGACCTGCCCTACGTGGACAGCGAGACGTTCCTGGTCGGGGTAGACGAGGTCAGCCTCGACAACTGCGGCAGCGCGTTCTACAGGGTCATGTTCGAGATGCCCCAGGCCCTGGGCGAGACGGCGGTCTTCGGCGCGGTCAACGCCGATGACCTCGGCGTGGTGTATGTGAACGGTGTCGCGGTGTCGCCGCGGCTCACGCTCGCGGACGTGGCCAACCTCGGCACCGACCGCGTCGAAGACGGCAAGCGGCTCGTCGGCTGGCCGACCGCCGACCCCGTGTACGAAGAGACGATCCCCGACCTGGTGTTCCCCGGCGAGAACGAGCTGGTCATCGCCGTCTGCAGCGACGCCGGGGAGTTCGAGCCCGCGGGGACGGAGTTCGAGCTGGTCGTGCAGTATGAGTGTCTCGGCGACTGGAACGCCGACGGACGTGAGGACACGCAGGACTTCTCGGCGTTCCTCAACTCCTGGACCGCCCGCGAGCCCGAGGCCGACCTCAACGGCGACGGGCGGATCAACACCCGCGACATCTCCGTGTGGCTCAACCTGTGGAACTTCGGCTGCCCTGAATAGGCCGGACCGGCCCGAGAACGAGCCGAACAGCCGGTTTTGCATTGCGTCGCGCCGACCACTTCCGGTAGGGTGGTGGTTCGGAGGCAACGACCATGCACAACGCGGCCCGGATGCTCTTTCTCGCTCTTCTTACCGGGTGTGCTGCGGGCGCTCTCGCCCAGCAACACGCCGGCGCGTCGGACCGGCCGCACTGGGTCTTCCTCGCCGACAAAGGCTTCGCGGACGACGCCTCGCGCCGGCAGGCGATCGACGGGCTGGAGTCGAGCTATCCGGCACGCGCCGTCCGCCGGCGCGCGCTCCGGCGCACCGCGCCGGGGCAGTTCGACGCCCGCGACCTGCCTGTGGCCGACGCCTACATCGACGCGATCGAGTCGCTTGGTGCGCGGGTCCGGGTCGAGAGCCGCTGGCTCAACGCGGTGAGTGTCGAGGCCGCGCCGGGCGTGCTCGAGGCGATCGGGCGTCTGCCGTATGTCGCCCGAGTCGAGCCGGTGCGTCGCGGCGCGGGGGCGCTTCCTGCAGCGACAGACCGCCGCGAGCCGCCCCGCGCGCGCGACTTCTATGGCCACGCGTCCTTCCAGCTCCACCAGATCAACCTGCCGGCGCTGCACGCGCAGGGCTTCACCGGCGAGGGCGTCGTCATCGGCGTGCTCGACACCGGCTTCCGGCGCGGGCACGAGGCGTTCACCGATCCGGACAACCCGCTCGAGGTCGTCGCCGAGTGGGACTTTGTCAAGGACGACGGCAACACCGACATCGAGGACGGCGACGCCGAGAACCAGCACGAGCACGGCACGCTGATCCTGGGCACGATCCGGGCCTCGCTCCCCGACACGCTCGTGGGCGGGGCGTTCGACGCGTCGGTCATCCTCTGCAAGACCGAGGACCTCGAGAGCGAGGCGCCGATCGAGGAGGACTACTACGTCGCCGGGCTCGAGTTCATCGAGTTTCACGGTGGCGACGTCGCGACCAGCTCGCTCCGCTACTCCGACTGGTATTCGCAGAGCGACATGGACGGCCTCACCGCCGTCACCACGATCGCGGTCAACACCGCGACCGCCAACGGCCTGCACTGCTGCACGGCCGTGGGAAACAGCGGGCACGACACCGACCCGCAGACCAGCACGCTGGGCGCGCCGGCCGACGCGTTCGAGGTGATCACCGTCGGCGCGGTCACCACCGAGGGCTCGGTCGTCGGCTTCAGCTCCGACGGGCCGACCGCCGACGGACGCGTCAAGCCCGAGGTGCTCGCGCTCGGCGCCGATACGTGGTCGGTCTGGCCCTTCGACGACACCGGCTACACCACCGCCAACGGCACCTCGCTCTCCACGCCTCTGGTCGCCTCGGCCGTCGCCTGCCTCGTGCAGGCCAGGCCGATGTGGACACCGGCCACCATGCGCGCGCATCTCTTTAATACCGCCAGCGATTGGGTTGCTTTCGGCGAGCCCGACCCGCTCTTTGTGCGCGGCTACGGCATCATCGACGCCGCCGCGGCACTCGCCGACGACTGCCCCGCCGACGCCAACGGCGACGGCGTCGTCAACACCCAGGACGTCCTGGTCTTCCTCAACGCCTGGGTCGCGCAAGAGGGGTCGGCCGATTTCAACGGCGACGGCACGGTCGACACCCAGGACGTGCTGGCGTTCCTCAACGCGTGGGTCGCCGGGTGCTGACCGAGTCGAGCGTCCCGCGCCGCTCGTGGCTGTGCTGAGAGAACAGGCGTGCCGTCCGGTCGGTTTTCGCTTGCGGATCCGTTGCCGACTCGTCACAATGTCAGGCCGCAGCACGGGGGGACGTCGCTGCCAGAAGGCACTGAGTCAATTTGGGTAACACAGAGGAGTGTGTCATGGAGTCTTCCAGAGTTGTCGGTCTGTCGTTTGTGGCCGGGGTGTCGGTGCTTTTGGCCGCGGCCGGTGGTGCGGTGGCCCAGCAGGCGGCGGCGCCTCTCGCCCCGGCGCACCCGCTGGCCGACCTTTTCGACCTCCGCTCGATCCCCGACTCGGTGGACGGCGACGTGCCGGTGGTCTCGCGGGTGCTGTCCGGGGCCGAGTTCGGCTCGATGCCCGGCGGCCTGCGCGGGTGTGCGCCGTGGACCGACGTCGGCACCTCGCCCGAGGGCGACGCGACGACCGGCGCCGCGTTCGGGCCCGACGGCACGTGGTTCGTCGTCGCCAGCCGCCAGTCGCAGAACCTGCTCGTCTACGCCTCCGACACGCGGACGCTCATCCGCGAGATCCCGCTCTCGGGCTCGCCGAGCGACCTGGCGGTCTCGCCGGACGGTCGCTGGGCCGTGACGCCCAACCTCTTCGAGGACACCGCGTCGATCGTCGATCTGGACGCGGGGGTCGAGGTCGCGGTGCTGCCGATTGGCGAGGGGCCGATCGTCGCGCGGATCACGCCCGACAGCTCGACCGCGCTGGTCGGCTCCCTCGTCGGTGACGACATCGCGGTGATCGATCTGGCGACGGCGACCGAGCTGCGCCGGATCGGCGGCCTCAACTTCAGCATCGTGCTCTCGGCCAACTTCGAGACCTTCGCGACGGTCTTCGCCTGCGCCAACCCGATCGAGATGGCCGGCAACGGCACGGCGGTCTTTCCCGACATGTTCAACGACCGGATCGGGTTTGTGGATGTGGCTACGGGCACGGTGAACTTTGTTGCCACCGCCGACTCGCCGCGGAACGTGGCGGTCACGCCCGACGGCACGATGGCGATCGTCAGCCACGCCTACGGCGCGAGCAACACGCTCGGCGTGATCGACGTCGCCACCGAGTCGATCGTCGACTCGATCGCGATCGGTGCGGGGCTCACCGGCCCGGTGTCGATCAACCCCGACGGGTCCAAGGCCGTGGTCGCGGTCTCCAACGCCGTGCGCGTGGTCGACCTGGGCACCGGCGCGGTCGGGTCAAACCTCAACACCGCCAGCGTCAACCAGCTCTTCACCACCGGCGACGGGCTGCACGCCCTGTGCGTCGGCTTCCGCGGCAGCCTCATCTCCTACGCCACCGGCATGCTCGTCAAAGACCTCAACAACGTCGTCTCCTGCTCGGTCGGCGCGGTCTCGCCGGCCGACGACCGGGGCGTCATGTTCGCCACCACCTTCGGCGAGGACATGGTCGTGGTCAACACCGACGGAGCCGCCGGCTTCCTCGAAGAGGTCCGCCCGTCGGGCCCCGCGCCCGAGGGCGACAAGCCCCGCACCGTCGCCGTCACGCCCGACGGCCAGACGGTCGTCACCGCCAACCAGTACAGCCGCAACCTCGGCGTGTTCGACGCCTCCAGCGGCAGCCTGCTCGGCTACGCCGACACCGGCGCGCGCCCCGGCCAGGTCCGCATCACCCCCGACGGGACCAAGGCCGTCGTCACCAACCGCGACTCGTCGTTCGTCTCGGTGATCGACCTGGGCACGCTGCTCGCCGACGAGGTCACCATCTCGACCCGCGGCGACCAGATGCGCCTCTCCCCCGATGGCACCTACGCCTACATCGCCGTGGTCACCAACGACGGCATCTGGCGCGTCAACCTCGACACGCTCACCGTCGAGGGGGCCAAGCTCCCGGTCGGCGAGATGGGCGGCGCCGGCTACACCGGCAACCAGTTCTCCGGCATCGCCCTGAGCAACGACGGCCAGACGCTGGTCGCCTGCAACAGCTTCGACGACACGATCACGGTGATCGACACGCAGGCGTGGGCGGTGGTGGCGACGGTGAGCGTCGGCGACTTCCCCACGGCCGCGGTCTTCAGCCCGGACGACGCGCGGGTCTATGTCACCAACCGCTCCGACGAGACGGTCTCGGTGGTCAGCAACGCCGGCGGCGGCTCGGCCGAGATCGGGACGATCGGCGTGGGGGCCTACCCCTACCGGGCCGTGCCCAACGCCGACGGGTCCAAGCTCTACGTGATGAACACCAGCGACGACTCGATCAGCGTGATCGACACCGGCTCGATGTCGGTCGCGTCGACGATCGCGGTCTCCGAGACGCCGGTGGGCATCCTGTCGGATGCCGCGGGAGGGCGGGTGCTGGTGGCCGTCGGCACCGCCTCGGCCTCGAGCAACGGCGAGCTGATCCAGTCCGGCGAGCTGGCGATCATCGACACGGCGACCGACACGGTCGTCGAGACGGTGTGTGCCGACCACTCCCTGTCCGATCTCGCGGCCGACGCGGGCTTCAGCATCGCGGCTGCGGCCGGGCTGGGCGGCGACAGCGTGGTCTTCTTCGGCATCGACGACTGCCGCGTGGATATCAACGGCGACGGCAGCGTGAACACGCAGGACGTGCTCCTCTTCCTGAATCTGTGGGTCGCCGAGGACGACTCGGCCGATTGGGACGGGAGCGGCGGCGTGGACACACGCGACTTCCTGGCCTTCCTGAACGACTGGGTCGCTGGATGTTAAGTTTGGTATATGTTTGGAACCACTCAACACAAGGCGAACAAAATCTTGTGTAAAGACGGATGAAACCCTTGAATCATCGCGCCCGTACAATGATCTCGGGCGTTCGCCCTGAATCCGCGATGGTCGGCACGATTGGTCGTGTATCATGGCGACCTGCCTCTAGAGTGTGAGGCTGTCCGTCGCGGGACGAGTTGAGGTCAGGACATCTCGCATTGCTGCGCGGCCCCGGTCAGGGGCTGGGAAATTGGAGACGCACCATGAACATTCGACGTACGCGGTCCGGGTTCACGCTGATTGAACTCCTCGTGGTTATCGCGATCATCGCGCTGCTCATCGGCATCCTGTTGCCGGCGCTGGGCAAGGCCCGCCTCGCGGCGTGGAAGGCGATCTCGCTCAACAACCTGAACCAGATCATGAAGGGTATCGAGATGTACAAGGCCGACGCCGACGGCCGACTCCCGTACCCCCCGGTCAACCGCAGCGCGCAGGGCAACGTCAACGCCATCTGCACCTGGACCTACGGCGGCAAGGACACCTCGGAGAACTGGGGCAGCGGCGGCAACCTCACCTTCGATATCGCCTCGGCCGGACGTCCGCTCAACGAATACCTCTACCCCGAGATCACCCTGCCCCTCCCCCGTGAGGGCAGCTACGACTGGGACATCTCCGACACCAGCTACCGCATCGGCAAGGTGGACAACGCCACCCGCGGCAAGGTCGAACTCGAGGCGTACAAGTCGCCCGGCGACAAGATCAGCTACCAGACCAACTGGCCCCGTGCGAACCAGGACATCAGCAGCTACGACGATGTCGGCACCAGCTACCACACCAACCTCCGCTGGTTCGACGAACTGCGTCCGAAGTACGGGTTCACCGGCGGCTTCGACACCGGCGTCCGTCGCATGGAACTCGCGGCCGACTTCAGCACCTCGACGTTCGTCTTCATCCACGACCAGATCGCCGACATCTCGACCAACCTCGGCGCCCAGAACATCTGGCCCAACGGCATCATGGGTGAGTACGGCGAGATGAACAAGTCGTGCATGGCCTTCTTCGACGGCCACGTCGAGTACTTGGCGCTGGAGCTGTTCGAGGCCAACACCAAGGACTACCAGCTGCACTTCAAGTTCCCCGGCGACGACACCCCGTAATTCAAGGACCTACGCATGGAACGCGAAAAGGCGATCAAAATCGGTGTCGCGTCGGTCATCGGACTCGTGGCGATCATCATCCTCGCGATGAACCTCTTCGGCGGCAGCGGTGCGCCCAAGCCCGCCGACGACGCGCCGCCCCCGCTCCCCGCCGATGAGCGCAGCGGCGGTGCACGAATGGCCCCGGGCACCAACCCGGGCGGCTGAGCCGACGCTCACCAACGTGACGAAAGCACAGCGGGCCGCACCATTCTGGTGCGGCCCGCTTTCGTTGCGCCAAGACCTGCGCCACCTGTGCCTCAAGTGGAGCGTGGTTCACATCTCGTGTAGGCGCGACACACAGCACCGACTCATCCCGACCTTGCACCTGGATCACGGGTGGGCAAGCCACCCGTGGCACAAGGTGACGGGGACGGCCGAGTCGTGCTGGCCCTCGGCGCGGGTGGACAAGCCACCCATCGCACAGGGTGATGGAGATCGCCGAGTTGTGCTGGTCCTGAGCACGGGGTTGAGTTGGTTCATTCGTGGTGTTCGGTTCCAAACCACGCCTTTGGTCCGTCCCAATCGAGGCCGCGGGTCGGATACCAGAGAACGACCGGCAACAGTGGAGTCACGTCCTCTTGTCGCGCCCACTGCCTGGCGCTCGACCATCTCCACTCGATCGGCGTCGCCACAAGCTGCCTGCGCACCGGGTTGTTGTGAACGTACGCGATCGCGTCGATGAGCCCGGTCTGTGATCGGATGTTGCGGTCGTGCCCCGGGCCGCTCTGCCAGAACCGGAAACTGGTGCCGGGTTGCGTCTTGACCGTGAGAGACTGTGCAAGCGCCTCGTTTGTCTGTTCAAGATGCTGCTTGATCCGGTAGGACGACGGCCGCTTGATCGCTTTGAGCAGCGCGGAAATCTCCGAAGCACCGTGCCACGGGAGGCACAGCAGATGGACATGCTCGGGCATGAGCACCCACGCGAGCGTGACGACCCGGTGTCTGAGTGCCGCACGATGTATCGCCTCGCAGACGATCGATCGGTGCGTATCGTCGAGCAGGAGTGGTCGTCGTTGCGCGCACGAGAAGGTCAGGAGTCGGGGCTGGAGGGGTCGGTCGAAGTGCCTGATGGTCTTGCGGCGAGGCAGATCCGTGTCGCTCCCCATGCCGCGAGGGTACCGAGACGTGAGATCCTGTGCCACGGCTGGCTGGTCCACTGTCAAGGAACGAAAGGAGTGCCCCCCTGTGCCACGGGTGGCTCGCCCACCCGTGCTGAAAGTAGAGCGTGGTTCAGATGTCGGTTAGCCACGACACACAGCACCTACTCATCCCGACCTTGCACCCGGATCACGGGTGCAGAGCCACCCGTGGCACAGCGTCAGGCCTTTGAGCCCGCGGCTCTCTACTCGTCCTTCTTGATGATCACCGGCTTGCGGGTCTGCGTTGCGCCGGCCGGGGCGACACGGGTGCCGGGGCCGCCGGTCTGGGCCGCGTTGCCCGAGCGGTCGCTCGGGGCTTCCTCGGCGACGGCGCGGGTGATCACGTTGCGGAGCTGTTCGATCAGCTCGGCGTAGCCGCTCCCGCGCGGGCGTCCGGCGCGGAAGAGCAGCTCGCCCTGCTTGCCCAGCACGATAAACGACGGCGCGTTGCTGATGCCCATCGCCTTCACGGCGGTGTCGGCCTCGGGGAAGACGCGCCAGGTCTGTCCCTGAGCGCGGGCGGCGTCGGCGACGACCGCCGGGTCACCCTCGCGGAACGCCATGCCGAGGAACTCGACCGGCTGCCCGGCAAACTCGGCCGCGAGCTTGGCGAGCTCCGGCGAGGCCTTCTCGCACGCCGGCGACCACGTGCCCCAGAAGTAGAGCAGCGACACCTTGCCGTGGAGCGACGCGGGATTGACCAGGTTGCCATCGGCGTCGGCGACCTCCCAGTCGGGTGCGCCGACATTGACCGGGGAGGGCAGGGGTTTGTTGACCCGGGCGGCCTCGTCGGGGTCGAGGAAGATCCGGGCCACGTCGCGCTCGTAGCCCGCCGGGGCCTGCAGCGTGAACTCGTCGGCGGTCACCACGCCCTTTCCGGCCACGCCGCTGGCAAAGTCCACGCGGATCGAACCGGAGATCAGGTCGTTGTCCGGCAGCACGATCTCTGAGCGGCGGGGCAGCCTGTCCTCGCGCCCGAAGTACCACAGCACCGGGTCGCTCCCGGCCTGCGCGCTGATCGCCACCACATCGCACAGCGTGCCCTCGATCTCCACCGGCGTGGCCATGGTGATCGACGGGGCGCTCTCCAGCGCCTCGGCGAAGCCGGTCGCCAGCGGCGAGGCCTGGCCGAAGGCGCTGCTGGCGAGCTGGTAGGCCTCGCCGGACTTCTTGCCCTGCGGCCGCTGCACATTGAAGACCTTGTTCTCGTGGTCGATCCACGAGATGCGGTCCGGCTGCCACAGCACGTCGAAGTCGATCGGCTGCGGGTGGGTCATGACGGTGCCCTGGCCGATGTAGCGGACGGCCCACTCGGCGTCGTCGTCGCTGGTGGCCCGCTGGGCCCAGCGTCCCTCGCTCTTGGGGAACGTCGACGCGAGCATCGGGCTGCCCTCGGCGTAGCTCTTGACCTCCGCGACGTAGCCCTCGCCGATCGCCTCGGCGACGGCCCGGAGGATCTCCACCGCCGCCTCGTCGTGGTCGAGTTCCTGCGCCGCCTCGGGCTGTCCCCGGTCGCCGGCGGCCTGCGGGGCGCGGGCCGCCTCGCGGGCGGGTGACGCGGCCCGCAGCGTGGCCGGGCCTGTGTACGCCCGGTCGGTCTCAACTTCCTTGAAGTCCCTGCTGTCGAGCGCCTCGTCCTGCCCGGTCTGGGCGATGGCCGCGGGGCCGCCGGCGAGGGTGAGCAGGAGCATGATCGTGGTGGTGTGCCGCATTTCTCTGAATCCTCCGGTACGCGTGTTTCGGCGTTACCTATCGACGGGTTCGGTGCCTAGAAGTTCCGCCAGGGCCGTGCCCGGCGAGGGCTGGCGCATGAGGTGCTCCCCCACAAGCACTATCCGGACGCCCTCGTCCTTGAGGCGTTTGAGGTCGTCGGGGGTCTTGATCCCCGATTCGCTGACCAGAACGCTCCGGTCGTCCACGATATCGACGAGCCGAAGGGTATGGCCCAGGTCAACCGTCATCGTCGTCAGGTCACGGTTGTTGATACCGAGCAGGCAGTAGGCAGGGTGCGGGAAACCGATGTGCGGCCTCACCCGCAGCAGGTTTTCCATCGAGTGCACCTCCAGCAGCACCGTCAGCTGGAGCTGCTGGGCCAGGATCAGCATGTCCACGATCTGGCTCTCGGTCAGGCACTCGGCGATCAGCAGCACCGCGTCGGCCCCGCCGGCCCGGCTCTCCCAGAGCTGGTAGGGATCGATCAGGAAGTCCTTCCGGATGACAGGGAGCGGAACCGCCTCTTTGACCCGCCGGATGAAGGAGAGGTGGCCGCCGAAGAAGTTTTCGTCGGTCAGGCAGGAAATCGCCGATGCGCCGTTGCGAAAGTAGGCTCTCGCGATGTCTTCAGGCCGGAATCCATCCCCGTCGTATTCGGGCCGTATGAGCCCTGCGCTCGGGCTGCGCCGTTTGATCTCGGCGATCACCGCCGGGCGATCGCTCTTGCGGGTCACCGCCCGGAAGAAGTTCCGGGGGGGTTCCTCCTGCGCAACCAGGGCCTCCAGCTCGCTGAGCGGGACCCGGGCCCGGGCCTCGGCCACCTCGCGGCGCTTCACCGCCATGATCTCACGCAACACCGCTGGCGTCCGCGGCTCGGTCTTGCCGGGCTCGGGCGACGGATCGGGATCGGGTCGGGGGTTGGGCGGCTGGCTGCTCACGTGGGGCATTGTTCTCTGCGGGATCGCGGCTGTCGCCTCCGGGGCCTCCGAGACGGGATCGACGACGCTTGCTCAGGCATCGGGCGGGCGGGGCGTCGAGTCCATGCGATTGTCCGAAGTCGGCGAGACGATCTCCGAGTGGCGCCTCGCCCTGTTCATCAGCGGGTCGGTGCTGGTCATCGTCATGCTCTGGGCCGGCGACGCCATCCGCCCCGGATCCATGCAGCGGGCCGGGCTCCGCAATGTCAAACCCCTGCCCGCGCCTGTGTGGCTTTTGTCAGCCTGTATCGCGATGCTCGCCCCGGGCCTGGTCGCCGCCCCGCTCAGCCAGATGGAGTTCCTCGTCGGCTCGAGCACCGACAGCCTCGCCTCGATGGCCAAGGTCCAGGGGATCGCCTACCTCGCCGGGATCGTCGTCGCCATCGGCCTGGTCATCATGGCCAGCAAGGCCGCCCCGCAGTCGGGCCTCAAGCTGCACTGGGTCGACCTGGCCGTCGGCCTGGGCCTGCTGCTGCTGGTCTTCCCGATCGTGCTGCTCTCCGGCGACCTCGCCCAGCTGGTGCACCGCGAGCTCCGGGGCGGCGAGACCGAGCGCCTCGCCCACCCCATGCTCAAAATGATGGTGGACAACAAGGACAGCCCCTGGACGTGGGTGCTGATCGCCTCGGCCGTGATCGGCGCACCAATCGTCGAGGAGACCGTCTACAGGGGCTTTTTGCAGAGCGGGCTGCTGCGCCTGACCAACCACGCGTGGATCTCGATCATCACCGCGGCTGCGGTCTTCGGCACCGTGCACGCCCTCGGCCCCTCGGACCAGTCCCTCCCGTGGTACGCCGCGGTGCAGGTGGGTGTGCTCGGGCTGTGCTGCGGCGCGGCGTTTGAGCGGACCAAGCGACTGAGCGTGCCGATCGCGATGCACGCGGCCTTCAACGCGGTGAACGTGGGGCTGGCGATGTGGGGCTCGGGTTCCTAGCCGCCGGTCAGTCAAAGAGCAGCGACTCGTCTCGAAAGACCTCCCATCGCATGTCAAGTGAGTTGTATTGCATCCACTCGACACCATGGTAACCTGGCTTGTTCATGAAGCGCGACCGTACACTGAGATAGTATTCGCCAGCGTGGCCTTTCAGCGGGCCGAACCGCCATTGTCCATCTCCCGCGGTCGGGCTCTTGATAGCCGACACATACGCAGGCACGAGGGAATCAAGCGAGGCAGGCAGTTCCCCGTCGTGCGCTGCTCTGAACCGCTCAATCGCCGCGATGATGGTGTCGCCACCGGCCTGTGACTCGGCGATAGCGCTCTCTGACCAATTCTCACCGAACCCCAAGGCCGCTGTGGTCGGCCCGTGGAGCAAGCCCATGCGTCCAGCGACGCTCCAGCCGATGCCCGCTCCAATCAGTATCACGATCCCGCAGATCAACACCGCAGCCCGGAACAACTTCATCCGTCGGGTATCCCTGTCGGCTGGTGTCGCGGCCACCGGTGCCGGGGTATGACTCATTGTTGGTTTTCCACGATCAGCACAACGCTGACGAGATCGTCCGAATCAACCTGACCATTGGTATTGAGGTCGCCCGTCGCGAAACTCGTGCCGATCCGGTCGGAGCGCACATCTGCCATTATCCGCCAAGAGACCGGCGTGACGATCAATACTCGGTCGTCGGTGCTGCCGTCTTCGTGTAGAATCGTGGCGCCAATATATATATCGGCGATGCCATCGAAATTATAATCGCATGCCTGCTTTATGCGCCAACCCGTATCCAGAAGGGACGGAGCACTTCGGTGTACAATCTCGTCCGCCGTACTGGGTGACGGCAGCGGGTCATTGGCCACGGGGCCGTAAAACACATAAAGGGTGCCTTGTCCATTGCTGTCGCCCGGGTCGCAAACCACGAGGTCCTCCACCCCGTCGCCGGTAAAGTCCTCCGCTTGGAGGAATGCCTCGCCATAGCGGGAGGATTGCGCCAATGCGTCCTCCGAAACGGTGAGGCAAACACAGAAGATAACGGAAACGAAGATTGTCCTAATGATTGTCGGGTCTCTCTGAGCGTGACTGGGTTGGACCGTCTGTAGCCTACATACGGCATCTAGCGGTGTCAAAGGGATCTCAGGCGTTCGCCACGCTGAGCGATTTGCGCCTGACCAACCACGCGTGGATCTCGATCATCACGGCGGCCACGGTCTTCGGCACCGTGCGCGCCCTCGGCCCGTCGGACCAGGCCCTCCCGTGGTACGCCGCGGTGCAGGTGGGGGTGCTCGGGCTGTGCTGCGGCGCGGCGTTTGAGCGGACCAAGCGTCTGAGCGTGCCGATCGCGATGCACGCGGCGTTCAACGCGGTGATGGTGGCGTGGGCGATGTGGGGCGCCTCGTAACGGGGCACGGGCGGTGTGCCGCGGTGTTCACTCCCGCCAGGCGTCCCCCGGCATGATCCGGCGCATGAACTGATCGAACAGCGGCACGGTGAAGGCCGTGTCGCCGTGGCTGGGGCTCCAGATCATGCCCTTGGCGATCAGGTTGCTGCGGGTGGGGCCCAGCGAGGTGACCTTGCGTTCGAGCACATCGGCGATGTCGCCCGAGCGGTGGGGGCCCGGGCCGAGGTGGGCCATGGCGCGCAGATACGTCTTCTCTGAGGGCGTGAGGCGGTCGAAGCGGACGCGGAAGAAGCTCTCGTCGAGAGCCGCGACGGCCGCCTCGGAGGCGATCTCGACATCACCGAGCGTGATGGGTGACCGCTCGGCGACGTCCCAGACGTGCTTGCCCCACTCCTGCAGGAAGTAGGGATACCCTTTCGTCTCCTCCACGATCCGGGCGAGGGCCTCTGGGGCAAACTCGACGCCCTCGGCGCTGGCGGGTTTGGCGATCGCCTGTGTCGCAGCCTCCGGCGGCAGGGGCATGATCTCGGGGAAGTCGAACAACCGCTCGGCGTACGACTTGGCGTCGCCCATCCGCCCGCGCAGCTGCGGCAGCCCCGCCCCGACCAGCACCACCGGCAGCTGACGCTGCGCCGTCCGGTGCAGCGCCGTGATCAGTGCCGCCAGCTCGTCCTCCTCGACATACTGCAGCTCGTCGATGAACATGGCCACCGCGGTGTCCGCCGACTGTGCCGCAGCCCCGACGGCCTCCATCAGCACCTGCAGGTCGAGCTCGAGGTCGCCGTTGTCGGCCAGCCCCGGCTCGGGGTCGACGTCGAGCGTCACCTCGATGTCGTCGTACTTGACCTTGAGGGCCTTGACGAACCCCGACAACCCCCGCAGGGCGCGGCGGGCCAGGTCCTTGGCCAGTTCGTTGCGCGAGAGACGGATGAGCACCATCCGCAGCTGCGGCGCCAGCAGCGCCGGGAGCGAGCGAGACTCGGGGGCCTCGATCCGCATCGTCGTGACCCCCTCGGCCTCGGCGTCGTCACGCATGCGGTCGAGCAGCACCGTCTTGCCCACACCCCGCAGCCCCACCATCAGCACGCTCTTGGCGTGGAGCCCCCGGCGCGAGCGGGCGATGGCGATGCGGACGGTCTCGCGGAGCTCGTCCCGCCCGGCGAGCTCTGGAGGCGGGGTGCCGGCACCGGGTGCGTACGGGTTTCTTACGGGATCCATGCCACAAGTATAGCGATATTAGCGAGTTTATCCCACATCAATAAACTCCATAATCTCCCTCAAACCGCCGGGAGGGGCGTTCCTCCTACACTTGGCCCCTATGACGACCCCCAAGACCGACAAGACATCGAAGCGGCGGATTCTGACCGGCGACACCCCCACGGGGCGGCTCCACCTGGGGCACTACGTGGGCTCGCTGGAGAACCGTGTGCGGCTTCAGGATGAGTACGACTGCTATTTCCTGCTGGCCAACATGCACGCCTTCACGACGCGGGCGGACAAGGCCGCGGAGATCCGGCAGGACACCATCGAGATCGTCAAGGACTGGCTGGCGGTGGGGATCGACCCGGAGCGGTCCACGATCGTGCTGCAGACCGAGGTGCCGGCGATCGCCGAGCTGACGTGGTTCTTTGCGATGCTGGTGCCGTTCAACCGCATCATGCGGAACCCGACGCTCAAGACCGAGATCGAGAGCAAGGGGCTGGGCGACAAGTACTCGTTCGGGTTCCCGATGTACGCCGTGGGGCAGTGCGCCGACATCCTGGCGTTCCGGCCCGATCTGGTGCCGGTGGGGGTGGACCAGGTGGCCCACATCGAGGTCTGCCGCGAGATCGCGAGGCGCTTCAACCAGACCTACTGCAACGTGGACACGCAGGCCGACGACAGCGAGCACGAGTCACTCGGCGGCGTGTTCCCCATCCCCGAGGCGCTCGTTGGTCGCGTCGGCCGGCTGGTCGGCACCGACGGCAAAGAGAAGATGAGCAAGAGCCTGAACAACGCGATCTTCCTGAGCGACACGCCCAAGCAGGTCAAGAAGAAGATCAACGCGATCTATCCCGGCCAGAGCCGCGACCCGGACCAGCCGGGCGACCCGGACATCAACCCGGTGTTCGACTACGCGGACATCTTCATCAAGGACACGGCGCTCGTCGCCGAGCTGAAGGACCGCTACCGCAAGGGCGACAACCTGGGCGACGGGCACGTCAAGGCGCCGGTGATCGAGGCGGTCAACGAGCTGCTCGAGCCGATGCGCGCGCGCAGGGCCGAGTTTGAGAAGCCCGGCGGCGACGACGCGGTCATCGACATCATCCGCGCCGGCACCAAGCGGGCCAATATCGTCGCCGAAGAGACGCTGGCGATGGCCAAGGAGTCGATGGGGCTCAACTTCGGCAAGCGCAGCGAACTGCTCTAACGCCAAGATGAACGCAAGACAGAGCCGCGGGCGTAAGCACGCGGAAGGAGCGCAGCGCTCCCGGCGCTTGATGCAGGCCGAGCGGCGGTGACAGAGCAGCACCCACTCCCCGGCAAACAGTGCGACCCCTTCCGCGTGCTTACGCCCGCGGCTCTGTTATCGAAGATCACCGAGCACGTCCGACGCTGTGCGGTTGGCGTGGGTGCGGAAGAGTGTGCGCCGGTCGCCCGTTGCCGTCGCCGCCTCGAACGCGTCGCGGCAGAGTGTCGCCAACGCGTGGCGGTGGGGGAGCATCCACGTCGTGTCGTCCGCCGGCGGCCCCAGCGCGAGTTCCGCAGCCGGCGTGCAGGGTGCCGAACCGCGCGCGCGGGCGAGGCGGTCGAGACGGGCGATCACCAGTGCCGCGGCATGAGACTCACGCATGACACCCGCTTGGGCGAGCACGGCGTCGGGGTCGTTGTCGCGGGCGGTCAGTGTCGCGAGTGCCGCGAGATCGGCCGTGAGGTTTGCTGCCAGCGAGTCCAGTCCTGCGCCGGTCAGCTCGACCCCGGGCCACGCGTTGATCGCCGGGTCGCGGTCGCGGCCGAAGGCGCGGCGCATCGATTCGATCTCGGCCCCGTCGCGGAGCAGTGCGACGGTGGCTGCGACCGCGCGCAGCCGCGCGGTCTGGGCGGGCGCCTCGTCGCTGGCGACCGTGCGCACCCAGTCGGTGCGGGCCTGATCGAGCAGGAACTCGATGCGCCCGCGCTGGTTGCCGGTGACGGCCCGCCACTCGGGCGACTCGCCGCCGCGGCGGAGCTCGCGCTCGCCGGGCATGTCAAAGGCAAACGTCGCCAGGTCGGCCAGATCGCGCAGTTGGGCGAGCGCCGCGTCTGCGCTCGCGGGCTTGCCGGTCGCGATGGCCAGTTGCTGCACGTGATTGGCCAGGGCGCCGAGGGCCTGCGTCGGCACGGGCTCGCGGGTGCTGGGCGGCGGCGGGCGCGTGGGGTCGCCGGTCCATGTGGTGAGCAACGTGGTCAGGGCGCGGGGCAGGTCGAGGTCGGCGGCGGTCGCTTCCGAAGCGTTCATCGCCGCCAGCAGACCGGGCTCGGTCATCGGGTCGGGCGCGCCGAGCATGTCGGGCAGCAGGCGGGCGATGTTGTCGGCGCTGCGCCGGTGGGCGGCGGTCAGCGGCTCGAGCATCGGGCGGACCTGCCTCACCAGCTCGTTGGGCGGCGGGACGTTCGACGCGGCGTCGAGCAGCGCGAGTGCGCGCGCGAATGTCGCGGCGATAGCGCGAACGGCGTCGGGCTCGCGCTTGGGGTCGCCGTCGGGCGCGGCTGCGAGACGGTTGACCGCGTCGCGCAGCTCGCGGGTCTGGTGCTTGCTCTCGAGCGCGTCGGTGGCGGCGATGATGTCCACGATCGCGTCGGTCCGGGCGAGCCCGGCTCGCGCAGCGTCCGGTGCGTTAAAGATCAGCTCGATGTGGTCCGAGACATCGGCGCGGAGGCGGTCGCGGGCGGGCATGTCGAGCCACGCCGGCGGCTCGTCGAGCGCGCGCGCAGCACCGGCGACGAGCGCAGCCCACTCGGCGGTGCTGCGCCGGTAGGCCGCTTCGCTCTGACCGATGCTGCAGAGCTCGATGAGCTGCGCGACAGCCGCGTCGGCGTTGTCGGAGAGGAAGCGGTGGTCGATCAGCGCGCGCAGGGCGTCCGGCGTCGCACCGGGCGCGGGGTCTTCCTCGGTCCACCAGCCGCACGAAGGGTCGGCGTCGGGCGCCAGCGGTGCGAGGGCGTCACGCAGCAACAGATCGACCTCACGCGGCAGGAGCGAGGAGTCGGTCGCGGTGATGACATCGGCGATGTATCGACGCGTGGCGCCGTCCTGTGCTGCCAGCAGCGTGTCGAGCTCGGTGCGCTTGCCGGCCAGCGTGAGGCCCGCGAGCACCGCCTCGCTCCCGGCGTCGCCGGCGTTCTCACCGTCGCGCAGCAACCGGGCGGCCATGCGGCGGAGTGCGGCGTAGGAGGCCTCGGCCGGAGCGCGAAGGGCCTTGGCCTCGGCGTCGAGGGAGTCGGCCAGCGCCAGGGCGGCGACGCCGTCGCCGGGCTTGGGCGTGTCGGACGAGGGGCCGAGATTGAGGCGCTGGGCACACGCCGCGTGGGCGAGCAGGCCGACGCCCGCGAGGCAGAGGGCAAGAGGGGGGTGCATCGGCGCAGTGTAGTCGAGCGGGGCGGTGGAGCGGCGGCCGGTCAGGCGGGGCGGCTGTGTGCGCACGCGGCCTCGATCGCCCGGGCGTAGATGGTCTCGAGCTCGTCGACCATGCGCTCGGCGGTGAACTCGCGCGCGCACTCGGCGCGCCCGGTGGCGGCCAGGTGCCGACGCTCGACGGGGTCCTCGAACAGCGCAACCACCGCGTCGCGCAGCGCCGCGCGGTCGGCAAGGGGCACGAGGATGCCCGTCTCGCCCGAGCGGCAGATCTCGCGGGTGCCGTCCACGTCGTAGGCGACGGGGGTGACGCCGGTGAGCAGCGCCTGCGGCACGGTGCGGGGCAGGCCCTCGCGGTAGCTGGCGTGGACGAGGATGTCCATCGCGCGGATCATCGCGGGGACGCGGTCGTTGGGCACGAGGCCGGTGGTGATGAGCTGGTTGGCCAGGCCCATGTCGGCGACGCGGGCGCGGAGGCGGTCGCCCCACCAGCCGTCGCCGACCCAGAGCAGCTTCCAGTCGGGGTGCGCGCGCAGGTCGTCGCCGAGGGCGTCGAGGATGTCGTCGTGGCCCTTGTGCTCGGCGAGGCGCGCGACGGTGCCGATGACGAAGTCGGCCTTGTCGAGTCCGAGCTCGCGTCGGACGGAGGCGCGGTCTTCGCCGGGGCGGGGCTCGAGGAAGGGGTCGGCCTCCATCCCGCTGCGGACGGTGATGTACTGGGAGGGCGTGCCGATGTTGCGGGCGAGGAACTGCTCGGTCATCGCGTCGGCGACGGAGGTGATGGTGTGGCAGCGTTTGGCGGCGAATCGCTCGGCGAGGGTGTAGAGGTGGTTCTTGAAGCGGATCTTGGTGCGCTGCAGGGCGTTGCCCTCGATCGGCATGAAGGGCGGGCCGTGGATGGTGTGGATGACGGCCGGGCGTGCGCTCTCGCTTGCGCGTGTCCCCTCGCTTGCGCGAGGGGCTCTGTGTTGGCGAGTGTTTGACTGGAGGACGCGCCACGCGGCGGCGCGGCCGAGGACGCCGGCCTTGCTCGAGTGCGTGTGGACGACGTCGGGCTCGATGGCTTCGATGAGCGCGCGCAGCTCGCGGAGGCAGCGGCGGTCTTTGGTCGGCGAGAGTTCGCGGACGAGGTGGGGGACCGTGTGGGTGGTGATGGGGCGGCAGGGTGGGGTGTCGCTCGGCGGGCTGGAAAGCCCGCCCCCCTGATCGTCCAGTTCTCCGTTGTTTGCTTGTTGCACCTCGGCGTTGAACGCCTCGACGCGGGCGAGCAGCGAGCCCTCGGGGCCGTAGATGGGGCCGAAGGCCAGGTGCACCTCGTGCCCGAGCCTTGCCTGTCCTTCGCAGCTGAGGACGGTATTCTCCTGGCTGCCGCCGAGGATGAGCCGGGTTGAGATGTGGAGGATGCGCATGGTGTGAGAGCCGTAGCGTATCAACCGCGGGGTTGTCCCGGATGGCTCGGCCGGGAGTCGTCTCGGGGAAAACGCAAACGCGACCGGCGGGGGCCCGCCGGTCGCGCGTGATGGTCGTGTCGGTCGGCGGGTGAGGCCGGGCTCAGCTCTCGCTGTCCTCGTCCTCATCCTCGTCGTCGTCTTCGTACTCCTCGTCGTCGTCCTCGTCTTCGTACTCGTCGTCATCGTCTTCGTCCTCGGCGCGTTCCTCGCGGAGGGCGTTGAGCTTGTCGGGGTTGAGCACGCGGACGAGGCCGTCCTTGAGCCGGCGCTCGCCGAAGTTGATCACCAGCCCGAGCTCGAGGTCCGCGGCACGGAGTTCGGCGCGGAGGGCGCTGCGTTCGGTCGAGCCGACCTCGCCCACGCGGGCGAGCAGCTCGACGATGAAGCGGTCGCCGACGAAGAGACCGGCGTTGATGGTGCCGACTTCCTTGTCCTTGTAGGTGACGCTCAGCTTGTGGTCGGCCTTGTAGCCGATGCCCTGCTCGGTGAGTTCCTGATGGAGCGCCTTGGTGTAGACGTCGAGGGAGTAGCCGGGGCCGAGGGCCTTGTGGACCTCGATCGCGCAGCCGATGACTCGGCGGCTCATGTCGGTGAGGACGGGGTCGAGTTCGGAGAGCGGCGTGCCGCGGTTGTCGCCGCGGTTGTCATTGCGTCGGTCGTCCCGGCGGTAGCCGCCGCCACCGCCTCTGTTGCCGTACCTGCCCTGTCCGCTTCGTTCGTCGTGCATGGTTGAAACTCCTTTGAAGATCGTGGTAGCCCTGGCCAGCCCTCACGTGGGGCGGGGTGCGGACACTCATCCCTGATTCGCGTGTTGTGTGCCTTCGGGTGCGGCGCGGCCGAGAACAACCGCCGCGCTCTGCCCGCCCAGCGAGCTGGAGCATACGAGCACACGTCGCAGCGGAGCGGGACGCGCGTCGGCGGCGCCGGCGTCGAGGCCCGCGGCCGGGGTGCCGGCGTGGAGCCGGGCGGGGAGCTGCTGCGTCCGCAGGCACTGCGCGGCCACGGCGATCTGCAGCGCGCCGTTGCCGGCCTGGCAGTCGCCGAGAGAGGGCCGGATGGTCACCAGCGGGACGGACGCGAGGCGCTCGCCGAAGACGGCCCGCAGCGCGTCGGCCTCGATCGCGTCGGCGTCGCGGATGCCCGACCCCGTGGGAACGATGGCGTCGATGTCGTCGGCGCTGATGCCGGCGTCGGCGAGCGCGGATTCGATCGCCCAGCGGAGCCCGTCGCTCGGGGATTCGCCGGTGTGGAGGTCGTCGGCGTCGGCGAGGTCGAGCACGGGGAAGGGCGGGGGACCCTGGGCGGCGCCGAAGCCGAGCACCTCGGCGTAGCTCGTCGCGCCGCGGGCCTGGGCGTGGCGTGCTTCTTCGAGGATCACCACGCCCCCGCCCTCGGCGGCGAGGGTGCCCGTCGCGTCGGGGTCGAAGGGGCGGACGAGGTCCGCGGCGTGGGTCGCGTCGTCGGGTGTCGTGGGCGCGAGGCGGCCGGCGAGTTCGAGCCGGGCCATGCCCATGAGGTTGAGCTTGCTCTCGGCGCCGCCGGAGAAGCAGGCGTCCGCGTCGTCGCGCTGGATGACGCGGAGGCTCTCGCCGAGGCTGAGCAGGCCGCTGGCTTCGGCGCAGGTGATGGTGTTGCTCGGCCCCTCGCACCCGTGAAGGATGGTGACGTGGCAGGCGAGCATGTTGGGGAGGTATTTGAGGAGCCAGAGGGGCTGGAGGTTGTTCATGCCGCCGGTGCCGCCGGCGTCGGTGTTGGTGCCCCAGAGTTTCTCTCTGAAGGTGCCCGCGTCGTCGGTGGCGGTGGCGATGGCGGGGGCGAGTTCGTCGGTTTCGGCGGCGATGAGGCCCGCGCCGATCTGGCACCCGACGCGTGAGGCGGGGTAGGTCGGGTTCTGATCGTCTTCGATGGTGGCTCGTGTGGCCAGGCCGGCGTCTTTGACCGCGACGAGGGCCGCGCCGACGGCGAGTTCGGTGTCGCGCGCCATGACCTTGACGGCCTTGCGGTAGTGCTTGGGGACGAAGTTTTTGGCGGAGAAGTCGGGGACCTCGCCCCCGAGGGAGCTCCGGAAGCCGGAGGCGTCGATCCTGTCGATGGTGCCGAGCCCGGACCGGCCCTCGACGAGGCCCTGCCAGAGAGCGTCAATGCCGGTGCCGAGGGCGCAGACGGTGCCGAGGCCGGTGATGACAACGTGTCGGGACATAGGCGGGAGAAGCGGGGTCGGGGGTGCACTGGGCACGAGGGGGCGGAAAGTCTGGACGGGGCATGCGGCCGCGGGCCGATAGGAAGAACACTCTATGCGTGCGCGCACACCGAAGACGACGCCCGATCGGGAAGACAGGCGGCGGCGGAAGGCCGCGGAGCCGACGCGGACGGTGCGCGGCGGCCGCTCGGCGGTCTCGGTCCGCCCGGCCAGACCTATCGACGGGTTTGATCCCGGCTGGCTGTTTCTGATCGCGGGGCTGGTGCTGCTGGGCTACACCGTGGTCATCCCGGCGCAGGCGGACCTTGCCGAGGCCGAGTGGCAGCGGGACCGGGCGGTCGCGATCGAGGCCCAGCGCGAGGAGCGGCTCTTCAAGCACGAGCGGTATCTGGTCGCGCTCGAGTCGCACGAGCCCACGGTTGTGCGGGCTCTCGCGGCCAGCCAGCTCAACCTGGTGCCGGTGAGCCAGGCGGCGATCATGGAGGTCGACGACCCGGCCCGGTCGGACGTCTCGGTGTTCCCGAGTCTCGAGCCCACACCGATCCGGCTGCCCGAGTTGCAGCTGGTCGAGTCGAGGCTCGCCCGCTGGGCGCGGGACGATGAGTCGAGGCTCTGGCTGATCGTGTCGGGCTCGCTCATGGTGTTCATCGGTTTGATGAGCTGGAACGGGCGGGACGCGGCGGGCTGACCCGGGTTTCCTTGCATCGTCTTCTCAGGATCCGGGTGCAACCCATCGGTGGACTGCGCCCCGCGGCCCCCGGCGATCGCTTCGAGCGGCACGCGGAGCACTGGACTTTCGCGGGCGGGGAATACACTTCTGCTGAACGCCGACTCGGGACGACGTGACATGGCCGGGAGATCGGTGCTCTTCAGTCGAGAGCGCGCCGGTCCCGCGGCCCTTCGCGGCATCCAGGAATCGGGTTCTCAAACCGCGACGCACGGCGTGCCACACCCGCTCATGGGCAGTGAGGATTGGCACGCACCCGTGGCAGTCCGGGTGGAAAGAGAGAGATCCATTGAACGCATGGATTGAGCGCTACACACCGAAGCTCGTCATCTGTCTGCGGGAGGGGTACACCAAACGCCGGTTCTTCGGGGATCTCGCGGCCGGCCTGACCGTCGCGGTGATCGCCATGCCGCTGGCGATGGCCCTGGGCATCGCCAGCATCCCGCAGAACGTCGCCGACGAACTCGCGTCGATCCATCCGTGGCTGACGCCGCCGGCGATGGGGCTGTTCACGGCGGTGATCGCGGGGTTCATCATCTCGGCGCTCGGCGGCTCGCGGGTGCAGATCGGCGGGCCGACGGCGGCGTTTATCCCGATCGTGTTCGGCATCGCCGCGGCGTACGGCTACGAGGGGCTGGCGACGGCGACGGTGATGGCCGGGGTGATCGTGATCCTGATGGGGGTGTTCCGTTTCGGGCAGTTCATCAAGTTCATTCCCTACCCGGTGACGACGGGCTTTACCGCGGGGATCGCGGTGACGATCTTCGCCTCGCAGCTCAAGGACTTCTTCGGTCTCACCATCCTCACCGACGGGGGCGACCCCGCGACGATCCCGGCCGAGTTTGTGCCGAAGCTGCATCTCCTGTTCGACCACATGGGCACCATCAGCTGGCACGCGACGGGTGTTGGGGTGGGTTCGCTGGCGGTGCTGATCCTGCTGCGACGCGTGCTGCCGCGGGTGCCCGGGGCGATCGTCGCGGTTGTACTCAGCGCGGGCGTCGTCTCGCTGATGGGCTGGTCTTCGACGACCGAGGTCTTCGACGGTGTGCACGCTCGCCCGTTGGTCGAGACGATCGGCACGCGGTTCAGCGGCATCCCGAACAACCTGCCTGCCCCCCACATGCCCCAGTTCTCGCTCGCTCTGGTCCGCGACCTGATCCCGTCGGCGTTGACCATCGCGATTCTGTGTTCGATCGAGAGCCTGCTCTCGGCGGTGGTGGCCGACGGCATGACCGGGTACCGCCACCGATCGGATCAGGAGCTCGTCGCCCAGGGCGTGGCCAACCTGGCCAGCGCGGCGTTCTTCGGTCTCCCGGCGACGGGGGCGATCGCCCGGACCGCGGCCAACATCAAGAACGGGGGCACCACGCCCGTCGCGGGGATGCTGCACGCGGTGATCATCCTCGCCTTCATGCTGGCCCTGGCGCCCCTGGCCAAGGCGATCCCGCTGCCCATGCTCGCGGCGCTGCTCATCATGGTGGCGTGGAATATCTGCGAGGTCGACCACTTCCGATCGCTGCTGCGGGCGCCCAAGCCCGACGTGCTGGTGTTGCTGGCGACGTTCGGGTTGACGGTGTTCACCGACCTGACGATCGGGGTGGGCGTGGGGATGGTGCTGGCGGCCTTCCTGTTCATGAAGCGCATGTCCGAGGTCTCCAACATCGCGGGCCTCCGCGAGGGGATCCGCGAGGGGCAGGAGACCGAGGAGTTTGACCCCAAGGACCCCGGTGTGATCCGCGAGAAGGACGTGCCGCCGGGCGTCGAGGTGTACGAGATCAACGGCCCGTTTTTCTTCGGTGTCGCCGACAAGCTGGGGGACACGCTCCGCCAGCTGTCGCGCCCGCCGCGGGTGTTCATTCTCCGCATGCGCTACGTGCCGCACGTCGACGCGACCGGCCTGCACGCGTTGGAGGAGTTCCACGACAAGTGCAAGCGGCAGGGGACGACGTTGCTGCTCGGCGGCGTCCACGCCCAGCCGCTGTTTGAGATGACCAAGCTGGGCATCCTGGAGAGCATCGGCGTCGAGAACCTGTTCGAGAGTCTGGACGAGGCGCTCGGGCGTGCCCGGGAGATCGTGGCCGACGGGGCGGCGGCCCCGGCGTGAGCGGGGAGACGGACCGCGCCGACCGGCTCAGCCCAGCACCACGACCGCCAGACTGAACAGGAAGCACCCCACGAGCGCACCGGTCGCGGCGAGGCTCCACGCGTGGGCGCGGAATCGGCCGCCGGGGCGTGGGGCCGGCGGGTCTGTCTCACACGGGGCGCAGCGCGGCGATCCGGTCTGTTCGGTCGGCCGGCCGCAGGCGGTGCACAGCCCCCGCCGCAGGCGGCGCCACGGCCTGAACTCGATCCAGACCAGCGGCACGATCAGCCCGGCCATCGGCAGCCAGGGCGGCAGGTTGATCCAGAGGGTGCCCGATTCGGTGTGGAGGCTCGGCTGGAGGTAGAGGAAGTAGTTCTCGATCGAGCCGTGGGCGTTGGCTCTCCAGAAGGCCAGCCCGACGGGCCGCGAGCCGGGGCTCCAGCGGTCGTGCGCGAAGACCGCGGCACCGGTCTCGACGTGGACGAGGTAGCGGCTGCCGTTGCTCCACTGCACGGTCTCGAACATCGAGGTGATCCACAGGGCACCGCAAGCCGCGGAGAGGAGGAGGATCGCGACCGGGAGTGAGCGACGGACCATGGGGGCTTTCGCGTGGTGTTCTCCGCGTCTACCAGATGAAGCGCATCCGACCAACATCGGGCACCGGCACCTTCTTGTCTTTGTGGAAGCTGGGGAAGTAGACGAAGAAGGCCTTGCCGATGAGCAGGTCGCGGGGGACCACGCCGATGGTGGGGTCGATCTGTTCTCTGACCCAGGCGTCCGGGGTGTCCCAGAGGCGGCCGTCGAGGCTGTTGGGGCTGTTGTCGCCGCAGACGAAGAACTGGTCCGGGCCGAGGATGTTCGGCTGCGAGGGGTGCGTGCCGAGCGAGGGCTGCCCGTCGCGGGCGAAGCCGGGGTTGTAGACGCCGGGCCGGTAGAAGAGGTCGCGGTCGAGGCGGACGCGGTGGAGCGTGACCGGCGAGCCTTCGAGCTCCCACCGGACGCGGGGCTGGGGGTACATCGACTCGTCGGCCAGCGGGTTGGAGACGCGGACGGCGCGGAGCAGATCGTCGGCGGGCTGGTCGAGCGTGTGCTCGATGCGCAGCGCCGGCGACCAGTCGTACGGGGCGTAGGCGACGCGCTTGCCCTCGATCCAGACCTGCACGGACTGATCGACGTGCCAGAACTCGACGTTGGTGACCTTGCCGGTCTTGAGGGTGCGTGTGGTGGTGGTCTCTTCGAGCGTGCGCCATTCACCGGGCGTGCCGTCCGCGGCGAGGGGTCTCATGCGGAGGACGACGCGGTCGCCCTCGATCTGGGCGCGGAACTCGTGGCCCCGGGCCTCGAGCACGGCTGCGAGCTTGAGACCGTCCTGCTCGGGCTCGACGCCCATCGCCAGGCGGATATCGGAGACGGCGTAGGCGGACTTGGCGTTGCGGTAGTCGCCCTCGGCGACCTCGTTGTAGTAGTACTCGTCGGTGATCGGGCGGGCGTCGCTGTCCCACGAGAGCGTGGTGGGGCTTGCGCTGCTGTGGGAGTAGCTGGTCTGCGCGTCGATCGTCCACGCGGTGTCGGTCGAGCCGTCCGGGGCGAAGCCGCGCCAGGGGCTCTCGAACCAGGTGCGGAGGTTGCGGTCGGGGTTGAGCGGGGCGTAGCTCGAGTCGAACACGGGCTGCCACAGCTCGCGCTGCACGCGCTCGGACTTGCGGGCGATGGTCCAGTTGGGGGCCGACCAGTCAGACCTCGTCAGCGATCCCGCGGCACCCTCGGCCTTGCGCGTGAAGACGTCGCCGTCGACCAGCGCGATCTCTTCACCCGGCAGACCGACCAGCCGCTTGATGTAGTTCTCCTGCTGCCCGGCGGTGACCGGCGAGGCGGTCGGGCCGGGGTACTTGAAGACCACCACGTCGAAGCGCGCGGGGTCGTAGATCGAGTAGAGATATTTGAGGACGAAGATGCGGTCGCCGGAGAGCGTCGTGACCTTGCGGCCCATGTCGGCGGGCAGCTCGGCGCCGATCTGCGCGCGCGTCATCGGGTCGGTCGCGGTGATGGTGGACTGTGTGCCCTGCACGGGCAGCGGGTTGCCGGCGTTGTTGTCCCAGGGGTTGACGGTCCAGATCTCGCCGGACTCGGGGCTCTGGAAGCGCATGTGCTTGCCCAGGAGCGTGGGGGCCATCGACCCGGTGGGGATGACGAACGCCTCGACGACGAAGCCGCGGAAGACGAAGGCGAAGATGAAGGCGACGATCAGCGAGCTGATGGTCTCCTTGATGGCGTGCCCGGAGGGATGTGCGCGCGTGGATGGGGTGTCTGCCATGCGCAGACCATACCGCCTCGGCGGGGCGTGGGTTCGCGGGTGTTAGTCGGAGGAGCCGCCGCCGGAGGGGCGCGGGCCGCCACCCCCGGCGTTGTTGGGCCCCGAGCCGCCCTCGCCGCCGCCGGGCTTTTTGCGCCGGCGTCTGCGGCGCTTCTTCTTGCCCTGGGGGCCCTGGCCGGCGTTCTCGGACGGCGGACCGTCGCCGGACCGGGTGTCGGCGGGTCGATCGCCCCCGGAGCCCTTCGGCGGCCGGTTGTCGCCGGCGCTCTGGGTCTCGGGGCCGCCGGCGCCCTCGGGCTTCTTCTTCTTGCGCCGCCGCCGCTTCTTCTTGGTGGTGGGCTGGTCGGTGGGGGCGGCGGTCTCGTCGCGCCGACCGGACCGTCCCTCCGGGCGGTCGGACGGCCTGTCTGCGCTCCGCTCGCGGCGCGGCTTGGCGGTTGGCGGGCGGCTCTCGCGCCGGAAGCGTGTGCCCGGCTCGGGCGGCGGGGGCTGGGTCTTGGAGATCGGCGCGGTCAGCTCCTCGACCGGGATCGCGGCGTCCTCCCCGATGTCGAGCCGCACCAGCACGAGCTGGGTGAGGATCTGGCTGCTGAGCACCATCCCGTCGCCGTGCGGCGTGCCCACGCGGCTCTTGCGGTGGGGCAGACGCTTGCGGAGTTCCTCGTAGGTCTCGTCCTCGTAGCGGAGGCAGCACATCAGGCGCCCGCACCGGCCGGAGATCTTCAGAGGCTCGAGCGTGGCCTTCTGCACCTTGGCCGAGCGCATGGAGACGGGCTTGAGCACCTTGAGGAAGTTCTTGCAGCAGCAGTGCTGGCCGCAGCGCTCGTAGTCGGCGGTGAGGCGGGCCTCGTCGCGTGCCCCGACCTGGCGGAGATCGACGCGGCCGGGGTGCAGGGCGTTGAGCGCGCGGTGGGCGTCGCGGGCGTCGACGCGTTCTTCGGAGAGGAAGTAGTAGGTCATCAGCTCGCCGCCGAGGATGGGCTCGGCGTCGACGATGCGGATGGAGGAGCCGGCCGCGGCGACGGCGTCGCGGGCCCTTCGCACCAGCTCGTGGCGGGACTGCTCGAGCCCCTCCTGGGCGTGCAGGTCTTCCATGGTGGCGATGCGGAGGACCTTGCCCTTGGTGAAGAACGGGTAGTCGCGGCCGCCGGAGGCGTCGATGTACTGGAGCATCTCCTGGCGGGTGATGCTCTTGGAGCATGCGCCGTTTTTGCAGGTGACGGTGAGCAGCTCGCCCAGCTCGGTGCCGCGGTGGGTGCGGCAGACGACCTTGGAGCCGCACCCGGGCTTGACCTTGCCGTCGTAGCGGTACTCGCCGATCAGCTTCATGGCGCCGAACTTGACGACGAGCGTTTTCTGCTCGGCGGCGTCGGCGGCCTCCTGCTGGGCGATCTGGTCGCGGTATTCCTGGAGATCGGCCTCGAACTGAGGCAGGGGGGTAATCGACATGGACAGACTCCGCACGCACAGACTTGGCGCACCCGCACGGTGCGGAGCGCCGGAGAAGACAGGTTGGCACCGGGCAAGGGGGGTAACCCTCCGTCGGCCCGGCGGCGGCGGAGGGGTCGTGATGCGTGCGGGCCTCGGGCACCCGGCTCGGGAGAGACTATTCGCTGCCGAGGCGCCGGGCGCGGGCAGACTGGAAGAGTTCGGTCAGGTCGAGGCTCTGCAGGAGCTCGAGGGTGCTGTTCTGGGTGACCTTGTAGAGCATGAGCTGCTCGGCCCGGTTGTCGAGCATGAGCAGGACCTCTTCGTTGTCGCCCTGCGCGGTCATGGCGACGAGGTGGCCGGTGTCGGAGACCATCTCCGCCCGGGCCGGCTGGTTGAGCGCGCCCCAGAGCAGGGCTCCGAGCAGCATCGCCAGGCCGAGGGCCAGGGCGGTCAGGGCGGTCTCGCCGGTGTGGCGGGGTGCGGTCGCGGCGTCGATCGGTGTGGTGTTTGTGGTTTGCATGGTGATTACCGTCCGGGCCTGCGGGCGGTGTCGGTCGAGAGGCTCCGGTAGTCGATCCCGGCGAGCGTGCCGCGGTTGTCGTCCCAGCGGACGACGACCATTTCTTCGTTCACCGAGTCGATGATGTAGATGCCGCTGGCGTCACCGCCGGCGCGGATGTCTCCGGCGACCATGGTGTACTGCCCGCGCGCGCGGCTGGCGGACTGGTTCCCGCTGGCCGGGAGGCTGGCGGCGGCGACGGCGATGCCGGCGGCGAGGGCGAGGTTGGTCGCGACGAGCCAGCGGCGTCTGGGGGCCATGGGGTGTCCTCCGAAGGGCTCGCTGCGAGGTTGGGTCCTCGAGCGGCGAGCGGGTGTGGTCCGGATCAGTCGTTGTGGCCGCGCTTGGTCGGGATCGCCTGCACGCCGAGACCGACGCCGAGGATGACCACCAGCAGCAGCATGTTGCGGACCTTGGGCGGCGAGCCGGTCTTGCTGGGCACGGGGGCCTTGGGGCGGGAATCCTGCGCGGAGGTGATGGCGGGCAGGGCGATCAGGGTCGCCAGGGCCAGGAGCAGCGGGATCAGCAGTCGGGCGCGGTGGTTCATAGTGGTGGATGCTACAGGCGGCGGGGCGGGGGGTAAAGGCCGGCGGGGGAAAGGCGGGAGCGGCATCGGCCGGCTCGAGGCCGATTCAGGGCCAACTCCGGCCCACTTCCCGGGCCAACTCCCGGGCTAACTCCCGGCCCGTTCGGGCCGGCTTTGGGCCGGCCTGTGCGGATGATCCGCGTCTAGAGCCCGAGCGGTTCCAGCACGGGGGCGGGCAGGCCGACGCCTCCCGCACTCTGGCCCAGGGGCCCGGAGGATGAAGACAGGGCACCCCGGAAGGGGTGGCTGATGCGTTGGAAGGTGGCGTTGTCGACGTGGACGGTGCCCCAGCGCGGGCTGCGGACGCGCATGGCGCGGGCGTACTCGTCGACCGCGACGGCCCGGAGGGCGTACCAGCGCCCGCGGCACTCGATGATCTCCTCGAACAGGCCGTCGGCGGGCAGCTCGTCGCACCAGTAGAGGAAGACGAACACAGCCCGGAACTCCGGGCCGAAGAGCTCCTGCCAGTGGAGCATGGACCGGACATCGTCGGCGTTGACCCAGGACTCCAGCCGTCGGGTGGTGACGGGGCGGGCGGAGGGCGGGCTGGCGGGGCGGCCTTTGGAGCGGGGGGCGAGGCGTCGGCCCTTGATCTCGGTGAGGAGGTTCAGGCCGCGGCCGTAGACGACGAAGTCGAAGCTCTTGAGCGTCTCGGCGTCCGCGCCCGCGTCGAACCGCAGGGGCGTTGAGGCCGGCAGCAGGGCTTTCCTTGCCTCGTTGACCGCGACGTAGGGGATGCGTTCCTGGCGGACGTAGGCCTCGAAGGCCTGCTCGTAGTGGTGGCGGCGCTGGGCCATGGCAGAAGCCTAACAGAATCGGGGGCCGCGGGGGAGTCCTGTTGTGCGGGCCTTTGGCCGCGGCGGGCTATTCGTCCTGTTCGGGCGGGTCGGAGGCGGGCGGATCGGCTGGGTCTCGGCCCTCCGCGTCGGACTCGAGGCGTTCGAGGATGATCGGGATCGCCGGCGGCCCGGCGGCGGCCCGGCCGGTGAGGAAGTCGATCGGCGAGTCGTGCAGCAGGGCGCGGTGGTTGACGGCGAAGACGTGCTTGTCCTCGGTCTCGCGGGCGAAGGCCGAGTTGAGCGAGACCACCCCGTCGCCGAGGTCCTCGCTGGCGGCGCGGAGGTCGGCGACGAAGGCCTCGAGGTCTTCGGGGCCGAGCAGCTCGCGCAGGATGGTCGATTCGGCGAGGCTCTCGTAGGTGGCAGGGTCGGGGTTGGTGATGCGCCCGGCGATGATGGTCAGCGGGAGGTGGGCGGGCCACGGGCGGCTGCGGATGTCGGTGATGAAGTCCGAAGTCGGGAGGAGGTCGTCGCCGGCCTGGCCGGAGCCGTCGCGCCGGTAGTGGAGCATCGGCCGCACGTCGCGCGAGCCGGCGGCGAGCACGCGGGAGATCTGTTCGTGCATCTCGCCGACGGCCTGGAGCTGGGCCCAGGACGAGCCGTTCCACGGCGTGCCCACCGCGACGAGCCGCGTGACACGGGGGAGCCCGTCCGGGGTGACCACGTCGCCGGCGTAGCCGTCTTCGCGGGTCAGCGCGTCGAAGGAGACCAGCCCGCCCATCGAGTGCGCCACGATGGCGATCTCGCGGACTCCCTGCGCGCGCGCGGCGCGGAGGTGGTCGAGCAGGAGCGAGGCCGACGCGTGGATGCGCTGGTCGTTGGGGTATTCAAACCGCGCGACGTCGTGCCCGGCGCGGACGAGCGCCGGGGCGAGCTCGGTCCAGATGTCGCCGGCCTCGTCGAGGCCGTGGACGAGCAGGACCAGGCGCGCGGGCACGGGCTGGCGGGCGGCCAGCGGCGACCAGTCGCCGGGCGGCATCGAGGCCTCACGCGGCGAGGGGCTGGCCGGGACGAAGATCCCCGTCTGTGGCGGGGGCACAGCTTCAAGCCCGAGCACCCCGTCGAGGACGTCGTCGAGGTTGCGTTCGACGCGTTCGAGCGCGTCGCGCCAGGGCGAGGTGTCGTTGTCCTGCGCGGGTGCGGCGCAGGCGGCTGCGAGCAGGACACAGCCCGCGATGAGGATGTGGGACAGGCGGCGTGGCACCGGCGGCACCTTATTTGTTGGCGTTGATCACGCGGTCGAGAAGGGCCGACTCGGCGTCGGCGTAGCCCTCGAAGGCTTGTTGGAGTTTGGTGCGCATCGCTTGCATCTGTTCCAGGTCGACGCGGCCTGTCGCGCCGGAGAGGGCGATGACCGCCTCCATCGAGGCGCTGGCCTCGCGCAGGTCGGCGACGGCGACGGCGTAGGAGCGGGCCGAGTCGTAGAGCAGCTGGGTCTCGAGTTCCTTGGTGTCGGGGCGGTGGAGCAGGCGCCACGGCTGGCTCCGGGCCTCGATGGCGAGGAACTTGAACTGGTCGCTCATGGTGCGGAGGTTCGAGAGCGTGCGCTCGATCGAGGGCTGCTGCTTGGTGATGAGGGAGTTGACGCGGTCGGCGGTGTCGCGGTAGGACTGGACGCCCTCTTGCGCCGAGCCGAACAGCTCGGTGCCGCGGGGGAGCCACTCGTCGTTGATGCCGGCCACGACCTCGTCGGCGTTGGCGAGGATGTTGTCGATGCGGGGGCGGTTGTCGTCGATGACGGCGCGGCCCGAGCGGATCATCTCGCGGCTGTCGGCGAGGATGATCTTGGCGTCGTCCACGACCGAGGGCAGCTGCTCGCTGGTGGAGGCGGCGTTGTCGAGGGTGGTGGAGATGTTGCCGCGCCAGCCGGCGAGGTCGGCCTCGATCGATTCCATCGAGCGGCGGGCCGAGGCGACGGTGGCCGCGGCGTCGTCGGCGACCGGGGCCACGCGGGGCCGGATCTCCTCGAGCGCGTCGGCGAACTCGGTGAGTGCGCGCTCGGTCTCGGTGAACATGCGCTGGAGCTGCTCGCGCTGCTGCGGCCCGAAGCCGGCGTTGGCCAGGAAGGCCGGGGGCGCGATCGAGCCGATGAGCACCTCGCCGGGTTCGAGCCGTGCGGACTGGCCCTGCGCGGCGTCGACGCCGTCGCCGGTGCCGAGGTAGGGGATGTTCAGCGTGCTGCCGGTGCCCAGGAGCGGGACCTCGAGGTGGGCCCAGGCGTCCTCGTAGAGCTCGATATCGGCGCGGACCTTGATGGTCACATCGACCGCGTACTCGCCGGTGTCGGCGTCGCGATCGACGCGGATGGACTTGACCTTGCCGACCTGCTGGCCGCCGACGCGGACCGCGGCATCGGGCGAGAGGCCGGTGGCGCCGTCGCGGATGCTGAACCTGACGGTGTACTCGGCGTTCCGGGTGAAGCTGAAGTCGGCGAGGATGAAGCTCATCACCATGGCGAGGATGACGCCGCCGATCAGGAACGTCCCGGCGAGGAGGTTGGCTGTCTGGCTGTATCGAGCGCTCATGAGGTGGTCCGGCCCTTCCGTTGGTCGGCCGCATGATACGGCCTCCTGCGGCGGTTATCGGCCGGGAGGTGGCCGGGGTTGATCGTGTGTCGGGGAAAGCTGCCGGAGAATCGCGACCCGCGGGCCCGGAACGCCTCAGGCACCGAAGAGATCGTCGGTGAAGGCGGACTGGTCGCGTCGGGCGGTGATGGGGCCGTCGGCGTCGCCCCGGAGGAACTGGCGGATGAGCTGCTCGTCCTCCGGCAGGTCGCGGACCTGTTCGAGGGGCATGTCGCGGAGGCGCTCGTACCACTGGCGGGTCTCGACCTTGAGGATGCGTCCCTTGTCGAGCATGGCCATGCGGTCGGCGATGGTGAAGGCCGAGTCCATCTCGTGGGTGACGACGACGCTGGTGACGCCGAGCTGCTTGGTGAGGGCGAGCATGAGCTGGTCGATCTGGGCGCTGGTGACAGGGTCGAGCCCGGCGGAGGGCTCGTCGTAGAAGAGGACCTTGGGGTCGAGGGCCAGGGCGCGGGCCAGGCCGGCACGCTTCTTCATGCCGCCGGAGATCTGGCTGGGCAGCAGGTCGGCGTGCTCGCGGAGGCCGACGAGCTCGAGTTTGATCTTGACCTGGATATCGATGATGTCCTGATCGAGCCGCGTGTGCTCCTGCAGGGGCAGGGCGACGTTCTCGGCGATCGTCATCGAGTTGAACAGCGCGCCGGACTGAAAGAGGATGCCGAACTGCTTGCGGACGTCGTTGAGCTGGCTCTCGTTGAGGGCGCAGATGTCCTGGCCGAACATCTCGATCGAGCCCCGGTCCGGGCGCATCGAGCCGATCATCAGGCGGAGGCTGGTGGACTTGCCCGAGCCCGAGCCGCCCATGATGACCATCGTCTCGCCGGGATAGATCTCGAGGTTGATGTCGTCAAGGACGGTGCGGCCGTCGAAGATCTTGGCGATGTTCGTGCACCGGATGACCGGATCGGGGCCCGCGGCCCGGGCGCCTGTCGGCGCCGTTTCCGGGTTTGGGTTCGCTTGGCTCACGCTCAATGGTGTTGTACGTCCGGATCAGCCTTCGGGATCCTCGCCGGAGGACCCGTCGGCCGGTGTGTCTGACCCAGTATCGGTCTGGTCGGGGGCGGGGCTTTGGTCGCCGCCGGATCCGGGGGCGACCGAGAGGGCGTCGGCCGGGCCGATCAGCCAGATCACGCGCCCGTCCTTGGTCCGGAGGGCGGCGTCGTTGAGGCCGAGCAGCCCCGAGCCGAGCTTCTGCGTCGGGTCCATCAGCACGTAGACGTAGAGCCAGCCGGCGCTGGTCTCGGCCGGGAAGGGGTAGACCATGCCCTCGGAGGGGTCGCGGAGCTGGTCGAATCCGTCGGGGCTCGCGCCCACCGAGCTGTAGCCGGAGAACAGGTTGAGGATGCCGCTGGGGATGGTCAGGCTCGTCACGCCCTCGGCGGCCAGGGCGGCCTGGAACTCGGCGACCTGTTCGTCGGTGAGCTTCGCCGCGGCGTTGGAGGTCAGGACGGTCCGGACCACCGTCGGGTCGGCGTCGAAGGCCTGCGAGTAGACGGGGCCGATCTTGCCGCCGGTGGAGGATGCGCCGATCCAGAGCACCGACGAGATGAGCAGGGAGATGATGCCGAGCGCACCGCCGACGATCGCCAGACCCTTGCCGCGGACCGCGCCGCGCGAGCGGGAGATGCCGACGAAGCCGCCGATGGCCAGGAGCAGCGGCACGAGCCCGACCGCGGGGATGCAGCAGCCGATGACCGTGAGCGCCCCGGTGATGGTCGAGAACAGGGCCATCAGGCTCAGACGTTCGGGCGCGACCTGTTGGGCCGGCACGTCGGAACCGAACTCGCCGAAACGGGGCTGATTGTGGTCTGGTTGGTTGCTCATGTGGGGGAAGGGTAGGGCGTGGAGCGTGAGAGCGGCGGCGGTAGAGCCCCTCGCGCGAGCGAGGGGACACGCGGGCACGGCCAGATCGCCACCACCGGCGTTCCCCTCGCTTGCGCGTGGGGCTCTAAGAGTCGGCGTGGCCCCTCGCTCGCGCGAGGGGCTCTAAGGGTCGGAGTTGCCCCCTCGCTTGCGCGAGGGGCTCTTTGGCGAGGGAAGTGGCCCGGGGTGGGTTACATCGACCCGGAGGATCTGGCGAGCTGGGTGGCGCAGGCGACGACGGTCTCGATCGCGTCGTTGATTTCGCTCCCGCCGGTCTCGCGGCTCAGGCTGAAGCGGACCGACCCGTGGGCCAGAGGCTCGGGGATGCCCATCGCCAGGAGCACGGGGCTCGGGTCGAGCGAGCCGGACGAGCACGCCGCGCCGGCAGAGGCCGCGACGCCACGCTCGGAGAGCAGCATCAGCAGGGCCTCGGCTTCGAGCGTCGGGAAGGCGATGTTGGAGGTGTTCCAGAGGCGGGGGCAGGTGTGGCAGTTGATCGTCGCGCCGGGCACGCGCTCGACGATCGAGTTCTCGAAGCGGTCGCGCAGGGCCGCGACCCTGGCCCGGGCGGCCGGGTCGGTCAGGCACGCCGCGGCCTCTCGCGCAGCCACGCCGGCACCGACGATGGCCGCGACGCTCTCGGTCCCGCCGCGGCGGTCCATCTCCTGCGTGCCGATGGTCTGGGGCACGAGGCCGACGCCGCGGCGCACCCAGAGCGCACCGACGCCCTTGGGGCCGTGGAACTTGTGGGCGCTGCAGGTGAGCAGGTCGCAGGGCAGCGCCTCGGGCATGGGCATCTTGCCGACCCACTGGGTGCCGTCGCAGTGGAAGGGCACGCCCCGCTCTCGGCAGATGTCGGCGAGGCGCTCGACGGGCTGGATCGCGCCGGTCTCGTTGTTGGCCCATTGGACGCTGACCAGCGCGGTGCGGCTGTCGATGAGCGTGCCGAGGGCGGCCGGATCGGCCATGCCGCGGGAGTCGAGCGGGAGCCAGCGGGCCTCGGCGCGGCCCTGACGTTCGAGGTGTTGGACGAGGTCGCGGACGGCGGTGTGTTCGAGGCGGGTGGTGATGATGTTGGGGAGCGGCAGGCCGGAATGCCCGCCGGCTTTGTTGAGGCGCGACTCGAGCACGCCGCGGACGGCGAGATTGATCGACTCGGTGCCGCTGCCGGTGAGGATGAGTTCTTTGGCGGGCACGCCGATGAGTGCGGCGAGTTCTTTGCGGGCCAGCTCGAGGGCGTGGCGGACCTCCTGCCCGGCCCGGTGGACGCTTGAGGGGTTGGCCCAGAGCGTGGTGGTGGCGACGTGGACGGCCTGCGCGACCGCGTCGGTTGGCCGGGTGGTGGCGTTGTTGTCGAGGTAAATCACGCCGGCCTCCATCCCTTGCGCGTGGCTTATGGTACGCGGGGTTAGCGGCCGCTATCGTGCAGCCCATGTCACCCGCGTCCGATTCAACCCAGGCCGCCCCGGCGGTGGAGCTGCGCACCGAGAAGCTGGTGAAGGCTTTTGACGGCCGCGTGGTGCTCAAGGACGTGGATCTGGAGATCGAGCGGGGGCAGATGGTCGCGATCGTGGGGGCGTCGGGGTCGGGCAAGACGGTGATGCTCGACTGCGTGCTGCGGCTGCTGGAGATCACCAGCGGCAAGGTGTTCGCAGCCGACCACGGCCGCAAGGGCGCCCCGCTGACCGAGATCACCGACGCCAAAGAGAGCCTGCTGCAGCGGATCCGGATGCACTGGGCGGTGGTGTTTCAGCGGAATGCGCTCTTCAGCGGGTCGGTGTACGAGAATATCGCGTTGCTCTTGCGCGAGCACCAGCAGCTGGGTGAGAAGGCGATCATGGCGCGGGCCAGGGAGAGTCTCGCAGCGTGCGCGCTCGACGTGGACGATGTGCTGCACAAGGACCGGGACGAGCTCTCGGGCGGCATGGCCAAGCGGGTCGCGATTGCGCGCGCGATCGCGATTGACCCGGCGGTGCTGTTTTATGACGAGCCGACGACGGGGCTCGACCCGGTGGTCAGCGGCAGCATCCACGAGCTGGTGTGGGACATGCACAACAAGGCGCGGGCCAACGGCGAGCGGCGGACGACGGTGCTGGTGACGCACGACAAGGAGTTGCTGCGCCGGCTCAGCCCGCGGATCGTGATGCTGCACAAGGGCGAGATCTGCTACGACGGCGACTACGAGCACTTCGGCGAGGAAGACTGCCCGCCGGCGATGGAGTATCTGCGGGAGATGCCGGTGTTGCACGGGCGGCGGGCGACGGGGCGGTAGGGGCAGGTGAGTCAGAGCACGGCGCGTAGAGCCCCTCGCGCGAGCGAGGGGTCGGTGGGGCGAGAGGTGGAGGTCGTGGTCTGCGGTGCGCGGCGTTGTCCCCTCGCTCGCGCGAGGGGCTCTATCGGCGCTCCATCAGGCGCTCGGGTTACATCGCTGCGGCGATGCGGGCGTGGAGGTCGGTGAGGGGGACCTTGTCGGGCCACTGCTCGTTGGTGCGGGTGTCCTTGACCGAGCAGGAACCGGCGTCCTCGATGATGACGGCGAAGCGGGCGCCCTGCTGGGCGGCTTCCTTGAGGAGCTTGCCGACGTTTTTGGTGGCCTTGTAGGAGTGGCGGACGTGGAGGCCGGAGAGTGACTCGCTGCCGCGGCGGAGCGCGGCGACGGTGGGGCGGACCTGCGCGTCGGCGGCCTCGTCCCCGTTGCTGAGCACGAAGACGTCGGGGTGCTGACCGACCAGGCCCATCAGCTCGTCGTCGCTGGGCATCAGGCCCTTGTCCTGCAGCAGCAGCGAGAGCACGACGTCGCCCATCGCAAAGCCGACCGCGGGGGTCTTGGGCCCGCCGAAGAGCTCGATGAGGTTGTCGTACCGCCCGCCGCCGGCGACGGCACGCTCGCCGTCGGCGATCGCTTCAAATACATTACTTGTGTAATACGCAAGTCCTCGCACGATCATGCTGTCAAACTCGCACCAGTGTGCAATCCCTGCGGAGTGAATGGACTCGCACAGACTCCCTGGTTCATGGAACTCGGAGTAGAGTTTCTCGCCTTCGTCGATGGTCACATCGAAGATATGGGCCAATTGGGCTGACGTAGCGTCCATCGGGACCACAGCGCGGTCCGTTGGGTGGCAGTACTTGACGAAGTCTTCTGGTAGGCCGAGATCGACTGCTCTGCGTTCGTACTCGGCGGGCGTAATCTTCGCCCGATCGTCGAGCAGTTGTAATAGGGCGGGCGACAGTTCGTCCCCACACAACTCCTTCGGGACTCCAAATCGCTGGGCGGCGAGTTGTATAGATCGTCGAGATCCGACTTTGATTCGCACATCCTCGGGCGTCAAGCCGACTGCCTCAAGAGCAGAAGCGAGTACCGCCATCACCTCTGCGTCGTAGTCGTTGAGATTTCCGCCGACTTCGCCACCAATCAAGTCCACGTTCCACTGCAAGAACTCCCGCAGCCTTCCCCGCTGCGGGCGTTCGGCGCGGAAGAAGGGCCCCGCCATGAACCACTTGCACGGCTTGGGCAGTCCCGCGGCCTTGGCGGCGTACATGCGGGCGAGCGTTGGTGTGAACTCGGGGCGGAGGGCGTAGGGGGCGCGACCGGTTTCCCTCACCTGCTCGACCTCGTCGGGGCTCTTGCCGCTGAAGGCCTGGAAGAGTTCGCCGAGGATGCCGTCGCCGCTCTTGACCGCGTAGAGGTCGGAGGCCTCGAAGGTGGGGCCGTCGACTTCTTCGAAGCCGTGCCGGACGGAGACCTCGCGCCAGCGTTCGGTGAGCCATCGTCTGCGTGCGGCCTCGGCGGGGTAGAGGTCGCGCGTGCCGCGGGGCGGCTGGATCTTGTGGGTCTGTTCTGGCTTGGACGGGGCGGTCATGCGTCAAGAGTAGGGAGAACCCTCGCGCCGGCGTGCGCGTTGACCGAAAAACGCGCCCCGGTATACTCGCGCGCGATCGGGAACAGGAGACACACATCATGAGTGAGGCAGGCATGAGCGAGGCGGGCTTTGTCCTGGGCGACCATCGGTTCCTTCATCCTTCCGTGCAGGGGCCGCTGTCCCGCATGTACGATCCGAAGCGGCAGATCAAGGGTGCGCCGCCGCCGACGTATCTCGAGGGCCGGGCGGTCGAGGCGGGGCCGGACTCGCTGGTGGCGAGCGCGTTGCTGGAGGGCAGGTTCTGCGGCCACAACGAGCCGACGATGACTGTGTTCGAGGTCGTGATCGACGGGCACGCCGATCTTGAGATCGGCGCGGTGCTGGGCGATGAGGGCCTCGCGATCCTCGCGGTGCGGGCGCCGGGGTCGGACGAGTGGTTTGCGGTCTATCGAGACTCGTGGGCGGAGGAGCAGCAGACGCTGGAGGGTGTGGACACGCCGCCGATGAGCGCGGAGGAGATCGCGCAGATCGATCCGGACATCGCCCGGGGCCGGGTGGCGATCGGGTTTGAGTATCCGTGCGACGCGACGAGCCGCGACTGTGTGTCGTGGATGACGATTGATGCGCTGATCGAGGGGCAGGACGAGCCCGGTTGTGTGGTGAACGCGGAGTTGGCGTAGGGGTGGGCTCAGTCGCTTGAAACACCATGCTGGAAATACAACGCCGGCCCGGGTGACCCGGGCCGGCGCGTGTGATGCTGGATCAGTTGCTGTCGATTCGATCAGCGGCGGCGACGGATCGCGGCCATGCCGCCGAGGCCGAGGAGGGCCAGTGTCGGGGTCGCGGGGATGACGACCGCGCCGATGGAGCCGCCGGGGTAGGCGCCGACGGTGACGAGGTTGAAGAACGAGCCGTCGGTGGTGTTGAACTCGCCGATGTTGTATGTGCCGCGGCCGAGCTCGGCGATGGCGGCGTAGAGCTTGCCGTTGAACATCGCCAGGTCGTTCTGGCCGACGTCGAACCCGGCGTTGCCGAGGAGGGTGGCGCTGCCGCCGAGGCTGTAGGACCAGAGCTGGTCGGAGTCGGGATCGGTGACGTAGAAGATGTCGTTGGCGGGGTCGTAGGCGAGGCCGCCGGCACCGCGGTCAACGATGTTGATGCCGGTGTTAAAGGTGTTGATCTCGTTGAAGTTGGTGTCGAACTCGCGGACGAGGATGGTGCCGGCGGGGCCGGAGTTGTCGACGCCGAAGATGCGTCCGTTGGCGAAGGCGATATCGGAGACGGGGTTGCTGGTGACGCCGATCTGCACGAGGCTGGGCGTGCCGCTGAAGGCGTTGTCAACGCGGTAGACCTCCTGGGCGTCGTTCTGGCCCTGGGGGCTGCTGACGGCGATGACGTCGCCGAAGGACGCGCCGTTGATGCTGACGCCGTTCTCGAGGATGCTCATGCCGCGGATCTCGTCGGCACCGTTGAAGGTGTCGGTGAGGCCGCCGTCGGTGCCGCGGTAGAGCACGGCGTCGGCGGAGCTGAAGAACTGGAACTGTGCGTGTGCGGCGGTGGCGGAGAGGCCGGCGATAGCAATGGTCGTGATGGTGCGCATGTGCGTTCCCTCCTTGTGGGTGTGGCCCCTGCGGGGCGGTGATCTCTCGCTGGGAGTATAGCTGGGGCGGGTGTGACCCCCGTAAGGATTCGTTGCTGGCGTCGTGTTGGATTCTGGTCGTCCGGCCAGATGTGGCCGGTGTGGGGACGCCCGAGACACGGGGCAGCCGCTCAAAGCAGCGTCTGACCCGTGGCACCCGGTGCGTGACCCGCGGCACCCGGTGCCGGGCCCGTGGCGCGGGGGTGGTCAGTCGGCTTTGAGGACGATCGCGCCCAGCGGCGGCAGGGTGACGGCGATGGATCGGGACCTGCCGTGCATGGGGATGGCGTCGGCGTGGGAGGAATCCTGCCAGCCGTAGCCGGAGCCGCCGAAATCGTCGTCGTCGGTGTCGAGGATTTTGGTCCAGCGCGTGCCGCTGGAGACGCCGACGCGGTAGTTGTCTCGGGGGACGGGGGTGAAGTTGAAGATGCAGAGGACGGGCGGCGAGCCGTCGTCGGCGTGGCGGAAGAAGGCCAGGACCGAGTTGTCGGCGTCGTCGCAGTGGAGCCACTCGAAGCCGCGGGGGTCGCAGTCGAGCTGGTGCATCGCGGCGTGCTCGCGGTGGATCCTGTTGAGCGCGCGGACGAGTTCCTGCATCCCCGAGTGCGGGGCGTAGGCGGTGAGGTGCCAGTCGAGGCTCTGGTTGGCGTTCCACTCGGCCCGCTGGGCGAACTCGCACCCCATGAAGAGGAGCTTCTTGCCGGGGCAGCACCACTGGTAGGCCAGCAGCAGGCGGAGGTTGGCGAACTTCTGCCAGTCGTCGCCGGGCATCTGGTCGAGCAGCGAGCCCTTGCCGTGGACGACCTCGTCGTGGCTGAGGGGCAGGACGAAGTTCTCGCTGAAGGCGTAGAGGCCTCGGAAGGTCAGCTCGTCGTGGTGCCACTTGCGGTGGGAGGGGTCGCGCCGGAAGTAGCGGAGGGTGTCGTTCATCCAGCCCATGTCCCACTTGAAGCCGAAGCCGAGGCCGCCGTCGTAGACGGGCTTGGAGACGCCGGCGAAGGAGGTGGACTCTTCGGCGACGGTGATGACGCCGGGGTGCTCGCCGTAGAGCGTGGTGTTGAGCTGTTTGAGGAAGCCGATGGCTTGGAGGTTCTCCTTGCCGCCGTGCTCGTTGGGGATCCACTCACCGTCTTTGCGGGAGTAGTCGAGGTAGAGCATGCTGGCGACGGCGTCGACGCGGAGGCCGTCGGCGTGGAAGGTGTCGATCCAGTGGTTGGCGCTGGAGAGGAGGAAGGAGCGGACCTCGTTGCGCCCGTAGTTGAAGATGAAGGAGCCCCAGTCGGGGTGGAAGCCCTGGCGGCGGTCGGCGTGCTCGTAGAGGTGGGTGCCGTCGAAGAGGCTGAGGCCGTGCCCGTCGGTGGCGAAGTGGCTGGGCACCCAGTCGAGGATGACGCCGATGCCGGCCTGGTGCAGCGTGTCGACGAAGGCCATGAAGTCGTCCGGCGAGCCGAAGCGGCTGGTGGGGGCGAAGTAGCCGGTGGACTGGTAGCCCCACGAGCCGTCGAAGGGGTGCTCCATGACGGGCATGAGCTCGACGTGGGTGAAGCCGAGCCAGCCGACGTATTCGGCGAGCTGCTCGGCGGCCTCGCGGTAGCTGAGCGGGCGGTCGCCCTGCTCGGGGTTGCGCCGCCACGAGCCGAGGTGGACCTCGTAGGTGCTCATCGGCCGGCGGCGCCAGTCGTCGCGGCGGCGGTCGGCCATCCAGTCCTGGTCCTGCCACTGGTGGCTGGTGGTCCAGACCTTGGAGCTGGACTTGGGCGGGGTCTCGGCGTGGAGGGCGACCGGGTCGGCCTTGATCGCCTCGTGCCCGCTGACGTTGGAGCGGATGGCGTATTTGTAGTTGGCGCCCTGCGGCACGCTGTCGATCGAGCACTCCCAGATGCCCGAGGAGCCGAGCGGGTGCATGGGCGTGGCGTGGATGTCCCAGTGGTTGAAATCGCCGACGAGGTGGACCGACTGGGCGGAGGGGGCCCACACGGCGAAATGTGTCGCCGAGCCGTCCGGGAAGGCGTGTGCGCCCAGCTTGTGACCCAGGTGCGCGTGGGTGCCCTCGTTGAAGAGGTGCAGGTCCACGTCGGAGAGCGATGGCTGGTGCGGCGTCATGGGAGTGTCGGTGGTTGGAGTTTCGATAGAGCATGGTACTCGCTAGGCTCGTCCTAGAATCAGTCCCGTCACCGAAGGAGCTTGCAGGCCCATGTCAGTTGTGTCCAACGCGGTCAGCCACGCCCCGCAGGTCGATGCGCTCCGCGCCCCGGCCGGGTCGCTGCTGGTGGAGATCGGGTGGGAGGTCTGCAACCCGGTGGGCGGCATCTATCAGGTGCTGCGGTCCAAGGCCCCGACGATGGTCGAGCGCTGGCAGAACCGGTACCTGATGGTCGGGCCCTACATGGGTCAGAGGAGCGATCTGGAGCTCGACACGCGTCGGCCGACGGGCTGGCTGGCGCAGGTGTGCGATGCGCTGGAAAAAGACGGCGTGAAAGCGCACACGGGCCGCTGGCTGGTGCAGGGGCGGCCCCGGGCGCTGCTGCTGGAGCACAGTTTCTCGGCCAGCAAGATCGACGAGATCAAATTCGGCATCTGGAAGGACCACGGGATCGAGTCGCCCGGCGACGACCCGCTTGTCGACGGTGTGGTGGGCTTTGCCGAGGCGTTGCGCCGGTTGTTTGTGCACCTGTGCCCCGTCTGGGAGAGCCGCGGCACGCAGCGCCGGGTGCTCGCGCACTTCCACGAGTGGATGAGCGGGCTGGCGATCCCGATGATCCGTCGCGAGCAGGTCGGGGCGGCGGTGGTCTTTACCACCCACGCGACGATCACCGGGCGGTACATCGCCTCGAGCGAGGGCGATTTCTACGGGCGGCTGCCCAGTATCGACCACGAGGCCGAGGCCAAGCGGTTCGGGATCCTCGCCCAGCACCACTACGAGCGGGCCGCGGCCCACGGGGCGCACGTCTTTACGACGATCTCGCCGATCACGGCCGAGGAGTGCGCGGTGCTGCTGGGACGCAAGCCCGACCTGATCCTGCCCAACGGGCTGAACATCGAGCACTACAACGTGGGGCACGAGTTCCAGACGCTGCACGCGCAGTTCAAGGAGCAGATCCACGAGTTCGTCATGGGGCACTTCTTCCCGAGCTACTCGTTCGACCTCGAGAAGACGATGTACATGTTCACCAGCGGCCGGTTCGAGCCCCGGAACAAGGGGTTTGATCTGTGCCTGGAGGGGTGCGCCCGGCTCAACGAGCGGCTGCGGCGGGAGGAGTCGGACCACACGGTGGTGCTCTTCATCGTGACGCGTCGCCCGCACCGGCACCTGCGTCCGGAGGCCCTCGAGGGTCGGGGCGTGCTGGCCGAGCTGCACGAGGTGTGCCGCCAGATCACCGAGAGCCTGCGTGAGGAGCTGTTCCGCAAGAGCGCTTCGGGCGAGCGGGTGGTGCTGGACGATCTGGTCAAGGACTACTGGCGGCTGCGGCTTCGGCGCACGCAGGCGGCGCTGCACACGGGTCGCCTGCCCCCGGTGGTGACGCACACGCTGGAGGACGAGGACACCGACGAGGTGATCCGGACGATCCGGCGGCTGGGGCTGGTCAACGGGCCTGAGGACCGGGTGAAGGTCGTCTATCACCCGGACTTCATCTCGACGACCAACCCGCTGTGGGGCATCGAGTACGAGCAGTTTGTGCGAGGGTGCCATCTGGGCCTGTTCCCGAGCGCGTACGAGCCCTGGGGCTACACGCCGCTGGAGTGCGTCGCGCTGGGGGTGCCGGCGATCACCAGCGACCTGGCGGGCTTCGGGCGCTATGTGGCGGAGAACTTCCCCGACCACAACAAGTGGGGGATGTACATCGTGCCGCGGCGGGGCCGGAGCGACGAGGAGGCCTCCGAGCTGCTGGCGCGGCGGATGTGGGAGTTCTGCCTGCTGGACCGTCGCGGGCGGATCGCGGTGCGCAACGAGGTGGAGCGTCGGAGCTGGAGCTTCGAGTGGAGCAAGCTCGGGCGGCCCTATCACGCGGCCCACGACCTGGCGCTGGCACGGGCGAAGGTCGGGACGTACTGACCCGGCGGTGCCGCGGCACGGTGGAGCGTGATGGTTTCCCCTCGCCGATCCCCCCCGGCCCGAGGCGGGCCCCGCCCGCATCGCCCGACGCGGCCATGACTCGCCGCGGATGCCCTACGCTACCGGCCCATGGAACGAGTATTCGGCGGCGAGGCGGAATGGCTGGAAACCGACGGGCTCGGGGGCTTTGCCTCGGGCACGGTCTCGGGGGCGCGTTCGCGTCGGTATCACGCCCTGCTTCTCGCGGCACGCACGCCCCCGACCGACCGCTTCGTCCTGGTCAACGGGCTCGAGGTCTGGGCGGACTCGGGCGGCGTGGAGTACCCGCTCTGCGCGCACAACTACGAGCCGGGCGTGGTCTACCCCACGGGGTTCAAGTGGATCGAGAGCTTCACGCCCGATCCGTGGCCGACGTGGGTCTACAAGCTCGACGACCGGACGCGGATCCGGCACGAGGTGTTCGTGCCGCACGGCCGAGCGGCGAGCATCGCGACGTGGCGGGTGCTGACCGAGGGGCGCGAGGTGGGGCTGCGGGTGCGTCCGTTGCTGACGGTGCGTGGCTACCACCACCTGCACAGCGAGAACGGTTCGTTCTCCTTTCTGGCCGAGGTGGGTGAGGGCCGGGTGACGTGGCACCCCTACTGGGGCACGCCGCGGGTGCGGGCGATGTTCAGCGGGACCTACGAGCCCAACCCGGACTGGTTCCGGTCGTTTCTCTATGCCCGGGAGCGGGAGCGGGGGCTCGACGCCAACGAGGACTGCGCGTCTCCCGGTGAGTTCCGGTTCTCGATGACCGGTGCGCAGCCCGAGGCGGGGCTGGTGTTCTCGACCGACACGCCGCCGGACCGGCCGCTGCCGGCGGGCGGGGCGATGGAGGTGATCGCTTCGCTCCGCGAGCGGGAAGCCGCGAGGCGGGAGGCGTTGCCCGGGGTCCGTGCTGTCGCGCACAAGAGCGGCAAGGAGACGTGGTCGACCGCGGGGCTTGCGCGCGCGGCCGACGCCTACCTCGTCAAGCGCGGGCTCGCGTCCACGATCATCGCGGGCTACCCGTGGTTTACCGACTGGGGGCGCGACACGTTCATCGCGATGCGCGGGCTGTGTCTGGCGACGGGCCGGATGGAGACGGCGCGGCAGATCCTCATCGAGTGGTCGCGGGCGCAGATGGACGGGCTGCTGCCCAACCGCTTCCCCGACGCCGGAGAGGAGCCGGAGTTTCATTCCGTGGACGCGGCGCTCTGGTATGTGCAGGCGGCGCACGACTTCCTGGCGATGGCGGACGACGCCCGGGTGATGGCGGCGGTCGGCGCGACCGGCTTTGAGCTGTCGACCGGTGACGCCAAGCTGATCCGCAGGACGTGTGTGCGCGCGCTCGAGGCCTATGCCGCGGGGACGGCGCTGGGCATCCGCATGGACACCGACGGCCTGCTCGCGTGCGGCGAGGGCGACTCGAGTCTGACGTGGATGGACGCCCGGGTGGACGGCAAGGCGATGACGCCGCGGGTCGGCAAGCCGGTCGAGATCCAGGCGCTCTGGATCAACGCGCTGCGGCTCGCGTCGAACGACGAGCCCCGCCTGGCCAAGCACGCGGCCCGGGCCGAGGCGTCGTTTATCGAGCGGTTCTGGAACGCCGACAAGGGGTGCTTGTTCGACGTGGTCGATGTCGGGCACACCGACGGCGAGACCGACGGCAGCCTGCGCCCGAACCAGCTGCTGGCGATCGGCGGGCTGACGCACTCGCTCATCGAGCGCAAGCGTGCGCGCGCGATCGTGGACCTGTGCGAGCGCGAGCTGGTCACGCCGATGGGTCTCCGGACGCTGGGGCCGGGCGAGCCGGGCTATGTCGGGCGGTATATCGGTGAGCACGGCAGCGGGCCGCTGGAGCGCGACAGCGCCTACCACAACGGCACGGCGTGGCCGTGGCTGATGGGGCCGTTCGCCGAGGCGTGGGTGCGTGTGCGGGGCGGGAAGGCCTCGGCCAAGCGCGAGGCGCGGGAGCGGTTCGTCAAGCCGCTGGTCGAGAGCGTTGCCGAGCACGGGCTCGGGCACATCGCGGAGATCGCCGACGGCGACGAGCCCCACACGCCGCGGGGCTGCCCGTTCCAGGCGTGGAGCGTGGGCGAGGTGCTGCGGTTGGATCGGTTGGTGCTGGCCGAGTGAACCTTTGGCCCCCGACGGGATTGCGGTATCCTGTTGCGCATGAGCAAGCACAGGGGATTCTGGAACGTTATCGACGCGGGTCGGCGAGCGGGGCAGGGTGGTGCGGCGGGCTCGGGGCTTCCCGATCGGGGCGGCACCGATCAGGACAGGCAGCTCGGCGCGATCACCGCCGAGCTGGGCCGGCTCTCGCCGGAGCAGGTGGTCAAGTTCAAGATCTGGCTCGACGATCAGCTGCAGCGGGCGAACCGCTGGGACCTGTGGTGTGCCGCGTACGTCATGTGCGGCGGGTGCGGCGACGACGGGTTCGAGTACTTCCGCGCGTGGCTGATCGGGCAGGGCGAGGACGTGTTTGAGCGCGCAATCGAGGACCCCGAGACGCTCGCCGACCTGCCCGTGGTCGACCCGATGATGGAGTGCGAGTTCGAGTCGCTGATCTACGTCGCGGCGGATGTCTACGAGCAGCAGACCGGGGAGGACCTTTATGACCACCTGCCGCGGGACCGGTCGGCCAGCGAGACCGTGGGTGAGCCGTTCGACGAGGCGACGGCGGCGCAGCGGTTCCCGCGCATCGCGGCGAAGTGGAACCACGGGTAGATGATGCTCTGCGTCGGTCGGCTCTTGCCCTGGCCGGCGGCACGAGTTTCGGAAGGAAGTACGGTGTATTCATCGCAGCTAGGTGGAGCGGGAGTTGGTCGAGCGGCCGGAGGATTGGCGGTGGTCGAGCGTGCGCTGGTGGATGGGGCGTCGGGAGGGGGAGTTCCCGTGCGACCCGCCGCCGAGGGATCCCGCCGCGTGGGCGGGATGGGAGGGGTTCAAGTGAGCGTGCGAGAGAACAGGGAGGGAAGCTCCGACCTCTCAAAGCAGAGGTCGGTGGCACGAGGTTGGTGCCACCCTGCCGCCTGCTATTTGCGCTGGCTTTGCCATGCCTCTGCTTGCGCAAGAAGTGCAGTGGCCATCTGTTCGTGATTTACGCGCTAATCAGCAGGATTCAATGACATTAGTGCAGTCGATAGCGTGGGCGCACACTCCCGGTACATGTGCTCTTCGAGCGCATCACAGTTGTCTGGTACCATATCATGAAACACTTGAATCAGCGGGGGATCTGCATGTTCTGTAAAGTCCACAAAGAACGGATCACCGCTGCCAGTTGCGCATCCAGCAACTGGCATATAGCCCAGGTGAGCTATGCAGTTGCCTGGAAGAAGATCTTCTGATTCTTCCCGCATTTCTGATGCAGTAAGCCATACAAGATCGATGGGGTGTGGGTCGGTATCGTCAATGGTCAGCCGAAACTCGCCTCCGGCCAGCGGAACTCGTTGTAAAAGCTCGATATACCAGTTTGCGATGCGGCTACCAAACCGCTCGGTAAGCAAAGAGGCTTCTTTGCTTGAGAGTACTTGACCGCGCCGCGACAATTTAATCTGAGAAGCAATAATATGTACTTTGTCACTATTCATATATATTAGCTAATACTAACTAAGGCCTCTCTAGCAGGCCATTGAAGCGTCCGCTGTGCCATTGTTGTTGCCAGTATAGCGTCCGTTCCTTGTCGTAGATGCGGCGATCCGGGGCTGACATGCCCTGCCAAGGCGAAGGATGATTCGTGCGCCTATTGCCGTTGCGTCGGTGGCCCGTTTGTGTCATCTCAAGAACTGTGTATGGATCCGATGAGTTTGGGTGGTGCAATTCAATCCGGCAGGTGGCACCGAACTCGTGCCACCGACCTCTGCTCTGAGAGGTCGGTGCCCGCGCTGACCCCGAGCGGTAGACTGCCAGACGTGGCGCTCCCGCCTCCCCATCGCAAGCGCATGCAACGCCGCGAGGTTCCCCGCGGTGTTCGCTTCATCACCTGCTCCTGCCAGCGGCGTCTGCCACTGCTCCGCAACCCCGCGATATGTCTGATCTTCGTGGAGGCGATGGCCCGCGCCCGGGCCAAGTTCTCGCTCGAGATCTTCGCGTGGGTGCTGATGCCCGAGCACATCCACCTGCTGCTCCGCCCGCCCGAGCACGGCGACTTCGCGCCGGCGCTCAAGTCGCTCAAGCTGTCGGTGTCGATGCGCGTCATCGCCCGCTGGCGCGAGATCGACGCCCCCGTCCTGGCCCGGATCACCGACGGGCACGGGCGGCCGCGGTATTGGCAGAAGGGCGGCGGGTTCGATCGGAATGTGCGCGATGAGCACGAGTTCCGGAAGGAGGTGCGGTATATTCATCGCAACCCGCTGGAGCGGGAGCTGGTCGAGCGGCCGGAGGATTGGCGGTGGTCGAGCGTGCGCTGGTGGATGGGGCGTCGGGAGGGGGAGTTCCCGTGCGACCCGCCGCCGAGGGATCCCGCCGCGTGGGCGGGATGGGAGGGGTTCAAGTGATGGTTCGACTGATCAGGCACAGAAGCACCGACCTCTCAAAGCGGAGGTCGGTGGCACGAGGTCGGTGCCACCCTGCCTGAGGCTCGACCGACTTGTATTGTCGGTGTGAATGTGAAAGCGCCCGAATCTCCAATTGGATTTGAGATCCTAGACGGCGAGGTACGCTATTCCGATGGCGCACGTTGCCAGTGGAGTATCTCGCTCAACTCCGTGCGGATCATCGGTGAGTGCACGAACGAGAACGGTCCCTACGCAGACGACTGGTTCCTCTGCCTCGTAACCGACTGTGGTGGTTGGGTTGAGGGTTCGGTTTATGTGCCGAACTTCGTGGCGTTCATGGGTGAACTGTGTGTTTCGATGGGGAGCGATTTCTTCGTGTCTCTCGCGCGATCGACGACCTTTGCAAGCCGAGTCATGTGGCCGGAATCGATCGCGGACACCGAGCTCTTCGAGTTCTTGCCACGCAAACGTCGGTTGTTGAGGCCGTTCGGCTCGGTAGAGCAACGTCTGTCGCAGAGCGCGTCGGCGTTTCTTCAGGGGCCAGGATGACGCGGCAGCAAAGCGCGGTTAGCTGATGCTCAGCGTCGGCTTGCTCTTGCCCTGGCGGAGCGAGGCGAGGGCGACCTGGCCTTCGAGCGTGGTGGCGAGCGATTGCAGCGCCTGCGGCAGGGCGTCGCCGCCGGCGGTGGCGGGGTTGAAGTTGTCGCTCGGGTTGCCGGAGTCGGAGTTGGCTCGGAGGGCGGTGTTGATGGGGATGCTGCCGAGGAAGGGCAGGCCCATGCGCTGGGCCATGATCTCGGCCCCGCCGCGGCCGAAGATGTCGTACTCCTTGCCGTCATCACCGATGAAGAAGCTCATGTTCTCGACCACGCCCAGGATGTCGATCTTGAGCTGCTGGAACATGCGGGCGGCGCGGACGGCGTCGTCCTGGGCGACCTTCTGCGGCGTGCAGACGAGGACGGCGCCTGTGAGCTTGAGCGTCTGGGCCATCGTCAGGCAGACATCGCCGGTGCCGGGCGGCAGGTCGATGATGAGGTAGTCGAGCTCGCCCCACGAGGCCTGCTCGACGAGCTGCTTGAACGCGCCGTGGGCCATGGGCCCGCGCCAGATCAGCGGCTTGTCGGGCTCGACAAGCTTGCCGATGGTGATGGCCTTGATGCCGTGGACGGCGTGCGGCTGCAGCTTGCCGGCGACGACGGTCTGCTCGAGCGCGTCGAGGGCGAGCATGGTCGGCAGCGACGGGCCGTAGATGTCGCCGTCGAGCAGGCCGACGGCGTGGCCCTGCCTGGCGAGGCCGACGGCGAGGTTTACCGCGACGGTGGACTTGCCGACGCCGCCCTTGCCCGCGCCGACCGCGATGACGTGCTTGATGGAGTCGAGAGGGTTCGCGGCCGGCGTGTCGTCGCCGCTGGTGTCGGCGAGGCCGCCGATGGGGCGGTGGCCGGGGGCCTGCGTCGGCGCGGCGGGGGCGCGGGGTGGGGTCTTGGCGGCACCCGCCTTCGGGGCGGCGCCGCTCGGGCCGAGGCGCTCGGTCTGGAGCACGGTCCCGGCGTGGTCGACGAATTCGACGATCAGCGAGCGGATGGGCGGGGCGTCGGTGCCGGCCAGGGCGGCGGCGACGGCGTCCCGGGCGGCTCGTGCGGCGGCGGCGCGGGTGTCGGGGGTGGCCAGCGACGGGGTGTGGAGCTTGAGGCTCACGAAGCCGTCGCACTCGGCAACCCACTCGAGGCCCTCGCCGAGGGGGGTGTCCAGACCGGCCGGGCGGAGGTCGGCGAGGGCGTGGCGGATAGTGTCCTTGGTGGTTGGCACGGTCAGCGAGCTCCGTTGGGGGCCGGTGTGGGCGGCCGATGGCGGTGAACGGGATGGTAGGGAGCGGGCAATAGGGCGGCATCCGCTACCGTTTGGCCGTGTGGACCACCGGAGGCATCGACCATGGGTATGACAGGCAGCACAGGCAAGACGGGCAACGCCGGGCGGGGACGGGGTGCGGGGCTCGTGGTGGGGGCGATCGGGCTGGCGTGGTGTGTGTGGCCGGTCGGGGTGGCTGCGGCGCAGAGCGAGGACGCGCCGCTGGCGGGGCCCAAGGTCGAGAGCCGCGAGCTGCCTGGGGTGCGAGAGGAGTATGTGCCGAGCGAGACGGCGCGGGCGTTCGGGGCGGCGCAGCAAGTGCCGTTGCAGCCGTTCCTGCAGGGGCTCCGCGAGCTCAACGCCGAGGAGACGGCGGCGGAGCTGCGGCTGACCCCGGAGCAGTCGGCGGAGATCCGCGAGGAGGTGCGGCGATACGGGGCGGAGCTTGCGGTGTTTGTCGAGACGCACGGTGCGTCGATCCGCGAGATGGTGGCGGAGCTGCCGCAGCGGGAGCGCGGCCGCGCCCTGGGCGAGCTGCGAAGCGTGTCGAGAACAGTCGAGATGCTCGACCGGCTCGAGAAGAGCGGCGGTGTGTTCGGCCAGCGTCGCGCGCCGGCCGGCGGGTCGCGGGAGCGTGCGTCGGGCGAGGGCTTCCGGCTGGAGTTTGACGGACCGATGCGCGGGATGGCGGAGGCGGAGAAGCCCCCGGCGATGACCGACGCGGGCGGGCCTTCGATGATGTCCGAGGACGGGGAGGCGCCGGATGTCCGCACCCTGGTCCGGGAGCTGCGGGCCGCGGCACCCTCGATCGCGGGGCTGCAGACCCGGGTGTGGGCGGTGCTCACGCCGGGGCAGCGCGAGGTGTTCGGCGAGTCGCTCGACGGGTATCTGGCCGGAATGCGTGCAGAATCTGAGGCGCGGCGGCTGGCGCGAGATGCGGAGCGACGTGAGGCAGAAACACCCATGGTCGGGTCGGACGCTGCGCCGAACGAGACGGCTCGTCAGCGGGCGGCGGCGAGCGGCGCGCTCAACCTGAGCGACGAGGTGGTCGATCGTTTGCTGCGCGTTCTTGCGATGGGTGATATTCCTCAACGGCTTTGGGATCGTTTGCCCGAGCAGGTTCGCACGCGTCTGGGCGCGTTGCCGGAAGAGGAACGTGCGGCGGCACTTACGCGATGGCTGCGGGAACGGCGCGGGTCGGTAGACGACGGCTGAACTCCCGCGGCCGCGTAAACCTACGTAGGGGTCTTCCTGTATGTTGTCCCGCCCGGCACCGGGGAGAAACCCTGTAGAACGCCGGTGGTTTTTGCGCCCGAGACGGGGAGAGGGGCGTGATCTCGCGTGGCGTTTGAGGGCGCGACCCGCTCGATGAGGCCCGCACAACCCGGCTCAACGACGTGTCCATTTGCGGACATTTGCGCGAATGGGGCGGTCGTTTCTGTGCGCCCGGATTGAATGTTTCAAGATTTTCACAACGCCCAACCCGATAAGTCAGTAGAATCCCCCCGATCTCTCTCTCCTCCAGCGGGGCACTGTCATAACTGATGGTGCCCTGCTTCGTTTTTGGCTTGTGCCTGAGATATACATCTCCCGCGGCGAGGGGTGCCGCGAGGAGGCGTGCGAGGGATGGGAGCAGGGATGAACAGCGGCGGGGCGACGATCGTGGTGACGGGCGCGGCCGGGTTCATCGGCTCGCATGTCGCGGCGGCGCTCCTGGCCCGGGGCGACTCGGTGGTGGGTGTTGACAACTTCGATCCCTTCTACGACCGGTCGATCAAGGAGGCGAACCTCGCGAGGGTGCGCACCGTGTCGCCCGCGTTCGAGTGTGCCGAGCTGGATATCTGCGACGAGGCGGCGCTCGAAGCGCTGTGCGCGCGCGTGCGGCCGACCGGCGTGATCCACCTGGCTGCGCGGGCGGGCGTGCGCCCCAGCGTCGCCGATCCGGTCGGCTATGCCAGAGTGAACGTGCTGGGCACCGCGAGTGTGCAGCGTGCGGCGGAGCGTTCGGGGTGTCGGCGGCTGGTGATGGCGTCGAGCAGTTCGGTCTACGGCAACAACGAGAAGACGCCCTTCTCCGAGGACGACCGGGTGGACCGGCCGATCAGCCCGTACGCCTCGACCAAACGCAGCTGCGAGATGATCGCCTCGGCGCACCAGCACCTGACGGGGATGCCGACGGCGTGTCTGCGGTTCTTCACGGTCTACGGGCCGGGGCAGCGGCCGGACCTGGCGATCGCGAAGTTCATGCGGCTGATCCGCGACGGCAAGCCGATCACGATGTACGGCGACGGGTCGATGAGCCGCGACTACACCTACATCGACGACATCGTCGCCGGGGTGCTCGCGGCGCACGACCGGATCGATTCGTTCGGCTACCGGATCTGGAACCTGGGGAGCGACCGGCCGGTGCGGCTGGACACGCTGATCGAGCAGATCGGCGAGGTGACGGGCAGGACGCCTCGGATCGAGCGCAGCGATCCGCCGCCGGGAGACGTCGAGCGGACGTGGGCCGATCTGACCCGGGTCAGGGAGGAGCTGGCGTACGCCCCGACGATGGACCGGCTGGAGGGTCTGTCTCGGCAGTGGGCGTCGATGGGCGCATGAAAGCACGCCCGAGGCCGTTAGGGCCCCGGGCGTGGGTGAAGAAGGTCCTCCGTGCTCGCCGCGTGGTGCGGGGTGTCTGCTAGTCGTCGGACTTGGTCGGCTTGAGGTGCTGCTTGGCGCGGGCGAGCGCTTCGGCGGCTTCCTTGGCCGAGACCCCGACGACGGGGGTCTTGCGCGAGCCCGAGCGGCCGGCGATGCCGGAGGCGAGTGCGCCGGACCTGGTGACGCGCTTCGCGCCGACCTTCACGCCCTGGCCCGAGGAGGAGTTGCCGCCGGAGGGGCCGTTGCTGTCACCGCCGCCCCCCATGTCGAGCGCGAAGTCGGTGTTGATCCCGTCGGGGGGCAGCCGGATGTCGTCGGGGATGGTGTAGTTCCAGCTCTCGGCGGCGCGGCCGGGCACGGTGAGGTCAAAGTCGGTGTAGAACATCGGGCGGTAGCCCCACTGGGCGAAGCGTTCGACGTCGTCGTCGACCATCTCCTGGGTCGGGGTGATGTCGAGGTACTTGCGGTGGCCCTTGTAGCGCCACGCGGCCCACGTCTCGTGCCCGGGGAGCAGGAAGTCGGCGAGGATGTGCGGGCCCTTGATGAAGTTGAGTTCTTCGAGGCTGTCGACGGGGTCGCCGTCGTTGAAGCCGCGGAGCCAGCCGGCGGCCTGGCGGTGCATGATGTCGGCGGGCATGGGCTCGAGGACGAACTTCACGCCCGGGTAGCGCTGGCGCATGGTGTCGAGCCACGGCGAGGCTTCCCACGTGGGGATGGCGCGGTAGCCGAAGGTGTCGAGGCCGATGGTGGTGGCCCCGGCCTGGATGGCCAGATCGAGCTCCTTGAACGCCTCGTTCCGGTGGCGCGAGTAGGAGGGGTCGAGCTCTTCGCCGACACCGTCGTCCCATGCGTAAGAGACCTGGGCCGAGCGTCCCCACCAGAAGCCGAGCTTGCGGCCCTCGTTGACGATGCGCGGGAAGCCGATCTGCGGGTCGAGCGCGGTCTCGAAGTTGTCGTTGGCCAGCCACTGGCTGGTGAAGCGGAACGGGTAGTTCAGGTGCACGTTGCGGCGGAGCACGCCGGTCGGTGTCACGATCATCTCCTCGGGCCAGCCCTTGCGGTCGAGCGCGAACTCCACGAACGGGCCGTAGCCGTGGACGTCGGGCCGGAGGTCCTCGCGGCTGAACCCGTAGGGGTTCTCGTTGCTGATCGCCTCGCCGAGCGAGAGCCCGATGGCGTTGACGGGCGTGACCTCGCGGGTGTACTGCAGGCCGCCGTAGTTCTCGCGGAAGTAGTCGCGGTAGGGCAGGAGCGTGCGGACCCACTCGTCGCTCCGCTCATCGAAGCGGACGTTGACGGTGTACTCCCACGTCTGGCCGGCGGGGACGGAGGCGGAGTACTGCAGCGCCTCGGTCTCGGTCGAGAGCCGGATGTCGACGAGCCAGCCGCCCGAGCCCGGGTGGTACTTGAGGTAGAAGCGCACGTCGTGCTTGTAGTCCATGATCGGGTATTCGAGGCTGACGCCCGCGGCGTGCTCGGTGTCGCGGACGATCCAGACCGGCGCGTACATGTTGATGGGGTAGTTGTGCCCCGGGGTCCGGTGCGAGTCGGCCTCGGTCTGCACGTCCTCGCAACTGTGGCGAACGTCCTGGTAGGTGACGCGCTCGTCCAGGAGGATCGGCCCGACGCGGAGGTCGGGGAGCGGCTTGGCCGACGAGGTGTCGTTCGTGAACGAGTAGTGGATGCTGTAGCCCTGCGAGGTGATCTCGACGTCGACCTCGGGGGAGAGGGCGCCGTCGACCCGGGCCTTGGCGAAGTCTCTGGCGCGCTGCTCGATGAGCACCTCGCCGCTGGAGTCGGAGACCAGCCTGAGCATGTCGCCGTCGTAGACGGTGGAGTAGCTGCCGCCCTCCGAGCTGCCGCGGCTGTAGCCGTCGCCTCCGTCGTCCTTGTTGGCGTCGGACTGCCGCGCGACCTCGGGGGTGACGCTCAGCACGCCCCTGCCCCGCTTCTGGGTCTGGCCGAGAGCGCCGCCCGGGAACGTGCCGGCGGCGGCGAGCAGGAACGCGGCGGTAAGGGTGATGCTTGTCGTACGTCGTGCCATGGGGATGGACCTCCACGGTGTTGTTCGTCGTGAATCGTGGTGCCGCTTGAGGGGGGCGTGGCGTCGCGGCGCGTTGACGTATGCTCTTGCGCGTTCACGTTGAGATGCACGGACGTGCCGCCGGCAGGTGCGATCAAACCGGGCGGATTGCTTGACAGCCGTGGGAGCCCGCAGTGACAGCCGGACATCGGACGCGAGATCGAGTCAGAGCGTGTGTAGCGGTTGCGCTGAGCGTGACGGGTGTGCTGTGGGCCCTTTGCGTGCCCGCAGCGGGGTGGTGGTGGGTTTGTGCGCTGGCCGCGAATTTTGTGGCGGTCTCGATCGTGTTCCCGGTCGTTGCGGCCGCGTTGCTGGCCGGGCGGAGGCTCCGGGCGCTGCGCCGGCTCGTGGCAGTGGTCCTGCTCGCGCAGGTGTTGGCGGTCGGTTGGTGGCTGGTGAGCGGCCGTGCGGCGAGGGCTCCGGGGGGTGGGGTTTCGGGGTCGGCGGTGCGGGTGGTGCAGTGCAACACCCGGACGGGGGGCGCGACCCCTGAGGCGGTGCTCGGGCTGCTTGGTGAGTCGGGGGCGGACGTGGTGGCGCTGACGGAGGTCTCGTCGGCTGCGCTCGAGCGGCTCCGGATCGATCCGGAGATGCTGTTGCGGTTCCCGCACCGGGACGTGCCCCCGTGGCGGCTGACGCACACGAGGCTCATCCTGAGCAAGTGGCCGATCGTGCCGCTGGTGCTCCGCCCGGACCTCCCCGCGGGCGACCCGCTTCGGGCGGTCCGGCTGGTGCGGGTGCTGCACGGGGACGGGCCGTTTGTGGTGCTGCTGGTGCACCCGAGTTCGCCGCGGACCCCCGCGCGGTGGCGGGAGGGCAACGCGTTGCTGGAGGCGGCGATCGAGGCGGTGGGGGAGCTCGCGCCGGACGAGCCGTTGGTGGTGCTGGCCGATCTGAACTCGACACCCACGGGCTGGCGGAGCCGCCGGCTGGTGGCGGCGCTTGGGGTGGTTCGGTGCAAGCCGTTGCTGGCGTTGGACGGGACGTACCCGGCGGGGCTGCCCTGGCCGCTGCGGGTGGCGATCGACGACGCGTGGGTCAGCCGCGAGTGGAGCGTGGCCTCGTGGGAGACGATCGCGGTGCCGGGTTCTGATCACCGCGCGGTCGGGGTCGACCTGCAGCGGTGAGGCTCACTCGCGTTCTTCGATGGGGTCGTCGGCCGGATCATCGGCGCGGTCGGCCGGATCCGCGGCCTGGGGCTTGGCGCGTCCCCCGCGCCCGAGCCGCAACAGACGCCTCCGCTCCTGGGCTGTCAGCACGATGAAGAACGCGAGCGGGGCGTAGATCACGCCGAACAGCCCGCCGGGGATGATCACCTGCCCCAGCAGACCCGCGCCGAGTGCGGCGGGGAACCACACGCCGAGCCAGAGCGCGGGCGTGGCGACCGCGGCCACCACGAGCGGGCGGAGCATCGGCGCGAGCATGCGGAGATAACTCTCGCCGATGCAGCGGGCGCCGACAATCGGCAGCGCGAACATGTACACGCTCGAAACCACGATCATGAACCCGAGCGCCGGCCCCTGCACGCGGAGATCGCTCGGCAGCACGAACGTCAGCACGATGCCCAGCACCGGGGCGAGCACGCCCCCGGCGAAGATGACCCAGGCGTAGCGCGAGACATAGCCCGCGCCGTAGAGCACGGTGACCCAGCCCTCGGAGACCGCCCGGGTGATGATCGCGACGGCGAGGATGCGGACCATCAGTGTCGCCGGTCCCATGATCGCGGCCGGGTCCTGCACCTTGTGACCGACCCAGGCCTGGAGCAACGGCCCGGCCAGGGCGATCATCGCCAGACCGACGGGCAGGGCGACGAAGGCGTTGAGCCGGGTCTGGGTGGTCATGAACTCGCGGACACGTCGGGCGGCGGTTTCGGCATCGGCCCCGGACGAGAGCTTGGCGCTGACCGAGTCGGCGCCGAACTGCACGCCGATGGTCGCCATGCGGACGTAGGAGGTGAGCCGGTAGGCGATGCCCCAGATCGCGTTGGCGATGACCGTGCCGACCATGATGTTGAGGATGAAGGGCGGGGCTTTCTCGATCGCCGCCATCGCGACCTGCACGCCGGTGTTCCAGCCGAAGGTGCCGCGGATGGAACGGAGGGCGTCGCGGTTCATGTAGCGGGTGCGGACCACGAGCCTGCGGTCCTTGAGCATGATGACCGCGACCGCGCCGACGAGAATGAGGTTGTCGAGCGTGGCCCAGACGAAGCCGTAGAGCGCCAGCGGCGAGGGGTCGCCAGGCACGCCGAAGACGTAGCTCAGGAGCACCGCGGCCGCGAGATTGCCAGCGCGGATGCAGATGTACCACGCGTTGTAGCTGGCGAACTTGTGCTTGACCAGATACATGTTGAACGCGGGAGAGAGCAGCACGATGAGGATCGCGTGGCTGGCCTGCCAGAGCAGGAAGGCCATCGCCGGCCCGCGGAGCGGGTCGGGGATGTTGAACTTGGGGAATAGCGCCAGCAGCACGCCGAAGGACAGCGCGGTCAGGACCGCGACCGCGCCCGAGATCAGGAAGGAGGAGTTGTATGTGGACAGGAAGAGCTTCTCGTCGCCGCTGTGGTAGGCGGCGCCGAGCTCGCGGATCATCGAGCGGTGGGTGAGATCGCGGAAGAGTGCCGCGACACCGACCGACGAGCCGAGCAGCGAGATGATGCCGAAGGCGTCGTCGCCGAGCCACCCGATCAGGAGGGGAACGACGATGAGCCCGAGCGCGAGCGTGGTGAGCAGCCGGGTGTAGTTGCTGGCGATACGGATGAGCCCGGCGTTCACATGCGGCCCGTTTCTTGTGGGTGCGGGGACTGGTGGGGGGTCCTAGAAGGACGGCTCGGCGGCGTGGTCGTAGGTCTCCTCGCCGTAGTGCTCGGCGAGTTCCTCGTCGTAGAGCTCGTCCTCGGCGTCGGGACGGATCGTCCAGCCGAGCATCTTCATGCCCTGGTAGCAGAGCATCATGACCGCGAACGTGCCGAACGAATAGACCACGCTGAGGACGAAGAAGAGCGCGAACTCACCGCGCGGCATGCCGATGAACTGCCCGAGCGCGACACCCATGGGCAGGATGGCGAACGGGTTGAGCGGGTTCTGCCGGACCACCTCGTCGAAGAAGCGCAGGTAAAGCCCGATGAACAGGGCGTAGGGGATCATCGCGAGCCAGCCGTTGTCGTGGGCGATGTGCCCGATGATGCCCGGGCCGATGTTCCAGTTCTCCGGCTTGTTGCGGATGCCGGCGTCGTCGGGCATCGAGAGCGCGAGGGCCACCGGCTTGGTCTCCGGGATAAACGTGCGGGGGATCGGGAAGAGCAGCACGCTGCGGAGCGTGTGGAAGGTGTCGAAGTCCCGGTTCTTGGGGTACTCCTCCATGATCCACATGCTGTTGGCGCCCGCGTTCTGACCCGTGATGAGGTCCCACGCGCCGGAGCCGACGTCCGCCCCCTGCAGCGAGGCGAGGATCTCGGTGGACGACTTGTCGCGGAAGCTGCCCTCACGAGCGGCTGTGAACGCCGCCAGGAAAAGGAACCCCGCCGAGCCGACCACCACGAGCCGCCACCACGCGGCCTTGAAGCCGAGGTGCTTCCAGTAGCCGTGGAACGCCGCCCAGCCGATGCAGCCGATCACGCCGAGCAGGTCGCGCCGGCCGAAGTCGCCGGAGATCGTCACGACACCCGCGACCGCGATCACGCCGAGCGTGAGCAGCACGACGAACGGGTTGAAGAGCCGGCTGACCGCGGCCCAGGTCGCCATTCCCGCAGCCGCGGCGAGCATGCCGTTGCCGAGCATGTCGAACCCGCCGCCGATCAGCGGGATGTAGACAAAGCCGAACCGGAACGCCATGCCGACACCGATGAACACCCACGCGAGCGTGAGCAGGCTGCCCGCCCCGGCCGCGACGGGCTGGAGGCGGAACCGGTGGGCGAGCCGGGCGGTGATCCACCCCTTGGCGTAAAAGGCCAGCAGCAGGACGGTGAAGATCGTGCACGCGATCGAGTAGATCACGGGCGTGACGGCGTAGTTCTGGATGTGGAAGTAGCCCCATTCATTGAAGAAGAGGCTCGCCGCACCGCCGGTGAGCTGGAAGACGATGAACCCGAGGATGAAGAAGTTGCGCGTGCAGAGCAGGTCGACCTTGCCCGCCCGGGCCTGGAAGTACATCAGGCCGATCAGGAAGAAGGCCAGGAGCGTGAGATAGATGCCGCAGAGAGTCGCCATACGTGTCTGATCGGTGTCTGGTGAGCCCGCGTCGGGGCGGGATGCTCTGTGTCTGTCAGGGCAGAGGGTCGGCGGTGATACGGATCGGAGCGGGATTCTACGGGCCGCGGCCGGTGCGGTTCGCGGGGCCTGAGGTGTTATCGGTGACGGCGTCCGGGTTCTTGAAACCGGCGCGGGGTTCGATCAGAGATCGTGGCGGTCCACCCAGCCCCGATCCGGCTCGTACCCGAGGCGGACCAGAACGTCCCCGGCCAGGTCGTCGAACCGCTGGGCGGCCTCTTTGCTGAAGTGGTTGACCCAGTCGCCCACCACGCCCTTGCGGACCAGGTCGCCCCGGTTCTCCTCCCCCGGCTTGCGGCCGTGGGCACGCTCCATCGACCAGCCCTCGACCGCCTTCTCGACGATCCAGGGGTCGGGGGCCTTGCCCGAGACCTTCTCGCAGATCCGGGCCAGATGCCCCGCGCAGTCCTCACGGAGCTGCTCGTAGCTGACGTACGCGATGCTGGGCCGGCCCGAGGCGTCGTCGCCGGGGCCGAACCACTCGGAGATGTGGTCGCGCCAGTTCTGGCGGCAGTCGCGGGGGTTGGCAAACTCGTGCTCGATGAACCGGGCCATGTGCTTCTTGCTGTCGGCCGGGTCGTAGCCCTTGCCGAAGAGCCCCTCGTAGATCGCGGCCCGCTTGCGGTAGTGCGCAGCACCCTTGGCGATCCAGCGCATGCGGTGGAAGTAGAAGCTGGTCATCACGTCCCGCCCGTCGCGGTAGAGATAGATCGTCCGCTCGTTCAGGCCCGGGTCGTACTGCCAGTGGTTGTGGATCACCGAGGTCATCGCGATCGGCAGGTTGGAGTGGCGCGGGAAGGGGACGCGGAGCGTGTCGGCGACCATGCGTCCGAGCCAGGTGCCGCCGCTCTTGGGGTATTCGGCGATCACGTAGATCGGGAACGCGGCGCCGTGGTGCAGCACTGTCCACTGGTTGACGCGGTTGCTGATCCGCCGCATCCACGGCGTCAGTCGGTGCATGCTCATGCGGGGTCCTTGCCTTTCGTGCGGGCGGCGCGGGCGTAGAGGGCCTCGTAGGCCGCGACGATCCGCTCGGGCTGAAAGTAGTCGAGTGTCCAGCGGCGGGCGCGCCGCCCCCGGTCGTGGATGGCGCTCTCGCCCTCGGCGAGCAGCGCCCCGATCGCGTCGGCGAAGGGCTCGGGCTCGCCCGAAGCGATCACCCCGCCCCCGCTCTGCTCGATCTCGGGCCAGGTGTCGGTGCCCTTGGTGGTCACGACCGGGCAGCCGGACGCGAGGGCCTCGAAGTAGACAAAGCCGAAGTTCTCCTGGCTGGTGGGCAGCACAAAGAGCGTCGAGGCCTGATAGAGCGAGACCTTCTCGATGCCGCTGACGAAGCCGAGAAACTCGGCGTGGTTCTGCAGCTCGAGCTGATCCCGTAGCGCGCGCACGCGGCTGACATAGGGCTCGTCGCCGGTCCCGGCGATGAGGAGCTGGAACGGCACACCCCGGTCGCGCAGGATGGCCGCGGACCGGAGCAGGCGGTGCACGCCCTTCTTCTCGTGCACGCGGCTCAGGAAGAGCAGCCGGGGCACGTCGCGGTCGATCTGCGGGAACTTCGCGATCGCCGGGCTCGCGCCGGGAAGCTCAGCAAAGTCGGCAAGATCAAACAGCAGCGGCACGACTTCGGCGTGGGCGCCGCCGATCCACTTGCGGGCCTGGTCGCGCTCGGCCTCGGCGGTGGTGTGGACAGCCGCGGCCCGGGCGAGGAAGCGCCCGCCGCCGAGTGCGAGGAAGAGCCGCTTCTTGAGGTGCTTCTGCGCGATCGTCCAGTCGTCGAGCATGCCGTGGATGCTGACGACGTAGGGCGTGCCGGCGTTCAGACAGGCGCGGGCAAACCGGAGGTTGTCCGGTTGCCAGACCGCGTGGAGATGGACGATGTCCGCGTCGGCGATGGCGCGGCGGACCGGGTCGGTTCTGGTCGGGTTGCCGGAGAGCGGTGTGTGCAGGAGCGTGGGGCAGCCGGGCTCGCCGGCCTTCCACGCCGCGGGCACGTCGGTGGCGTCGCCGGTGGCCAGCGTGACCGCGTGCCCGGCCTTGGCCATCTCGGTGCAGAGATCGAGCACCGCGCGCACGACACCGCCCTCTTCGAGGCGGATCGTGGGTTTGTAGTGCAGGATCTTCATGGCGGGGTGCGTGTCTGCGGGTCGAGTGCTTTGTGGTTCATCCCTCGATGGTTGTGGCGCGGTTGTCGAGGCCGTGGCGTTCCTGATAGGTGTTGAACTGCGCGGCCATCCGCGCCGGCAGCGGCAGTGCGCCGCCCTTGTTGTTGCGCTCGGGGCTGAGCATGCCGCAGGCTTCGTCGAGCCACGAGGCCGGTGCGGTCGCGCCGACATGCGCCGCCAGGGCGGTCAGCGTCTCACGCGGCTCGGAGGTGAGCTGCCGGTAGGTGATCTCCAACAGCCGGTCGCCGAAGACGGGGCGCCAGCGGTCGGCCTCGCCCAGGCTGGTCAGCCACTCGTACGCCCCGCGCTGCTGGTTGGTCTTGAGTTGGGCGACCTCTTCCTTGCTGAAGTAGCCGTGGGCGGGCCCCTCGGCCTCGAGCCGCTGCCACTTGAGGTGGTTCGATCCCCACCACTGGTTGTAGTCGGAGCGGCCTGCCATGCGGTAGGGCTGGTTGGTGGCGAGTCGGTCGATGGAGCGCGCGACGTCCACCCCGTCGCGGACGATGTGGATGAAGTTGGCCCGACCGCCGGTCAGCGCCTCGATGAGGCCGAGCCGGTAGGCGTTGTGCGGCGTCTTCTCGATGAGCACGCGCCGGCCGGTCCGCTCACGCTCGCCGATGATCAGCCGCGTAAAGCGGGTCTGGATCGCGTCGGAGGCCTCGCTCTCGTCCCACCACAGCCGCGGCGGCGTGCGCACGTGCAGGTTGTTCAGATCGAGCGCCGGGTCGATGACCGCCCACATGTGGTAAGGCTCGCTGAGATAGGCGACCTCGGGGTGGCAGCCGAAGAGCTTGCCCAGGATCGTCGTGCCGCTGCGCCCGCAGGCGAAGATGAACGCCGGGGGCGGCAGGTCGGGGCTCTCGCCGCGCTCGGCCGCGACGGGGGTCTTGGCGAGCTTCTCGGCCTGGCGCCGCAGCACGTGCAGCTTGGCGGTGCGTGCGTACGGCTTGATGATGTCGAGCACGCCCATCACGGCCCCTTTCTGGTCGAACCGGGTCCGGAGAAACTCGTGGCGCTGGCCGCGAGGCGTTGGCGTTCGTCGTCGTCGGGCAGGTCGGTCGGCGGCTCGTAGCCGTGCCGGGCCATCTCGCTCTCCACGTGCGGCAGGAGCGCGCCGATCAGCTCGGGGTCCATCCGCTTCCACTTGCCCTGGCGCGAGGGGTCCACGGTCGCGCGGACCTTCTCGATCGCGTCGGCGGGCGGGTCGATGCCCACGTGCGCGCACATCGCGACAAAGTGCTTCACCGGATCGGCGACGAGGTCCTCGTAGCGGACCTGATAGACCAGACCCTCGGGCAGGCTCGCGATGTCCTCGGCCATCTGCTTCGAGCACGCGGCCCATTGCTTGGCCAGCACCTGCTCACGCGGCATGCGCTTGAGGTCGGCGTAGACACCGTCGTAGCGGACGCCCCACACGCTCACGTGCTTGCGCCGCAGCACCTTCTTGCGGAAGTGATCCACGAACGCCCGCCAAATGTAGTGGTGAAGCTGGGTCTTGGGGGTCTCGAGGAATCGGCGGCGGGCGTGGCGGGGATTGATCGCGTTGCGCGCGCGGAACTCGCTGCTGGAGACCTGCGCGAGCGGGTCGCGGATGATGTAGATCAGCTTGCACTCGGGGAAGATCGCGTGGACGTAGGGCAGGCGCATCACGTTGGACGGGGTCTTCTCCATGACCCGGCCGCCGAGGGCGTGCTGCTGGGCGAGGAAGCGCTTGCGGATGTAGGCCTTGACCCTGGGCGTGGCGTCTTCGGCGGTGAAACGGTCGTGCCGGCGTCCGGGATCGGCGTACATCCAGACCGTGCGGGGCTCGAACCACGAGACAACCCCCGGGCAGAGCTCGAAGAAGCTCTGGACCATCGACGTCCCGCTGCGGACGTTGCCGAGCAGGAGGATGGGCGGTTGGAGCTGGTCGTCGGGCACGTTCTCGGGCCTCCGCGTGGGGCAGTGGGTGGTGTCGGTCGAGAGCGATGGTATCGGCGGTATCGGGGGCGGAGGACACCGAAGCTGAGGAGCTAGGCCGGTGCCGGCTTCTCGCGGGCCCGGAGTCGCTTGGCCGGGCTGCCGACGTAGACCGACCAGGGCTCGGTATCGGTAAAGAGGCTGGAGCGAGCCCCGAGGACGGTGCCGTCGGCGACGGTGACGCCGGGGCCGACGAACGTGTCGGCTGCGAGCCAGCAGTCGTCACCGATGGTGATGGGGGGGCGGAGCAGCGGGAGATCGGCCCGGGTCATGTCGTGGCTGCCGGCGCAGAGGTGGGCGTACTGGCTGAGCGTGGTCCGCTTGCCGATGCGGACCCTGCCGAGGTTGTAGACGATGGCGTGATCGCCGAGTGTGGCACCAGAGTCCATCTCCAGCAGCCAGGGGACCTCGATGTGGGCGGTCGGCCTGATGGTGCAGTCGGGGGCGATCTTCGCCCCGAAGCGGCGGAGCACGAACCTTCGCCACGCGTACCAGTTGTGCCAACTGCACCGAAACAGCGGAAGTCGGAGGAGCATCCAGAGCGCTCTGCCGATCTTCTCTCTGGTGGTCCACGGGCTGACCTTGGCCGCGGCGAAGCCCTCGTCGAGCGCGTGCGTGTCCGCCGCGGCATCGGTCTGGCCGGCCTGATCGACCGTGTTGGGGGCAGGAGAGGTGTGCATCGTGCTCTGTGTCGGCGTTTGAGGTGCGGGAACGAGTAGAATCGGCTTGCTGTGACTGAGGCTTCTCCCCATCCCGTGTCGGTGCTCGTTCTGACCAAGAACGAGGAGATTAACATTGCCGCGTGCCTGGAGTGTCTCCAGTTCTCGGACGATGTGGTGGTCTTCGACAGCCTCTCGACCGACCGCACCACCGAGATCGCCCGTGGCTTCAGCAATACGCGGGTGGTCGAGCGTCCGTTCGATAACTGGTCGAGCCACCAGAACTGGGCCGTCTCGAACATCGAGTTCCGGCACCCGTGGGTGCTGTATGTCGATGCCGACGAGCGGATCGACGCCGATTTCGCCGCCGAGATCATGGCCGCAGCCGACCCGCAGGCCGCCGAGGCGGCCTTCCGGATGCGCCGGAAGGACTTCTTCCAGGGCACGTGGCTCAAGCGGGCCCAGCTCTACCCGACGTGGTTCGTGCGGCTGTTCCGGCCGGAAAGGATCCGCTACGAGCGGCTGGTCAACCCGGTCGCCCACGTGGACGGGCCGACCGGCGAGCTGCGCGGGCACATCATGCACTACCCGTTCTCGAAGGGGCTCGTCCACTGGTTCGAGCGGCACAACAGCTACTCGTCGTTTGAGGCCCAGGAGCTGATCAAGGTCCTGGCGGGCAAGCGGCGGCCGGTGCGGGGCGTGTTCTCACGCGATCCGTCCGTGCGCCGGGCGACGCTCAAGGACATTTTCTTTCGCCTGCCCTGCCGGCCGCAGATCAAGTGGGCGTACTACATCTTCTGGCGGCGAGCGTTTCTGGACGGGCAGGCCGGGATGACTTACGCGCGGCTGCAGGCGATCTACGAGAGCATGATCACGTTCAAGGTGCGCGAGCTGCAGCGGCAGGAGCGCGGCGAGTCGATCTAGCCCGGCCGGTGTCGCCCGCGGGCGGGGGCACGGCGGGCTCTACGAGCCCCGAGCGCGAGCTCGGGCCGGTGGTTCACCGATCGTCGGCGATCCTGCTTACCCGTCCTCCCGAGCTTGCGCTCGGGGCTCGTTGGGCGGGGCTGTGGTTTCGGCCAGCCCACCCCGCTTTCGCGGCGCGATCCTGTCGCGCAGGCCGAACGCGAGATTCTGGACTGGCCCGAGCACGCGGCGGCGTCTGGCGCTGCGTTCGCGCAGGTCCCGCAGCTGCGCATCGGCACCGGGGATCGCGTCGAGACGCTGCTGGAAGAGCTTTCGCGCAAAGGCGTCGAGCTCGAGGTCGAGCGCGTTCATTGTTGTGATGCGTTCGAGCAGCTCGGGGGCGACCGAGGCGCGGGTGCTCGTGCGCTTCTTCGTCACGTTTGACCGCACCGCGACCGCGTTCGACCAGCCCAGCACGCGGCAGAGCGTCAGCAGCGACTCGTCGAACCGCTCGAGCAGGCCGAACCAGGCCATGTCGTGCTCGAGCCGGTGCTTGGCGGTCTCGAGCAGTTCGGCGGGACACGCACCGACAGGGGCGCCCATGATCTCGCCGTGCTCGCCGGCGAGGTAGCGGACCTGCGCGTTGTCGATCCACCACACGCGGCGGATGGTGGGCTTGTCGAGGAATTCCTCGAGCGGCTGGTCTGCGGGGATCCGCCCCTCCTGGCGAAGAAAGTCGTAGACCGACAGCGTGCGGTCGATCGGGTCGCGGAGCATCGTGAGATAGGTGCACTCTCGCGGCAGGTGCTCGTGCACGCCGTAGCCGCAGTGCTCCTCGTAGAACCGCATCCGCCGGGCGTCGCGGGGCGACATCGCGGCGATCGCGCGCAGGCGGGTCTCGGTCGGGTGCTGGTACTGGCCGAGGACGGCGGCCCGGTGCAGGAGGTTGGTGGGCGGGTGGAGCAGGGTGCGCAGCTTGAGCATGCGGCTGAGCGTGGTGCCCGCGTTCTTGGGGATGTGCAGGTGGACGAGGATGGGCGGGGGCGTGGTGCTCATCCGGCGTTGGCGAAGGCGCGGGGTTTGATGCCGCGGGCGGGCTCGCCGACGGCGACGGTCCAGCCGGGAAGATCTTCAGCGACCAGCGCGCGCGCACCGACAACCGTGCCCGCGTGCACGGTGGTGCCGGGCAGCACGAGCGCGTCCGCGGCGATCCAGCAGTCGTCCTCGATCGTGATCGGAGCGGAGGTGGTCTGTCCGGTCTGCGGGTCGAGCATCTCGGTCGCCAGAATCGCGTGCTGGCTGATCACGCATCGCTCGCCGATGGTGATGGGCGCAGCCAGCCGCAGGGCGGCGTAGTCGCCGAAGATGGTCAGGTGCCCGGCCGAGAGATGCCAGGGGCGGTCGATGCGGACACTCCGCCTGATCTTGACGTTGCCGGTCAGCCTCGCGCCGAACGCGCCGAGCAGTCGGCGGCGGAACTTGTGCGCGGTGTGGGGTGTGCACGCAAAGAGGCGGGCACCGACGGCGCGCCAGAGGGCTTGTTTGAAAGCGGAAGCGGTCATGGGGTCGGGACTTGCGATGCTGCGGTTCCCCCCGCTTGCGCGGAGGGCTCTAGGTGTGTCGTGGGCTCGAAGGGCTTGGCGGGGTTGCCGCGGAGGGCGGTGTTGGCCGGGGCCGATTTGTAGACGCTGGCCCGGGGCCACACGCGGCAGCCGTCGGCCAGCTCGACCCCGGGGCCGATGTACGCGTCGATCCCGACGAAGCAGTCGCGCCCGATCGTGATCGGGGTCTTCAGGAGCGGGAACCGAGAGTCGGTCATGTCGTGGGTGCCGGCGCAGCAGTGGGCCTTGTAGTCCAGCACGGTGTTATCACCGAGAGTGATAGGCCCAAGCCCGTAGAGGATGACCCGCTCTCCGACTCGCACGTTGTCGCCGCACCGCACGTGCCAGGGGATGGTGACCTCGACCGAGCGCGCAAACGTGCAGCCCCGGCCGACGGTGCCGCCGAAGAGGCGGATAAGCCCCGAGCGCGAGCCGGGCAGCAGCAGCCAGACCGGGCGGGCGAGTGTGGTCCACGCGAGCCGGATGAGCTTTTCTTTAGTGGTCCAGACCGACCGGCGCGCTGGCGGAGGCGGGGCAGCCTCGCCGGCCTCGTTGATCGGTGTATTTTCGGTGTTTTCGGTCATGCCCGGTGTTTCAGAGGGTGTGGAGGGAGCGGAACTTGCGGCGGAATCGGCTTTGGCGAGGTCTGTACCTGTCTGGGATTGGGGCGGTTCTTCCGAACTGCCGATGGGAGAACATCGTGTGTATCGGCATGGGGTAGGCGTATGCTCCGGCCCGGCATCGGCATTGGGGAGGGATCGGTCGGTCGATGAGTCTCACGAAGACGCTCGAGAACGTGACCCGGCGGTGTCTGCCGCCGGCCGGAGCCCGGCTGGCCAAGCGGCTGGCGGTGGGTGCGCGGTATCGGGCTCAGGCTCAGGCCTGCCGCGAGGGGTTTGCCCAATTCGGTGACCGCTACCCGCAGAAATCGCTCTTCGTCGCCGGGCTCCCCAAGAGCGGGACCACCTGGGTCGAGAAGATGCTGTCGAGCTTCCCGGGGTTTCACGAGCTGCTGATCCCCGAGGTCGCGGCTCACGAGATGGCCACCGGCGGCAGCCACGACTTCGAGCTGCCCGAGGACATGTTCGACCGCTTCAAGGACATGCTGGTGCTCTCGAAGATGCACGTGCACGGCTCGGAGCACAACGCCGAGGTGCTGAGGCGGGCGGGGGTGCGGTACGTCGTCCTCTTCCGCGACCTGCGGGACGTGGCGGTGAGCAACTACTTCTATGTCTGCAACACGCCCTGGCACCCCGAGTACCGGCACTACCACGGGCGGACGGTGGAAGAGGGTCTGATGACCTTCGCCGAGCGGACGCTGCCGGCGTATGTCCAGTGGGTGCGGAGCTGGCAGGCCAACCGCGATCCCGAGCGGAGCCTGGTGTTCCGCTACGAGGAACTGCTGGCCGACGACCTGGGGTGCCTGCAGAAGATGGCGGCGTTGTTCGAGCTTCCCGCGTCCGACGACGAGCTGCGGGAGATCGCCGAGCGGAACAGCTTCAAGGCGATGAGCGGCGGCCGCGAACGCGGCGAGGAGAGCGGGTCGAGCTTCCAGCGCAAGGGGCAGGCGGGGGACTGGAAGAACCACTTCACGCCGGCGATCACCGAGGCGTACCGCCGGGTGCTGGGTGAGTTCCTGGTGGAGTTCGGGTACGAGAGGAGCGAAGACTGGTGAGCCGCCCGAACGCCAAGAACCCGGGGACCGCCGGCCGCGTGGGGCAACGCCCGACGCGGGTGCTGATCCTCAACCAGTACTACGTGCCCGACGTCGCCTCGACCGGTCACCTCCTGCACGAGCTGGCGGTCGAGCTGGTGAAGCTGGGGTTCGAGGTCGAGGTGCTGACCGGACGGCCCTCCTACGGCCCGCCGGACACCTGGCAGGACTGCCCGCTTCGCGAGACCGCCGACGGCGTGAAGATCCGCCGGCTCAAGGTCGCGCGGTTCGACAAGAACTTCCTGCCCGGCCGCGTGATCAACTACCTGACGTTTGTCGTGCCGATGATCCTCAGCATGCTCTTCCGCAGCCGGCGGGACACGGTGTATCTCTACACCACCAACCCGCCCTTCCTCGGCGCGATCGGCGCCTTCGTGCGGCTGTTCCGCGAGCACCACTATGTCACGCTGCTGCACGATGCGCACCCGCAGCTGGGCGTCTGGGTGGGGACGTTCAAGCGCGGCAGCCTGATCGAGCGGTTGTGGACGTGGCTCAACCGCCGCAAGTACAACCGCTCTCGCGAGACGATCGTGCTCTGCAAGGCCGCGAAGAAGCTCGTGCACGAGACCTACGAGGTGCCGGAGGACCACATCCACGTGATCCCCAACTGGGCCGACGGCGAGGACCTGTCGCCGATGGAGAAGGCCGACTCGTCGGTCGCGCGCGAGCACGGGTTGGTGGACGATTTCGTGCTGCTCTACTCGGGCAACATGGGGCTCTATTACGAGTTTGAGACGGTCCTCGCGGCCGCCGAGCTGCTGCGTGATGAGCCGTTCAAGCTCGTGCTCGTCGGCGGCGGCGGCAAGAAGAAGTGGATCGAGGACGAGATCGCCCGCCGCAAGCTGACCAACACGGTGACGCTGCCCTACCAGCCGTTCGAGAAGCTCAACGAATCGCTCAACGCCTGCGATGCCTCGCTGGTGACTATCGCCAAGGGCATCGAGGGGATCAGCTTCCCGAGCAAGCTCTACACGTCGCTGGCGGTGGGCAAGCCGATCGTCGGGCTCAGCGAGTCGTGGTCTGAGCTGCGGGAGATCGTCGAGCGGAACGACTGCGGCGTCTGGTGCGAGCTGGGCGACGCCGAGGGCTTGGCCGTCAAGCTCCGCGAGCTCATCGCCGATCCGGCGCGGGCGCGGCGGCTCGGGGTCAACGCCCGGTCCACGTTCGAGCGGGGCTACACCCGGCAGATCTGCGCAGCCAAATACGCCGACGTGCTGCGGCTTGCCGATCCGGCCTACTCACCGGAAGACCGCGACGCCCTGCGGGCGCGGCTCGAGCGCGACCTCGCGGCCGGGGCGGCGGTGGAGGTGCAGAGCGCATGACCGACACCACCACCGACAAGCTCCGCGTGCTGCTGATCACCGAGGACGACCCGCTCTATGTGGTCAAGTTCTTCGAGGTGTTCTTCGCCGAGTGGCCGCGAGACCGGATCGAGCTGGTCGGCATCACCATCAGCGAGGCGTTCCACGAGCCGATCTGGAAGACCGCCAAGCGGATGCTGAGCTTCTACGGCCCGATCGATTTCGTGCGGCTGTGCTTCCGGTTCGCGATGGTCAAGCTTCGCGGCTACAACATCGGCAAGCTGGCCCGGGAGGCCGGCGTGCCGCTGGTCGAGACCGCGTCGGTCAACGACGAGGCGTACGTCGCCAAGGTGAGGGACGAGATCCGGCCCGATGTCATCGTGTCGGTCGCGGCACCCGAGATCTTCAAGAAGGGCATCCTCGGTGCGGCCAAAGAGCGTTGCATCAACATCCACTGCGGCAGGCTGCCGATCTATCGGGGGATGATGCCCAACTTCTGGCAGTTGCTCCACGGCGAGCAGGCCGCGACACTGACCGTCCACGAGATGGTCGAGAAGCTCGACGCCGGGGGCATCGTGCAGATCCGCGAGTTCCCTCTTCGGGAGCGCGACAGCCTCGACCGGGTGATCGTCGGCACCAAACAGGAGAGCGCGCGTCTCATGCTCGAGGTGCTCGAGCGGTTCGCGTCGGGCGAGGTCGTGGCCACGCCGCTGGACATGACGGACAAGAAGTACTTCAGTTTCCCGAAGCCGAAGGATGTGAAGCAGTTCAGGAAGCGGGGGCATCGGATGCTGTAGGAGGCACAGGGAAGCAGGCACCGGGCACTAGGCATCCGCCGCTAGTGCCCGGTGCCCGATGCCCAACGCCCCCGCCGCTATGTCGATCGACGTCGAGGACTGGTTCCAGGTGGAGAACCTCAAGGGCGTGGTTGCGCGCGACACGTGGGACGAGCGCGAGCTGCGGGTCGAGCGCAACACCGACCGCATGCTCGAGCTGATGGCCGAGCGCGGCGTGACGTGCACGTGCTTCATCCTCGGCTGGGTGGCCGACAAGTGCCCGGGGCTGATCAAGCGCATCGCCGACGCCGGGCACGAGATCGCCAGCCACGGCTACGGGCACGACCTGATCTATTCGCTCTCGCACGAGCAGTTCCGCGAGGACATCCGCAGGGCCAAGGCGCTGGTCGAGGACCTGACCGGCGCGCAGATCCGCGGCTATCGCGCCCCCAGCTTCTCCATCACCGACTGGGCCATCGAAATCCTCCAGGAAGAGGGCTTCACCTACGACAGCTCGGCCTTCCCGACCGTCGCCCACGACCGCTACGGCAAGCTCAGCGGCATGGACGCGGGCGAGCCGATCGTCGAGATCAGGCCCGGGTTCAAAGAGGTGTGCGTCTCGACGCTGCAGCTCGGCAAAAAGGGCGTGCCCTGGGGCGGCGGCGGCTACTTCCGGCTGATCCCCTACCCGGTGTTCAAGCGAGGCGTGTCGAAGATCCTGCGTGGCGGCGGGCCGTATGTGTTTTACATCCACCCGTGGGAGATCGACCCGGGCCAGCCTCGGATGACGGGGCTCAAGAAGAGCCACGCGTTCCGGCACTACAACAGCCTGGGGCGGTGCGAGGCGCGGTTTGCGAGCCTGCTCAGTGACTTCAAGTGGGGGACGGTGGGGGAGTTGGTCGGATCCGTCTGATTGGTACTTGACAGGGTGATTTGAACTCACTAGATTCCATCGGTGGTTACCGAACGCATACTGATCACCGTCCGGACGTATCCGAACGTCAGCCGCAGGTATACAGAAATTGTCTGTACTGGTGGAATCAACAGCGATGGTGATTGGCGGCGGTTGTTTCCCGTACCGCTCCGATATATGGACAACGATCGACAGTATCGCGTTTGGGATGTGATCGATGTGAGCGTGCCAGAAGTGAGCAGCGATGGTCGACCCGAGAGCCGCAGGCCGGACACGGCAACGCTCAAACCATGTGGTCATCTGGACACGCACGAAGCGCGTGCTCAATGGGTTGAATCGACCATCGCTGATTCGTTGGCGCAGGGCAGGGAGGCGGGTCGGACGATCTTCCCTGTCCGCGTGTCTGATGTGCAGGACTTGGTGTTCGAGGACGATTCTCCCGAATGGGATCTCTGGCAGAAGCAGAAGCTCAACGAGGAGGGACTCTTCGCCAAGAATAAGCCGCTCGACAAACTCCCGTTCAAGGCTCGATTTCTTTGGCGTGATACCGAGGGACAAGAGCACAAGAGCAGCTTCATTGCTTGGGAATGCGGCGAGACTTGGCGGCAGTATCGCCGCCAGCACACGGATCCGCTGGTGCGTCTTCGAGAGGCGTTTTTGAAGCGATGCGAGCAGAGTGACCGACTAGCATTCTTCGTCGGCAACTACAAGCAGCACCCACAGCACTTCTCTGTGTGTGGCGTGTATGCACCGCCGAGAGGGAAGGTGGCGAGTGAGCAGAGCCTCTTTGGATAAACGATTTGAGGCGCGGCGCGGCGGTAATGCTGCCAGCTTGGCCGCGTTTGGCGCACAAGCAAACAGGAGCGGTCTGTACCGAACTGTTTTTGAAGGTGACGGCCCAACAGTCTACACGATCGGGTACGAGAGGCGAGACGGAGAAGCGCTGATCGCTGGTTTGATTGACGCGGGGGTGACCACGCTCCTCGATGTCCGTGAGCGGCCGATGTCTCGCAACCCTGATTTTCGGCGAGCCCGTCTTGAACGGTTGTGCAACGAAGCTGGAGTGCAGTACGAGTCTTGGCCCGAGTTAGGCTCCACGGATCACCAGCGAGAATCACTGAAGGAGTCTGGTGACTTCAGTGTGTTCCGGAAGCGATTCCGCGACTTGATGGTGCGGTCACGATGGGATGTGATGGAGCGGTTGGCCGATCGGGTCTCGCAAGGCACTGTCGCCATGATTTGCTACGAGCGAGAGCATGACGAATGTCATCGGAGCATCCTAGCGGAGTTGCTACATGATGATGTCGATGCGACAATCGTTGCAATCGCTTGATACAACGAACACGACTCACCCTTCCGCCACAATTACCACTTCCTTCGGCGGCTGGTGCCACTCGGCGGTCTGGGTGCTGCCCGACGCCTGATACCACTTGACCATCCGGTCGATGCCCTCGGCCAGCGGCACGCGCGGGGTATAGCCGGCCGCGGCCAGCTTGTCGGCCTCGAACTTGGTCTGCGTGTGGAACAGCTTCTTCAGGCGAGCACTCGAGATCGGCAGGTTCTTGCCCGTCAGCGCGATCACGATGTCGAACGGGATCGCCAGCACCAGGCCCACCCACAGCGGCAGGACGAAGCTCGGCGGCTTCTTGTCCAGAGACCGGAACACCGCGTGCGAGATCTGCTTGCTGGTCAGGTCGGGCTTGTCGATGTAGTTGAAGATCTCGAAGGGCTTCAGCTCGCTCTTGCTGTCGGCGCTCGCGTCGCCCACCGGCTTCTCCAGCAGGAAGAGCGTCGCGTCGACGATGTTCTCGACGTAGCTGAGGCTCTTGATGTTCTCGCCCGGGCCGAACTCCAGGTACTTGCCGCTGGCGACCTGCCGGATGAGCGAGTACATGTTCGCGAAGTTGCGCACGCCGAAGGTCACGGTGGGGCGGATCACCAGTGCCCGGCGGCCGTCGCCCTGGTCGGTCCACGCCTTGAGGACCTCCTCGCCCTTGAGCTTGCTGCCGCCGTAGGGGGTGTTAGGCTTGGTGGGGGCCTCTTCGTGGTGGGGCTCGGGGGCGTCGCCGTAGGTCGCGACGGTGGAGTAGAACGTGACGTCCCTGACGCCGAGCTCGTCCATCGCGTCGCAGAGCACCTTGGTGCCGAACTCGTTGACCGAGTAGTACGTGTCGTGCTCGATGCCGAAGTCGTGGTGGGCCGCGGCCAGATGGACCACGCGGTCGCACCCCGCCAGCGCCCGCTTCACCGCGGCCGGGTCGCGGACGTCGCCCTTGATGTAGGTGTGGTTGGGGTAGAAGTCCGGCGGGTCGATCAGGTCGAGAATGACAAGCTCGCGGCCTTCATCCGCGAGCCGCTCGACGAAGTACGAGCCAATGAACCCCGAACCACCCGTCACGAGCACCTTCACTGGTGTGCGTCCCTTCCGTCACGTCCCGTCAGTCGCCGTCGTGTTCTCGGACCCCGTGCCGCACGACGCGGTCTGGAGTGTACCTGTATCGGCCCGGGGCGTGGTCGGGTTCGCCTTCCGCGGCTGAACCCGCGCCGAAAGCACTGTCACAGGTGGCCCTGGAACGGGAAGGCCATCGGGGCGATGATCGCACACAGCGTCGCCACCAGCAGTGTCAGGGGGATGCCCAGCCGGAAGTAGTCCGTGAACCGGTATCCCCCCGGGCCATAGACCATCAGGTTGGTCACAAAGCCCACCGGCGTCATGTAGCTGCTCGCCGCCGAGGCCATCAGCGTCAGGATGAAAGGCTCCGGATTGAGACCCGCCCCGCCGTTGCCCTCCGCGGCCAGGGCCATCGCGATGGGGAACATCAGCACCGCCGCACCCTTGTTGGTCACCATCTGGCAGAGCACCGCCGTCAGCAGGCTGAAGCTGAACAGCAGCCCGCGGGGCCCGAGCCCCCCCGCCGCGGCAAAGAGCGCGTCGGCGATCGCCCGCGCAGCCCCGCTGGCGTCCATCGCCTTGCCCACGCCGATCGCCGCCCCGATCACGATCAGCACCTGCCAGTTGATGCTCCGGCGCGCCGTTGTGCCCGTGCAACAGCGGGTCCAGACCATCAGCGTCGCGCAGACAAACGCCGCCACCAGCGGCGGGATGCCGTTGGGCGGCAGGTCGAGCCCGTAGCGGGCGTTCAGCCCCGTGAAGATCCTGGCTGTCGGCGCGGTCATCAGCACCACCAGCAGAGCCATGATGCCCAGAGCCAGCCGCGCCCGCTCGTGGAAGACCTCGCGGGCACCCTCGACACTCGAGCACAGATAGAAGTGGTCGCTGTTGCGGTGGGCCGGGACAAACCCCGCGTGGGTCGAGAGCAGCAGCGTGTCGCCCGGCTGGAGCACGATGTCGCCGACCTTGCCCCCGACGCGCTCGCCGCCCCTGTGCACCGCGATGATCGCCGCGTTGTAGCGGGTGCGGAACTGGCTCTGGCGGACCGTGCGGCGGACCAGCGGCGAGGAGTGGCTCACGACCGCCTCGACCAGCGTGCGGGTGTGGCGGTCGGTCTCGACCTTCTTGACCTGATCGGTCGCCGGCACGAGGCCACGGATCTTGAGCAGGTCGGCGACCGAATCGACGACGCCCACAAACAGCAGCACGTCTCCCGCTTCGAGGATCTCCTCGGGCCCGACGGCCTGGATCAGGTTCCCGTCGCGGGCGATCTCGGTGAGGAAGAGCCCGGGCAGGTGCCGCAGGCCGGCCTGCTCGATGCTCTTCCCGACGATCGGGCTGCCGGCCTCGACCATCATCTCGAGGGTGTAGCGTCGGCGTTCGACCTCGCCGGAATCCGGCGGGACGCGCTCCGGCAGGAGCCACTTGGCCCCGATCGAGACAAAGACGATGCCGACGATCGTCGTGGGCAGGCCGATGATGGCGATCCACCAGAACTGCATGGCCGCGGAGGGCCGCTCGAGCCCGAAGGTCTCGATCAGGCGCCCGCCGTCGGCGTCAAAGGCGTTGAGGTAGAGCTGGTTGACGGCGATATTGGTGCTGGTGCCGATGAGCGTGCACGCACCGCCCATGATCGCAGCGAACGACAGGGGCATGTAGAGGCGGCTGGGGCTCAGGCGGAGCTTCCGGGCCCAGTCGTGCACGATGGGCAGGTACATCGCCACGATCGGCGTGTTGTTCATGAACGCCGACATGGCGGCCACCGGGATCATGAGCCGGAAACGGGCGCTGACGCCGTTCTTGGGCCTGCCCAGCAGCTTGTGGGCCAGTGCCGCGGTCGCGCCGGTCTCGCTGAGCCCGCACGCGACCACGAACAGGGCCGCGATCATCAGGACGGACGGATCGGCGAAGCCCGCGACCGCCTTGGCCGGCTCGACGATGCCCGCCACCATGAGCAGTGTGAGGGCCCCGAGCATGGCGGTGTCGGTGCCGACCCGGTTGGAGACCATGGCTCCCACCAGCAGCACGACGACGATCAGGGTGTACCAGGTCTCCCAGGGCAAATCGGTGGTTCTCCCAATGCGGCACGGTACCCGACGCGGGCGGGGCCGGCACGCGGGCCGGACCTCGGGAGAATCGGCCAGATCGGGCCGCCAGTCGCAGGGAGTGTGGCGACTCGGGCCGGATCGGCTCCGGTCAGAAGCCCAATCCGTACCGGAAGCAGATGCCGCCGATGGCGACGACGGCCGCGAGCAGCGTGAGCGGCCCGCCGAAGCGCAGGAAGTCGGCGTACCGGTACCCGCCCGGCCCCATGACCATGAGATTGGTCTGGTAGCCCAGTGGCGTCATGAACTCGAGGCTGGCGCCGAAGGCGACCGCCAGGGCGAAGGGCATGAAGGGCAGATCGCTGGTCATCGCCACGCCGAGGGCGACGGGGAACATGAGCGCAGCCGCGGCGTTGTTGGAGATCAGGATCGTAAAGCCCAGCGTGACGAAGTAGATCGTCGTGAGCAGCGCCGCGGGGCCGAAGTTGCCCGCGACCATCGCCACGCCCTGAGACGCCGCCGCCGCGAGCCCCGAGGTCTCCATCGCTTTGCCGATGCCGAACGCCGTGCCGATGACCAGCAGGACGGGCCACTCGATCCCGGCGCGGGCCTGGGGCCCCGTGCAGCAGCGGCAGAGGATCATCGCCCCGGCCGCGACCATCGCGACGACCACCTCCGGCAGGTCGCCGATGATCGGAAGCGTGCCAGACGACATCAGCGCGATCAGCGCGATGAGGATGGCAATCGCGATCCACGCACGCTCGTGCCGCGGCGTGGCCGAGCCCTCCAGCGCGTTGACAAGGTGGAACGACGCCGAGGTCCGGTACCGCTTGGCAAAGCCCGGCTCGGCCTCGAGCAGCAGCGTGTCGCCCTCGCGCAGCACGATGTCGCCGAGGCGACCCTTCAGCGGATGGCCAAGCCGATGGACGGCAACCACCGCCGCCCCGTACCTGGTGCGGATCTCCGCCCCGCGGATGGTGCGCCCAACCAGCGGCGAGGCCCGGCTGATCACCGCCTCCATAAGCTGCATCTTGGGCCGGTAGTGCTCGACACCCAGATCGTCGGTGACGGGCGTAAGACCCCTGATCTTCTGCAGATCCACGACCGAGTCGAGCGCACCGGCAAACACGAGCACGTCGTCCTCACGGACCACCTCGTCTGGCGAGACCGCGAGAATCGTCTCCGTCTCACGGTCGATCCGCGTCAGGAAGAGCCCGGGCAGGCTACGGAGCCCCGCCTGCTCGATGGACTTGCCGATGACCGCCGAGCCGGGCTGCGCGCGCATCGCCGTGACATACTCGCGCAGGTCGTTGCCGTGGACGGTGTTGTCGTCACGGTCGCGGAGGAGCTTCCGTCCGAGCAGGAAGATATAGACCATGCCGACGATCGCGACCGGCAGGCCGATCGGCGTGAGGCTCCAGAGGCTGAAGTTCTGGAGCTTGGCCTCGGGGTGGCTGGTGTTGTGGGCGCTGATGAGGGAGTAGACGACAAGGTTGGTGCTGGTGCCGATCAGCGTGCAGCACCCGCCGAGGATCGCCGCGAACGAGAGCGGCATAAAGAGCTGGCTGGCCGGGATCCGCGTCCGACGCGACAGGTCGCGGATCACCGGCAGGAACATCGCCACGATCGGCGTGTTGTTCAGCACCGCGCTCATGCCGGCCACCGGCAGCGCGATCCGGGCCTGGGCCTCCAACGTCGTGCGCGGCCTGCCGAGGAAGCGATGGGTCAGCAGGCCCATCGCGCCGGTCTCCTGCAGCCCGGTCGCCACGATGTACAAGAACGCCACGGTCAGCAGGCCGGTGTTCGAGAAACCGGCGAAGGCCTGCTCGGGCGTGACGATCCGCGTTACCAGAAACAGCGCGAGCACGCCCATCATCACGATGTCGGTGCCGAACCGGCCGGTCGCCAGCAACCCCAGCATGCCCACCAGAGCCGCCGCCACGAGTACCATCTGCCAGTCCATACACCCCTCCGCACAGCGACACGCGCTGGCACGAACCGGAATCGCGGGGATCGTACGACGGGGTGAGAACCGGGGTTTGTGTGCCAGCGGCCCAACAGGAGCGACGAGTCATGCGGGATATCTGGGTCCGGTTGTTGATGATCTGCCTCGGCGTCGTGCTCGTCCAGGGCCCGGCCGCCGCCGGCGAGCCGGTCGAGCTGGTCAGTTTCAACATCCGCTACGGCACGGCCGACGACAAAGAGAACGCCTGGCCCCACCGGCGGGAGATGGTCACCGACCTGCTCGCCGAGCTCGACGGCGACATCGTCGGCCTGCAGGAGGCGCTGCGGTTCCAGCTCGATGAGATCGGCGAGGCCCTCCCCGGCTACGCCGAGATCGGGGCCGGGCGGGATGACGGCGCGACCCGGGGCGAGTACGCCGCGATCCTTGTCAAGACCTCGCGCTTCACCATCGACTCCTGCGGCACGTTCTGGCTGAGCGACACGCCCGACGTGGTCGCCTCCACCCACTGGGGCAACGGCATCACCCGCGTCTGCACATGGGCGAGGCTCATCGACAAGACCTCGGGTGAGGGGATGTACGTCTACAACATCCACATGGACCACCGGAGCCAACCGTCGCGCGAACGGGCGGCCGAGCTCATCGCCGCTCGGATCGAGTCGCGCGCGCACGATGACGAACCCGTCGTCGTGATGGGCGACTTCAATGCCGGCGAGAGCAACCCCGCGGTGCGGTACCTGCGGGGAGAGACGGAGCGCGCGAGCGACGCCGAGGCGTGGCCTGACTACACGCCGCCGGCCAGCCCCGGGCTCGTTGACACATTCCGGGCGGTGCACCCGGACGAGGCCGAAGTCGGGACGTTCAGCGGCTTCCGTCTCGGGGCGACAACCGGCGAGAAGATCGACCACGTGTTGGTATCACCGGGTGTTGAGGTCGTCGACGCAGGGATCGATCGGACGAGTCGCGGGGGGCGGTATCCTTCGGACCACTTCGCGGTTGTTGCGACGATCTCGTACTGAGGTGTGCATGGGACACGGCCGGTCACAACGGATCGAGAAGCTCCTGCGGAAGAGCGATCTGGTCTGTCCCGCCTGTGGGTACAGCCTGCGGGGGCTGCCGAGGGGCGTGTGCCCGGAGTGCGGGAACGAGTTCAGTGTTGCGTGGGTTGAGTGTCAGAACGAAGTCCTACCGATCCACTGGACGCAGATCGCGAGCTCGCTATTCGCGATCTGTGTGAGCACGGCGGTGACGGTGCTGCTGACGGTATTTGTCGCGCCGAGTGACGGGAGCAGCATTGTGCTGTACTCATGGCTCGTCTTCGGGTGGTCGCTGTTGCTCGGCGATGGGATCGCGGTCGGCGGTATAGAACTGCGCTACGGGCTCGCGGTCGGTGTGCATGGTGGGCTGGTCTTCGCGCTGTGTTCTACGGTTTGGGTTCTGCTCTTCGGTGCATGAGGGAGAGAACCCGTGCATTCGTCGCGCATGCCAGCATCACCGATTTGGATATGCTCTCCGACGGTTTCTTGCACTCCGAGGACCTGAGCGTTCTGAAGCACGCCATGCCGCTTGACTCACAACAACAGGACCGGCTAACCCGGTGGATTGAGGCCAACGACGCGAACTGCCCGTCGTGCGGGTATTCGCTCCGCGGCATCCGCGATCCGAACTGCCCGGAGTGCGGGTTCGGATTTGATCTGGAGTCGCTGATCCAAGAGCATGTGGGCAGGCGCAGGAGGGGAGCAGGTCTGTTCTGGCCGCTGATCTCGATCGCGATCGTGGTCGGCGAGGTAGGAAGCACGCTGGTTGGTGGTGTGGGATTGATCTTCGTTGGCCGTCACAGAAGAATGTGGGGTCACGGGAATTGGTACGATCTAGGCCTCACGGTGCTCTGGGCCCTGATCGTGTTTGGTCTACCCGTTGTATGCGCCATTCTGTCCGCAAGGCACGGCCGGAGCTGGTTCGATGTGTTTCTGGACTCATGTTGGATAAAGATGTTTGCAGTGGCGATCGCCGTCATCGAAATCGGCTGGTTCCTGTCGCGGGCGATCTGAGAGGATGACTGGATGGATTTCATGACACTCGCCCACGCCGCGGTCGGGCACGGACCCGTAGACCCTGTTGCGTTCTTCTCGCTGGCGGGTCTCGGCGCCCTCGCGACGCTGACGCTGCTCGAGGTCGTGCTCGGCATCGACAACATTGTCTTCCTGGCGATCCTGACCAACAAGCTCGATCCCAAGCAGCAGAAGATCGCGAGGCGGATCGGCCTCGGGCTGGCGCTCGTGGCCCGCGTGCTGCTGCTGCTGGCGATCGGGTGGATGATGCAGCTGACCAAGCCGCTCTTCACGCTGCCGGTGGTCGATCACTCATTCAGCGGGCGCGACCTCATCCTGCTCGGTGGCGGGCTTTTCCTTCTGACCAAAGCAACCATCGAGATCTACCACGCGGTCGAGGGCGACCACACCGGGCGGGTGGAGAAGCGTGCCTACGCCAGCTTCGGGATCGTCGTGTCGCAGATCGTGGCAATGGACCTGATCTTCTCGCTCGATTCGGTCATCACCGCGGTCGGCATGACGCAGAACATCCCGATCATGATCACGGCGGTGGTGATCGCGATCGTCATCATGCTCATCTTCGCCGGGCCGATCTCGGCGTTCATCGAGAAGCACCCGTCGCTCAAGTTGCTGGCGCTGGCGTTCCTGGTCCTCATCGGTGTGCTGCTGACCGCCGACGGTCTCGGGCAGCACCTGCCGCGTGGCTACGTGTACGCCGCGATGGCGTTCTCGATCTTTGTGGAGCTGCTGCAGATGCGGGCCGGGGCGAAGAAGGCCGCGGCCCACGGGCCCGATGCGACGGACCCGCCGCCGGCCGAGTGAGCGGCGATCATGTCCGGCGGACGACCACGATCGTGGAGTCGTCCTGCCGCACGGTGAGCCCGCCGAACTGGCGGAGCTCGCGCAGGATGCCCCCGAGCACGTCGTAGGCGCTGCTCGGGTGCGCAAGCTCGCTGAGCTGCGTGAGCATGGCCACCAGCCGGTTCTTGCCGAACCGCTGCCCGCCGAAGCTCATCACGTCCGTCGCGCCGTCGGTGTAGGCCACCAACGCATCGCCAGGTGCCAGCGTCGCGTGCTGCACCTCGTAGACGGCGTTGGCGTCGATGCCAACGACCAGCCCGCCGATCGCCAGCTCGTCGCACCCGCCCGCGGCCCGGACGATCATCGGGGGCTCGTGCCCCGCGCCCGCGCAGGCCAGCGAGCCGTCCGTCGGGTCGAGCAGGCCGAACCACATGGTCGCAAACTCGCTGTCGAGCGAGTCGCGCACCAAGTCGCGGTTGACGCGTGAGAGCACCTCGTCCGGGGACCGGCCCCCCTCGGCGTGGGCGCGGAAGCTGGTGCGGACCAGCGACATCAGCATCGCCGCGGGAACGCCCTTGCCCACCACGTCGCCGACCGCGATCGCGAGCTTGCCGTTGATGTCGAACAGGTCGTAGAAGTCCCCGCCGACCTCGAAGCTGGGCTCGTAGTGGACGGCGATGTCGTAGAGGGGGTGGTCCGGCACGACCCGCGGCAGCATGCGGCGCTGGATGTTGGCCGCGAGCCGGAGCTGCCGTTCCATCTCGCGGTCGCGCCGGCGGTCGCGGATGAGCTTCGACTGCTGCACCGCGGCCGCCGCCTGCTGGGCGATCGAGCGGAGCAGCCGCTTGTCCAGTTCGCTGAAGACCCGCGGCGTGTGCGAGTAGACCCGCATCACGCCGATCGGCTTGCCGCGAAAGACCAGCCCCGCGCACATGAAGCTCCGCACGCCCTCGGTGCGGACCTGCTCGTCGTTGCGCACGCGCGGGTCGAGCCAGAGGTCCTCGATCGCGACGACCTCGCCGTCGAGCGCGAGCTGGTCGAACACGCGTCCGCGGCTCAGGCTCTCGGGGTTGATCAGCCACGCGTCGGTCAGCCCGCGCGACGCCGCCAGACGAAGGTCGGCCTCGTCGTCGGAGGTCACACCGTCGGTGTCCTCCGGCAGCAGCACGACCGACCCGGCGTTGAGCGAGAGCACCCGGAGCACCGAATCGAGCGCGCGCTCGACCACGCGGGAGACATCCTCCACCCCGACCAGCAGCGACGACAGCTCGATCAACACGCCCAGCTCGTCCACCGCGTGACGCAGCTCGAGGAAGCCGTGGCACCACTCGACGGCGGTCTGGGCGATCAGCGGCAGGAGCCGGTCGAGCGGCGTGACACCCGGCCCGGCGACGATCGCCCCGATGTGCGTGCCGCCGACCACCAGCGGCTCGGTGCAGACGCGGTCGGCTGCCACCAGCCCGTCTCCGGGCTCACCGATCCGCCAGCCGCCATCGTCGGCGGTGATGAGGCGGTCGCGCTCGTCGCGCAGCTCGATGGTGGTCCCGGCGATGCGGCCGAGTTCGGTGCACAGTCGGGCCAGCGAGCCGTCGGTGAGGAAGTCGCGCAGTGTCAGCGGGGAGTCGATAGCGGCAGGGATGGCGGGGGCGTCTGGGTTGTGCATGGCGGGCGGTCAGCCGTCGTCGGCCGGGGAATCATCCCCGGTCGGGGCCGCCGCATCCAACCAGACGCCCTGAAGAAGATCGGCCAGCCGCTGCTCGGCCTCGTCGCCGTGCTCGCGCAGGGCCGCGAGCCCGGCGCGGATTTCTTCGGGCCGCTCGAGCTGGTGCCCGAGATAGGCCAGCAGCAGGCCGCTGTCCGAACCACTGGTCAGGCTGGTCAGCCCCTCACGGAGTGTGGGGATGATCTCGTCCAGCCGGGCCTGCTCGGGCAGCAGCTTGGGGGCAAACCGCATCCCGCTGATCTCGGGGTTGTTCAGAAGCAGCTGGCGGACGTTGAGCGCCGCCGAGAGGTAGAGCCCGGCCCCGATCTGGGCGTGCGTGCGTCCGATCTGGGCGTTGACGTCACCCGGGCGCGAGCTCATGGCGCTGATGAACCGCTCCTCGGCGTCGAAGTACCGCTTCTGGGCCAGCAGCTGCTCGCCGCTCTGCATGTGCGCGTGGTACATGTCCAGAGACGGGATGTTCGTCGCGATGAGCGTGTCGGCCATTCCCCCGGCCTCGCGCACCCGCCGCAGCACCTCGGCGTCGAACGTCGGCACCGCGTCGGGGTCGGTGGCGGGCTTGAGCAGCGGGTCGGCGCGGCGGCCGGCTGCCGAGGCGATGTCGTTCGGCTCGGGGGCGGCCTCGGGCGTCAGCCCCATCGCCTCGGCCGTCGAGGAGGGCAGCCCGCGCAGCGTGCGTCGCAGGTCGATCAGGTCCCGCGCCCAGTCGGGGGTCGTGCCCGCCGGGGGGGCGGCGTTGAGGTCCGCCACGCCAGAGGCCGAGCGGAACCGGTCCATCATGTCGTCGTAGGCCGTGCGGGCCTGCGGCCCGGTGCCGTCGGTCGTCATCGGCGCGGGCTGACCCTGCGTGGGCGCCACCAGCCCGGTGTTGGCGCTGGCGGGGTTGGCGTTGCCGGCGTTCACACGGTTGGTGTTGGCGGTGTTGGCGCGGAACGGATCGGGGTTGCGGAGGGTGTCCACGGGCACGATCTGCACGCCCAGCAGCGGCGAGGCGGTCTGCCCGGAGGTCTGCTGCGTCTGGCGGTTCTGCATGATCCCGACCAGCGTCGGCTGCAGGCCGCGGTTGGCGGTGAAGCTCGAGATCGAGCGGACCGGCTGCACCAGCGGCGAGCTGAGATCGACCGCGTCCATCATCAGCTCCTCGTCGGTGGGGTCGACGTGGTGGATGCCCTGGTTCTGCTGGTTGAGGTCGCGTTCGAACGGCCTGGTGGGGTCCGGGCCCCGCTCGACGGTGCCGGCCCTGCCGAAGGAGATCGGCCCGGCCAGCGACCGGGGGATCTGCCCGCCGACCGAGAGGGCGAACTGGTACTGCAACGCCTCGGTGCCGCGGATGCCCCGGTTGGAGAGCCCTGAATAGAGGCTGTCGCGTCGGTAGGCAAACAGGGCGTCCTCGCCCAGCTCGCCGCGAAACTCAAAGGCGCTGGGGAGCGTCTCGCCGCGGAAGGAGAAGCCGCCCGGCGCGTTGCCGGTGACGATCGCCTCGCGGAAGATCAGCTCGCGTGAGAAGGAGTTGGTGATGCCCGCCGGGGCGCCGGGGTGGACCACCTGCAGGCGGTTCTCCAACGCGCGGCCGTTGCCCACCGCGTTCTGGGCCGAAGCCGCAGGAACCAGCCCCGCCGCCAGCAGCAGGCCGAGGGTGCGGAGATATCGGACGTGTCGGTGATGCATGGTTGAACTCCCGGGACATTCTATCGGCAGGGATACCAGTCAGACGCAACCAAGCCCGTCCGGGTTCTGCGAGATCCTCAGGATGGGGTGGGGATCGCCCCGGCGGGACTCAGAAAGGCCGAACGGTCTCGGGAGAGTGCAGCGCGACGCTGGCGAACGGCCCGGCCTGTTCCTGAGACGTGATCAGCACGTAGCGGACACCGTCCACACGCCAGAAACGGACGCAGTCGCACCCCTCCCCGGCGGTGTAGGTGATGCCGTCCTCCATGGGCAGCGAGTCGTCGTCTTTCTGGATCCAGAGGCTCACCGGGCTCGCGGCCTCGTCGTCGGTCACGAAGCGGACGTGGATGGCGTCGCCCCCGGGCGGGTAGCACCGGCCGGCGTCCACGAACCGCAGGCCGTGGTCGTTGGCGTCCAGCACGCAGGCGAGCGAGAACGGCTGGCCGATGATCGACTCAAAGACCGCCGGCAGTTCGCTCGGGTCGTTGATGGTGAACTTCTTGCCGATATCCGGGGAGCTCTTGGCGCAGCGGTTGTGCTCGGTGCGGACGAAGTTGGAGATGCGCTCTTCGACCGTGCGGATCGTGGGCTGAGACGGCGGGCCGCTCGGCGGCGTGGACCGCCCGACCATGTAGCTGACCAGGCCGACCAGCGCGATCACGGCCGCGATCGTGCCGAACCGGGCGATGGTGCGTCCGGACCAAAACCCACGGTCGCGGGTCTGCTCGCCCCGGGCCGCGAGTCGGTCCGCAAGATGCGGGTCAGAAGCGGAGCCGCCGGCCGTTTCAGAGCAGCAGGCGAGCACCCGCTGGCGGAGGCTCTCAGGGGCGCAACAGTCCGGGGCACAGGCGCACCCGCAGGCGTCGCGGAGCTTTCGGTCGAACTCGACCCGGGCGCGGTCTTCGGGGTGGGCCTCAAGATGCGCGCGCAGCGCGGCCTCCTGCTGTTCGGAGAGTTCTCCGTCGGCCGCGAGCCGGAGAAGCGTCGCGATCGAGGCCGGGTTGTTCCCTTCGTGTTCCATCGTCATCAACCTAACTCTGCTCTGCCGCTCGATGTTCCCGCGTGAGGGCTTTGCGGGTGCTTTTGGGACTGTGGTGGTGCTGATCCGGCCTGCACAGGACGGTGGTCTTCTCCATGTTGACGCAAATCAGGGCTCATCGGCCCCTGGGGCGGTTCTGGCCTCGCTCTGGCCCCGGGTGCCGAGACCGAGATCATCGGCTGCGTCGGGGTCCTCCATCAGACGGTCCGCGACGATCTTGCGGGCCCGGTGGAGGCGGCTCATGACCGTCCCGATGGGGATTCCGAGGATCTCGCCGATCTCGCGGTACTTCAGGCCGTCCACGCCCCACATCAGCAGGATCTCTCGGTACTCGTCCTTGAGCTCCTCGACGATCTTGCGGAGGCGGCCGTCGACCTGCTCCCAGTCGAAGCTGGCCTGGTTCCACGCCGGGGGCGGCTCGTCGGGCAGGCGGGTGTCTGACGACTCGGTGAAGAACTCCTCCACGGCCGTGGGCGCCTTGGCCGCCCGCTTGATCTGGGAGTAGAAAAGGTTGTGGCAGATCGTAAAGAGCCACGCCCGCATGCCCTCGCTGGCCGACGAGCCGGGCCGGGCGGCGGTCGGGTCGAACCGCTCGACGGTCTGGGGACGGAGGGCCCGCGCGAAGGTGTCCTGCACGAGGTCCTCGGCTCGCTCGCCGTTGCGGGTCAGGCGCAGGGCCAGCCGGTACACCGAATCGAGGTGTTCCAGGGCGAGCTGTTCGAACTCGGCTCTCTCCATAGGAGGCGGATTCCGGGGTGCATGGGAGGAACAACAGCCGCCGCGGGCCCCGGTTCCTCTTCGTGGGACAGACCGGTAGGGTATCGGGGCCGGGGCCCGGGTCCAAACAGGGGCCGGAGGTTGGGTGCGGGTCCCTAGCGCCCGGCCGGCGAGAACTGGTGCCCGGCCTGCGTGCCGAAGCCGCGGACCAGCAGCGAGTGGTCGGCGTGGACCTCGACCAGCCCGAAGGCGTGATTCTCGACCCCGGGGCCCTCGACGACGGCCCGCATGACCAGATAGGGGATGCCCTCCAGCACGCTGAGGCTGTTTTCGTGGTGGTGGCCCTGGAGGACGCCGAGCACCTTGCCGGACCGCTGCAGGACCTCCCGCACCGCCGGGGCGTTGCGGATGGTGGTGTTGCCCTCGCCGTCGAGCCGCTGGTGGGTCAGGACGAGGGTGGGGGAGTTGGTGGCGTCGAGGTCGGCCTTGAGCCAGGCGAGCTCGTGTGCGGGGATGTTGGCGTCGGTCCAGTGGAAGTTGCGGCGGGCGTAGGGCGTGCCGTCGGAGGTGAAGCAGGCGTCGAGCACCACGACGTGCAGCGAGCCCGTGCCGCGGGTGAAGGGGCGGTCGAAGGAGTAGAACGAGGCCTGCGCACCCGAGTGCTCGGCGAACTCGTCCTTGGTCAGCGTGTGCACGCAGTGGTTGCCGAACGCGTAGTGGCGGTCGGTGTGGAGCGTGGCCAGGTGGGTCTCGATGGTCTTGAGATAGCCGATCTCCTGCTCGAGGCCGCCCTCTTCGATGGGGGTGTCGCGGGAGTCGATGAGGTCGCCGAGCAGGGCGGTGAAGGCCAGCGGCGACGCGGCGGCCGACTCGTTGATGGCCTTGATGGCCTTGGCGACCTTGGGGATCGAGTCTCGGTAGTAGCGGTTGCCGCGGGGGTCGGCGTCGGCGTAATGGATGTCGGTGAGCGTGGCCAGCCGGATGGAGGGCTCGGCCCCGTGCCCGGAGAGCGCTCGGCCGGCGAGGGTGTCGGCGACGGCCCGGGATCCCGCGAGGCCGGGGACCAGGCCGGGCACGAGGCCGGGCATGAGGGCGAGTGAGCCGGCGGCCAGCAGAGAGCGGCGGGAGGTGGCGGTGTCCATGCCGGGGTTCTACCGCGCCCGGCGGACGCGGGCAACGGGCGGGGTCGGAACGCTCGGCGAGGGTACCGCCCGCCCCTACACTCCCGCCATGTCCACCGAGAAGACGCCGTACTACATCACGACACCTATCTACTACGTCAACGACCGGCCGCACATCGGGCACTGCTACACGACGACGGTGGCGGACGTGGCCGCCCGGTTTGCCCGGTTGCTGGGGCGTGACGTCTTCTTCCTGACCGGGACCGACGAGCACGCCGAGAAGGTGGTGACGACGGCCCGGGAGCGGGGGCACTCGCCGCAGGAGTGGGCGGACATCAACGCGGCCGAGTTCCGCAAGGCGTTCGACCTGATGTCGATCCACGCCGACGACTTCATGCGGACCAGCCAGGAGCGGCACAAGGCCCGGGCCAGCGCGTACATCAAGCAGCTGCTGGACTCGGGGGACATCTACCTGGGCGACTACAAGGGCTGGTACGACCCCTCGCAGGAGGAGTACCTGACCGAGACGGTCGCCAAGGAGGCGGGGTTCAAGAGCCCGGTGACCGGCAAGCCTCTCGAGGAGCGGATCGAGAAGAACTACTTCTTCCGGCTGAGCAAGTACGAGGACCGCCTGCACGAGGCGCTGCGGAAGGGCGACGCCGGCGAACCGGGCGGCTATCGCATCCTGCCCGAGGCGCGTCGGAACGAGGTGCTCGGGCGGCTCAAGCAGGGGCTCAACGACGTGCCCGTGAGCCGCGCGGTCAAGGAGGGCGACGCCGACTGGGGCATCCTGATGCCGGGCGACCCGTCGCACCGCGTGTATGTGTGGATCGAGGCGCTCTGCAACTATCTGAGTGCGGTGGACAACGAGCATGAGCCGAGCACGGCCGATGCCGAGGGCGGCAGCCGCGAGAAGTACTGGCCCGCAGCCGTGCACGTGATGGCCAAAGACATCCTGTGGTTCCACGCCGTCGTCTGGCCGGCGATGCTGATGGCGATGGGCAAAGAGCTGCCCGAGGTGGTCTACGCGCACGCGTACTTCGTGGCCGAGGGCACGAAGATGTCCAAGAGCCTGGGCAACTTCATCGAGATCGATCAGCTCGAGGCGTACGGCAACTGGGTGCTCGACGCCGAGCGGAAGCAGGCGGAGAAAGAGGGCCGCGAAGCGCGGCCGATGGGGATCGACGCGGTGCGGTGGTTCCTCGCGACCAACGGGCCGCTTGGCGCCAACGACGCGGACTTTGCGCACGCGAAGTTTGTGGAGGTGTATAACGCGGACCTGGCGAACGGGATCGGGAACTGTGCGAGCCGCGTCTCGAACATGATTGAGAAGTACTTTGATGGCGCGGTCCCGGGTGCCGTGCAATCAGAGCCCATGACCGACATGCAGGCCGTGTGCACGACGATTGCCAGTGAACTCGCCGAGAGATTCGACGCATTTGATCTGGCGATGTGCACGCATCGCGGGGTACTTCTTGCCACATCCGTTGATGGGTACATCAATGAGACCCGGCCCTTCTCGCTTGCCAAGCAGATTGATGAAACGGGCGTGCGCGACCAACTCGCCACGATTCTCTACAACTGCGCCGAGGCCGTCCGCATTGCGTCCCTCCTGCTCTTTCCCGCCCTCCCCAACAAGATGACCGAGCTCTGGCGTGCCTGGAACTGCTCGCCGCTGAACGATCCTGACGACCCCAACTCCGGCTTCAAGGCCCCGCTCGACGAGCTGGCCGAGTGGGGCGGCGAGTGGTCGCTCAAGCCGGGGCAGAAGATCACCAAGGGCCCCGCCCTCTTCATGCGCGCAAGCGCGACCGAGGCGATGCCCGGGGCATAAGCCCCGTCCCGGTATGCTCGCAGCATGGACTTCTCCCTGCCCCGCACCGTCTCGATGCTCGAGCGCACACCCGCGGTCCTCTCGGCGATGCTTGCGGGGCTCGACGAAGAACTCACCCACCGCAACTACGGCGACGGCACGTGGTCGGCCTACGAGGTGGTGGGGCACCTGTTGATCGGCGAGCGCGACGACTGGATCCCGCGGCTGCGGATTATTCTGGGGCACGGGACGGCCCGGCCGTTCGACCCCTTCCCGCACGACGCGACCGTCTCGCCCGACTCCGGCCGCTCGCTTGATGATCTGCTCGAAGAGTTCGCGGACGCGCGGGCGGAGAATCTCGACGCGCTGGGTGCAATGCGGCTGACCGGGGCGCATTTGGCTCTCCGCGGCACGCACCCGGGGCTCGGCGAGGTCACGCTCGCACAGCTGCTCGCAACGTGGGCGACCCACGATGTGCACCACGTGAGGCAGGTGTGCCAGGCGGTGGCGCACCAGTCGCGGGAGCTGGTCGGGCCGTGGCGGAACTACATCAACACGCTGCGGCGTGAGTGAGAAGCGATGGAGGCTGCGGTGAAGCGAGTGGTGTGTGCCGTGTTGATGGTGGCGATGGCCTCGGTGGCTGCGGCGCAGGAGCGGCCGAGCGTCGTGATTCTGCTCGTCGACGACGCGGGCTACGCCGACTTTGGCTTTACCGGGTGCGAGGACTGGGACACGCCGGCGATCGACACGCTCGCCGCCGAGGGCGTCGTCTGCGAGGCGGGGTATGTCTCGGCGAGCGTCTGCAGCCCGTCGCGGGCGGGGCTGCTGACCGGGATGTATCAGCAGCGGCTCGGGCACGAGTTCAACCTGGCGTCGGGGCCGGGCTATGGCCTGCCGACGCACGCGGCCACCATCGCCGACGCGATGCGGGCGGAGGGGTTCGCCACCGGCGCGTTCGGCAAGTGGCATCTGGGCGCCGCGCCGCGGTTTCAGCCGCTCGAGCGCGGGTTCGACGAGTTCTACGGCTATCTCGCCGGGTCGCGCGGCTACTTCCCGCTGGGCGAGTCGGCCGGGCGGCAGCAGACGGCGATGCGCGGGCGCGAGGCCGAGGTGGACCCCGACGACGGGTACGTCACCGACACCCTCGCTCGCGAGGCCGCGGCGTTCATCGAGCGACACGCCGAGGAGCCGTACTTTGTCTACGTCGCCTTCACCGCGGTGCACACGCCGATGCACGCGCGTGAGGAGGACCTCGCTGCGGTCGCGCACATCGAGCCGGAATCACGCCGCACGCTGGCGGCGATGACCCTCGCGCTCGACCGCGCGGTCGGCCAGATCATGGCAGCCGTCGAGGCCACGGGCAAGAGCGACAACACGCTCGTGTTCTTCCTGAACGACAACGGCGGGGCGACCAACAACGCGTCGGACAACGGCGTGTGGCGCGGGATGAAGGGCAGCAAGTTCGAGGGCGGCGTGCGCGTTCCGTTCGTGGTGCGGTGGCCGGCGGGGCTGGAGCCGGGACGGCTCGCGACCCCGGTGAGCTCGCTCGACATCCTGCCGACCGCTGTCGCCGCCTCGGGCGGCCGGGCCGGGCAGCACGTGGACGGGGTTGACCTGCTGCCGGTGCTGCGCGGCGAAGGGGAGACCGATGTGGAGACCGATGAGGAGGCCGACCGTCGGCTGTTCTGGCGTCGCGGTGTCGCGGCGGCGGTGCGCGAGGGTCGTTGGAAGCTCGTGCGGGTGAAATCCCTCGACGTGCAGCTCTACGACCTCGACGCCGACCCGGGCGAGCGCGTCAACCGGGCGGAGGCCGAGCCGGAGACCGTCGAGCGCTTGATGGCGGCGCTGGAGGCGTGGGAGGCCGAGCTGGCCGAGCCGCTCTGGACCGAGGGCGAGCGGTGGGAGCGGAACCAGATCCGCAAGCACAGCCCGGCGGTCCGCACGCGCGAGCAGGAGCGGGGCGCGCCCTGAGGCCCGGGCTGGTTCGAGGCCATATCTGAGGACCGGACTGTGGACGGGCTGTGGTCGGGCTCCACGTTCGGCGCGGGGGCGTACACTCTGGCCATGCCGCTGCTTGAAGCCCAGAACCTGCGCAAGAGTTATGCCGGCCGCACGGTCGTGGACGGTGTGTCGTTGCACGTCGAGCGGGCGGAGATCGTCGGCCTGCTGGGGCGCAACGGCGCGGGCAAGACGACCAGCTTCCGCATGACCATCGGCATGATCGACGCCGACGACGGGCGGGTGTTCTTCGACGGGCAGGAGGTCACCGGCCTGCCGATGTACAAGCGGGCGCGGCTGGGCATGGGCTACCTCAGCCAGGAGCCGAGCGTCTTCCAGAAGCTCACCTGCGAGCAGAACCTGCTGGCGATCCTCGAGACGCTCTCGCTGAGCCGCGCAGCACGCAAGGCCCGGGCGGCCGAGCTGCTCAAGCGGTTCTCGCTCTCGCACAAGGCCAGGCACGCCGCACGCACCTGCTCGGGCGGCGAGCGGCGGAAGCTGGAGATCGCGCGCGCGCTGGTGACCGAGCCGCGGCTGATCCTTATGGACGAGCCCTTCAGCGGCGTGGACCCGATCGCGGTCGAGGACCTGCAGAAGGAGATCCGCCAACTCGCCGATCAGGGCATCGCGTTCCTGATCACCGACCACAACGTGCAGCAGACCCTCCGCGTGTGCGACCGGGCCTACATCATCGACTCGGGCAAGAAGTTCGCCGAGGGCCCGCCCCGCGACCTGATCAACGACGAGATGGTGCGCCGGGTCTACCTCGGCTCGCTGTTCCGGGGGGATGAGTTTGATGATGTGCCGGGGCGGGGTGTTGGCGTTTCCTCGGAGTGAGCGGCGTCTCTGGCCGGCTTGCATCGACTTTGCCTGATTGTTATCTTGGTGTTCGCATTCGGCGTGTACCCGCGGGGGCACGCCGCTGTTTGTAAGAACGTTTCGTGGGGAGATACAGATGACTGATGACCGGGCACCGGGCCAAGCTGAGAAGCCATCACTCCGGGAGGAGCTGATCAAGGAGTCCGAGACGCCGCTGACTATGAAGGATCGGCTGGGAGGACTGTTGATCGCGGTGGTGATGTTTGGCCTCGCCGCGGGGATGTTCATCCGCCCTGTGCTTCTCGGGTCAACGGAGGACGCGGACGTCACCGGCCGGCGCGCGAACAAGCTGCTTTGGCTCGTCGAGCTCGGGTGGTCGAGACCGGTGGGTGGGCTGTTGGTATTGCTCGGCCTGCTCGTGGTCTGGGGGAGTCTCACCAAGCGGTCGGCGTCGGCGGATTGATCGCGCGGGTGTGCCGCAACTTCCACGCGGCACCGAGTCGGGAGCGCCTATACTTGTTCCAACAAGTACCCATGCCCTCCCTCCGCGAAGAACTCAACAAGCTCCGGGCCTTTGACGACCCGACGATCGAGGCGGCGCTCAACATTGAGCGCACGGCGGTGATCTTCCGGTCGCAGGCGCTGCGGCTGTTGCGTCCGCACGGGCTGAGCCCGGCGGGGTACAACGTGCTGCGGATCCTGCGGGGGCACTCGCCGAAGCCGCGGACGTGTAATCAGATCAAGGCGGACATGGTGACCCCGGTGCCCGACCTCACGCGGCTGGCCGATCGGCTGGCCACCGAGGGCCTGGTCGAGCGGGTGACCTGCCCGACCGACCGGCGGGCGGTGCACCTGAAGCTGACGGCGGCGGGGTCGAAGCTGCTGGCCAGGCTCGACGGGCCGGTCGCCGCACTGCATCGCGAGCAACTGGGGCACCTCTCCGATCGCGAACTGGGGCAGCTCAGCCGGCTGCTGTCCAAGGCCCGGGCCGGCGGCCAGGCGGCCCCGGAGGGCGAGTAGAGCCGCATTTGGCGGTCCGGTCTGGCACGGGCAGGTCCGGGCAGGGCCGGGAACAGAACCGCGGGAATAGACCCGAGAGCAAGATAGTTGTTCCAACAACTAAATCGCACCAAGCAGCCCCCGCAAGCGCCCCCGCCAGACCGACGGAGGCCGAGGCCCGAAAGGCGGGCCTCAGCGGGGGGCTGGCACACGAGAGGACGGCAGCCATGCTGACGATCAGGACATCGGACGAGCGGGGCGCGACCAGGCTGGGTTGGCTCGACGGCAAGCACACCTTCAGCTTTGGCGAGTACCACGACCCCAGGCACCTGCACTTCCGCACGCTGCGGGTGATCAACGACGACCGCGTCGCCCCCGGCGGCGGCTTCCCGACCCACCCGCACCGCGACATGGAGATCATCACCTACGTCATCTCCGGCGCCCTCGAGCACAAGGACTCGACCGGCGGCGGCGGGGTCATCCGGCCCGGAGACGTCCAGATGATGAGCGCCGGCTCCGGCGTGACCCACTCCGAGTTCAACCACTCCAAGAGCGAGCCGGTCAGGCTGCTGCAGATCTGGATCTTCCCCGAGCGCAAGGGGCTCGACCCCCGCTACGACCAGCGGCACTTTGCCGAGGCCGAGCGGTCGGGCTCGCTCCGGCCGATCGTGACCCCGGACGGGCGGAACGGCTCGATGGTGATCCATCAGGACGCGTCGATCTACGCCGGTGTGCTGGCGTCGGGCGATCGGGTCGAGCACGCCATCGGCGACGGCCGCGGCGTCTGGGTGCAGGTCGCGGTGGGGGGTGTGACGGTCAACGGCCAGTCGCTGGCCGAGGGCGACGGGCTGGCGGTCGAGGACGAGCGATCGCTCGAGATCGTCGGCGGGGCGGAGCGGAGTGAGGTGCTGGTGTTCGATCTGGCGTGAGGCCGCCGCCCCGGGGGCATTGCCCCCCATCGCTTGCTTGTGGGTGGGCGGGTCTTTACGCTCTTGGTATGCATCGATCGATCGGGACCATCTTGTGCGTGGCGGTGTGCGCGGCCGGGCTGACAGGCGTCGGGTGCGTCGAGCGCCGCATCGAGATCACCAGCGAGCCCGCCGGCGCGCTGGTGTGGGTGAACGATCAACAGGTCGGGCGCACGCCGACGCAGGCGTCGTTTCTGTATCACGGCGTCTACGACGTGCGGCTGCAGCTGGACGGCTTCGAGCCGCTGGTGACCGAGGCCGAGGCGAGCCCGCCGCTGTATGAGCACGCGCCGCTGGACCTCTTCGCCGAGATGGCCCCGGCCCGGATCCAGAACGTGCAGAAGTGGCACTTCGTGCTCGAGCCCTCGCTGGAGTCGACGCTCTCGCGAGAGGAGTTGGAGGCGGGGCTGCTGGAGCGCGCGGGGGTGATGCGGGGGGAGCTTGAGGCGATCCCGATGGTGGGGGATGGGGACGAGGCGAGCGAAGACCCTGCGACCGAGACGGATGCGGGTGCCTCCGACGAGCCCTGAGCGCAAGCTCAGGATGTGTCGCGGAACGTTTGCGGGTGATCAGCGTGTGTTGCAGGACGTCAAGACTCTCGAGCTTGCGCTCGGGGCTCGTCAACGCGTGCGCGCACGACTCCCGCGCTCGGGGTTTGTCGATGCGTGTGAATCGATGCGTCTGGTTTGGTGTTCGAGCGCGGCTGCTCAGCGGACCATCGACCCCGCCCGCGGGGCGACGGCGAAGTCGTTGTTGGGCAGCGGGCCGAAGCGGACCCAGCGGACCGAGCCGTCGAACGCGGCCATGTTGCCGGAGGCCGACTCGGGGTCGTGCCAGCGGGCGTCGAAGGCGTAGTCGGGCGAGCCCGCGTCCTGGATCGCGAAGTACCAGACCGGGTCGCCCACCAGCAGCAGGCGGCTGGGCTGCGCGGTGATCTCGGCGACCTTGAGCGGGCGGCGGAGCGCGTCGATGCCCGCGGCTGTCGAGTCGAGCAGGAACATGTTGGCGCGGTAGCTGGTGCCGAACGTCTCGTAACACCCGTCGCTGTTGGGCAGGATGCTCTCGAGCGGCTCGTCGCGTTTGGTGATGCCGCGGTCGGCCGCGTCGCGGAAGACGCCGAGGGCGGTCTGTCCGGACTGGTCGGTATTGAGATACGCGTTGATGGGTCGGGCGGCGTCGGCGACGGCGGTGTGGTCGGGGCCGATGAATCGGACGCCGCCGTACGCCCAGTCCGGAGTCTCGGTGTGCTGCGGCAGTTGCTCGGTGTCGCTCATGTACGCCTGCCACGCGAACCCGATCTGTCGCAGGTTGCTCGCGCAGGCCGTGCGGTGCGCGAGGCGTTGTGTCTGCGCCAGCAGCGGCAGAAGCAACGCGACCAGCAGCGCAACGATCACGAGGCTGACGAGCAACTCAAGAAGCGAAAAGCCGCGATGTGATCCGGGGGTGTGCATGTGCGGGGCTGTGCCGCCGAGACAGAGCCGGAGCGGTCTCGGGGTCCGGCAAGATAGTAACGAGTCGGACCGAGTTGGGGAAGAGCACTTTGCCCCGACAGCCGAGTTCCTGGTGTCTCCGCGTCACGACTTGGTCGACGCGACCGCGGCCACAGCGATCGGCAACAGAACAAGCACCGGAAGGAATACTCCAACCGCAGGTGGAACGCCCGGTATGGGCGCCGACGAACCGAGCACGCCGCCCATGAGCGTGATGATCGCCACCGGTGCGCACCGCAGCGCTCGGAGCACCGGGTTGCCCGGTGTCTTCTGCAGGAAGAACGGCAGGGTGATCACCAGGGCCAACAGGTTGGCCACCATCACCGATACCCGCCCCCAGCGGATCCGCTCGAGCCGATCCGTGTCCGCCTTCGAGCGAGCCGAGTCGGGATCGAGGTCCTCCGCCGCCCGGAGCATCTCGCCCAGCTGATTCCACGACAGACTCTGGCTGTAGCCCTGGAACCGACGCACCCGGAGCTGGGTCGGGTCGAGGTTGGTGGCAATGTGGGCAATCTCTTGCCGGGGCTGACGCACCTCGGCGATCGGTTCGACGAACCCCTGATCGAGCGTCCACCCGTCGCCGGCCCATGTCGCGGCGGCGGCGGTGTAGAGCGCGGTGGGCCGCCCCTGCGCGTCGCGCTCCCACACCGTGATGTCGGTCAGCGTGCCCGAGTCGGCGTCGAACGAGCGGGCGTGCCAGACCCGCCCGAGCCCGTCGCGGGTCAGCGGCACGCTGGCGTCGCCGAGCTCGTGGGTGCCGGCCTTGCTCTGGTCGCGCGTCAGCAGCGGGGCCAGCCGGGGCAGCACGAGTTCCTGATTGACCACCTGCACGCCCGTGAGCATCGCCGCGACCACCAGGATCGGCAGCGCCGCCCGGTAGAGGCTCTGCCCGCTGGCGAGCATGGCGATCAACTCGCGGTGGCGGACGAGCTGGCTGACGGTGAACCCCATCGCGCCGGTCATGATGAGCCCCAGCACGAAGCTGAACAGCTGGAGCAGTCGGGGCCACCACAGGTCGGCCACCAGCAGCACCGTGACCACGCCGGTGCGGAGCGAGGACGGCTCCTGCCCCTGCTCGACGGCGATCTCCTGGGCGCGGCCGACGAAGCGGTCCACGTTGAGCGCAAAGTCGATCGTGACGACAAAGCACGCGAGGATCACCAGCAACGCGATGACGTTGGTCAGGTAGAGCTTGGCGATGTACCTGTCGAGCGTCTTCACTCGGGCGATTCTCCAAGGGCCGGCCCGGAGGCCGCCGGGCGGGGCCGGGGCTTGAGCAACCCCTTGCCGAACCAGAACGCGATCAGCCACCCCAGCACGATACCTGCATAGACATCGGACGCGAAGTGGGCCCCGGTCAGCAGGCGGGAAACGCCGCACCCGACACTGACCCCCAGCGCGAGCGGCCAGAGCTTCGGCCAGACCATAGCCAGGGCGAACGCGCCCCCGGCGGCCGTCGCCGCGTGGGAGCTGGGCAGGCCCAGGTTGGACCCGTCGGCGAAGCCAGAGAACAGCCCCCGGAAATGGTAGCCCTGATAGACCAGCGCCTCGACGCCCGATTCGAGCGTCTGGATCGTCGCCGGGCGCTCGCGGCCGATGACGAGCTTGGCCAGCTCGGCCGCGAGGCCGGCCGTCCCCGCAGCGACCGCGATGTAGGGGCCGCGGAGGGGCAGGTCTCCGGGTTGATCCGCCGGCCGCCGCCGCAGCCGATCGACGGAGAGCACCACGATGCCCAGCACCAGCCATGTCAGCAGCGTGCCGCAGTGGCGGAGAGCGAGATACCACCAAGTCTCGTCGAGGCGTCCGCGCGAGGCAAGGTCCGGGTCGATCGCGCGGTAGACCGCGTCGTCTGCGAGCGACGCGACGACGAAGCCCAGCGCAAGACACGCCCCGAGGATCCATCGCCCGCGGCCTTTGGCACTCATGGCGTGACCTCCGCCTGCGGGAAGCCGCGGTAGCCGTAGCCGAGGTAGATCAGCCGCCCCTTCTTGTGCTCGCCGTCGAGCTGCCCGGCGTCTTCGACGCGCTCGAAGGCGGGGGTCCACTGCTCGAAGCGCCCGCCCACGAGCAGGGCGGGGCGGCCGAGCAGTGCGGCGTGGAGATCGGGGTTGGCCAGGTTGGTCTCGGGCCAGAGGTCGTACTGCTTGCGCGGGCCCTCCATGTAGGCACCCGCGCAGTAGACGGTGGGTCGGCCGGGCAGGTAGTAGGCCAGCTGGCTGGTGCGCCCGTAGTGCTGCGCCATGACGACGGGCTCGAGCCCGGTCTGCGCGCGCAGCTCGTCGAGGATGCGGGCCGCGTCAGCCGCGCGGGTGTCGCCGAACATGAGTCGCCCCTTGGGCACGAGCGGGCCGATGACCGGCGCCTTGGCGAGCCAGTCGGCGCGGGCGAAGCCGAGCGCGACGATGACGCCGACGCCGACAGTCCACCGCCACATCATCACGCGGTGCATGTGGGGGCGCATGCCGGGCGATCCGGCGTCGCGCCACGCAGCGACGCGCCGGCGGAACTCGGGGAACACCCGCACCACGCCGATCGCGCCCAGCGGCGCGGCGCTCACCCACGCAGCGATGGGCCAGTTGCCCTCGGGCTCGGCCATGAACGAGACGAGGATGTAGAACCCCAGCACCGGCGCGCCGCAGCAAGCGAGGAACCGGGCGGCACGCCAGAGATCGGGGTGCTCATCGCGCTCTCTGCGCGCGCAGACAAACGAATAGATCGCCAGCAGCATCGCGGGTCCGGCCAGGGCGATCTGGGTCGCGAGCAGTTCGAGCGTCCACTTGGGCGACCAGCTCTCGCCGGGGGTGGGGGCGATGTCGCCGCCCTTGACGCCGAGGTGCCCGAGCAGATGCTGCACGGTGATCCACTCGTGCTGGGCGTTCCAGAGGATGACGGGGATGAGGCCGAGCGAGGCGAGGGCGAGGGCGAGGAAGGGGCCGGTGAGGGAGCGACGTGATGAGGGCCCGGCGCGGACGCTTGGGGCTGAGGAGGAGGAAGGCCCGGCGCTGACGCTTAGGGCTCTTGTTGTGTCCCGTTTGGCGAGGAGGGCGGCGAGGGCGAGGCCGGGGAGGAGCAGGAGGATGGTGTACTTGAAGGTAAAGCCGATCGCGATGGCCAGGCCCAGGGCGGCCCAAGCGCGGGGCGAGCCGGTGGTGAGCACCCGCCACGCCGCCCAGCATGCCGCGGCCCAGCAGGCTAGGTAGGGGCCGTCGATGGTGATGATGATGCCGAGCACCCAGAAGGCGGGCATGCAGAGATAGATCGCCGTGGCGTAGAGCCCGGCGCGGGCGCCGCCGGTTTGGTTGGAGCAAGCATCGCGCGCCAGCCCCGCGACGCACCACGCGCCGATCGCGCCGGAGACCACCGCCGGCACCCGGACCGCCCACGCGGAGGTGCCGAAGAGCTCGGTCGCTGCACGGATGACCCACGCCACGCCGGGGCCCTTGGAGTAGTACGAGAGCTCGAGCCTTCGCGACCACTCCCAGTAGTGGGCCTCGTCCTCGATGAGCGTGTAGGGGCAGAACCACGCCAGGTAGGCGAGCCTCGCGAGCGTGACCAGCAGGATGAGCGCGAGGCCGGACGCCCAGAGCGGGCGGTCGGCGCGAGGCGGTCTGGTCGCGTCGGCGCTCGTCACGGGTCAGTGCTTCCGGATCGAGAGGAAGGTGCCGAAGGTGAAGGCCGCGAGGCCGGCGACACCCGCCCAGAGCAGGAGCAGGCCGATCGCGCCGGAGTTGTGCGTGAGCTGCTGGCCGCTCATGATGGTGATGATGGAGGCCAGCGCGGGAAAGAAGCTCCAGAGGTAGACGTGGAGCGGCTGGGCGTCGCGGAGCTTGACCGCCATCACCGCCCCGGTGATGACCATGATCAGGCACGCCGAGGCGAGCGCCCAGCGTTCGTGCTGCTTGGAGAGGATCTCGCGGAGCAGTTTGTCCACCTCGTTGCGGAGTCGGTGGGTCGGGGCGGCCAGCACGGTGTCGGGGTTGGTCTCGCGGTTGACCCGGGGCTCGGCGATGGCGAGCAGTTCGGTGGCCGACTTGGAGGTGTACTCGCCGAGCGGGTCGTAGGCCAGACGCAGGCCGTCACGCGCGAACTGCTCGCGGGGTTCGGTGGCTCGGCCGTCACCCGCGCCGACCTCTGCGCCGGCGTCCTGGATGCGCACGTTGCGGAGGTCGAGCCCGATCGTCAGCTCCCGGGCGTCGCTCTGCCCGCCGATGACGGCGCGGAGGAACGCCTGCTCGGCGCGGATCGGGGTGATGCCGGCGCCGCCGGTCGCGCCCTGCTCGTCGGCCCGCCACCACTCGATGTCGATCGTGTTGGTGCCGGGCAGGGGCTCGACGACCCAGACCTCCGCGGCTCGGTCCCAGCGGAGGCCCCCGGCGCGGATGACGAACGGCTCGCCGCTCTGGGTGTGAAGTGTGGTCTTGCCGCTGGCGCGGAAGTCGGCGTGCATCGCGTCAGTGGTAGCGCGACGGGCGAGGTAGTAGGCAAGCTCCGTGCTCTTGGTGTGGACGAAGTCCATGCGGTCGGGGTGGTTGCGCAGGTCCCGCAGCTCGCCCCAGGTGAGGAACTTGGGGTCGTCGTGGAAGGCGTCGGGGATGGGCAGGGCGATGGTGGGCAGGCGCTCGTACCAGCCGACGGTGCCGTCCTCCTTGGTGCCGAACCCCTCGGTGACGATGATCGAGGCGACGCGCTGGTCGCGGGCGTCGGTGCCGGGCGCGGGGGCGACGTACACCTCGGCCTTGGCGGTGACGAGGCTGTTCTTGATCTGCCCGGACCGATCGGTGTCGACAAAGACGACGCTGTGCAGCTCGATGGCGTCGTCGATGCCCTGCTTGCGGAGAGCCGCGAGCTGGGTGGAGTTGGGCACGAGCACATCGTCGGCGAGCACCATGAGCCCGTTCTGCTCGACGGCGTGTCCGCGTTCGATCGAGCTGACCATGAGCTTGGTGAGGTCCTGGGCGACGAGCCGGTCCATGGACTGGAGGAACCGGGGGATCATGTACTCGTTGAGGGCCGCGAGGGTCAGGAAGAGCGCCGCCCCGGTCGCCAGCGCCGGCACCAGCAGCGAGCGGTGGGGGATGCCCCCGGCGTGGGCGGCCAGAAGCTCGTTGTCCTGGGCCATGCGGTGGTAGGACAGCGTCGCGGCAAAGCCCGCCGAGAAGGGGAGGGCGTAGGCCAGCATCGGCGGCACCGCCAGGATCATGAACTTGATCGCTTCGACCGGCCCGAGCTTGCCGTCGGCCAGCGGCTTCACGGCCGCCGCGAAGGCGATGACCGTCACCAGCACCGCGACGGTGAGCAGCAACAGCCGCCACAGATCTGCGGCGACGTACTTCCAGAGCGTGACCGGTGGCCGGCGTGACATGGGGGGATGATAGAGGCATCCCGGCTCGGGCATGAAACGGCACGATCCACCCGCGAGGGGTGGATCGTGCACGTGTGTCGGTCGTTGAGAATGGCCGAGGCGGCGTGGAGCGGTCGGGTGTGCCGGCTAGGCCGCCAGCCCCCGCACCTTGCCCGCGGCACCGTCGAGGGTCATGTAGAAGAACTCCTTGCTGATCGGGTAGGGCAGGCGTTCGAAGTCCTGCTCGACGCGCTCGGCGACCCGCTGCATGAACTCGTTGGGGGTGTCGGAGATCGCGACGAACATGTCGCGGGCCGGGGTGGCGACGAAGAAGTTGCCGTTGAGCTGCGGGGCCAGACGCCGGTAGAGGCTGGGCAGCAGGAGCCGGGCGGCGTCGTAGCCGTCCTGCTCGCTGATGATCGCGGCCCGGCCGCCCTCCTTGCTCTCGACGAACTGGATCTCGAGCTCGGGCGTGTAGTTGGTGAGGTTCTCCAGCGCGAACGCCTCGACCTCTTCGACCTCGACATTCCAGCGGAGCAGCTGCTCGGTGGTGATACTGACGGTCATCTGGGGTAGGTCGGTCACGAACACGACGACGGTGTCGTTGACGAATGGCACGTGGGCGACCATCTGCTCGTCGAGGTGATCAAAGATCGAGACGGGCTGGATGCGGGGCATGATGCGCGGGCGTGCGAAGTCGAGGTCCATGCTGGAGACCGATTCGGCTTCGGGGGCGAAGAGTTGCCCCAGATAGTGACGAATGATCTCCGAGCCGCGGTCGGGCTCGGTGAGGACCATGCGGAAGACGTTCTGCAGGTCGAGACGGCGTCCGTTGACCAGCAGCTCGCCGGGCCCGGTCAGCTCGACCTGGCACTCGGGCTTGATGTCGCGGAGCATCTCGGCGACGTGCTGTGCGAAGGCCTCTGGTTCTCTTGGCATATTGGACATGGACGGCTCCCTCCTCGTAACGCACGGGCGTGAAACCCTCCGCGACCGACGGCGCATGTGCCGTGTCTTGCGAGGGGGAGCGGCCCGTAGCCGCGGAGGCAGACATCGTCATCTTCCAGGGCAGTATGCACCGAGTTGGGCCGGTCTGCCAGCGTTGTGCCGGAACAGTCGGCACGGCCGGTGCCGGACGCAGAGCCGGTCAGAAAGACCCTGCCGACTGGCGCGGATGCCGCCGGTGGTTGTGGGACCACGCGGCGCGAGCGGACCGTCACGACCGCGCCATCCGTCGAGAGCTGACGGCAAAACCGACTGGAAGGCGCGGATGTGGGGCCGGTTCCCGGACGCGCCCGGCGCCCGCGTCTACGCTCTGGCTTCATGTCCGATCACTCGACCCACGACGACCGCCGACTACCGACCGATACCGCCGACGGGCTGCTGCTGATCATCAGCGGCCCCAGCGGTGTGGGCAAGACCACGATCACGCGGGGCGTCGAGCGGTCGATCGCCGACAGCGTGTTCAGCGTCTCGGTGACCACGCGGGCCCAGACCGACGCCGACGTCGAGGGTGTCGACTACCACTTCGCCAGCGACGCCGAGTTCGACCGCCTGATCGAGCAGGGCCAGCTGCTCGAGTGGGCCAACGTCTTCGGCAAGCGCTACGGCACGCCCAAGCAGTGGGTGTTCGAGCAGCTCCGGCGGGGGCGGCTGGTGATCGTGGAGATCGACGTCGACGGGGCCCTGCAGGTCAAGGCGGCGATGCCCGAGGCGTTCGCGGTGTTCATCCTGCCGCCGAACGAGGACGTGCTGCTCGAGCGGCTCCGGCACCGCAAGCGCGAGAGCGAAGAGGCGATCACGCGTCGGTTCGCCGAGGCCAAGCGTGAGATCGCCACCGCCCGTGAGAGCGGTGTTTACGATTTGTTCGTCGTCAATGACGACCTGGACCGCGCGATCTGCGAAGCGGTCAGGGCGGTGCAGGCGCGGCGGACGGGCTCCGGACGCACCGATCGCGGTTCTGTGTGAATCCCGGGAATAAGGGTGACTTGGGGTAGCACTTCTGCTAGGCTCGGTGGCAACCCGGGAGGGAGCCCGGTCGTATCGGACGTGGGGCCGCGTCGTGCAGGCAGCCGGTGGGAAGACGGACTGTCGCGGTCGGTGTGGGGCGATATGGAGGGCTTGCCATGCGCAGCCTGGCCTTGACGATGGCGGTGGGACTCTCGGTGGTCGGCGCGGCGTCCGCCTCGGCGCGGGGTGACGTGGTCTTCGACTTTGAGTCCATCGAGGGCAACCGGAACAACCGGGCCGGCGACTACCGCGTGCTCGATCTGGAATCCGGCGGCGTCCGCGCGGTCATCTTCCGCAGCGAGGGCGAGCGTTTCACCGTCTGGGACTCTTCCGGAGAGAACGTCCCGGACTCGTGGGGGCGCAAGCACCTCTCGCCTGTCTTCAACTACGTCGCCGACGACTACCTGGTCATGAGCTTCTCTGAGCCCATGAGCGAGGTCAGCATCGAGTTCGGCGACTACGGCGAGGACCAGGACATCGCCGAGATGTACATCTACGAACAGATCAACGCCGAGGGCGACCCCCTCGCCCACGTGACCGGCGAGATGGGCTACAACGACATGCGGTGGGACGGGCCCACGACGCTGACCTTCGTCGCCGATCCCGGCGCGTCGTTCACCTCCATCAAGTTCCGCGGCGGGGAAGACCCCTTCCTGCAGAGCACCTTCATCGACAACATCGTGACGAAGCTGGCGGTCCCCACGCCGGGCACGCTCGCGGTGCTCGGGCTGGGGTGCGCGGTCGGGGCCGGGCAGCTCCGCCGCCGCAGCAACCGCTGAACGAGGGTGTCGAGCCGGCGGCAAGACCGGGCCATCATCCAAGACAGAACTGACAGGCCGGCGACACCGCCGGGAGCCGTTGCTGCGCGCGCACACCGCCGCGGGCTCGGTGTGAGCCCGCGGCGGTGGGGTTACTCAACTGCGTGTGGTCCGGCGGCGAGCGCCGATCGTCTCAGGCCCCCGCCAGCTGCGGAACCTCGACCTTGGGGAAGTCGATGTCGGTCTGGGCGACGTGGTTGAAGTAGTTGGTGAAGATGTTGAGCGCGACGTTGGCGACGAGCTCGATCACCTGGCCGTCGTCGAAGCCCGCGGCCTTGAAGTCCTGGATGTCCTCGTCGCTGGCGAAGCCACGCTTCTCGATCAGGGCGCGGGTGAGGCGTACCGCTGCGGCGGCCTTGGGGTCGGTCGGCTCGCCGGCGAGCGACTTGGACAGCTCGCCCTCGGCGACGCCGGCACCCTTGCCGATCGCGGTGTGGGCCGCGGCGCAGTACTCGCAGGCGTTGGCCCCCGCGGCGGCCATCGCGATCTGCTCTCGGAGCCCGGCGGAGAACGTCCCGCCCCCGAGCGCACCGCTGAAGTTGAGGTAGCTCTCCAGGGCGGCGGGGCTCTGGGCCATCGTGGTCAGGATGTTGGGCGTGCCGCCCAGCTTCTTCTTGACGGTGTCCAGCAGGTCCTTGGCCTTGCCCTGGGCGTCTGCGTGGTTGAGCGGCTGGATGCGAGGCATGATGCGTCTCCTGAGTCTCGTGGTCATCGTTGTGGCCGGGTCATCCGATTGGCCCGCCTTCGTCTGGTCAATAGCTAGACAGGTCTGTCTATTTCAGGCTTGTCGAAATAATCTCTGGCGCGGAATCGGGCCGATTATGGGACCGCTACGGCATATGGAATGTTCTGTATAGTTGGACCGTTCAGCCGATGGAGATTCGCATGACACAGAGCAGGACGACGGACAGGGCAGCGGGGGCGGCATCGCGGGCCGGGGCGCGGGAGCGGCTGGTCGAGGCTGCGGTGCGGCTGTTCGGCGAAGTGGGCATCCGGGCGGCCGGGATCGACCGGATCCTCGCCGAGGCCGGCGTCGCGAAGATGAGCCTCTACAAGCACTTCCGCGGCAAGGACGATCTGGTTGTCGCGGCGCTGCAGCGCAAGGACGAGTTGTTCCGCGAGACGTTCGAGGCGATGGTCGGCTCGAGGCAGAGCCCGAGGGCGCGGCTCCTGGGTGTGTTCGATGCGCTCGAGAAGTGGTTCGGTCGGCCGGACTTTCGCGGGTGTCTGTTCCTGAATGCCGCGGCCGAACTCGTCGTGCCGGAGTGCCCGGGGCGCGGGGCCATCGCCGTGCACAAGGCGTGGGTGCTCGAGAAGCTGCGCGGGCTCTCGGCGGACGCGGGCGTGCCCGACCCGGACCGTTTCGCGGCCCAGCTGATGCTGCTCTTCGAGGGCGCGATCGCGCGGGCGTACGTGACCGGCGAGGCGGGAGTCGCGGCGGACGGCAAGGCCGCGGCGGAGGTCCTGCTCGATGCCGCGCTGGCCCGCCCGGCGTAGACGCCCTTGACTGGCGTCTGAGTTATCAGTAAGTAGACTGCGACGCGGCGCTCGTTGCGCCGACAAGGAGTCAGACTGTGGCAAAGAAAGCGAAGAAGAAGGCCGCGAAAAAGACGGCCAAGAAGGCGTCCGGGAAGGTGACCAAGAAGGCCTCCAAGAAGGTGGCCAAGAAGGCCACCAAGAAGGCCACCAAGAAGGCCGGCAAGAAGGTCGCCAAGAAGGTGACCAAGAAGAAGGTCGCCAAGAAGGCCTCGAAGAAGGCGACCAAGAAGGCCACCAAGAAGGCCACCAAGAAGGCCGGCAAGAAGGTTGCCCGGAAGGCGACCAAGAAGGCCTCCCGGAAGAAGGCTTCCGGTCGCCGGACCTCGAAGGCGCGCAAGGCCGCCGCGGCCGCACCGGCGGACGGCACGGTCGCGCCCGTGTGACCCTGCGCGTGCGCGACTGACCAGTCACACGCACGCGGACTCTGCCTGAGTCCGGAGCGAGACCGGTCCTGCCGTCACCCTGTGTGGCGGCCGGGACCGGTCTTGTTGTTTGTGGGTGCGGGTGCTTTGGCGTGGGGCGGGACGCCCGCGGCTGCGAGCCGGGGCCCCCGAAGCCGCCCGACCCGGCCCCGCGCTGCCGAGACCGGGCCCGATTCTCGGACCCCGGGCCGAACGGGACCGGAAAGGGTGCAAAAACCGGGGATCTGCCCCGCCGGACGTCGTGGTTTACGCGGGGGGCCGGTATCCTGTCCGAACGCCCGACGCGGTTGATGTGCAACAGCGGGGCGCGGGAGCGAGGAGTCACCGATGCAGATACGTAGACAGTTGTGGTGTTCGATGGTGTTGGCGTCCGTCGCGGCGGGTGCCCTGGCGCAGAACGGCGCCCTGCCGGACCCCGTCGATTCGATCAAGGGCATCTCGCCCCGCCTGGCGATCCCGGTGTACCAGCTCCCGGATCTCGACTGGGACGTCATCGCGCAGCTCGAGCAGCAGGACGCCGACGCCGGGCTGGCCCCGCGCTACGCCGTGCCGCACGAGGTCGATATCTCCCCCGACACGCACGGCGTGTGGGAGCAGGTCTCCGAGAGCATGATCGCGTGGCGCCTCCGGGTGGCCAGCGGCGACGCGCACTCGCTGAACTTCGCCTTCGACAGCTTCTCGATGCCCGAGGCCGGGCGTCTGTTCATCTACGAGACGATGGGCAACCAGGCGATCCGTCCCTTCACCTCGCGCGACAACGCGTCGCACAACGAGCTGTGGACGCCGCCGACGGTCGGCAACGACGTGATCCTCGAGCTGGTGCTTCCGGTCAAGGCGGTCGAGGAGCTCGAGCTGCACCTGGGCGCGATCAACATCGGCTACCGCGGGTTCGGCGAGGTCTTCGACGGCCGGTCCGGCGCGTGCAATGTCGACGTGGTCTGCCCCGAGGGCGACGGCTGGCGTGCCGAGATCGCGTCGGTCGCGGTCATCTCGACCGGTGGCTCGCGCTTCTGCACGGGCTTCATGGTCAACAACACCGCCAACGACGAGACGCCGTACTTCATGACGGCCAACCACTGCGGCATCAACTCGGGCAACGCCGCCTCGCTCGTGACGTTCTGGAACTACGAGACCAGCGAGTGCGAGGGCACGCCCGACGGGCAGCTCACCGATTTCCAGACCGGCTCGTTCTTCCGCGCCAGCCGTTCGGCGAGCGACTTCACGCTCGTCGAGCTCGACGAGGCGCCGGACCCGTCGTGGGAGGTCTCCTTCGCCGGCTGGGACGTGACCGGCGTGGACACGCCGGGCGCGATCGCGATCCACCACCCGGACGTGGACGAGAAGCGGATCAGCTTCGAGTTCGATCCGACCGCCACGACCAGCTATCTCGGCAACTCGATCCCCGGCGACGGCACGCACGTCCGCGTGCTCGACTGGGACATCGGCACGACCGAGCCCGGCTCGTCCGGCTCGCCCCTGTTCGACGAGAACCACCGCGTGATCGGCCAGCTCCACGGCGGCTACGCCGCGTGCGGCAACGACGACGCCGACTGGTACGGCAAGATGAGCGTCTCGTGGGACGCCGGCAGCTCCTCGAGCTCGCGCCTGCGTGACTGGCTCGACCCGACCAACTCCGGCGCGACCGTCACCGACACGCTCTGGCCCTCCGATTCCGGCCTCCGCGTGATCCCCGGCGGCACCTTCGTCGCCGAGGGCCCCAGCGGCGGGCCGTTCAGCCCCGCCTCGCAGGTCTACACGCTCCGCAACTCGAGCGACTTCCCGATCAACTACACCGTCAGCACGCCCGCGGGATGGCTCGATATCTCCAGCACCTCCGGCACGATCGCGGCCGACGGCATGGTCGACGTGACCGTCACCATCAACAGCACCGCCGACGGCTTCTCCAACGGCGGCTACGACGCCACCGTCAGCTTCACCAACACCACCGACGGCGACGGCGACACCGCCCGCGCCGTGCGCCTCTTCGTCGGCGTGCCCGAGCCGGTCTACACCTGGAACATGAACACCAACCCCGGCTGGACCACCGAGGCCGCCTGGGCCTGGGGCCAGCCCACCGGCGGCGGCGGTGAGTACGGCAACAACGACCCGACCTCCGGCGCGACCGGGAACAACGTCATGGGCTACAACCTCAACGGCGACTACACCAACAACATGCCCGAGCGGCACATGACCACCATGGCCATCGACTGCTCGGAGCTCTCCCGCACCAGCCTCCGCTTCCAGCGCTACCTCAACGTCGAGCAGCCGGCCTACGACCACGCCTACATCCGCGTGTCGACCGACGGCTCGAACTGGGACGAGATCTGGACCAACGGCAGCGAGATCACCGACAGCTCGTGGAACCTCGTCGAGTACGACATCTCCGACTACGCCGACGGCGAGGAGACGGTCTACGTCCGCTGGACACAGGGCACGACCGACGGCTCGTGGCTCTACTCCGGCTGGAACATCGACGATGTCGAGATCTGGGGCGTCGTGGCCGACAGCGGCTGCGCCGGCGACTTCAACGGTGACGGCACCGTCAACACCCTCGACGTGCTCGACTTCCTGAACGCGTGGAACGCCGGCGATGCCAGCGGCGACTTCAACGGCGATGGTGACATCAACACCCTCGACGTGCTCGACTTCCTCAACGCGTGGAACACGCCCTGCTGAGCAGGGCACATCCCTGAACGCAACCCACGCCCGGGGCCTCGGCCCCGGGCGTTTTTCGTGCGCCGTGCCGACCCACCCGTGAGATCAATGTGTGGAGAATAGTGTCGCCGAGTATCCTTTGGCATGCGCTCGGTACGAGACAACGGTGGTCGAAAGGTGCCGGTTCTATATCAACGCCGAAGGTTTCGGTCGATCCTGGATCAACGGCGGAGCGAAGAGGCGGCCGAGCTCGTGCCGACACGCTCGCAAGAACCGGCACACAAGGCCGCCAGCGTTGCCAGTCGGACCCTCGACTGGATCCTGGCTTCTCTGCTGGCGATTCCGCTAGCAGTCGCGGCGATCGTCGCGTCGATCGCCTTCGCAGCAACATTCCTCGGGATCATCGTGTTGCCCGTGTACTTTGTTGGGCGCGCGGCCGGACTGTCGTCGTCGTCAATGCACCTGTTTGTGGCGGGCGGGGTCCTTTGCGTGCTCGTCGGGGCAGCGATTGTCCATACCTTTGCATGGCCGAAGCGGAACGCGGCCGAGCTTGCGCGATGGAGACTCTGCGGAGCATGCGCATACTCGCTCGTGAAACTGCCGAGCGGCGAAGACGGCACAACCGTGTGCCCGGAATGCGGTTCGGCGTGGCGAGTCCCGCCGCCGCACTACACCATGTGCGCGGTGTGCTCGTCCTCACTGCGAGGGTGTGAGGTCGATACGGAGGGCCTAGTCCACTGCCCCGAGTGCGAGGCCCCGCACACCCTTTCGCTCCTCACCTGTCCGGATGACGATTGAGCATGGTCCGGCCCCGGTGTGCGTTCGATCGGAGCAGCGAAGACCGCGTGCCCGCGGTATACCGACCACCTCGTTGCTAGTCTGTTGGCATGATTGCCAAACGATCCATGATCGGGTGCTGGGTGTGCGGCCTTCTCGCGGCGTATCCGCCATCAACCGTGGCACAGCCAGGCCCGCCCGGCGAGGCGGTGCGGGAGCTCCTCTCGCAGTACGAGTCACCCGGCGCGCCCGGCGTGGCCGTCGCGGTGGTGCGCGATGGCCAGACCGTGCTGGTCGAGTCGGTCGGGCTGGCGCACCTCGAGCACGACGTGCCCATCGATGGCAACACGGTCTTCCACACCGCCTCGGTCTCCAAGCAGTTCACGGCCGCGGCCGTGCTGTTGCTCGAGCGCGAGGGCAAGCTCTCACTCGACGACGACGTGCGTGAGTACCTGCCCGAGCTGCCCGACCTGGGCCACACCATCCGGCTCCGCCACCTGCTCTGGCACACCAGCGGCCTGCGCGATCAGTGGCAGCTGCTCGGGGCCGCGGGATGGCGCGAGGACGACGCGGTCACCAACGAGCACGTCTGGCGGGCGATCGTCCGTCAGCGCGCGCTCAACTTCGAACCCGGCACGCAGGAGATGTACTGCAACACCGGGTACACGCTGCTGGCCGAGATCGTCTCGCGCCTCAGCGGCGAGCCGTTCAGCGCGTTCTGCGATCGCGAGATCTTCGGGCCGCTGGGCATGGACGCCACCCGCTTCCACGACGATGTCCACGCCGTCGTGCCCCGCCGCGCCGAGTCCTACTTCCGCGCAGAGGACGACACGTGGCGGCGGTACGGGCTCTCGTTCGGGACAGTCGGCGCGACGGGGCTGCTCACCACCGCCGAGGATCTGGCCCGCTGGGCGGCGGAACTGCTGACCGGGCGGGTGCTCGGGCAGGACCTGATCGCGCGGATGGTCGAGCCGGGGCAACTGGAGACCGGCGAGAAGATCTCTTATGCCAGCGGCCTCTTCGTCGGCGAGAGCCGCGGCCTGCGCTCCTTCTGGCACCCGGGCGGCGACTCCGGCTTCCGCGCCGGCATTCAGTGCTATCCGGAGCGCGGGATCGGCGTCGTCGTGCTGGCCAACCGCGCCGACATCAACGCCTGGGCCATGCCCTACACGATCGCCAAGCAATACCTGGAGGCCGACGCCGCGCCGGAGGACGGCGAGGACGGCGAGGACGGCGAGAATGGCGAGGACGCACAGGCCGAGCCACGAACCGATGGGCAGGGCAGCCCCGGACGCACCGGCACGAAACCGACCCCGATCACGCAGCGCGCGGCGTTCGCGCAGCCGGAACCATCCGGCACCGCCGATCCCGACGCCAAGACCAGCGCCGCGACACGGCCGCTCGACGATGTCGCTGGCCGCTACCGGAGCGCAGAGCTGGAGACCGTCTACGAGCTGCGCGCGCAGGACGACGGGATCCTCGCGGTGCACTTCCGGAACGAGCCGGTCGAGCTGCGCCCGCTCCGCGACGGTTTCTACGGCGGCGGCTCGTGGTACTTCCGCGAGATCGAGATCGTGCGCGCAGCCGACGGCTCGGTCGAGGGCTTCCTGCTCCACAACAGCCGGGCACGCAACCTCTGGTTCGCGCGAGAGTGATCCGGGCCGGTGCCCCCGGGGCCGCGAACATCCTCACCGGTCCAGCGGCACGGCGCGGCCGGTCCTGGCCGAAACTCTCGCGGCGTCGAGGATCTCCACGACCAGCCGGTTGAGCTCGAGGCTCGAGAGCGGGTCGACCTCGCACTCGCCGCGCACGACCGCGCGGAGGTAGGACCACTCGTTGGCGTAGGGCCCCGGGCGGCCCCGGAGGGCCGGCGACTCGGGCCGCGCGTCGGGCGCGCGCACGGTCACGTCGTTCCATCGCCCGGCGTAGACCGAGCCGCCCTCGCCGAAGACGTCGATCTCCTTGACATCGTGCGTCCAGCACCACGACGCCTGCAGCACCGCCACCGCGCCGTCGTAGGCCAGCACGATCGTTGCGTCGTCGTCGACCTGCGGGTAGATGTCGGGCTTGTTCTGGCGGGTGACGGCCGTGACCGACTCCGGGCGCTGGCCGTCCAGCAGCCACGTCGAGAGCACCGCGCCGTAGCACCCGAAGTCGAACAGGGCCCCGGCGCCGTTGGCCTCGGGGTCGGTCAGCCAGTCGAGGAACTCCTCGGAGCACCCGATCTCCCGCGGCCCCTTGTGCCCGTGCCTGGCGACGATCCGGCGGATCGGCCCGAAACCGCCGCGCCGCGCGTACGCCTCGTGCACGCTGGCGTACCAGCTCGTCTCGTAGTTGGTCAGCACCATCACGCCGTGCTCGCTCGCGAGGGCGGCCATGCGGTCGGCGTCCTCGATCGAGACCGCCAGAGGCTTCTCGACGAGTGTGTGGACGCCGCGGGGGGCGCAGGCTTCGACCGCGAGCAGGTGGCCGGCGGTGCTGGTCATGACCGAGGCGGCCTCGGGCCGGGTCTGGTCGAGCATGGCCTCGAGATCACTGAAGTAGAGCGACCCGTCGATGCGGTAGCGCTCGGCGAACTTATCGAAGAGGTCGCGGCGTGGGTCCCAGACACCGACGAGTTCGATGTCGTCGCGGTCGCGGGCGGCTGCGAGGGCGCCGTGGACGTGCCCGTGGGTCAGACCGATCACGACGAGACGGAGAGGTTGGGGCACGGGCGTCGCTTCCGGGTAGTCCCCCGGTTGGGCGAGTGCGACGGAAGCGATCAACACAGCGAGCAGGGCGAGAAGTGTGCGCATAACCGAGGATATCGGCGACCAAGCAGGCCCGCGCGACCCAACAGAGCCGTGCAGCACCAAACAGAGCCGCGGGCGTGAGCACGCGGAAGGAGCCCCGCATTCTCCGAACGCTACTCAACCCCCCGCCGCGCGCACTCGTTCGACAGATCAAGCAACGACCTAACCAAGAGCCCGCGCGATCGGCAAACGCCACGCCCCTTCCGCGTGCTCACGCCCGCGGCTCTGACGGTCTCAGACCCTTGGCCCGCTCTCGCCGAGCTTGGCGATCGCGTCGGCGTACTGCTCGCGCAGCGGCTCGACGACCTCCTTGACGAACCGCTCGGTCTGCTCGACCGAGCGTCCGATGTAGTTCATCGGGTCCATCACGCCCTCCCAGTCGAGCTCTTCACGCAGCATCCCGCCGTTGGCCTTGCTCTTGAAGGCCGGGTCGGCGCGGAGGCGGTCGAGCAGGTCGTTGTCGAGGCCCTGCTGCTTGACGCGCATGCCGGCCTCCTGGGCGTGCTGGCGGATGCGCTCGTGGTAGTCCTGCCGGTCGGCCCCGAGCTTGACGCACGCCATCAGGATGTTCTCGGTGGCCATGAAGGGCAGCTCGGCCATGAGGTTCTTGCGGACGGTCGCCTCGTGGACGACAAGGCCGGACGCGACGTTGTGCATGAGGTCGAGGGCGCCGTCGAGCGCAAGGAATGCCTCAGGAAGTGAGAGCCGGCGGTTGGAGGAGTCGTCGAGCGTTCTCTCGAGCCACTGCGTCGCGGCGGTGTCGTAGGCGTTGCCGACGAGGTTCATGACAAAGCGCGTCAGGCCGCAGATCCGCTCGCAGCGCATGGGGTTGCGCTTGTAGGGCATGGCGCTGGAGCCGATCTGCTTGGATTCGAAGGGCTCGTCGAGTTCCTTGCGGTTGGAGAGGAGGCGGATGTCGGTGGCGATCTTGTGGAGGACGGCGGCGGTGGAGGCGAGGTCGGCGAGGATGAAGGTATCGACGACGCGGGGGTAGGTCTGTGTTACCAGAGCGAATGTGGAACTCGTCCGTAGTCCAGTGACCAATCCGCGCCTCTGCTCTGCTCCTGTTTCCTCTCTAGCCGCCTTGAGTGCTCGTTCCGTGGCCTCCGCCCCACCCGGCGTGTTGTGGGCGATCATTCTCTCCCGCTCTTCTTCGAGCCACTTGATTCGCTTCTGCGCTCGCTCATCGAGGGCAGACTCGTCCCAACTCGGCGGGAATGCCCAGTCGGCGATCCGCGGGATGGCTCTGGCCTCTAGCTCATCGACTCGCTCACCCTCATCGAGAAGGCTGAGATATGAGGCCTGTGTGCCCGTCGCGCCCCGAAGTCCGCGCAGTCGTCCTGTGAAGTTCTCGCGCAGCTCAGGGACCCGCCTGATCGCACACTCCAAGTCAAACGCCCATTGTGCCGCTCGTCGCCCGACCGTCGTCGGCTGGGCGGCCTGGTAGTGGGTAAACGCGAGTGCAGGCGTGCTCGCGTGATGCGAGGCCAGGCCTGCGAGCGACACCGTGCATCTGACACACTTGCTGAGAATCAACTGGAGCGCTTGGTCGAGGATCATCAGGTCGGCGTTGTCGTTGACATCCTGGCTGGTCATCCCCAGGTGGATGATCGGCCTGGCGTTGGGGCACGAGTCGCCGAGGGCGTGGACATGGGCCATGACATCGTGCCGCAGGTCACGCTCGTACTTCTCCGCCGCATGCATCTCCTCGTCGGTGATGCCGCCGGGACGGTTCACGACCGCCCGCAGCTCCTCAACCTGCTCCTTGCTCACCGGCAGCCCCAGCTCGTGCTGGGCCTCGGCCACGGCCAGCCAGACCCGCCGCCACGTGTTGAACTTGTGCCGCGGCGACCAGAGCCGGAGCATCTCCGGGCTCGCGTTCCGCGCGGCAAGGGGGGAGGTGTAGGTGTCGTAGGGGTTCGTGGCGTCGGGCATGGGCGATTGTATTCGCAAAACAGAGCCCGAAGCGCAAGCGAGGAGCCTCTTTCGGAGGATGCGATCATCCCGGACGCACCTCGCGTCTGCATCCGGCGCTGTCAGATGTCCGGCCCCTGACCGTCGCGGGTGTACTGGCGGGCACGGACGACGGAGTCCTCGGTCCAGAGATAGCGAGTGCTGCCGTGTTCGGTCCAGATTCTGTCCCGGGCACCGACCAGCCCGGCCTCGCGGAGTCGGCGCGTGCACCAGGCTTTGAACTGTCCGAGCACGACCTCCGGAGCATCGGCGGCCGCGACAACGACATGCACGTGATTGGTCCGCACGTTGAGTTGCAGAAGCGTCCAGCGGCGGACCTCGCAGTGGCGTTCGATAGTCTTGCGCACAATCTCTCGGGCACCCTCGTTCAGAGTGAACGGCGCGGCTACGAGTGACTCACTCCGGTCCGAGGCGCGGAGAGGGTTCGGCGGCAGGACGGGCGTCTGGTAGGCGTTGTGTTCGGGATCAACCGAACCCCGGTCATCGCCGTGGAGCCAGGTGGCGTACGTGGTCCACGTGAGGAAGTAGGCAAGCGGTGCCATGGCGCGAGCATAACAGAGCCCGAAGCGCAAGCGATGAGCCCCGCCGGCCGCGAAAGGCTCCTCGCTTGCGCTTCGGGCTCTGTTTTGAGTTCGGCTCTACACTTGCCCCAATGGATAGAAGCCAGGCGACAGATCGGGCGCAGGTGGCCCGGCCCGTGCGGGTCGAGGTGGGGGTGCGCACGGTGCGGGTCGCGGCCGTGGTCCCGTGCTTCAACCGGCCTCAGGATCTGGCAACGCTGGTTGACGATCTGCGTGCGTGCGAACTCCACGCGGCGCGCGCGCACCTGCGGATCGAGCTCTCGGTCGTCGTGGTGGACAACGCGTCGGAGCCGCCGCTGGACGCGCCGGACCTCGGCGAGGCGATCGATGTGCGGCTCGTGCGGCTGGCGCGAAACACCGGCGGGTCGGGCGGCTACAACGCGGGCATGGCCGCGGCACTCGTCGGCGAAGCGGGTGCTGCACCTGTCGGCGCCGCCGACACGACCGGCCCCGACTACCTCTGGCTCGTCGACAGCGATGCCCGCGTCGAGCCCGACACACTCGCCAAACTGCTCGGCGCGATGGAGGCCGACAAGTCGCTCGTCGCGCTCGGGCCGGTGCTGCTCGACACCGCGACCGGCAAGGTGCAGGAGGTCGGCGGCCGGCTCGACCGCAAGACCGGCCGCTTCGGCCCCGCCCACGAGCGCGTGCCCGAGAAGACACGCGGCGGCATCATCGACTGCGACTACGTCGCCGCGTGCTGTGCGCTGGTGCGGGCCGAGACCGTCCGCCTCGTCGGCCTCATGCCCGAGGTGTTCCTCAATGCCGACGATGTCGAGTGGTGCCTGCGCCTGGCCCGCGAGGGCGGCGGGCGCGTCGGGGTGCTGGCTGCGGCGGTCGCGAGTCATCCGCGGTTTGACCGGTTCGCGGCCCTGCCGCGGTATTTCGGCGCGCGCAACGCGTTCGGCCCGATCGACGCCCTCGGCCTGGGGCGCACGGTGCGGTGCAAGCGGGCTTTGCGCGAGGTGCTGCGGGCGGTGAATCAGGAGCTGATGGGCCGGTCCGATCTCGCGGCCCTGCATCTGCGGGGCCTGCGCGACGCGGCTGCGGGCCGTTTGAGCGGCCTGCCGACCGACCTGCCCAGGACCGAGGGCATGCACCCCTACGACACGCTCGGCACCGCGCTGCCCAAGGCGGGCGAGGACGGCGGGTCGCTGCTGATCGACTGGCCCGAAGACACGACGCCCGAGGAGCGCGAGTGCATGCGCGACGCGCTCAAGTCTCGCGGCTACGACGCCGAGCAAGCGGCGCGCGCACCGACACGCAGTCTCGCAGCCATGCTGCGCAGGGCGATCGCCGGGCCGCGCTACGACGTGGCGATCGTCCCGGCCAAGGGCTCGCCGGCGCACTGGTTCGTCGGGAACACGCTCATCGAGTGCGCGGGCGGCGGGTTCGTCGCGCGTCGGGTGTCGCGGCTGGGCGCGGTCGCCCGGTGTGCTGTGATCGGTCTGCGCGGCGGGTGGCTGGCGCTGCGCCTCGGCGCGCGGGGCGACCGGCGGTCGGTGCTCCCGGGCGTGGAGGACACGGCGGCGCTGATGCCGGTGGAGCACGATGCGCGCGCACCGGCTGGGAGCCGGCGCCACGCGCTGTCGGTCGTGGTGCTGAGCTACAACCGCAAGGACGCATTGCTCAAGACACTCTCGCGGCTTGGGGAGACGATCCGTTCACACGAGACGCTCGCGGACGCCGAGGTCATCGTCGTGGACAACGCCTCGACCGACGGCTCGGTCGAGGCGGCGGGCGAACTCGCGCCGTGGGCGACGCGGCTGCCGCTGGAGGACAACGTCGCCATCGCCGGGTTCAACCGGGGCGTCGAGGCGGCGACGGGCGACCTGGTGCTGATCCTCGACGACGACGCGAGGCCCGATCCGGACGCGCTCGAAGCGGCCGTCGAGCTGCTCGGCAAGCGTGCCGACCTCGGCGCGGTCACGCTCGTGCCGGTGCACCCCAAGACCGGCGCCAGCGAGTGGCCTTTCGCCGAGAGGGCGGGCGGGCCCCGCGACGACTGGCCGGTGATGGGCTGCTGCAACCTCGTGCGGCGGAGTGTCTGGCTGGCGGTGGGGGGCTACGAGGAGCGGTTCTTCCTCTACCGCAACGACACGGACCTGGCGATGAAAGTCCTCGCCACCGGGCTCGGCGTGCACTGCAACCCGGCGTGGCGGTGCGAGCACGACTCGCCGGCCGCGGCGATCAAGAGCGCCCGCTGGTGCCGCCTCGCGACGCGCAACTGGGTCTGGCTGGCCCGGCGGCACGGGCGTGGCGTGAACGGTGTGGCCGGCGCGCTGCTCGGCTGGGCGTGGGCGCACAGGCTCAGCGGGTTGTCACCCTCGCGGCAGTGGGCCACGCTCCGGGGGGCGTTGCTGGGCTGGTTCTCCGAGCCGCCTCGCCTGGCGCGGAGCGTGAGGCCGGACGGCCGCGCGTTCGCGGCGCTGCTCGCGCTGCGGTTCAGGCGCCGATGAGCATCTCCAGCATCCCGCGCCACTCGCCGTACTGGTAGTCGAGCCCGTGCCGGTCGTGGATCGCCCGCACCTCGCGGAGCTGGTCCTCGGTCAGGTCGTGCTGCCACTCCTGGGCCGTCTCGTCGCAGTAATACGTCCGACAGCCCAGCGGGCGGATGGCGTGCACCGAGCAGAGCAGGGCCTTCTGGAAGGGGCAGCCCCCGGCGGCCCGTGCGGCGTCGATGTCGGCGGCGGTCAGCGGCTTGTCGCGCAGCTCGTTGAGGCGCGTGAAGAGGTACGCCGCCTCGAGCCCGGTGACGTAGAGCCGGTGGCCCCACTCATCAAAGTTGCAGCAGCGCCCCGAGGTGTTGCAGACCGGCTTGCGGGTGTCCACCGCGCGGGTGATGTGCTCGTAGACGAGTTCGAGTTCGCCGGAGATCTGCGGGTCGAGCGCGGCCGCGAGCCATGCGCGCGCAGGCATGCCGGCCGGATCATCGCGACTGCTCTCGGGGGTGGGGGGTGGCATGGGGTCGACCCGGCGGCGTCAGTCCGGCGGGCGGTGGATGGTCTTGGGCCCCTTGCCGGCGGTCTTCTCGTAGTAGCCGTCGCCCCGCTTCTCGTACTTGGTCATGCCGAGGCGGTCGAGGTTCTTGTTCGAGAGCTGGCTCTTGCCCTTCATGTCCGACCACTTGCCGGCGATGTTGGGCGCCTGCGGCACGCGCCGGACGGGCTCGCCGGTCTCGGGGTGCTTGGTGAGCGGGTCCTCGCTCATCTGCTGCACGACCTCGAAGCACTCGCCGGTGCCTTCGCCGTCGGGATCGACGATTTCGTAGACGTAGGTGGGCATGGGCAAGGGTATGCGGCGGGTGCGCCGATCGGCCGGGGCCTCAGATAAACGTCTGCCCCGTCTCCCCGTCGGTCATCGACCAGCCCAGGTTGCGGCAGATGCGGCTGAGCACCGGCCACGCCGTCTCGTCGTCGTTGACCGACGCCATCATCTGCATCGGCTTGTCGATGCTGGTGGGCAGGTCGAGCACGAAGCCGGGGCCGTGGAGGCGGAGCAGGCCGAGAGTCGAGTTGCTGCTGCCGTCCGCAGCGGTGTTAAAGGCCGCGAGCATCTTCTCAATCTGCTCGATCGTGCCGAGCGGCTCGGGCTCTTGGCCGGGCTCGGTGCGGCGGCTGAGGACCATCATTCGGGAGCGTTTGGCCACGGGTTAGTCCTCGTCCCCGTCGTCGTCCTGATCGCGGGCGTTCATCACCGCGACGGCCTCGTCGAGCAGGCGGGTCAGCGGCACCGGCTTGAGCATGTAGCCGTCCACGCCCAGGCTCTCGGCGTAGGCCTGGTGCCGCTTGCCCTCGTTGGCCGTGACCATGATGACCGCGGGGCTGTCCTCGTTGCCCTTGATGCGCTCGAGGGCGAGGAAGCCGGAGCGGCCCGGCAGCATCATGTCGAGGATGACAAGGTCCGGCGGCGGGTCGTCGTTGCACGCGTCTACCGCCGAGTTGCCGTCGCCGACGGCGAGCGTGAGCGCGCCCTCGGCCTGGAACGCGGCCTGCATCGATTCGAGCACGTCCTGATCGTCGTCCACGATCAGGACGCGGATGTCCTCAAGACGGCCTCTGGGTGGGTTGGTCATGGGGCGCTCCCGCCTCTGGGCGATCGCTGGCCGGGCAGCGTCGCGGTGGTGGTCCCGGGTCCGACCCGGGGCTTCGTGCATTCAATCAGGTCGGACCGGCTCGGACAAGCCGCGGCCGGTTCTTCCTGCGTTGTCGCGGCCGTTCTGGCTGCTCTGCGAGCATGGCGGGCTGGAAAGCCCGCCCCCCTGCCGCTCAGGGCAACCGAGTCATGTTGTGCTCGGCGAGGAACGCCCGGTCTTGCTCCGAACGCTCCACGATCAGCTCCAGTTCGTCCTGGGTCATCCAGGGGAGCGACTCGAGCTTCCGCCTCAGGGTATCGGGGAACGGCCGGTTGAGCCGTTCGTGCCTCGGGCGGCTCTTCCACATCCGGTGCATCCACAGGTACTGTTCCGGTGCGCGGCGGATCAACCGCTCCAATCCGCGCCGGTACCGGGCCGCGATGTAGTACAGCGGGTCGGGCTGGCTCTCCCAGTCTTCCGGATGAAAGACGTCCTCGATCTCGATGCGGTAGCGGATGCCGTCGCCGGAGTGCGGGGCGGCGAAGCCGTTGGTGACCGCCTCGTCGTCGCGGGCGTTCCAGCCGAGCCGCCGGGCCTGACCCACGATGATCGAGGTGCGGTGCTGATAGGCCGCCATGCCGATCGACTTGTACGTGCTGGCCAGCCGGCCGAAGAACGGGACGAAGAGCCCCCGGTCGCCAGCGTTCTGGTCGGCGACAAAGCCGACCGGCGAGCGGGCCTCGAGCAGCGGCGGGATGGCCTTGACCGCGCCCCACTTATCCAGCAGCACCAGCCCGCGCCGGGAGCGGGTCTTGCGGACCCAGTCGTCCACGGGCTTGTTGTCGAGCGGCCGGTAGACCGCGTGCATCGGGAAGCCGAGCAGCGCGAGCGTGTAGGCCGTGAGCTCCCAGTTGCCGCAGTGCCCGGTGATGAGGATCGCCGGCCGGTCGGCGAAGATCGCCTGCATGCAGGTGGCCATGTTGTCGAGTTCGATGTGGCGGATCCACCCGTCCTCGTTCATGAGGCGCGGGGCGAAGGCGATCTCGACACCGAGCATGAAGAGGTGCTCGTAGGAACGGATCGCGTGCTCGCGGCGTTCGTCTTCGGTGAACTCGGGGCAGGCCAGGGCGAGGTGGCCGCAGGCGCGGTCGATGCGTTTGCGGTTGGTCGGCAGCTGCGCGAACGTGCGTCCGAGCGTCCGGGCCATCTCGAGCGACGGGCGCGGACCGGCGACCAGCGGCAGCGAGAGCCCGCTGCGCAGGAGCCAGAACATCGGCGTATGGAGCGCCTGAGGGAGCTTGGCCCCCACGAGGGTGCCTCCGAGGGTGAGGGGCTAGAACCCGCCGATGAGGGTCCGCAGACGGTTCTGGTTGAGGACCGGCAGCGACGTCGCGGCGGCCTGCTGGAACAGCTCGTCGTAGCGAGCGATCACCTGCTGGGCCTGCACGAACTGCTCGACCACGGGGATCGGGGCGTTGAGCGGCGGCGGGGGCGGCAGCGTCGGGCGGGCACCCATGACCAGGAAGTCCACGTCGCCGGAGAGCTCGTCGGAGACCACGCCGCCCCACTCGCCAATGAGGGCCGCGATGGCGACCCGCTCGGCCTCGGTGGCGATGCCGTCACGGTTGACGTCGAAGTTGCCGACGACCATGAACTTGTAGACCTTGTTGGGGTCGTACACGGCGTTGGCGATCACGTCGCCCTTGACGACGGGGTTGCCCGCACGCTCGCTGGTGACGCGGCAGATGGCCGACATGCCGTCCACGCGGATGACCTCCAGCGACGCCTTGCCGCGGGGGTACTCGCCGTTCTCGTTGACGCGGATGGCGGAGGGCTCCTCGTAGACGGCGAAGGTCAGGCCCACGCGGATCTTGTCGCTGGTGCCCAGGTCGATGGTGGCGGTCCGCTCGGCGGGGTCGACCGCGACCACGCGGCCGTCGACGAGCGACTCTTCGGGGCGGCCCTCGAGCATCTCCGACTTCCGCTCGCCGCGGAGCCGTTCGACCTGATCACGCAGGTCGAGCTTCTCTTCTTCGAGTGCGGCGACGCGGTCGAGGAGTTCGTTCTCGCGGCTGGAGGCCTGGCCCTGGATGCTGGCCACGCGGGTGTCCATGTCGGTGCGGTGCTGGTTCACGCCGCTGCGGTACTGCTCGACCTCGGCGCGGTAGCGGGCGAGCTCGTCGTTGATGGCTGCGAGCGTGGTGCGGTGCTGGGCGTCGCGGGCCTGGCTCCGCTCCTGCTCGTTGCGGAGGTCGTTCTCGGCGACTTCCTTGGCGGTCTCTGCCGACCGGATGCGGCTGTGGAGCAGGTCGATGTTGCCGTTGAGCTGGCGGAGCAGCTCTTCGAAGGAGCTGCCGCCGACCATCTGCGCGAGGCTGGGCGGCTCGCCCTGGCCGCTCCATCCGGTGGCGCGGGCGATGCCCTCGAGCCGGACGCCGTCGAGACGGGTCATGGCGTCACCGAAGCTGCCGCGATCGGCGCGGTTGGTGATGGTGGTGACCGACTGGCGCAGATCGTCGTGGAGGTATCCCACCACGGTCTTGTTGGCCCGGTTGGCCTTGTCGGCGATCGTGGAGATCAGCGGATCCTGCCGCTCCTGGGCGTTGATGTACTCGCTGAGGCCCTGCTGGGCGGCTTCGAGTTCACCCCTGGCCTTGTTGAGGTTGCCGTAGAACACGATCGTGCTCACAAACAGCCCCAGGCTGAGCAGGCCGAGAATGGTGATCGTCACCATGATGCCGACACTCGTGCCACCTCGTCCTGCCATCGTGCACTCTCCGCTTCAGACCGAGTCTTGATTCGCCGCCCTAATGGTTCGCAGCCGGGGCCTCTGGCCACCGTCTCTACCGCGAGTGATCGCGCCGCTCGGCACGTCGCCGAGAGCGTAGGGGCACAGCAGCTGCGCCCCGGCCGACCCACCGTCGGCCCCCGCCCGGCCATACGCCTGGCCAGCGGCCCCGGATCCGGAAGGTCCGGCCGGGGGCAGAGTGTCCCGCAAGCTGGGTGCGGCGTCAAGGCAGGGGTTGCCCGGAGGCGGGATTTCTGGAGACCAATCCACCCGAATCAAGTACAAACCATGGGAATGACTCCGGTCGGGGCGACCTCGCTAGGCTGGGCGCGTCGCCCTCGGCCTCTTGCGGAACCCGCGGGAGCCTCGCGGGTCGATCCCCAGTCCTCCGTGCCGACACCCAGAATCAGAAGAGGATCGTCCATGCCCGCCCAACCCCTCCTGCCCCTCGCCGCGTGCCTCGCCTCGGCGGCGCTCTCCGCCTCCTGCGCCGCCCAGGGTGCCCCCAAGCTCCTCTACATCGGCATCGACGGCCTGCGCCCCGACGCCCTGCTCGCCGCAGACACACCCGCGATCGACTCGCTCATCGAACGCGGCATGCTCGCCACCGACGCCCGGTGCGAGGACCTCACCTTCAGCGGGCCCAACTGGTCCACCATCCTCCACGGCGTCCACCGCGACAAGCACACCGTCACCACCAACGACTACCGCGGCACCTCGCTGGAGCACTACCCCGACCTCTTCGAGTGGCTCGAGCGGCACAACCCGGAGTGGGACACCGTCCGCATCACCACCTGGGACGCGATCTACAAGTTCCAGCCGACGGGTGCCGACATCGACATCTTCCACGAGTACTCCGAAGACGGCGACGCCAAGGCGGCCGCGGACGCCGCCAGGCTGCTCGCGGGCGATCACCCCGACCACCCCGACACCGACGTGGACGCGATGTTCCTCTACATCGCCGACGTCGACAACGCCGGGCACGCCCACGGCTTCCACCCGGAGCAGTACGACTATCTCCACGCGATCACCGTCGCCGACGGGCTGGTCGGGCAGGTGCTCGAGGCGATGCGGGCGAGGCCGGAGATCCTCGACGAGAACTGGCTGGTGATCCTGACGACCGACCACGGCGGCTCGATGGACAAGGGCCACTCGGGCAACACGCCGGAGAAGCGCACGATCCCGTTCCTGGTCAGCGGGCGCGACGTGCTGCGGATGCCCGCCTTCCCCACGCCGCGAAACGTCGACGGCGTGACCACCGCGCTCTATCACATGGGTGTGCCGATCACGCCGGAGATGGGGCTCGACGGCCGGGTCGTCGGGCTGGAGTTCCCCGAATCGTGCACCGTCGAACTCGGCCGCAACCTTGTCTTCAACGGCGGGGCCGAGCTCGACCGCGGCATGGCCGATCAGCACGTCCACCAGAACATCGCCGGCTGGCTCAACCCCGGCCCCTTCGGCGTGACCGTCGTCGAATACGGCTCGCCCGACGGCTACCCGAGCGCGACCGACCCCGGGCCGGGCGAGCGGGGGAACAACTTCTTCTGCGGCGGGGCCAACGGCGTGACCGTCGCGAGCCAGCGGATCGACCTCATGCCGCTGAGCCAGGCGATCGACTCCACAGAGGCGGTCTTCACGCTCTCTGCCTACCTCGGCGGCTACGCCGATCAGGAAGACAACGCCGCCGTCCGCGTGCGCTGGTTTGATGATGAGGACCACCTGCTCGGCGTCTCGATGCTCGCGCCGGTGACCGCAGCCGACCGCGAGGGCGCGACCGGGCTCATCCGACGCGAAACCACCGGCACGCCGCCGAGCATGGCGCGGTGGGCCGAGGTCGAGATCGAGTGCGTGCGGGCGTCGGGCGCGGGCAACGACGGGTATGTGGACGACGTCTCGCTGGTGATCACCACGCCGGTGGACGAGGTGACCGGCGGCTGAGCCGCGGTGCCGACTCTAGAGCACGACCAGTGGGTCGCGATCGCTCTCGGCCAGCCGCACCTCGAGCCCCGGCAGCGCGTCGGTGAGCTTCGTCGCCAGCCTCGAGAGATACCCGCGCTCGGTGTTGGTGTGCCCGGCCAGCAGCACGTGGACACCCTCGTGCAGCGCGGCCAGCACGCTGTGGTGGCGCATCTCGCCGGTGACAAACAGCTCGCACCCCTCACGTGCCGCCAGAGACGCGAGCGACTCGCCCGCCCCGGGCACGACGCCGATGGTCTCGACCGGCGTGTTCTTGTCGTCGAGCAGGCCCAGCTGCACGCGGGCGTTGCAGAGGAAGGTGCGGAGCCGCTCGCCCAGCTCCCGCGGCGTGGCCGGGCGGTCGAGCACCAGACGCCGGCCCGCGCCGATGTGCCGCATCGGCTGCGGCTCGAGCTCGTAGACATCGATCGCGGGCTCTTCGTACGGGTGGAAGCGCCGGAGCGTCTCGAGGGCGAGCGCGACAGCCGGCTTGGCGCAGACCATCTCCAGCCGCCGCTCGGGCACGTGCTCGAGCTGCTCACGCTCACCGACCGCCGGCGAGCTTTCGGCCGAGCCGAGGAATGTCCCCATGCCCTCGGCCTCGAACGAGCACAGTGTGTAGTGGCCGATGCGCCCGGCCCCGGCCGTCGCCAGCGCGTTGCGGACCTGCTCGACGTGGCTCTCGGGCAGGAAGGTGACGATCTTCGCGCTGGGCACGCTGTTGGGCGCGGGCTCGGAGTGCGGCTGCAGTGCGCGGCAGTCGCCCGCGATCTTGCCCCTGGTCGTGCTCCCGCTGAGGCCCTCGCACAGCCAGTCTGTCACCCCCCCCGGCGCAGCGTCGAGCGCGGTGTGGGGCGAATAGATCGCGATGCCGGCTCTCGCGGCCTGCAGGATGATCCGCTGCTTCGGCGACGCGTCGGTCACCGCGTCGAGCGGGCTGAAGATCGGCGGGTGGTAGCTCACGATCGCGCTGGCACCCATCGCGACCGCCTCGGCGATCACCCGCTCGGTGAGGTCGATCGTCAGCAGCACGGGCCCCCCGAGCGGTGCGTCCAGCGAGCCGACCTGCAGCCCCACCTTGTCCCAGGGCTCTGCGTACCGGAGCGGGGCGATGCGGTCCATAGCGACGGCGAGATGATGGACGTTCATGGGCGGGACCTCCAGAGCATGATAAGGTCGTGGTCATGCAGACCGTCCGGCTCAGGGCCCACGCCAAAGTCAATCTCGCCCTCTCTCTCGCCGGGCCCGAGCCCGCCGGCGGCCCGCGGGCCGGCTGGCACCGCATCAGCACGTGGATGCACGCGATCGATCTGGCAGACGACCTGCTCGTCGAGCCGCTGGGGCCGTCCTCTCGCAGCACCCTCTCCGCCGTGTCCACCTGGAGCGCTCGCTGGGCGGCCGACGCGGCCCGCCCCGGGGTCATCGACTGGCCCCTTGAGCGAGACCTTGCGTGGCGGGCGCTGCGGGCGGTCGAGGCGCACGTGGGCAGAGCCCTGCCCACCCGTCTGGTCCTCACCAAGCGGATCCCCACCGGCGCCGGTCTCGGCGGCGGGTCGTCCGACGCGGGGGCGACGCTGCTGGCCCTCGACCGGGCGTGGGGCTTGGGGCTGGGTGTCGATGTGCTGCGAATGCTCGGCGCGACACTGGGCAGCGACGTGCCCTTCTTCGTCGCCGAGCCGGGCACCGACGGCGATGTGCCGCGGCCGGCGGTGGTGGGGGGCTTCGGCGAGGCGATCGAACGCACACCCCGTGCCGCGGCAGAACTGGTGCTCATGGTGCCCGGCTTCGGGTGCGCGACCGGTTCGGTCTACCGGGCCTTCGACGACGCGGTCAGCGCCGGGCGCGGCGGCACGCTCGACGCCGAGCGGATCGAAACGCTCGCCCGACGAGGCACGGTGGACACCTCGGCGCTCTGGAATGACCTGGCCGAGCCCGCCTGCGCGGTGCGTCCCGAACTGACCTCGCTCAGGATGCGCGCGCGCGAGGTGCTCGGCGAGGAGGTCCACATCACCGGCAGCGGCAGCGCGATGTTCGCGATCGTCGAGCCCGGGTCGGCCGCGGCACGGGCCGAGCGGGTGCGCGCGCAGGTGCCCGGTCTCGCAGCACTCGCCACCCGGCTGGTCTGAAGGGGTACACTCGCCGGTCAGAGGCACACGGACGTGGGTCCACACTTCAGGGAGCACGCGATGGAGACGCAACGGCCGATTGTCGGGATCGATCTCGGCGGCACGAACATGCAGGTGGGTGTTGTCCGCCACGATGCCCGCGAGGTCGGCGCCGAGCAAGCCATCCTCGGCCAGTACCGGCAGAAGACCAAGGCCGCCGAGGGGCTCGACGAGGTCATCGACCGGCTCTTCAAAGCGGTCGAGCGTGCCTGCGAAGACGCGGATGTCAAGCTCAGCGACCTCGGCGCCGTCGGCATCGGCGCCCCCGGGGCGATCGACCCGCACACCGGAACGGTGCTCGAGGCGGTCAACCTGCGGTGGACCAACGTGCCGCTGGCCAAGATCCTCACCGAGAGGTTCGGCGTGCCGACGGTCGTCGACAACGACGTCAACGCCGCGGTCTACGGCGAGTGGGTGCTGGGCTCGGCGCAGGGCGCCAGAGAAGTGCTCGGCGTGTGGGTCGGCACCGGCATCGGCGGGGCGATGATCCTCAACGGGCAGCTCTACCGCGGGCACTTCCTCACCGCCGGCGAGATCGGGCACATGCTGCTCTTCCCGCGCAACCCTCCCGGCACCCGCTCGCTCGAGCACAACTGCTCTCGCTCGACCGTGGTGACGCGCATCGTGCGGCTGATCATGGCCAACCGCGAGTCAAGCCTCAGCGAGATCACCAACGAGCGGTACGAGCGGGTCAAGAGCAAGGCCCTCGCCACCGCCTACCACGACGGCGATGCGCTCACGCGCGAGGTCATCGACGACGCGGCCGATCTGCTCGGCGGCTCGATCGGCGGCATCGTCACGCTGCTCAGCCTCGAGAAGGTCGTCCTCGGCGGCGGGCTGACCGAGGCGATCGGCGACCCGTTCGTCGAGCGTGTGCGCAAGGCCACCCGCGAGGTGGCGTTCCCCGCCAAGTGCAAGGGCGTCGAGGTCGTCGCCAGCGCCCTGCTCGATGACGCGGGCCTGGTCGGCGCGGCGATGCTCGCGATCGACCGCCTCGGCGCTGCCGAGGGGGCTCAGGCCGCGTCGTCCATCGCCGAGACGTAGTCCCAGTCCCACTGCCGGTTGTCCAGGTCGAGCGTGTGGAGCAGGAGTCTCGCGTCCTCGCTTGTGCTGCGGGCGAGCACGGTCAGGTGGCTTCCCGCGGAGGCTGCGCCGACGGGGAAGCTGACCGACGGTGCTTCGACCGACGTGGTGATGTTGGTGTCGTTCCAGCGACCGCTCGCCGGTGTCCATCGCAGCACGTTCAGACGGTCGTCGGCGTCGAGCCCAAAGACGTTGATCCCTCCGTCGGTCGAGAGCGTGGTGGAGAGCCCTTCGGCGAACGAGGAGGTGGACGTGATGGCGGTGAGGTCGGAGATGATCCAGCCCGAGGCGCCGGGCACCCACCAGTAGGCAACGGCGTTGCCGGCATCGTTGAGCCCGAGGATGTTCATCGCGCCCCAAGGCGTGACGAAAGCCGCGAGCTGACCGTCGAGGGCGGGGCCGTCGAAGCGTGCGGTCATGTTGAGGTTAGCCCAGCTCGACATGCCGGGGACCCACCAGTAGACGACGATCTCGCCCGAGTCGTTGAGCCCGGCGAGGTTGAGCGCGCCCCACGGCGCGACCCAGCTGGTCAGCCCGCCGCTCATGGTCGGTCCGTCGAGGATGGCGGTGAGGTCGGAGAACTCCCAGTCTGAGAGGCCGGGCGACCACCAGTAGTTGACCGCGTGGCCCCGGACGTCGAGCCCGCCGATGTGGATCGAGCCCCAGTTGGGCTGGTAGACGGTCAGGTCGCCGGTGATGCCCGGCGCGCCGATGCCGGCGGTGAGATCGCGCGCGGTCCAGGTGTTGGTGTCGAGGTCGCCGTGGATCACCCACAGGTGGTGCTTCTCGTTGGTCAGCGCGAGGTGCACGATCCCGTCGCCGGTGCGGTAGGGCACCATGTCGACCGCCTGGCCCCGGAAGCCGACGAGCGAGGCGATATCGACGGTCGTGGTGAGCTGCGTGTCGCTGGCGAAGACCGTGGCGACCGGCTGCCGGTCGAGCCCAAGCGAGAACGACACGGTCTTGTTGCCGGCCTTAATCGCGGCGATCTCTTCGAACGTGCCGACCGTGCTGTCGGTGCGGAACCGCACGACGACGCTGCCGTCGAAGGCGGGCAGGCTGATCGTGAGCGTGCCGTCGCCGCTGTAGCGGTTCCGCAGCACGCGCATCGGCTCGGTCGTGCCGATCTCGGTGCTCCAGATCTCGATGTCAAAGAGCGAGTCCTTGTCGAGCCCGGCCAGCCAGAGCGTGCCGTCGGAGACGGTGCCGCTGCGGGCGTCGGTGTCCTGCTGCACGTAGACCACACCCTGCGCCCCGTCGGAGCCGCCAGAGGCAAACAGCGAGTGGCCGGCGGCGGAGGTGGCGAACGCCCTCCCGCTGAGCGGGTCCGGCGCGTAGGTCATCCAGTCGAAGCCGATGGAGGTGGTGTCGCGCCAGTGGGCGATGAGTTCCTGGGTGGCGCGCATGTTGTCTGTCAGCAGCAGGCCCTGCTTGAGCGCCCTGCCGTAGGCGTTGTACCCGGTGATGAAGTTCATGTTCTCGTTGCCCATCCGCATGGGCGTGCCGGCCTGACCGGTCGCGATGCCGGACCACAGGACGGCCGAGAAGAGCGCCTCGTCCTCGGCGAGTGTGAACGAGGGGCTGGCCGGGGGTGTGCCCCAGAGGTAGGTCTGATCGGAGTAGTAGGTCTCGCCGGTGGGCCAGAGGTGACGGACCGAGCCCCACTCGCCGTTGAGAATCGGCCGCCTGTCGTCGGTCTGCAGCAGCCACGACGCGGTGACCCGGGCCTGTTCGACGCCAGCCCCGAACGCGCGATCGCTCGAGGGGTTGTAGATCGCCTCTTCGTTGCTCATCGTGTAGAGGTGGGGCATCACCATGTCGAAGTCGCGGCTGTAGAGCGCCGAGCGAGCGATCGCCCCGCGGATCTCCTCGAGCACCGGCGCGTTGATGACCAACCGCTCGGGGTCGATGCTCTTGACGTGGCGTGCAAGCTCGCCGATCCAGATCGCACGGCGGATGACCTCCGGTGCACGGTCGGGGGTGTCCTCGCCCTCGGCGTTCCGCGTCCACCGTTTGGCGTGCCACTCGTTGATGATCTCGTAGCCGATCACCCTGTGCGCGAACGGGCTCTCGCGCACCCAGCTCACAACCTCGTCCATGCGGTCCTTGGCGATCTGGAGCGTTTCGGGTTCCTGGAAGAAGTCGTTGTGGTCGTCCAGCGGGCCGCCGAATTGGGTGCCCCAGGGGCCTTCGGTGTAGACGCTCTCGGGGTAGTAGTAGGTCGAGAAGGGAGAGAGCACGATGTGCATGCCGTGTGCATCGGCGTGGGCGAGCACGTTGTCGAGGAACGCGCGCATCTCGGGGTTGTACTGCCCGACGTTGTGCTCGAGCCAGTACGCGCCGTTGGGGTCGTTGGGCAGGCCCGGGGGGTTCTGTGTCCCCGGCTGCTCGATGAAGACGCGCATGGTGTTGACGCCGCGGGCTTCGAGCACATCGAAGTAGTCGGACACCGGCCCCTCGATCGGCTCGTTCTCGTAGAAGTTCTGGTAGACACCGTTCCCGCTGTCCCAAACATCGCCCGGGAAGAGCTGGCGCGTGTAGGCCCAGCTCAGCCCGAGGTGGTCGCCAACCGGGAGGAACGGGTCGCCCGCCTCGGTCATCATGAGCCGGCCGAGCGGAGAGGGCACGACGCGCATCCCCCCGCTGGTGTCCTGCGCGGTGCTCTGTGTCGTCAGGCTGGTGGTCGCCATGGCACCGAGGTTCCCCGCAGCGTCCACCGGGCGGATCGCGACGTAATAGGTCGTCGAGGGCGTGAGCCCGATCAGCCTGAGATCCTCGGCGAGCCCCGCACCACGCGGCAGGTATCGGTTGGTGAAGACCGTCGCGTTCTGCCAGTCGCGGTCCGAGTCGATCCGCCCGTTCGAGTACCGGATCTGGTACTCGCTGACGAAGCCGAGGCCGTCGGTGGTTGCGCTGGGTGCGGTGAACCGCAGTCGCGTGCTGTACCCGGTGGTGTTCGCGGTCGTCAGGTCGGCCACCGCGGGCACCGTCGCGTTGGCCGTGGTGTCGATGAACATCACCTCGGCGTACCCGACCGGGCCGTTGATGCCGGGCTGGCCCGAGTTGTAGCTGCTGTGCGATCCGGTGATGTGGTCGTCGGGGACGAACACGCCTTCCCACCGCTGCTCGGAGTGGCGGCGGTTGACCGTGTCGCGCGTGCCGCCGGTGTCGTCGAGGATGACGTCCCAGTTCATCCCGATCGTTTCGCCGTGGGCCGGCGCGGTCATGTTCAGCCCCTCCCAGGGCATGAACGCCTCGCTCGTCCAGCCGGTGTCGATGTCCGAATCGTCGTTGACCGTGCCCCAGTACTGCGTGGCGAACATCGCCCCGGTGGGCAGGAAGTAGTCGTCGGTGTCGCCGCCGCTGTCGACGATGCGGCCCCAGTCGTCGCCGAAGAACCCGACATCCGGCGCGCCGCCCTCGCCGTCACCCTGGATGAACTTGTAGCGGCGGACCGGCCCGTTGGCGTCGTTCTTGGGGTCGTCGAAGTTGCCGATGTTGAAGCCGAACGCCCGGTCCTCGGGCTGGAAGTACTCGTCCTGCGAGCGGTCCTGATCGAAGTAGAACAGCATCGAATCGTCGTTCTCGAGCTGCCAGCGTGGCCCCTCGCCGTCGCCGCCGCCGTCGGCCCAGAGGTGCTCATCGAGCACCCGGACGCCCATGTAGAGCCCCTCGTCGGAGTGCATCAGATAGACCGTCGCCACGACCTTCTCGTTGTAGGCCAGGGTGCGGGTGGTCTGGAACGCGTCGCCCCATTCGTTGTCGCTGAGCTCCCCATCGATGACCGCCGAGCCCTGCGGCACGGCCCACAGCGGGTGGTCGTCGGTGATCGGGTCCGGGCTCGAGAGCAGGACCCGGGCTTCGAGGTGTTCAAGGTGATTGGGCGCCGTCGGCATCTGGTGTCTCCCGGACCGGGGGGATCGAGTGGCACCGTCATCGGCGAGGTCTGCGAGCCTCCATATCCTCTCGCCAGAGCATGCGGGAGACAGATTCGCGCAAAAACCGCGCGATCCGGACGACCCGTACGATGCACGCGCCGGCCCGGGCAGAGCGCCCCAGCGAGCCCGCAGCATGGGTCCGGATCCCGACGCACACCGGGTCCGAAAAACACAGAGCCCGCTCGGTGAGAGCGGGCCCCGGCGAAGAAGATGAAACTGGAAGGCGCTGGCCTGCTGCGGGATCAGCCCGTGAAATCGAGGTCGCCGAGAAGGCGGTCGATCGCCCCGTCAAGCCGGGCCTCGGTCTCGTAGGTGCCCGATTCGATCTCCGACCGCACGCGGTCGATCAGGTCCTGGCGGACCGGATCCTGCATCCTGGAAAGCTCTCGTGCGATGCTGGAGACCTCGACCCGGTCGGCCCCACGCCGCGCGGATCTGGTCTGGGCTCGGTCGCCCGGTCTGGATTCGGCGGCCCTCGCCTCCGCCTCAACATGAGGCCGCGACACTCCGTGCGTCGAAGCCCCCCCACCGATGGGTCCAATGTCTGTCATTCCGCACACCTCCCGAACAGTATCGAGCCGTCAGGCTCGGTGGTAATCTGGTGGCCGGGTGGCCCCGGCCCCGATCCCTCTCTCGTGTCCACCTCTGATATCGGAGGTCCGCGCGCGGAAACTCCAATAGGGTGCATGAACTCCACTTTGGGCCTAAAGCAAAGCGCAGAATCACCTTACGCGAGATAACCAAACTCCGGACACGCGAGAAAAATCGCACGATCTGCGGCTCTGGCTCAAGCCCGTTCGACCGCCCAACCTCGATTTGCAGGTCCGACCGTGTTACCGTGCAGAGAACGCCCGGAATTGGAGGTTGACCGTGTCCATGACGATGGCAAAGCCGAAGGTCCTTCTGGCACTAATCACGCTCGCCCTGGTTTCCTCTGGGGCGTTCGGCCAGTTCAAAGCCCGCCCAAAGAAGGACACCAGCGACACCCCGGCGCGCGAGCGCGACCTGGAGAAGTTCCGCGATGAGGCCGACGAGGTGCTCGCGCCGCTGACCGCCGCTGGCCGGGGAAACCCCGCAAGCGACACCGCGGCCTACTGGTCGATCGTGCTGGTCGCGTTCACCGAGATCGAGCCCAAGGCCGGAGAGCGGCCCCTCAGCGCTGCCGAGCGGGCCGAGATCGGCCTGGCCAAGGTCGTCAATGAGGCCGGGCTGACCGGCGCCTTTGTCGAGAAGCGCGACAAGGCGACCGTCGTCGCCTACGGCCGCTACGACGGGCCAGACGACCCCCGCGCCATCGCCGATCTCGAACGCCTCCGCTCGCTCCGCGTCGATGGGCAGTTCCCCTTCGCCTCGGCCCTGCTCTCGCCGCCCGACCCCAGTCTGCTCTCCGGCAGCCTGCCGGAACTCGACCTCCGCAACGCCAAGAAGCTCTTCGGCGACGACAACGCGCTGTACACGCTGCAGATCGGGATCTACGGGCGGGGTGACCGCTCGCCGGCCACGCCCGCGGAGGTCCGCGAGTTCCGCAAGGCCGCGGAGCAGGCGGCCGTGCTCCTGCGCCGCGACGGCGAGCTGGCGTTCTACTACCACGCCCCGGAGCGGTCGATGGTGACCGTCGGCGTCTTCGGGCAGGACGACTACGACCCCCGCAACCGGCAGGGGATCGAGAGCTTCGAGCTGCTCAGCACACGGGAGCGGCACGCGCTCAATCTTCTGAACGGCCAGGGCATCCGCGAGCGGATCCCCGGCACCAAGGGCGACGGTCCCAGCTCGTTCCGGCTGCAGCCGAGCAAGCTCGTCGCCGTGCCGGGCGACTGAGCCGGGCCGAGCAGGCGTAGAGCTCCGTCCCGATCAGGCCCGATCAGAACCCCTGCGGCATCACCCGGCTGTCGATCTCGCCGATCCCCTGCACCCACAGAGGCTGGATCTCGGTCAGCGTCCAGCTCTCCGGGCCCGACGCATCGGGGTCCTGCCGCCATGTCATCAGACAGATCACGCTCGTCGGGGCGCGATCCCCGACCGGTGTGACGCTGACCCTGGCGCGTGAGCGGGCGGTGAACCGCCCCGGCCCGAGCTGGGTCTGGATGCCGCTGATGCTGTGGGTCTCGACCTCGTAGCGCTGTCTGGGCAGGAGATAGGTGTCGATGAAGCCGAGGATGCGTCCGCTGTCCCAGCCGGCCCGGGAGCCGCTGTAATAGAGCCGCACCTCGGGGTCGAAGATGGTCGTCAGCGTCGAGGTGTCGGCCTCGGCGACCGCTGTAACAGTCTGCCGGGTCCGTTCCTCCACCGCCTCCCGGTCGGTCTGGACGAGCGTCGCGAGCAGGAAGCCCGCGACCCCGAGCAGGAGGGCCCCGGCCGAGGCGATTAGCCCGGCCCTGCGGCGGTCGATCCGGGCCGCGACGGCGTGGGCGAGCAGGGCCGCCAGCACCGAGACGATCACCAGCGGGATCGGGTTCTCAAACAGGGCGTGCTGCAGGAACGGCGGGTCGGCCAGGCCGGGCAGGTCGGGCGGCGGCTGCAGGATGTCGAGCTGGGCACTCACGCCGCTGACGGACGCACCCGTCCCCAGCAGGGCCGCCATCGGGGCAATGAATCGCCCGCGGCGGGCCGTCAATCTGGAGGGTTGGTGCGCCAAAGGCCGATGCTCCATGAACGGACGCCAACCGGCGTCGTCTGTTTGTACGCACCCGGAGCCCTCCGGGTGCTCCCGGGTGGGCAGGATGCCCCGCAGCGAGGTACGAGCGATGATCGATCAACCCGGCGGAGACCACGTGCACCAACCGATCGCGTCCCCCGAGGTGCTGGCCCGGAACCTCAAGGCCCTCTCCCGCTGCTCGCCTGAAACCGCCAGGCTGATTGAACAGTCGGTGTCCTCGCCCGACGCGACCTTCGCCATCGCCGAGGACGGCGGGCTGACCGGGACCATCGGCACCGGCGACGCCATGCGGCGACTGGCCAGCGGCCGCCGGCCGCTGGACGAGGCGACGAGGCTGGCCGACCGGTTCGTCACCGCCGAGTCGGGCGTGGCGGTGGTGCTGGGGCTGGGGCTGGGGCATCACGTCAGGCTCTTGGCCGAGAAGCTCGGGCGGACCGGCGTGGTCGTGGTCTTCGAGCCCGATGTGGCCCTGCTTCGTGCGGTGCTCGAGCGCGTCGATCTGGCCGAGGCGATGGACCGGTCCAACGTGGCGATCCTAACGCGGGCGGACAGCGGCGCGATCTCCGAGGCGCTGCTGGGGGCCGAGGTGGCGGTCTCGCTGGGCGTGAAGGTGATCGAGCACGGGCCGAGCGGGCCGCGGCTGGGTGAGCGGGCGGCGCAGTTCCGCGAGGCGTTCACCACCACCGTGCGCGCAATCCGGACCAACGTGGTCACGACATTGATGCAGACCGAGGCGTCGCTCCGCAACGGGCTGATGAACCTTGATTGGTACGCGAGCGTGCCGGGCATTGCGGGGCTCAGCGCGTGCGCGCAGGGCAGGCCGGCGGTGGTCGTCAGCGCCGGGCCCAGCCTGGCGCGGAACATGGACCTGCTCGCCGAGCCGGGCGTGCGCGACCGGGTGGTGATCGTCGCGGTGCAGACGGTGCTCAAGCAGCTTCTCGCAGCCGGGATCCGGCCGCACTTTGTCACCGCGCTCGACTATCACGAGATCAGCCGCCGGTTCTACGAGGGGCTGACCGCCGCCGACGTGGAGGGCGTGACCCTGATCGTCGAGCCCAAGGCCAACCCGGCGATCCTCGAGGCGTACCCGGGCGCGATCTGCTGCCTGCACGACGAGACGCTGACCAAGGTGCTCGGGAGCGGCTTCGCCCACGACGGGTGCGACATCGCTCCCGGCGCGACGGTGGCGCACCTCGCGCACACGTTTGCGCGGCATCTGGGGTGCGACCCGGTCATCCTGATCGGGCAGGACCTGGGCTTCACCGACGGGCAGTACTACGCGTCGGGCGCCGCGATCCACGACGTGTGGGCCGGCGAGCTCAACGAGTTCAACACGCTGGAGACGATGGAGTGGCAGCGGATCGTCCGCAACCGCGCCCACCTGCGCGAGGCGACCGATCACCTGGGCCGCAGGGTCTACTCCGACGAGCAGATGTCGGCGTACCTCGTGCAGTTCGAGCGGATGTTCGAGGCCGACGCGGCCGCGGGTCGCACCACGATCGACGCGACCGAGGGTGGCGTCGCCAAACGCGCTACCACCGCGATGCCGCTGGCCGAGGCGCTCGCGACCTACGCGCCCGCGCCGGTCGCCGACGAGACGATCCCCGATGCGGTGCGCAACGACGACCTGCGCGCGCTCACGCGGCCGCGGGTCGCCGAGCGGCTCGATCGCCTGGCCCAGGACGTGCACCGCGTCGAGCGGATGAGCCGCGACGCGTCGGAGCTCCTGCACAAGATGCGTGACGCCCACGGCAACCACGCCCGGGTGAACGTGCTGATCGGCAAGGTGCAGGCCATCGGCGAGAAGGTGCGGACCATCCAGCCCGCCTACGAGCTGGTGCAGCACCTCAACCAGACCGGGCAGCTCAAGCGGTTCCGGTCCGACAGGCAGATCCACTTCGACGACTCGGGCTCGGCGCTCGAGAAGCAGCTCCGGCAGATCGAACGCGACATCGTCAACGTCGACTGGATCGCCGAGGCCGCGTCACACCTCCGCAAGATGCTCGGCGACACCGAGCGGGCGATGCGCGGCTCGGCCCCCAAACTCACCCGCGACCCGGAAGAGCACGGCACAGAACACACCTCGGCCGCCAACCGGTCGGGAGCGCGCCGCCACGTCGCAGCAGTCATCGCGGTGGACGCCGAGGCCGGCGCCCTGGGCACGCGTCGAGACCTAGCGAGCAGGATCGCCGGCGGGCTCAACGCGCTGCAGCTGACCATCGCGAGGCTGGCGCAGAGCGGGAGCCTGGACCGGATCGTCCTGCTGACGCAGGACCCGCAGCGTGCGCGCGCGCTGGTCGGTGATGAGGCCGCGTTGCTCGGTGAGCGCCGCGGGCGTGTGGCGCTACAGATCGAGCCCACGCCGGAGCACCCGCTGGGCGCGCGCAGGCGCGGCGTCGCCGCCGCCCGCGCGTTCGCCTCGGACTGCTGGCGGAGCGGGCTCTGCGGCATGACCGTGTGGGACGAGGTGTTCGACCCCGTCACCACGCTCGACGCGATGGAGCGGCTGCGGATCGACGCGGCGGTCGTCGTCGGCGCAGATTGGGCGCTCGTCGACCCCGGGCTGACCGGCGAGGTGATCGAGCGCTATCGCGAGGACCCCGAGCGCCGACGCCTCACGTTCACGCAGGCGGCCCCCGGGCTGTCGCCCTGCGTGCTCGACAGATCGCTGGTCGAAGAACTCGCCTCGAGCGCCGATCGAGCCGGCGGCTTCGCGACCATCGGCGGCCTGCTGGGTTACGTCCCGATGGCGCCGATCCTCGACCCGGTCGCCAAGCCCGGGTGCGTCAGGGTCGGGCCGGAGGTGCGGGACATCGGCGTGCGCGCGATCGCCGATTCGGCGTGGACGGCGGACATGATCGCCCGCGCGTACGGACGCGGGTGCGGAGCGGACGAGGCGATCGGCACGGCCGCAGCCTCGCTCGGCCCAAGGCTCCGGGACGTCGCGACGGATCTCGCCTCGCTGGGCCCTGCCCACCTCTCGCTCGAGCTCTGCTCCGGCCGCCGGACCGGTGGGCAACTCGCCCAGCTCATCGCCGGAACGAAGCGCGGGATCGAGCGGCAGCCGATGGCGGTGGCCGACGCGGTGAGCCTGATCGAGCAGCTCGCCGAGGCACGCCCGGACGCGGCGGTGACACTCGGCGGCGCCGGTGATCCGCTGATGCACGGCGCGTGGCGGGAGGTTGTCGGCGCAGCGTCTGACGCGGGGCTGATGGTGCACGTGCGGACGGATCTGCAGTGCGACCGCGAGACGGCGATGTCGCTTCTGGAATCCGGCGCGGGCGTTGTGTCGGTCGATCTGCTCGCCGACACCGCGGAGGGCTACCGCACGATGGCGGGGACGTCGTCGTTCGACAACGTGCGCGAGAATCTGGTGGCGATGCTGGAGGCCAGGGCGGGCACGGACGGGGGCAGGATGCCGAGCGTCTGGCTGGTGCCGCGGATCACGCGGTGCGACCGGGTGTACGAGGAGATCGAGCCGTTCTACGACCGCTGGCTTTCGATGGCGCAGGCGTGCGTGATCGACCCGCTGCCGCGGCGTATCGAGGGCAACCGGATCGAACGCCTTCCCGAGCCCCTGCTGGCGACGTGGAGGCGCTCGATCGGCGAGCTGCGGGTGCTCAGCGACGGGGACGCGTTGGTGCGCGCCCGGCGTTGGAGCGGAAGGTCGGCCGCGAACGCGTGTGCGGACGGGCTGGTCGACGCGTGGGCGAGGGTCGTCCGCGCACGGCGGCAGCAGGAGGGTCTCCGCGAGCTGCTGCAGGGGAGCCAGAGCGGCAAGCCGGCGGTCGCGGCCTAGCGAGACACGATGCACGAGACGCACGCTCATCGTGGGACGGTTGTCGCGGTGGTCGTCGCGCGGGCGGGCAGCAAGGGCGTGCCGGGCAAAAACCTCGCGCCGATCGCGGGCAGGCCCTGCGTGGTGTGGACCATCGAGCAGGCAGTGCGCGCACAATCGATTGATGAAGTCGTGGTCTCGAGCGACAGCGAAGCCATCCTCGATCTCGCTTCGGAGATGGGCGCCACGCCCCACCGGCGGAGCGACGCCCTCGCGACCGACACCGCCCGGGTGGACGATGCGCTGCGGGAGGCGGTGCTGTGGATGGAGCGCGACGCGGCGGCGCGCGCGCAGGGCCAGACTCGCCAGATCGGCGCCGCCGTGCTTCTCTACGCCAACGTGCCGGTCAGGCCACCGGGGCTGATCGATCGGGCGGTGGAGCTGTGGCGCACCAGCGGGTGCGATTCGGTGCAGAGCTACGCGCCGGTGGGCAAGTATCACCCGCTCTGGCAGGTGAGGCTCGGCGCCGACGGGCGCGCCACGCCGTGGGAGGGTGAGCGGCTGTTCGGCGGGGTGTACCGCCGGCAGGAGCTCTCGCCGAGCTTCGTGCCCGATGGCGGCGTGATGGTGGTGTCGAGGGCGGCGCTCTTTCACGAGTTCGACGGCGCGGACCCCGCGCACCCGCACAGCTTCCTGGGCAACGATCACCGGGGCGTGATGAACAGCGAGGGGGACGTGGTCGATATCGACTCGGCGGCGGATCTCGCGGTGGCCGAGGCGAGGCTTGGTGCCCGCCCGGCGGTGGGTGCCTGAGATGCAGATCGGTCGGACGCGTATCGATGCATCGAGCCCGGCGTATGTCATCGCCGAGATCGGTGTGAATCACGACGGGTCGATTGAGCGCGCGCTTTCGCTGACCGACGCGGCTGCGGACGCCGGGGCCGACGCGGTCAAGCTCCAGCTCTTCGAGACCGACCTTCTGATGAGCCGGGCGGCCAAGCTTGCGGCGTATCAGGCCGCGGCTGGGGAGACCGATCCGCTGGCGATGCTGCGACGGCTGGAGCTCTCGATCGACGAGATGGCGCGTGTCGTCGATCGCGCGCACGCCCGCGGTGTGCACGCGATCGTGACGGTCTTCAGTGTCGGGCTGGTCGCGAAGGCCCAGGCGCTGGCGTGGGACGCCTACAAGAGCGCGAGCCCGGACATCGTCAACCGGCCGTTGCTGGAGGCGATGGCGGGGACGGGGCAGCCGCTGATTGTCAGCACCGGGGCGAGCACGATCGAGGACGTGGAGCGGGCTGCGGGGTGGTTGGGTGCGGCGCGCGCGCGGCTGGCGTTTTTGCAGTGTGTGAGCAGCTACCCGGCGCCGGAGCCGGGCTTTGGCGGGATCGGGGCGATCGCGACGGCGACCGGGCTGCCGGTGGGCTACAGCGATCACACGCCGGGGGTCGAGACCGGGGCAATGGCGGTGGCTCACGGGGCGTGCGTGCTGGAGAAGCACCTGACGTATGACACGCGGGCGGCCGGGCCGGACCACGCCGCATCGCTCGAGCCGCGGGCGTTTGCCGAGTATGTGAAGCGGGCAAAGGCGGCGGGGCGTGTCGCTCCGAGCAGGACCGGGGAGAAGCAGCTCTTCGATTGTGAGCGGGATGTGCGCACGGTGTCGCGGCAGTCGGTCACCACGACCCGGGCCCTGCCCGCCGGGCACGTGCTGACCAGCGGCGACCTGACGATCAAGCGGCCGGGGAAGGGGATCGAGCCGTGGCGGCTTGGTGAGATCATTGGGCAACGGCTTGCGCGCGCGGTGGAGGCTGATATGCCGTTGCTGGCGAACGATCTTGCGCAGGGTGAGTAAGCTGTCGGCATGAAAACGCTGCGATTGCTTTCTTGCGTTGTGCTCTGCGTCTGCGTCGGTGCCTGCTCGCCTCCAGAGCGGAGTGAGAGTCCTGCTGCGGACGCCGCCACGCAACCGCATGACGCGCTGACGGTCCTCAGCTACAACACCCACCACGGCGAGGGGACCGACGGCGTGCTCGACTTGGAGCGGATCGCGCGGGTGATCACCGATGCCGGTCCCGATGTGGTGGCGTTGCAGGAGATCGACGAGGGTGCGTCGCGGACGGGTGGGGTCGATCAGGCTTCGGAGTACGGCCTGCTCACGGGACTGGAGCATGCGTTCGCGCCGTTCATGGACTTCCAGGGAGGGCGGTACGGGCTGGCGGTGCTGTCGAAGCACCCGATCGCGTCGGTGCGCACGATCGAGCTGCCGCCGGGCAAGGGCGAGCCGCGGTCGGCGCTCGCGGCGGAGATCGCGCCGCCGGGCAAGCCGGTGGTGATGTTCGTCTGCGTGCATTTCGACTGGCTGGATGACGACACCGAGCGGTTTGCGCAGGCCGAGGCGTTGCTCGCGGCTCTCGACGGGCAGCAGGGCGTGATCATCGCGGGCGACTTCAACGACACGCCGGGCTCGCGGACGATCCGGGCGTTCGAGGAGGCGGGGTTCCGGATCGTGCCGCCCGCGGCGGGCGATGGCGCGACCTACCCGTCGGACGGTCCGACCAAGCGGATCGACTTTGTGATGCACCGCCCGTCGTTCGGGTTTATGGGGACGGCGGAGGTGCTGGCAGAGGAGGTGGCCTCGGACCACCGGCCGGTGCGGGCGGTGCTGGAGTGGGTGCAGTGAGCGCGTGTTTCGGCGCTAGAGTGCTGGCATGATCGGAGACGGCTGGGACGGTGATCCTTCGGTGCGGCCGGGCGAGTATGACGCGCCGTCGGGCGGTGGCGCGCGCAGGGTGGCGGTGGTGACCGGCTCGCGGGCCGAGTTCGGGTTGCTCAGGCCGGTGATGGCGGCGGTGCAGGCCCACGCCGGGCTCGAGCTGATGGTCATCGCCTCCGGCTCGCACCTGATCCCCCCGGCCGAGACCTTCCGCGAGGTGAAAAAGGCGTTCCCGGTGACCGACTCGGTGCCGATGCAGAAGCCGGGGCCCTCGACGAGGCTGGACGATGCCGAGGCGGTCGGGCGCGGGGTGTCGCGGTTTGCGCGCTCGTTCGCGGCCAATCGGCCCGATTGGGTTGTGGTGCTGGGCGACCGGATCGAGGCGTTTGCAGCCGCGGCGGCGGCGAGTGTCGCGGGCATCCCGCTTGCGCACATCCACGGCGGCGACCGGGCCGAGGGCATCGCCGACGAGGCGATGCGCCACGCGATCACCAAGCTCGCGCACTTGCACCTGGCGGCGACCGAGCAGAGCGCCGAGCGGATCCGGCGCATGGGCGAGCGGCCCGAGAGCGTGCACGTGGTCGGCTCGCCGGCGGTGGACGGGCTGGCCGACGCGGTGCCGGCCGACGACGAGGTGTGGAACGCCGCCGGTGCGCCGGCGGCGGTGGTGCTGATGCACCCGATGGGCAGGCACGCCGAGGAAGAGGAAGCCGCGGCGGCGGCGGTGATCGAGGGCACGCTGGGCGCGGTGGAGGGGCGGGTGCTCTGTCTCGAGCCCAATCGCGATCCCGGGCGGGCGGGGGTTGTGCGCGCGATCGAGGTCGCGTCGGCGGCGCACGAGCGTGTCACGGGGGCGGGGCACATGCCGCGGGAGCGGTTCGTGTCGGTGCTGCTCCGGCTGGCGTCGTCGGGCGGTGTGCTGGTGGGCAACAGCTCGGCGGGGCTGATCGAGGCGGCGGTGCTTGGTGTTCCGGCGGTGAACGTCGGTGCGCGGCAGACGGGGCGCGAGCGGGCGGGGAACGTCGTCGAGGCTCCGCGAGAACTGGTGACGGACGTTGGGGCGGCGGTGGGTCGGGCGCGGGCGTTGGACCTGCGGGAGACGGGGCACCCCTACGGCGACGGCCGGGCGGGGGAGCGTGCGGCTGCGCTGCTGGCTTCGGTGGATCCGTTCCAGTCCGGCCTGACGCGCAAGTGCTGCGCCTATTGAGACAACGAACACCGGTGATTTTCGACGGTCCGAGAGACCGGGGGCAAGTCGGGGGCTCGGCGGGTCGATGCGATGGTCTGGACCATCACACCCGGAGCATTCGGCATGAGCACCACCACGGAGCAGCGCGAACAGGTCGTGAACTCGGCGATCAACGAGATCAGCCACATCGCGACACTGCCGCAGGTCACCCTCCAGATCATCAAGCTGGTGGAGGACCCCAAGTCCACCGCGTCCGACTTGCACGAGGTGATCTCGGGGGATCCGGCGCTCTCGAGCCGCATCCTCAAGGTGGTCAACTCGTCGTTCTACGGTCTTCCCGGGCAGATCGCGTCGATCAACCGCGCGATCGTGCTGCTCGGGCTGAATGCCGTGAAGAACATCGCGATCGCCGCGAGTCTCTCGAAGCTCTTCCGAGGCGGCAACCTGACGCCCCGGTTCAGCGCCGAGGACCTGTGGGCGCACTCCAACGCCACGGCCGCGGCGTCGAAGATCATCGTTGACACGCTCAAGATGGGTCTGAGCGACGAGGCGTTCCTGGCGGGCCTGATGCACGACATCGGGATCATGGTGATGATGCAGTCCGATCGGCAGAAGCTGATCGAGGTTGTCGAGTCGCTCGGCGTCAACGCTGCGGGCGTGCCGCTGATGGACATGCTCGAGGTCGAGGAGACCGTCTACGGCGCCAACCACTGCCACTTCGGCGAGGCGCTGTGCAAGAAGTGGAAGTTCCCGCGGTGTCTTGAGCTGGTCACGGCGTACCACCACAAGCCGATGGCTGCGGACAAGGACAGCCGCACGCTGCCCTGCGTGGTCTACCTGGCCGACCGTCTGGTCGCGGAGATCGGCGAGAAGCCCTACCGGCTCGACCTGCAGACGCTCGACATCGACGAGGGCGTGCTGGAGGTGCTGAAGATCGACAGCGAGAAGCTCGAGAGCCTCAAGACGCGTCTGGCCGAATCGGCCGAGGACGTGGCGACGCTGCTCGGATAACGACGACTGCGAGACCTGCTCTCTCGCAAGTGTCCCCGAACCGGCCGCGTGGTAACACGCGGCCGGTTTGTTTGTGCGCGCGCCGGCGCGACCGGCGTCAGCTCTCGAGCTCGCCCCGCCAGAGGTGGAGGTGGTCGTGCTCGGTCAGGTCGTACTTGAGGGGCGTGACGGTGATGTGCCCGTCGAAGAGGGCGTGGACGTCGCTGTCGGGGTCGGTCTGGCGGAACTCGAGACCGGAGCGGTTGGCCCAGTAGTAGACCTCGCCGCCGGGGCTCACGCGGCGCTCGTAGCCGTCCTGGAGCCCGTGGGTGTTCATCGGGCGGACCGCCAGCGGCAGGGGCTCGTGGCGGGCGGGGTTGGACGTCTCGCAGGGGGGGATGTTGACCGACAGGCAGGTGTGCGGCTCGAGCGGGCCGTGCGCGAGGATGGCGTCGATCGCCCGCCGGGCGTGGGCGGCCCCGCAGGCGTAGTCGGGCTCGCCCTTGCCGATCATGAGGCTGACGGCGATAGAGGGGACGCCGAGGAACGCGGCTTCGAGGGCGGCGGCGACGGTGCCGGAGTAGATGACGTTGATGCCGCAGTTGGCCCCCGCGTTCATGCCGGAGACGACCAGGTCGGGGCGGGACCCCTCGCCGAAGCGTTCGGGCCAGAGGCAGGTGAGGGCGAGCTTGACGCAGTCGGCGGGCCGGGCGTCGACGGCGATGCCGCGCATGCGGTCGTTGACGGTGACGGGGGAGACCATCAGCGGCGTGTGGAACGTGACGCCGTGGCTGGTGGCCGACTGCACGGTGAGCGGGGCGACGGGGAAGACCTCGTCACCGGGGCCGCCGATCGCCGGCTCGGCTGCGAGGGCGTGGTGGAGGGCGATGATGCCGGGGGCGTGGATGCCGTCGTCGTTGGTGAGGAGGAGGCGCATGGAGCGAGCGTAGCGGCGTTCGGTGCGGGAATCCCCGCGGGCGCGGCTCGCTGTGCGCGTGCGGCCGCCGACGGGCCGGGTTGTTGCGGCTCGTCGGCGGCTTCGTGGGCGATGGTGGGGGTGTGCCTACGCGGTCCGGCGCCGGCGCAGGGCGAGCAGGCCGGCGGCGAGCGGGGCGAGTGTGGCGGGTGCGGGGACGTACTCGATCTCGATTCGGGAGCCGTCGACGATGCGGCCGCTGAAATCGAACCCGGGCGTCTCTGCGCCCCAGCGGGCGGGGACGAAGTGGCCGTTGAGTTCGGTGGTCTCGAGGAAGTAGGTGAAGGTGCCGGATCCCGACCAGCCCAGGTCTGCGCCGGCGAGGTAGAGGAAATTGGTGTTGCCGTCGAGGGGCTGGATCGGCAGGGTGATGTCGGTCCAGAAGTTCGCGGCATCGGAGCCGTCGAACGACTCAATGGTCAGGTAGATGCGTGCCGACACGATCTCCTTGCCGACGAGGGGGTCGTCGCCGCCGAGGAACGCCGAGTAGGAGTTGCCGACGGCGGCGAAGTTGAACTCGACGACCCCGGCGATCGCGGGGGCGGCGAGGGAGACGAGGGCGGCGGCACCGAGTGCGCAGTGATTCTGCCCGATCATGGGGACGGTCCTTTCTGTGGGTGGCCCGCCGGCGGTGGCCGCGGGCCCGGGGCTCCGGCCGGGCGTTCAACGCCGCCCGCCGCCGTGAGCGGTCCGGACGTTACGCACGGCTGGTGCGGGTGGTTTCGGGGTGGGAGCACATTCTCTCGCCGGGCCGGTCAGGGCGTGCACCCGTCCCACGCGGCCAGGTTGAGGAACGCCAGCACGTCGAGCGGGGTGACCTTGTCGTCGTTGTCGATGTCGCCGTCCCAGAAGGCGGGGGCGGGTTTGGGGTCGAGCAGCGAGTCGGTCCAGTTCTTGAAGAAGGTGCGGTGGTCGAGGCAGTCGATGCGTCCGTCGGCGTTGAAGTCGGCGGGGTTGCCCTCGATCAGGAGCGCGGCGTAGAGCGCGCCGTCCTCGCCGTCGTAGAGCCTCTGCGTGAAGGGGATGATGCTGGCGTGCGAGGCCCAGATCACGAAGCCTCGGTCGCGGACGTCGGCGACCTGGGCGAGGGAGTGGACGAACTTGGAGTCTTCGAGCCCGTCGAGGCGGTCGGGGGTCTCGCCGAAGACGACGCCGATCTCGGTGGTCTCGGGGTCGGTGTCGTGCGGGTTGGAGCCCTTGGGGCCGAGCCAGCCGGTGCGCCGGAACCACCAGTAGAGGCCGAACCAGGGCGCGCGCTCGGTGTAGTAGGTGTCGATGAAGCGTTCGCGGCCGATTTTGTACCAGGGCACAGCCTCGCCACCGAGAACGACCGAGGAGAGCGCCTCGAGCTCGCGCATCGCGAGCAGCGCGTCGGGCGACTGGTCGAGGTTGGGGTCGCGGCGGGAGGCGTTGTCGAACCAGATCGCGTCGAACCCGGCGTTGGCCCACGGCAGGATGTTGGCGTAGATGTCGGCCTCGCTCTGCGGATCGAGCGGGTCCATGAAGTGCATCTCGGCCTCGGGCGGGCAGTCCCACCAGACGATGTCGTCCTTGGGGTCGTCGGTGCCCATGTCGTCGATGCCGCCCTCGGGCGTGAGGCAGGGCGTGCAGACCTGGTACTGCCACGAGCCGATGAAGACGCCGAGCTGCAGATCGGGGGCGGCGGGGCGGCCGTCGCACCCGGCGCGGCGGCACGCGATCCAGTCGGCCAGCGGGCCCTGGATGACGGCTTTCTGCTCGTTGGTGAGGTGGTGGTATTGCGACTGGTTGACCTTCCACTCGCCGGGCAGGCCGCCGCCGGGGCGTTGGATCACGATGCGGCGGAAGCCGGCGTCGAAGAGCGCGTCGAGGTTGCGTTCGAGGACGGGCCAGTCGGCCCGCGCCCAGTAGGGCGAGTGTCCCTTGGGGTTGGCGTCGGGCCCGCAGGTGCGGCAGGAGGTGCCGCAGAAGAGGTTGAACCAGTAGACGGGGCGGCGGTCGGGGACGAACGCGGCTCGGGGCCCGTGCGGGCGGGCGGACGAGTCGATCGCGCCGGGGCTGGGCGGGTCGCAGTCGAACGGGGTGTTGCAGGGCTGGGCGAGTGCCGCGGCGGCGCTGAGGGTGAGCGAACCGAGGGCAGACAGAACGGCGCGGTGTGTCGGCATGGTGGCCAAGCTCCGTGGGGGGGTGCGCAGGTCGGGATGTGAGAGGTGGCTGGTCCGGGGATGTGCACCGGACGCGGTGCGTCTGCACCGACTCGCGCGACGGGTGTGTCGCGGTCGGGCGATGGTACCGATTTGGTAGTCTGGGTAAAGTGCGAATTGCGGATTTGGCGGCGCGGAGTGTCGCGATTCGGCGTGAGGGGTCAGTGGCGCGGGGTGGTGGGGTGCGTTTTGGGTAGAACCGCGAGGCGGGTCAGGGTGTGTGGCCGCACTCGGGGCAGGTGGCGGAGTTGAGCCCCGTCAGGTCATAGCCGCAGGCCGCACAGTTGCCCCGTTTGCGGCGGCGCGCGCGGCGGCCCCAGGTGGCGAGTTGGTGGAGGCCGGCGAAGAGCAGCGCGTAGAACGCGGTGTCGGCGAGGAGGCCGGGCCAGTACGTGGTCAGGGGGACCACCCGTTGACTGGAGAGCGCCTGCGAAGGTGGCGATAGGCGGGCGCCGCCCTTGGTCTGATACGGCGGCCCAACCCGAAAGTTATCGATTACTTCAGCCGATTCAGTCCAGACGTCGCCGATGATCTCGCACCGAAGGGCCCTTAGAGGCCACCCGATACTCTCGACCGCCACGATCATGCGAACTGGGGAGCCCTCGCGGAGCGGGAGTGGACCCGCAAGGATCGACCCGCTCAGGTCACTGAGCGGTACTCGGTCGGATTCCGGGATCGCTCCGGCCAGACTGCCATATGTCGCGCCGACGAACTCGACTCGTTCCGTGACAAGGGACTGGCGCAAGGTGTAGCAAACATTGGGATCTTTCCGTTCGGGAGCCGCGAGCGGCCAGCCGCCGACGCGCTGCGGAGAGTCAACGGCCGAGGCGACCAATGCCACTGCCCAAGTCGCTACCAGCCCTAGCAGCAGATAGACGGCGGCCAGCTTGGTGGCTCGGCGATTCATGGTTTGTGCCACCCGCACTCACTGCACCCATTTGAGTAATCGGCCAGCAGGTCGTACCGGCAGAGCGGGCAGAGGCCGCGACGGTAGCGGCGGTTGTGCCTGACCATGCGGAGAGAGGCAAAGACGAGCCACGAGAGGAGGGCGTAGAAGAGGGTGTTGAAGGCGAGGCCGGGCCAGTATGAGCGCAGGGGGATGCTCGCGTCGCGCGGGGGATAGCGACGCGAATCGGCTTCTCGCCAGATGAGAGAGTGCGTGTGGTGAAGGGTCGATCCTTCGTCCGCCCAGTCTTTGCATGCGCTCTTGAACGGCCATCCGAAGGCCGCGGAACCGAACCGGTAAGTGTGCTCCTCAAGCGGAGATTGAGGCGTGCGTCTGGGTGAGGACATGACCCAGCTTGGAATCTGTACCGAGCGAGTCGGGATCGGTGGGTGGTTGAGGGCCTTGGGAACATTCCGCGGCCAGTCCCAGCAGACAACGAATGTCGCCCCGGTTTGCTCCTGAGCACTCCATACGATGCCGCGATCGCCGACAAATGCGGGGGAACTAGGCACGTGTTTCGACGTTGTCGAGAGTAGCGCCAAGCCCCACGCCACCGCCCATGTCGTCGCCACCCCCAGTATCAGGAACAGGCACAGCCGGCGCAGTCGGTGGGGCCAGGATTTGCGGGAGTGGGGCATGAGGTGAGTCTACCGGGGCACGGCCGGACTCCGGTTGCGTCACGCCGTTGGCGTGGGGAGGTGCCGTGGGTGTTGCAGCGGCGTGGGGGAGGACCCCTCCGGGGTCCGGGTGTGTGCGCGTGTGTCCGGGGGTCTCGCTGCGCTCGACCCCCGGCTCTTGAAGATGAGCCCTCCGGGCTCGGGGGTGTTGGCGGGCGCGTGGCCCGTGGAGTGCGCGGGGGAGGAGGCGTGGCCCGTGGGTCTCGCGGGCCGGGTATCCTGCGGTCCGGCCCGAGGGATCGGGCCCTGGCAGGAGCACACGGATGAGGAAGCCCTTTGACAACATTCTGGACGCCATCGGCGACACGCCGCTGGTCAGGCTCAACAAGGTCGTTCCCGAGGGGGCGGCCGAGGTGTGGGTCAAGTGCGAGTTTTTGAACCCCGCGGGCAGCATCAAGGACCGCATGGCGCGGTACATCGTCGAGGAGGCCGAGAAGCGGGGCTGGCTCAAGCCCGGCGGCACGATCGTCGAGAACACGTCGGGCAACACCGGGCTGGGCCTGGCGATGGTGGCCGCGGTGAAGGGCTACAAGTGCGTCTTCACGATGCCCGACAAGATGAGCCTCGAGAAGGTCAACATGCTCAAGGGGTTCGGGGCCGAGGTGGTCATCACGCCGACCGATGTGCCCGGCGACAGCCCCGAGCACTATGTCAACACCGCCAAGCGGATCGCGAGGGAGACGCCGGGCGGGTTCTACGTGAACCAGTACCACACCGAGCTGAACATCGAGGCGCACTACAAGAGCACCGGGCGGGAGATCTGGGAGCAGACCGGCGGCGAGTTCGACGCGTTTGTCGCGGGCGTGGGCACCGGCGGCACGATCTCGGGCGTGGGGCGCTACATCAAGGACAAGAACAAGGAACTCGGCAAGGACATCAAGGTCATCGGCTCCGACCCGATCGGCAGCGTGCACTACAGCCTGTTCTACACGGGCATCCCCGGCGAGGCGAGCGTCTACAAGGTTGAGGGCGTGGGCGACGACATCGTCTGCGACGCGTTTGACCTGAAGGCGGTGGACGAGATCCTGCAGATCGACGACCGGCAGTGCTTCACGATGGCGCGGCGGCTGACGCGCGAAGAAGGGCTCTTCTGCGGCGGCTCATCCGGCGGCATCGTGCACACCGCGATCGAGGTCGCCAAGCGGCTGGGGAAGGGCAAGAAGGTGGTGTGCGTGCTGCCCGATCACGGCTCGCGCTACATCACCAAGTATCTGTCCGACTCGTGGATGAAGGACTACGGCTTCCTGGAGCCGGAGCGGCAGCTCGGGCTGGTGGAGGACGTCTTGAGCGTGGGGCGGCCGGCGGTGGTGACGGCCGCGCCGGACGCGCCGCTGCGGGAGATCGTGCGGCTGTTCCGCGAGCACGGCGTGAGCCAGCTGCCGCTGGTGAACGGGAGCGGCAAACCGGGGTCGATCGTGCACGAGGTGGACCTGCTGCGGGCGATGCAGTCGGGCGATGTGGCGATGGACACGCCGGCGAGCGAGGTCGCGACGGCGGTGGGGGGGCTGATCTATCCGAAGGCCCGCGTCGAGGAGCTGTACGCGATCTTCGCCAAGGACCAGGTGGCGATTGTTGTCGATGAGTCGAAGATCGTGGGGATCGTGTCGCAGATTGATTTGATTGATTATTTGTCGCGGAAGACGGGCTCGTAGGGCAACTCAGCACAGAGGCGCGGAGTCACAGGAAAGGGCAGGACTGACCACAGATGGACACAGATAGACACAGATGAAGAAAGACAAAGATCAGAAGCAGGGCTCTTCACGCCTTGATCTGTGTTCATCTGTGTTCATCTGGGGTCAAGTACGCCTTCGTTCTCTGTGCCTAGGTGCCTCTGTGTTCAAAGGAAACGACGATGACTTCAGAAAACGCACGCTTTGCCACCCGCGCCATCCACGCCGGGCAGCAGCCCGACCCCGCGACCGGGGCGATCATGACGCCGATCTACCAGACGGCGACGTACGCCCAGCCCTCGCCGGGTACGTTTATCGGCGAGTTTGATTACTCGCGCTCGGCCAACCCGACACGGACGGCGCTGGAGGCCAACCTCGCCTCGCTCGAGGGCGGCAGGCACGGGCTGTGCTTTGGCTCGGGGTGTGCGGCGATGGACTGCGTGCTGCACCAGCTCAGTCCGGGCGACCACATCATCCTGTGCGACGATGTGTACGGCGGGACCAATCGGCTGTTTCACAGGGTGTACGACCGGCACGGGATCAAGATCTCGCTGGTGGACCTGACCGATCACGACGCGGCGAAGTCGGCGTTCCGGCCCGAGACCAAGCTGATGTGGCTGGAGACGCCGACCAACCCGATGCTCAAGGTGATCGACATCGCCGCGATGGCCGAGCTTTGCAAGGCGAAGGGCGCGTGGCTGGCGGTGGACAACACGTTCGCCACACCGGTGCTGCAGGCGCCGCTGTCGCTGGGGGCGGACATTGTCTGCCACAGCTCGACGAAGTACATCGGCGGGCATTCGGACGTGGTGGGCGGGGCGCTGCTGACCAACGACAGCGCGATCCACGAGAAGCTGAAGTTTGTGCAGAACTCGGTGGGCGCGGTGCCGGGGCCGATGGACTGCTTCCTACTCCTGCGTTCGACCAAGACGATCCATGTGCGTGTCGATCGGCACTGCCAGAACGCGGGCAAGCTGGCCGAGCACCTGGTCGAGCACCCGAAGTTCCCGCGCGTGGTCTATCCGGGGCTCGACAGCCACCCGCAGCACGCGGTCGCCAAGAAGCAGATGTGCGGCTTCGGCGGCATGATCACCGCCGAGATGGACGGCGGCATCGACGACGCCCGCCGCTTCCTGGAGCGGCTGAAGATCTTCACGATCGCCGAGAGTCTCGGCGGCGTCGAGTCGCTCATCGAGAGCCCCGCGATCATGACCCACGCGAGCGTGCCGGCCGACCAGCGCGCCAAGCTCGGCATCACCGACGGGCTGGTGCGGTTCAGCGTGGGGATCGAGGATATTGACGACCTGATCGGGGATATTGAGCAGGCGCTGGGGTGAGGCCGAGAAGAAAGCGGTCTATGGCCGCGGCCCGATGAACTCAGGCTCTTTCTTCGGCGGCACATCGTCGGACGAGTCGACCGGCCGCCCGACCCACAGACACGCCCTCGTTCGCGACACCGAAACCCCGCCGGCGATATAGATTACGCCGTCCACGATCGAGATGTCGTAGGCCGCCGAGGCCCCGAGCGCGTACTCGTCCGGCACGAACCGGTGCAGGTCAAGATTGTCGTGGGGCTCGTCGCTGAGCCAGAGCCGGGCGTGAGACGGTTCACCCGGCGCGTCGGCATAGCCGACGTGCATGTTGCCGGTCGTGGCGTAGAGGCGCGAGGCGATCGCGCCGTCGGGGTGCATGTCGACGACGCTCTCCGGCGTGTTGTGCCAGAGCGTGGCGCGGCTGTTGCCCCGCACGACGTAGCCGACCTGCGTGCCGGGCGCCATCCCGAAGATGTTGCCGTCGATTCCCGGCCCGTCGAGGCGGGTCCAACTCTCGGGGGTGCCTTTCCAGTAGCCGATCTGGAGGCCGCCGTTTGCGGTCGAGGCGACCCGCCCACCCTGCCACACACCGTCGGTCGACCATGCATCGGACCAATCGGCCCACGAGGGTTCGAGTGCGACAAACTCGTCAGGGTCGGACACCGACCACAGAATCGCTGTGGGAAGACCATCTATCGCAACGGTGTAGCCAACAGCTATCTCGTCCGTTATGGCTTTGACATCGCCGTTGGCGTACGGACCGTCGGGAGTCACGTCGATGAATGACTCTTGGGAACTGCGCCAGATGGCGGGTGGTTGAACCTGTAGCGACCAGTTGGCATCGCCTCCCTGAGAGCCACCGTCCGCGCCTTCCACAAACGCCGAGAGAGCGCCGTCCGGTTTCAGGTTGACAAAGAGCGGGTCGAGGCCGGGCCAGAGCGCGGCGTCGCGTTGCTGGTTGCCGCAGGCCATGTCACCGTCAATGGCGGTCGCCTTTGAGTCAAGGAACCCGTCCTCGTGCAGGATGTAGGCCTGCCAGCGGTAGGGCTGGGCATGGCTTGCCGGCACCGCCCACAGCAGTGCGGCAAGGCAACATCCGAGCCGACGATCGGGTCTGCGTGGCACACCATTCATACACAGAGTGTACTTCCCGATGTGGGGTTGCCCAAGACAAGAAGCTGTGGAAGTGCGTACAAAGTTGTTGTGCCGGTATTGCTGGGGCGGTATTCTCGGCGTACTGGCTCGATTCTGAGCTACCGGAGGACACACACGATGGCACGATGGCACGATGGCACGATGAGACTGTCGGCGGCAGTATTCTGCGCTCTCGGGACAGCTGCTGGGGGACAGACAACACCCAAGTTCACGCTCGGACCGGCTTTGCAGGTCAACCCACCCGGTGACGTATGGTTTGAGTGTTCGATCGGGGTCAGTCAGACCAACCATCTGGAGGCGTTTGTCGGGTCGATGTCTCCCACGACCCCCGGTATCGCCACCGCTGCGATCTTCGCGCTGCCGGGCGGGCCGCTTGTGGCTCACGGGAACACGTCCTGCGGCACCACCGATCCGTGGGTGGCACCGGAGCCTGGGCCGTTGGGACGCATCTGGTTGACCGCTCTTGATGGGTCTGGGGTTGTTGGCACCCCACCGACGAACTGCGCATCGGGGATCTACGTCGGGTGGAAGAATGCGGGGCAGGGTTCCATACCAGCCGCCCAGCTGTACCCGGTACCCGGGCTTGATGGTCTCTTTGATAAGCCTGCGCTCGCGATCGGCGAGGAAACGCCGGGCGGGCCGCTCAATCGGTTTTATATCACCAGTGTCGCCAAGCGAGGTGTGTATTGCAACAGGACGGTCAATCTCGCGACCACGTCCAACAATCCCGCATCGGGTGCGCCGGTGTGGGCCGTGAAGGAAGTCAAGCCTGTCCATCACAACGACTGCGATTGGAAAGGGTGGGGGGCGGTCGGTGTGGTGACCAGCAGCGGGCGGATCGTCGCCGCGCTGACGGATGGCGATCCTCAGAACAACGCGAACCGACCGTACATGTATTACTCTGACGATCAGGGCGCGACGTGGCATTCGGACGACGGGCTTGACCCGTTAGTCATCGATCCAGACGAGAACATCGAAGCGACGACGATCGACGTGGATGACACGAGCGGGTGCAGTGGCTCGCAGTCCGGCGACACACCGGAGCACGCCGACCGGCGTCAGGGCGCACCGTCGATCGCCATCGACCGGTCGCAGGAGCCGAACCACATTTACGTCGCGTTTTATGCCCGGTCGGCACCCGGCGCGAAAAACACCGATATCTACATCGCCCGGAGCACGGACGCAGGCACGACGTGGCCGAGTGATGAGATCGTGCAGATCACCGACGCCATGCTCGGGCTGACCGACCCGGTGGACACCGACCCGATCACCGGCGCCGACCAGTACACCCCAGCGATCGCGGTGGACTCGTGCGGCGGGGTCAACCTGATGTTCTACGACAACCGGTTTGATCCCGATCGGGATGACAAGTACTCGCCGATGGACGTGTACTTCGCCCGTGTGACAAACTTCGGCCCGCCACCAGTCGTGCCTGTTGTCAACACCGCGCGCATGACGTCGGAGACCTTTCCTGCAGACCATTGCACTATGCCGGTTATGGCCTCGTATCTGGGTGACTACCAGACGATGTCGGTCTCGGCCGACGGGAAGTGGATCTGGGCGGCCTACATTGCGAGGGAGAGCGACCAGGCGCTCGGATGGACCGAGCGAAACTGCTATGTCCATCGCATTCAGATTCACTGCCTGCAAGAGGGCGACTTCAACGGCGACGGCGGGGTGAACGAGGCCGACGCCAGCGAGTTTCTCGCGGCCTTGGCCGCTGAAGACCCGAGCGCCGACATCGACCTCGACTGGTACGTGACCGACGCCGACTTCGATCTCTTCATGGAACGCTATGACCGCGGCCGTCGCGGCGATTGAACTGGCTCACACCATCCCCCGCCCGCGGCTGACCACGAGGTTATCGCGGCCGAGCACCAGCACATCGGCGATCTCGAGGGCTTCCTGGAAGCTCTCGAGCGCCTGGTCGGGGTTGTGGGCGGTCTTGAGGACCTTGCCCTGTTCGTAGTGTTCGAGCGTGGGGAGGGCGTCGCCGCAGATGAGTGTGGTGCGGTTGGGCTCGGCGACGAGCAGGCCGGTCATGCCGGGCGTGACGCCGGGGAGGGGGAAGAGGTCGACGCCGCGGGCGAGCGAGTCAGGCGCGGGCTTGCACTCGCGGAGCAGCGAGACCTGGTACTCGAGTTCCTGGCGGGTGTCGTCGTCGGTGGCGTCGGCATTCTGCAGCAGGTGGGCCAGGGGCACGCCGACGGCCTCGCGTTCGATCTCGGAAAGGTACCAGTCGGCGTGGTCGAAGGCGCGCAGGCCGCGGCAGGTGTCGGCCTTGAAGCTGGTGAGGAAGACGTGGGTGACGTCGGAAGGGTCCAGCCCGGCGCGCTCGTCGAGCCGGGCGACGATCGCGGCCGGGGGCAGGCCGGGGTCGATCAGGACGACCGCGTCGCCGGAGCGGACGAGCGTGGTGGTGGCGTGCCCGGTGCGGACGCGGCGGGTGGTGTCGCGCAGCGGGTGTTCCGCGAGCGTGCCGATAGAGATTACGCGTACATCCATGAGGCGGGATGGTAGAGGTTCGGCGCGGTCGGTGGCTCGACGCGGCTCGCAGAGCCGCGGCACACATCGCCGCGGGCATCGGCGGGTGCCACGGGTCAGGCCCGGCTCTGCGGGGCTGCCCCGTGCGAGGACGCGGCCGCACGGGGCACCCGCTCAAAGCAGCGTGTGACCCGTGGCACCCTCTGGAAGCTCGCGGCGTTGCGCGGCGTGCATGGCTCGCGGAGCGGAGATGACGGTGACCACTCGCGGCTGCGGCATGGGCTCTACTCGTCGGGATCGACCAGCAGCCCCTGGAGCATCGGGTGCCGGGCGTCCTTCTTCTGCCGCAGCATCTCGATGACCAGCGGCGGGACCATCGAGTCGAGGGCGGAGAGGTCTTTGCCGAGGGCGGTGATCTGGCGGATGAGGCTGGAGCTGGTGTAGGCGAAGCTGCGGCCGGCGACGACGAAGGCGGTCTCGAGCCCGGCGACCTCGCGGTTGGTGACGGCCTGCTGGATCTCGTACTGGAGGTCGGAGAGGTTGCGGATGCCGCGGAGGAGGGCGGCGGCGCCGACCGACGCGGCGTAGTCGACCGTGAGGCCGGAGAACGAGTCGACGCGGACGGGGGCGGCGTCGGGCTCGGCGGCGACGATCTCGTTGGTGAGGGTCCGGGTCATCTCCACGCGTTCGTCGAGTGTGAAGAGCTGGGCCTTGCCGGGGTTGTGGCCCACGGCGACGACCAGCTCGTCGAAGAGGTGACGACCCCGGCGGACCACGTCGAGGTGGCCGAAGGAGATGGGGTCGAAGGAGCCGGGAAAGACGGCCAGGTGACGTGCCATGCGGGCAGCGTACACGGCACAGGCGGTACAGACGTCGGGCCCGCCCGGACCGATGGCCCAGCCGGGTCGCGGCGGGGGGCAACGGAAGGCAGAGTCAGGGTGCAGTTTCTCCCGCTCGGGAGTTGGAGGGAGGGAACAACCCCCCTGCGAGGGCCCCGTGTCTTGCTCCGGCGACGCGGGGCCCGCCCCGTTTTTGGGGCGTCGGGCGCGGACGCGGCGAGGCGCGAGCGGTCCCGGTCCGTGAGCGGCGGCACAGAAAACGCTGAGCGTAAAAAAGCAAGGCCCCCGCGCATCAACCGGGGGACAGGAGATCAACGCGCAGGGGGCCAAGCGACTTGTGAGCCGGCCTCGCGGAGCAGAATCTGCTCGGGGCCAGCCGAAAGGCTGAGGGGTTCAGGTTGGGAAAGAGAAGAGCAATTGGAGGCCTTGAAGTTCAGAGGGAGTATACCAGCATTCCGCAGCGCCGGGTGGATTTTTGTCAAAACTTTCGCGTCAGTGAAACCACCCAAAAAGATCCGACCGTCGTGTGCCACCGGCGGGTTCGGGGCACGCCACGCGGCGGATGCACCGGTGCGCAAAGAGCTGGCGAACATTCGCGCAGACGCACGCGTCCGGCTGGTGTGAACGCCCCTTGTCCGTACGATGATCACGGGCGGATCGGGGACGCGGCGTCCGGGTGTGCACGACGCACGCTGCGGGCCGGGGAGCGAGCGGATGCGGCCAGACGGACGATCGACACCGAACATCTTCTGGACGCGGATGGACACCCACTGCCACTCGTGGGCGTCGGACGGCCCGGCGGTGGCGGCGTTGTCGTTTCTGGACGTGCCCGAGTGCTACTCGCCGCCGGAGAAGGTCTACGAGCAGGCGCGGGCGCGGGGCATGGACCTGGTGACGATCACCGACCACGACACCATCCGCGGCGCGATGGAGCTCGTCGAGCGGGGGTTCGAGGGGTTCATCGTCGGGCAGGAGGTCTCGGTCTCCTTCCCGGAGGACCGGTGCAAGCTGCACGTGCTGGTCTGGGGCCTGACGCCGGAGCAGGACGAGGAGCTGACGACGCTGGGGCTCCGGGACGACGTGTACGTTTTCGCGGCCTGGCTCTATCACCACCGGCTCGCCCACGCGGTGGCCCACCCGCTCTACATGCAGAATGGGCGGCTGACGCGGTGGCACATCGAGCGGTGCGCGTTGCTGTTCAAGGGGTTCGAGGTGCTCAACGGTGCGCACACCGAGCGGCACCGGCCGCCGCTGGAGCGGTTCCTGCGGGGGCTGACCCCGGCGAGTGTGCAGGAGCTGGCGCGCGCGCACGCGATCGAGCCGGTCTGGCCCCGCGCGTGGCAGAAGGCGTGGACGGGCGGCTCGGACGACCACGGGCTGCTGAACGTCGGGCGGACGTGGACCGGCGTGCGGGGCGAGCGGCTGACCGATCCTCATGAGTTTTTCCGGCTGGCGATGACGGGCCGGTGCGAGGCGGGCGGCGTGGGCGGGCACAGCGCCCTGCTGGCCCACCAGCTGACGACGGTGGGGGCGCACTACTACGCCGACCGGGTCGCGTCGCGGCAGAGCGCGCGCGGGAGGTATGTCGCGTCGAAGCTGCTGCGGTTTGCCGGGGTGGACACGCCGGCGCCCTCGAAGGCGCGGTTGCTGGCGACGGCGGCACGCGGGAAGCTGCTGGGGCGGCGGAGGCAGAAGTCGAACCCGCTGCTCGAGGCCCTGCGGGAGACGCTCGGGCCGGTGCTGGCCGGATACCCGGAGCTCGCCGAGCGGCTGTCGCCGGAGGGGCGGGCCGACGGCAGCGCGCTGGCGGATCACGACCGGATGGCGGCGTTTGCCGACGAGCTGACCGCGGCGTTGGCGCGGCACCTCGGCGGCTCGGGCTGGCGGGCGGTGTGCAAGCGGGACAGGAGCGGGCTGGCCGACCACCTGGCGTCGTACGCCGTGCTGACGGCCGTGCAGCTGCCCTCGGTGTTCAGCCTGTTCTATCAGAACAAGGAGCGGGAGTTTGTCGAGCGGTTCGAGCACGAGACGTCGGCGCCGGGCGAGGGCGTGAGCGTCATGGAGCGACCGATGCGAGTGAGTCTCTTTTCCGACACGCTCGGGGATGTCAACGGCGTGAGCCGGTTCATCACCGATATCGCGCGGCGCGCGCGCACGTCGGGGCGTGAGCTGCAGGTCATCACCTCGACGCGGATGGAGATGCCGGAGGGCGAGAACCTCTACAACTTTGATCCGATCTATGCCGCGGCGATGCCGAAGTACGACAACCTGGAGCTGGTGCTGCCCCCGATCATCCCGATGTTGCGGCACCTGGACCGGCACCAGCCGGACTGCATCCACATCTCGACGCCGGGGCCGGTGGGGATGGTGGGCTTTCTGGCGGCCAGGATGCTGCGGATCCCGGTGCTGGGGGTGTACCACACCGACTTCCCGTCGTACATCGACAACCTCTTCGAGGACAGGGCGTTCACGGTCGCGAGCGAGAAGTTCATGCGGCTGTTCTACAAGCCGTTCGCGGCGATCTTTACCCGGAGCGAGGACTACGTGGAGTCGCTCGTGCGGCTGGGGATGCCCCGGGAGCGGTGCTGCGCGCTCAAGCCGGGGTTTGAGGCCGGGTCGTTCCACCCGCGGTTCCGCGACACGTCGGTGTGGGAGCAGTTCCCGGCGGTGGACCCGGACAGCACCAAGGTGCTCTATGTCGGGCGGGTGAGCGTGGAGAAGAACCTGCCCTTCCTCTCGAAGGTGTGGCGGCAGACGCAGCACCGGCTGAAGGAGCAGGGGCTCAACGCCGAGCTGATGGTGATCGGCGACGGGCCCTACCGGGAGCGGATGGCGACGGAGCTGCGGGGTCAGCGGGTGCACTTCCTGGGCTTTCGGCGCGGGGAGGAGCTCAGCCGGATGTACGCCTCGAGCGATCTGTTCGTGTTCCCGAGCGTGACCGACACGCTGGGGCAGGTGGTGATGGAGAGTCAGGGGTCGGGGCTGCCGGTGCTGGTGACCGACCAGGGGGGGCCGAAGGAAGTGGTGGAGCAGGGGCAGACCGGGTATGTCCTGCCGACGGGTGCGCCGCACGCGTGGGTGGAGCGGATCGTGGGGCTGGTGGCCGACCCGGAGCGTCGCCGCCGCATGGGTTCGGCGGCCCACATGTGGATGCAGAAGTTCACGCTGAACGACTCGTTCGAGCACTTCTGGGAGGCGCACGAGCGGGCGTGGCGGGAGCATCTTGTGGCACGCGGGTTTGAGGCCCGGGACGGTGCGGGAGGGGAGGCGCGGGGGCACGAGCCCCGTCCGCGGCCCGAGCCGTCGGGCGGGCTCTTTTGCGAGGACGATGTGCGCGACACGCGGGTGGTGTAGCGGTCGGGTCCAAAACGTGACCGGCCGCAGCACAAGGCTGCGGCCGGTGTGAGTCGCGTGGTGAGTGCCGGTATCAGGCGGCCTTGCGCACGGTGCGGCGGCCGGTGGTGCGGCCGGCGGCACGGCGGGTGGAGTTGATCTTGTAGGAGCGGGTCGCGGTCTTGCGAGCCGTGGTCTTGCGCGCGGTGGTGGTCTTGCGGGCCGCGGGCTTGCGCGCGGTGGACTTCCGCGCGGTGGTGGTCTTCTTGGCGGCGGGCTTGCGGCCGGCGGTGGTGCGCTTGGCGGTCGCGGTGGACTTGCGAGCCGCGGGCTTGCGGGCGGTGGTCTTCCGCGCGGTGGTGGTCTTCTTGGCGGCGGGCTTGCGGCCGGCGGTAGTGCGCTTGGCGGTCGCGGTGGACTTGCGAGCCGCGGGCTTGCGGGCTGTGGTCTTGCGCGCGGTGGTGGTCTTCTTGGCCGCGGGCTTACGGGCTGTGGTCTTGCGCGCCGTGGTGGTCTTCTTGGCGGCGGGCTTGCGGGCGGTGGTCTTGCGCGCCGTGGTGGTCTTCTTGGCGGCGGGCTTGCGGGCGGTGGTCTTGCGGCCGGAGGTGGTCCTCTTGGCGGTGGAGGTCGCCTTCTTGGCGGTGGTCTTCCGGGCCGAGGTGGACTTCTTGGCTGCGGGCTTCCTGGTTGCGGACTTCTTGGCGGTGCTCGACTTGGCGGTGGTCTTCCTGGCGGCGGTCTTGGTGGTGGTCTTCTTGGCGGGCGACTTGCGGGCGGCGGTCTTGGTGCCGGTCGTCTTCCGTTTGGTGGCGCTGTGGCGCTTGGTAGTGGTCTTGCCGGCGGTGGACTTCCTGCTGGTGGTGCGTGTAGCCATGACGTTGAAACTCCTGATCTGCTTGTGGTCCGGCCCGGGTCGGAGACCCGGCGGGTCCGTTCGGGTTGGCCCGGGGCCGAGTGGTCTCGGGGCGGGCCGTGTTGGTCTCGGCGGGCGTCCGTGCTCGCCGATGAGGTCGATGCGTGGCCGCGCAGAGTCTGCGTCGGCGTGTTGGCAATCGTCCGAACTGTGGCGTTGCGTGAGGATTTGGCTCAAGAATGTGCACTTGAGGCCGAGAACCGGCAGAAACCGCGCGTGTTTCGAGCCGATCGTCTGTCGCGGGGCAAGGATCAGTTCCGGGTGACAGCGAGGAGTCGGCATTGAGCGAGCAGGGCGGAACATCGACATCTCCGGGCGAGGGCGAGACGTGGGCACCGGATTCGTGGCGTCGACGGCTCGCGGCCCAGCAGGTCAGGTACGAGGACAGCGCGGCGGTCGAGACGGCGCTGGCCAAGCTGCGCAACCTTCCGCCGCTGGTGACCAGCTGGGAGATCGAGCGGCTCCGCGGGTTCATCGCCGATGCGCAGGAGGGCAAGCGGTTCGTGCTGCAGGGCGGCGACTGCGCCGAGACGCTGGCCGACTGCCGCGCCGAGCAGATCACCAACAAGCTGAAGATCCTGCTGCAGATGTCGCTGGTGCTGGTGCACGGCCTGCGGAAGCCGGTGGTGCGGGTGGGCCGGCTGGCGGGGCAGTACGCCAAGCCCCGGTCGAGCGCGGTGGAGACGCGGCAGGTCGACGGGCGGGAGGTCTCGCTGCCGAGCTATTTCGGGGATCTGGTCAACCGGGCGGACTTTGACGCCGAGTCGCGTCGGCCCGACCCGCACCTGATGGTCCGCGGCTATCAGCACGCGGCGATGACGCTGAACTTCATCCGCTCGCTGCTCGACGGCGGGTTTGCCGACGTGCACCACCCGGAGTACTGGGATCTCTCGTTCTTCGCCGACGCGAGCCTGCCGCCCGAGCGGCGTGCGGCGTACGAGCAGGTGAGCCGGAGCCTGGCCGAGGCCGTCGAGTTCATGGAGGCGCTGGGCGAGGCGCGGGTCGATGAGCTGACGCGGGTCGAGTTCTTCACGAGCCACGAGGCGTTGAACCTGCACTACGAGACATCGCAGACGCGTCGGGTGCCGCACCGTGCGGGCTGGTTTGACCTGACCACCCACCTGCCGTGGATCGGCGAACGGACGCGGGCGCTGGACGGGGCGCACGTGGAGTACATGCGGGGGATCGCCAACCCGGTCGGCGTCAAGCTCGGGCCGAAGACGGATCCGGCCGAGGCCGTGGCGCTGACTGAGGCGCTCAACCCGGGCAACGAGCGGGGCAAGCTGGTCCTCATTACAAGGATGGGCGCGGGGAATGTTGACGCGGCGCTGCCGGGCATCGTCCGGGCCGTGACCGACGCCGGGCGGAAGGTGCTGTGGGTCAGCGACCCGATGCACGGCAACGGCATGGTCACGGCCGACGGGGTCAAGACGCGGCACTTTGACGCGATCGCCGAGGAGCTGCGCAAGACCTGCGCGGTGCACCGCGAGGTGGGCTCGATCCTCGGGGGCGTCCACTTTGAGCTGACCGGCGAGGACGTGACCGAGTGCGTGGGCGGGGCCTCGGGCGTGACCGAGCAGCACCTGACGCGGAACTACGTCTCCCCTTGCGATCCGCGGCTGAACTACCAGCAGTCGCTGGAGCTGGCGTTCATTCTGTCTGATCTGCTGCGAAACGGCGGGACGACTTCGGCGTGATGCGCTCTCCGGCGGACTGGGGATGAAGTCGGGCGATGGCTGAGCCGATGGTCTTGGCAGGGCGTGGCGCAGGGAAGCGCCGGCTCCTGGGAGACTTCGACATGGCGGTCGCGCAAGCACGGGGCACGAAGAGCACACGCCGCACCACCACCCGGCCCGGGCTGCGGCTGGCGCGGACGGACGCGGGTGTCGAGACCAAGCCAGAAGCGAGCGGGCGATCGCCCGAGCCCGGGACGGTGGCGCACGAGCGCCGCGGCACCGAGCGGGTGCGTGCGCGTGGGCAGGGCGTCGCGACGTTTGTCGATCCCGACGGGAGGCTCTGGCTGACGCGGGTCACGCTGGTTGACCGGTGCGGCGGCGGGCTGGGTGTCCGGTGTCCGGTCAAAGTGTCGCCGGGGGCGAGTGTCCGGTGCTCGGTGGACGGGCAGACCGAGTTTGGCACGGTGGCGCACACGCGCGGACGAGGCGGGGCGTACCGGCTGGGGCTGCGGCTCGAGCGTCGTCTGGCGGCGTGAGCTGCGCCGGATCCTGCGATTTATCTATTCCTCGTGCGTGTCCATCCGCGACCACTGTTCGCGGAATCGCTGCGTCATCGCTTCGAGCGAGCTGGGGATGACCCGCACGCTGCCGACGGCGGACATGAAGTTCACGTCGCCGTTCCAGCGGGGGACGAGGTGGACGTGGAGGTGCTGCGGCACGCCTGCGCCGGCGGCCCGGCCCTGGTTGATGCCGATGTTGACGCCCTGGGGCTCGAGGGTTCGCTGCATGAGTTCGGCGGCCAGGTCGACGAGTTTCCAGAGTTCGGCGCGCTGCTCGGGTGTGTAGTCGAGCAGCGTCGGAGCGGCCTCGCCGAGCGCGACGAGCAGGTGTCCGCCGGCGTAGGGGAAGCGGTTGAGCAGGATGAGGCCGCGGGAGGTGCGGGCGACGACGTGGTTGCGTTCGTCGTCGGCGGGGGCGTTCCAGTAGTCGAGCAGGAACGAGCCGGAGCCCGCGGCCGGCGGCCCGGTGCGCTTCTCCTTGGCGTCGAGGGCTTCGAGATACTCCAGCCTCCACGGGGCGAAGAGGGTCTGCGGTGTTTCGCTGGGGTGTTCGGGCATGGGGTGAGGGTATCGCCGTTGATGCGATTCGGGCCTCGCGGCGGGCTGTGTGCCGGTTTCGTTGCTCGCGCAGAGGGCTGCGGGGGGCGTGAGAATGCGGTGTGGCTCCTCGCGTGCGCTTCGGGCGCTGTTGGTGGTCCCTACACTGGCGTCTCAACCCGAGGAGATTTCGATGTTCAAAGCAGTCAAAGTCGGTGGGCGCGGGGCGGCCCAGGTGTTGGTGGTCGGGCAGTTCAAGGGCGCCAAGTCGGCCGAGGGCCACGCCAAGGACGCTGCGATCGGCGAGGTGCTCTCGCGGGCTGAGGCGACGGGGGATGTCGGCCGGATCGTCGAGGCGTTCCCGGCCAAGGGCAGGGGCAAGTCGGCCGGTCCTTCGCGGATTGTCGTGGTGGGGCTGGGGGAGAAGAAGTCGCTGAACGCCGAGACGATGCGGTCGGTGGCGGCTGCGGTCGGGCGGCGGATCGCGACGACCAAGGACACGAAGATCGATGTCGACCTCGCGGCGGCGTGCAAGGCGGCGGGGCTCGACGCCCAGCGGGCCGGGTGCGCGTTCGGCGAGGGGCTCGGGCTGATCGCGTGGACGTGCGATCAGTTCCGCGGCACGGCGTCGTCCAAGAGCACGCTGACCTCGCTGGAGGTGCGGTCGGACAGCAAGCCGTTCGCTGCGGGGCTGGAGCGGGGCGTGGGGCTGGCCGAGAGCGCCAACATCGCGCGGACGCTCAGCCAGACGCCGCCGAACATCGCGACGACGAGCTACATGGCCAGCGAGGCCAAGAAGATGGCCCGGCAGGTCGGGCTCAAGTGCACGGTGATCCAGGGCAGCAAGCTCGACGAGGAGGGGCTGGTCGGGATCAAGACCGTCGGTGCGGCCAGCGAGAACAAGCCGTGCCTGGTGCGGCTGGAGTACACGCCGAGCGCCCGCGCGCGCACCGGCAAGCCGGTGGTGCTGGTCGGCAAGACGATGACGTACGACTCGGGCGGGCTGTCGCTGAAGGTCGGCGGCTCGATGGCGGGGATGAAGCGCGACAAGGACGGCGGGTGCGCGGTCTTCGGCGCGATGCACGCGATCGCGACGGTGATCAAGCCCAACCGGAAGGTCGTGGCGTTGCTGAGCATCGCGGAGAACTCGGTCTCGGACGAGGCGTACCGGCCGGACGACGTGCTGACCTTCCGCAACGGCGTGACGGTCGAGGTGACCAACACCGACGCGGAGGGGCGGCTGGTGCTGGCCGACGCGCTCTGCTGGGCGTGCGAGCGGGAGGACCCGGCGTGCGTGATCGACGTGGCGACGCTGACCGGCGGCGTGGTCGTGGCGCTGGGCTCGACGTTTGCGGGCATGTGGTGCGACGATGACAAGCTGCGGCGGAAGATCGAGGACGCCAGCGAGGTGAGCGGCGAGCGCGTGTGGAGGCTGCCGCACCACCAGGAATACCGCGACATGATGAAGTCGCCGGTGGCGGACATCCTCAACAGCAACCCGAACCGCAAGGCGCACCCGATCCAGGGCGCGGCGTTCCTGAGCTACTTCGTCGAGGAGGGTGTGCCGTGGTGTCACCTGGACATCGCGGGCGTGCACGCGACGGACAAGGACTCGGGCCCGTACATCGCGGGGCCGACGGGCTGGGGCACGCGGATCCTGGCGGAGTTTGTGGCGGGGGGTTGACCCCGTGACGACCGGGAACGAACGGCTGTACTTTCTGCACATCCCGAAGACGGGCGGGACGACGCTTCGGGCCTGGCTGGAGATGCACTTTCCGGCGGGGGAGGTGCTGCGCCCGGAGAGCCCGGAGCGCCTGTTTCGGCGTGGTGCTCCGGTGCGCGCTGGGTGGCGGTTCGCCAGCGGCCACTACGGCATGATGTTCCCGGCACTTGTCGGCGATCCGTGCAGGGTGGTCACGATGTTGCGTGAGCCGCTGGCGAGGTCGGTGTCTCACTATCGGGATATCCGCTCTCGTCCGAAGCACCCGCTGTTCGGTCTCGTTTGCGGCATGAGCTTTGAGCAGTTCGTGATGAGCGATGCGGGGGACACCGAGCTTCGGAATCTGCAGTGCCGGTTCCTGGCGTTGGACGATGTGGAGAGGGACTTCTGGGCGCATGCCACACACGGCGTGGGTGACGTCTCCGGTCTTCGCCGGAAGTACGCCGATCCGGAGCTGCTGGCTCGCGCGACGCGGGCGCTCGAACGGATCGACGTCGTCGGGGTGTGCGAGCGCTTTGGCGAGAGTGTCGCGGCGATCGCCGGGCGTTATGGATGGGCGGTGCCGCCGCCGTTGCCGCAGCTCAATCGAGCGTCGGAGCCGTTTGACACGGCGCAGCTGACAGAGCAAGCGAGAGACCGCGTGCGGGAACTGACGGCGCTCGATCTTGTGCTGTATGAGACTGTGTCGGCGCGGCGGTGTTTGGCGCGGCCGGAGCTCGGTGCTGAGACGCCCGTTGCAGACCGAGTGTGAAGCACTACGAGCCTGCCGTGAAACACGGCGACTGGCGGTGCTCCGGAGCACAACCGCGGAGCGAGCCGGCTGGGCGTTCTACCAGCGGTCGTCGCTCTCGTAGTTGAGCTCGAGCATCACCTCGCCGGCCTCGTCCTTGAACCAACCCTTGGCCTCGTCGGTGAAGTAGTTCATCCAGTCGCCGACGATGCCCTTGCGCTTGTCGGAGGTGTGGTTGTCGGTCTGCAGCCCGGGTTTGGTGCCGCTCTCGGCGGTCAGTGGTTCGGCGGCGGCCGGATCAACGCCGAGCATCTCGTACATCGCGAGCCGCTCACCTTCGGGATCGGTGTGCAGGTGTTCGTAGAAGACGATGCGCGCGGTCGCGTCGATCTCGCCGGCGTGGATGCGGTTGACGGTCTTGACGTCGTGCGCGGCCTGGCGTGCCCAGCGTCCGGCGATGGTGCGGACGAGCCGCTCGGAGACGAGGAGTTCGTGCGGGTTGTTCTTGAAGAACTCGGGATCCTTGAGGAATTGCTCGCGCACCGCGACGAGCTTGGGGTCGTCCTGGCACTGGTTAAAGAGGCCGCCGCCCTGGTGAATCTCCATGATCGACAGGCTGACGGTGACATCGCGCCCGTCTCGGATGATGACGAAGTGGGGCGTGCCGGGGAGCAGGACCTCGAGCGGGCGCGGGGTGCGATCGCCCACCCAGAGCGCTCCGGGGCGCTGGTGTGCCGCGGCGGCGATGGAAAGCCGGATCGTGTCTTGGAAGCACTCCTCGGCCGTCGAGTGGACCGGCTCGCGCGATGCGCGGTGGTGGGGCTGGGACTGGAACAGGTCGAAGCCGCGGCGGAGCTGATGGAAGTGGTACTCGCCATCGGCGAAGACCAGCGGGTGGCGCATGAGGATGCTGGCGGCCCAGGTCGTGCCCGAGCGGGCGTGCCCGGTGACGAAGAAGATGTTCCGCTGCATCCCGTACGCCCAGACGGTGTTCGGCGGCCCGTCGCGGAGTATTCGGAGCCTGCGCGTGTCCTGCAGGTTGAGCGCGGTGAGGCCGCGTTGGGTTGGGGCGAGCGAGTGTTGTGTCATCGGTGTCTCGTGCCTCTCGGGGCGTGTCGCGGCGACCACATCGAGCCGCTCTCGGTTACCAGCGGTCGTCCGATTCGTAGCCCATCGCGACGAGAGCGTCATTGGCTTCGTCCTTGAACCACTGCTTGGAGTGCTCGGTGAAGTAGTTTGCCCAGTCGCCCACCACGCCCTTCCGCTTGTCGGAACGGTGGTTGTCCTGTCCGAGTCCGGGGGTCGTCCTGGAGTCCTCGGTCAGCGGCTCCGCTTCGCCGGGCTCGAGGCCGAGGAACTGGTACATCGCTGACCGCTCGGCCTCCGGCTCGGCGTGGAGACGTTCGTAGGAGACGAAATGCACGGTGGCGCTGAGCTCTCCGGCACGAATACGTTTGGCGACGTCGAGGTCGTGGCGAACCAGGTCGCCCCAGCGTCGGGCGATGGAGCGGACGAACGGCTCGCAGGCGAGGAGCTGGTCCGGATTGTTCTTGAAGAAGTTCGGGTCCTTGAGGAACTCGGCGCGGGCGTGCTGCAGCGACGGGTCGGCCGCGGCCTCGGTAAAGGCGCCGGATCCGCTGTTCATCTCCATGATCGCCATGCTGACCGTGACGTCACGCCCGTCGCGCACGATGACCACGTGCGGTGCGCCCGGCAGGAGGACCTGCAGCCGGCGCGGCGTGCGGCCGCCGATCCACTCGGCGTCGGGCTTCTTGTTGGCGCACGCGCCCATGCAGAGCCTGACGGTGTCCTGGAAGCAGCTCTCGGCGGTGGTGTGGACGGGATCGCGGCTCACGCGGTGCCACGGCTGACGCTGGATGGCATCGAACCCGGATCGGAGCTGGTGGAAGTGGAACTCGCCGTCGCAGAAGACGCGGGGGTGTCGCATGAGCACGGCCGCGGCCCACGTGGTTCCGGAGCGCGGGTGTCCGGTGATGAAGAACAGTTTCCGCATGCGGCCGAAGGCCCAGATGGAGTAGCGGTCTTCTCCCTCGATGACGCGGAGGTCGTGCGCATCTCCGAGATCGAGGTTCGTCAGGTCCGGCTGAAGGATTGGGGCGTCGATCTGTGCCATGAGGTTCCTTTGGACGGTACGAACGGAGAGGGGCCGAGGTGAGGGGTCGCTAGATCACATCCGCGAACGCCTTGCGGCTCTTCATGAAGAACGCGTACCCCGCGACGCACAGCAGCGCTCCGCCGAGGGTCATGCCGCCGAGCCAGCCCCAGTGCGGCCAGGTTTCGCCGAACATGACGGCGCGGGCGGCCTCGACCGACTGGGCGAGGGGATTGATGGCGATCATCCACCTATAGGCCTCGGGCACGTCCTCGATGCGGTAGAAGATCGCGCTGAGGAAGAAGAGCATGTGCAGCACGCTGCCGGTGGGATTCTTCAGGTCGCGGAGAAAGACGCCCAGCGAGGCGAGGAACCACGAGACGCCGAGGCCCATCAGGGCGACGGGCAGCAGGACGACGGGAACGAGGAGCAGCTCTGGGCTCGGGATGTGGGTGCCCGAGAAGATCACGTAGCCGATGATCCAGACGATCAGGCCGGTGGCGTAGTTGAAGAGCGAGACCAGCAGCTGCGAGACCGGCAGGGTCTCGAGCGGGTAGACGACCTTCTTGACGAAGTTGGGCTGTCCGATAACCAGAGTCGGGGCGGCGCCGACCATCTCGCGGAACAGATTGAAGGTGATGATCCCGGCGAAGACCTCGAGGGCGAACCGGGCGATGCCGCCGGCGGCGTCGGGGTCGGAGGCCCGGCGGAGCACCAGGCCGAAGACGAACGTATAGATGGCCAGTGTGATGAGCGGGTCGGTGATCGACCAGGCGAAGCCGAGGGCCTGGCCCTTGTATTTGGATTTGATCCGCCGGGCTGCGAACTGGGTGGTGAGCTCGCGGTGGCCCCAGAGCGATCGCACCATGCGCACCGGGTTGAGCGGTGCGCCGGGCTTGGGGGCGGGTCGGGCCGGGCTGGTCGTGGGGAGTGTGGCCATCGACATGATGCGAGAGGATCGGGCGGTTCACAGGATGGGGTTTGTCTGGGTGAGCGGCGGCTGGGCCCGCGTATAGTAGTGCTGCGCAATGGTCGCGAAGAGGAGCCGAAGGCCCCGGGACAGCCCGGGCCGGTGTAGCAGGCATGGCAGAGGCGATGATCCAACCCGGCAGCGAGCAGCGGGAGCCGAAGGCGGGCCCGAGGGCGCTGCGCGGGGAGGCGCACGAGGCGGTGGCGGACACCCGGCCCGCGGCGATCGAGGTCCGCGGCGTCAGCAAGTGCTATCAGATCTATAAGCACCCCTCCGACCGGCTCAAGCAGGCGCTCACTCGGTGGAAGAAGAAATACTACCGCGAGTTCTGGGCGGTGCGGGACGTGAGCCTGACGGTCCGCAAGGGCGAGTCGGTGGGCATCATCGGCCGCAACGGCTCGGGCAAATCGACGCTGATGCAGATGATCGCCGGCACGCTGAACCCGACCGAGGGCTCGGTGCGGGTGAACGGGCAGATCTCGGCGCTGCTCGAGCTGGGGGCGGGGTTCAACGCGGAGTTCACAGGCCGCGAAAACGTGTTCCTGGCGGGGTCGATCCGGGGCCTCTCGCGCAAGCGGGTCAACGAGCTCTACGACCGGATCGTCGAGTTTGCGGATATCGGCGACTTCATCGATCAGCCGGTGAAGACGTATTCCAGCGGCATGTACGTGCGCCTGGCCTTCGCGGTCGCGGCGCAGGTGCGGCCGGAGATCCTGGTCGTCGACGAGGCGCTGGCGGTGGGTGATGTGTTCTTCCAGCAGCGGTGCCACAAGTACATGCGCGAGGACCTGGCCGACACCACCAAGCTGCTGGTGACGCACGACCTGAACGCGGTGGCCAACCACTGCGACCGGGCGCTGGTGATGCACAAGGGGCGGGTGGCCTTTGAGGGCGAGCCGCTGGACGCGATCGCGTTCTACACCAAGATCGTGCACAACGCGCAGTTCGGCGGCGACAAGGCACCCGGCGGTGCGGCGAAGGGGCGGCCGCAGGGCGAGGTGCAGGGTGCAAACTCCGGCGACGCGTCCGGCGCGCTCGACGAGAGCCTGCCGTGGGTCGAGGTCACCGCCGACAAGCTGGGCGGCGCGGGCGACGTGGTGATCCGGCGGGTCGCGCTTGCCGATTCCAACGGCGAGCCCGTCCGCGCGATCCAGCCCCGCGATTCGTTCACGTGCTACTTCGAGATCGATGTCGCGACGCCAAGGCAGGACCTGATCTTCGGCGTGGTGATGAACGACCGGTTCGGCAACGCTGTCTTCGGCGACAACTCGCTCAGCAAGCCGAGAGCGGACCTGTCGTGCCCGGAGGCGGGCAGCTACGTGGTGCGGATGGACTATGTGTGGCCCGAGGTGCGGCCGGCGGAGTACACCGCGACGTTCGGCATCGGCGAGGGCAAGCACGCGCACCACCACACCGTCCAGTGCTGGGCGCACAACGTGGTGTCGGTCACGGGGATCGCGCCGCAGCGGCCCGTGCACGGCATGTTCACCAACCCGGTCAAAGATGTGAGGATCACGCGCGTTGGCTAAGCAGGCCTGGAAATACTGGGAGCCGAAGTTTCAGGCCGACAAGGTCTGCGACATGAACCCGGTCTGGCCCTGGGGCGGGCACCGGCGGTTCGCTTACGACCTCGTGCGGTGGATGCGGCCGGGCCGCATCGCCGAGCTGGGCGTCCACTGGGGGACCTCGTTCTTCACCTTCGCGCAGGCGATGAAGGACGGGCGGATGAAGGACACCGAGCTGATCGGTGTCGACACGTTCGAGGGCGAGGAGCACGCCGGCAAGTACGGGTCGGAGGTGCTCGACACGGTGCGCCGCATCGTCAAGTCGTCGTTCCCGAAGCAGTCGATCACGCTGCACCAGATGTTCTTTGCCGACGCGCTCCCGCTGGTCGCCGACGAGAGCGTCGACCTGATCCACATCGACGGGCTCCACACGTTCGAGGCGGTCAAGGAGGACTTCGAGACGTGGCTGCCGAAGCTCGCGCCCGACGGCGTGATGCTGTTCCACGATGTCGCGCCCGACACCGGCTACGGCTCGACGGACTATTGGAACCAGCTGTCCAAGCAGCACCCGAGCTTCGCGTTCGAGCACTCGTGGGGACTGGGCGTGCTGTTCCCCAAGGGCGACGCGAGACTCCGTGCGCTGCAGGCCGAGGGGTTGACCGACAAGCTCGTGGCGTACCCGGCGATCGCCAGGGCGGAGCGTGCCGCGATCGAGGTGCGGGACCTCGGGCGTATGGCCGAAGAGCGGATGGCGACGATCCAGAAGCAGTCGAGCAAGCAGGCCGAGCTGCGCGAGCGGCTGGAGGCGCTGCGGGAAGCGACCGTGCCGGCGGAGGCGCAGGAGCGGGCGCTTGCCAGAGCACAGGCCGCGGAGAAGCTGGCGGTCGAGCGGCAGGAGGCGATCCGGCAGCAGTCGGAGAAGATCCGTCTGCGCGACGAGGCGATAGAGAAGCGGGCCGCGGAAGTGGAGGCGGCACGGACGCTGGCCAAGGAGCGGTACGAGGTCATCCAGGCCCAATCGGACCGGATCCGGCGGCGCGACGAGACCATCACCGGTCTGCGGCAGGATGTCCGGAACCGGGAAGAGGCGATCGCCCGGCTCGACAAGCGGGCGAGCGCGGCGGAGGCCGCACGCGAGGAACTGCGCCAGCGGGTGCAGAACCAGCAGCAGCGATTCGACAAGCTTCTGGAACACCAGTCCAAACTCGACCAACGGCTGGAGCGGGTGCTCGAACGGGAGACGAAACTCCGCGAAGAGGTCGCGGCGGGCCGGGCGGCGACAGAGCGGTTGCAGTCGCAATTGGCCGACGCCGGGAAGGCCCGGGAGCGGCTCGAGTCGCTGCTGGCCGACATGGCGACGCACCTCTCGGCGCTGGCGACCTCGCACGAGAAGGACCGGCGCAGCGCGTCGGAGAGGTTTGAGGCGTTGGGCGCAGCGATCGAGCGGTCGCGGCTCGGGAGCGAGGCCGCGGCCAAGGCGTTCCGCGAGCGGCTCGCGTTACTCGACGTGGACGCGGACCTGCAGAGTCTGCGGTCCGAGCACCTCGAGACGATCGTGGCCGATCAGCGGGAGCAACTCGAGCGGATGCGCAAGGGCGGGCGCGGCGAGACCGACTGGCTGACGGGAGAGCGGCACGGGTAAGGCATTTCGCCGTCCCACGGGGATACGGCGCGGAGTTTGGGCGAAGCATGACGCAGGCACACAGTGAATCCGGAACGGGCAATCGCGGCAAGGGCTCGCGCATCGCGTGGCTCGTGCCCCAGCCGTTGGAGGGCTCCGGCGGGCACCGCACGATCCTCCAGAACATCGAGGCGCTCGAGGCGGCGGGGCACGAGTGCCACGTCTTCGTGGAGGATGCTCGGGGGAGCGCCGAGCGCGCCGCCAAGACGCCCGAGGAGCGGCTCGGGGAGATGCGCGAGCAGTTCGCACGGTTCTTCGGCTTCACGGGAGAACGCCTGCACCTGGGGTTCGACATCCCCGACGGGTTCGATCTGGCGATGGCGACGGCGTGGTACACCGCGGCGTTTGTCGCCAAGCCGAAGATCAAGTGCAAGAAGGCCTACTTCGTGCAGGACTACGAGGCGTACTTCATGCCCGTCAACGACGGCTACCTCAAGGCGGAGGACTCGTACAACCTCGGCCTGCCGGTGGTCTCGATCGGTCGCTGGCTCACCCAGCGGCTCGCCCGAGAGAACGGCTGCCCGGCGACGTTCTTTGAGTTCTGCGCCGATGGCCAGATCTATCGACCGAAAGAAGGGATCGAGCGCGAGCGCGCGGTGTGCGCGATCTATCAGCCGGAGAAGCCGCGGCGGTGCCCGAACCTGCTCATCCAGACGCTCGGTGCGCTCAAGCGCCACAAGCCGGACGTCAAGATCTATCTCTACGGCACGCGCGAGAAGCCGGACCTGCCCTTCGAGCACGAGCACCTCGGCCTGCTGAGCGTCGAGGAGTGTGCGGCGCTCTACAGCCGGTGCTCGGCGGGGCTGTGCATCAGCGCGACCAACCCCTCCCGCATCCCCTTCGAGATGATGGCGTGCGGCCTGCCGGTGGTGGACATCCACCGCCCCAACAACCTGTTCGACATGCCCGAGCACGGCGTGCTGTTGGCGGCCCCGAGGCCGGACTCGCTGGCCAGGGCGCTGGCCATGGTGCTCGACGACAAGGCCCGGTGGGACGCGATGAGCATGTTTGCACGGGAGTACATGCGGCCGCGGACGCTCGAGTACGGCTTCAAGCAGTTTGTCAGCGCCGTCGAAGACCTGCTCGCCGGGCGCGAGCGGTCCTGGACCAAGCGGGCACGGGGGCTCGAGCCGATGTACCACCGGCAGGCGAAGCTGGCGTTCACACACGACCCGCTTACCGGCGCGCCGGTGCGCACACCGACCAGCCTCGCGGCCGGGGCGGCCGTGGCTTCCGGCGTGCGCGAGCGACTCGCGGCGATGGACGAACTGGACCGCATCCTCTCGAGCCGCTCGTGGCGGACGGTCAATATGCTCAAGGCCAACCCCGTGTACCGCGCGGTGGCCGACGCCCGGTTCGGCAAGGGGTGGCAGCAGATCGATCCGAAGGAAGACCCGCGCGTCGTGCTCGAGCGTGTGCGCAACAGCCGGGCCTACCGGATGATCGTGACGGCCAAGTCCACGCCGCTGGTGCGGCTCGTCGGCAAGGGATCGCGCGAGGGCGACCCGTTCAAGGCGGAGAGGAAGTAACGACCGATGCCCACGCTGCTGAGCGTTGACATCTGGGACACCGTCCTCCGGCGGCGTTGCCACCCCGACGAGGTGAAGCTGTTCACCGCGCGCGCGCTGTGGGCGCGGCGACGCGACGACCTGCGGCCGCGGTTTGGGGGGGCGTGGAGTCTGGTCGACGCCCGCGTGCGGGTGGAGGCGGAGATCGCGAAGGAGAAGGAGGCCGCGGGGCTCGATAACGAGTACAGCGTCGAAGAGGTCTTCGAGCGATGGCTCGCGATGACGCTCCGGCCGCGTGTGCTCGAGACGCACCGCGTCTCGTTGGCCGAGCGGCTCATCGAGGCCGAGGTCGCCCACGAGGTGCGGGTGTCCTACGCCGACGAGCGCATGCGGCGGGTCCTGCGGCACCACGAGGCCGACCGCGTGGTGGGGCTCTCCGATTTCTATCTGGGCGAGCGGCACCTCAGGCGGATCCTCGGCGAGGTGTGCGGGGCCATGCCCTTCGAGCGGGTGTTCGTCTCGTCCGACTGCGGCGTGAACAAGATGCGGGGGCGGCTGTTCGCCCACGTGCAACGCGAAACACTCGCCGAGCCGGGGCACCACACCCACATCGGCGACAACGAGTGGTCGGACGTGGAGAGCCCCAAGCGGTTCGGCATCCGCGCCGTCCACTACCACCACGACGAAGAGGAAGCCAAGCGGGCGGCGCACCGCACGCGGCTCGAGGCCCGGCGCAAGGGCAACTTCGTGCCGACGGCGCAGCTGCTGCGGCGGGAACTCCGCGCCGCCTGCGCGCCCGACCCAGAGCTCACGCCCGAGCAGCGCCAGCTCTTCGAGATCGGCTTCCGGGCCGCCCCGATGTACGTGGCGTTGGTGCTGCGGGCGATGCAGGAGGCCCACTCGCTCGGTTGCCCGGCGGTCCACTACTGCACGCGGGAGGGCGAGTTCTTCCGGCAGGTGCACGACGCGATCGCGCCGCTGCGTCCGTTCGGGCTCAATGAGCCGCGTGCCGAGGTCATCGAGGTCAGCCGCGTGGCGACGTTCCTGCCCTCGCTCGGCAACGTGACCACCAAGCAGATGATGCGGGTGTGGGCGCAGTACAAGGAGCAGTCGCTCGCGCAGCTGCTCAAGACCTGCGATGTCAACCCGCTGCCCTTCGAGCCCCTCTTTGCCCGCAACGGCGTGGACCCCGACGCGGTCATCTCGCAGCCGTGGAACGACCCCGGCGTGCGCCGGTTGTTCGCCGACCCGCTGTTCCGGCGGCTGCTCGAGCGGCAGCGCGACCGGCGGCGGAAGCTGTTGGTGGAGTATCTGCGGGGCAAGGGGCTCGGCAACGGCCCCGGCGTGGTGGTCGATATCGGGTGGCGGGGGACCATCCACGACAACATCGCGCACCTGTTCCCGGGCCGGCGGATCGCCGGGTGCTATCTCGCGCTGGTGCAGATGCTCAACGAGCAGCCCGCCAACTCGACCAAGCACGCCGTCGGGCCCGACGCCCGGGTCGATCCCGAAGCGGTCATGCAGATCGTCTACAACGTCTCGCCGATGGAGATGCTCTCCAACACCGACACCGGCAGCGTGCGCGGGTACGAACGCCGCGAGGACGGATCGCTCGGGGCGGTGCGCGTCCACGACGAGAGCGAGGACGCGGTGTGGCGGCGCTACACGCGGTACTTCCAGGACGGCGTGATCGCCGCGGCCCCGATCGTGGCCCGCTGGGCGCAGACGTTCGCCGTTGACCCCCGCGAGATGAAGCCGATGGTCATCGATCTGATGCGGTCGATCAAGACCAACCCGCCGCGGGTGCTCGCCGAGGCGTACTTCTCACTCCGCCACAACGAGACCTTCGGTGTGGGCGGCTTCGTGGACAAGCGTGCCGCGCTCTCGCCCGCGCTGCTCCGCAAGGGTGAGGAGAGCGGCGCGACCGATCCCGAGTTCGTCCGCGCGATCGAGGCGACCGACTGGCCCCAGGGCCAGCTGCGGCTGCTCGGCCACGACGAGCTCTGCCGGCAGTACAACGCCTTCCGCGAGCAGCGTTCGCGCCGGATCGACGAACGCCGCGCCAGACAGAAGAAAACGGCCAACGCCCCGACCAAGCCGCCCAGCGCAGGCCCCCGGACCAACGGCCACGCGGCCGCCGAGCCTGCGCCGCCGCCGGTCGTGACGATCACCACCGACACCACCACGCCCAGGAAGATCGAGGCCGGCCAGTGACGACGACCCAAACCACGCCCGGAGCGACCCACGCCCACCCCGCGCTCACCGACGCCGAGCAGGCGGTGGTCGATGCCTACCACACGCTCTACTACACCAAGCGGCTGTGGGAGCGCACCACCTGGATGGGGGCCGCGTGTCTCAAATCGCCGCACGATGTCTGGGTCTATCAGGAGATCCTCTTCGAGACCCGCCCGACGCTCGTCATCGAGACGGGCACCGCGTGGGGGGGGAGCGCCCATTTCCTCGGCACGGTGCTCGACGCGATGCACGCGGCCGACAACGCCTACGACCCGCGCGTCGTGACCATCGACACCGTGACCCGGCCGACAGAGATCGGCCACCCGCGCGTCACCAAGATCAAAGCATCAAGCATCATCCCGGAGACCGTCGAGCGCGTCCGGGGCATGATCGGCCCGGACGACCGGGTCATGATCATCCTCGACAGCCTGCACAACCGCGACCACGTCTTCGCCGAGCTGCAGGCCTACAGCCCGATGGTGACGCCCGGGTGCTACGCGATCGTCGAAGACTCGAACATCAACGGCCACCCGGTGCACACCGACTACGCACCGGACAAGGGGCCGGGCCCCTTCGAGGCCGTCACCGACTTCCTCGCGACGACCGACCGGTTCGAGATCGACCGGGCCCGCGAGAAGCTCTTCATGACGCTCAACCCCCGCGGCTATCTCCGCTGCGTGAAGTAGGCGCCGCGGGGTCTACTTCCGGCCCAGGTGCGGGACGCGGGTGAACTCGAGCGTGAGCTCGCCCCGGGCCGAATCGGCTGCGGGGATGAGGCTGACGGTGAGGGTGTCGTCCTTCACCTCGTAGATCATTTCGCGGGGGAAGTCGTTCTCGGGGTTGGCAAAGACCGCGCGGCGGTTGTCCGCTTCGGTCAGTGTCAGCGTCAGCGGAGCGTCCGCCTCGCTCGCCCACGGCTCGAGGCCCCGATTGAAGTGCCGCAGGCGGAGCACGGGCGCACCCTCGCCCTGCTCGACCGTGAACAGCTCGTAGAGCACGGCGCTGCCCTCGCTGACGACCACGAAGTGCCCAACCATCGCGTCGCCCCGCGGCTCGTCCCACACCTCACGCACCAGCGTGCCGTCCTCGTCGTGCTCCCACGCCCCGGCGAGGAACTCGAGATCGGTGAGCGTCGGCGAGGCGACGACGGCGACATCGTGCTGTGTGGACACATTGCGCTGCGCGGGGTCAGCGAGCGGTGAAGCCGCGGGCGGCTGGCCGGCGCTGTCGGTGAGTGCCCAGGCGATGGCGGCTGCGAGTGTGAGGTGGGGCATCGGTGTCTCCAGAGCTGGGGTTCTGCGGGCCCGCCCCGCGTCTGTCGCAGTCGGCGGGCCGATCGGATCGCTCGCTCAGGCCGAGCCGAGCGACTGGGCGAGCATCCACGCGTTGCCGTCGGGGTCGAAGAACGTGGCGAGGCTGACCATACCCGGGATCGTCACGGTGTCGCCATCGAACCGCACCTTCTTGGACTCGAGGATGCTCCGCGCCTTGGCGATGTCGTCGACGGACCAGACCGGCACCGGGCCGCTGGTCTTGGGCTTCTCGACCTGGCTGAGGCCGATCCGGACACTCTCGATGGGGCTGGTCACCTCCGCCCAGCCGAGGTCATCCACGCGATAGAGCATCTCGCACCCGAGCGTGTCGCGGTACCAGGCGAGTGCGGTGTCGAGGTCGGACACCTGCGTCGAGATGGTCAGTTCCTGCCGGAATCCCATGTCTTTGGCCATCGTGCATCTCCTCGAGTAGGGGGCGTGGTGCCCGTGTCGGTCGATCTTCCCGGTGGTGCCTTGCACGCGGGGTGTTCAGAATATATAGTAAATATACTTTATGGTCAATAGCGCTACACATCGCCGTTCTAGGGCCCCCAGGGCCGATTCTGAGGCCGACGCCGGGGCAGACTCCGACCGCGACTGTCCGGTGCGGGTCGTGCATCTGGCCCATCGGCGCTGGACCATCCCGCTGCTGGCCCAGTTGCACCAGGCGCGGGTATCGGGCGACTCGACGGGGGCGCGGTCGATCGGGCTCGTCCGTCGGCTGGGCATCAGCCGCGAGGCACTCCGCCAGACGGTCGAGTTCGCCACCGCCCACGGCTGGGTGGTCCGCAACGCCGGGCACGGGCACCCGTTGCGGCCGGACTTCGTGCTGACCGACGCCGGCCGCGTGCTGGGCCCGGCGTGCGACAGGGTGTGGCGGACGGCGGTGCTCGTCGGGGCCGTCGAGCCGCTGGGACGCAAGTGGACAGCACCGGTGCTGCGCGTCCTCGCGAGCGGGCCGGCGCGGTTCGGCCAGATCAAGACCGCCCTCGGCGGGCACGGCGCGACCGACCGGGCGATCTCTCTGGCCCTGCGGACGCTGGTCGAGGGTGAGTGGGTCGAAAGGCGCGTGGTGCAGGCCTTCCCGCCGGGGGTGGAGTACGCCGTCGCCGCGCGTTGCAGTTCGCTGGCCGGGGCGATCGCGAGGCTCTAGAGAGAAGGGCACGCCGCCTTCGGCTCGGGCTCTGGCCCGTCGCCTGATAGAGTGTGCCATGGAACTCGCCGGGTGGTTGGCCACACTGTTGGTAATCGGCGAAGCAGCGCTGCGGGCGGGGTTGGCGGTGCGGGTGCTGCTGCGTCGGCTGCCGACGGCCGTGACGACCTCGTGGCTCGCGCTGATCCTGTTCCTGCCGCTGGTCGGGGTCGGGGCCTATCTGCTGGTGGGCGAGAGCCGCATCGGCCGGCGGCGGCTCGAGCGGGAGCGTCGGGTGCAGCCGGCCTTTACCGAATACCTCCAACGCCTCCACGCCGAGACCAAGCACCTGCCGGGCACGCTCAGCCGGATCGACAAGCGGTTCGCCATGGAGGCCGAGGCGGTCGGCGGCCTGCCGGCGCTCGCCGGGAACGACGTACGGTTCCTGACCGACTCCGGCGAGTTCTTCGACGCGACGGTCCGGATGATCGACGCCGCCGAGCGGAGCGTGATGCTCCAGTTCTTCATCTGGCACTCGGCCGGCCGCGTCGTGGAGATCGAGGAGGCCCTGTTGCGGGCCGCGGCACGCGGCGTGGAGTGCCGCGTGCTGGTGGATGCCGTGGGCAGCCGGCCCTTCATCCGCAGCCGCCGCTGGTCGGCGCTCCGGCGCGCGGGCGTCAATCTGGCTGTGGCGCTGCCCGCCAAGCTGCTCTCGACCCCGTGGATCCGCCGCGTGGACCACCGCAACCACCGCAAGCTGGTCGTGGCCGACGAGTCGTCCGCGCTGGTCGGCAGCGCCAACATGGCCGACCCCGCGTGTTTCAAAAGCGACGCGGGCGTCGGGGAGTGGATCGACCTGATGGCCGAGATCCGCGGCCCGGTGACCGAGACGCTCACGTTGCTTGCGATCCGTGACTGGGAGACCGAGGCCGGAGAAGACCTCCGGGCGATGCGGCAGACGCTCTACGAACGCCGCCCGCAGGCCGAGGGCAAGATGTCGGTGCAGGCGGTGCCCTCCGGCCCGGGGCTGCCGGGCGGGGCGATCGAGGCGCTGATGCTCTCGGCGATGTACGCCGCGGAGAAGCGGCTGACGATCACCACGCCCTACTTCGTGCCCGACCAGGCGGTGCTGACGGCGTTGCAGTCGGCATCGCGGCGTGGAGTCGAGGTGACGGTGATCGTCCCCGAGCGGTGCGACACGGTCCTGACGCACTACGCCGGCCGGGCGTTCTACACCGATCTGCTCGAGGCCGGCGTACGGATCGCCGAGTTCCACGGCGGGCTGCTGCACACCAAGAGCCTCGTCGTGGACAACGAGACCGCGCTGTTCGGCACGGTGAACCTCGATCCGCGGAGCTTCTGGCTGAACTTCGAGTTGACCATGATGGTCTACGACAACGGGGCGACGGCCGAGCTGCACGCACGGCAGCTGGCGTATCTCGAGCAGAGCCGGCTGGTGGACCTAGCGACCTGGAACCGGCGGCCGCTGCTCAAGAAACTGGGGGCGAACATGGCGCAGCTCTTCGCTCCGCTGCTCTAGGCAGCGTGAGGAGCTTCAGTCGTCGCGCCCCGCCCGATCAGCGGCAGCTGTGCGCGGCGGATGAAAAGCACGACGATGCTGGCGAGGAAGACCGCGACCGCCATGCCGAACATGGTCCCGCCGTCGCTGGTGCCGTCTGGCATCGTGACCTGGATGCCCAGCTTCGTCACATGGCTGCCGATCGCGCCGGTGATGACCAGGAGCGAGAGCAGGGCACCGATCGCCGAGGTCTTCGGCACCAGCAGCAGCACGGCCGCGACGACTTCGGCGAGGCCCGTGGCGTAGCGGCCCAGGGGTTCCATGCCCAGTGTTTCGAAGATGTGGATCGCTTCCGGCGCGCCGCTGAGCTTGGAGAAGCCCGTGAGGACGAAGACCCCCGCGATGGCGATCTGCAGGATCCACGCGGTGATCCGGAGTGCTTTGGAGAGCTGGGGTACTGCGGGCATGGCTCGGCCTCCTAGGTGCGGAATGGGGGAGGGAATGGCCGATGCCGCACCGATATTCCGGCCGCGGGCCGCCCGGCGGGGCCTCGCAGGGCCGAGCCCCGCGTCGGGGCGGGCCGGCACGGGTATGATCGTGGCCTATTTCAAGGAGGTTTCCATGGCCGAAGAGAAGCGGAAGAAGATTCGTTGGATGACCAAGAAGCGCAAGGGCAAGAGCCGCAAGTGGAAGAGCAAATGGGTCATCGTGCACCACGGCGACAAGAAGCCCGCTGAGAAGAAGTAAGGGCTGAGGTCCTCGCGCTTCAGCCGATGCTGCCCTGCATCATCAGCAGCATCAACACGAGGCTGACGCCCATGTTGAAGAAGATGCCCATGATGTAGGGATTCGCGTCGTCGGCGATGAGCACCATCACCACGACGCTCCGGAAGAGCAGTGCGCTCGGGCCCGCGACGAGCGTCGCGTAGCTCGACACCACGATGCCGCCGATGAGGATGTACGCCCGGAGCACGTCGAACGCGGTCGTGCCGGACCCCAAGATCGCCGCATCACCAAACACCACAAGCAGAAGCGCGCACGTCTGCGCGAGCGTGACGCCGTGGGGGATCAGCCTCACACCGATCGACGCCGCCCGGCGTTTGGCGCGCTTGGCCAGCACACGCTCCTTCACCTTCGTGACCTTGGTGTCGAGCTTGCGGTCGTCGGCGACGTGGTAGCCGCAGGACACACAGACAACCTGACCCTTGGTCAGCCGCTGTCCGCATCCCGGGCAGGCTTGGGCGAGTGTCCCCATGGGGGATCGTAGGAAAGCACCAAGCCGACTCTGTGTGGAAGCCTCAGCTCACCCCAACCGTCGCCGTCACAAACGTCTTCTGCAGCTTCGCTTCGAACTCCGGGCGGAACTTCTGGATGATCGTCTTCATCGCGAAGTTGTTGCCGTCCGCCAGGCCGCAGATGGTCGTGCCCGGCATGCTGCCCATGCTCTCGGCCAGCTCCAGCGCGAGGTCGAGGTCCTTGGTGCGGGCGTCGCCCTCGGTCATGCGGCTGAGCAGCTGGTAGAGCCACCCCGAGCCCTCGCGGCAGGGCGTGCACTGGCCGCAGCTCTCGTGCTTGAAGAACCGCGAGATGTTCCGTGCCACCGCCACCATGTCGGTGTCCTCGTCGAAGACGGTCGGGCAGGCGGTGCCCAGGCCCAGCACGCCGTACTTGCGGCCGATATCAAAGTCGAGCTCGGCGTCGTACTGATCGGTCCCCAGCATGCCCATGCTGACCCCGCCGGGGATCGCGGCCTTGAACGCCTTGCCCCCGCGCATGCCGCCGCAGTGCTCCTCGACAAACCGCCGCAACGGGATGCCGAGCTCGAACTCGTACACGCCGGGACGGTTGACGTGCCCGCTCATGCCCATCAGCTTGGTGCCGTAGCTCGGCGGCCCGCCGATCGAACTCTCGACGCCCTGGGCCATGAACGCCTCGGCGCCCTCGTCCATGATGAGCGTCAGGTGGCACAGCGTCTCGACGTTGTTGATGACCGTCGGCCGGCCGAAGAGACCCTCGACCGCCGGGAAGGGCGGCTTGATGCGGGGGTAGCCGCGTTTGCCCTCGATGGCCTCGAGCAACGCGGTCTCCTCGCCGCAGATGTACGCCCCCGCCCCGCGGTGCACGTGGCAATCGACGCGGAAGCGTGCCCCGCCGCCGGTGTTGGCGTCGGAGTTCTGCATGCACTTGTCGCCGAAGATGCCCTTCTCGTACGCCTCGGCGAGCGCGCGCTCGAGACGTTCAGCGGCCAGGTGATACTCGCCGCGGATGAAGATGTACGCCTTGTGCAGCTTGCACGCGTGGCAGCAGATGGCGATGCCCTCGAGCAGCTGGTGCGGGTCAAACTCCATGAGGAGCCGGTCCTTGAAGGTGCCCGGCTCGGACTCGTCGGCGTTGACCGCCAGGTATCGCTCGGCCCCCGGCTCGCCGGGGGTCTTGCCCTCGGGGACGGGCGGCAGGAAGGTCCACTTGACGCCCGCCGGGAAGCCCGCCCCGCCGCGGCCCCGGACCACGGCCTTCTTGACCTCGTTGGTCACCTCGTCGGGCGACTGGGCGAGCGACTTGCGCAGGGCGACGTAGCCGCCGGTGGCGACATACTCGTCGTAATCGACGTAGTGGCGGTCGTTCCAGTCGCCGAAGGGCGGCGTGGGGATCCGCTTGCAGAGCAGGTGGCGGGGGGTGCCGTCGTAGGCCGTCTTGCCCATGGTGGGAAACTCCCGAGGTCTCGGTCAGCGCGCAGTTCAAGATACCGGCCAGCAGCCGGGGTCGATTCTAGGGAGGCCGCGGACCGAATCCCGCCCGCGGGGCGAGGGTTGTGCCCTCCCCGCGGGTCGCTCGGCGGGGCCCTTGAAAGCCCTAATCGCTCACGGTAGGCTGGCGGGCCGATCCTGACAGGCAGCTGCGAACGCAAGGGGGACTGCGATGAGCGTGTGGCGATGGGTGGTGGCGGTGTTGGTCTGCGGCATGCTCGCAGCAGGGGCCCGGTCGCAGGAGGATTCCGCCCGCGACGGGGCGACCGGTGACGGGACCACCGAGATCCACCCGGTGACGATGCGCCGGGCGGCGCAGTACCGCGTGCGGCACATCCGGCTCCCCGACGGCACGTTCTGGGACATGTGGGGCGAACGCGAGTTCCGCAAGGTCTTCAACCGGGACGTCAACAAGATCCCCATCTACCGCGAACGACGCGAGCAGGGCTTCCTGACCCGGACCGTCATCGGCCACAAATGGGAGCTGGACGACACGCGCGATGCCCGCGCGTGGGGGGTGGACCAGGCCCGGGACGCCCTCAAGGAACTGCGATACTGGGCGAGAGACTTCGGCGGCACCCCGCCCCTGTGGGAGTCGCTGACCTCCTACGAGATCCCGTTCATCTATGTCAACGAGGACGACCGGGACGTCCGGTCCAGGGACGAGGACCTGCGGGCCACCCGCGTGATCGCGCAGCTCAGCGAGTCTCTGTACAACGTCTCGGTCAGCAACGGTCGGGGGCTGCGCTCGATGAAGGATGTCTCGGCGTCCCGCCTCGAGGAGGGCGTGCCCGTGCACGTCGAACGCCCCATCCTGACGCGGAACGGCTATCTCAACGGTGAGTTCATCCTCTGGCCCGACCCGAGCATCGAGGTGCCGGCGGGGCTCGAGGGGCCGGTGTACCGCTACATCGCCATCGAGGAGATGGTCCCGAGTCTCGATGAGTTTGTGAAGGCCCTGACAGAAGAGCGCGCGCAGATGGCCCAGTGGATCTACAAACGGGTCCACGGGTCGGACCGGTGGGAGCGGCAGGTCCTCCCGATCCAGACGCGCGCGCGGCAGACGGCTCGCGAGCGAACCCCCGAGCCGCGACGCGACGCGACGCCTCCCGCGCCCGCGGCCGAGATCACCCACACGCTGGTGCTCAACAACGGCGACTGGGTCGAGGGACAACTGATCGAAGACACCGGCAGCGAGATCAGGTTCCTCGTCGTGGTCGGCGGCATCGCCGGCGAACGGGTGTACAGCAGGGAAGATGTCGGCCGAGTGGTCGCCAAGTAGCACGACCCGCCAAGCCGGGCGCGAATCACCCGTACAAAGTTCGATCGTTCCGTACAGATTGGCGGAATCCCCGCACTTTGTCCTGTGTGATTCCGCGCAGTCTGGTACGCTTGCGGCACAAAATCAACGGGGGTTGAGGAGAACACACCATGACGATTCGTGACAGTCAGACCGCGTGGACCATCAACCCGACCGGGCAGGATTGCCTCGCCCTTGCCGCGGCGATCGCGGCGACGAGCGTCGCGTACGCGGGGCCGGTCCGGTACGACAACGACGCCAACTACTCGTGGTTCTATTCGGTGCTCGACATCACCAAGTCGTCGGCCGACCAGACCTACGGCGGCGTGGGCGATGTCACCGGCACGTCGTTCTACATGGACTACTTCGCCGACTTCTACCCCGCCTTCTCGTACGCCCACCACTACCTGTCCGGCAACGGCGGGTCGATCTGGAGCGCGGGCTTCGGCGACCGCTACGCCTCGCCCTTCAACTCCGGAGAACTCATCGGCCCGGGAATGAACGGCGGTGAGTGGAACCAGGGCAGCGACTTTGAGTTCGCCTGGACCGCGTGCGAGTACTACTACTACAACTACCAGTACTACTACGACTGCACGTCGGGCTACCGCGGCCTGCTGCCGCCGGACGGCTCACCGACCTATGTCGGCGCCCGCATCACCATCGACAACCAGTTCCACTACGGATGGATCGGTGTGACCAACAACCGTGGATACATCGACGTCTTCGCCTGGGGCTATGAGACAGAGCCCGGAGTCGCGATCGCGGCCGGTGTGCCCGCGCCCGGGGCGCTCGGCGTGCTGGCCGTCGGCGCGGTGGGAGCACTCTCCCGCAAACGCCGAGCCTGAGCACCGACAGACGGGATAGCGATGCGCAAGGACGCTGACAACGCGGGCCGCCCCGCGCGCCGGGTGCTGCTGGTCGGCTGGGACGGCGCCGACTGGCGACACCTCAACCCGCTGCTCGACCGCGGCGAGATGCCCAACCTCAAACGCTTCCTCACCGAGGGCGTGCGCGGCAACATCGCCACGCTCCAGCCCGTGCTCTCGCCGATGCTCTGGACCTCGATCGCCACCGGCAAACACGCCGACCGCCACGGCATCCTCGGCTTCGCCGAGCCCGACCCCTCCGGCAAAAAGGCCCGGCCCGTCACCGCCCGCTCGCGCCGGTGCAAGGCGATCTGGAACATCCTCCACGACGCCGGCCGGCCCTCCGGCGTGATCAACTGGTACGCCAGCCACCCCGCCGAGCCGGTCGAGGGCTTCATCGTCAGCGACCGCTTCCCCGTGCCCAGCGGGGTGCTCAAGCGGGGCGAGCCCTTCCACGGCTGGACGCCCGCCCGGGGCTCGGTCCACCCGGCCGAAGACCTCGAGCCCCTCGCCGAGACGCGGGTCCACCCGATGATGATCGGCGTCGAGCAGGTGCGCGAGTTCGTGCCGGGGGCGACCGAGGAGGACTGCTTCCACGACCCCAAGCTGCGCGAGCTGCGGGTCCTGCTCGCCCACTGCGCGACGGTCCACAACGCGGCGACCGCCTACATCAGCGAGCGGCCGTGGGACTTCCTCGGCGTCTACTACGACGCGATCGACCGCATGGCCCACGCGTTCATGGAGTACAACCCGCCGCGCATGGAGCACGTCAGCGAGGACGACTTCGAGAAGTACAAGCGTGTCATGGACGCCTGCTACCGGCTGCACGACCTGATGCTCGGACGGCTGATGAAGCTCATCGACGACGACACGGTCGTCGTGATCTGTTCCGACCACGGGTTCTACTCCGACGAGCGCCGCCCCGGCGGCACCAGCTCGATCAAGGGCGGCAAGCCCGTCGCGTGGCACCGCACCTTCGGCATGCTCGCGCTCTGGGGGCCGGGCATCAAGCGGGGCGAAGAGGTCCACGGCGCGACGCTGCTCGACATCACCCCGACACTGCTGCGGCTGCTGGGCATGCCGGTCGCGCGCGACATGGACGGGCGCGCGCTCGTGCAGGCGTTCGAAGAGGTCGGCGAGCACGTGCCGATGATCGAGACCTACGAGAACGGCCCGCCCCACGCCCTGCCGCCGGAAGACCTCGACGACGAGGCGGTCAACCGCGAGATGATGCGCCAGCTCCGCGACCTGGGCTACGTCGGCGACGACGACGCCAGCGAGGTCGAGATCGACCAGTACCGCAACCTCGGCACGGTGTACCTCTCGACCGGCCGCCCGCGCCTGGCGATGGAGCAGTTCCGCCGCGTGCTCGACGCCAAGCCCGACGACAAGAGCGCGATCATGTCGATCGCGACCGCCCACATGCAGATGGGGCGGCTCGACGCCTGCGAGGAGATGCTCGCCCGGCTTCCGGAAGACCCCGACCTCTCGCCCCGCGCCGCCGTGAGCCGCGCGCTCATCGCCGAACGCCGCGGCGATCTCGCCGGCGCCATCGAACAGCTCGAGGCTCTCGAGCGCACCGGCAAGCCCGTCGCCGGCCTGCTCGGGCACATGGGCAGGCTCTACGTGCGGGCCGACCGGCTCGAGGAAGCCGAGGGCGTGTTCGTGCGCGCGCTCGAGTACGAGCCGGAAGACCCCGAGGCCCTCGACGGTCTCGGCGTGGTCTACCAGCGCACCGGGCGCGCGCCCGAGGCGGTGCTCGCGCACGTCAAGTCGATCGCGCTCATGCGCCACCGGCCGCAGACGCATCTCAATCTCTCCCGCGCCCTGCTCGACGCGGGCCGGGTGCCCTGGGCACTCGACGCCTGCCGCGTGGCGACGCGGATGTCCCCGCGCGACCCCGTGCCCCACGAGATGCTCGCGTCGATGCACGAAGCGCACACCGGCAACGCCGAGAAGGCCGCGTTCCACAGGAAGCGGGCCGCTTCGCTCCGGAGCGCAGCCGCCCGGCGACGTGCCGGCCCGGGTCCGCGATCCGCGGCCCGATCTTCAGACCAGCACGCAGACCGCGCAATCGACGACCCCGTCACCATCGTCAGTGGCCTCCCGCGTTCGGGCACGTCGCTGATGATGCAGATGCTCGAGGCCGGGGGCCTCCCTGCACTCACCGACGGCGTCCGCGAGGCCGACGACGACAACCCCCGCGGCTACTACGAGCTCGAGGCGGTCAAACGCACCGCGACCGACGACTCGTGGCTCGACGAGGCCGGCGGCTGCGTGGTCAAGGTCGTCCACGCGCTGCTGCGGGTGCTGCCGGAGGGTCGCGACTACCGCGTCGTCCTCATGCGGCGGGACCTCGACGAGATCCTCGCGTCGCAGTCCGCGATGCTCGACCGACTCGGCCGGAGCGGCGCGGCCGCGGCACTGCAGGAAATCCGCCGCGCCTACGAAGAAGACCTCGTCGCGACACAGCGCTGGGTCGATGCCCAGCCAAACGTGCGGCGCATCGAGGTGTGGTACGGCGACGTGATCCGCGATCCCGCAGCCCAGGCCGCGAGGGTGCGGGAGTTTCTCGGCGAAGAGTTGGACGAAGCCGCGATGGCGGCGACGGTGGACCGCTCGCTCTACCGCCAGAAAGCCCGCTGACCAGGCCGCGGCTCAGTGCTTCTTGAGCATCCCGATCCCGAACCCTGCGACCGCGCTCCCGCCCGACGGGATATAGCCGCGGAGGAACGCGGTGAAGCTCTCGGTCTGCCCGGCGAGCCACGTCGTCGAGGTGTTGTACATCCCCTCGAACGCCTCCCAGTTGACGCTCACCAGCCCGGCCATCTGGAGGCCGATCAGCAGCAGGAAGACCCCGCCGACCACCAGCAGCACCACCTTGAACGCCGCCCGCAGCGCGAACGCCACCGCAAAGCCGAGGAAGAACGCAAACCCCAGCCGGAAGATGGTGGGGGAGTACAGCTCCAGCGGCGACTTCTCCGCGTCGTCACCGGCGTCGGAGACATCACTCTCCAGACCGTCCTCGCCCGAGGTCGTGCTGTCGGTAAAGCCCTGCGGCGAGAATCCCGATCCGCCCGAGTCGGTGGCGCCCGAAGAGTCGGTCACGGAGCTCTTGACCCGGTCGCCCGCCGTCGTCGCCCCGACCCCCCACAGCCCGGCGCCGGAGAGGCTGATCACCGCCGCGAGCGCGAGGCACAGCTTCTGCAGGCCGGACAGCCCGGAGATCAGCCCGCCGCTTGTGGCCGCTTCTTCACTCACGGGGCGCGTCTCCGTCGGTGGCCCTGGCCGAGGCCGGGCCCGAGGACGTGTTCGGATCCGCAGCCGGTTGGATTTCGATCTCCTCGACCGTCGTCCGTCGCAGCGTCACCTTGCGCCCGTCCGGACCGGTCTCCTCGCGTTCCTCGACCTCCCGCCGGACCTCGCGCTTCTCGCCTTCCGGCTTGGTCGCGTCGGCCTTGGCCGGGTCCGATTTGACCGCGCTGGTCAGGTGCCCGACAAACTGGCCGAGTGACCGCATGAGCGAGCTTGGCCGTTCTGGTGCCATAAGGAGAGGGTGGTCAGTGCCCGGCCGAAGCCTTGGCCTTGTTGAGAATCTCGCCGACCTGCCCGGGCTTGACGTTCTCGTGCAGGTCGTGATCGACGAGCATGACCGGGGCCGTGCCGCACGAGCCGAGGCACTCAAGCTCGATGATCGTGAACTCGCCGTCCTCGGTGGTCTCGCCGACATCGACGCCGAGGTGCTCACGCACCGCGTCAGTGATCTCCGGCTGGCCGCAGAACTCGCACGCGATCGAGCGGCAGACCGCGACAACATGCTTGCCCTTGGGCTTGAGCCAGTACTCCTCGTAGAAGCTGGCGGTGTCGATGACGTCGGCCGGGGCCAGATCGAGCAGCTTGGCGACCTCGACCATCGCCTGGTGCGGGACCCAGCCGTACTCGTGCTGCACAAGGTGCAGCGCCGGCAGCAGGGCACCGGCCTTGCGCTCGTAGCGGGGCAGATACTTGTCGCGGATCTCGGCGACGAGGGCTTCGCTCAGGTAGGGCTCGTCGCGGCGTTCGATCTTGGTGGTGCCGGAGTCCTTGGTGATCCAGGGCATGTTCGTGTCCTCGCCGAATCTGGTGGCCGGAACGCATGGCCGAGTCGGGGGGCCATGCCTAGTCGTCGGGTGCTGTCGCGACGGCACCCGCCGGGGGCGGGGGCGTGCCGGGAGAGCATCGTAGACCCTGGACCGTCGGATGGGCCTCAAAGACCCCCTCGGGCGAGGCGAGGGTGCGTTGCACGCTGGAACTGGAGGTCCGGGGCAGCGTTTCGAGCCGGGCGTCGCCCACGGGGGGCGTCTCGTCGGTCGTGCCCCACTCCAGGCACGAGACCACCTCCCCCGAAGGGGTGCGGAGGCAGACCCAGTCGCCGGAATTGGCCAGCCCGACCTGCGCCGAGGTGTTGCCCGCCGTAAAGACCCAGGCGTCGTCGAAGCGGTCGTTGGGCTTGCCCGGGGCCTTCTCGGCGTCGCCGACCGGCCCGGGGATGGTCTGGTCCAGCCCGTTGAAGACTACCACCGTCTCGCCCGGCCCCAGCCGGAAGTTGGGGAAGACAAAGAGGAACTGCCCGGCGTCCGGCTTGTTGCGGTCGGTGATCGTCCACCCCGACAGGCGGATCTCTTTGGCCGTGGGGTTGTAGATCTCGACGAACTCATCGCCCGTCGCGTGCCGGCTGCCGTCCCCGGTCGCGTCGCCCTCGGCCCCCTTGGGCACGGCGTAGAGCACCTCGGTGATGACCGGCACCTCCGCCCGCACCGTGGTCGTCGTGCCCCCGGCCGGGGTGCCCCCCAGGGCGATCAGGATGATCAGGTCTCCCACCACGGGGATCGAGTCTACCGAATCCGTCCGGACGCACAACCCCAAATCCAAAGTTTCAGCAAGTTGCAACAACTTCCATCGGGCGGCCGCGCTGGAGGATTAGTTTGCGACCGTCACGATCGTCGTGCCCCACGGCTTCAGCGAGAGCGGCCCGATCGGCCCGCCCTCTCCCTCCGGCGTCACGCGGACCCCGGATTGCACCCGGTCCGAGCAGTTGGCCGCCACGATCAGCCGGAACCCGTCGAGCGCATAGCCATACGCGAGGATGTCCGGGTTGCCGGTGTCGATCAGCGTGAGCGGGCTCCGCCACAGATCGGCGTGCGCCTGGCGCCGGCGGATGAGGTCGCGGTAGACCGACAGCAGCGAGCCCGGGTCCGCGTCCTGCGCTGCGACGTTCACGCTCGCCGTGTCGGCGTTGGGGCGACGCCACGGCTCGCCATCGGTGAAGCCCGCCGTGCGCGCATCGCCGGTCCATTGCATCGGCGTGCGGAGGTCGGGGTCGGGCTTGGCGCCGGTCATGCCGATCTCCTCGCCGTAGTAGATGAACGGGATGCCCGGGAGCGTGAGCTGGATCGTTGCGCAGAGCCTGGCCTTGGCCAGCGCCTCGTCCTCGCTCGCCGCCGTCTCGCGCAGCGTCGTCATCGTCCGCTGCATGTCGTGGTTGGCCAGGAACGTGGCGAACTGCCCGTGCGGGTAGGAGGCCTGCGCCGTGGCGATCGCGTCGCGGATGCGTCCCGCGTCGCCGTCGCGTACACCCTCGACGATCGCGAACGCCAGATCAAACTCGAACGCCGCGTCCAGCGCATCGGGGATGTACCGCGCGACCTGTTCGGCGTCGGCCCACACCTCGCCGATGAGAAACGCGTCCGGCCTCGCTCCCTTCATGGCCCGCCGATAGTCCTTGAGCCAGTCGATCGTCTCCTGCGTGTTCTCGACGCGGGGCCACACCTCGATCAGGTGCTTGGCCGCGTCCAGCCGGAAGCCGTCGGCGCGCAGATCGGTCAGCCAGAAGCGCGACAACTCGTGCACCGCACGCGTGGTGTCGGGGTTCTGCAGGTTGAGGTCGGGCATGCCCCGCCAGAACAGCCCGAAGTAGTGCTCGCCGGTCTGCGCCCGCGGCCGGTGCCACACCGTCGAGCCCCACTCGACCTCCAAAGGCTCATCGCTCCAGACATACCAGTCGCGCTTTGACGATGCCGGCTCGCGGGATTCGACAAACCACGGGTGCTCGCTGGAGGAGTGGTTGATGACCGTATCGACGATGACGCGCATGCCGCGGGCGTGCGCAGCCTCGACCAGATCGCGGAAGTCCTCATTGGTGCCGTACTCGTCGTCGACCGAGAGATAGTCCACCACGTCGTACCCGTGATAGCTCGGCGACTGGCAGATGGGCATGAGCCACAGCGCCGTGACGCCGAGGTCGGTGTCGGTGGTGGGGTCGCCGTCGTTGAGGGTGTCGAGCCGTTCGATGAGGCCGCGGAGATCGCCCACGCCGTCACCGGCGAGCGGCCCCTCGGTCGAGTCGGCAAACGAGCGCACGAAGACCTCGTAGAACACCGCGTCGCGCCACCAGTCGGTCTGTGCCGAAGCGGACTGAACACAGAGGCACAGAGGCGCAGCGAGAAGGCAGAAAGACAGGAGTGGCCACAGATGAACACAGATGAACGCGGACAAAGACGCTGGGGTGCCATTTGCGTCAGGCGAAGCCTGGCTCGTCCTCATCTGTGTCCATCCGTGTTCATCTGAGGCGACTCTGCCTTCCATTGCTGTTCCTCGTTCTGTGGTGCCACGCCCGTTCACTCCGTCGGCGGCGTCCACCGCCCCGGCTCGCGCAGCCCCGGGCCCGGCCGGTCGGTCAGCTTGTCGCCCATGTCCGCACGGGCCGCCTCGATCAGCGGCATCAGCTCGGCCACGATCTCCGGCCGGGCGTCGGCCAGGTTCGTCGTCTCGCTCACGTCGGCCTCCAGGTCGTAGAGCTCCAGAGGCATATCGACGTGCTTGTACCGCCCGGGCATCCCGTCGTTGCCCGGCGTGCTGCCCTGCATCGTGCGGTAGCGGTGGGGGACGTAAAGCTTCCACTTGCCCGCCCTGAGCCCCTGCAGGTTGTTGTCGTGGTAATAGAAGTAGAGCGCCTCGTGGGGCGAGGTCGCCCCCTCGTCGCCCCGCAGCAGCGGCAGGATGCTCCGCCCGTCGATCGGCAGCGCCGGCAAAGGCACATCGAGAATCTCGCACACCGTCGGCAGCAGGTCGATCGTCATCACCGGCTCGGCCGACACACGCCCCGGCTCGATCACCCCCGGCCAGCGCACGACGCACGGGGTCCGCACGCCGCCCTCCCACGTGGTGCCCTTGCCCTCCCGCAGCGGGCCGGTCGTGCCCGCGTGGTTGCCGTAGCTCAGCCACGGCCCGTTGTCGGAAGTGAACACCACGATCGTGTTGTCCGCGAGCCCCAGGCGGTCGAGCGCCTCGGTGACCCGGCCGAGCGACCAGTCCAGCTCGCTGATCACGTCGCCGTAGACGCCGCGCTCGGTTGTGCCCGCCCACGCCTCGCTGGCGTAGATCGGCACGTGCGGCATGGGGTGGGGCAGATACACAAAGAACGGCCCGCCCGCGTGTTCCTCGATGAACTGCACCGCCCGCTCCGTGAAGTACTTCGTGAACTGCTGCTGATCCTCGACCGTGACGTCGTGGTTGATGATCGTGGTGTTGTGGTAGAGCGGCAGGTCCGGGTAGCCCTGCTTGCGGAGGCGCTGCTCCTCGGTCATGTCCGGATGCCGCGGCCACATGTCGTTGGAATACGGGATGCCGATGTACTCATCAAACCCGTGGTTGGTCGGCAGGAACGGCTCGCGGTGCCCGAGGTGCCACTTGCCGTAGATCGCCGTCGCGTAGCCGCGCTGCTTGCACACCTCGGCCAGCGTGGTCTCCGCCGCGTTGATCCCATGATTGGCCCCGGGCCCCAGCGCGCCGTGGATGCCCAGACGGTTGGGATAGCACCCGGTCAGCAGCGCCGCCCGAGACGCCGAGCAGACCGGCTGGGCGACATAGAAACTGCTCAGCGTCAGCCCCTCGCTCGCGAGCCGATCGAGGTGGGGTGTCTCGTACCCCTCGGCGTACTGCATCACATCGCCGTAGCCGAGATCGTCGCAGAAGATCACGACGATGTTGGGCGGCCTGTCCTGCGCGCGCGCGGCGGTGACCAAAGCGAGTAAGAGAGCGGCGGTGAGTGCTGTGCGGATCATCGCCGCCAGCCTACCGCGCATCGGCGGCCGGGTGTGACCTCAGGCGATCGGCTTGCTCAGAATGCAGCTGCGGTAGTTGGTGTAGGGCCACTGCCAGTGCTCGACAAACCGGTACCCCCGGCGCTCGTAGTAGCTCCGCAGCGCGGTGTCCGGCTCGGCCATGCTGAGGGCCAGCTCCTGCGAGCCCTCCTCGCGGGCCCGCGACTCGCACTTCTCCAAGAGCGACCGCCCGATGCCGTGGCCCTGCAGCCCCGGCTCGACGGCGAACATGGCGAAGTGGTCCACGTGCGGCTGCAAAAAGAAGTTGGGGAACGCCACGTGCTCGTGCTCGTTGAACAGGATCACCCCGACGATCCGCTGGCGGTCCGGCTCGTCGGCGTCCGGCAGCAGCGCGAGGTAGCACTCGCTGTTGAGCACCCGCCCGAGCGTCGTCTTGTCGTCCTGTCGCCCCGCCAGCGGGCGGAGCCCCATCGCGTGCTGCACCGCGTACGAACGGTGGAGAAGCTGCGTGATCTCGGAGATCGGATCGTCGATCAGGTAGCGGCGGACGATGAGCCGCGGCGTGCTGTCGGCGACCGGAGACTCTCGATGCGGATGTGCAGCGGGCTCGGGCATGAACCCCGAGTGTAGGATTGGATCGATCATGGCAGAAGCCCGCCGCTCTATACAGTCGCCCCATCCGCCGGAGCACTCCCCCGACCGTCCCCCCAGAACCGAGGGAGTCCACCGGCTCCGGGTGCGCTACTGCGAGTGCGACCCCATGCGCGTCGCCCATCACGCCTCCTACGTCCCGTGGCTGGAGGAAGCCCGCACCGAACTGCTCCGCACCAGCGGGATCGCCTACAGCCAGCTGGAGGCCGCCGGGGTCTTTCTCGCCGTCATCGGGCTGCAGATCGCCTACAAACGCCCCGCCCTCTACGACGACCTGATCGACGTCCACGTCCGCGTCGCGAGCGTGACCAGGGTCAAGATCCGGCACGAATACCAGGTCCGGCTGGCCGAACGCCCCGGGCTTCCGCCGGCCGAGACCGAGGCGCTGCGGCGGGCGGGCCACGACCTGCTCATCACCGCCGAGACCACCCTCGCGTGTCTGGACGCCGAGGGCAGGCCCCGGGTGCTGCCCTCGTGGCTGGCAGAGACGCCCCCCGCCGGCTGAATCGGCGGCTCCGCCGAGCCGAGACCGAGAACGTGCCGGCCGGCGGGTATGCTGGATCCATGCAACGACGCGATTTCCTCAGAGTCACGACCACGTCCGCTGCGGGGCTCGCCCTCGCAGCCTGCTCGTCCCCGAGCCACCCGCCCGAGGTGCGTGACGAGCACGGCGGCGCACTCGATCCCGAGCCGGAGCAACCCAGCGCCGGGGCCGACCCCCTGTTCTCCATCTCGCTGGCGCAGTGGTCGCTCCACCGCGCGCTCAAGGGCGGCCGGATGGACAACCTCGACTTCCCGCGCGTGACGCGGGAGCGGTTCGACATCGACGCCGTCGAGTACGTCAACCAGTTCTTCATGGACAAGCCCCGCGACAAGAACTACATCGCCGACCTCCGCCAGCGCTGCGACGACCACGGCGTCAAGAGCCTGCTCATCATGTGCGACGGGCTGGGCGAGCTGGGCAACCCCCACGGCGGACGCCGGAACGAGGCGATCGAGAACCACAAGCCGTGGGTCGGTGCGGCGCGCGCGCTCGGGTGTCACTCCATCCGGGTCAACGCCGCGAGCGCGGGCACCTACGAGGAACAGCAGAAACTGGCGGCCGACGGTCTCGGCAAGCTCGCCGAGTACGCCGATCAGGCCGGGCTCAACGTGATCGTCGAGAACCACGGCGGGCTCAGCTCCAACGGGGCGTGGCTCGCCGGGGTGATGCAGCTGGCCGACCACCCCAGGCTGGGCACGCTGCCGGACTTCGGCAACTTCTGTCTGGACTGGTCCAGACGCGACGACCCCGACGCGTGGTACGACCGCTACCAGGGCGTCGCCGAGATGATGCCCTACGCCAAGGCGGTGAGCGCCAAGAGCCACGGCTTCGACGCCGACGGCAACGAGACCAACACCGACTACCGGCGCATGATGCAGATCGTGCTCGACGCCGGCTATCGCGGCCGCGTGGGGATCGAGTACGAGGGCGAGACGCTCGGCGAGGACGAGGGCATCCTCGCCACCAAGCGCCTGCTCGAACGCGTGCGGGACGAGCTCAACGGCTGACCGCCGCACATCGCCGCGGCTACGCTCAGAGCCATGGCCAATGCCCGCTCAGGCTTCTATGACGACGCGCTGGTCTACGACGTGCTCCACGCGCCGGGCACCGCCGCGGAGGTCGCCGGGCTCGAGATGATCGAGCGGCGGTTTGTCCCCGAGAAGCTGCGCGCGCGCCGCCGGCGTTGGCTCGAGCCGGCCTGCGGCACGGGGCGCTACCTGCACGCCGCCGCTCGACGCGGGACCGACGTCGTCGGCTTTGACCTGCTCGAGGGCATGATCGAGTTCGCCACGGCGCGCGCGCCCTCGGGCGAGCCCGACTACGGCGCCAGCGAGTTCTTCGTCGCCGACATGACCGACTTCGCCGGCCGCGTCGGTGCGCGCAGCATCACGATGGCCTTCAACCTCATCAACACCATCCGGCACCTCCCGAGCGACAAGACCATGTGCGCGCACTTCGCGGAGGTCGCGAAGGTCCTGGCGCCGGGCGGGGTCTACGTCGTCGGGCTCAGCCTGACCGCCTACGGCAACGAGCCCCCGACCGAGGACGTCTGGACCGGAAGGCGGGGCTCGCTCGGCGTGACGCAGGTGGCGCAGTACATTCCCCCACGAACGGAAGGCAACCTGCATACGCGAGCCGAACAAGTGATCAACCACCTTGTGATCGAGCGGCCCGGCGGCACCGAGCACCGCGACTCGTCGTTTGCACTCCGTACGTACAACCTGTCGCAGTGGCACGACCTCCTCGGTCGCGCCGGGATGCGTGTTGTCGCGTCCGTCGACGAGGAGGGCGATGTCGTTGAAGCGACAGACGGCGGGTACGCCCTGTTTGTGCTGGAACCCTTCGCCGGGCGTTAGACCTTGGCCGCCGGAGAAGCGCACGGCGGCGCGACATGCGCGGGCGGCGGGCCTTCTCAACTCTTACATTCCGCGTACTATCACTGCGGCGGCCGGGTGCCGCGGGAGTCGAACTTGCCGAACCGACGCGTCCATGTGCAGAGTGGTCAGGGCGATCACGAGGATCCGCGGCTTGAGTTGACACCGCGCGAGCGTGAGGTTGTCGAACTGGTCGCGCAGGGCCTGTCCAACCGCGAGGTCGCCAACCGGCTCTGCCGCAGCCCGCGGACCATCGAGAACCATCTCCGCTCGGTCTACCAGAAGCTCGACGTGCGCAACCGCGTCGCGATGATCCGGGCCGTGACCGATCTGGATCTGCTCGGCGCATCGGGCGCCGACGCGCCCGAGCTGCCGGCGTCGGAGCTCGAGCTCAAGGGGCACACGCTGGACCTCATCCGCGCGCTCGACAGCCGCGTTGCGCGCGCGGGACAGCACGAGTTCTTCACCGAGCTCGCCAAGGCGCTGACCACCGTGCTCGACGTGCGCTGGGCCGGCATGACCGAGCCCACGCCGCGGAGCGACCTGCTCACCGCCATCTGCGTCGCCGAGCACAGCGAGCTCCTCGGCCAGATCGAGTGTGTCGCGAGCGTCTCGCCGTGCGGGGCCACGCTTCAGGAGCGGGAGGTCGTCATCGCCGACGACATCCTGAGCCGGTTCCCCGATTGGCAGGTCGGCCGGGCGATCGGGGTGCGGGGGTACGTGGGGGTCCGGGTGGACGATCAGCTCGGACGCCCGATCGGCACGCTCTGGATCATGGACAGCAAGCCGATCGAGCGGGCCGACGAGATCCTCCTGATTCTCCGCCTGTTCAGGGGCAGAACCGGTGCCGAACTCGCGATCGCCCAGCTGCGGGACCGGCTCGATGCGTCCGGGCACGAGGCCCCGGGCGGCGATCTGCCCGCCCGCAACTGAGCGTTGCCCCGTGCGCCCACGTCCGGATAAAAAGGTTGGCCACCGGCGCCTCGCGGGCGTGCCCGCGGACACGATTGTGTCGATTGTTTAGAGGACGACCGATCGGGCGTCTCCGCGGACGCGTAGAACCACCGCGTTGCCGTGGACCGTGGGGTCTGCTCGGCCCGATGAACCGTGAGGAAGCGGTGAGGGGCCGGCAACGCCGTTACGCGGCGGGCTGCGGGCCGGCCGCTCCTGGAGGCGAGGCATGTGCGGAATCGTGGCGTATATCGGAGGCCGGACGGCCGAGCCGCTCCTGATCGAGGGTCTCAAGCGGCTGGAGTACCGCGGGTACGACTCGGCGGGGATCGCGACCATCGAGGGCGGCGTGCTGCACGTGGCCCGCTCGGTGGGCCGGGTCAGTGAGCTGGAGGAGCGGCTGCAGGAGTCCGGCGGGTTCGCCGGCTCGCTGGGCATCGCCCACACCCGGTGGGCCACCCACGGCGGCGTGACCGAGGCCAACTGCCACCCGCACCGCGACGACCGCAACGGCATCGCGATGGTCCACAACGGGATTATCGAGAACTACTCGTCGCTCCGCACCTACCTCGAGGAGCGGGGCCACACCTTCACCAGCGAGACCGACACCGAGGTGCTCGCGATGCTGATCGGCGAGCTCTACGAGGACGATCTCGAGCGCGCGGTCAAGGCGGCGCTCCGCGAGGTCACCGGGGCCTACGCGATCGCGGTGATCTGCGAGAAGGAGCCGGGCACGCTCGTCGTCGCCCGCAAGGGCTCGCCGCTGATGGTCGGCGTGGGCAACGGCGAGTACGTCGTCGCGTCCGACGCCTCGGCCATCGTCGCCCACACCAGCCAGGCCTTCCCGCTGGCCGACTACAACGTCGTGCGGATCACCCGCGAGGGATTCCGCACCAGCACGATCGACGACACGCCGGTGACGCCCAAGATCAGCCAGCTCGAGCTCGACCTCGAGCAGATCGAGCTGGGCACCTTCAGCCACTTCATGCAGAAGGAGATCTTCGAGCAGCCGAAGGTCCTGGCGACGACACTCCGCGGGCGGATCGACCGCAACGAGGGGCGCGTCGTGCTCGGCGGGCTGGCCAACTTCTCGAAGGAACTGGTCAAGGCCCGTCGGTTCATCCTGACGGCCCAGGGCACCGCCCTGCACTCGGCGATGATCGGGGAGTACCTGCTCGAGGACCTGGCCAAGATCTCCGCCGAGGTCGAGTTCGGCAGCGAGTTCCGCTACCGCAACCCGATCATCGAGGAGAACACCGTCGTCGTCGGCGTCAGCCAGTCCGGCGAGACCGCCGACACGCTCAGCGCCGTGATCGAGGCCAAGGACCGCGGGGCTCTGGCCCTCGGCGTGGTCAACGTCGTCGGCTCGACCATGGCCCGCGAGACCGACGCCGGGGTCTACCTCCGCGTCGGCCCGGAGATCGGTGTCGCCAGCACCAAGGCGTTCACCGGCCAGGTCATGGTGCTCACGATGCTGGCGCTCTACATGGCCCGCCGCCGGTTCATGTCACCGGACGTCTGCGCCCGGTGCCTCACCCAGCTTGAGGCCGTCCCCGACAAGATCGCGCGCGCGCTCGAGACCAACGACCGCGTCCGACAGGTCACCGAACGCTACGTCGACCGCGACAACTGGCTCTTCCTCGGCAGGGGATACAACTACCCCACGGCCCTCGAGGGTGCCCTCAAGCTCAAGGAAATCAGCTACATCCACGCCGAGGGCATGCCCGCGGCCGAGATGAAGCACGGCCCCATCGCCCTCATCGACGACGGCATGCCCGCCGTCTTCATCGCCAACCAGGGACGCCAGTACGAGAAGGTGATGAGCAACATCGCCGAGGTCCGCTCCCGCGGCGGGCACGTCATCGCCGTCGCGACGGAGGGTGACACCGAGATCGCCAAGATCGCCGAAGAGGTGCTCTACATCCCCGAGTGCGAGGAGTTCCTGAGCCCGATGCTCGCGGTGGTGCCGCTGCAGCTCATGGCCTACCACGCCGCGGTGCTGCGCGGGCACGATGTGGACAAGCCCCGCAACCTCGCCAAGAGCGTGACGGTCGAGTAGCTCTCAGGAACCTTGATTGACACACAGACGAGCCCCGAGCGCAAGCTCGGGAACTTCGGCTCCTGCGGCTCGTGCGTCGCCCTACGGGACGAGGCACGGCACCTGCGGGATTCGATCGTCAAAGAAAGACCCCGAGCTTGCGCTCGGGGCTCGTGAGAGTGCTGGTTGGTGCGATCGCGGCCGGTCCTGCGCGGCTCAGTGCCGGTTCGGGTCGGTGTATCCCTGCTTGACGTTGACCGCCACGCCCTCGGAGGACTCCGACACCTTGACCACCTGGCTGCGTCGAGCGAAGACCAGCGTCAGCGGCGGCTCGTTCGCGGCGTAGACCGTCACGGTGTCGCCGGCCTTGCCGCTGTAGCGGATCGTGCTGTTGGGCTGGACCTCCTGATCAACACCGATGGTGGTCGGGTCGCCGTTCTCCTCGTTCTGGAGATAGTTCACCATGATCGGGCCGCTGGTGTGGTTGGCGACGAGCATCTCGGTCTTGGGGTTGCCGCCGGTCAGTGTCGCGCAGGCCGAGAGGCCCAGGCACGACAGGAGCGCGAGCGGTGCGAGGATGCGGGAAGCGGTGCGGGGCATGGGTCGTTCTCCGGCGGCAGGGGGCATTCGGTGGCGGGGCTTAGTTGTCCGATTCGATGAGGTCGATCATCTCGGTGTCGCCGGCCGCGGGCTCCGCGTCGGCACCGTCGTCGGGCTCCCAATCATTCTCTGACGGGGTCTCGGCGGGGGCTTCGGTCGAGGTGTCGGCCGGGGCGGCCTCGGCCTGCTCCACGCCGGCGATGGTCACGCTGACCTCCTGGCCCCAGACATCGATCGATGTGAGCGACCGGCGTGGCAGCGAGACGTCGTGGACGACCCCCTCGGCGGTGACCTGGGCGAGGACCGGCCCGTTGGTCGCGCCGCGCCAGCCCACGCTGCCGCCGGGCGCGAGCACCGCGCTGCCGATCTCGCGCTGATATCGGCCCTTGAGGATGCTCACCTGCACGCTCTGGTTCGACGCGTTGTGGACGTGGGTGTTGTAGCTGTAGCACCCGCCCGCGAGCATCGGCAGGGCCAACGCTGCAGCAAGGGTGAGTGTGGCGAAAGGTCGTGGGCGTGGCATGGTCATCCTCCGGAGCAGGGCCGCCGCCGGAGCGGGGCTGGTCACTCGGAGGATATCGGCCGGATCGAGTCCCGGCTTGGACCGAAACCGACGCACCGGCGAGACCGGGTCCGCCCGGTGTTACCGATCCAGCTCTGCCGCCACCACATTCAGCGACCCCAGCACCGCCACCGTGTCGGCCAGCATGTGGCCCTCGAGCAGCTTGGCGATGACCTGATAGTTGATGAAGCTCGGCGGGCGGGTGCGGGCGCGGAAGGCCCGGCTGGTGCCGTCGGCGACGACGTAGAAGCCGAGCTCGCCGTTGGCGGTTTCCTGTGCGCCGTAGACCTCGCCGACGGGGACCTCCCAGCCGCGGTTGGTCATGATGAGCTCGAAGTGCTGGATGAGGCCCTCGATCGAGCCGTACACCTCGCCCTTCGGTGGCTTGACGACCTTGGAATCGACGCCGACATTCGGCGAGCCGCCGGGGATGTTGTCGATGAGCTGCTCGATGATCTTGACGGCCTGCTTGATCTCTTCGGCGCGGACCAGGAAGCGGGAGTAGACGTCGCCGTCCTGGGCGATGGGCACGCTGAACTTGACCGCCTCGGCGCCCTCGCCGTCCCAGTTGTCGGCGTAGCAGAGGTAGGGCATGTCCTTGCGGAGGTCGCGCTTGACGCCGCTGGCGCGGGCGAGCGGGCCCGACATCGACCACGCGGTGGCCTCGTCACCCGAGATGATGCCGATGCCCTGCGTGCGGTCCATGAAGATGCGGTTGCGGAGGACGAGCGATTCGAGATCACCGACGGCCTTGAGCACGTCGTTGTACAGGAAGTTCTTGATGATCCGCTTGAACTGTTCTTCGTCGGGCAGGTCCTGCATCAGGCCGCCGACGCGGGTCCAGTCCGGGTGGTAACGCTGGCCGGCGATGTAGTCGTAGATGTCGTACGACGCCTCGCGTGAGTTGAAGGCGTAGAGGAAACCGGTGAACGCCCCGAGGTCGAGCGCGGCCGCGCCGATGCAGAGCAGGTGGTCCTGGATCCGGCCGATCTCGGCCATGATCGTCCGCAGCACCTTGCACCGGGCGTTGATCTCGATCCCCAGCAGCTTCTCGATGGTGTGGTGCCAACAGATGTTGTTGGAGATCGAGCTCAGGTAGTTCATGCGGCTCGTGATCGAGACGTACTGGTTGTAGTCCAGATGCTCGCCGAGCTTCTCAAAGCCGGAGTGCAGGTAGCCGATGTGCGGCGTGCACCGGGCGATGCGCTCGCCGTCCAGCTCAAGCACGAGGCGGAGCGTCGTGTGCGTCGCCGGGTGCTGCGGACCGAAGTTGAGCACCCACCGATCGCCGGTGTCGACGTGGCCGCCGAGATACTCGGTGTTGTCAGCATCGACGGTGAAGCCCTGCTCGGGCTTGAGCGTGTACGGCATCCGTTTACCCTTCCGTGCGGTTTCGGGCGGCTCAAAAAGGCTTGGGGCCACCAGAACGGGGTTCGCGCCAACTGTAGCCGGGAGTTCGCCAACAGGGACACCGCCGGGGGGTGAGACGCCATCGGCGAGAGGGAACAACCCGGCGGGGGGCGGGCTTATAGTCAGCCATGGTTCGGGGAAGCCTCTGGGCAGTCATCGCAAGACGGAGTTCCGCCGCGGCCTACAGCCGCTGGCGGGCCGGTCGCGCCGCGCCCGGAGGCCCGAGGATGCACGCGCTGGTGGATGCCAGCGGGCCGCTCGCCCAGCCCACCCTTGTCGAGCAACTGGCGGTCTCGCTGGCCGATCGGCTGCCCGGGCCGCTGGTCCGGGTGCTGGGGGTCCGCGGGCTGCGGGCCTCGGCGTGGCTCCTGGCCGCCCCGTTCCGGTGTGCCGGCGCGGTCGTCGCGCTGGTCTGCGGCATGAGACCCGCCCCGGCGGAGGGCCGCCGATGAACGCCCACGCCGCCGCCAGAGCCGAGCCTGTCGAGGTGGAAGTCCCCAACCAGCCCGGGTCCGGCGTGCTCCGTCTTGTGCCCGCAGCATCGGTTGTCGAGCCCGTCGGTGCCCCGCCGCTGCGCGGGGCGGTGGGCGTGCGGGTGGCGCTGCGCGAGCGGCTGGCCCGGAACAACCCCTATTGGGCCGGCGAGAAGGCGCTCCACGCGATCGAGTCCGATCCGCGGGAGGTCAAGACCGACGCGGCTCACACCCGCAACCCGCACTACCAGCTCGGGCTCTCGCTCGCCCCGGCGTACATCGCCTTTGCGAGGCACATCGTCGAGCACGCCGAGTCGTTCGACCGGGTCTATTTCCTCAGCCGCGAGGGGTGGATGTTCATGCGGATGTACCACCGCATCGCCGCGGCACTGGGCGTGCGACAGCACAAGCCCCGCGGGACGTATCTGGCGGTCAACCGCCGGCTCAGCTTTCTGGCGAGCATGGACGGATTCACCCAGCCGGAGATCGCGAGGATCTGGCAGCAGTACCCCGGCCAGTCGCTCCGGCGGCTGCTCAAGAACCTGTGCCTGCCCGAGGACGTGTTCTTCCATCTCGCGGCCCGGCACGGCCTGACCGACCCGGACAAGCCCATCCGCCGCCCGCGCGCGCACCCGGAGTTCAGCAGCTTCGTGGACGACCCCCACGTGCAGCGGGCGTTCGAGCTGCACCGCGACGAGCTTCGCGGCAACCTGACCGGGTACCTGCAGCAGCGCGGGTTCTTTGATGCCGGGCGCGTGGCGCTGGTGGACATCGGCTGGAAGGGCTCGATCCAGACCAATCTGCACCGCGCCGTGCGCGGACGCGACGACTGCCCCGAGATCCACGGCATCTACTTCGGTCTCGACCACATGCCCGCGATGGATGAGCCCGGCTCGACCAGGCACGGGTTCTACTGCGACACGCGTGTCGGCGACTGGATGAGCGAGTGCCTGCTCACGCACAACTCGGTTTTCGAGATGTTCGCCACCGCCCCCCACGGCACCGTCGCCGGCTACCACCGCGACCGGAGGGGCTGGGTGCACGCAGAGGCGCAGGTCGAAGCAGAGGAGTCCCGCAATTTCCGCGGCAAGTTCCGTGAGGTCTGGCAGGGCATCAACGACTATCTCAGCGACTATCTCGACACCCCCGAGGCGCTCCAGACCGCTGCGGCCGACCTGCGACCGGCGATCGTGGACCGCGTGCGCCGGTACGTGCTCTACCCCACCCGCGCCGAGGCGACGGCGTATCTGGACTACTCGCACGTCGAGAGCTTCGGTGTGTTCCAGGTCTCCCGCTACCACTTCCGCGGCTCGTGGAAGTGGATCCTCGGCAAGCGGCCCTACCGCCACGCCCCGGCCCGGTTGATGAAGACGCTGCGCGCGCAGCGGTGGCCCGCCGGCGTGCTCAAGCGCTCGGGAGTGCCCTTCTCGTCGTGGCTGGTCGATCTCGTGGAGACCCGCCGTCGGGCGAGATGAGCGGGAACGGCACGCGGATGCCGCGTCCCGACCGGCCGGGGCGTCTGCCGCTAGCATCCGTGCAGACCGTCACGACATCCCCGCATCTACACCGAGCGAACGCTCGGATGCACGAGCAGGAGACCCCTCGCTATGCCCTCACCCCGATTGATCGTCTTCGCCGGCAGCACCCGCCGCGAATCGTGGAACCGCAAGCTCGCCGCCGCCGCAGCCAGCATGGCCAGGGACGCTGGTGCCGAGGTCACGCTGCTCGAGCTCGCCGAGTATCCCATGCCGATCATGGACGAGGACCTCGAGGCCGCCGAGGGCCTCCCGGCCAACGCGCTGAAGCTCAAGGACCTGTTCAAGGCCCACGACGGGTTTCTGGTGAGTTGCCCGGAGTACAACGGCTCGATCACGCCGCTGCTGAAGAACACGATCGACTGGCTCAGCCGGCCCCGCGAGGGCGAGGCCAAGCTGGCCTGCTTCGACGGCAAGGTGGCGGGGCTGTTCGGGGCGTCGCCGGGCGGCCTGGGCGGGCTCCGGGGCCTGGTGCACGTCCGGGCGATCCTCGGCGGCATCGGCACCCACGTGGTCCCGGCCCAGTTCGCCCTCGGCGGAGCCCACGAGGCGTTCAACCCCGACGGCTCGATGGCCGATCCTGCCAAGGCCAAGGCGGTCCGGGCGGTTGTCGATGCCACCGTTCGCACGGCGACGCGTCTGAAGGGCTGAGGGGTCCGAATAATCCCCGCCGGGACCGCCCGGTCGCGGGCCGCGGCACCGGCGTTTGTTGGACTCGGCCCTTTGAGACGGTAGAGTCTGATTGCTGTGGCGGCCTCGCAGGGTGCGAGAGCCGCCCGCCCGCGTCCGGCAGTGGACGCCCGAGACCGCACACCGATGGAAGACGACGCGTCGCAGTGCATCGAGCCTCCCAGTCCGGGGGACCGTCGCGCCATCCTGCACATCGAGATTTCTGACGACGACCGCCTGCTCGACCCGGCCCGGCGGGAGTGGCTCGTTTCGACCGCAGCCGCGGCGCTCGTGCCCGTGGCGATCCTCGGCGGCGAGGTCCGCGGCCGCATCGTCGGCGACGACGAGATGGCCGAGGCCCACATGCAGTGGCTCGACATCCCGGGCACGACCGATGTCCTGACCTTCGACCTGCGCGAGCATGACGGCCTGCCGCTGGACGTCGATCTGCTCCTGTGCTTCGACGAGGCCTCCCGCCAGGCGGCCGGTCGGGGCCTCCGGCCCGAGCACGAGCTTCTGCTCTACACCGTCCACGGCGTGCTGCACTGCCTCGGGCACGACGACCACACCGAGGCCGACGCTGCGAGAATGCACGCTGAGGAAGACCGGTTGCTGGAGGCGGCGGGCGTCGGCCCGATCTTCGCAGCCGCGAGCCGCGAGGACGCCCCGACGAGCGGCCAGGCCAAGGAGTCCATCCAGTGAGCGCCACGACGGGCTTTCTCATCACGCTCGTGGCGTTGTTCGCCGCGGCGCTGTTCGCGACGCTGCACATGGCCCTGCGCACGATCGTTCGCACCACACTTCAGGACATGGCCGAGGACAGCGGCAAGCCTGCGCTGCAGCGGCGGGTCGAGCGGATCCTGGCCGACATCGACGGGCACGGCGTCGCGATCGGGCTCCCGCGCGTGATCTCGACCCTGCTGGTGGTGGTGGGGCTGCTGTTCTGGATCTCCCAGCCCGGGGCGCTGGCCGCGGCCGACCCGGCGACCGTCTCGTCCTCGCCCTCGACGCTGCACATCGTGCTGACCCTGTCCATCGCGTCGATCGCGCTCTGGCTGTTCGCGTTCATCGTCCCGAGCAGCATCGCCGAGCACGCGGGCGAGACGCTCGTGCTGCGGCTCGCGTGGCTGGTGCGGGCGGTCTACGTGCTGGCGACGCCGGTGCTGGGCGTGAGCCGTCTGGTGGACGAGATCGTGCGCCGTCTGGCCAAGGTCGACGCCGAGCGTGAGGCCGAGGTGCTGGAGGCCGAGCTGCTCAGCGTGGTCGAGGAGGGCCGCGCCGAGGGCCAGTTCGACGAGACCGAGCAGGACATGATCGAGGCGGTCGTCGAGTTCCGCTCGACCTCCGTCGAACAGATCATGACCCCCCGCACCGAGATCAAGGCGCTGGCCTACACCGACGACCTCGAGGTGGTCAAGGCCTACGTCCGCGACGGCGGGCACAGCCGCATCCCGGTCTACCGCGAGAACCTCGACCATCTCGCCGGCATCCTCTACGCCAAGGACCTGCTCCGCTGGATGAGCTCGCCGGATGTCAGCCCCGAGTTCAGACTCGAGGAGATCCTGCGTCCGGCGGTGTTCGTGCCCGAGACCAAGACCGTCCGCGAGCTGATGGCCGAGCTGCTCGCCCAGCAGGTCCACATCGCGATGGTGATCGACGAGTACGGCGGCACCGCCGGGCTCGTGACCTTCGAGGACATCGTCGAGGAGATCTTCGGCGAGATCCAGGACGAGTACGAGGACCCCACGCAGGGCGCGCCCGAGGTCATCATCGACACCGAGGCACGCACCGCCGTGATCGATGCCCGCATGAACGTGGACGACGCCAACGACGAGCTGGAGTCGCTCAAGCTCGAGATCCCCGACCACGAGGACTACGACACCGTCAGCGGGTTCGTGACCGTGCATCTGGGACGCATCCCCGCTGCGGGCGAGTCGTTCGTCACCGACGGGCTGGCCGTCGAGGTGCTCGACGCCGAGCCCACGCGAGTGGTCCGGGTCCGCGTCGGAGCCCCGCCGGCGCAGGATCCCGACAGCGGCCCCTCCGACCCGCAGGACCGCGTGATGGCCAAGTAGAGGGTCGGCGGCGGGCCGTCGCGTCGGTGTGGCCGTTTGGCCCGCGCCGGCGCGTACCATTGCCCCCATGCCGCTGCAGCTCTACAACACACTCACCCGCACCGTCGAGCCCTTCACCCCCGCCGATCCGGCGAGCGTGACGTTCTACACCTGCGGCCCGACGGTCTACGACGACGCCCACATCGGCAACTTTCGGTCGTTCCTGGCTGCGGATCTGCTGCGCCGCTGGATCGAGAGCCCGCTGTGCGTTCTCGCCAACGACGAGCGCCCCGAGGCCGAGCGAGCCAAAGGTCGCAGGGTCGTGCACGTGATGAACATCACCGACGTCGGCCACATGACCGACGACGACAACGCCGACGGCGGCGGCGAGGACAAGATGCAGGCCGCCGAGCGGCGGCTGCTCGAGTCGAAAAAGGCCGGCACCGCCCACGCCGAAGCCTCGGTCGACCCGCGCGACCCGCGGTCGATCGCCGATTTCTACGCCGCCCGCTTTGTCGAGGACGCGACGAAGCTCGGTCTCAAGGTCGCGATCGAGGCCGCGAAAGACCCGACCCTGCTGCCCCGCGCGACCAACAACGTACCGGGCATGATCGCCATGATCGAGCGGCTGATCGAGCGCGGCTTTGCCTACCAGGCCGGCGACGCGGTCTACTTCGACGTAGAGAAGTTCTCCTCCTACGGCACGCTCAGCGGCAACTCGCTGGACGAGCTCCGCGGCGGGGCGGGCGGGCGCGTCAGCGCCGAGAACCAGGCCAGCAAGCGCCACCCCGCCGACTTCCTGCTCTGGAAGGCCGACGCCTCGCACCTGATGAAGTGGGACTCGCCGTGGGGCGCGGGCTATCCCGGCTGGCACATCGAGTGCTCGGTGATGAGCCTCGATCGCCTCGTCCCCGGCGGGCTCGACCGCGTCTTCGCCCAGCCCGACGGCGGGTTCGAGATCGACCTGCACTCCGGCGGCGAGGACAACATCTTCCCTCACCACGAGTGCGAGCGAGCCCAGAGCTGCGCGTGCACCGGCGGCGAGCGCTTCGCCCGCCACTGGTTCCACGCCCGCTTCCTGCTCGTCGAGGGCGAGAAGATGTCCAAGAGCAAGGGCAACTTCTTTACCGCCCGCGACCTCTTCGCCAAGGGGCACGAGCCCGCGGCCGTGCGGCTCGAGCTGCTCAAGACGCACTACCGGGCCAACGCGAACTTCACCGAGCAGGGGCTCAAAGACTCGGCACGTATGGTCGAGCGGTGGCGGCGGGTGGTCGCCTCCGGCGAGGCGTCCGGCGATGAGGGTGCGCGCCCCGACACGATGCTCGCCGATTTCGCCGACGCCATGATGGATGATCTCAACATCGCAGGTGCGCTCGGCGCGCTCAACCGCTGGGCAGGTTCGCTCGAAACCCCGACCCGGGCCGATGCCGCGGCGATGCGTGAGATCGACGCGGTGCTCGGCGTGCTGGGCCTGGCGCAGGCCGCCGCGACGCAGACCGAGATCGGGCTGTTCACCGGTGTCGAACCCTCGGCCGAGGTCGAGACGCTCCTCGCCGAACGCCGCGACGCCAAGAAGGCCAAGGACTTCCCCCGCGCCGACGCCATCCGCGACCAACTCGCCGCCCGGGGCCTGGCGATCAAGGACGTGGCCGGCGGCAAGGTCGAGGTCAGCCGGGCCTGACGTCGGATGAAGCCCGGGTTCTGTCGGGAACCAGTGTGGCCTTCCCCCACCGTGGGCGCGGTGGGCGGGGGGTCCCCCCCCGGGCGCACACACACCCACCCCCACGCGTGGGGCGGCCACGCTTGGGGGCTGCCCCCGGGGTGGGGGTTTGGTGGGGGGCCGACCCCGTTTTCACCCCCCCCAGCCCCACTCGGGGGGGCCATCCCACACGAGTCTTCCCCGCGTGCCGCACCTATCCTTGCCGCTCATGATCCTGCTCATCGACAACTACGACTCGTTCACCTGGAACCTCGTCCAGCGGCTCGGCGAGATCGAGCCGTCGCTGGTGATTGGCGAGAGCTTGGTCGTGGTCCGTAACGATAAGATCACCCCCGACGAGGCCGCGGCACTCGACCACGGGCGCGGCCCGTCCCGCATCATCATCTCCCCCGGCCCCTGCACGCCCAAAGAGGCCGGCGTCTCGCCCGCGATCATCGAGCGGTTTGCCGGGCGGGTGCCGATCCTCGGCGTCTGTCTCGGGCACCAGTGCATGGGCGAGCTGCACGGCATGACCGTCTCGCGCCACGCGATCCAGGTCCACGGCAAGACCAGCCCGGTCTACCACGACGGGCAGGGCGTCTTCGCCGGGCTCAGCGATCCCTTCACCGCGACGCGGTACCACTCGCTGGTGGTGTTGGCCAGGACGGTGCCCGCACCGCCGCCGCCGGGCGAGGGGGGCTGGGTCGCCAGCGCCTGGGCCGAGGACCTTGTCGAACCCGAGGCCGGCGGGGGCGAGCCCGTGCCGCAGCGGGTGGTCATGGGCCTCCGGCGCGAGTGGGGCAAGGGCGAGCCGCACACCGCGCCGCTCGAGGGCGTGCAGTTTCACCCCGAGAGCTTCCTCACCGACGAGGGCCCGAAGCTGCTGGCCAACTTCCTGAAGCAGTAACACACAAACAGTGCCGCGCGCGCAAAGAAACGGGGACGACCGTGCGGCCGCCCCCGCGGGTGGTTGTGTGATGGTGCGGGCGGGGCCCGTCTAAGCGCCGCGCTCTCGCCGGCGGCGGACGCCGAACACCCCTGCTGCTGCGATGACGAGCGATGCGCCCGGCGCGGGGACCTGCCGCACCGCGCGCACGTCGGCGAACATCCCGCCGGTCGAGTCGAGACCGCCAGCGGGATACGTCCAGCCGAGCGTGATCTGGCCGCCGGTGTATCCCGGGTAGGGCGAGCCGTCGAGCTCACCGACGAAGACGCGGTAGGTCGCGGTGTAGTCGCCGATCGCAAACGCGCTGTACCAGTTGTGGACCATCGAGCCGTCCCATTCCCACAGCGTCGACGAGCCCGACGTGCCGAAGATCGGCGCGAACGTGCCCTGCTCGAACGCCCGGAGGCCCGGCGTCTGGTCGAGCGATTCGATCCACATCGCCGCGTCGGAGGGCAGGCTGATAAAGCCGTTGGCCAGCCACCCGAACTGGGCGTTGTAGCCCGAGCGGTCGAGCACGCCGGCGTTGCCGCTGTAGCGTTCGTGATAGTTCCGCATCGTCAGCGGCAGTTCATCGGGCTGCTCCAGCGAGATGTAGATCTGTTGCTGGTAGAGCGAGACGAGCACGTGGCTCATCTCTCCGCCCATCTTCGGGGCCTGGGCCAGCGCCGCGCCGGCAAGCGTGCCGCAGACGATCGTGTGCAGTGCCGCACGGTTCATCGCAGGCCTCCCTCGCGGCGACGGCGCACCGCACCGAGCGATCCCAACCCGAGCAGCGCGAGCGCGCCCGGTGCCGGGACGGCGTTGAAGACGAGCGTGACCTGGTCGGAGACGTAGCCCGAGAGCGCTTCGCCCGTCGCTGCGTCACCCACGTAGACCTCATAGGTCGCGGCGTACGCCCCGGGGACGTCCGCGGCGTACCAGTTGTGGACCATGGTCCCGCCCCATTGCCAGACATCGTTGCTGCCGGCGGTCCCCAGGATCGGGGCGTAGGTGTGCGATTCGCGCATCATGCGCATCCCGCCTTCATAGACGCTGAGCCCGGCGTCGGACGAGACGGTGCGGACGAAGATTCCGGCGCCCTGCGGCAGGTCGATGAAGCCGCCGGAGAGCCAGCCGTAGCGGCTGTTGTAGTAGGTGTCGTCGAGCACGTCGGCCGGCGCAAAGTACTCCTCGCCGGGATAGCGCAGCATCTGCATGACCTCGTCGGCGTCGCCGTCGAGCTCAACTGCGAGCACCTGGTTCTCGACGGTGACAAAGACGTGCTTCATGCTGCCCTCGACCTGGGGCCAGACCTGCGCCGAGGCCGCGGTGCAGGCCGCGGCGGTGAGGAGCATCGTGGTGCGGATGGTGGTGTTCATGTGAAACATCGCTTTCGTGATTGGCCCGACGGATCGCGTCGGGCCGTGGGTGTGCAAAGAACATGGAGCCGCGGCACGCGCTAGTGCGCGGTCGCGGGGTTCCAACGATCGACCCCGCGCTCGGGGTCGAAGTTGTCGAGCATGCCCGCCTCTTTGGCGTGGCCGTCGACATAGACCACGCCCGTGCCCGAGCCGTGACGGGTGACGTCCTGCTCGGGCGTGGCGCTGTTGAGGACCCAGAAATGGGCCATGATGTGGTCGGTCAGACTGGTGTCCTTCAGTTCGGCAAAGAGCACTGTCGCCGACGGGGTCTGGATCGCCGAGAGCCGCCTGTAGGGTGCCGCCCGCCTGCCCTGCCAGCGATCGGGGTCGATCTCTTCGGCACGCAGCTCGAAGTAGACGTTCTGCCCGTAGCTGAGCGAGGGCACCGGGAAGGGCAGGCCGCCGCGGTACGCCGGGTTGTCGCGTCGGTCGAAGGGGCACTGGTAGTGCTCCTGCACCGTGCGCCACCACGACTGGTCGTCCCACCAGGGGCCGCCGGAGTCGTAGTTGTACTCGCGGTCGGTGAAGTAGGCGTAGTGGATCTGCTCCCAGGCGCCCGCCCGGTACGCACCCGCCGAGTGCTGGGAGCGGGCGAAGGCCTCGTTGTTGGCCTGCGAGTAGAACGCCGACGCCGCCGCGAGATCGCGCGCGAGGCTGATGCACTCGACGCCCCGGGCGGCATCGCGTGCCTTGCCCAGCGCAGGGAGCAGGATCCCGATCAGCATCGCGATGATCGCGATGACGACCAGCAGTTCGATCAGCGTGAACGCTCGGCACCCGCCGCACGCGCGGCGCAGTTTCGAAGGCAGAGACATGATGGGGCCTCCCCGGCCGCGCACGTGGCGCGTCCGTACGGATCGGTTCCGGGACAACTCGGCAGCGTGGGAGAGGGCGGCTCAGGCCCGGGGAGGCGGCGCGGGCACCTCGAGCGTCGCCGACGACGCCAGCCGCGGCGCACTGACGGGCAGACGCCCGGTCTCGGTGTCTACCGGCCCCAGCTTCCCGACAGCCGGCGGCAGTTGCAGCACGAGGCTCTCGGGGATGGGAGACGTGTTGCTCTCGTCGCGGCGCTCGTGCCCGAAGGCGACGAAGAGCGGGAAGCCGGTGTCGGTCGAGGCGATCTCCTCGGTCCCGGCCGCGGCCTCACCGAGGGGGCAGCAGGCGAGGGTCTCGGTCGAGACGCGCGGCTCGTGACCGGTGTGAACGCCGAGCGTCTCCGGCGGGCAGGCACACATCGCCGAGCCGCAGGGCGACCACATCGACCGCCCCGCCCCCGCATAAAGCCCGCTCCCGCCGAGCGACCAGCCCTGCACGCCCATCACGAACGCCAGGATCCAGCCGCACAGCGCGACTCGCGCAACCGCCCGCCTGACCCGTTTCCGGATGGACCGCAAAGTGCACATGTAGGTCCATTATAGACATCAGGCCGGAGGGATGTCCACGAGACGGGCCGGTCCGGATGTCGTTTGCGCCGCGGCCCGGTTCAGCAGCCGGCGTTCCAGAGGTTCAGGAACGCGAGCACGTCGCGGGTGTCGATCAGGCCGTTGCCGTCGATGTCCGCGGACTCATCCTCGGCGTTCCAGGCGTTCAGGAAGGCCAGCACGTCGCGGGTATCGACCACCTCGTCGCCGTTGAAGTCGGCGATGCAGTCAGATGCGCACGTGGTGACCAACGCAACGCCGCTGGAGTTCTGCTCGTCTCCGGTGCGTGTGAAGTTGCCGCAGACGACCAGGTCGCCCTGGAACGTGCCCATCCCGAAAACCGACGGGAAGTTGCCCGAGATCGACGGGCCGAGGACGCCGCCGAGGTAGGGCACCCACTGGCCGTTCTCGAGCCTCGCGAAGTAGTTGACGTCGGGGGTCGCGGTGCCGGACATGTAGAGCGCGGGCCCGGTGCCGTCGTCCCACTCGATGAGCGCGGTGACGCGTCCGCCCACGTTCTGGCCGACCGGGGTCCAGTCGGTGCCGTCCCACTTGTAGACGCTGTTGAACGAGCCGCCGCTGGCGGGCCGGAAGGGCGAGCCCGCGATGTAGAGCGCCTCGCCGTTGCCGTCGTCGTAGACGATCGCGGCATCGAGCGTGGTGGTGCTGGACTGGGCGACCAGCCCGCTGCCGATGGGCTCCCAGCCGCTGTTGGGCCGGTAGACCGCGCCGAGCTTGGTGCCGTTGACGCCGTCGATGGTGTCGAACCTGCCGACGACGAAGAGCGACTCGCCCCCGCCGTCGTCCCAGGTGACCAGCTCATTGACGAACGGGCTGAATCCGGTCATGCCGGACCCCTCGCCGATGACCTCAAGCGAGAGGCCGTCCCAGCTCGCGACGCCGCTGGCCGGGCCGCCGGCGATCTCGGTAAACCCGCCGCCGAAGTAGAGCTTCTCGCCGTCGCCGATGTCGCCGATGGTCATGCCCCACACCGCCTGCGGCGGGACGAAGCCTGCGCCGAGCGAGCGCCACTCCTGGCCGTCCCAGGCCGCGAGGCTCTGCGTGTCCTCCACGCCGCCGGCCGAGCTGAAGAACCCGCCGACGACCAGCAGCGACTCGCCGTTGGCCTCGAACGGCATGATGCTGGTCATGAACCCGTTGGTGTTGCCGTAGGAGATGCCGGTGCCGAGCTTGGAGTAGGCGCCGGTCGTCGGGTCGTACTTGGCGATGCCGCGGAGGTTGCCGAACCCGCCGATGCGGTCGAACGAGCCGCCGATGTAGAGGGCCTCGCCGGTGCCGTCGTCCCAGCCGGCCGAGGGGTCGGCGTAGCCGGACTCAACGCCGGGGTTTCCGGGGGTGGTGTCCCAGACGGGGTCGCACTGCCCGAAGGCTGTGCCAGCAGCGCAGAGCACCGTCATCGCGGCGATATGGGTGAACTTCATCGTGGTCTCTCTCCTCACGGCGTGGTGTCGTCCCGCCCACAGCGTAAAGAGAATCGCCGGTTGCGCCAAGACGAACCGACCGCGCGGCGGCCAGATCAGCACCGATCGCGTGCCGCTCGGGCTAGAACCCCGACTGGTTCTTGCTGCCGCTCTCAATGATCTTGGCGTCGTCCATCACGTAGAGCCCGATGAGCCAGCCGTTGACCAGGTAGGGGTCGGTGCGGAAGACGCCGCTGAGCGTGCCGTAGTTGGGGATGCCCCGGTTCAGGTCGAGCGGCTCGGCGAACTGCACCTCGACCGCGTCGTAGGGCGTGGGCGGCACACCGATGCAGCAGCCGTCCCACTGGTTGAGCATCACCATGCACTCGTTGGCCGTCGCCGACAGGAACGGGAACGCTACGAAGCCGGTGATGTTGACGTGCTTGCCGTTGAGGACGTTGATCCACTCGGGGATCTCCTTCTTGCCCTCTTCCTTGGGTGCGTACTCCTGCTCGACCGCGACCAGCATGTCGAAGTCGATCTGGTACGGCGACTCGGCCGTGCCCTCGCCGGTCACGCGGTAGCGGTCGTTGAGCATCAGCGCGTTGCCGGCGTCCGCGACTTCCGCAGCAGTCTCGCCCGCGTCCGCGTCGGCCGTGGCGGAACCGTCGGCAGCTTCGGGGGCTGCGCTCTCGGCCGCGTCGCCGGCGACGGCGGTGTCGTCCGACAGCGGCGCCGGCTCGCCCTCGAGCGTCGCCGGATCGACCGGCAACTCGGGGATGCCGACCTCGACCACCACCTCGGCGCCCTCGTCCGCAGCGTCCGCCCCGTCAGTCTCCGGGATGCCCCGAGGCTCTGCCGCGACGCCCTGTTCTACGGCGTCGGCAGCTTCCGGGGCCGGCTCGATCTGCTGGGGGGCCATCTCACGCGTGCCCGCGTTGGGGGCACCGGCGGTCGCCATCGTGCCGGCGGCGCTCGGTTGGTCGTTCCCACGCATCGCCAGCAGCACACCCGTGGCCACCACCAGCACCACGATCAACGCCCAGAAAAACTTCATCGTGCATTCCTTCCGAACGGGCGGCACCGCCGGTCGCGGCAGCCGCGGGTGTCCCCGGAGTCATCCTAGCCGACCAGCCCCCGCCCACGAAGCGCCACCCGGTAGGGTCTGACGTCCGCAGCAAACACTCGGTTCCGCACCGCCGGGTCGGCCTCCACAAACGCCCTCGCCTCGTTCTCGGACGGGGCCTCGAACACCCCGATGCCCAGGGGGGGCTCGTCGAGCGTGCGCCCCGCGAGGAGGAGTGTGCCCGCGTCGCACGCCCGCTCCAGATACGCGAAGTGCTCGGCGATCGCGGCCTGCTCGGGCGCGGTCGCGTCGGTGGTGAGCGTCGGGCGACAGGGGGAGTAGAGCACCAGGAACTGCGGCATCGCTCACCGCCTCGGGTTGCGCGCGCGGTTCGAGCGCGAGGGCGGCTTGGGAGGGAACGGGCCGCGCGGGGGCTCGGTCTGGGGCGCGGGCCGAGCCGGATCGGGCTCAGGTGAGTCGTCCGCTGCGCCAACTCCGGGTGTTTCGGGCGCCGCGGGGATCGCCTGCGCCGGTTCGATTGCGTCGGGATCGGCCTGGTCGGTCCGTGCCGGCTCCGGCCCGATGCGGCCGAAGATCATGCGGCCCGCCGAAGTCTGCAGCATGCTGGTGACGGTGACTTCGACGCTGTCGCCGATGTGCTCGCTCCCGTCCTCGGCAACGACCATCGTGCCGTCGGGCAGGTAGCCGACCGCCTGCGTCTTCTGCTCACCCCTGCGGATGAGCTGCACCCGCAGCACCTCGCCCGGCACGACGTTGGGGCGCAGCGCGTTGCCAAGATCGTTGAGGTTGAGCGTGACCACGCTGTGGATCGCCGCGACCTGGGCGAGCCCGACATCGGTGGTGACGATGATCCCCGGCAACTGCCGGGCGAAGTCGACCAGCATGTGGTCGACCGCCTTGCTGGGCATCGGGCTCTCGTCGATGGAGACATCGAGGAGGGCCGAGCGTTGCAGGCGGGTGACGACCTCGAGCCCGCGCCGGCCGCGCGCGCGCTTGAGCCGGTCGGCCGAGTCGGCGAGACGCTGGAGCTCCTCGACGATGAACTGGGGGATGATGATGGGGGCCTGGCTGATGCCGGTCTCGGCGACCTCGACGATGCGGGAGTCGATCAGCGCCGAGCTGTCGAGCACCAGCGGGCGCACGCCGCGCATCTGCTTGGCGAACTCGACGTAGGGGATCACCAGCCGGAAATCGTCCTGGGTCTGCAGCACGGTCGAGATGCCCAAATAGCAGAGCGAGATCCCGATCAGGATCTTGACCGAGAAGATCAGGGTCGGGATATAGGTGTTCAGGTCCCACGACTCGGCGATGAGATCGACGATGAAGCTGAGGGCGACGGTCGCCAGCAGGCCGCCGATGAGCCCCAGCAGGATGCCCGCGAGCGTGGAGATCTTCTTGCGGGGGATCAGGAGATCGATCGCCAGGAACGCCCCGGCGAAGGCCACGCCGATCGCCAGCGGGACCCACCACCAGTTCTCGAGGAACAGCGCCTCGCCCCGGTTGGCCGCGGCCTCACCGGTGCGGAAGCGGATCGCGATCAGGAGGGGGACCGACAGGGCCAGAATCAGGAAGAACATCCGCACCGCGGTCAGGACATTCGAGCGGGACTTGGCGTCCGGGTTGGCCCGTGCCGCGATCGGAGCCCGGCCGGGTTCGGCCTTCGGCAGGGCGGCGGTGTGTCCGGCATGGCCTCGGGGGGCTTCCATACAGAGAGTGTACGGACGGGGTCGGGCGGCGTATCCTCTCTTTCTGGCAGTCGTTCCCGCAGGCGGCCGGGCCCGGTGCACGGGTGGCCCGTGAATCTGGTCAGAGCTTGACCGCAGCAGCCATAAGCGGCCGTCGTCCGGTGCCGCCGGTGTCCTGGCCGCCTGCGGGGGCGATCGCGAGAATGCCCACCCGGGCGGGGCAGACGTGCAAGATCCGGGGCCGGAGGCCCAACAGTCTCCCGGCCAACCTTGGCCGGGAAGGGACTCCCCGTGATCACACTTGACACCATCAGCAAGCGGTTCGGCACCCTCACGGCGGTCGACGGGCTCTCGCTGTCGATCGAGCCGGGCGAGGTCTTCGGCCTGCTCGGGCCCAACGGGGCGGGCAAGAGCACCACCATCGCCATGATGGTCGGCCTGCTCACGCCCGATTCGGGCACGGTCCGGATCGACGGCGGCGACCCCGCCGAGGCCGCCGTCCGCGCCACGCTCGGCGTCGCTCCCCAGTCGCTGGCGATCTACGACGACATGACCGCGCGGGAGAACCTCACGTTCTTCGGCTCGATCTACGGCCTCGACGGGCCCAGCCGGACCAGACGCGCCGACGAGCTGCTCGAGCTGGTCGGCCTGACCGATCGCGCGCGCGACCGGGTCAAGGGTTTCTCCGGCGGCATGAAGCGGCGGGTCAACCTCGCCTGCGCGCTTGTCCACGACCCGAAGGTGGTCCTGCTCGATGAGCCCACCGCCGGCGTTGACCCGCAGAGCCGGCACGCGATCTTCGAGATCGTCCGCGAGCTGCGCGCGCAGGGCCGGACCGTCGTCTACACCACCCACTACATGGAAGAGGCCCAGAAGCTGTGCTCCCGCGTCGGCGTGATCGACAAGGGGGCGCTGCTGGCGCTCGACTCGGTCGAGGGCCTCATCGGCGCGCACGGCGGGGAGAGCATCGTGCGGATCGAAAGGTCCGAGGGCGAGGAGCGCGTGCAGACCGCCGAGCCGCTGGCGGTCCTGCAGCGGGCGCTCGCCAGCGAGAGCACGACGGGCGTGCGCGTCGATCGGCCCGACCTGGAGACGGTCTTTCTGAATCTCACCGGCAGGAGCTTGCGGGACTGAGCGCGGCGGGAGCGGGTCGGGGATGTGAGACTCCCGAGCGTGCGCTCGGGGCTCGTAGAGACGTGAGGAGAGTCGATGCGCGAGATCTGGGCACTGGCGACCAAAGACCTCCGGCTGCTGGTCCGCGACAAGGGCGGGCTGTTCTTCACGCTCTTTTTCCCGATCCTCTACGCGGTCTTCTTCGGCACGATCTTCGCCAGCATGAGCGGCGGGGGAGGGAGCGGGACGCGGATCATCGTCATCGACGAGGACCGGACCGAGGCGTCCGCGTCGTTCGTCGCGTCGCTCGAGGCCGAGAGCCAGTTCATCGTCACGACCATGGAGGACCGGGCCGCGGCTCAGGAGATCGTCCGCAAGGGCGGCCAGACCGCGTTCATCGTCGTCCCCGAGGGTTTCGGCGAAACGTCCATCTTCCAGGGCGAGCCGATGGAGCTCGTCCTCGGCGTGGACCCCTCCAAAGCCGCCGAGGCGGGGCTGATCCAGGGGCTCGTCACGGCCAAGGCCTACGAGCGGCTCCAGGATCTGTTCCTCGATCCTGACATCGCCCGCACCATGGCCCAGGACTCGCTCGCCTCGATCGACGGCAGCGACCTCAACCCCGCGCAGAAACTGATCTTCAAGACCTTCCTGAGCAGCCTCGACACGTTCCTGGTGCAGGCGCCCGAGGCCGGCGTCTTCGGGGGCGACGACGGGGCGGAGGGTGAGGGCGGCCCGGCGTTCAACCCGGTCTCGATCCGGTCGGTGGAGCTCGTGGGCGACGAGGGCCCGAGCCCCTACGCGATCGCGTTCCCGCAGGGGATTATCTGGGGCATCATGGGGTGTGCTGCGGGGTTCGGCATCTCGCTGGTGACCGAGCGCAACAAGGGCACCCTGACCCGCCTCCGCACCGCGCCGATGGGGCGGAGCACGGTGCTTCTGGGGAAAGGGCTGGCGTGTTTTCTGACAACAGTCACCGTGGCGCTGGTTCTGCTGCTGTTGCTGACGCTGGTGTTCGGTGTGTCGCCCAGTTCGTTCGTGCTGCTGATCGCGGCCGTGGTCAGCATCGCGGTCTGCTTCGTGGGGATCATGATGCTGCTCTCGACGCTTGGGAAGACCGAGGCGGCTGCGGGGGGCATCGGCTGGGCGGTGATGATCGTGATGGCGATGCTCGGCGGCGGGATGATGCCGCTGGCGTTCATGAAGGGGTGGATGATCACCCTGAGCCACCTGAGCCCCGTGAAATGGTCGATTCTGGCGATGGAGGGGGCGATCTGGCGGGATTTCGGGCCGGCGGACATGGTGCTGCCGTGCGTGGTGCTGATGACCGTGGGAATCGTGGGGTTTGCGCTCGGGTCGAAAATGTTCGACTGGAACGAGCACTGAACCGGTCTCTCGGGCGTCAGACAGAAATCTGCCCGGTGTGCATCGGTGTTCGCATCGGGCTGTGGTGGTCCCGATGTATGCTGCCCACAGATCGGGCCCGACTGTCCGAGCCGACACACAACCGAGGGTTGCTGCGGGGGGCGACGGTCGCTGCAACACACCAAGAAGAGTGGTTTTCACCAGGAGTTCGCCGATGCATCGCACCCACCGTTCCGGATCAGTACTCGCTGTCGCCCTGCTCGCGTGCGTGGGCGTTCCCGCCGGTCTCGGCATGACGGGCGTGCCCGCCCCGGCCCCGGCCCCGGCCGGCCCCGATTTCCCGCCGTTTGACAAGACGATCGAGGGTCTGGACAAGGTCACGTCGACGATGGACGGCTCGTCGGGCCTGTACGACCTGTACAAGGACGACAAGACCGGCAAGCTGCTGGCGGTCCTGCCGGGCAACTACGAGAACCAGATGCTCATGATCGCCTGCACGGTCTCCGGCGGCGACCCGCAGGCCGGCGTGATGGGCCCGACCTACTACGCCAAGTGGAAGCGGTACGACAGGCAGCTCGCGCTGATCATGCCCAACCTCGATGTCCGCACCAGCGGCGACAAGCAGGCGCAGGACTCGATCAAGCAGCTCTACACCGACACCGTGCTGCTGACCGTGCCGATCATCAGCGAGGCCCCCGGCGGGCGTCCGGTCATCGACTTCGGCTCCATCGCCACGCGTCAGGCCGGCAAGTTCTTCAGCTTCAGCGCGTTCGGCGGCTACGGCCCGACCGTCCGCGGCGTGGACGCCTCGCTCGTCAAGCTCACCAAGGCCAAGAGCTTCCCTGAGAACTTCGTGGTCGAGTACGAGATGCCCTCGGGCAACGGCCGCTTGGTCCGCCTGAGCTACGCCATCGGCGAGCTCTCGGGCACGCCCGGCTACAAGCCCCGCAAGGCCGACCCGCGCGTGGGCTACTTCTACAACAACTACAGCGACTTTGCCAAGCCGGCCAACGAGGACATCACCGAGCGGTTCATCAACCGCTGGTACGTCGAGAAGGCCGACCCCAAGCTCAAGATGAGCCCGCCCCGGCAGCCGATCGTCTGGTACATCGAGCACACGACGCCGGTGCAGTTCCGCCGCTATGTCCGCGAGGGCATCGAGCTGTGGAACGAGGCGTTCCGCGAGATCGGGATCGACGGCGCGGTGGTGGTCTATCAGCAGGACGCCGCGACCGGCGCCCACATGGACAAGGACCCCGAGGACGCCCGCTACAACTTCTTCCGCTGGAACTCGAGCGATCAGGGCTACGCGATCGGCCCGAGCCGCACCAACCCCGAGACCGGCGAGATCCTCGACGCCGACGTGGTCTGGCACCAGGGCCTGACGCGGGCGGTGCGCAACATGCTCGAGGGGCTCAGCGACGACATCACCGAGACGGCGTTCACGCCCGAGACGATGGCGTTCTTCGCCGAGCACCCGGAGTGGGACCCGCGCGTCCGTCTGGCCGCGCCGGGCGAACGCGAGCGCAAGCAGCGCGCCCTGGCCCTCTCGGTCGATGAGCACGGGGCCGACGCGTTTGGCGAGGAGGGCCATCCCTTCGCGCCCAACACCCACGATCACACCAACCACGCCTGCCGCATCGGCAACATGCTCGCGGCCGATCTGTCGCTCTTCGACGCGGCGCTGGCCGGGTCGGTGCTGGGCGTGGACGAGAACACCGACCTGCTCGACGGCATCCCCGAGGAGTACATCGGCCCGATGATCCGCTACATCTCGTGCCACGAGGTCGGGCACTGCCTCGGTCTGCAGCACAACATGGCGGCCTCGACGATCCGCAAGCTCTCCGACGTCCACTCCGGTGAGTGGGGCGATGAGCCGACGAGCGGCTCGGTCATGGACTACATCGCCGCGAACATCAACTACGAGCTCGGCGAGGCGCAGGGCCCCTACGCGACCCCGACGGTCGGCCCCTACGACCGGTGGGCGATCGCCTACGGCTACGGGCCGGAGAACGAGCTCGAGACGCTGCTGAAGCGCTCCAGCGAGCCCGACCTGATCTTCCTGAGCCAGATGGAGATGAACGCCGGCTCCGACCCGCGCAACATGACGTGGGACAACGGCGCCAACAACCTCAACTTCTGCGAGTCGCGTCTCGGTCTGGTCAACGACCTCCGCGGCAAGCTGGTCAGCGACATCGTCGACGAGGGCGAGTCGTGGGCGCTGGTCCGCCGGCGCTACCAGAACATGCTCGGCACGCAGGTGCAGTGCCTCTCGATCGCGTCGCGATGGATCGGCGGCACCTTCAGCAACAACGACTTCAAGAGCGAGGGCGGACGCTCCGCCATCGAGGACGTGCCCGCCGACCAGCAGCGCCGCGCCCTCAAGCTGATCATCGACAACAGCTTCAACGAGGACGCCTTCGGCCTCTCGCCCGATCTGGTCCGCCACTTCGGCAAGGAGTACTGGTGGGACAGCGCGGGCACCAGCGAGATGATGGCCGACCCGAGCTTCACGGTCCACGACATGATCGGTGGCGTGCAGGCGACGGCGATGACCTTCGTCATGAACCCCGGCACCCTGCGCCGGGTCTACGACAACGAGTACCGCACCGCCGGGCAGAAGGACGCCTTCACCCTCGCCGAGCTGGTCAACACCGTCAGCGAATCGATCTGGAAGGGTGCCGACAAGGGCTCGATCTCCAGCTTCGACCGCAACCTCCAGCGTGAGCACACCGACCGCCTGATCACCCTGGCCCTGATGGACCGCTCGACCAGCCCGGCGATGCGCACCATCAGCAACCTCGCGGTGCTGGAACTCGAGAAGATCCGCGACACCGCCAAGGCCAACAGCTCCGGCGATCAGTACACCGCGGCACACCTGGCCAGCATCGTCCGGCGCATCGACAAGACGCTCGACGCGGCGTACGTGGTCAACCGCTGAGCGGGAACCACCGTCCGATCAATCACCAGAGCCCGCGGGGTCGCCTCCCGCGGGCTCTGTTTGTTTGGCGGCGGTCGGCCGGGCCGCGGCGGAAGCCTCCGACCGCAACACGCCGAGGGCCCGCTCGCACGCCTCGCGGTGCACCCGCTCCATCTCCGATGGATCGACCCCGCTCGTCCGCCAACGCTCGAGACCCCGCGCAGCCGCCGCGACGATCTCACGCTCGGCGACGAGCGTGTCCTCGTGTATCGCCGGAAGCAGGGCCAGGTCGAACCGGGGCCCCCCGTCGGCGGTGCGGTAGACCCGCGCGCGCAGCAGTTCCGCGGCGTCGCAGAGCGGGCTGGTCTCCGGCCCGTCGGCGACGGGGCTGGTCCGCTCCATCGCCGCCCACGCCGGGACGGCGATCGAGAGCGAGGGCTCGCCGAGCATCACCCACATCGTGGCGGTCCGGGGGTCTTCGCCCGGGCGCACGCCCTGGATCAGGATGCCGCTCACGGTGGTGCGCCGGCTGATCGTCTCGCGGGTGTCGAGCAGGCGGGCGCCCTCGTCCCCGTCGTGATCGCGCATGACCTGTTCGAACATGAACCGCAGATCGATCGCGTTCTCGTCGGCGTCGCCGAGGAGCTCCTCGGCACGGCCGAAGCGCCTGAACGATGTCGAGGCGATGCCCGTCGCCCGCTCGCCCGGTGCCAGCCCGTTGGCGGTGAAGGTGAAGTTGGATCGCACCACGACCCCCGCGGCGCACGAGGCCTCGGCGACCTCGGGGTCCGCGGCGTCGAACGCCACGTGGCGGTCGGGGCCGACCTCGTAGGTCACGCCACGCCCGTGCGCATCGATCACCGAGAACGTCGCGATGGTCGAGCGCTTGCCGGCGGTGCGGTCGAGCTGGGCCTCGAAGTCCTCGACAGAACGGCACCACCGCAGGGCGTCCCGCATGAACGACCCGTTGCCCTGCCCCCGGGCCCCGTCGGTGCGCATGTCCGGCGTCAGGGTGTTGATGATCGCGAACCCCGCCTCGTTGAGCCCGCCCCACGGGAGTGTGCCGCCCGCGTTGGTCACGCCGACGAAGGCCAGCGTCGTCCGCCCGTCGATCTCGCGGGGGGCGAACCGCACGATCTCGTTGTCGCGGGTCCCGGTGTCGCGGTTCTTCCAGAGCAGCGGCCGGCCGTCGGCGGTGGCCGAGCCCAGAATCACGGCTGCGGTGCAGGCCAGCGCGGCCGGCGCGAGCACGGCGGCCAGGGCCCAGACAACGAGAACGCGGCGTGTGTTTCGGGTCATGGGGCCGAGTCTACACCGGCGCTGCGGCGGCTCACACGCCGATCAGCCGGCGCACGCCGCGGACACCCGCCAGCAGCGGGCGGCGGATCACGCCCGGCATCGCGTCCACGACGCGGCGGACCTTGCGGTGTGCCCGGACGCCGGCCATGCTCTCGTACTCGGCCCGCTGGGCTTCGCAGACGCGCCGCGATGCCTCGGCCCGCTCGCGTGCCGCGGCGATCTGCAGCTCGAGTGCCGCGGCCTTCTGCTCGGCCTGGTGTGCTTCGCCGGTCTTCTTCTGGAGGTACTGCAGCGGGATCGGTGTCCCGGTCTCGTCGATCCAGTTGCAGTCAAAGGCACGGAGCATCGAGTTGCAGCGCCGCGCGATGGCCTCGAACTTCGCGTCGTAGACCTCGCGGTGGCGGTCGATGATCTGGGCGTAGAGCTGGTCGTGGCGCGTGACGGCGTCGTGGATCATCGTTTCCTGCGAGTGCCTGCGCCAGAAGAAGAGCGGCTCGGCAACGCGGACACCCCGGTAGCCATGAGCGCTGAGGCGGACCCAGAACTCCCAGTCCTCGTAGCCGTCGGTCATGGTGGCATCGAACCCGCCGGCGGCCTCGAAGGCGTGGCGCCGGACCAGGCAGGTGACCGGGTGCAGATTGGTGATCAGCAGCAGCTCGGCGTCCCACTCGGGCACGCGCCACGTGCCGTGGGCGCGGTCGGTGAGCGTCTCCTGGCAGTAGGCGTGGCTGACGCGGTCGCGCTCGGGCCCCGCGTCGTCGATGGCCGCCGCGAGCTTGCTGACAAAGTCCGGCGCGATCGTGTCGTCGGCATCGAGAAACACGAGATAGTCGGTGTCGGCGTCGCGAGCGCCGCGGTTGCGCGCGCCGGGCAGGCCGGTGTTGTCCTGATGGATCACCCGCACAAGCTCGGGGTCGAAGGTCTCGAGCAGCGCATCGCACGCCCGCGGCGTGGTGCCGTCGGTGGAACCATCGTTGACGACGGTGACGCGGACCTCGGCGTCGGTCTGGGCCAGTGCGCTGGCGACGGCCTCGCCCACGAAGCGGCCGTGGTTGAAGCAGGGGATGACGACCGTGGCGCGTGGGAGTGGCATGGGCGGGCTGGGCTGAGCGTCGGGATCGCGTCTGCGGGGGCCTTCGGGCGGTCCATTCGGTGGTTATTCGGCGGGCGGGTGTACCCGGGCCGAGATGGGCTCAATACTGGTGGACCTTATGGACGCGTTCTGGCACTTTGCCTCCCGCATGTTGCGATACAAGGCCACCATCGTCTGGGCGATGGTATTCGCGTGTGTCTCGGCCGGGGGGCTCGGGGTGGGGCTGGTCTCGATCGCGCCGGTGCTGCGGAGCATCCTGCAGCCCAACCACGGCGGCCTGCCCGAGCTGGCCTCGAACTACAACAGCAGTCTGCCGGCGATCGTGGGATGGGCCAAGCTGCCCGCCGAGTGGGTTGAGGCGTTGCCCCCCGGGCAGTTCACGGCCATCGTGACGATCGTCTCGGTGCTGGGGGTGCTGACGGTCTTCGGCGCGGTCGCGAACTTCATGCACGCGTACTTGTCGCTGACGGTGGTCTACCGCACGAGCACCAACATCCGGCGCGAGGCGTTCCACAAGGTCGTGCGCTTGCCGCTGAAGACGGTGGTCGCGGGGGGCGCGAGCGACCCGGTCAGCCGCATCGTCAACGACTCGCACCAGCTCGGCCAGGGGTTCGCAACCTTGCTGTCGCGGACGGTGGCGCAGGTGACCAAGGGCGTCGCGGGTCTTCTCGCGGCGCTGGTGCTGAGCCCGCTGCTGGTGGTCTCGGCGCTGCCGATCATCGTCGTGCTCTACGTCGTGATCCGTCGCCTCGGCAAGCGGATCCGCCGGGCATCGCGTGGAGCGCTGCGGAGCCAGGCCGGGCTGTACGCCTCGACCGGCGAGGTGCTCCGTGGGCTGCGGGTGGTCAAGGTGTTCACCACCGAGCGGTTTGAGGCCGGGCGGTTCCACCGGATCAACAAGCAGTTCATGCAGGACATGATGCGGGTGCGCGTGGCCCGCGCGGTCGCCAGCCCTCTGGTCGAGCTGCTCGCGCTCTTCGCTCTGGGCGTGCTCTCGCTGATCGCGTCCAAGGCGATCCTCGACGGGCACATCGAGGTCGAGCGCTTCATCGCGACGCTCGTCGCGCTCGGCGCGGCCGGGGCGTCGCTCAAGCCGCTGACGGGGCTCATCAACGAAGTCCAGGCGTCGAGTGCCGCCGCCCAGCGCCTCAAAGAACTCCTGGAGATGGATCCCGAGCCCGGGCACAGCAGCAAGCTGCCCAAGCTGCCGCGCCACGCCAAGAGCATCGAGCTGGACAAGGTGACCTTCACCTACCCCAACGCCACGCGGCCCGCGCTGCAAGACCTTTCGATCACGGTCAGGCACGGCGAGCGGGTGGCGATCGTTGGCCCCAACGGGTGCGGCAAGACGACGCTGCTCGGGCTGATCCCGCGGCTGTTCGACCCCGACGCGGGTGAGGACGGCGCGCGGCGCGGCCGCGTGATGATCGACGGGCTCGACATCCGCGACTATCAGGTGCGGAGCCTCCGCCGCCAGATCGGCGTGGTGACGCAGGAGACGGTGATCTTCGAGGGCACGATCGCCAGCAACATCGCCTACGGCACCAAGGACGCAACGCAGGAAGGCATCGAGCGAGCAGCGCGTCAGGCGCGCGCGCACGGGTTTATCACGCAGCTGCCGCAGGGCTACGACACGGTGGTCGGCGAGCAGGGCCTCACCCTCTCGGGCGGGCAGCGTCAGCGGGTGGCGATCGCCCGGGCGATCCTGCGCGACCCGGCGATCCTCATCCTCGACGAGGCGACGAGCATGGTGGACGGCGAGAGCGAGGCCCAGATCGCCGAAGCGATCGGCGAGTTCTCCGCGTCGCGCACGTGCCTCATCGTCGCCCACCGCCGCAGCACGATCACCTCGGCCGACCGGATCATCGTGATGAAGGACGGGCGGGTGATCGACGACGGCACGCACGAGCAGCTCATCGAGCGGTGCGGGGTGTATAGGCAGTTGTTTGAGCAGAGATGAACGGGGCAATGGGCAGTGGGCAATGGGCAGTGGGCAATGGGCAATGGGTAATGGGTAATGGGCATTGATTGAGGGTTGAGGTGAGAGATGCGGCGCGAAGGGTGTGACGAGGACAATCTGGCCATGGAGGACTTCCTCTGTGACTACTGCGGCAACGAGTGGACCGACGACCGGCCCATGGTCGAGGGGCACCACGGCAGCTGCGTCTGCGGCAACTGCCTGACCGTCGCGTACACGGAGCTCGGGCTGACGGTTCGCGGCGGAGACAGCGGCGGGAGCGAGGGCATCCCCGCCGGAGCCAAGTGCAATCTGTGCCTGGAAGTGCGCGAAGAGTCGATGTGGTCGAGCCCGGTGCGCGAGGCGTATCTGTGCAAACGCTGCACGAAACAGTCGGCGGGCGTGCTGCAGAAGGACAAAGACATCCCGTGGACCAAGCCGGAGTAGGGGGTAAGGCGCCCCGCCCGCCGTCGGCTCATACCCAGCCCATCGCCCGCCAGATCGCGACCGCCGGCGGGATGATCGCCCGCTCGCCCTGCTCGCCGAGAAAGCCCGGCAGCGAATCGACCGGTACGAGCCGCGTATCGCCGTACTCCCACGAACCCTCGCGGAGTGCCCGCTCCGCCCCCTCGCGGAGGCGCAGCCGGACAACGACATCGACGCTCGGCATGTTGGGGTCGAACGCGAGTCCGAGCACGTCGTCGGAGCCCGGCGGCACGAGCAGTTCATCGCGCCGTGCCGGGTCGTCGAGGCCCCTGATCCCGAGTTCCTCGCCCATCTCCCGCAGCAACTGCTCGTAGACCTCGGTGGTCTCCAGCCCGCCGCCCGGTGCGTGCTCCCACAGACCGGGATAGACAAACGTCTGCTCGCCGCGTTTGCCCAGAACGACCGCCTCGCGCCCGGTGTCGGCGTCGGTCGCGATGACCACGCCGGTAACGGCCAGGTGCGAGACGCCGCGGGAGTGATCGTGCTCGCCGGTGACCGCCGGCGGGCGGTCCTGCATGGCGTATCGCTGGTAGGTGTCGTTGCTCGCGTGGATCGTGCGGGTCGCGGCATCGAAGCGGTGGAACCGCAGGAGCGAGCCGTTGAACAGCCGCGGGTTCGCCGCGGCCGCCGCTTCCCATCGCTCGACCATCGAGGGCGTCGGCGCGGGCGGGTCGGCGCGGTCGACCGCGATCGTGATGTCGCCGAGTGCGCAGTGCAGCGGCAGGAACGAAGCCGGCCGGAACTCGGGTAGTTGGTGTGGTGATGTGTGCATCATCAGAGCCGCGGGCGTGAGCACGCGGAAGCAAGCGTGTGGATCTCTTGTACGGCACGGCGTCTCCGCCCACCCCTTCCGCGTGCTCACGCACGCGGCTCTGACGGAAACCGCGTGCTTGCGCGTGCGGCTCTTTAGGAGAGCAATCCGCCGAGCTGATCGCCCAGCCCCTCGATGCCCAGCTCGGCCGCCTCGCGGTCGACGGCCTCCTTCAGCCGGAGCTGCGCGAGCCGCATGGCGTCGTTCGTGGCCTCGGCGATGAGGTTCTCGATCTGCATCCGCGCCTCGTCGCCGGCACCCAGCCCCGCGGCGATCGCCGGGGCGATCTCGACGCGCCGGACCTTCATCTCGCCGCCGACGGTCACGCGGATCGCCCCGCCGCCGGCCTCGCCCGTCACCGGCCGCTCCTCGAGCGTGCGCTTCACCCGCGCCCCGGCCTCGGCGAGCTTGTCCTTGTTCTTGAGCAGGCCCGCGATCGCGCCCATCTGTTTCATCTGATCGAACATGCTTTGTCCTCGGGCCGCGTGTGTGCGGCGTGGTGGTTCAGGGTTTCTTGCGGAGCATCGCCCGCTCGACGCGCCCGTCGAACAGCTCCATCGCCTCGCGGACGAGGGGGTGCGCCTCGGCGAGCGCCTGCGCGTCGGGCGGCAGGTCGGTCGCCTGCTGCTCGATGCCCTCGGGCACACGGATCGTCAGCGTCACCTTCTTGCTCGCGATACGCCGGAGCAGCCTTTCGATCTCCTCCCGCCGATGGTCGAGCACCGCCCGCATCGGCCCGCCGATCTCGACGGTCAGCTCGTTGCCCTCCCAGGTCACAGGCGTGGCGGCGCTGAGCATCGACTGCGTCCGCACGCTCTTGGCCGAGGCATCCAGCGCCCGGGCCCAGAGCGCCTCGGCCGACTTGGGCACGGGAGCCTGCTCGGTCGGTTCCGCATCGGCCGCCGCACTCTCCGGTGCGCGCGCACCGGCCGCGGGTTGCGCCGAAGGGGGCTCCGGTTTCCGGGCGGGCAGCGGCGGTGCTTCGCGTGGTGCGTCGGGCGGTGGGGGGGTGGCCCGCTCGCCCGGTGGCGCCGCTGCCCTTATGGTTTTTTTGCCGGCGCCCCCGCTCCACCCCGGCCGGCGATGGCCGCGGGGTTGGACATCTTGGTGACGATCTCGGTCACGTTGGCGAGGCTCTCGGTGAGGGCCAGCCGCACGACCGCAGCGTCAAAGAGCGCCCGGGGCAGCGAGCTCTGCCGCACACTCCGCTGCACACTCTCGCAGACGGCGATCATGTGCGAGAGCGAGGCAACATCGAACCGCTCGGCCCGGGCCGTGTCCTCTGCGCGCGAGTCGCCGGTCGAATCAACCAGGTCGGTCTCCCCGCCGCAGGCGCAGAGCAGCATCAGGTCGCGGAGCCGCGCCGCGAGGGCGCCAAGCACCAGCTCCGGCCCCGCGCCCTTGTTGAGCAGCTGGTCGCCGGCCTCGAGGGCGCTGCGTGAGTCGCCCGTCGCCAGCGCGTCGATCATGCGGCCGAGCAGCTCGCGGTCCGGCAGGCCGAGCAGCTCTTCGAGCAGCGTGAGGTTGAGCGACTTCTCTCCGGTGGCCAGCAATCGGTCGAGCAGGCTGAGGGCGTCGCGCATCGAGCCGTTGCCCAGCCGCGCCACCGCGTGCAGCAGCTCGTCGTCGGCCTTGACACTCTCGCCCTTGCACACGTCGCGGAGGTGGTCGGTGATGCGCGTCGTGGGGATGTCGCGGAAGTCGAACCGCTGGCACCGGCTCTGGATCGTCGGCAGCACCTTGTGCGGCTCGGTCGTGCAGAGGATGAACTTGACGTGCTCGGGCGGCTCCTCCATCGTCTTGAGCAGCGCGTTGGAGGCCTCACGCGTGAGCATGTGGACTTCGTCGATGATGTAGACCTTGTAGGGGCCGCGCATCGGGCGGTAGACGCAGTTGGAGATCAGGTCGCGGGCATCATCCACGCCGCGGTTGCTGGCCGCGTCGATCTCGATGACGTCCTGATCGCGCCCGGTGCGGATCGCCTCGGCGACCTCTTCGGACATCTGGCCCTCTTCGGGCGTGTTGATCGCAGCCGCGAAAATCCGGGCCATCGAGGTCTTGCCGACCCCGCGGGTCCCGCTGAAGAGGTAGGCGTGGGCGACCCGCCCCGAATCGATGGCGTTGCGGAGTGTGCGGGCGATGGGTTCCTGCCCGACGACCTCGTCGAACGATCGCGACCGATACCGTCGCGCGAGTGCGGTGTAGCTCATGGTTCCAGTGTACGCGGGGGGTCTCGGATCGGGACCGCGGTGTCGGACATTGTTGGGGGCCCCGTGGCGCTGTCGGCAGGCGGGTGGGGCGGCTCTCCGGGGTGCGGGAAGGGTCTCGGGACCGGCGGGCGTTTGTTCCGCGGGGCGAGTCCGCCGCGCGGTCAGCCGCCGCGGGACGACGGGGTCTCGGTGGTGCGCCGCGGCGACTCTGTCGGAGGCCAGGCGAGCAGGAACGTCTCGCTCCATTCCCGACGCAGCGTCGCCCGGTTGTAGGCGCGACCGCACTCCGGGCAGGTCCGCTCCGGCGCGCCCTGGGCGCTCAGGTCGTACAGACAGTCGCGGCAGAGCATGTGCGACGCCGCGCGGAGCGAGCCTCGCAGCCGTTGCTCTCGGCGGGTCACGTGCGCGACAAGCACAACCGCGAGCGCGAGCAACGCCCAGCGGTACGCGGTGCCGGAGAGCCAGGGGGGCTCGGCCACCTGCAGAGCCGCGGCTGCGACCAGCGGGGCCAGGAGAGCAAGACGGGCCGCGTAGATCCGCCTCATCGATCGCGAGGGGTTGTCGGTGTTGGCACTCAAGAACTATGCCAGTCTACCGGGACGCGGATGTGGCAGACGAGCGACCGGGCAACCAGAGCAGCGGTCAGTCGTCGAGCAGCCCCCCCGGCTCGATCGGGTCGATCGGGGGCGGGGCGACCAGCAGGCAGATCGTGTCGCCGGCCACGCCCGCGGTTCGCGCGAGCTTCCCGTCGTCGAGGAGGACCACGATCTCGGCCGCCCGCAGCGGCCGCGGGCGCCCGCCGCGGCTCTGCTCGACCCAGACGCGGACATGGTCGCGTTCGCGTCTGGCGGCATAGACCGTCCGGAGGCAGTCGCCGTCGCGGTAGCCATAGCCCTCGCCGTCGTCCTCGAACAGTTCGCCGCGGGCCTCGCCGTGCTCGTCGAGGCTGATCAGGAGCGTGATGGGGTCGAGCGGGCGTTGGCCGGTGTGCTGCACGATCGGTCCCATCGGCAGGATCGCCCCGCCGCGGAGGTAGAGATCGGGCAGGTGGGCGTCGCTGGTTTCGGTGGGCTCAAACTTCCGCCAGATTCCCTTGGGCATCGGCGCTGCGCACCCGCCCGTCGGCGTGACGCTGGCCCGCACCAGGATGTCGGGCCCGAGCAGGAACGAGTCTTCGGCGTCGCGCAGCGACTCGTCGGCGGGGTCGGCAAAGAAGAGCGGGCGCATCGGGGGGATGCCCGTCCGCTCGGCCCGCTCGAACTGCGTGTAGAGATAAGGAAGCAGGCGGTACCGCCGCTCGAGCGCGATGCGGCAGGCCCGCTCGCACGCCGGTCCGAACGACCACGGTTCGTGCCGGTTGGTGTTCTTGTCTGAGTGTGCGCGCGCAAAGGGCAGCAGGCACCCGATGCCCATCCATCTGGCAAAGAGCACGTCGTCGGCGTCGTCGGCGAAGCCGCCGATATCGCACCCGGCGAAGACCTGCCCGCTCAGCCCCAGGTTCAGCATCATCGGGATCGTCCAGGAGAGGTGTTCCCAGGTGCTGGCGCTGTCGCCGGTCCAGCAGCAGGCGTAGCGGTGCCCGCCGAGGAAGTTGCTGCGGCTGAGGACGAACGGTCGCCGATCGGGGCGATCGCGCAGCAGCCCCTCGAACGAGGCCCTGGCCATCTGCATGCCGTAGATGTTGTGGTAGCGGGCGTGGTCGTCCGGGCCGCCGAGCTCGGGGTCGGCGTTGTGCAGGCAGTCGGTGGGGATGGTGCGCCCCGGACCGTCGAAGACGGAGGGCTCGTTCATGTCGTTCCAGACGCCGTCGGCCCCGATCCGGGCGAACCGCGCCGTCTGCTGGCCCCACCAGTGCCGGACACCGGTGTTGGTGAAATCGGGCCAGGCGCAGCGGCCGGGCCAGACATCGCCGGCAAACAGCGAGCCGTCGGGCTTCTTGACGAAGACGTCGCGGTCGCGGCCGCTGATGAACGTGGCGTCCTGCTCGTCGATCTTGATCCCGGGGTCGAGGATCCACGCCGTCCGGAAGCCCTTGGTCCGCAGCTGCAGGATCATCTTCTCGGCGTCTGGGAACTTGTGCGTGTCGATCGTGAAGGGTCGCGAGTCGACCATGTAGTCGATGTCCATCCAGATCGTGTCGCAGGGGAGCCAGCGGGCGCGGAACTCCTCGGCGATGCCCAGCACCTCGTGCTCGGCGCTGTAGGAATAGCGGCATTGGTGAAAGCCGAGCGCCCAGCGTGGCGGCAGCGGGGTGGTCCCGATCAGGGCCGCGAGTTCTTCGAGCACGGCCTCGGGGCTTGGGCCCTCAAGCACGTAGACCGCCGGGGCGATGCCCTCCGAGGCGACCAGCGCGAGGTCGCCCTCCAGCGAGATCTCGGCGCGGAAGGTCGTGTCGATCAGCAGCCCGAACGCCGCGCCGTCTGCGCGCACGCCCAGCACCCACGGGTGCGACTGGTAGAGCGACGGCGTCTCGATGGTGTAGCCGAAGGAGTCGGTGTTCCACAGGGTGACCGACTGGCCGTTGCGCAGCAGCGGCCCGGCGACTTCTCCGGTGCCGTAGAACGAGGTGCCCGGCGGACAGGCGAGCCGCGTGAGCCAGCGGCCGTCATCGTCTCGGGCAAACTCAGGGGTGAGCCCGGACGCCGACGGGCCCGACGCGGCGCGCTCGGTCGCTGCCGCGGCGTCGAGGATGGCGACCGATGGCGGCGCGGGTCCGTCCGCTGCGGGATCTCGGAAACGCGTGGTGCGTTCGCGAATCCGCTGCGGTGCGGGGTCGTGGGTCCAGGCGGTGATGGTGGTCGATTCCGTTCGTTTGGTCATGGGTGTGCACGCAGAGCCCGTCCGTGGGGCGGTAGCCCCGATGGTACCGCGAGACATCCGCCCGCGTAGACTTCTGCGGAGAGCCGCCCCGCCCTCGAACCGCAGGATTTGGGGGTGCCAGAGCGCGGCTCGGCAGAATCCACAGGGAGGTTCCATGCTGCTGCGGATGCTTTACGACGACCGGCTCGCTCAGGCGGCCTACCTGATCGGGTGCCAGAAGTCCGGCGAGGCGATCGTGATCGATCCCGAGCGGGACGTGGACCGGTATATCGCCCTGGCGGCCGAGAACGGCCTCCGGATCGTTGCCGCGGCGGAAACCCACATCCACGCCGACTTCCTCTCCGGATCTCGCGAACTGGCCGAGCAGACCGGGTGCCGGGTCTATCTGCCCGGGCAGGGCGGGCCCGACTGGTCGTACGGCTGGGTCAACAGCAAGCAGGGCGGCGGGAGCTACGACGCGACCCTCCTGTCCGGCGGCGACACGTTCAAGGTCGGCAACATCGAGTTCCGGGCGGTGCACACACCCGGCCACACGCCCGAGCATGTCATGTACGTCGTGACCGACCTGGGCGGCGGCGCGACCGAGCCGATCGGCATCGCGACCGGCGACTTCGTGTTTGTCGGCGATCTGGGGCGTCCCGATCTTCTGGAGAGCGCGGCGGGACAGGTCGGGGTCAAAGAGGGCTTCGCCCGGCAGCTGCACAAGAGCGCCAAGGGATTCTTGGACCTGCCCGATTATCTGCAGGTGTGGCCCGCCCACGGCGCGGGCAGCGCCTGCGGCAAGGCCCTGGGCGCGGTGCCGATGAGCACGGTCGGGTACGAGAAACGCTTCAACGCCTCGCTCGCCCACGCCGGGCAGGAGCAGAAGTTCGTCGACTTCATCCTCAGCGGCCAGCCCGCGCCGCCGCTCTACTTTGCGCGCATGAAGCAGCAGAACCGGGACGGTGTGCCGCTGCTCGGCCCCGTGCCCCGGCCGCGCAAGCTGGCGACGGCCGATCTCGCCGCGATCGACGGGCACAAGGTCTCGATCGTGGACACCCGGGCGTGGGACACGTTCCGCCGGGGCCACCTGCCGGGTTCGCTCTGGTCACCGACGACCGTGCAGTTCCCGATGGTGACGGGCAGCTACATCGAGCCGCAGGACGAGATCGTGCTGGTCTGCGAGCCGCATCTGGTGGACGAGCTGACCCGCGTGCTGGTGCGGATCGGGCTGGACCGTGTCATCGGCTGGGTGAGCCCGGCTGACGTGGCCGGCTCGGCGACGCTCGAGACCACGCCCGAGATCACGCCGCAGGAGTTCAAGGGGCACGAGGCCGAGCGTCCGGTGCTGGACGTGCGCAACGAGCACGAGCACGCGGCCGGGGCGATCGGGGGATCGCTCAACATCGCCCACACCCGACTCCCGCCGCGGGTTGAGGAACTGCCCAAGGGCGAGCCGATCGTCTGCCACTGCCGGAGTGGGGTCCGTTCCGCAGCCGCGACCGCGTTCTTGCGTCGCGAGGGCTTCGACGTGACCAACCTCGCCGGCGGGTTCGTCGCGTGGGAGCGGGCCGGCGGGAAGGTCGAGCGGGGACAGGCAACGTCGGTCTAGTCGAGCGAGTTCGCGTTCGGCGGCGGCGGTGCGTTGATCAGCTGCGCGATGGTGGTCTCACCGAGCGTGGTGGCCACGCCGCGGACCAGACTGCCGAGCACGGCGTGAAGCGTGCAGAGCTCGCGGTTGTGTCCTTCGAGGTCGGGCGGGCACTTCTCGATCCGGGGGAGCGGCTCGACGGCCTCGACGACGCGGAGCATGGTGAGTTCTTCGGGTGGGACGGTGAGCGAGAAGCCTCCTGAGGGTCCTCGCTGCGAACTGACGATCTTGGCCCGTGCGAGCGTGTTGAGCACCTTGGACATGTACCCGTCAGGGACCTGTGTGGCCTCCGCCACTTTCTGCGCGGTGGTATTCTCGTCGCCGGCGCGGGCGAGGTAGATCGCGGCGCGGAGTGCGTATTCGGAAGTCCGGGAAAGCATGGCCTGGATCGGCTCCTGTCGGTTCGGGCGAAAGAACGGCAAACCGGCTATTGACACAAGCATATCTGTTGATAAGGATATCCTCAAGGCCGATGTACAAATTGGATATCGGGATAGTCATGTGCTCGGATAAACCAACAGGGGCCACAAAGGGCTCCTCGCGACGAAGAAGAGGTGTTCGATCATGAGCGAGCAGCCGGTCACCGCGGGCCCCGGGCCGATGGAAGAGTTTGTCTACGACGATGCGATCGTCCGGAAGTTCCTGGCGGCGACCCTGCTCTGGGGATTTGTTGGGATGCTGGTCGGGCTGATCATCGCCCTCCAGCTGGTCATGCCGATCGCCGTGCAGTGGTTGGAGACCTCGGTCTTCTCCGGCGGCCCGAACGGGCTGACGCGGGCGCTCCGGCTCCTCTTTGAGCAGGAGTGGCTCAGCTTCGGCCGCCTCCGCCCGCTCCACACCAACGCGGTGATCTTCGCCTTCGCGGGCAACGCGATCTTCACGGCCGTCTACTACTCCACCCAGCGGCTGTGCAAGGCCCGGATGTGGAGCGACCTGCTCAGCACGCTGCACTTCTGGGGCTGGCAACTCATCATCGTGTCGGCGGCCCTGACCCTGCCCCTGGGCATCACCCAGGGCAAGGAGTACGCCGAGCTCGAGTGGCCGATCGACCTGGCGATCGCGGTGGTCTGGCTCGGGTTCTTCGGGACCAACTTCTTCATGACGCTGATCAACCGGCGCGAGCGGCACATGTACGTCGCGCTGTGGTTCTACATCGCGACGATCGTGACGGTGACGATCCTGCACGTGTTCAACAACCTGTGGATCCCGGCGGGGCTGGTGTATCTCGTCCAGACCGGCGAGATGCCCTCGGCCGAGCTGATGATGAAGAGCTACCCGGTCTACGCCGGTGTGCAGGACGCCTTCATGCAGTGGTGGTACGGGCACAACGCGGTGGCGTTCTTCCTGACCACGCCGTTCCTGGGGCTGATGTACTACTTCCTGCCCAAGGCCGCGGACCGGCCGGTCTATTCCTACAAGCTCTCGATCATCCACTTCTGGTCGCTGGTGTTCATCTACATCTGGGCCGGCCCGCACCACCTGCACTACACGGCGCTGCCCATGTGGGCCAGCTCGGTGGGCATGCTCTTCAGCGTGATGCTGTGGATGCCCAGCTGGGGCGGGATGATCAACGGTCTGTTGACCCTCCGCGGCGCCTGGCACAAGGTCGCGGCCGACCCGGTGCTCAAGTTCTTCGTCATCGGCGTGACCTTCTACGGCATGTCCACCTTCGAAGGCCCGATGCTCAGCATCAAGACCGTCAACTCGCTCAGCCACTACACCGACTGGACCATCGCCCACGTGCACTCGGGCGCCCTCGGCTGGAACGGGTTCATGACCTTCGGCATGATCTACTGGCTCGCGCCCCGTATCTTCCAGACCGAGCTGTTCAGCAAGAAGATGGTCGCGGCCCACTTCTGGATCGGCACCATCGGCATGCTGCTCTACATCATCCCGATCTACGTCGCCGGCATCACCCAGGGCCTCATGTGGCGGGCCTTCGACGAGACCGGCCGCTTGGCCTTCCCCGACTTCGTGGAGACCGTGACCAAGCTGATGCCCTTCTACTGGGCCCGTGCGCTGGGCGGCTCGCTCTACCTCGCGGGCGTGATCATCGGCATCTACAACGTGACCCGCACGTGGATGACCCGCCCGGCGAAGTACGAGACCGTGGTGCAGCGGGCCCCGGCGCTGCGGAAGGACTTCCGCGACGACGCCAACGAGCGCGGCGAGGAACGCCTCAGCGGCTCGATCTGGATCGGCCGCGCCGCCGACAAGGTGATCCAGGGCAAGTGGCACCGGCGCTGGGAACGCCTGCCCGTGCGGTTCACCGTGTGGGTGGTCATCGCCGTGGTGGTGGCCTCGCTCTTTGAGATGGTGCCGCTCTATGTCATCCGCAGCAACGTGCCCACGATCGCCAGCGTCAAGCCCTACACGCCGCTGGAGCTGGCCGGGCGCGACCTCTATGTCGCCGAGGGCTGCTACAACTGCCACTCGCAGATGATCCGGCCGATCTTCGCCGAGACCGAGAGGTACGGCGAGTACAGCAAGCCGGGCGAGTCGGTCTACAACCACCCGTTCCAGTGGGGCAGCCGCCGAATCGGACCCGACCTGGCCCGCGAGGGTGTCAAGAACCCCAGCGGCACGTGGCATCTGAACCACTTCTACGACCCGCGCTCGGTGATCGGGCAGTCGATCATGCCGGCGTACACCACGTTCTTCCGGCGTGACACGCGGTTCGAGGAGATCCAGGGGCGCGTCGACTCGATGGCGATGCTGGGCGTGCCCTACGGCGAGGCGATCAACACCGCGCCGGAGATGGCCCGCGAGCAGGCCCGGCAGGTCGCGGCGGCCATCATCGACGAGGCCGGCGGGTTCGCCGAGATCCGCGTGGATATCTGGGAGCTGGTGCTGGGCCGGATGCCGGCCAGCCGCGAGGAGGCCATCGACGCACTCTCGCAGAAGAAGGTGATCGCGGTGATCGCCTACATGCAACGGCTCGGGACCGACCTGACCCGGGAAGGGGGCGCATCATGACGCTGGCGGAGATTTCGAGGAACGGCCTCTCGCTGTTCCCGCAGATCGGGCTGGTCATCTTTCTGGTGGTGTTCGCCGCGGTGACAGTGCGTGCGTTGCGGCGTTCGCGGACCGAGGTGAGCAGGTGGGCGGGCATCCCGCTCGAGGACGACGCCGCGGGCAAGGCGGCGCAGGAAGGGAGCGCGGAGGCATGAGCACACCAAACCACGACAACGACGCCCCGGGGCCGGACAAGCTGACCGGGCACGACTACGACGGCATCCGCGAGTACGACAACCCGACGCCGGGCTGGTGGCACCTGATCTTCATGGGCTCCATCGTCTTCTCGATCGGGTATTTCGCGATCTTCCATCTGAGCTCGTGCCAGGAGGTGCTCACGCCCGAGGCCCGGCACGCGGCCGCGGAGAAGCGGGCCGACGCCGCGTCGTTCGCTCTGCTGGGTGAACTGACCTCCGACGGCCCGACGCTGCTCCGGCTCTCGACCGAGGAGGTCGCGATCGCCAAGGGGCAGGCGGTCTTCGGGGCGCGGTGCGTGATCTGCCACGGCCCCAACGCCGGCGGCATGCCCGGGCTGGGGCTCAACCTGACCGACGACTACGGCAAGAACATCCGCACGCCCGAGGACGTCTACAAGACCATCTCGCAGGGCGTGACCGGCACCGCGATGCTCGGGTTCGAGGCGCAGCTGGGCAAGGACGACACGATCCTCGCGGCCGCGTACGTGATCTCGCTCCGCGGCACGAACACGCCGGACGGCCTCCCGCCGGAGGGTGAGCCCATCCCCGCCTGGAGTGCGGCGCCGTCGGCCGGCGACTGAAGCCGAGGATTGCCCGTCGGCCGGGCGTGTGTGCCGCGTCCCCCGATCGGGAGAGGAGTGCCCCGCGGATGAGTTCGGTGGAGACAACCAAATCGAGCGTGCTCTCGACGCTGAACCCGGACGGGTCGCGCCGCTGGATCAAGCCCAGGCCGTCGCGCGGACGGTTCTGGCACCGCCGGCGGGTCGTGGCGTACACGCTGATCGCGCTGTTCTCGCTGATCCCCTACCTGCGCCTCGCCGGCCGCCCGCTGATGCAGTTCAACATCACCGGCCGCGAGTTCTCGCTCTTCGGGTCGGTGTTCTACCCGACCGACACGGTGCTGCTGGCCCTGCTTGCGGTCAGCATCTTCGTCACGATCTTCCTGCTCACGGCGCTCTTTGGGCGTGTGTGGTGCGGCTGGGCGTGCCCGCAGACGGTGTACATGGAGTTCCTGTACCGCCCGATCGAGCGGCTGTTCGAGGGCGAGCCGGGCAAGAAGCAGAAGACGGGCGCCTGGCGGCGTCCGGCCAAGTACGCGACGTACCTCCTGCTGAGCATGTTCCTGGCGCACACGTTCCTGGCCTATTTCGTCGGCGTGGACCAGCTGCGGACGTGGGTCACGCGGTCGCCCTTCGAGCACCCGATCTCGTTCCTGATCATGGCCGGCGTCACCGGCGCGATGATGTTCGACTTTGCCTTCTTCCGCGAGCAGACCTGCCTGGTGGCGTGCCCCTACGGGCGGCTCCAGTCGGTGCTGCTCGACCGCAACTCGCTGATCGTCAGCTACGACCCGGTCCGCGGCGAGCCCCGCGGCAAGAAGCGCCGCAAGCCCAAGGGCGACGTCTCGCTCAAGGTCGTCGAGGGGGGCGAGGCCCCGGCCCAGGGCGACTGCATCGACTGCCACAAGTGCGTGACGACCTGCCCGACGGGGATCGACATCCGCAACGGGCTGCAGATGGAGTGCATCCACTGCACACAGTGCATCGACGCGTGCGACGACGTGATGGACAAGATCGGCAGGCCCCGGGGGCTGATCCGCTACAGCTCGCAGGCGGCGATCGAGGGCGACAAGCCGCGGCTGCTCCGGCCGCGTGTGATCGTGTACCCGCTCATCCTCGCGCTGCTGCTGACGGTGTTCGTCGGTGCGCTGGCGTCCAAGCAGGACGCCGACGTGACGTTCATCCGCGCGGCCGGGGGCATGCCCTACTTCCGCGCCGGCGAGGGGGACGCCTCCCGTATCGGCAGCCGCGTGCGGATCCGCGTGCGCAACCGCACCGACGCGCCGGTGACCTACACCTTCGGGCTGGTCGATCTGCCCGGGGCGGCGATCAACGGCCTCGAGGACGGGCTGCTCGTGGAGGCCCACAAGCTCGGCACCGCGGAGGTCGTCGTGCTCGTGCCGCCCCCGGCGTTCGGCGACCACGGCCGGCGGACGGTGACGGTCCGCGTCGAGGGCTCGGACGGGTTCGGGCAGAACGTCAGCTACAGCCTGATCGGCCCGGCGTGGCTGGGCGAGAGTCACCACGAGCGTGAAGAGGCAGACGGGCGGCACGAGTCGGACCGGTCACACGAGTCCGGCGAGCACGACGAGGGAGACGACTGATGGCAAAGATCCCCGCCCACATCGTGTGGCCCGGATTCGTGCTCGCGCTGCTGGGCATGAGCGTGACGATGGTCACCATCACGGTCGTCGCGGCCGTGGGCGACCCATCGTTTGCGGTCGAGTCGGACTACCACGACAAGGCCATCCGATGGGACGACCACCTCGCCCAGAAGGCCCGGGACGCAGAGCTCGGCTGGAACGTCGAAGCCACCCTGGGCACGATGCCGGGGAGCGACGAGCTGGCGCTCGTCGTGCGGCTGACCGACCGGACAGGTGCGCCGATCGCGGGCGCGTCGATCGAGGGGTCGAGCTTCCACTACGCCGCGGCCGACCGCGTGCAGACGCTCGCGTTCGTGCCGACCAGCGAGCCGGGGGCGTACGCCGCGCCGGCCCTGCTCAACCGCGCCGGTCTGTGGGACCTGCGTCTGACCGTCGACGCGGCCGGTGAGCACTTCACACACAGGCAGAGACTCGAACTCGGCAAGGTCGGGGGGTGAGCGGTGTGGGCACTGGCGACCAGCGTGTTCGTGGCCAGCCTCCTGGGCAGCATGCACTGCGCGGGGATGTGCGGCGCGTTTGTCGCCTTTGCCGTCGGCATCGATGACCCCGACGCCGCCCGCAAGCGGGCGCGGCTTCACGCGGCCTACAACGCCGGCCGGCTGGTGACCTACTGCGGCCTCGGCGCGATCGCCGGGGCGCTGGGCGGGGCGCTCGATCTGGCGGGCTCCATGGTCGGTGTCTCGCGCGTCGCCGCGATGCTCGCGGGGGCGACGCTGATTGTCTTTGGCGGCTCACACCTTCTGCGGGCGCTCGGGGTGCGGATCGCACCGGCGAGGCCGCCGAGGTTTCTGGCAAAGGCGCTGCGCGGGGCCCATGGCGCGGCGATGTCGCTGCCGCCGGTCCGCCGGGCGCTGGTGATCGGGCTCATGACGACGCTGCTGCCCTGTGGTTGGCTCTACGCCTTTGTCGCGACGGCTGCGGGAACGGGCTCGCCGTCGTTGGGTGTGCTCACGATGTTCGTCTTCTGGCTCGGCACGCTGCCGGTGCTGATCTCGGTGGGCGCGGGTGTCCGGGCGATCAGCGGGCCGCTGGCGCGGCGGTTGCCGCTGGTGTTGCCGCTGCTGATCATCGCGGCCGGGCTCTACACGATTGTCTCGCGCCTGGGTGTGTCGGCGATCGATCTCTCGGGTGTCGGGGCGCAGGTGCGGGCGACAAGCCTGGAGGAGCTGGCCGATCACGTGCACGAGCTCGACGCCGAGCAGATGCCGTGCTGCAGCGGGGAGCCGATCAGCGATGAGGAGTGACACGGCCATCGCCGGCCGCGCACCGCGCGAGGCGGCGCGGGTGGTGTGCTCGCACTGCGCGTTGCCGGTGCCCGCCGGGCTCGTCGAGCCGGAGGCCTCCGAGCAGTTCTGCTGCGGCGCGTGCCGGGCGGTGTGGGAGGCGATCCACGGGTGCGGTCTCGAGCGGTACTACGAGCTGCGCGACCGGCAGGGCGCCGAGGGCGCCCAGCCCAAGTCGACCGGCCGCGGGTACGAGGAGTTCGACGACCCGGCCTTCCTCGCGCTCTACGCCAAGGAACTCGGCGAGGGTGTGTGCTCGATCGACCTGTTCCTTGAGGGTGTCCACTGTGTGGCCTGCGTCTGGCTCGTCGAGAAGCTGCCCGAGCTCGAGCGCGGGGTGCTGGAATCGAGGCTCGATCTCGGGCGCTCGATGGTGCGGGTGGTGTGGGACAGCAAAGTCGTCGGGCTCAGCGGCGTGGCGCGCGCGCTCGACCGGCTCGGCTACGTGCCCCACGCGGCCAAGGGTGCCGCGGCCCGGGAGGCCCGGCAGCGCGAGGACCGGGGCTATCTGACACGGCTGGCCGTCGCCGGGGCGCTGGCGGGCAACGCCATGCTGATGGCCGGCTCGCTCTACTTCAGCGTCTTCGGCGGCATGGAGAAGGAGTTCCGCGAGCTCTTCCGCTGGACCAGCATGGTGCTGGCGATCGCGAGCCTTCTCTGGCCGGGGCGCGTCTTTTTCCGCGGCGCTCTCGCGGCCCTGCGCACACGCACGCGGCACCTCGACCTGCCCATCGCGCTGGGTCTGAGCGCGGGGATCGCCACCAGCGCGTTCAACACCGTGCGGGGCACCGGCGAGGTGTATTTCGATTCGATCACCGTGCTGGTGTTCCTGCTGCTCTGCGGCCGGTGGATCCAGCACCGCCAGCAACGCGTCGCTACCGACGCCGTCGAGATGCTCTTTGCCCTCACCCCGGCCCGCGCGCGCATCTGGGAAGCCGGCACAACGCGAGATGTCTCGATCGACGCGGTGACCATCGGCACCATCGTCGAGGTCCGCGCCGAAGAGTCGTTCCCCGCCGATGGCGAGGTCGTCGAGGGTGACACGAGCGTGGACCAGTCGATCCTCACCGGCGAGAGCCGGCCCGTCGCGGTGGGTGTCGGCGACAGGGTCGCTGCAGGAACCGTGAATCTCGCCGGGCGGGTGCTCGTGCGCGTCGAGGCCGCCGGCGCCGAGACCCGCGTCGGGCGGCTTGTGCGGCTGGTCGAGGAGTCCGCCCTGCGGCGGGCACCGATCGTGACGGCCGCGGACCGCCTCGCCGGGTGGTTCGTCGCGACTGTCATCGGGCTCGCCGCGGTGACGCTGGTTGTCTGGCTGACCATCCGGCCCGAAGAAGCGGTGGGCCACGCGCTCACGCTGCTCATCATCACCTGCCCGTGCGCGCTGGGGCTGGCGACGCCGCTGGCTGTGACCGCAGCCGTCGGTCGCGCCGCCAGGCGCGGGATCATGATCAAGGGCGGCGAGGTGCTCGAGCGCCTCGCCCGGCCCGGGACCATCCTGCTCGACAAGACCGGGACCATCACCGAGGGCCGGCAGCAGCTCGTCGAGTGGATCGGCGACGAGGCGGTCAAGCCGATGGTCGCGGCGATCGAGTCGGGGTCGTCGCACCCGATCGCCCGGGCGCTGGTGCGGGAGCTGGCTTCTCGCGATCGTGATCTCTCGCCGCAACGCCCCGGGTCCCCGGTCGATGCGGTCGAGATCCGCCAGTCGATGGGCGCGGGTGTGTCGGGCGTGGTCTCAGGAGAGCGATTCGAGATCGGCTCCGCAGCGTGGGTGATCGACCAGCAGGGCGCAACAGCGGCACCCTGGGTGACCGAGGGCATCGCCGGTGCCTCTGCGCGCGCGCTGACGCCGGTCGTCATCGCGCGCGACGGTGTGGTCGTCGCGGTCGCGGCTCTCGGAGACGCGGTGCGTCCCGACGCGCGGGAGTCGGTCGAGCGGCTCAGAGCCGCGGGGTGGCGCGTGCGGATCGTCTCCGGCGACGAGCTCGGCGTGGTCCGAGCGGTGGGGGAGCAACTCGGCATCGCTCCGGCGGACGCGGTGGGCGGCGCCTCGCCCGAGGACAAAGTCCGCGAGGTCGAGGCGGCGCTTAAGGGCGGCACCGTGGTGATGGTCGGCGACGGGGTCAACGACGCCGCGGCACTGGCGAGGGCGAGCGTGGGCGTTGCGGTCAGTGGCGGGGCGGAGGCGAGCCTCGCAGCCGCGGATGTCTACATGCGGACGCCGGGCCTGGCGACGATCGTCGAGCTCTGCGTGGGATCGCGACGGGCGGTCCGGGTGATCCGCACGGGCCTCGCCGTCTCGTTGGGCTACAACGCGATCGGGGCGTCGCTGGCGGTGCTGGGCATTATCAACGCGCTCACCGCAGCGGTGCTCATGCCGCTCTCGGGGCTGACCGTGCTCGCGATCGCCCTGCGGGGCAAGACCTTCGGAGGCCGCTCATGTCCGTGATGTACATCGTCCTCCCGCTCGCGCTGATCTTCGCGGGGGTCTTCGTGGCGGCGTTCATCTGGGCGGTCCGCCAGGGGCAGCTCGACGACCTCGAGACCCCGGCTGCACGGATGCTCTTCGACGATGATGCCCCGGCCCGCACCACAAACCACGCGACGCGGGCCGACACGTCGTCGCCCCCCGAGAGCGAGAACAGCGCACCGAGCGTGCCCCGGCCGGATCAGGACTGAGACTGCGTCTCATGATGTTCGCGGCGGCGCGGGTTCGGGCGTCCGGCCCCGGTGGTCGATCTAGTCTTGAGACACATGACCGACACAACGATCGCGACCCAGACCGACTCGCCGACCGAATCGCAGGCCGACTCGCAGGCCGATGCGCGCGAGTTTGTGCTGTGGGACCCGAAGGTGCAGCTCTATCTGTCTGTGGCTGCGGGAGTGCTGCTGATCGCCGAGTATGTCGTCGGCTGGCTTCCCGGGCTGGACGCCGGCGGGGCGCTGGCGTGGGCGAGCCTGGCGATCGGGCTGGTCTACGGCCTGCGCGCGGCGATCTCGGCGCTGGCCGAGCGCCGCGTCGATATCGACGTGCTCATGGTCGTCGCGGCCGGGACCGCGGCGTCCGTCGGGCACGCCGAGGAGGGGGCGCTGCTGCTGGTCCTCTTCACCTTCGCCGGTGCGCTCGAGCAGCTGGCGATGGAACGGACCAAACGCGAGATCAACGCGCTCAAGGCCATCATGCCCGACCGGGCCATCGTGCTCCGGGACGGCACGTGGCAGGATGTGCGGCCCGAAGAGGTCGAGATCGGCGAGACCGTCCGGGTGCGTCCCGGCGACCGTGTGCCGGTCGATGCCGAGATCACCGAGGGCGCTTCGAGCGTGGACCAGTCGACGCTCACCGGCGAGAGCATGCCCAGGAGCGTGGATGTCGGCGACGAGGTCTTCGCGGGGACGATCAACGGCGAGGGGGTCCTGCTGACCCGGGTGCGCAAGCCGGCGAGCGAGTCGAGCGTGCAGCGGATCCTGACGCTGGTGACCGACGCACGCGAGCAACGCGAGCCGTTGCAGCGGGCGATCGATCGGGTGGGCGAGCCCTACACCTTCAGCGTGCTGGCGGTCAGTGCCGCGGTGTTTCTGCTGTGGTGGCTGGCGCTGCCCGAGATCGTGGGCGGCCGCCGCTCGATCGGCGACGCGGCGTACACCGCGATCACGCTGTTGATCGTGATGTCGCCCTGCGCGCTGGTGATCGCGACGCCCACCGCGACGCTGGCAGCGATCGCGCGCGGCGCGCGCGCAGGCGTGCTGTTCAAGGGCGGCGAATCGATCGACCGGCTGAGCCGCACCGAGGCGGTGTGCTTTGACAAAACCGGCACGCTCACGGTCGGGCGGCCGGTATTCTGCGAGCTGATCGCCCGCGAGCCGGCGGATGCCTCGGACCTGCTCGCCGTCGCCGCGGCGCTCGAGCAGGACTCGACCCACCCGACCGCCAAGGCGATCTTCGAGGCGGTCGGCCCGGGCACCTCGGTCGAGCAGGGGCCCGCGGCCGTGGACGACATTCGCTCGATCGCCGGGCAGGGCATGCTCGGCCGGTGGGGCGGACGCGACGCGCGGGTGGGGAACCTGGCCTTCATCTCCGAGATCGTGGACCCCGCGTCGGCCGAGTGGCTCGAGCACACGCTCGCCGAGGCACGCCTGGCCGGGCAGCTCGGCGTGGCGGTGGCGCTTCGAGGTGAGGGCGGGACGGACAGCGTCGGTGTGATCGTGCTCCGCGACGCGGTGCGTCGTGGTGCTGGCACGCTGGTCAAGAGGCTTCACAAGATCGGTGTCAGACCCATCCGCATGCTGACCGGCGACGACGAGATCGTGGCCAAGCGGATCGCCGGAGAGCTGGGGCTCGACGACTACCGGGCGCAGCTGCTGCCGGGGCAGAAGGTCGACGAGGTGCGCGCGCTGCAGGAGGGCACGGCGGAGGGCGGGCCCGTGCGTGTGGCGGTCATCGGCGACGGCGTCAACGACGCCCCGGCGCTGGCGGCGGCCGACGTGTCGATCGCGGTCGGCTCGATCGGGTCCGACGCGGCGCTGGAGTCGGCGGACATCGTGCTGCTGAGCGACGATCTGGGCCGGGTGCCCTGGGCGGTGCGGCTGGCGCGGGCCACACGCCGCACGATCGCGGTCAACCTCGCGTTCGCGGGGGGCGTGATCGTGGCGATGGGGATGGTGGTGGTGATCGGTTCGCTCTTCGGGCTGCGCGTGCCGATGGCGCTCGGCGTGGTTGCCCACGAGGGGGGGACGGTGGTCGTGGTGATCAACTCGCTCCGTCTTCTTTGGTTTGCGGCCGCTCGGGACTGACGCGCGAGACGCCGATCTGTTCGAGGATGGCGGGGTCGAGCGAGCGGATGTGCAGATCGCGCTGGGGGAAGGAGATCTCGATGCCGGCCGCGCGGAACTCGCGGTCGATGCGGAAGTGCAGGTCGCTCGTCGCGGCCATGAGGTTGTTGATCGTGTCGATGAAGACACGGAGGCTGAAGTTCAGGCTGTTGTCCCCGAAGCCCACGAACAGGGCGCGGGCGGGCTTGAAGTCGATCGTGAACTCGCACTCTTCGGCGGCCTTGAGGAGCAGCTCGCGGGCGCGCTCGGTGTCCGACCCGTACGCGATCCCGACGGGGATCACGACTCGCATGATCGGATCGCGGAGCGTCCAGTTGATCACCTGATCGGTGATGAACGTCTTGTTCGGGATGATGAGTTCTTTGTTGTCCCAGTCGATGATGGTGGTGGCGCGCATGCGGATCCGCGAGACCTCGCCGCTGATGTTGCCGATCGTCACCGTGTCGCCGACGCGCACCGGCTGCTCGAAGAGCATGATGATGCCCGCGACGAAGTTGGCGAAGATCTCCTGCATGCCGAAGGCCAGGCCGAAGGTGAGCGCCGCGGCGAGCCACTGGGCGCTGCGCCACGGGATGCTCAGCGTCTTCGAGATCGCGACCACGCCCACGATGATCAGCAGGTAGCGCGCGATGGAGAAAATCGCGTAGCGCGTCGCCGAGTCGAGCGGCAGATGCGGCAGCAGCGTGATCTCGAGCAGGCCGGGCAGGTTGCGCGACGCCGAGACCGTCAGCACGAGCAGCAGGATGGCCAGGCCGATGTCCGCGACCGTCACGCGGCTGGGCAGCGCCGCGATGCTCGACGACTCGTCGCTCGCCGCGCTCGACGTCGACGGGATCATCCCCGGCGTGGGGGTTGTGCCGGCGGCGGACCCGGACTGTTCGGAAACCGCGGGCGCAGACGCGAGGGTGCCCGCCCCGGTCAGCTCGGTGTCGGGGTCGATGTACTGCAGGCTCGGGAAGACCTGCAGCCGCTCAAACCACTTCAGGGCGGGCAGCACGTCGTTCCACACCGCGTAGAGCCCCACGGTGAGCACCACCACCGTGACCATCTGCACCACCTTGCGGCTCTGCAGGCTGATCGTGGTCAGGTCGATCTCCAGGGGGGGCTCCGGCTCCTTCGGCGTCGGGGCGTCGCCGGGAGACTGTCGGGCCGTTTCGGCCTCGGCCTCGGCGGCGGCCGCCCGCGCCCGGGCCGCCTCGATCGCGATCCGGCGGCGGGCAAGCTGCAGCGTGCGCAGCACCAGCCCCTGGCCCACGAGCACCACCAGCACGATCAGATACGTGTTGCCCACGGTTCGCTGGATCTGCAGGGCCGTGTAGACAAAGCCCGCAGCCGTGCCCACCGCCAGCAGCACGGGCAGGCACACCACCAGCGGGAACCAGAACCACGAGGACCGTTCGATCACGCCGCGGCGGTGCTTCTTGATGTACTCGCCGATGAAGGGCCGCTTCGGGGAGAACACCCGCCACTGGAACACCGCCACCGCGAGGAGCCCGAAGGCCAGCGACGCCCGGCCGAGGGCCTCGGGGTGCAGGTCGTCGGCGCGGACCTCGAAGGTCTGCACCGTCGCGGCGATGATCACGCCGACGGGCGTCATCCACCGCAGGTGGAACCGGAAGTGGGCGAGCCCGGTCTCCGACCAGCGGAACTGGGTGACACCGACGCCGCTGCGCCGCGTCAGCCCGCGCAGCAGGCTCAGGACGAACAGGACGAACGCCGCACGGCTGAGCCCGCTGCCGATCGCGACCGGCGCGGACGTCGAGGTGTCGGCCGTGAACGCCGCCGACGTCGAGCCGAGCCAGACGCCGATGACCCAGATCGCCAGCGGCAGCGGGATCGCCGCGACCAGAGTCAGCCCGAGCTTGAGAAACGTCCCCGCCATCGTCCCGGTCTGGAACCGCCCGGTCTTGGGCAGCGGGGCGCGTGAGCGGACGATCAGGCGCCAGCGCCCCAGACAGGCCGAGGTGATCAGCACCGCCGCGCAGATAGGCATCACCAGGTAGTGCCAGAGCGGCCGGGGCGTCGCCCGGGTCGGCGTCGGCGGGTCGATCGCCCGGACGACCTGGCGCCCCCCGGCGAGCAGCGCCGTGCGCCACGCGTCGTCGTTGGTCAGCCAGCCGATGTCGAACGCGAAGTCGGCGGCCTGGGGCACCAGCCTGTCACGGGGCACGCTGCGCACCCAGAACACCCGGGCCCTGATGAAGTCCTGCAGGCTGTCGGTGATCTGCAGGTAGTCGGTGTAGATGGCTGCGAGTTCGGTCAGGGTGTCGAGAAGCGTGGTCAGCGTTTCTCTGGATTGTCCGGCGAGCGTGCGGCGTTGCTCGATCAGCCGCTTGGCGAGGGCCTCGTGGGTGGCGGCGTCTTCACCGAGCTGCTCGCGCACCTCCTCGAGCGCGATGCCGGTGTCGGTGGCGATCTTGGCCAGCGCCTTGACCTCTTCCAGCCGGAGCGTCACGTCGAGCTCGGCGCTCTGGGTGTTGTCGAGCTGGCGTCGGATGGTCCTCGCGTCCCGCAGCTTCCGGAGCGTGCTCTGGAGCATCTGCCCGAAGGCGTTGGACGCCTGGGTGCGCGCGCGTGAGCGGATCTCGAAATCGTCCTGCCGGCGTTCCTGCAGGCGGATGTTCATCTCCGTGAGTCGGCGGCTGGCCTGCGCTTCACGGGCGGGGGCGGCGTCGGTGCCCTGCAGGTCGTCGACCAGCTCGCGGATCTGTGCCGCGATCGGGGCCAGGGCGGGGATCTGCTCGGCCTGCGTGAGGTCGCGTTCGCTCGCCTGCCGCGCCGCGTCGCGGGCGTCCTGTTGGCGCCGTGTGCCGACGACCTGCTGCCACGCGGTGACCAGTTCCTGGGCCTGGGTGACCCGGCGCTCTGCGCGGCTGATTCGCAGGGGCAGCAGCTCGCTCCGGGCGTTGTAGCTGTCGGCCTCGGCGCGCAGCTCGACGACGCGGGCCTGCGCTGCGCTGAGCTGTGCCGCGATCCGGACCTGACGCGCCGTGGCCCGAGCCGGGGCCATCTCGGCGGGCGCGGGGGTGTCGAGCTCGGCCTGGAGCCGCTCGATGTCGGTCTGGGCGGCGGTGATCAGCGCGGGGATCGCGCGCGCGCGGTCGGACCGGCGTGGGGTCTCCAGCCGCAGCGTGTCGATGTCGCTCTGGGCGGCCGCGAGGTCGGACGTGGCCTGGGCGAGCGCCAGCTCGAGATCGGCGAGCGTGGCCCCGGCGGGCACGGAGATCTCCGGCTTGGACGGCGCGGTGTCGAGCTCCTGGCGATACTGGCGGACCAGGTCCGGCGCGGCGTCCGCGAGCGCCCGAAAGGTCGCGGCCTGGGTCCGCGAGGCTTCGGCGGCGTTGGCGGCCTCGAGGGCGAGCCGGTAGGCCTTGATGGTCTCGTCGCTCGTCTCGGCGAGAGGGGCCCCGCTCACATCGTCGCCGAGCGCCGACAGGGCCGCCTTGATCTCCTCGATGGTGGTGGGGACCCCGTCCGGCTGGGCCAGAGCCGGCGGAACCAGGAGGCTCAGGAGAACAAGGACCAGAGCGAGAGCGATGTTCGGGGTTCGCATGGGAATCCTCTTTGAGGGCCCGGGTCCCGGGTCTGGGGACATGCTAGATCGGGCGGGGTCCGGACCCGAGCCAAAACTTCATTCAATCGAGTGATTGACTGGACGATCGTTCCGGATACCGTTGAGCTTGACCGGACCAGAAGAGTCAACCCGCGACCGCCTGCTCGACGCCGCCGAGACGCTCTTTAGCGACCGGGGGTTTGAGTCTGTCGGCATCCGCGAGATCGCGGAGACCGCCGGGGTGAACCTCTCGGGGATCAAGTACCACTTCGGGTCCAAGCACGGGCTGTATCTGGAGACGATCCGCAGGGCGATGGACCGGCAGGGCTCGACCGAGGCCTGGGCGATCCTGGATGCCCCGGCGGGGAGCCGGGAGCGGGCGGGCGAGATGTTCCGCGGCTTCGTGGAAGCTGTCCTGCGGGTGCTGCTCCGGTCGGACGAGGCCGGGTCGAGCGTGTGTCTGGTGATGCAGTCGGCGTTGGAGTCGGGAGAGGCGGCCGACGTGGTGGTGAGGGAGTTCGTCGAGCCGCACCATGCGCGGTTGTGCCGGTTTGTCGGCCAGCTCCGTCCGGAGGCGACTCGGGCGGAGCGATCGAGAGCGGCCCAGTCGGTCATGGCGCTGCTGCTGCACCAGAGACTGTTCAGGCCCTTCCTGGACCGGCTGGACCGGGACGCGCGGGGAGGCGGCCGGTCGGACTCGCCGGGAGAGGCCGAGATCGTGCGGCTGGCAGAAGAGATCGCAGACTTTGCGCTGCGCGGGATGGGGTGTGCGGACCTGGTCGGCCGGGACGGGGCCGATCGAACGGATCAAGGAGTGCGTCGATGAACTTGCGAGTGTGGGTCGGTGTCTGGATGGGAACGGCTGCGGCGGCGCTGCCGGCGATCGCGCAGGGGCCGCCCCCGTCGCCGGTGCGCGTGGCCGAGGTGGTGGTCGAGCGGGTCGGTGAGCGCCGGATGGTGACCGGGGAACTCCGCTCGCTCCGGGTCGCGGAGGTCGCCTCCCAGGAAGAGGGCGTGGTCGTCGAGATGGCGGTCGATGTCGGGATGCGGGTCGAGGCCGGGCAGTTGCTGGCGCGTATCGATGCGGAACGGTTGGAGCTCGAGCGACAGCGGACCCGGGCCGAGCGGGCGGCGGCCGAGTCGGCGGTCGCCGAGGAGCGGGCGGCGGTGGTGCGGTGGCAGTCGGAGCTCGACTCGTTGCGGAACGCGACGGCGCTTGGCGCCTCGAACGCTCGCGAGCAGCGCGAGGTGGATTACGAGCTGAGCCAGGCGCAGGCGCGGTTTGCGCGCGCAGAGCTCGAGCTCGCTGTCTTTGACTCGAGGCTCGAGCTGGTGGAGCGCAGGCTCCGCGACATGCGCATCGTCGCGCCCTTTGCCGGCACCGTGACGCGGAAGCTGACAGAGGACGGCGAGTGGCTGGCGGCCGGCGACTCGGTGTGCGAGCTGCTGCAGACCGACGTGCTGCGGGTCGTGCTCGATGTGCCGCAGGGCTACCTGCCCTCGCTGGCGGCGCTGGCGCGCTCGGGCGATGGCTCGGGCGGTCTCCGGGGCGAGGACCTGGTGGTCGAGCCGGACGCGTTGAGCGGGCCGATCGACATCACCGAGGTGCGGATCGTGCCGCAGGTCGACGCGCGGGCGCGGACGTTCACGCTTGTGGGTCAGGCGATGAACGACGAGGGCTCTCTGGCGGCGGGGCAGAGCGTGATCGGCTGGGTACCGACGGGAGTTGTGGCCGATCACACGATCGTGCCGACCGACGCGGTGCTCAGGAACGAGATGGGGACGATCGTGTACGTGTCGCGCGCGCAGGAGGGCGGCCCCGCGCAGGCGATCCCGATGAACATCTCTGTGCTCTTTGAGCTTCCGGGGCGGGTGGTTGTGGCGGGTTCGGGGCTTCGGGCGGGCGATCGGGTGGTGGTGGAGGGCAAGGAGCGCCTCTACCCGACCGCGCCGATCATCCCGATGCTCGTCGACGGCGAGGGGCTGGCGGTCGGTGGGGCTGTCGGTGCCGGTGACGGCGGGAGCGATGACTGATGGACATTGTGCGCTTGATGATCCGCCAGCCGGTGACGGTGGCGGTGGGTGTGATTCTGGTCGTGATCTCGGGCATCCTCGCGGTGCAGCGCATCCCGGTGCAGCTGACGCCGAACGTGGAGGACACCATCATCGCGGTGACCACGTTCTGGGAGGGGGCGAGCCCGGAGGAGATCGAGCAGGAGATCGTCAACGAGCAGGAGGAGAAGCTGCAGGGCATCGCCAATCTCCGGGCGATGACGAGCTTCAGCCGGCAGAACGAGGGGACGATCCGGCTGGAGTTTGGCGTGGGCACGCCCAAGGAAGTGGCGCTGCGCGAGGTGAGCGACAAGCTCCGCGAGGTGCCGGACTACCCGGACAACGCCGACGAGCCGGTGGTCGAGGCGTCGGACCCCGAGAGCCGCGACTACATCGCGTGGATCGTGCTGGGGACGACGGACCCGGAGTTTGACGTCCGGACGCTCTTTGACTTTGCCGAGGACCGGGTCAAGCCGGCGATCGAGCGGGTGGAGGGCGTGAGCGAGGTGAACGTGCTCGGCGGGCGCGAGCGCGAGGTGCAGATCCGGTTCGACCCGGTGCATCTTGCGCAGCGTGGCATCACGGCGACCGGGCTGGTCGCGGCGATCCGCGGGGCCAACGGCAACATCTCCGCGGGCGAGGTGCCGGACGGGCAGTCGGACGTGCGTGTGCGCACGATCAGCCAGTACGAGAGCGTCGAGCACGTCGAGAACACGGTCATCGGGTACGAGGACGGCGTGCCGATCCTGGTGCGTGATGTCGCGGAGGTCGCCGAGACGTTCAAGGAGATGCGGTCGTACGTGCGTGCCAAGGGGCAGAACGTGCTCGCGATCAACGTGCAGCGCGAGGTCGGCACGAACGTCATGGAGGTCATGGACGGTGTGAAGGCCGCGATCGCGCAGATCAACGCCGAGGGCGGCGTGCTGGAGGGCGAGGCCAAGCGGCTGGGGCTCAATGGCGGGTTCGTGCTCAAGCAGGTCTACGACCAGACGGTCTACATCGATCAGGCGATCAGCCTGGTGCAGAGCAACATCTGGATCGGCGGCGGGCTGGCGGTGGTGGTGCTGCTGCTGTTCCTGCGGTCGGTGTCGTCGGTCGGCATCGTGGCGCTGGCGATCCCGATCTCGGTCGTCGGGGCGTTCGTCGTGATGGTGGCGATGGGGCGGAGCATCAACGTCGTGAGCCTCGCCGGCATGGCGTTCGCCGTGGGCATGGTGGTGGACAACGCGATCGTGGTGCTCGAGAACATCTACCGCCACCTGGAGATGGGCAAGAAGCCGATGCAGGCGGCCTACGCCGGCGCGCGCGAGGTGTGGGGCGCGGTGCTGGCCTCGACGCTGACGACGGTGGTGGTGTTCATCCCGATCCTGCTGGTGCAGGAGGAGGCCGGGCAGCTGTTCCGTGATATCGCGCTGGCGATCTGCGCCGCGGTGTCGCTGAGTCTGATCGTGTCGATCTCGGTGATCCCGACCGCGTCGGCGCGACTGCTGCGGCAGCGGAACGGGGCCAAGAAGCCGCACAGCAAGCGCAACCCGCTGCGGTGGCTGGGTGCCGCGCTGGGCTGGTTCTTCGGCCTGTTTGCGTGGATCCCCGATGTGGTGGCGGGCACCGTTCGGGCCGCGTGCGGCAGCTGGCTTGTGCGCATCGCGGTGGTGCTGTTCATGACGATCGGCTCGCTGTTTGGCAGCTGGGCGTTGATGCCTCCGTCCGACTATCTGCCCACGGGCAACCGCAACCTCGTGTTCGGTCTGCTGATCCCGCCGCCCGGCAAGAACATCCAGCAGCAGGAGGAGATGGGCCGCCGGGTCGAGGAGACCATGCGGCCGTACTGGGAGGCCAGCGAGTTTGAGCCCGGGACGCCGGAGTACGAGCGGGCGTGGGCGGCGCTGCCCAAGGTGGCGTCGGGGATGCCGTGGGCGCCCGGTCCGGAGGTGACGCCGCCGCCGATCGAGAACTACTTCTTTGTGGGCCGCGGGACGCAGCTGTTCCACGGCGCGATCACGACGGAGGACTCGAAGGTTGTCGATGTGATCCCTCTGTTCAACAAGGCGACGCGGAGCGAGGTGTTGCCGGGCACGATCGCGTTTGCGTTCCAGCTCCCGCTGTTCCGCACGGGCGGGATCACGGGTTCGGGCGTGAAGGTCGACTTCAAGGGCGACGATCTGGACGTGGTGACCGGGGCGGCGAGCGCCGTGTTCAACCGCCTGGCCGGCGAGTACGGCTACGGCGCGGTGCAGAGCGATCCGCAGAACTTCAACCTGCGCGGGCCCGAGCTGCAGATCGTGCCCGACCGGGTGCGGCTGTCCGATGTCGGGATGGTGCCTGCCGATCTTGGTCTTGCGGTGCAGGCTGCGGGCGACGGGGCGATCATCGGCGACTACCGCGTGGGCGGCGACACGATCGACCTGAAGGTGATCTCCAAGAGCGCGGTGGACGCGCGCACGGTTTCGGGGCTGCAGGACCTGCCGGTGGCGACGCCGAGCGGGCACGCGGTGCCGCTGGGCAGCCTGGCGGAGGTGCGTCGGGTCACCAGCCCGCCGCAGATCAACCGCGTGAACCGGCAGCGGGCGATCACGGTGGACTTCACGGCCCCGACTGGCGTGCCGCTGGAGGAGGCGATCGGCATCATCGAGGCCGCCGTCGCGGCCGAGCGTGACGCGGGGAACATCCCCGCGGGGATCGACATCGGCTACACGGGCTCGGCGAGCAAGCTCAAGAGCGTGCGGACGGCGTTGCTCGGCGACGGCACGCTGCTGGGCACGTTCGCCAGTTCGCTGTTCCTGGCGCTCTTGGTGGTGTACCTGCTGATGTGCGTGCTGTTCCAGAGCTGGTTGCGTCCGCTGGTGATCATGTTCGCGGTGCCCCCGGCGACGTTCGGCGGGTTCCTCGGCCTCGCGGTCGTGCACTGGTGGAGCGTGAAGGACCGGTACGCGCCGGTGCAGAACCTGGACGTGCTGACGATGCTGGGCATCGTGCTGCTGATCGGCATCGTGGTCAACAACGCGATCCTGATCGTGCACCAGGCGCTGAACTTCATGCGTGGTGTGGGCGAGGGCGAGGACGACAAGATCGAGCCGATGTCGGCCCGGGACGCGATCGCCGAGAGCGTGCGGACGCGGGTGCGGCCGATCATGATGACCTCGGTCACGAGCGTCGCGGGCATGCTGCCGCTGGTGCTGATGCCGGGGTCGGGCTCGGAGCTCTACCGCGGCATGGGCGGTGTGGTGGTCGGCGGCATGCTGATGTCCACGGTGTTCACGCTGGTGCTGGTGCCGCTCTTGTTTAGTTTGGTGATGGACCTGCAGCGGGTGGTGAACGGGTGGTTCGGCAAGCGCGGTCAGGCGATGGGCGGCGGCGTGCCGGCCGGGGTGATGCGGGACCCGCTGGGGTGAGCGTGGCACCGGCTTCCCGCCGGTGCGGGCTCGTGGGCATGTGCCTTCACCTCGCAGTGTGACAAGACACCATGCCCACGAAGCGTGGGCATGCCACACGGGATGCTCGGGAGTGGCTACAGCCGCTCGGCCGCCAGGCTCGCCAACTCGCTCCGCTCGCTCTTCTGCAGCGTCACGTGGCCAACGACTGACAGCCCCTTCATCTTCTCGACGGCGTAGGACAGGCCGTTGGAGGACTGGTCGAGGTAGGGGTTGTCGATCTGGCCGATGTCGCCGGTGAGGACGAGTTTCGTGCCCTCGCCAACGCGGCTGGCGATGGTCTTGACCTCGTGCGGCGTGAGGTTCTGGGCCTCGTCGACGAGCATGAACTGGTGGGGGATGGAGCGGCCGCGGATGTAGGTGAGGGGCTCGAGCACCAGCGTGCCGTCGGCGATCATCTTGTCGATGCGTTGCTCGGTGGAGTGGCTGTCGGCGTTCTGGTGGGGTGAGCCGCGGGTGCTGAGCAGGTAGTTGAGGTTGTCGAAGATCGGCTGCATCCAGGCGATGAGCTTCTCGTCCTTGTCGCCGGGCAGGTAGCCGATGTCGCGGCCCATCGGCATGATGGGGCGCGCGCACAGCAGCTTCTCGTAGCGTTCTTCGGTGAAGGTCTTGGCCATGCCCGCAGCGATGGCGAGCAGGGTCTTGCCGGTGCCGGCCGAGCCGAGCAGGGTGACCATCTTGACCTGATCGTCGAGGAGCAGGTCGAGGGCCATGGTCTGCTGCAGGTTGCGGGCGATGATGCCGCTGACGGGCTTGCGGGGGCCGGTGGCGGGGATGACGTGCTCGACGTCTCCGGGCCTGCGCGCCAGGCCGGTGTGGCTGTCGTCGTTGGCATCGCGGAAGACGACGAACTGGTTGGGGACGATCTCGCGCTGGTAGACCGAGCCGTCGGGCGCGGCAACCCGCAGCAGCGGCTCGAGCCGCTCGAGGTCGAGCATCTTGTCTTCGTAGAGGTCGTCGATCATCTCGCCGTCGGCCTCGACCTCGACAAAGCCGGTGTAGAGGCGGTCGGCGTCGACCTTCTGGTTCTCGAAGTCTTCGGTGACGATGCCGAGCGTGTCGCTCTTGATGCGGGCGCTGATGTCCTTGCTGACAAAGACGGCGCGGTGCCCGGCCTTCTTGAGGTCGAGCGCGACGGCGATGATCTGGTTGTCCGGCTGGTCGATGTGGAGGATCTCGGGCCGGCTGTGGGTCTCGACGTCGATGCGGATGACGCCGCTGGAGCCGTGGTGGCCCGCGGCCTCGCGCGGGAGCTTGCCGATCGGGGCCTCGCCCCAGCGGACGCCCTCGGTCAGCGAACCGATGTTGCGGAGGCGGTCGAAGTGGCGGATGACGTGGCGTGCGGCACGCCCGATGTCGTCGTCGCGCCGCTTCATCTTGTCGAGTTCCTCGATGACGGGGAACGGGATGACGACGTGGTTCTCTTCAAAGACAAAGAGGGCGTCGGGGTTGTGGAGCAGGACGTTGGTGTCGAGGACGAAGTGCTTGACGCCGTCGTGTGAGCCGTGCGTGGTGGCATCGGTCATGTGTGTGGTGCCTCTGGTGCGAGGGGTGCTCTCTCGTGTTCCGGCCGGACTCGCCGAGCATATCGCCGCCCGAGGCGTCCGGTCGACGCCGCGCCGGCCGGGGAGGGGAAGATCAGGGGATGAACGCGGCAAAGGTCAGCAGGAGCGCGACGCCGATGGCGATGCCGGTCTTGGCGATCATCGAGAGGGCCCGGCCCGTCGCGGCCCCGCGGGCGACCTTCCACGAGTCGCTCCAGTCCTTCTGGGCGATGGACCGCTCGGCGAGACCGGCGGCCAGGCCGGCGCCGGCGATCGCGCCGATGATGGTGCCGATGATCGGGAGGAAGGGCAGGAAGATCGTGCCGAGGATGGCCCCGACAATCGCGCCGCCGACCGAGGCGAGCATCGCCGACTTGGAGCCCTTGGCCTTGGCGGCGCCCGCGGCCGACGCAAAGAGTTCGACAAGTTCGGCCACCCCGGCCAGCACGAGGGCGGCTGCGAGGGTCCACCAGTTGAACAGGTCGGGCTGCCACCACTGGCAGAGCAGCGCCACGAGCACCATGAACCAGATGCCGGGGAAGGTCAGCAACGTGAGCCCGACGCCCAGAAGGCTGCAGAGGGCGACGATGCTTGCGGCGACGTAGATCATCAAGTGCGGTCGTCTGCTTCGGTCGGCTCGGTGTCGGGCTCGTCGTGGTCCTGGGACGCCTCGGCCTGGGCCTGGGCTTCGGCCTCGGCTGCGAGCCGGGCCTTGGTCTCGTCAGGGAATTCGAGTTCCGGGTTCGCGGATTTCACGACGGTGCGGAGCCAGTCCTCGACGGGCGCGTGGCGGAAGACGTCGAAGCGGATCGGGCCCTTGAGCGATTCGTGCCCGGCGCGGGGGCGGAGGACGACGATGAACTTCTGCCACTTGGAGAGGTCGGCGGGGTCTTCAGGGTCGAGGTCGGAGGGGCTGACCTCGGTGCCGTCGGGCAGGGTGATGGTCTTGGTGTCGGGGTCCCAGCGGTAGGTCCGCGACTTGACCATGAGCATGAGCGCGATCAGGTAGAGCCCGAACGCCCAGCAGACGCCGCAGATGACCCACTGCATCATGATGTCGTAGTCGGAGAGCGGCTTCTTGGGCTTCTCGGTCTTGAACCGCTCGGTGAGGCGGGTGAGCTCGCCGGCGGGGTCGTCCATGCGGGTGTGCTCGGCGTTGAGCGTGCCCATGCCGGGCACCGAGAGCGCCGTGAGCCACTCGCGCTGGGCGCGGTCAAACTCCGAGAGCTGCAGGACGTCCTGCTCTTTGAGCGTGTTGAGCCTGCCGACGGGGTCGATGACCGAGGCGTCGAACATCTTGCCGGCGCGTTGTGCGGCCTGGAGATACTGCAGTTGCTGGTAGGCCGCGAAGCTCTTGCCGCGGTTGGGGTAGACGATCAGGGCGTCGTAGAAGCCCCACGCGCCGAAGAGCAGGAGGACCAGCGTGATGAGCAGCATGCGGGTCGCCCACTTGCTGTTGAGCTTCGAGCGGTGCTGGCTGCCGGAGTGTTCGGTCTCTGTCATGTCGTCCTCGCTGCGGTGCCGACGGGGCCACCGGGAATGGATGATCCGTGCAACGGTATCGGCCAAGTCGGCGGCGTGGCTGGATCGGGGGGCGGGGAGTTGCGGGCATTGGCCCGGTCGCGTGGGTCAGCCGCGGCGTCCGCACCGGTTATCCGGGGCCGTTCCGCTTGATTGACCGGCCGGGTCACCCGTCGTCTTTGAGGGCCGGCGGGGTGAGGCGTTCGATGGCCGAGAGCGCCCGTCGCCACCAGCGGATGCAGATCCGCCGGCCGCGGCTCGTGGTGACCAGCTCCTCGTACCCCCCATCCCGGACGGCCTGGGTGGGGATGCGGGGGAACTCGACATCGGCCTCGAGGGCCCACGTGAGCCACATGCTGTGGGCCTGCCGAGCGCGTTCGGCGTGAGAGGGCAGGTCGAATGGGCGGCCGTGGTTCCAGAGCATGACGGGGTCAGTCTATCGGGTGGGGGCGGTCGGGCAAGAGTGGATTTCGGCGGGTGGCCCGGGCCGGATGCCCGAATCTGTGCCGCGGGTGGCTCGTCCACCCGTGCGGACGGGGAGCTCACGAAGGTGCTCTGCCATACCACCTGCCGACTTCATCAGATCCGGTAGAGTGGTGCCTCCTGATCCAACACAGATCCTCGAGCGTGTAGCGAGCAGAGACATGCCCACCCGACAGACGCTCTTCCTGATCGACGGTGAGTCAGCGACGCCTATTCCCCGTCTCCCGAAGTCTCACAAGGAGTTCAAGGAAGCGTGGGTGCGGGACCTGGTGTTCCGGCACCCGGAACTCCTGCCGATTGAGGAGGCGCGTGCCGATGGCGGTGTCTTTGTGCCGATCGCCACCGAGGTGTCCTTGAGTAGGGCCGGGATCGCGGATGTCCTCGGGGTCACGACCGGCGGCTATCCCGTGGTTGTCGAGACCAAGTTGTGGAAGAACCCACAGGCTCGGCGAGAAGTGCTGGCGCAGACCATCGACTACATCAAGGAACTCGCCAGAAACGACTACTCCGCGTTCGAGGCTTTGTGGAGGCGTCGAAGGGGATCCGGCTCTGGTCAGACACTTTTCGATGCCGCGTCCGCGGCGAGCCTCGACGAGTTGGACGAGATCGAATTCATCGACCGTATCGGGCGTGCGTGCGAGCGCGGCGACATCCTCGGCTTCATCGTCGGCGACGGCATCCAGCACGGGCTGACAGAACTGGTGGACCAACTCGGGTTGGGCTCTTCGCACCTGCGATACAGCATCTCACTGCTGGAACTCCGCTGCTACCAGCTTCCCGACGGAGGCCTCGCGGTGCTGCCTGCCATTGTTCGCGACATAGTCCCGGTAGAGCGCGCCTACATCCAGATCGACCAAGCGCAAGGTCTTGGCGGCACTCTTCGTATCACTTCCACATCCAAGCCTTCAGCCGTCAAGCCGGAGCCGGGAAAGCGCCGCACGCTGACCGAGGACGAATTCTGGAGGGAGTTCAACGCGGCGACCGGTGACGCGATCACCGCCAGCACGCGTGCCTTCGTCGACGCCCTCTCGACGCACGTGGAGACAGACTTCAAGCAAAGGGCGCTCATGCTGAAGGTGCCAGATCCGGACGATGCCAACGCCGGGGTGAGTGTGTTCGCCATCACGTGCGACGGGAAGGCGTACAACACCGATCACGGCCCGCGACAGGCGAGGAGATGGGGCATGTCCGAGTCGCGAGTAGACGAGATCTTCCGGGAGTTTTACGAGCGGCTTCAACGCATCTGCCCCGGTTTCTCCTCGGCGGGAATCGGCCACATGAGCGTCAGCCAGTTCATCCCCGTTACCGAGTTTGCGGACCGACTCGACGATGTCGCGGAGGAAATCAAACGGGTTGCAGCCCGGCTGACGGCGGCTCGGCGCGCGGACTGATTGCCCGATCAACCGCGTATGTCACCGGAGTGCAAGCCGAGGCGAGACTCCCTGCTTCCGAAGAAGTCAGTCGTCGGTGCGGTGGATGGTGGCCCAGACCTCGCGCTTGGCGTCGAGGTCTCGGAACTGTTTGCGGCCCATGACCAGGTCGGCCATGACGGTCGCGATCTCGCGCGCGCGCACGGGGAATCGGACCTGCGACCAGTCGATGGCTCTGCCGGCGAGGGTCGCGCCCGCCGCCCAGTCGGGCGGCGTCGTGGGCTCGGGGGTGAGCCAGCCGGTGTCGCGGAGGTGGGGCGGGGCGTCGGAGGGGGTTTGGCCGATGGGCCAGTCGCCGCACTCGCCCATGCAGTTGGTTTTGGCCGCGGCAGGGACCGGGCCGGGGAACTTGAGCACGACCTCGGCGGCCTCACCGTTCCACTCGACAAGGCGGACGGCGTAGGGATGGGTGCACGCGCCGTCCGATGCGGTGTGCATGCGGTGGCCGGCCCAGTCGGGCAGGTGCTCGCCGGACTTGGGGGACTCGCGGAAGAAGGCGTGGGCGAGGACGCTGGGGGCGTTGGTCACTTCGAGGGCGCCGAAGGCGTCGGGGATAGGGGGCGATTGGGAGCGGTCGCCGCCGCCGACGGGGGGGCCGTGGTCGCACCGCTCGTCGATGCGCGGCTCGAGCCCCGTGTACTTCTCCCACGCCGCAAACTCGCGGGAGACGCGGGCGCGGTGGGCATCGTCGATCGGCGCGTGCGGGACGAGCCGGAACACGATCGAGCTGTGGTCGGGGTCGTAACGATCCTCGTCCCACGGGCAGTAGGCGTTGAGGACCGCCTCCACGCCCCGGTCGGAGCGGAACCACTGCTGCGTGGCGTCGTGCAGCACGAGCAGGCCCGCGCCGTCGGCGTCGCAGAGGTCGATGAGGCTCGATGAGGAGATCGCTCTGTCCAGGTGTTCGAACCACTGGGGCGAGGTCATCCAGTCCCCGGTCGGGTACTTCCGGCTGACCGGGCCGGTCCCCTCGACCGCGCTGATGGCGCACGGCGTATCGGTGCGGATCGAGGCGACATCGAAGCTCGGCTCCACGGCCATGCGCATCGCCGCTGCGAGGCCCGCGTCCGGGCGCGGGTTGGCCTTGAGGTTCATGTAGGTCAGGTTGATCCCGGAATCGTCGGGCAGGATGCAGACGCTCACGGCGAACGCGCCCCACCGATCGTCGCTCGGTTCGCCGAACTCGAACACGATCTCGGCGGGTCCCTCGAGCGAGTCGACGTAGGTGACCTTGGGTGGTTGCCAGGGCTTGCCGCCGGTGATCTGCTCGATCCGGCCCAGCGGGGCGTCGGCTCGGAGGACGCCCTCGGGGTGGCTGGGCGATCGGATCTGGGTCAGGACGCCGCGCTCGGTGTCAACCTCGACTTCCCACCGGCCGCGGCGGATCGTCCAGAGCGCTCCGTCTCGGACGATGGTCGGCTCCGACGGCCAGTTCGGGGTTTCGGGCGCGCCGACATAGCCGAAGGGCGGGACTGTCACCGTGACCCAGCCGCTCGCCGCCTGATAGACGACGACGTCGCGCGACCAACCGACACGGTTGATCGCGACGGGCCGGCCGAGGCGTTGCTCGATCGAGACGTGCGTCCGGCCACGCACCTCCGCCGCGGCGTCTTCGGCCCTGTTTATCTGGTGATAACCCACAAACCCGCACAACCCCTCACACTCATGATTGTCGTGGTGCTGCGCTGCCAGCAGCTCGCGCCAGGCCTCGTCGAGCTCCCAGGTGGGGTAGACGTCCCAGCTCGCGTAGGGGCGGCCGAAGAGGCCGGCGAGTGCGGCGAGGGATTCGGCGGCGAGGATCTCGTGCTCAACCTCGCGGCTGCGGCGGGGGTGGCGGTCGGCGTTCTTGCCCAGCGTCATGCCGTGCCAGACCTGGTCCATGGTGTAGTGGCGGACGGGGATGGGAGGGGTGGCTCTGTCGGCCGAATCGGAGAGGCTCCTCGCTTGCGCTTCGGGCTCTGTGTGTTGGAACTCGGCGATCATCTCGGCGCAGGTGCGCGCGCGCACGTCGAAGCGCGGATCGGCGAAGAGCTCTTTGAGCCGGGGGAGCAGCACCTCGCTCCGGCACATCCAGTCCTTGCTCGGCATGAGCTCGAGCCACTGAACGATGGCCGGGTTGTCCAGGTCGTTGATGAGGCCCTGGTCGAGCAGGCCGTCGAAGTCCTCCGGCCACTGGTGGACGTTGAGCGTGTTTCGCGGGAGGGTGGGGATGCGGGTGCCGTCGGCGCCTTCCCACAGGATGAGGCTGTGCGGCTCTTTGGGGACCTCGGGTGTGTGCCAGGTCCACTGGAAGAAGAGGTTCGCGCCGGTGTAGCCGCAGGAGTTGAGGATCTGCGGCAGCTGCGGAAAGAAGTAGAACTCCTCTTCCCAGAAGGTCTTCGGCCTCACCCCGAGGAGGCGTCGTGTAGAACGGACTCCGTAGGTGAACTGCCGGATGTTGGACTCGCCGCCGTGGAACAGGCCGTAGGGCTGCCCGTAGGAGCAGCCGACCGGCTCGACGGTGCCGGCCTGCACGGCCTCGCGGAGGTCGGCCAGCGCGTCTGGGCACTCGGCGGCCATCTTCTCGTAGCCGATAGCGTCGAAGTTGACGCACCCCTTGGCGCCAGTCTCGCGGCAGAGGTGCAGCATGTCGGCGACGCACCCGGGGAGGACGCCGTAACCCCAGAGCCACTGCATATCGACCCAGTGCATGTGGTTGCCGAAGGTGTAGTACAGAGGCTTGGGGCTTTGCACGGGCATGGGCGCGGTTCCTTTGCGGCAGACTGGCGGGCACGCTCGTCCGTCACGAGCGCGTGTCCGTCGCTCATGCTATCGGCCGCTTGGCTGCCGGCGTGCGACGACCCGCGGCCGCGTTGCCTGCCAGCGGTTCCCCGTGTGATGCGGCTTGGTGAGCCGCGGTAGGTTGTGTGCAATCCTGTCGCGGCCTCAACGCCTGCGCGCACGGCAAGTCCTGTCACGGTCGTGTCGGCCGTGACAGGACAGGGTGAGTCCTCGGTGTTGGGTGCCCGATGGCGCTGTCGGCTCTCAGCCGTCCAGGCGCTCGGCCTTCTCGATCACGACCGCCTCCAGCGGCACGTCGCCGTGACCGTTCTTGTTGCCGGTGCGGACGTTCTTGATGGCGTTGACCACGTCCATGCCCTCGGTGACCTTGCCGAAGACGGCGTACGCCGCGCCGTCCGGCTGCGGCGTGTCGAGGAAGTGGTTGTCGTTGACGTTGATGAAGAACTGGCTGGTGGCCGAGTTGGGGTCGCCGCCGAGGCGGGCCATGGCGATGGTGCCGGTGAGGTTCTTCAGGCCGTTCTGCCACTCGTTGGGGATGCCCTTGCGGGTGGCCTTCTGCTTCATGTCGGGCGTGAAGCCGCCGCCCTGGATCATGAACCCGTCGATGACGCGGTGGAAGATGGTGCCGTCGTAGTGGCCGTCGGCGACGTACTGGGCGAAGTTGGCGGCGGACTCGGGGGCGTTCTCGGCGTCGAGTTCGAGGACGATGTCGCCCTTGGAGGTGGTGAGTTGGAAGCGCATGGGGGGCTCCTGCGGCCTGAGGGTTCGTGTGGGGCCCGGAATTCGGCGGTTGTCAGGGCCACGCCGGGCGACGCGGAGGGGAGTCTAGGTGGGCGACTCCCTGCGGGCCGGGGCACCGGCGGGGGATGCGGCCCGGCGGTCGCGGAGCGAGGGCAGCGGGGCGGTGGCGATCGGCTCGCCAACGAAAGCGGGGGCACCGGCTCTCGCCAGCGCCCCCGGAGAGGGGTATCACGATGCCCCGGCCGCGTCGGTCAGCGACGGGTGACGTTGACCTGGGCCCACGCCGACCACGCCGAGTCGCCCGAGCCGTTGCTGGCGCGGACGCGGTAGCGGTAGAGCCCGGTGCCGGGCCGGTCGGTGTAGCTGGTGGAGTCGGCGGCGATGCCGGAGATGGTGCTGGTGTTTCTCCACTGGTTCCGCCGCGAGTTGTACTTCTCGCGCTGGATCTCGAAGCTGGTCTCGTTGTTGGAGTTGTCGTTCCAGTCCACGCGGGCGTAGCGGTTGGTGAGGTTGGTCGCGGAGACGCCGTCCGGGGCGGCGGGGACGGTGCCTTGGGGCGGGTCGACGATCACGGTGACCGTGTCGTCGCCGCTGGCGCCGCCGGAGTCGGTCGCGTCGGCGGTGACGGTGTGGGTGCCGACGCTGAGCGTGGAGGTGGAGAAGCTCGCGCCCGCGCCGATCGCGCCGTCGAGGTTGCTGGTCCAGGTGATGCTCGCGTTGAGGTTGCCGTCCTCGGCGTCGTTGGCCGAGCCGGTGAACGTCACGCTGTCGCCCTCGGTGAAGGTCGCGTTGTTGGAGGGGCTGGAGATGGTGACGGTGGGCGGCGTGTTGCCGGGGTCGCCGCCGGCCAGCAGGAGGGACTGGAGCGAGTTGATCCGCCCGTGCCCGTAGGTGTTGTCGGTGCCGCTGGAGCCCAGGTCGTCGCACCCGGCCTTGAGGATGGCCTCGACCTCGTCGGGGGTGAGGCTGGGGTTGTAGGACCAGATGAGCCCGATGAGCCCGGCGGTCATGGGCGCCGAGAAGCTGGTGCCGCTGACGTAGGCGTAGCTCGCGCCTGTGTAGGTGGTGGCGACGCTGTCGCCGGGCGCGACCAGATCAACCGACGCGCCGTAGGCACTGAAGCCGGCGAGCGCATCGCCCTCGGCGGTGGCGCCGACGACGATGACATCGTCGTTGTCGCGGTCGCCCCAGTTGAGGTTCGCACCGTCGTTGCCCGCCGACCACGTGAGCAGGCCGCCGAGGTTCTTGATCTGGGTGGCGGTCGAGCGCACGCTGCTGGAGTTGACTCCGGCGTAGGAGACGTTGGCGACCCGGTCGCCGGCCTGCACGGAGGTGAGCGCGGCGTGGACGAGGGTGCTGAGGCTCGCCGAGCCGCCGGAGCTGTTGGAGACGCGCATCATGCGGTGGCTGAGGTTCCAGCCCGTGCCGGCGACGCCGGTGTTGTTGTCGCCGTTGGCCGCGGCGCAGCCGGTGGTGCCGGTGCCGTGCCAGTGGACCGCGCCGATGTTGCCGCCCTGGTTCTCCCAGAGGCGGTCGACGGCGTTGTAGCCGAGCTGGCGGTGCAGCTGGAAATCGGGATGGGTCGTCTCGATGCCGGTGTCGCAGATGCCGACGGTGACCGAGGGGTTGCCGGAGTGGATGTCCCACGCGGCGCACGAATCGAGGTGCGCGGCGTCGTGGTGCCACTGGGCGCTGAAGTAGGTGTCGTCCGGGCAGCCGATGGGGTAGAGCGTCCAGTCGGGCTCGGCAAACTCAAACAGCCCCGTCGCCATGAGCTGCGCGATGAACTCGTTCTCGCCCATCCCCGCGGGGACGACGATCATGTAGTGATCGACCAGCGGCTCGTAGGAGTGCTCCTGGTACTTGGCCAGCTCGGCGAGGGCCATCTGGTTCATGGCCCGCATGGCGCGGTGGTCCATGCCCCGCTCGGCGAGCGCCTCGGCCTGCCACGGGCGCACGATCACGCGTCCGGAGAACTCCATGGATCCCTGCACCTCAACGAAGGCACCGGGCCCGGACTGCACCTGCGCTTGGGCGAGACCGGCTGCGCACACGACGACGCCGGCGGCGAGAGTGAGACGTTTCATATGTTTGCTCCTCAGGCGTTGAGCCGACGAACGCCGGCCGTTGGATCGCCCAACATACCGAGATCGTGTGGCTGCGCCAACCCGAACCCCGGAAAATCGGAGCTCTGCCCCCGCACCGGGCCCGACGCCCGCGCCACGCGGGCGGGGGCTCAGCCCTCCTCGCCCTCTTTCAGCCTGGCCAGCACCGAGTAGTCCTCGAGCGTCGTCGTGTCCTGGTTGGTGCTCTCCTCGCCGGAGGCGATCGAGCGGAGCAGCCGCCGCATGATCTTGCCGGAGCGGGTCTTGGGCAGGGCGTCGGTGAATCGGATGGTGTCGGGTTTGGCGATGGCGCCGATCTCTTCGGCGACGTGCGCGCGCATATCGGCCTTGAGCGCATCGGCCGCCGCGGCGTCGGCGGGGGTGTGGTGGGGGGCGAGCGTGACGAACGCGGCGATGCCTGTGCCCTTGATCTCGTGCGGCATGCCGACGACGGCGGCCTCGACGACCGCGTCGTGCGAGACCAGCGCGCTCTCGACCTCCATCGTGCCCAGCCGGTGGCCGCTGACGTTGATGACGTCGTCGATGCGCCCCATGATCCAGAAATAGCCGTGCTCGTCGCGTCTGGAGCTGTCGCCGGCGAGGTAGTAGGGGCTGGGGCAGTTTGTGGGGGTGTTCCCCTCAACGGTGAAGGCGGACCAGTAGGTGTCGATGAAGCGTTCGCGGTCGCCGTAGATGCCGCGGAGCATCGCCGGCCACGGCTTGCGGATGGCGAGCAGTCCGCCGGTGTTTGCGGGCTGCTCGTTGCCGTTCTCGTCGAGGATGGCCGCGTCGATGCCGAAGAAGGGGAGCGTGCATGAGCCGGGGGTGGTGGGTGTCGCGCCGGGGAGCGGGGTGATCATGTGGCCGCCGGTCTCGGTCTGCCACCAGGTGTCCACGATCGGGCAGCGTTCGCCGCCGACGACGCGGTGGTACCACATCCACGCCTCGGGGTTGATCGGCTCGCCGACGGTGCCGAGCACCTTGAGGCTGGAGAGGTCGTGCTTGGCCACGTGCTCGTCGCCCCACTTCATGAACGCGCGGATGGCGGTGGGGGCGGTGTAGAACTGCGTGACCTTGTGGCGTTCGACGATGTCCCAGAAGCGGTCGGGCTCGGGGTGGTTTGGTGCGCCCTCGTACATGAGCGTGGGCACGCGGTTGGGCAGCAGGCCGTAGACGATGTAGGAGTGCCCGGTCACCCAGCCGATGTCGGCGGTGCACCAGTAGAGCTGGCCGGCGTCGGGGACGAGGTTGAAGGTGAGCTTGCTGGTCAGGTAGGTGTAGACCATGTAGCCGCCGGTGGTGTGGAGGATGCCCTTGGGCTTGCCGGTCGAGCCGGAGGTGTAGAGCAGGAAGAGCATGTCCTCGGAGTCCATGGGCTCGCACGGGCAGTGGTCGCTGGCGGCGGAGGTGATCTCGGCCCAGTCGTGGTCGCGCATGGCGTGGTGGGTGATCGAGTTGTGGCAGCGCTTGAGGACCACGACCGAGTCCACGGCGTCGGGTGTCCGGTTGAGCTCGTCGCACGCGGCGTCGACGTTGTCCTTGAGCGGGACCACCTTGCCGCGGCGCCACGCGCCGTCGCAGGTGATGATGGTCTTGCTCTTGGCGTCCTTGACTCTGTCGACGATGGCCTGCGAGCTGAAGCCGCCGAAGATGATGGAGTGGACGGCGCCGATGCGCGCGCAGGCGAGCATGGCGATGGCCAGCTCGGGCACCATGCCCATGTAGATGGTGACGACATCCCCCTTCTTGACGCCGAGGGCCTTGAGGGCGTTGGCGCACTTGGAGGTCTCTCGCTGCAGGTCGTAGTAGGTGAGCGCGCGGATCTCCGGGGACGTGGCTGCGGGCTCGCGTGCGTGCGCGCCCTTGGCGATGAGCGGCTCTCCCTCCCACACGATCGCCATGTCGTCGCCGTGCCCGGACTCGATCTGCCGGTCCACGCAGTTGTAGCAGATGTTGGTGGTGGCGCCGACGAACCACCTGGCGTCGGGGGCGTTCCACTCGAGCACCTTGCTCCATGGCGAGAACCAGTGCAATCCGCTGGCGATTTCTCCCCAAAAGCCCTCGGGGTCTTCGACCGACCGTTGGTGCAGTGTGCGGTACTCGTCCATCGAGGCGACGTGCCACGCGGGCATGCCGAGCGCCTCTGCGCTGGGCGGCGGGAAGATGCGGTTCTCGTGGAGTGCGGACTCAATGGATTGATCTGGCATCGCTGCGACTCCGTGTGTCGGTGTGGTGGTGGCGCGTAGATGTATATGCACACCGTATTCGTTTTTGCAGACTCTCGTGTTTTGTGCACATCGTCGACGGAAGCGGCGTGCGGCCCGCGTCTCGTTTGATAGTATCGCGTCATGAGTGCAAACAGGCGGCGTCTCTCGGTCTGCTCCGCGGCGGTCTTTGCGATCGGATCAGGACCGGCATCGGCACACACGCTTCTGCCCGGAGCGGCCGACCCGGGCGCGACAGACGAGGTGGCGATGGTCGTCTCGGGGCTCGTGGACAATCTCTGGATCCTGATAGCCGCGGCGATGGTGTTCCTGATGCACCTCGGGTTTGCGTGTCTGGAGACCGGGCTGACGCGGTCCAAGAACACGGTCAACATCCTGTTCAAGAACGTCGCGATCGTGGGGATCGGGATCCTCACCTACGCCGCGGTGGGGTTCGGGCTGATGTTCCCCGGAGAGGGGGCCGCCGGTTCCTGGTTCGGGTTCGCGGGCTTCGGGATCGGTCTGCCCGACGGGTACGACGCCGCGACCTACGCCGACGGTTCGTACACCTACTGGACGGAGTTCCTGTTCCAGGGCATGTTCGCGGCAACGGCCGCGACGATCGTCTCCGGCGCGGTCGCCGAGCGGGTGAAGCTCGGGTCGTTCCTGGCCTTCAGCGCGGTGTACGTCGCGTTGATCTACCCGATGGTGGGCATGTGGCACTGGGGCGGCGGCTGGCTCGCCGGGACGGGGTTCCACGACTTCGCCGGCTCGACGCTGGTGCACTCGGTGGGCGGCTGGGGGGCGCTGGCGGGCGTGCTGGTGCTCGGCCCGCGGATCGGCAAGTACGCCAAGGGTGCCGACGGCAAGACCGTGGTGCGTCCGATCATGGGCCACTCGATGCCGCTGGCGACCATCGGGGTCTTCCTGCTCTGGTTCGGGTGGTTCGGGTTTAACGGCGGGTCGGTGCTGAGCGCCGATCCGATGTCGGTGTCGTTCGTGTTTGTGACGACGACTCTCGCGGCCGCCGCGGGGATCTTCGGCGCGATGGCCGTCAGCTGGCTGATCCAGAAAGAGCCGGACCTCTCGATGGTGCTCAACGGCATCCTCGCCGGGCTGGTGGGCATCACGGCCGGGGCGGACGCGGTGGGGGTTTTGGACGCGGTCGTGATCGGGCTGGTCGCGGGCGGGCTGGTGGTGCTCGCTGTTGTCGGGCTCGACCGGGCGCGGATCGACGACCCCGTCGGCGCGATCTCGGTCCACCTGGTGTGCGGGATCTGGGGCACGCTCGCGGTGGGCGTGTTCGCGGCGGACAAGAGCCTCGTCGCCCAGCTCATCGGCGTGGGGGCTGCGGGGGCGATGTGCTTCCCCGCGGCGTTGCTCCTGTTCTGGGTGCTGCGCGTCACGGTCGGCCTGCGGGTGTCCCGCACCGACGAGCTGCGCGGCCTCGACCTCGCCGAGCACGGGATGGAGGCCTACACGGGCTTCCAGATCTTCCCCACGCAATAGCCGGGCACGGCCGGCCGCGGCCGGCGACACGCATCGGGGGGCAAACGGGACCGACCAATGGAGACCGACATGCACATCGTTATCGCCTACGTCCGACCCGAGAAGCTGGCGGACGTCAAGCGGCATCTGATCGAGAACGAGGTGTTCAAGATGTCGATCACCAACACGCTCGGCACCGGCGACGAGCAGGTGTACCACGAGCGGTACCGCGGGGCGGACGTCGAGATCGACCTGCTCAAGCGTGTGCGGCTGGAGATCGCGGTCAACGAGTCGTTCATCCAGAAGACGGTGGACGCGATCCTGGCCGGCGCCCACACGGGTGAAGAGGGGGACGGCAAGATCTTCGTGCTGCCGATGGTGCAGTGCTACCGGATCCGCAACGGGGCGAAGGGGCCGCACGCGATCGGCTGACCCTCACGCAGCCGCGAGCGGCTACCGCTTGCGTGTCGCGAAGGCCAGCCCCGACCACGTGTCGTCGATCGCGCAGATCTTGAAGTCCACGAGACCCGCGTCGAGACCGAACTCGCGGATGTCCTGCTGGGTGAGGTCGATCTCGATGCCGGAGGCCTTCTTGGGCCACGCCACCCAGAGGCGGCCGGTGTCGCCGATCGCGCGCGCAGCCGCGGGCCACTTCCTGACGAGCACCGCGCGGGAGGTGACGAAGAGGACCGCCACGTCGGTGCCGCCGCGGGAGGTGGTCCTGACCGTGACGCCCTCGGGGAGGGTGCCGAGAGTGTCCGCGAAGTCGTCCGGCGCACCGAGCAGCGTGAGCGTCGAGCCGGGCTTGATGCCGAGCTTCTTGGGCAGCGGCGTGCCCGAGTAGCCGGCGAAGACGCCGGGGACGACCGGGGCCCTGGGCGGGCTCTTGAGGGCGCGGGTGATGGTGGAGCGGACGGTGCGCCAGGTGCAGAAGTGGGCGTCGGGGAGGAGCTGCTTCGTGCGCGCGAGTTTGTCCGGCTCGCCGCCGATGAAGATGAGCGGGACGGTGCGGGTGGCCTTCTGCGTGCGGAGGAAGTTGCCCACCTCGCGGCCGTGGGAGGGCAGGCGGGAGAGATCGATGAGGACGGCGTCGGGCGGGCGTTTCTTGAGATCGCGGATCCACTTGCCGCCCTGCTCGGACTCGACGGTGACGGTGTGGTGCTTGCGCAGGCGGGCGAGTTCGGCCTCGATCTCGGCGGGCTTCCAGTGGACAAGAAGAAGGTTCGACATGACTGGAGCCTCCAGCGTGTCTGGGTGCGGCGTGCCCACGACTTTGCGTGGGCCGCCACACGTCGGACGAGAGGACCATCCTACATCGGCGGCACCTGCATCTCGTGTGCCTCGCCCGCGCCGCCGGGGACGCGGATGCTCTCGACCATGTCCTGCACGTCGGCCGGGGGCTCGGGGCTGAGCATGCTGCCGATGAAGGAGAAGACGAAGTTGATGGCCATGCCGACCGCGCCGATGCCGGCGGGGGAGATGCCGAGGAGGTAGTAGCCCTTCTTGTCCATGCCGGGTTCCCAGCCGGACAGCCCGGCGAGGACGGCGTTGAGCGGGGCGAGATCGAACTGGAACATGAGGATGTAGACCGTGGTGAAGGTGATGCCGGCGATCATGCCGGCGACGACGCCCTCGCGGGTGGCGCGTTTGACGAAGATGCCGAGCAGGATGGCCGGGAAGAAGCTGGAGGCCGCGAGGCCGAAGGCGAAGGCGACAACCTCGGCGACGAAGCCGGGAGGGTTGATGCCGAGGTATCCGGCCGCGACCACGGCGACGGCGGCCGCGATGCGGGCGGCGGTGAGTTCCTGCTTCTCGGTGATGTTGGGCTTGAAGCCGCGCTTGAGCAGGTCGTGGCTGATGGCGGTGGAGACGACGAGCAGGAGCCCGGCCGCAGTCGACAGCGCGGCGGCAAGTCCTCCGGCCGCGACAAGGCCGACGACCCAGTTGGGCAGTCGGGCGATCTCGGGGTTGGCCAGCACCATGATGTCGCGGTCGATGTAGAGCTCGTTGTTATTGGTGGTGTCGAGCGTGTTCTTGATGAGCCGCTCGCCGGAGGGGCCGGTCAGGCTGGTGTAGACGTCCGCGGCCATGTCCGCCTCGGTCACAAAGTCGGGCTTGCCGTCGAACGCGTTGCCCTTGCGGTATTGCACGCGCCCATCGCCGTTCTTGTCGGCCCAGGCGAGCAGGCCGGTGCCCTCCCAGTTGGCAAACCAGCCCGGGATGGCCCGGGCGGCCTCGCGCTCGGCGGTGTCGGCGATCTGCTCGATGGAGGCCGGGTTGTAGTAGGCCCCCTCGGTGGAGGCGATGAGGTTTGTGCGCGCAAAGGCGGCCACCGCCGGGGCGGAGGTATAGAGGATGGCGATGAAGAGCAACGCCCAGCCGGCGCTGATGCGGGCGTCGCGGACCTTGGGGACGGTGTAGAAGCGGATGATCACGTGCGGCAGCCCGGCGGTGCCGACCATGAGGGCGAGCGTGATGCAGAAGACGTCGATGACGGGCTTGGAGCCGTCGGTGTAGGCCGCGAAGCCGAGCTCTTTGTGCAGGCCGTCGAGCTTGTCGAGCAGGTAGACCCGCTCTCCCGCGGCGATCTGCGAGCCGAGGTCTCCGGCGAGCTGGCCGCCGAAGCCGAGCTGCGGGATCGGGTTGTTGGTGAGCATGATGCTGATGAAGATCGCCGGCACCATGAAGGCGAAGATGAGGACGCAGTATTGGGCGACCTGGGTGTAGGTGATGCCCTTCATGCCGCCGAGCACGGCGTAGAAGAAGACCATGCCCATGCCGATGAGCACGCCGATGGTGATGTCCACCTCGAGGAATCGGCTGAAGACCACGCCGACGCCGCGCATCTGGCCGGCGACATAGGTGAAGCTGACGAAGATGGCGCAGAGGACCGCGACGAGGCGGGCGAACTGCGAGTAGTAGCGATCGCCGACAAAGTCGGGCACGGTGAACTTGCCGAACTTGCGGAGGTAGGGGGCGAGCAGCAGGGCGAGGAGCACGTAGCCGCCGGTCCATCCCATGAGGTAGACCGAGCCGTCGTATCCGGCGAAGGAGATGATGCCGGCCATGGAGATGAACGAGGCCGCGGACATCCAGTCCGCGGCGGTGGCCATGCCGTTGGCGACGGGGTGGACACCCTTGCCCGCGACGTAGAAGTCGCCGGTGGACTTGGCGCGGGAGCGGATGGCGATCGCGATGTAGAGGGCGAAGCTGATGCCGACGATGATGAAGGTCCACGTCTGGATGTTCACGCGTCGGCTCCCTTCGCGGTGGGGGCCGGGGCGGGTTCGTCCTCTTCAACGCCGAACCTGCGGTCGAGGCGGCGCATGATCCAGACGTAGACGAAGATCAGCACGACGAACGTGTAGATCGAGCCCTGCTGGGCGAACCAGAACCCGAGCGGGAAGCCCGAGCCCGGCAGCCGGAACTGGTTGAGCCAGTCGGCCAGCAGGACGCCGAAGCCGAACGAGACGGCCGCCCAGACCAGCAGCAGCAGAACCACGGCCCGGATGTTGGCGTGCCAGTAGGCCCGCGCGTTGGCGCTACGGGCGGCGGGTTGTTGCGGCGATTCGCTCATGGGCTGCTCCGTCGGGGTCGAGGAGCAGCGAGGATACCGTCAGCGGCCCGGGCGTGGTCAGTCCGGGATCTCAGACGTGCCTTCGCCGGTTGCGAGCACCTGTTCCGTGGCGGTCTCGCCGGGCGTTTCGGTCGTTGTCGGCTGGTGGGCGCGCTTGGGCGGGGCGGACATGCGGGCGAAGGCGAAGGTCGGCACGGAGACCCGCCAGCCCTGCGCCGCGTCGTTGGGGTTGGGCCGCGAGACGCGGGTGCCCGAGTCGAGCTTGGGGCCCATGCAGATGCGGCCGCCGATGGCCCGCATCCAGCGGGCGATGGCGTGGGCCCCGGCGCTGGAGGCGTGCTGCGTCCTGACCTCCGCGGCCGGGTCGGCGGCCTCCGGGGTCGCGGCGTCGGTGGAGCCCTCGGCGCCTTCCGAGGCGGCGGCCTGCGGCGTGCTCTCGGTGCCGGCCTGCGGGGGGGCCGACTCGGTCTGTGCCAGCGCAGCGCTCGAGGTCAGCGCGAGCGCGGAGATGATCAGGAGACAGCGGTGGGGTGTGGTCTGACGCATGGTGCACTCCGTGAGAGGCTCAGATGGCTGCCTCGGTGACGCGGAAGATTTCCTGAACGGTGGTGAGGCCCTGCCTGACTTTGCGCAGACCGTCACCGCGGAGCGTGACCATGCCGCGGTCAACGCACAGTTTGCGGAACTCGGCGACGTTGGGGTTCCGCGCGATGATGTCGCGGATCTGGTCGTCGACGGTGAGCATCTCGTAGATGCCGACACGCCCGGCGTAGCCGGTGTTGCGGCACCGGTCGCAGCCCTTCGGGGTCCAGACCGAGTCGGCGTCGATGCCCTGCATCTGGAGATACTCGGCCATCTCCTCGCTCGGGACCTCCTGCGCCTTGCAGTGCGGGCACAGGCGGCGGACGAGACGCTGGGCGAGCACCGCGTTGACCGCGGCCCCGACCAGGAAGGGCTCGAGACCGATGTTGACCAGACGCGTGATGGAGCTGGGCGCGTCGTTGGTGTGCAGCGTGGAGAGCACCAAGTGACCGGTGAGCGCCGCCTGCACCGCCGTGTGGGCGGTCTCCATGTCGCGGATCTCACCGAGCATGATCACGTCGGGGTCCTGACGCAGCAGGGCCTTGAGCGCCTTGCCGAAGGTCATGCCGATCTTCTCGTGCATCTGGGTCTGGGTGATGCCGTCGAGGTGGTACTCGACCGGGTCCTCGACCGTCGAGATGTTGAGCTTGTTCTTGTCGAGCTGGCGGAGCGAGGAATAGAGCGTGGTCGTCTTGCCCGAGCCGGTCGGGCCGGTGACCAGGATGATCCCGTGCGGGGCCTTGATCTGGTTGGACCAGGTCTCCAGCGTGCTGGGGTCGAAGCCGAGGTCCTCGAGCTGCACGTTGATCGAGCGGGTGTCGAGGATACGCATGACCGTCTTCTCGCCGTGCCCGTTGGGCAGGGTCGAGACACGCAGGTCGAGCTTGCGCCCCTGCACCGTGCACCGGATGCGCCCGTCCTGCGGGATGCGGCGTTCGGAGATGTCCAGGTTCGCCATGATCTTCAGACGGCTGGTGATCGCCGCCGACATCGAGGCGGGCGGGTTGAGCATCTCAAACAGCACGCCGTCGATGCGGAACCGGACCTTGAGCTTCTTCTCGGCGGGCTCGACGTGGATATCGCTGGCGCCCTCCTTGATGGCGGTCTGGATGATGTAGTTGACGTAGCGGATGACCGGGCTCTCGCCGGCCTGCTGCTCGAGATCGACCGCGTCGTCGGCGCCGATCTCGGCGACGGCCACGTCCGACTCGTCCACGTCCTCGAGGATGCTCGAGAGGTCGGCCGTGCTGTCCTCGGTCGAGTCCTCGCCGATGATCTCGAGCGCGCCGCGGATGTCGAACCAGGTCACGATGACCAGCTTGATGCTGGGCACGCCCAGGCGGCTCTTGACCTCGTCGAGGATAAAGACGTTGTCGGGCTTGACCGAGCCGACGACCACGCGGCTGCCCTCGGTGCGCAGCGGCATCACGCCGTTGAGCTTGCAGAAGTCGGGTGTGAGGCGTTGGAGCAGGCGTCCGTCGAAGCCGCCGTCGAGGCCCGCCTCCAGGTCGATCCGTTCGAAGGGCAGCCCGGCGTGCCTGGCGACGGCCGCCTGCACCGCGTCCTCGTCGGCGCCGCGCTCGAGCAGGATGTCCACGAGCGTCCGCCCGGGTGTCTGCTTGACGATCTTCTCGGCCTCGGAGATCGTCTCGCCGGAGATGCCGGCGCTCTCGCGGAGCAGCTGGGCCAGCCCGGGCGACTCGGCGGCGTCCTCCAGCTCGTCGGTGTCGGGCGCGTACTCGAAGATCGAGTCGCCGCCGCGATCGGCCTTCGCCGTGTCCGGGGCGTCGGGGCCGGCCTCGGTCTCCGCGGGTTCGGCGTGGGTGGTCGCGGCGCTCTGGTGCGCCGGCATGTCCGGCAGCGGGCTGTAGATCACCTCGTCGGACACGTCCGGGCGCGCAGCGCGGGCCGCCGGCGGCGTGCGCCGGTCGGGGGTTCGCTGGAGCAGATCATCGATTCGGTGCTTGGCCAACGCCGTGCTCTATTCTGAATTAGCGGTTGCGTCGCGAACCGGGTCGCTTCGAGGGGGACGAGTCGATCGAGAGGGTGTACGTCTGGTCGTCGGCAAAGAGAGTGACCTCGCGTCCCTCGATGGCGGTGATGATGAAGTAGTCCGCGATGGTCATGCCGACGCGGTAGATCTCGCCGTTGATGCGGGCGACCGGCTTGGAGCCGAGCATCACGCTCTGCAGCGACAGGCCCCCGAGGGCGCCCTCGATCTCCTTGGCGCGGGCCTCGCGGGCCTGGCGCTGGCGTTCCATCTCGGCGCGCATCGCCAGGTCCGCGTCGATCTTCGGCGTGTTGTCGACGCCCTTGTCGGCGTTGAGCTCGAAGGGGTCCTTGGTGATGTTCTCCTGCGGGACCTGGACGGCGCGGCGGCTGCGCTCGAGATCGGCGAGCACCTTGCCCGAGGCGATACCGGCCTTGGCCGATTCCTCGGGCGTGTACTCGACGGCCACCTCGGCCAGCGAGAGCGCGGGCCCGAGGCCGAGCTGCCGCATGGCAAACAGCGAGCCCACCGCCGCGACGACCACGAACGCCGCGACCATCGCCGAGCGGGACCGGCCGCTGCCGCCGTGCATGCTCATGGCCTCTTCGGTGAACTGCATGTCCTGCAGGAGCAGCGGTGCCGCGCCCTCGCGCCTGCCCTCGGAGCTCTGGGGCGAGCCGTCGGGGCCGGAACCGTCGGGAGAGATGTCGCTCGGATTGCTCATGAGTTGTCGTCCTGGAAGAAGATGCTCAGGGTGAATTCGATCGCCACGTCGCCGTCGATCTTGGGGTCGCGCAGGAGGTCGAAGTCCGGGATGCGTGTGATCCGCGGCATGCGCTCGAGCTTCTGCAGGAAGCGGTAGTAGCCGTTGAAGTTGCCCGTGGTCGTCACGGTCAGGGGCTGCTCCCAATAGGTGCCGGCCTCGATCGGCTTGCCGCTGGTGAGCGTGGGGGAGCTGAGGCCCGAGGTGACCGCGAGGTCGGAGATCTGGCGGATGATGTTGTCCAGCTCCATGGTGCTGGGCAGCCGGTCCTCGATCTCCTCGATGCGGTTGCCGATGTTGGTGTTGGCCTGCGCCAGGTCGTCGTTGCGGGCGGTCTCGTTCCGCAACGAGGTGAGCATCTCACGCTTGTGCGAGATCTCGAGCTGGGCCGCGACGATGTCGCGGTTCTGGGGGGCAAAGACGAGCAGGTAACTCGCGACGGGGATCGCGAGCACCAGCGCGAGCACGGCGATTTCACGGGGTCCGAGCTTCACGGGCGGTCCTCCAGTCCGGGCACCATGGCCATGTCGAGGTCAAACTCCTGCGCCTGCTCGACCTTGCGGGCGTCGGCGTCGTCAGGAAGCTGCGCGACGAGTTCGAACCGACGCAGGTCGAGGCCCTCGAGCTTGGTCTTCTCGATGAAAGTCAGCTCGACACTGCGGAGCAGCGGCGAGTCCTGCAGCCTGCGCAGGTAGTCGGCGACGTCGTTGTTGGTGGGCGCGACGCCGGTGATCTTGAGCGTGTACTCAAACTTCGGCGGCAGGACGAGGGGCGCCTTGGCCGGCTCGTCCTTCTTGCTCTTGCTCCGCGACTTGGCCTTCTTGGCGGCGTCGGAGGCGGCCGTCGGCGGGGCCTGCTTGATGCGCTTGCTCTGCAGCGCAACGTGGATCAGCGTCGCCTCCTTGGGCAGCGCCGTGACCAGCTCGGCCAGCAGCACCGACCGCGGCGCGGTCTCGAGCAGCGCGGTCGTGATCCTCGCCTTGGAGAGCATCTCCTCCCGCTGGGCCTCGAGCGTCTTGAGCTGTTCGAGCTTGGTGGCCTCCGACTCGTACTCGGTGGCGATGACCTGCTGCTGCTCGCGCACGCTGGACCACCGCCGGTTGGTCACCAGGAAGGCCCCGACCACCGCCAGCATGACGATCACGAAGAGGCTGACGGTCATCGCGACAAAGCGGAGCTCCTGCTTGCCCTTGACATACTCGCGGGGCAGGAACGTGCTCGAGGCGGTCTCGGATGGCCAGGGGAACTTGCGCATCGTGGTTCTCTCTCCCGGTCTACAGGTCGGTCGGGCTCTGGCAGAGACCGACGGGGACGGTCCAGCCGGGCTGGGGCGACTCGGCGTCGACGCCGACCACACGCTCGCTGCCCGAGCGTTCGAGCTTGCCGAAGGGGTCGGAGACCTTCGCCGGCAGGCGGAGCGACTTGGCGAGGTGCTGGCACAGCGCCCGGTGCCGCGACTCGCCGCCGATGAAGACGATCTCCGAGACCCGCGTCTCGGGGAACATCGCGTCGTGGTAGCGGATACCCATGTTCGTTTCGTCGGTCATGATCTCGAGCATCTCACGCAGCGCGTGGCTCGTCGGGGCGGCGACGGGAGGGGCGTTGTGCGTCGAGATCGTCTCGCCGGTGTGGTCCTCCCCCGAGCGGCGGTCGTCGGCCACCGCCACGCCGCCGGAGTCCTTGGCGTCGCCGAGGACGGCCCGGCCGACGGGCGCCGCGGCCGGGGCGGTCTTGCCGCACCCGACCAGGTCGGCCATCGCGAGCCTCGCCTTGTGGGCCTGCTCGACCGAGCAGGCGATGTCGGTGGCCAGGCAGTTGTCGAGCGCGAAGCCGCCGACCTCGATCGTCCTGGCGAAGACCAGATCGCGACCGTGCCCGATGAAGCACTGCGTGTTGCCGGTGCCGATGTCGAGATAGAGCGTGGCGCGGTGCTGGTCGGTCGTGCGCTGGTTAAGACCGGCGAACGCCCGCAGGGCCGCCTCGAACTCCGAGTGGATGCCCACGACCTCGAGCTTGGCCGCACGCATCGCCTTCATGAGCTTGTCGACCACCTCGCGTCCGGTGGCGATGCAGATGTACTCAGACTTGTTCGTCACACGCCCGGGTGTCGGCACCTCGATCAGCCGGCGGATCAGCGTCGACGCGTCGCGGCCGAGCTGCTCGGTCAGCATCGTGTCGGCGAGCACCTCGACCGGCATGCCCTCCTGCCTGGGGAACTGCGCGTGCTTGCAGAAGGTGAGCGAGACGGGGATGGCGCACACCGCGCGGCGGCCCTTCAGCGGGAGCGTCCCGACCAGCTTGGGCAGAGACTCAAACTGAAACTCCAGGCGCTGGCGCGGGTCGGCGAGCAGGTTGCGGGGGGTCTCCACACACCCGGCGGCGACGAGCGAGTAGGGCCCCTCGCCGCTGAGCTGCAGGACCTTGAGCGAACCGGTCCCAAAGTCGATGCCGATCGGCGCACCGAGGGCGCGTTGGATGGCGGCGTTGGTAACTCGCTTGCGGTTGATCAGGCCCATCTTGCTCTCCACCCCTCGCCGTGTCGCCCCCGTCGGGGCGTTGGTCCAATGGCTCATCGGCGGGAGTTGTCGGCGGGTTGAGAGCGGCCTGCGCCTGCGCTGGACGCACCGACGCCCCAGATCACCCAGCCGGACGACCGGGCCGACGGGCGCAGGCCGCCCGATCGATCCAGGCGGCACAACCGGACCCGGGGGCTACAGGAAGGAGGCCAGATCGGCCAGACGCGAGAGCGCCGAATCGAGGTCCCAACCCTGCCGCTCGCGATCACCCGTGCGGTTGCTCACCACACGCAGGCTCGCAAAGGGCACCCCCAGACGGGCGGCGACCAGCCCGACCGCGGCGCTCTCCATGTCCTCGGCCAGAGCCCCCGTCCGGGCGGCGACCTCCCGGGCCCGCGCGTCGGTGCCCGAGCACGTCGAGACCGTCGCGCAGGGTCCGATACGGTCGGCCACGCCCGCGAGCAGACCGCCGAGCGACGGGTCGGCGCCGAACCGCTCGCCCAGCCGCTCGTGGGTCGGGAAGCCCATCTCGCTCTGCGATGCAAAGCCGGCCGCCGTGCCGAGCCCGTCGTCGGCCAGGATGCACGGGTCGGCCAGCAGAGACTGCCCGACCGCCAGCGGGCTCGCGTGCGGCAGGGCTCCCGCGATGCCCAGGCTGAGCACCGCGGCGTAGTCGTGCATCGCGAGCGCGCGCGCGACCGCGCCCGCGGCGTTGGCCTTGCCCACACCCGTCCGCACCACGTGGAGCCGCGAGCCGCACTCCACCGTCTCCCATGGCGCGGGAACGCCCCGCGACGGGGCGCCGACCGAGCCGAGCACCGCCTCGACCTCTCTGGGCGCAGCCACCGCCAGGAGGCAGGGTCGGTCGGCCAGGGCTGGATCGAGCAGGTGGTGCATGCGGGGGTGTATCAGGCTCTGCGGCCGCCCGGGGGCGGGGAGGGGCCCCCCGGGGTGCTCATCGGTGTGCGGCGGCTTGTGCCACTACCATTGGTATGCAGGAGCGTGCGAGGCGTCCCATGGCACGAAACCGTGAGCAGAAAGCCGAGAAGAGCACCCGACGCCGAAGATGGCGCCGGTGGGCCGTCGCTGCGCTGGTGCTCGTCGTGCTGCTGCTGGCCCTGCCGGTGCTGGCGTTGCGCACCGGATGGCTCACGTCGTACGTGCTGGCCCGGGCCGGCGAGGCGCTGGGGGCCGAGGTCTCGGCGTCGTCCCTGAAGATCGGATCCGACGCGAGCATCGTCGCCGAGGGGCTGCAGATCCGCGTGCCCGGCGTGGCTGGTCCGGCCGGAGAGCTGTTCGAGGCCGAGCGGCTCGAGATCGCCGGCAGCTGGGGGGCGTTGCTCTCGGGCAGCGGCGAGTTTGACGAACTGGTGCTGACCCGCCCCCGCCTGCGGGTGAGCCGCGAGAAGACGACGGGCGCGATCAACCTCGCCGAGCTGCGTGTGCTGACCTCCTCCGGGGGCGAGGTGGTGGTGCCGCCCCGCGTGGTGGTGCACGAGGGGGTGGTCGAGTTCGGCGAGCACGCCGCGGACGAGTTCGCGCTGCTCCGCGAGTTCGCGATCGAGGGTGCGGCCCAGCCGACCGAGGGCACGTCCGGCGGGTACGCGCTGGCGTTCCGCGAGGGGACGGTCTCGGGCGACGGCGGTGCGGGGCTCGGGCTCACCGGGCTGGTGACGGCCGACGGCATCACGCTGGAACTGGACGGGCTCGATCTGGCCAGGTGGGGGCCGGAGCACATCCCCGAGCGGTTCCGCGAGGTCTTCGGCCTGCTGCGGATCCAGGGCGGCATCCCGAAGGCCTCGCTCCGGATGGCGTCTGACGGCTCGACGACCGGGGTCATCGAGCTTGACGGGGTGTCGCTGAATCTGCCCTTCGACGCGGAGGGCCGGCCGGCCAGCCGCGACGAGATGGTCCGGCTGCGCAACGTGAAGGGGAAGATCGAGTTCGGCGGCAAGAGCACCACGGCGGATCTTCGCGGGATGCTCGGCGACCTGCCCTCGACGGTGAAGATGCGGTACGACGGCCTCCGTGCCGATTCGCCCTTCCGGTGCGTGGTCGAGACCAAGGGCTTCGCGCTGGAGAGCAACCCGGAGATCCTGCCGCTGGCGCCGGGCATCGTGAAGCGGCGGCTCGCCGATTTCTCCAACCCGACGGCGACGGTCGACGCGAAGGTGATCGTGGAGCGCGGCCAGCGCAGCGACACCGGCCCGGGCAGGATCCGCGTGAACGGCGAACTGGCGTTCCGCAACGGCAGCGCCGCGTTCGAGGGGTTCCCCTACTCGTTCGGCAACATGTCCGGCCTGGCCAGGTTCGACGAGGCGGGGATCGAGATCGTCTCGATCGAGGGGGTGGCGCCGAGCGGCGCGAAGCTCCACGCCGCGGGGACGATCATCCCGCCGCGTTCCGGCGCCGAGGTCAAGATCCGCGTGACGATCAACGACGTGCCCCTCGACGAGGCGCTGCTCGAGGCGATGGGCCTGCAGCGGCGTGCCGTGGTGCGGACGCTGTGCCACGAGGAGTCGTACGAGCGGCTCCGGGAGATGGACGTGGTGCGCGCGCCGGGCGAGCAGGGGCCGGGGAGAGACTTCGCGTTGGGCGGTGTCGGTTCGGCGGTCGTTGATGTGTACCGCGCTCCCGGCGACGACAGCGACTACGAGGAGCGGATCGAGGTCCGCTTCGACACGCTCGGGATGGTGCCCGAGCCCTTCCCGCTGCCGATCGTCGCCCGTGATGTGGTCATCGTGATCGAGGGCAACCAGGCGACGTTCTCGGGCGGGTCGTTCGTGGGCCTGTCCGGCGGCCGCGCGGGGCTGGTGGCCAGCGTCGATCTCTCCAAGCCCGGCGAGAGCGGTGTCGAGTTGCGGATCGACGCCGAGGGAGTCCCGGCCGACGAACTGCTCTTGGCGGCGCTGCCGGGCGGGCTCGATCGCGAGCCGGACCCGCGTTCTCCCCGCGAGGTGCTCGAGCGTCTGGGTGTGCAGGGCACCATCGACTGCACCGCGCTGATCGGCCCGCGCGAGGACGGTGAGCTGGGGTACGACATCGAGGTCGCCATCGACGGGATGTCCGCGTTCCCGCGCCGCGCGAGCGAGGCCGGGGGGCTGCCGATGGCCCTCCAGGACGTAGTCGGCGGTCTGAACATCAGCGAGCGGCGGCTCGAGATCCAGCTGCGATCGGGCGTCGGCGCGCGCACGCCCGAGGGCGGCGTGGTCGGGTCGGGCACGCTCAGTGTCGCCGCGAACATGGCGTTCGGCGAATCGGCCCAGCCCTTCGAGGCGGAGGTCGAGGCGGGCGTGCACGACGTTGGCGTTGCGATCGAGGACCTTGTTTCGGTTGTCGCGCCGGAGCTGGCCGACCGGCTGTTGGACCTGCGCGCCCAGCGGCGGCCCTCGGGCGGCATCGACGTCCGCGTTGTGGCGGCCGGCGACGCGGCTGTCGGCGGCCAACTCGAGCGCCTGGACGTTGAGGTCCGCGAGTGCGAGGGGCTGCGGTTCGACGCCGAGGCCGGGCGGTTCGGGGTCAGCGGCTCGGAGGGCGTGATCACGCTCTCGGCGCTGGACATCGCCGAGGCTCGGTTCGCCGGGTGGTCGGCGCTGATCGGGCTGGACGGCGACCCGCCCAGCCACGTGCTGGTCAGCGGCGTGGCCCCGGTCTCCAGAGCCTGGTCGGCCGGAGATGCGCTCACGCTCGGCCTGCGGGACATGCGGGTCGGATCGGCGCTGGTGCGCACGGTCGCTTCCGCGATGATGCCCGAGGGGCTACGCGGCAGGATCGAGTCGGCGCAGGTGGCCGGCAGGTTCGACGCGGACCTGCGGGTGATCGGCAGGTCCGACCGGGACACACCGGTGGTCACGGGCGAGATCAGGCCGCACCGGGTCGAGATGACCATCGCCGGCCAGCGGGTCACCGCCGACGAGGTGGTCGGAGCGATCACGCTCGACGACACCGGCGGCGCGGTGGAGACCATGCGTGTCGTCGGCGACGGGTGGTGGGCGGACCTGCGCGGCCGGTGGGACCTGGCCGGCTCGGGCGGGCTGATCGTCGAGGGGACCATCGACGGGGAGTCGGCGCACGGGCTGACGCCGGAGGTCGAGGCGCTGCTGCCGACCGAGCTGCGCGAGGCCCTCGACGCGCTGGCGTTCGATGTCTCGGGGCCGATCAGGGCGGACAACATCGCGCTGCGGGTCTCGTCGTCTGAGAGCGGCGGGCCGGTGCACGCGGCGTCGGGGCGGGTGGTGTTTGCGAGCGCGACGGCGGAGGTCGGCGTGCGGGTGAGCGAGGCGTCGGGCTATCTCGACTTTGAGTCGCAGAGCGAGCCGGGCACGGGGCTCAGCAACTTCGGCATCGGGATCGTGCTGGACGAAGGCCAGGCCGCGGGAGTGCGGTTCGACAACGCCGCGATGCGGGTGACCAGCGACCCGATCTCCAAGAGCGTGCTGGTGCCGGCGATCCGGGCGAACATCCACGGCGGTCGTCTGTCCGGGTCGGCGATCCTGCACACGGAGGGCGCCGCGGCGTACGAGGCCGAGTTCCGCGCCTCCGGCGTGCCGCTCGGCGAGTTGCTCGCCGACTGGGAGTACACCGCCGGGATCGAGCGGGCGGCCGAGGAGGAGACGCTGGTGCCCGAGCGTCCCGACGCCGAGGCGCGTGGGATCGTGGACGCGGGGTTGAGCCTGACCGGGACGCTCGGCGACGCCGCGTCGCGTCGCGGGCGGGGCCGCGTGCTGGTCGGCGGGGGGCAGGGTGCCCGGGTGTTGCGTCTGCCGCTGCTGCTGCCGCTGATCGAGGTGAGCAACCTGCAGGTGCCGCGGAACGACCCGCTGGACTTCGGCGAGGCGGTGTTCATTCTTGACGGCGACCGCATGGTGTTCGAGCGTCTCGGGGTGTTCGCCCAGAGCGTGGAGATTTTCGGATACGGGCAGATGTGGCTGCCGGATCTCCGTCTGGATCTTCGGTTCAGTTCTCGCGCGACGGCCCGCCTGCCGGTCGTGAGCCGGATTCTCGAGCGGCTGCGGGACGAGCTGATCATGACCCGCGTGAGCGGGACGGTGCGCGACCCTCGGGTCTCGACCCAGCAGTTCACTCGGACGCGTCGGATGCTCGCGGGCGTGATCGGCGACGATCTGACCGAGGAGGAGCGTCGGATGCTGGATATCGAGCGGCAGAGCCGCGAATCGGAGCGTCGGGAGTGGCGTGCCCCGCGTCCGAGCGGATCGGACGAGAGCTGGGGGCGCTAACCTCTATGCCCGCACGAGAGTTCCGGTCTTAAGCGCGGCCCGAGCAGAGCCGAGGAGACGCAGCGTGAGCGAAGAACACGAGATCCCGCACAGCCGGCGGACGGACATCCAGCCGCAGGAGCCGATCATCATGGAGGGCGCGCCGCCGGAGGAGCCCCGGCAGAAGCGTGCCGACGACCCGGAGGTGCAGGAGGCGATCAACGGGCTGATCGAGACGGTGGCGCAGGAGATGCCCGAGCGGTTCGACCGCAAGCTGGTGCGCGAGGCGGTGACCGCCTGTCTCAAGCTGCTGCCCGACGGGCGTGACACGGGCGAGCTGAAGCTCATGAGCTCGGCGATCAAGGAGCTGCGGTACGCCTTCCGCGTCTTCGCCGGCTATCCCGACGCGATGAAGTGCACGATCTTCGGCTCGGCGCGCACGCCCGAGCCGCACCCGGACTACACCGCGGCCGTCGATTTCGGCACGCTCATCGCCAAGGCCGGGTGGATGGTCATCACCGGCGCGGGCGACGGCATCATGAAGGCCGGGCACGTCGGGCCGGGGCGCGACGCGAGTTTCGGCGTGGCGATCCGGCTCCCGTTCGAGACGACCGCCAACGACATCATCGCGGGCGATCAGAAGCTGATCCACTTCCGCTACTTCTTCACGCGGAAGCTGATGTTCCTGTTCCACGCCGACGCGGTGGTGCTCTTCCCCGGCGGGTTCGGCACGATGGACGAGCTGTTCGAGACGCTGACGCTGGTGCAGACCGGCAAGGCGGCGATGATGCCGATCGTGCTGGTCGAGGGCGAGAACAAGCCGGGCGTGCGCAGCTACTGGCAGCACTTCGACAGCTTCGCCCGCGACACGCTGCTCGAGCGGGAGATGATCAGCGCCGAGGACCTGAACCTCTACTACATCGCCCCCACGCCGGCGCACGCCGTCGAGCACATCAACCAGTTCTACCGCAACTACCACTCGTCGCGGTATGTCCGCGACGAGCTGGTCATCCGCGTCAAGCACGAGCTGCGGGACGAGGATGTCGAGAGCCTCAACGACGAGTTCGGGGTGCTGGTCAAATCGGGCAAGATCGCCAAGTCCGGCCCTCTGGAGGGCGAGGAAACCAATCTCGATCTGCCGCGAATCGTCTTTACACACACCCGGTACAAGTTCGGCCTCGTGCGCGCGCTGCTGGACAGGATCAACACGTTCGATCCGGCGTAGAACAGCGCCAGAGACGCCCCGCCCGGGGAAGCACCTGCGTCCGCCGCCCCGCCGCTGGTCCGGCCGCCTCGGGCTTATCATCGGAACCCATGACGGCAAGAGCCCCCATCTCGCGTGCGATCGCCTCGGCCTTGGCCGGGACGGTGGCCGCGTGGATGATCGGCGGTCTGGTAGGGTGCGGCTCGGGCACCGCCCAGGGCACAGCGCAGGTCGAGACCGGTGCTCCCGAGGCCGAGGTCGATCTCTCCCCGGTGGTCCGGGGTGCCGAAGAAGGGCTCGAGGCGCGGCTCTGGGCGATCGAGGGGCGGCCGGGACTGCTCGCGGCCGTGCTGGGTGAGTTCGGCCCGCCGACCAGCGCGGACCCCCGTCAGGTGGCCCGCTGGAAAGAGAACGGCCTGCGCGTCGTCGAGGTCCCGCTGGATCGTCTGGACTGGGTCCGGGCCCAGCTGCCGACGATGGGGCCGATCAACCGGGAATGGCTCGGCATGCTGCCGGAGTGGGTCGAGGTGGTCAAGGGGCCGACGCTATCGCGCGAGCGGCCGATCCGTCTCGACAGCGGCGTGGTCGGGCTCGGGCCGGGCCGGCTGCGGATGATGGCGCGGTGCTGGGCGATGCCGAGCGCCGGGCTGCTGGATGATCAGGCGGGGGTCGGCTCGGTGCTCCAGATCGAGCTGATGCCGGAGCTGCGGATCCCGCGTCAGGCGCACGACGAGTCGCTCGGCATGCTCTTCGAGGACGCGGTCTCGAGCGGCGAGCCCGGCGCGCGGGGCATCGCCTTCGACCGGCTGGTGCTGGCGTGCCGCTCGTCGGGTGAGCACGCGATCGTGATCGTTGCCGAAAGCGCGGACGCCGACTGGAGCGAGCCCGCGCCCGGCCGGCCCGAATCGGACCGGGCGGCGCCGACGGTGTTCGGCCCGCCGGCGGTCGTCGCGCCGACGCTCGGTGACGTGCTGCTGACCAACCTGACCGCGCCCGAGGAATCGGGCGACGCGCGGATGGTGATCGTGCTCGTGCCCCGGGTGCCCGAGCGGTTCGGGGTCCTGCCCCGCTCGCGATAGGAAGGGACGTGGGGCGGGATGTCGACCTGGCTTGCGATTGTGTTGTTCGTGATCGGTGTCTATCTGCTCGTCAAGGGGGCGGACTGGCTGGTCGAGCACGCGGCGCTGCTGGCCGAGGGGCTCGGCGTGCCGCACATGGTGGTGGGCCTGACGGTCGTGGCCTTCGGCACCAGCGCGCCGGAGCTGGCGGCGGGTCTGGGCGCGAGCATCCGCACGACGGCCGAGCACCCGCTGGTCAACCAGCTCGCGCTGGGGGCGGTGGTCGGGTCGAACATCGCCAACATCGGGCTGATCCTGGGCGTGGGGGCGGTGCTGTTCCCGATCGTGAGCGCGCGCTCGGTGCGGCAGAAAGAGATCCCGCTGATGCTGCTGGTCATGGCGATCGGCTGGGGCGCGATGTTCGGCGGCGTGATCGGCCGGCTGGAGGGCGCGGTGCTGCTGGCGGGCGTGTTCCTCTACACGTGGGACGCCTACGCCGCGTCGCGTCGCGGCAAGAAGATCGCGATGGTCGAGACGCTCGACCAGGACGAGGCCGAGGAGTTTGAGGAAGAGCTGGCCAAGGTGCACACGCCCCGGTGGTGGGTGCGTCACGCGCTGATGGTGGTCGTCGGGATCGTCGGCCTGACCGCGGGCGCCGAGCTGCTGGTCCGCAGCTCGGTCTCGATTGCGCGCGCGCTGGGCGTGTCGGAGATCGTCATCGGCCTGACGATGGTCGCGCTGGGCACCTCGCTGCCCGAGCTTGCGACCGCGATCAGCGCCGCCAGGAAGAAGCACACCGAGCTGCTCCTGGGCAACGTGATCGGCTCGAACGTGTTCAACACGCTCTGCGTCGTGGGGGCGACCGCGCTGGTGAGGCCGATCATCGTGCCCGACGCGGTGGTGCGGATCGACGCGGTGGTGATGCTCGGCGTCTCGGTGCTGGCGTGGGCGATGGTGCTCACACGCAAGCACATGGGGCGTGTCGAGGGCGCGGTGCTGCTGGCGGCCTATCTGGCGTACGTCGGCTACGTGGTGTTCACGGCCAAAGGGCCGCCGGTGGTCTGAGCCGGGGTGTTACCCCGCTCGCGAATCGACGATCAGCGTCACCGGGCCGTCGTTCTCGATGTGCACGTGCATGTGGGCGCCGAAGACCCCCGTCCGGACCGGCACGCCTCGCGCGCGCACCGCCTCGACAAGCGCGTCGAAGGCGGTCTCGGCCTCGGGCGGCTTCATGGCGAGGGTGAAGCTCGGCCGGCGGCCCTTGGCGGTCTCTCCGGCGACGGTGAAGTTGGAGACCAGCAGCATGTCGCCGCGGGTGTCGAGAAGGGAGAGGTTCATCTTGCCCTCGTCGTCGGAGAAGATGCGGAGGTTGGCGAGCTTGTCTGCCATCCAGTCGCGGTCGCGATCGGTGTCGCCCTCGAGGACGGCGGCGAGGACGACGAGGCCGGGGCCGATCTGCGAGACGAGCCTGCCGTCGGCTTCGAGCGTCGCGCTGTTGACCCGTTGCACGATGGCTTTCATGGGAGACTCGTTTGAACACGGAGACACGGAGAAAGGCAGCAGTGACCACAGATGAACACAGATAGACACAGACGATAACTACCTGAATCTGATCAGGCAGGTCTTCCTATTTGTATCCGTGTTCATCTGTGTTCATCTGTGGCCAAACACGCCTTTCGCCTCTGTGCCTCTGTGTTCGATCCGTTCTACCGAAACAGGTTGTACTTGAGGATGCAGCGGAGGGCGGAGACCCCGTCGCGCCAGGTGATCTTCTTGCCCTCGTCGTAGGTGCGGCCGGCGTAGCTGACCGGGACCTCGTAGATGCGGGCGGGGCGCAGGGTCCCGGGTGCGTCCGGCGTCGGCAGGCGCAGGCGGGAGACCTTGGCGACCAGCTCCGGCTCGACGCCGAAGCGTGGCTCGCGGATGGTGAGCTTGGCGAGCGCCTCGCGACGGAACGCCTTGAAGCAGCACTCGACGTCGGTCAGGTTGAGGTTGGTGAGCATGTTGCTGAAGGTGGTGATCGCGCGGTTGGCGACCGAGTGCCAGTAGTAGAGCACGCGGTGGGTCTGCCCGATGAACCGGGAGCCGATCACCACGTCGGCCCGGCCGTCGAGGATGGGGCGGAGCACGGCCTCGTGCTCGCATGGGTCGTACTCGAGGTCGGCGTCCTGCACGATGGCGACGTCTGCCCCGAGCTCGAGCACGCGGGCGAAGCCGGTGGAGAGCGCGGCACCCTTGCCGCGGTTCTGGGGGTGGAGCTGGGCGTCGAAGCCCTCGCGTTCGCCCAGCTCACGGACCATCTCGGTGGAGCCGTCGGTGGAGCCGTCGTCGATGAGGACGATGGTGCGGGTGCACCGGCGGTCGGTCCGAGGGATCGCCGGGGGCGGGACCTCGAGGACGCGTTCGATGAGCTGGTGCAGCGTCGGCGCCTCGTTGTAGACCGGGATGACGACGGCCAGGTGCATTGGGGGACGATACGGCATCGGGAGCCGCGGTGCCTCTCGGGCGGGTGCTCACGGCTCGGTGCGGGCTAGCTCGAGCAGGATCCGCCGCTGGGGCGTGGAGAGGCCGAGCCCGGCGATCCGGGAGGGGTGCAGGAATCGCCAGGAGGCGGGAGGTTCGGGCGGGCAGGCGCCGCGGAAGACTTCGAAGGCGCAGTCGCGGTGGCTGGTCTGGACCTCGAAGGAGGCGACCCGCGCCAGCGTGCCGCGGCCGGGGGGCAGCCGGAGCCCTCGCCTGATCTCGGTCGTCGTTGCGGGTCGGTCGGCACGCTCGATGGTCGGGGATTCGTGGAGCCCGGCCCAGAGGCCCTCGGAGGGGCGGCGGACGACGGCGATGCGCCCGGCCCGGTCGCGGACGATGACGGACGCGAAGAAGAGCGGCTTGCGGACGGCGGGTGCTTTGGGCGTGGGGATGCGGCCCTGCGAGCCTTCGGCGAAGGCGCGGCAGTGGTCGCTCACCGGGCAGTCGGTGCACCGGGGAGCGCGGGGCGTGCAGATCAGGGCACCGAACTCGATGAGCGCCTCGTTGAGGAGGGAGGGAGTGGGTCTTGCGCGGGGGGCCGCGGCGTGGAGTGCTTCGGCACGGGACCACGCCAGCGAGACCGCGCTTGGGTCCTGGCTGGTGAGCTCGCGCCCTTCGAGTCGGAGCATGACGCGGGCGACGTTGGCGTCGACGGCGGGGGTGCGCTGCAGGAAGGCGAGGGAGGCGACGGCCCCGGCGGTGTATCGGCCGAGCCCGGGCAGGCTTTCGAGGAGGTGGGGCTCGCGGGGGAAGCGGCCGCCGTGCTGGTCGGCGATCGCCCGTGCCGCGGCGTGGAGGAGCCGGGCGCGGCGGTAGTAGCCCAGTCCGGACCAGAGCGCGAGCACATCGGGCTCTCCGGCCCGGGCGAGGGCCTCGACGGTTGGAAAGCGGTTGACAAACTCCTCGAACCGTTCGGTGACGCGCGAGGCCTGGGTCTGCTGGAGCATCAACTCGCTGACGAGGACGCGGTAGGGGTCTCGCGGCGAGCCGAGCGGGCGGTCTCGCCAGGGCAGTTCGCGGGCGTTGGCCCGGAACCAACGCAGGAGTGCGCCGACGAGCGCGCGGTCGGTGGTGGGGGGGGCGGCGTTGGCTGATTTGTGCGTCTTCGACACTCGTGTCGATAGTAGTGACGCACACGAGAGCGCTGGCGGATGTAGACTCACGTGTCCGGAAACGACTCGGGTGGCCGAGAGAGCGGGAGCCAACCTCTGGAAACGTGGTCGCGCATCATGGAACTCGTCGAGCGGCTCGGGTCTTACTCGGTGCCGTCGATGGTGTTCGAGCTGGTGGTCATCTGGCTGCTGGTGCTGCTGGTGGTGCGCTTTGTCGAGGGGACGAGGGCGGCCGGAGCGCTCAAGGGAGCGCTGGTGCTGCTGGTGGTGGCGACGGTGGTCGTCCAGATCATCGGCGGGCGGGACGCGTTCCCGAGGCTTGCGTATCTCTATGAGCGCGGGCTGGCGGTGGTCGCGATCGGTCTGGTGGTGGTGTTCCAGCCCGAGCTTCGGCGGGCGCTGGTGCGGCTGGGCGAGACCTCGCTCCTGCGTGGGGACTCCAGCGGCGTGTCGGCGATTGTCGAGCCGCTGATCGACGCGTGCGGCTATCTGAGCAAGTCGCGGTTTGGTGCGCTGATCGTCATCGAGCGGCAGGTCGGGCTGCGGGGGTTGGTCGAGGGGGGCACGGTGCTCGACTCGGCGCTCAGCGCCCGGCTGTTGCAGACGATCTTTTTCCCGGGCACCGCCCTGCACGATCTCGCGGTGGTGGTCAAGGGCCGGGTGATCCACGCGGCCGGGGTGCAGCTGCCCCTGGCCGACCCGACGGACATGCCCGACCGAACACTGGGTTCGCGTCACCGGGCGGCGGTGGGGCTGACCAAGGAGTGTGACGCGCTGGTCCTCGCGGTGAGTGAGGAGACCGGGGCGATCCGGTTGGTCGAACGCGGCAGGCTGGGCAATCCGCTGACGCTCGACGAGCTGCGGGCGGAGCTTCTCCGACGGCTCGGCGAGGACGGCGCATCTCTGAGCACGGGCCGCACCGCGGCGGAGACGGCCGAGGAAACGGCCGAGGCGGAAGGTGTCGAATGAGCGCGCGGGTCGAACGGCTGAAAACCGGTGTTCTGGTCACGCTGATCGCGGTGCTGATCTGGGCGTTTGCGGAGGGGCAGAGTCTGCGTTCGCAGCGGACGGTGGTCGAGCTCGAGTTCTCACCCCTCTCGAACGGGGTCTGGGCGACGCGGGTGGTGGACGGTCAGGACTGGCGGGGCCGGGTGGAGGTGCTGGTCGAGGGTTCGGTGACGAGCCTGGACTCGCTCGAGGCGATCCTGCGGGAGCCGGTGAGCTTCGAGCCGGGGATGGAGGGCCTGCCGCGGGCGACCGGCGAGCACACGATGGAGCTTCGCGAGTCGTTGCGTCTGCACCCGGAGTTTCGTTCTCGTGGGGTCAGCGTGCTGTCCGCCGAGCCGGCGACGGTCCGGGTGCACGTGCAGGAGCTGGCGACGCTGAGTCTGCCGATCCGTGTGGAGGCCCCCTCGGCCGAGCTGGACGGCGTGGCCGAGTTGGTGGGTGTGAGCGAGGCGACGGTCCGGCTGCCGGCCGAGATGGCCGCGGCGCTGGAGCCCGGCGCGGCGTGGATGGTGGCGCAGGTTGATCCCTCGCAGCTCGCGGCGTTGCAGGAGGGCGTGCGGTCGATCCTCCGGGTGCGTCTGGTGCCCGGGTCGGTCCTGGACAGGGACTCGGTGTTCAGCGTGGAGCCGGCCCAGGTCGATGTGCGGCTGACGGTGCGGTCGAAGACCGAATCGCACGTGCTGGTGTCGGTGCCGGTGGATCTGCGGCTGCCGGCTGGCGAGCTGGGGCGGTTCGACGTGACCATCCCCCCGGAGGCCCAGGCGCTGTCCAACGTCACCGTGAAGGGGCCGAGCGAGCTCATCCAGCGGATCAGGGACGGCCAGCTGGTCGTGCGTGCCTACATCCGGCTGACCTACGAGGAGCTGGAGGCCGGCGTCACGAGCAAGCGGGCCGAGTTCTCCGGGTACCCGGTCGCGCTGAGCTTCGAGGTCGAGGACCCCGACGTGAGCGTGGAGATCCACAGGCGAGAGCCGGGCCCGAACGGTGGCGATGGGGCGGCCGGGTTGCCGTAACCGGGGATATCACCTGCAAGATTTGGCGCGGGGTCGGTCGAGTTCTTCGGCCGGCGTCGTCGCGATCGGGCCGCTTGGAGAGACTTGTGCGGAGGTAGCGTCTACCGTATGGACCCCCCTGCGTGGGGCGGGCGCGTGGCGAAGATCGCGGCGGCCCGGGAATATGTCCAGCAACGATTCGTGGGTGCGGAAAACCGCCCTCACGGGGTAATCCGAGGGCACCGACGTGAAGATCAAGACCGACGAAATCGCCAGCGTGATCAAGCAGGAGATCGAGCAGTTCTCCGCAGAACTTGAGATCTCCGAAGTAGGCCGGGTTGTGGAGGTCGGCGACGGTATCGCCCGCATCTACGGCCTGAGCAAGGCCATGGCCGGTGAGCTCGTGGAGTTCCAGACCAGCGCCGGCGCGGTGATGGGCCAGGTCATGAACCTGGAAGAGGACACGGTCGGCTGTGTCATCTACGGCAACTACCTGAGCGTGAAGGAAGGCGACATCGTCAAGAGCACGAGCCGCCTTCTCGAGGTGCCCGTGGGTGAGACGATGCTCGGCCGCGTGGTCGACCCGCTCGGTCGCCCCCTCGATGACGGCCCGGCGCTCGAGTCGAGCGAGTCGGCGAAGGTGGACATCATCGCCCCCGGCATCGCCGAGCGTCAGCCGGTGCACGAACCGCTGCAGACGGGCATCAAGGCCATCGACGCGATGATCCCGATCGGGCGCGGCCAGCGCGAGCTGATCATCGGCGACCGCAAGACGGGCAAGACCGCCGTCGCGATCGACGCGATCATCAACCAGAAGCAGTACTGGGGCACCAAGGACGCGGTGGTCTGCGTCTACGTCGCGGTCGGCCAGAAGGAGTCGACCGTCGCGGGCGTCGTCGAGACGCTCAAGAAGCACGGCGCGATGGACTACACCATCGTCGTGAACGCGGCCAGCTCGGACCCGGCCCCCATGCAGTACATCGCGCCGTACACGGGCTGTGCGATGGGCGAGTACTTCATGTGGAGCGGCAAGGACGGCGGCAAGACGATGAGCGACGGCAGGCCGATGCCCAAGCACGCCCTCTGCATCTACGACGACCTTTCCAAGCAGGCCGTCGCCTACCGCCAGCTCTCGCTGCTGCTGCGTCGCCCGCCCGGTCGCGAGGCGTACCCCGGTGACGTGTTCTACCTGCACAGCCGTCTGCTCGAGCGGGCGACCAAGCTCTCGGACGAGAACGGTGCCGGCTCGCTGACCGCGCTGCCCGTCATCGAGACGCAGGAAGGCGACGTGTCGGCGTACATCCCGACCAACGTGATCTCGATTACCGACGGCCAGATCTACCTCGAGCCCGAGTTGTTCTTCGCGGGCGTGCGTCCGGCGATCAACGTCGGTATCTCGGTCTCCCGCGTGGGTGGTGCGGCCCAGGTCAAGGCGATGAAGAAGTTCGCCGGCTCGCTCCGTCTCGACCTCGCGGCCTTCCGTGAGCTCGAGGCGTTCGCCCAGCTCGGCACCGAGCTCGATGCCGCGACGCAGCGTCAGCTCGATCGTGGTGCGGCGATGGTGGAGCTGCTCAAGCAGCCCCAGTACGTGCCGCAGCACGTGGTGGACCAGGTCATCTCGATCTACGCGGGCACCAAGGGCTACCTCGACGACGTGGCGCTCGAGAAGGTGTCGCAGTTTGAGAAGGACCTGCTCGATTACTTCCAGTCGAGCGGCAAGCCGATCTGGGACGAGATCAACGAGAAGAACGCTTTGGACAGCGATCTGGAGAAGAAGCTCGCCGACGCGATCCGCGCGTTCAAGAGCGGCTGGAAGGGCTAAGGCCCATCGCCTCCGCCTCTTCGGGCGGCGAGCCGCCACACGCTGATGCAGTCCTGTCACCGCCCGTGTCCTGCGACACGGGCGGTGTCTTTTCGTGGTTTTCATTGAGCGGAATCCCGGCTGCCAATACCATGGGCGGATTGCGAGAGGAGAGAGCAATGACGAAGCAGAAGCTGACGGGCGTGGCGGTGGTTCTCGGACTTGCGTGCGCGGCCGGTGCCCAGACGATCGATCCGTATTACGAGTGCGCGTACAGGTTTGTCGATCTGGGCACGCCGCCGGACGTGCCGGCGTCGCTCGGTGGTCTGGTGATCAAGGCAGACGACCCCGACACGCTGCTGATCGGCGGGTCGGCCAATGCGGCCGGGGCCAAGGTCTACGCCGTGCCGCTGATCCGCGACGCGGACGACCAGATCGTGGGCTTCGGCGCGTCGTCGGTGGAGTTTGCCGAGACGCCCAACATCGACGGTGCGCTGTTCTATGGGCCGGGCGGGGTGCTGATGTTCTCGCGGTACAGCTCGAACCAGCTGGGCCAGATCAAGCCGGGTTCGAGCGTGATGGACAAGAGCGTTGCGCTGACGCCGCTGGGGTTCTCCTCGTCGGTCGGCGCAATGACGATGGTGCCGGCGGGGTTCCAGGGCGAGGGCCGGCTCAAGGTGTTCCCGTACAACTCGAGCCGCTGGCACGACGCGGAGCTCATTCCGGACGGGTCGGGCACCTTCGATGTGTCTGCGCCGCAGACCGACATCTTGCTGAGCGGCGGGCCGGAGGGCATCGTGTATGTCGAGGCGGGCGCTTCGCTGTTCCCGTCCGAGGCGGTGCTGATCAGCGAGTATTCGGGCGGCCGCATCGCGTCGTACGAGGTGGACGCCAACGGCGACCCGATCGCGGCCACGAGGCGTGACTTCCTCACGGGGCTGTCGGGCGCTGAGGGCGGCGCGCGAGACCCGCTGACCGGCGACTTCCTGTTCTCGACCTTCGGCGGCGGGAACCGGGTGCTGGTGGTGCGCGGTTTCGACCCCGAGTGCGAGGCCAACTACAACGCCGACTGTGTGGTCAACACGCAGGACGTGCTGGCGTTCCTCAACGACTGGGTTATCGGCGATCCGAAGGCCGACTTCAACCTTGACGGGAGCGTGAACACGCTGGACGTTCTGTCGTTCCTGAACGCCTGGACGGCGGGGTGCTGACAGTCACTCGATCTCACGGATGCGGACTCTGCGCCAGCGCACCTGCAGCGGGTCGGTGCGGCCGCCGACGCCGTGGACCTGGAAGCCGATGATGCCCGAGGCGTCCGCGTCGTCGATCAGGTCGGCGACGGGGACCTCGTTGATCCACGTGCGGATGCGGTTGCCGCGGGCTTCGATGCGGTAGTGGTTCCAGCCCTCGGCGCTGAAGGGCGGTTCGGCGGCCTGCTCGGGCGTGGGCTGGGCGAGCCAGCCGCGTCGGGCCTCGTCGTAGATGCCGCCGGAGAAGCCGCGGGCGGTGGGGTCGATCTCGACCTGATAGCCAAAGACGCGGTCGCCCTCCTTGACGTGCGAGCGGATCTGCACGCCGCTGTTGAGCTCGGGGTGGACGAGCACCTCAAACTCGAGCACGAAGTCTGCGTATTCGCGCTCGGTGCAGAGGAAGGTGTTGGGGGTGTTGGGCCGGGTCTCGCCGACGATGGCGTCGCCCTCGATGGTGTAGGACGCTGCGCCGCCGCGGGTGACGAAACCGTCCAGCGACTCGCCGTCAAAGAGCGGCGTCCAGTTGTCGTCGTCAGCGGTCCGGCTTTCGGGCTGGGTCTGGAGCTGGCTCCTGGCATGGCTCGGCGGCTGAGCCGCGGGCGGGGCGGGGTGCAGCGGGGCGAAGAGCGCGAACAGGGCGACGAGGATGGTGTGGAGTGTCATGGCGTTCCTTCGGGATGGCGTGCGGCGGCGTGCGCGCGGCCGCGGTTGGACTGGTTACGGGATGTCGAGGAGCTCGGCCTCGGTCCACGGCGTTGCGCGGTCGGCGGTCTCGGCGCGGATCCGGGCGACGGCGTCGGGGGTGACCGGGTCGGCGTCGTTGCCGAAGCCGCGGCGGATGTAGGTCAGCAGCGCGGCGATCTCTTCGTCTTTGGCGAACGGGGCCGCGGGCATCTGCAGATCGTACAGCGTGCCCTCGCGCTCGATCGGCCCCTGCAGGCCCTGCAGCAGCACGCGGACGGCGCGGCTCTGCGGCCCGGTGGCCAGGGGCGAGTCGGCCAGCGGCGGGGCCTGCCCCTGCATGCCGCGTCCGTCGAATCCGTGGCAGGCGGCGCACGTGTCAAAGAGCTGCCGCCCGAGCATGTAGCGATCGAGATTGGCCCCGGCGAGGGGAGCGGGGCGGTCGGCGCCGTCGTCGTGCCCGGGCCAGCGGAGCCGGGCGTTGATCTTCGCGGCCGGGCCGTGGAGCTCCCACAGGCCCGAGCGCAGCGCGGTCGTCCACGCGGCCGGCTCTTCGCTGAGTGCGAGCGTGCCGGGCTTGTCCGAGTCGAGCTTGAGCGTCCCGGCGGCGCGCTCCATCAGGGCCTTGGCAAACCAGCGGTCGGAGCGGAGGTTCTCGGCGATGAGGTCGAGGTAGCGGGTGCGTTGGGCGGGAGAGCCGCGGAGGCTGGTGTCGGCGAGCTCGGCGAGCGCGGACCTGAACCCCGCATCGTCGCGAGCGGGCGAACCGGCCAGCTGGGCGAGCGCGATGACCTCACGCTCGTGCAGGCCGGAGAGCACGGCGGAGCGCATCATCGCGTCGTCGGCGTTGAGCAGCAGTGTCCGGGCGAGCGCGTCGGTGGCGCGGGGCATGCGTGACTCGCCGAGCGCCAGCGCCGCGGCCAGCCGCACGGAGCGGTCCTCGTCGCGGGTCAGGGCGTCGAGCGCGGCGATGGCTCGGTCGTCCTCGGGCCAGTGGCCGAGCAGGCGGGCCGCGGTGGCGCGGATCTGGGGCTCCCAGCGGAAAGTCGCCGCGAGCACATCGTCCGGCGTGAGCAGGCCCATCCCTTCGAGGGTCCACAGCGCGCGGACGCGTTCGGCCACGCCCGATCGCGGGGCGGCAAGGACCTCTCGCAGCGCGGGGGCGGTCGAGGGTGTCCGGCGCTCGACGAGCAGCCGCTGGGCGTGGTCGGCGAGGAATCCGGAGCGTGAGCCCAGCAGCGAGACCAGCCTCGCGTCGTCGGCCTGGGAGAGCCGCGGCGGGTCCTTCTCGGGGGCGGCCGCGGGCCTGATCCGCCAGATGCGCCCCATCTCGATCGGCATCTCGAGGCCGCGTTCTTCGACCTGCTTGCGGAGGAAGCTGGTGACGTAGGTCGCGTGCTGGATGACGCCGCGGTACATATCGATGACATAGAGCGAGCCGTCCGGGGCAACGGCCGTGGCGACGGGGCGGAAGCGCTCGTCGGTGGAGGTGAGGAACTCGGTGCCTTCGTACGCGCGGCGGCCTTTCGGCACACCGTCGCTCTCGTCGAGGATCGTCCGCATCAGGCAGTTGCCCGCGGGCTCGCACGTGAACGCGTTGCCGTAGAAGCCGGGGCCGAGCAGGGACGCCCGGTAGATGACCGGGCTGCACGCGGCCGTGGTGTTGGCGAGCGTGAAGTCGTCGCGGAGCATGTGCTTCTGGTATCCCCGGTTGATGCCGGGGTTCATGCGTGCGGGGTGGACGGACTTGTCGGCCATGACCTGGTGGTTCATGCCGCGGACGCCGCGCTGGTTGGCGTTGCGCGAGGCGTAGTGCTTGGGGAACAGGTCCATCCGCAGCACGTCGGAGTTCGGGCAGTAGTAGAGCCGGCCCTGGTCGTCCTGGGTGATGCCCCACTGGCCGTGGCCGGGTGTGCGGCGGCTGTCGGTAACCGTCTCGCCATCGAACCGCAGCTCGATGTTGTGCTGCGAGAAGTGGATCCAGTTGTCCAGGCCGTAGAGCAGGCCGTTGCCGGCGTGCTCGGGGTTGTCGAGCCCGCCGAATCCCTCGAAGACAGTGCGGACATCGTCGGCGGTGCCGTTGCCGTCGGTGTCTTTGGCGAAGAGCAGGTTGGGCGGGGCGAGGACCAGCGCACCGCCGTAGCACGGCAGCACCGAGCGCGGCAGGACCAGGCCGTCGAGAAACGTGGTGGACTTGTCGAACACGCCGTCGCGGTCGGTGTCTTCGAGGATGACGATGCGGCTGGTCGGGACGAGCTCGTCGTTGCCGTCGATGTCCGGCATGTAGCTCTGCATCTCGACGACCCAGAGGCGGCCGTCCTCGTCGAAGACGGCCGAGACCGGGGCGACGATCGTCGGCTCGCTCGCCGCCAGCGTGATCTCGAGGTTCTGATCGGCGAGGGCGAAGGTCGCCAACGCCTCGTCGGGGCTGAGCGCCGGGGCCTCGGGGATCACCAGGCTCTCGGGCAGATCGGGCTGGGGCTCGCCGGCATGGTCGCCCCGCTGGGCGAGGGCGGCGGGGGCGCAGCAGGCGATGAGCAGGGCGGCGAAACGGCGGGTGGTGGGGTATCTCACAGCACCGCGAGTCTAGCGACTGAGGGCGGCTTCGATGGCGTCGCGCATGGCCCTGCCCACGGCGTCGTAGCCGGCGCCAGAGAAATGCACGAAATCCCCGGCCATGCGGTCGGCCCGGGCAACGCCCTGTTCGTCGACCAGCAGCGGCGTGATGTCGAGCCAGTGCACGGGGCCGCCCTCCACGAGCCGAGCGATCTCGCGGTTGATGAACGCGCCGCGTCGCCGTGCCGGCTCGTCGGGAGTGCGGCCGCGGGGCGGGACGCTGACCAGGAGGATCGCCGCGTCCGGCTTCTGCCGGCTCAGCTCGTTGAGGATGGCGTCGAGTCCCTGGAGAATCGCCTCGGCGTTGTCGTCGAGCAGGTTGTTGGTGCCGATCATGAGCGTGATCACCTCGGGGTCGCACCCGTCGAGCATCCCGTTCTCCAGCCGCCAGAGCACGTGTTGCGTGCGGTCGCCGGAGATGCCCGCGTTGAGGACGGTGCCCAGCGGGTCGAGGTGCGTCTCTCTGGCCGCGGCCCCGCCGCCGCCGACCTGCCGACCCGGCCCGGCCCAGCTCTGCGTGATCGAGTCGCCGATGAGCACGACCGCCGGGTCGAGCTCGCTCGCGGCTCGCTTGATGTCCTCGAACTGGTCCATCCACGAGCGCTCGCCCCAGCCCGCGGCCCGCGAGCGGGTCTCGGGGTTGGTGGTCGGGACGCACGTCCGCGCCGTCCCGCCGACGAGCCCGGCGGCGATCACGTCGGGACGCTCGATCTCGCTCCCGGTCGATTTGTCGATCGAGAGCTGCGCGCCGGTGCTGTCGATCCATGCGGTCATGGAGTCGGCCAGTCTCGAGACCAGCGTCGGGGCCTCGCCCGCCAGGTCGAACGTCTCGCCGAGGTCGTCGGCGAGGTTGTAGAGCTCGAACCGCCGGCCGGCGTGGAAGTAGATGAGCTTCCAGTCGCCCCGCCGGATGCTGGTGAAGGGCCAGATGCCCGGGCCCGACGCGCCCCACTGGTGGGGCTGGTGCCAGCCGAGCGTGCGTTCGCTGTCGAAGAGCTGCGGGCGGTTGGTCAGCAGCGGCGTGAGGTCGCGCCCGTCGATCTCGGGGCCGTGATCGGACTGCAGCCCGGCGAGACTGATGATGGTGGGGAACAGGTCGTGCGAGACGACCGGCGTGTCGATGACCGCGTTGTTCCGGGCGGCGGGGCTCACGTCGGTGACGCCGGGCCACGCGATAATCGTGGGGACACGGGTGCCCCCCTCGTAGGAAGAGCCCTTGCCGCTCTTGAGCGGGGCGTTGTGGGTGTGGGCGGTGTTGCCGTCGGGGGCGGCGCCGCGGGCGTGGGCGCTCAGGCCGCCGTTGTCGCTGGTGAAGATGATGACGGTGTTGTCGAGCTGCCCGGACTCTTCGAGCGTGGTGACCAGCGCACCGAGCGCCGCGTCGTAGGTCTCCACCATGCTGGCGTAGGCGCGTTCTCTGTCGTCGAGTTCGGGATAGTTGGGCTCGTACTGCTTGTTGCCCATGATCGGGGCGTGGACCGCGTAGGGCGCGAAGTTCATGTAGAACGGCTCGCCCGCCTCGACCGAATCGCGGATCGCGCGCGAGGCCTCGATGGCGAGGGCCTCGGTGAGGTAGATGTCGTGGCCGTGATAGGCCTCGAGTCCCGGGATATCCCACACGCTGGGGTTGGAGTGGGGGGGCTTGCCCTGGCGTCCGGCGACCGTGAAGTGGTCGAGCCCGTAGTAGCTCGCGGGCCCGCCCGAGGCGTGGCCGGCGATGTTGACCGCGAAACCAAGATTGGTCGGGTCTCCGCCCGGTGTCTCGTGCACGCCGAAGTGCGCCTTGCCGACGTGGATGGTGCGGTAGCCCGCGTCGCGGAGGATCTCAGGCAGCAGTTCGTGCTCGCCCGGCTGGAGGCCGTTGAGGTTCCAGGCGGGAGCCGCGATGTCGTCGCGGTTGACCGAGGTGTCTGTGTCCTTGTGCAGCGTCCAGTAGGTGATGTGTGTGCGCGCGGGGGCCTTGCCGGTGAGGATGCTGGTGCGTGTTGGTGTGCAGACCGGGGCGCTCGCGTAGGCGTTGGTGAACTTCGTGCCGCGGGCGGCGAGGGCTTCGAGGTGTGGCGTGCGGTAGCGGTCGTTCAGTGGTGTGCGTTCGGTGTGGAAGGGGACGGAGGTGTCCTGCCATCCGAGATCATCAACGATGAAGAGGATGATGTTGGGGCGTTGCGGCTGGCCGCTCGCCAAGGCGGCAAGACAGACACCGAGCAGGAGGCCGAGGCGAGAGAGGTGGTTCACGGTGACTCCTTGGTGTGTCGGGTGCTCTCGGCACGGACGGCTTCGAGCCAGGCTCTCAGCTGCGCCTCCAGCCGCGCCGCGGCCTCTGGCTCAAGCTCGAGCAGGTCGTCGTGTTCGGTCGGGTCGGTCCGGAGGTTATAGAGCGCGAATGGACCATCCTGCTCGCGTGCGATCAGTTTGTACGGCCAGTCGATGGCCGCCGACTGCTTGCCCGAAACGAACATGAGCGGCTTGGGTCGATGCCAGTCTTCGCCGGTCAGCATCGGCAGCATCGACACCCCGTCGAGCGCGTCCGACGGCGGCTCGATGCCGAGGGCGTCGGCGATCGTGGGCAGATAGTCGGTGGTGGTCGTGACGCCCTCTCCGGCCGAGCCCGCGGCTATGCGGCCGGGCCAGACCGCAAAGGCGGGCGTTCGCAGCCCGCCGTCGTGCAGTGACCGCTTGCGTCCGCGGTACGGGGCGGCCGAGCCGTAGGGATGGTCCGGGTAGGAGGCCGCGGGCTCGTGCACGCCCTGGCCGCCGACACGCTCGGGCCCGTTGTCGCTGCAGAAGAACAGCAGCGTGTCGTCGCTGATTCCGGCGTCGGACAGCGTCTCCCACAGCCTGCCCATCTCCGCGTCCACGCCCGCCAGCGCGCCCAGATAGGCACTGTCGGGGCGGCCGTCGTACGGGGCCTGGTGGTCCGGCAGCGCCACGAGCGGGAGGTGGGGCGCGTGGAACCACACGACGGCGAAGAACGGTCGGTCCGCCGCGGCACACCGCTCCACAAACGGCAGCACCCGGTCCATGATCACCCGGGAGTCGTCGCCGTCAAGGCCGTCGCGTGCGACCTGTCCGGGCCCCGTCCAGTAGCGCGTGCCGTAGGGCTCGCCGGTGACAGGGTGGACCATCGGGTCGGCGGTGGGGACCTTTGCCTCGGTCGAGAAGCAGACGTCGAACCCGTGCTCCCACGGCGGGGCGAAGTGTGCGTCGTGTTCGGGCAGCCCGCCGCGGTTGGAATCGCGGACGGAGGTCGTGAGCGTGCCGAGGTGCCACTTGCCGAAGTGACCGGTCGCGTAGCCGTTGTCGCGCAGCAGCTCGGCCAGCGTGACGGTCTCGTCGGGCATGTGGCCCGCGTTGGCACCGGTGATGCCGAGGCGCTCGGGGTGCAGACCGGTCAGACAGCTGGCGCGCGTGGGGGAGCAGACCGGCGACTGGGCGTAAAAGTTGGAGAGCACCATGCCGCGGGAAGCGAGGCTGTCGAGGTTGGGCGTCCGCAGGGCGGCATGCCCCCGGAACCCCGCGTCCGCGGCACCCTGATCGTCGGTCATGCACAGGATGATGTTGGGGCGGACTTGCGCGCGCGCCGCACAGGCGACGCCGAGCAGCAGCAACGAGGCGAGCAGGAGTGGGATCGGGCGGGGCATCCTTCGAGCATACCGGCACGCCAGATCGGCCTCCAGATCCGGGATCCCTCCGCGCCGGTGGAGGCGGGAGCGCGTGATCGCGTTCCCCTCGCTCGCGCGAGGGGCTCTATCGCGACTACTCCTGTGTGATGTCGCGGCAGATGAGGCGATCGAGGTCTCTGGACGCCTTGCTGCGCTCGGCACTGAGGACATCACCGGTGGAGGTATCTCGGTACTCCCACTCCCACGGCCCCTCGTCGGGCACGCGGGGCACGAAGCCGTCGTAGACCCGGATGGTGTAGAGCGGCGAGTCTGCTCCGGGGCGTCTGACAGTCAGCACCAGGCGGTCCACCCGCTCGGTGCGCACGCTGTTGACCGCCCACTCCCACGAGCCGCCCGCGTTGTCGCCCTGGCGGATCGTGACCGGCCACCCCTCATAGCACGCGGCGTCGGGCGCGGTCGGGTCGATCCAGCGCGGCCACGCCTCGAACGTGATCTCGCGCGTGCGGGGGTCGAGGCGGATGATGCTGTATCCGGGCGCCTTGTCGTAGAGCGCTGCGGGCTCTGCGCCCGAGAGCACAGGATTGGCCGCGGCCAGCATGGTGATGCGGTTGCCGAAGCCGTCGAGGTAGTCGCCCGTGTAGCGGGGCGCACCCTCGTCGCGGCGAGCTGGCTCCTCGGCGGGGAACCAGCGGCGGGGCCAGGTGTTGGCGATGGCGGGGGCGGAGAAGGAGTATCCCGCGTCGTTCCAGTCGTCGAGGCCGTGGCGGAAGAGTGTCGCGAGGTGCTGGTCGCCGTTGAGGTGAAACGCAAAGCCGCGACGCATGGCCTCGACGGCGCGATGGCGTGCCGGCTGGGGCCAGCCGTTGGTGTCGGCGTCGGGGCTGGGGAGGTCGTCGGGCGGATACTCACCCGGCGCGAGCCGCGCAAGACCGGGCACGACGCCGTCGCTCTTGGCCGAGGCCGGGATGGTGTGCGCCCCGGCGAAGGGCGACTGCGACAGCAGCACCTTCATCCACGCGCTGCCGGACCAGTCCGCCGCCCAGTCGTGCAGCATGCGCTCCTGCTGCGCGCCCAACAGCGGCACATCGGGATCGGTCGGCGCGGTGCGCGCGTCGTATCCCTCGGCCTGAGGCCAGCCGTTGACGTATTTACCCTCGGGTGCTGCGATCGTCGGCGAGGCCTTGAACATGCGGTCAGAGACCACAGCGAACGAGACCCCGGCGTCGTTGATGGTCGTCGCGTAGGTCGTGTAGCCGTCGCCCGCCAGCGGGTCGATCCGCGGCGGCGGCAGGTGCGAGACGAGCGTGCGGTGCACGGCATTCACGAACCGCGGCGGGTGCTTGTAGCCGCCGGCGTCCTGGGCGCTGATGCCGGGCGAGGCCTTGGCGTGCCTGCCGCCCGCGCCCCACAGGTTGCCGTGGTAGACGTCGTGATCGTCGGGGAGCGTGATGGTGGGGCGGTCGCGCGTGAGTTCGCCGAACTCCCAGCACCAGCGGCTGAACTTGTAGAGGTAGTCGAGACAGACGATGTCCGTGTTGCGGGCGTCGACCGGCGTCAGGTCGCCCTCATAGATCTGGTCGCCGGAGAAGTAGAGCAGGTCCGGGTTGTGCGCGCGGACGTGGCCGATCAGGTCGGTCGAGGGGAACCACAGGCCGCCGGAGTTCCACTTGAGCCCGCCGGTGTAGACCTTGCGGCAGGTCAGCGAGCCGATGACGTACTCGCGGCCCGCAAGATCGGGCGTCGCGCGAAACGTGCCGCCATAGCTCCCGGCCAGCGGCTCGTCGCCGGTCGTCGGTTCGGCGAAGCGGATCTCGAACGGGATGTCACGGGAGGTGTCCCACCCGGGCAGCCGAAAGTGGGCGGTCCAGCTGTCGGGCTCTATCGGGGCCGCCTCGATCTTCCGCCATCCATCGTCGTCGACCCAGAGTTCGGCGCGGGGGAGTGTTGACGTGTCGTCGCCCCCGCCCATCGGCATCAGCGGCGGGAACTGCGCAGTGATGGCCAGGCCGTGTGCGCCCCGGGTGTACATCGCGTGGAGAACGGGGCCGAACGCGCGCGCAGCATCGGTGCGGATCAGGTCGCCCGTCAGGGTGAGGTCGTCGAACCAATAGCCGGTGGGCGAGCCCTCCGAGCCGCCGGTGGCAGCCAGGGCGATGCACCCGTCGGCGAGGGCGTGCTCGATCTCGGCGATCGCAAAGTGCAGGATGGTGCCGTCGGCGTCCGAGACACTCGCCGCGATGCGCGACCTGGCCTCGCCCCGGCCGATCCGCACGGTGAGGGTGTACTCGTCCGGCAGTGCCCCGGGTGCCGGCGCGTCCGGCGTGGCGATGCTCGGGGCAAGCACCGGCACCTCGTCCGGGGTGACCGGGCGGTTAATCGACCACAGCGGGGTGTTCGCGAGCGGCTGGTCGTTGCGGCGGATGGTGACCGAGCCGTCGCGGGCGACCAGGACATAGAGCCCCCCGTCCTCGGCCGGCACGTGGTGGACCTGCGCGCTGAGGCGGTGGTCCACGTGGTTGCCGCCCGCGCCCAGCAGCAGGCCGGCCGCGGCATCGGGCCCGGGCTCGGCGTCCGGGTCGATCTGCCCGAGGCGGACCGAGATCTCGGCGCTCCCCGGTGTCTCACCGAGCGCGTGCGTGAGCAGGTGCGCCGTGCGGAAGGGCAGGTTCTTCCGCATCTCCACGCACTCGACGCGATGGCCGGCGATGCGCCAGTCCTGCAGGCGGTTTGCCCAGAAGTCGCGGCCGATCCACACGCGGTCCGGGGTGGTGTCGAAGCCGAGCGTGGTCTGGGCGTCAGCGGCCGGCGTCGGCAGCCACACGCAGCACGCCGCCAGGATCGGGAACAGCCGGGAGAGTCGCCATGAGCGCATCGGGAGGGCCTTTCAGAGAGGGGGCGAGGGCCCCGTTGTACAGGCACCGGGTGGCCGATGGCAACCGGGTCGCTACATTGGTGGCATGAAGACACGATCAAAGGCATGGATGGCGTTGGTGCTGGCCGCCGGAGCGGTGATTCCCCTCGGGGCGGGCGTTGCGACGGCACAGGACGCAGATTGGGTGTGGGTCACGCCGCAGGCGACCGCCGGCCAGACGGCGCACCTGCTGCGGGGCTTTGCTGTTGAGGGCGACGTGGTGCGCGCGCCGCTCATCGCCACGTGCGACAACCACATGGTGGTCTACGTCAACGGCGTCGAGGTCGCGAGGAGCGATGAGTGGGAGGTGCCGGTGCGGGTCGATGTGGCCGAGCACCTGGTGCCGGGACGAAACGTCGTCGCGGTGGCGTGCCGCAACGACGGCGGGCCCGCCGGGCTCGCCCTCCGGCTCGACATCGTGAGCGAGGATGGCACGACGGAGCGCGTGGTGACCTCCGACGGCTGGCGCGGGAGCGAGGATGCGCCCGAGGGCTGGGAGCAGCCGGGGTTTGCGTTCCTGCGCTGGCCCCGCGCGGTGGTCATCGGCTCGACCTCGCAGACCGGCTCGGTCTGGGGCGGGGTGATGACGATGCGCGAGGCGACCGCGGCGGAGAAGATCCAGCTGCCCGAGGGCTTCCGGGCCGAACTGGTGCACTCCTCGCAGGCCGGCGAGGGCTCGTGGGTGAGCCTGACGCTGGATGAACAGGGCCGCGCGGTGGTCTCGCCGGAGACCGGCGGCCTGTTGCGGATCACGAGGACCGGCCCGGGGATGGCGGCGGTCGAGCGTTTGAGCGCCGACATAGGTATGTGCCAGGGGCTGCTGTTTGCCCACGACGCGCTCTATGCGAGTGTGAACGAGACGCCGGACCGGCGTGGCGGGCTGCACCGCCTGCGCGATGCCGACGGCGACGGGCAGTTCGAGAGCCACGATGTGCTGGCCGACTATCCGGCCAAGGGCGAGCACGGGCCGCACGGTCTGGCGCTCGGGCCGGACGGGATGATCTACACCGTCCACGGCAACCACACGCCGCTGGTCTCGAAGGTGGACCGTGAGCGTTCGCCCTACCGCAACTGGGCGGAGGATCAGCTCCTGCCGCGGCTGTGGGACCCGCGCGGGCACGCCAACGGCGTGATGGCGCCGGCGGGCACCGTGCTCCGCACCGACAGGGACGGCGAGCAGTGGGAGGTCGTCGCCGGCGGGCTTCGCAACAGCTACGACATCGCGTTTGCGCCCAACGGCGAGCTGTTCACGTACGACTCGGACATGGAGTGGGATATCGGGCTGCCGTGGTACCGGCCGCCGCGTGTGGTGCACATCGTCGAGGGGGGCGAGTACGGCTGGCGGAGCGGGTCGGGCAAGTGGCCGGACTGGTACCCCGACAGCCTGCCGCCGGTGGTGGACACGGACCTCGCCTCGCCGGTGGGTGTGGCGTTTGCCAGCACGGGGATGTTCCCCAAGCCGTGGGCGAGCGCGTTGTTTGTGGGTGACTGGGCCTACGGCCGAATCGCAGCGGTGCACCTGACGCCGGACGGGGCGACGTGGAGCGGGGAGTACGAAACCTTCGCCCTCGGCCTGCCGCTGAGCGTGACGGATATCGCCTTTGACGCCGAGGGGGCGATGTGGTTCACGACCGGCGGGCGCGGCACGCAGAGCGGGCTGTACCGGGTGACCTATCAGGGAGACGAGCCGGCGGGCGAGGCGACCGTGTTGCACGAGCTGACGCCGGGGATGGAGCTTCGTCGCGAGCTCGCCGGGCTGGAGCAGGAGAGCGCCGAGGCGCTCGGCCTGGCGATCGAACACCTCGAGGACGCCGACCGCTGGATCGCCTACCAGGCGCGGCTGCTGCTCGAGCGGCACAGGTCGATGTACATGGACTTCGAGATCGTCGGCCGCACCGAGGCCGACAACGCTGCGGGCGCACTGGCCGTGGCTCGGGTGAAGGGGGCCGACCAGCCGGGCCGAGCGATGGCGTACGCGCTCGGCAACGTGCCTGAGGGTGAGGACGCCGCCGCGCTGCTGCGGGCTATCGGCGTCGTCATCGCGCGGGGTGGCCCGCCCAGCGCCGCCGATCGGGACACGATCCTGAGCCGGTTCGATTCGATGTACCCCTCGGGCGATGCGCGGAGCGATCTGGTGCTGGCTGAGGTGCTGACGTCGCTGCGGGCGCCTTCGATCGCCCAGCGGCTGCTGACGCAGATCGAGTCCGCCGCCACGCGCGAGGCAAAGCTCCACGCGGCCCTGTGCCTCCGGCTCGTCGTCGATCAGCTCAGCGCAGAGGAGCAGAGCCGCTACTTCGCGTGGGTGCACAACGCGCGGCACCTCAGCGGCGGCATGAGCATGGAGGGCTATGTCCGGGCGATCGAGCGCGAGGCGTTGGAACAGCTCAACGACGAGGACCGCGCGCGCGCCGAGACGCAGATCGCGGCACTCGAGGCCGAGGATGTTGACCCGGAGCCCGCTCCGTCGCGCCGCTTCACGCAACAGTGGAACGTCGCGGACGCGATGAACGCGGTCGAGGGCTCCGGCGGCGAGCGTTCGATGACCCGCGGGGCGTACCTGTTCAGCGCGGCCCGGTGCATCGAGTGCCACCGCTACGGCGGTGTCGGCGGCGCGACGGGCCCCGATCTGACCGGGGTTGGCCGCCGGTTCTCGACGCGGGACCTGCTCGAGGCCATGATCGAGCCCTCGGCGGTGGTGAGCGATCAGTACAAGGCCTCGGTGGTGACACTCAAGGACGGGCGGGTGCTGACGGGCCGCTTGCTGCAGATCACCGGCGGCCGGATGGACGTGCTGGTTGATCCGTTCTCGCTGGCGGTCGAATCGGTCTCGCCGGGAGACATCGTGAGCGTGGAGGATGCGCCGTACTCCCCGATGCCGCCGGGGTTGCTGGACACGCTGAGCGCGGGAGAGATCGCGGATCTGGTGGCGTATCTGCAGGCGGGCTCGGAGTAGGTGGGGTAGGGCTTGGTGCGTGAGCGCGCGGAAGGGGTCTTGGCGTCCGGGGTGATGGACGCTCCTTCCGCGAGGTGACCCTCGCGGCTCTGTTTGGCACGATTCGGATGGGAGGAGCGGATGTCGTTCGGACTCGGGCATGGTCGGCAGTTGGATCCAGCGATGGGCGTGGTGGGGCTGAGCGAGGCCGAGATGCCGGCGCTGCCGGACGCGATCGCGTCCGACCCAAAGGCCGGTTGGCTCGAGCCGCGGGAGTGGTTCGCCGATCCGTCGCTGCCCTTCGAGATCGAGATCGGGTGCGGCAAGGGCACCTTCCTCGTGCAGCAGGCGATGCTGCAGCCGGAGGTGAACTTCCTGGGCATCGAGTGGGCGCGCGAGTTTGCCTGGTACGCCGCCGACCGGGTGCGACGGCGGCGCGAGCGGGGCTTGCTGCACAACGTCCGCGTGCTGAACACCGACGCAACGAGCTTCGTGCGATGGCGGGTGCCGAGCGGGATCGTGCGGGTGGTGCATCTGTACTTCAGCGACCCGTGGCCCAAGACGCGGCACCACAAGAAGCGGGTCGTGCAGGACCGGTTCCTCGGCGAGGTGTGGCGGGTGCTGGCGCCGGGCGGCGAGCTGCGGGTGGTGACCGATCACGACGACCTGTGGGCGTGGGATCAGGAGCATTTCGCGCGGTGGACGCGCGCGCAGGGGTGGGACCTGCTGCGGGGCTACGGCGTGGAACCGGCGGACACCGGGCCGGACGGATCCGGGCCGTTCGTGCTGGGAGACTTCGACCGCCCGGAGAGTGCGGGGGCGGGTGAGTTGGTGGGGACGAACTTCGAGCGGAAGTTCCGGCGGGCCGGGAAGGGCTTTCACGCGGGGGTATTGCGGAAGGTGGGGAGTTAGGCGCGGTGTGCCAACAGAGCCGCGAGGGTGACCTCGCGGAAGGGGCGTCCATCGCGCCGACACGCCAAGACCCCTCCCGCGTGTTCACGCACTCGGCTCTGATGGGGACCGCCCCTACGATCGGTCGTGCCGAACACTGTAGAAAAATCGCGGGCGGTGGTGTTGCTCTCCGGGGGGCTGGACAGCGCGACCGTGCTGGCCATCGCGCGGGACGCCGGGTGCGAGTGTCACTGTCTGAGCGTGGACTATGGCCAGCGCCACCGGTGCGAGCTTGAGGCCGCGGCAAAGGTCGCGGCACAGCTCGGGGCGGCGTCGCACCGGACGGTCTCGGTCGATCTGCGGGCGATCGGCGGCAGCGCCCTGACCGACGAGATCGACGTGCCCAAGTGCCGCGACGAGCGGGTGATGCAGGCGGACATCCCTGTGACCTATGTGCCCGCCCGGAACATGATCTTTCTGTCGATCGCGGTGGGGATGGCGGAAGTGGTCGGCGCGGGGGATGTCTACGTCGGCGTGAACGCGGTGGACTATTCGGGGTACCCGGACTGTCGGCCGGAGTTCATCGAGGCGTTTGCGCGCGCAGCGGCGCTGGGGACGAAGGCGGGCGTGGAAGGGGACGGCGTCGGCATCCGCATGCCGCTGGTGAAGCTGAGCAAGGCCGAGATCATCCGTGCGGGAACGGACTTGGGCGTGGACTACGGGCTGACTGTTTCGTGTTACGACCCGGACGGTGCGGGGCTGGCGTGCGGGTCGTGCGACTCGTGCGTGCTGCGCCGGCGTGGGTTTGAGGCTGCGGGCGTGGACGACCCGACGCGCTACCGGCAGGGTGCGCTGTGAGCGACGCGTCGCTGCTCATCTCCGAGACGTTCGTCTCGCTTCAGGGCGAGGGGAAGCTGACGGGGGTGCCGAGCTGGTTCGTGCGGCTGAGCGGGTGCAACCTGCGGTGCGGGTGGTGCGACACGCCGTATGCGAGCTGGGACCCCGAGGGGGGCAAGCTGGCGATCGCGGCGCTGGTGGACGAGGCGTCGGCCAGCGGCGTGGGGCACGCGGTGGTGACCGGCGGCGAGCCGATGATCTTCCCCGGCGTCGAGGCGCTGTGCGCCGGGCTCGCGGCCGCGGGGATGCACGTGACGATCGAGACCGCGGGGACGGTGTTCCGGGACGTGGCCTGCGACCTGATGAGCATCAGCCCCAAGCTGGCCAACTCGACGCCGGCGGCCGGCGACCCGCGCGACCCGCTCGGGGTGTGGCGGGAGCGTCACGAGGCGCGGCGGCTCAACGTGGACGCGCTGCAGCAGTTGATCGACCGCTATCCGGACCGGCAGCTCAAGTTCGTCGTCAGCGGGCCGGGCGATCTGGCGGAGATCGAGGGCCTGCTCGGGGGGCTCACGGGGTGGGTGCCGGCGGATGTGCAGCTGATGCCCGAGGGGACGAGCGTGCCCGACCCGGGGCGGGTGTCGTGGGTGGTAGAGGCGTGCGTGGCACGCGGGTGGCGGTATTGCCACCGGCTGCACGTGGAGTTGTTCGGGGACCGGCGGGGGACCTGAGCCCGGTCCGGGCGGGGGCGGGTGGGTCCGCGGCGGGGTCGGATCCCGGGTCATACCCTTCGGGGTCATGAAATACCGCATCTGCAAGTCGTTTGAGGTCGAGAGCGGGCACATGCTGCTCAAGCACCCCGGCCGCTGCCGCTACCCGCACGGGCACACGCGCCGGGTGGAGGTGGTGCTCAGCGGTGAGCGGCTCAACGAGAACGACATGGTGTGCGACTTCAAGGCGATCAAGCTGGCCCTGGGGGCTTTCCTGGACCGGTTCGACCATGCGCTGGTGGTCAACGCCGAGGACCCGCTGCTGCAGGTGCTCCAGGAGGAGCTGAAGGAGCGGGTGATCGTCTTTGAGGGGGAGGACCCGACGACGGAAGTGATGGCCAGGCGCATCTATGAACACCTGAACCACCAGATCGCGGCGGGTCGGGAGTTTGTCGACCCGGAGGGGACGCGGTACCGGTTGCCGCACGATCTGGTGCTGGAACGGGTGCGCGTCGGGGAGACCTCGACGAGTTGGGCCGAGTACGGCCTGTAGGTGGAAAGGAAATCAAGGATGAAGCGGACGAACTGTTGGCGGACGGGGGTCGCGGTCGGGGTTGTGCTGTGCGCGGGGCTGGCGCTGGGGACGATGTCGCCCCTGGGCGTGAGCGGGGCGGCCGCCCAGCCCGAGCGGGAGCCGCTGGTGGTCGACTCGGCCCAGCTCCAGGACGACCTGCATCAGGCCCGCAGCCTGTCGCGGGCGTTCCAGCACGCCGCGAGCCTGGTGGAGGACTCGGTCGTGCACATCACGACCAAGAGCAGCCGCGTGGCGTCGGACTTCTTCGGCAGGCGGGTGCGGCAGCAGGCGTCGGGGCTCGGCTCGGGCGTCGTGGTGAGCGAGGACGGGTACATCCTGACCAACAACCACGTGATCGAGGACGCGACGGAACTGATGGTGCGGTTCGCCGGCGGGCGGGAGTACGAGGCGACGCTGGTGGGCGGGGATGCCCTGCGCGACATCGCGGTGCTGAAGGTGGACGCGACGGGGCTCCAGCCGGCGAGGTTCGGCAGCTCTGAGTCGATGGAGGTCGGCGAGTGGGTGCTGGCGATCGGGAGCCCGTTCGGCTTCGACCGGACGGTGACGGCGGGCATCATCAGCGCCAAGGGGCGCGGGCTCGGCATCGTCAGCGACGAATTCAAGGACGCCGAGCAGTTCATACAGACCGACGCGGCGATCAATCCGGGCAACTCGGGTGGCGCACTGGTGGATATGAAGGGGCGCCTGGTCGGCATCAACACGGCGATCTTCTCTCGCTCCGGCGGCTCCAACGGCATCGGCTTTGCGATTCCCTCCAACCTGGCCCATTTCGTGGCCATGGCGGCGGAGGGAGATGGTATCATCCGCCGGCCCTGGCTGGGGGCCGGGGTGCAGGCGGTGAGCGCGGATATTGCCGAGGCGATGGGGCTGGACCGGCCGCGCGGGGTGCTTGTTACCAGCATTGCCGAGGACAGCCCGGCGGATCGGGCCGGCCTGAAGGTCGGCGATTTGATCACCCGGGTGGGGGAGGCGAACGTGGCGGATCCGGACGGGTTCGGCTATCGCTTCGCCACCCGGCCAATCGGCGGCAGCACCTCCTTCACCGT
>JBICHP010000018.1:0-6982 GCA_043100935.1 Phycisphaerales bacterium JB054
GTGGCGGGTGCGGCACGGGTAGCCGTGCAGCGCGGCGAAGCGCTCGGCGAGCTCCGAGGTGGTCATGCGCTGGAGGGCGTCGATCTGGTGGGCGATGGTCACGGGCATGGCGGCTCCTTGTCTTGACATCGAGACGCGGCCGACCAACTTGAAGGTTGGCCCGCGGGCCGCGGAGCCACACTGAGCCCGAGATCGGCGGACAGTTCAAGGCATGTGGGGGAGGATTCTGCGGGCTCGCCCTCGGGCGGGGATGTCCGTGCCCGGGCCAGGCGCACGGCCCGCACAAGGCCCCGCGCGAGGATGCGCTCGACCTCGCTCCTGCGCTCCTGCTCGGTCATGCTGTCGGGGTCCCGCGTCGCGTCCATGCGTTTGCTCCGCGCGGCCGCGCCGCGCACTCCATGTTCGAGCGGCATCGCCCGCCCCCACCCGGGCGCTGGCGCAGATCCATGCTCGGCGGATCGCTCACACGCCCGGCCGCGTGGTGGCGGTCATCAGGAACGCGTAGACGAACCTCGCGGCCTCGTCCGGGAGTTCCTTCCATCCCCGGCAGCCGTGGCCCCTCCGCAGGGCCGACTCGGCGGCCAGCGCTTCTCGCATCGACAGCGTTCCGACCACGATGGCCCTGCCGGTCTGGTGGTTGAAGGAGTGCTCGCAGGCCAGGCGGTCCTTGGGGTCGGCGGCGACCCCCACGAACCAGCGGCCGAACTCGCCGCCGTTGGCCTCGATGTAGCCCCTGACCTTCTCGTACGCGTCCATGCGGCTCCTCCTGGGTCCCCGCTCCCCCCTCTGGATACGCAAACGGGCCGTACACTCACCGAGATGAGCACCCCGGAGCCCAGCCGTCCCCGCGCGGGGATCGCGTTCATCGACGCCGTGGCCGGCGACCCCGCCGCGGAGGCAGCGCTCGATCGCGCGCGGGAGGCGCTCCGCAGATTCTCGGCGACCGCTGGGTTTGCCAACTATTCCTGCGAGGTCGTCGCTGAGGTCGTTCGGGTGCTGACGACTGCGCTCGGCGAGGCCGAAGCCGAGAAGGCCGAAGCTCTGCGGCTCATGGCTGATCTGATTCGCGGTGCGCTCGACGACGCCAACGCGCAACTTCGCGAGCGGGGCTTCGATCCACCGGGCCGCGATCTGGCGGCGTGGGAGCGGCTGGCGCGGATCGTCGAGCGTGAGCCCTCAAGCATGACACTCGCCGAGATCTTCGACTGGGCCATCGCGTGGTCCGATCGCGAGCAGCTCCGCGCTCGCATTGCGGCCTCGAATGCACGCGTCGTGAAGACTGGCGGCCCTCGGCTCCAGAAGGAAGCACTGGCGGTAGCGCTCCTCGTGCAGCATCCGGAGTGGACCAACAGCCAGATCGCCGAGGCGGTTGGGTGCGCGCGGACTTCGCTCAATCGCTGGCCGCGCTTCGTCCTGGCCCGAGCTGCGCTACGCAGTGACCGCGCCGGCTTGCCACGTGGATGCAAGGACGAAGGCGACCTCGAAGCCTGGGACGACGAGGACTAGCGCGACAGATTCTGCGACATCTCAGACGTTCAGGTCCTTGCGGCGCAAGGACTTGGCGGAAGTGTCGCGCGACGCGGATGCGACATCGGCCCATCCTCCGGAAGGAGGCATGGACCGATGGCGCGCAATCGACGAGACACATCCGAACCGTGGCGTGACTCCCCTGTGGCGTGGTTCGTCCTGCTGGAGCGGGCGCGGCTGCGCGGCGATTCCGACGGAGTGGCCCGGGCGCTCCGCGAGCTGCGACGCCTGGGCGTGGACATCACCCTGCGCGAATCCGCCGACTCCGTTGAAGGGCGGGGTCCGCGAGGGGGTGCGCAATGATCTGCCGCGCCCCCGAGATCGGACTTGACCTCGACCGCGTCCAGGCTATCGCGCACCGTCAGGCGTGCCGCTTCACCGGGCGCAAGCGCCTCGACGAAGACGGGCGCGACCTACGCGCCGAACTCGTGCTCGCGGCGCTTGAGCGCTGGCCGCGCTACGAGCCGGAGCGCGGCCGCCCGATGGCGTTCCTCGCAATCTCGATGGCCAATCAGGGCCGGTCGATCCTGCGCCGGCAGAGCGCGGCCAAGCGCGGAGGCAACACCGTCACCGTCAGCATGAGCGAGGTCGCGCCGAATGAGCTTCGAGCGCCCGGCCGCAGCCGCCAGGATCTCGCTGACCTCGCGCACGACGTCCGCCTGGCCGTCGAGGACCTGCCGCCCGACCTCGCCTCGGTCTGCCGCGAGTACCTCGGCGGCCAGCGCACGTCGCTCGGCGATGCCGCGCCGGCACTCCGCGATCACTTCGAGACCCTCGGCCTCCAGGAGTACCTGCCATGACAAGCGCCCCGCGTTCATCGTCTCGCGCCGCGTCACGCGGCGCCGAGCCGCCGGCCTCGGGCGCGGCCCGCCGCCCCTGGCAGCCCAAGCCCCGCGTCTACCTCGCCGGCAAGATCTGCGGCGGCGGGGACTGGCGCGACCCGCTGGTCCCCGGGCTCGGCAGCGAGCCGTTCGGCTGCCCCATCGACTGCGGGCGCTTCGTCTTCGTCGGCCCCCACTTCGTCCCCTTCCGCGGCCGCGCGCACGAGTGGGCGGGCTGGCACATCGGCGTCGAGCAGCGATTCGACGGGGTCTGCCCCGGCGCCTCCCGGCCGCGCTGGCTGGTGCCGGCGCTGTGCCTGGAGTGGGTCCGCCGCTGCGACCTCTTCTTCTGCTGGATCGACGACGACAGCTGCCACGCCACGCTCACCGAGCTCGGCTGGGCGCACATGCTCGGCCTGCCCGTCTACATCGCCTTCGCGCACGGCGGCCTCGAGATGGACCTGTGGTTCATCCGCCATTGCCCGCGGACGATGGCCCGGGAGCACGCCTCGGCCTCCGAGGGGCTGGCGCACGCCCTGGCGTGGAGGGCGATGCTCGCATGAGCCTGGCCGCCGCCGAGCGCTACCTCGACGCCGGGCTGTGCGTCCTGCCCGCGGTGCGCCGGGGCGACACCAAGCGCGTCGCCCTGCGCACCTGGAAGCCCTACCAGTCACGCCCGCCGACGCGCGAGGAGCTCGCGGCGTGGTTCGGCGGGCAGCCTCGCGACCTGTGCGTCGTGTGCGGCGCCGTCTCGGGCAACCTGGAGGTGATCGACTTCGACCTGGGCGGCGAGGCGTTCGAGCCCTGGCGCAACATGATCGAGGCCGCGGCGCCCGGGCTGGTCGGGCGGCTGGTCATCGAGTCCACGCCCTCGGGCGGCCGGCACATCGTCTACCGATGCGCGGTGCCCGTCGGCGGCAGCGCCAAGCTCGCGAGCAAGCGCATCGAGGCCGACGGCCCGGAGGAGCTGGTGGTCGGTGCGAAGAGCTTCCGACCTCGCCGTGACGCCGAGGGCCGCTGGCACGTCATGGTCACCACGATCGAGACGCGGGGCAAGGGGGGTGTGTTCCTGTGCGCGCCCTCGGAGGGCTACGAGCTGGTGCAGGGCGACCTCTGCGCGCCGCCGGTCCTCACCGCCGACGAGCGCGATGTGCTGCTCGGGTGCGCCCGCGCGCTCGACGAAGCGCCGGCGGAGGTCGTGGGCGGGGCAGCAGCGCCGGCGGGCGGGGCCTTGCGCCCCGGCGACGACTTCAACGCCAGGGGCGACGTGCGCGAGCTCCTGCGCGCGCACGGCTGGCGGCTCGTCCACCCCGGGGACAACGAGCACTGGTGCAGGCCGGGCAAGGAGCACGGCACGAGCGCCACGATCAAGGGCGGCGTCTTCTACGTCTTCTCGACCAACGCCGTACCCTTCGAGGCCCAGAAGGGTTACGCGCCATTCGCCGTGTACGCCCTGCTCGAGCACGGCGGCGACTTCGCCGCCGCGGCGTCGGCGCTGCGGGCGCGCGGGTACGGCGAGCAGGCGCCCGCCGCAGACGTGGACCTGTCGGCGTTCACCGCCACGAGCGGGGATAGGGCTCCTGCCCCCGGCCCGTCCGACCCCGGCCCCGTACCCGCGTCGCTGCTCCGCGTGCCGGGGCTCGTGGGCGAGGTGATGGACCACTGCCTGGCGACCGCCCCCTACCCCAACCCGACGCTCGCCTTCTGCGGGGCGCTGGCGCTGCAGGCCTTTCTTGCCGGGCGCAAGGTCCGCGACCCGGGCGACAACCGCACCAACCTCTACCTGCTCGGCCTGGCGCACTCGGCGGCGGGCAAGGACTGGCCGCGCCGGCTCAACACCCGCATCCTGCACGAGGCAGGCCTGGCCGACTGCCTCGGCGAGCGCTTCGCCAGCGGCGAGGGGATCCAGGACGCGCTCTTCCAGACGCCCGCCATGCTCTTCCAGACCGACGAGATCGACGGGCTGCTCCAGTCGATCAACCGGGCCAAGGACGCCCGCCACGAGGCCATCATGAGCACGCTGCTGACCATGTACTCCTCCGCGAGCGGCGTGTTCCCTATGCGCCGCAAGGCGGGCAAGGAGTCGCCGGGCGTCATCGACCAGCCCTGCCTGGTCGTCTTCGGCACCGCCATCCCCAACCACTACTACGAGGCGTTGTCCGAGCGCATGCTCACCAACGGCTTCTTCGCCCGCATGATCATCCTCGAGTCTGGTCCGCGCGGCGAGGGACAGGAGCCGAGCATCCGCGCGCTGCCCCCGCGGGTGCTGGAGACTGCCAAGTGGTGGGCCGCGCTGCCGCCGGGCGCCGGCAACCTCGGCGCCGAGCACCCCACCCCCCGCGTCGTCGATCACACGGAGGCGGCCAGCAAGTTGCTGGTGGGCGTGCGCCGGGAGGCAGAGGCCGAGTACACCCGCGCTGAGGGGGCGCAGGACGCGGTCGGAACGACCGTCTGGGGGCGCGTGAGCGAGCAGGTGCGCAAACTGGCCCTGCTGCACGCGGTCAGCGCCCGGCCGGCCGAGCCGGAGATCGGCGCCGACGCCGTACGCTGGGCGTCGGCGCTGGTGATGCACCAGACGAGGCGGATGCTGTTCATGGCGGCCGGCCACGTGGCCGAGAGCCCCTTCCACGCCGACTGCCTGCGGCTGATCAAGAAGCTGCGGGAGGCGCCGGGGCGCCGCCTCCCGCACAGCGTGCTGCTCAAGCGGATGAAGCTCCGGGCCAAGGACTTCGGCGACCTCGTCGAGACGCTGGCGCAGCGCGGCGACATCGAGGTCCGGACGACGCCGCGCGCGGGCAGCCCGGTCGTCGAGTACGAGCTGGTCGGGGGTGACGAGTGAACAGTGGGGCGCGTCCAGGGGGTGAAACCTGCGGTGAAACGAGGGTGAAACCTGGGGAAACCAGCCCGCCGGAGCCAGGTCAGGTTTCTCTCGATTCACCCTGGTTTCACCCCCCGAGGGTGAAACGTGATACGGGGCGCAAGTACAGGAATATCAACAACTTCTCTCTCCATTCCCCTCTCCATTCACCCTTTCACCCCCACCCCCTCGCGCGCCGCGGATTCCGCGCATTTGTGCGCGCGAGGGGGGGTGAAGGGTGAAAGGTGAAACCTGGGCCGAGCGGGTCCTCCGCCCAGCAATCTTCGTGCCATGCGACGCGGGAACAGCCGCGGGAATCGACAGACACCAGATAACGCGGAAGGGGTGTCCGAAGTGCCAGCGACCATCGACGACGTGCTGCTCTGCCGCCTGACGGGCGAGCTCGGGGCCGCCTTTGCCCCCTGGCGGGGGCCGTGGACGGGCGGTGGGCCCGCGGCGGCCTACCTGACCCGCCGGGCGTTCCGCGAGGGGGCCGGGCTCCGCTGGCGGCACAGCGGACGCGACCGCGACGAGCGCGACGAGAACGTCGAGGCTCTCGGCCGGCTGGAGCGCGCCGGGCTCCTGTACCGCCGGGTCGAGCGCACCAAGGTCGTGGCCTTCCTTCTCTACGAGCCCGGGATCGAGCGGGCTTGCGCCCTGGCCCGGGCGCCGGGCCGACCGGCCGCCCGAGAGCTTTGCAAGCGGATCGCCGGGTGCGAGGGCGTCGAGGACCGGGGCTCCTTGTGGGTGCCCGAGTGGATGCTCGCCGGCACCCCTCCCCACTGGGCGGGGTGCGCTGGTGAGGCCGGACGCGGGAACAGGCAGCGGCTGGCGGCCACCGAGGAACGGGCGATCCCCGCGCTCGTGCGCGGCTGGCTCGAGAGCGGCTCCGACCTCGAGGGCCGGGTGTGGTACGCCCTGACCGACGCAGGCCGAACCGCGCTCGACGGACCGGAACCCGACGAGCCGGCCGGCGCGGAGGGCGACGACGACTGCGCGCTGGCGTGGCGCGAGGGGGCGCACGCGATGTACGGCCGCATGGCCTCGGCACCCCGCTCGGAGCGCGAGATCGGGCTGATCCCCCTGCCGGCGAGCCTCAGCGCCCCGACCACGGCGGCGGATCGCTCGCGATGAGCCGCGGAGATCGCCGCAGGCACCGGTCCTGCGAGCTTCCCCACACAGGCCTCACTGCCGCAGACTGTCGCGCACTGTCACGACAGTTCCCATTGTGCGCAGATCCGTTCCGCGCGCATGCGCGCGCGCACGCCCGGCCGCGCACGCGTGCAATAAGGACTGTCGCGACAGTCTGCGACAGTGCGCGGCAGTAGACCGCCTCCGCAGGCTCAGAAACCGGGTTGGGCATGGTTCCTTCCCGACCGGATCTTCGAGGAGACGGCGGCGGAACCAGCCGCGGGGATAGAGAGACTTTCTTTCGGGTGTCCGAAGTGCGCCGCCCCCCCGTCGAGGGCGGCCCTCGTGGCGGAGAGGCCGCCCGGTGGCCCCGTCCTACGCCCCGGAGGCCAGGAACGCCACACGGGCCAACGACGGCCGCGACGTGGACCAACGAGACGGCATCGTCTCGGAATCGCCCTCGGGCTCGGGGGGCGGGCCGGCAGGGCCGGCGCCGACGGGGCCACTACCTTGGATCCCGGGAGGTGATCCGGACATGAACACCTGCCGCTTCTTCGTGGACGGCTCCCTGGCGACCTTCGCCACGCGCCGCGAGGCGGCGTGGCGGCAGCGCCTCCTGACCGCCCCGCATCCGTGCCTCGCCGGC
>JBICHP010000019.1:0-6181 GCA_043100935.1 Phycisphaerales bacterium JB054
GCCGGCGAGGCACGGATGCGGGGCGGTCAGGAGGCGCTGCCGCCACGCCGCCTCGCGGCGCGTGGCGAAGGTCGCCAGGGAGCCGTCCACGAAGAAGCGGCAGGTGTTCATGTCCGGATCACCTCCCGGGATCCAAGGTAGCGACCCCGTCGGCGCCGGCCCTGCCGGCCCGCCCCCCGAGCCCGAGGGCGATTCCGAGACGATGCCGTCTCGTGCCCGGCCTTCGGCTCCCCTACGGGCCCCCCTTGGCTCGCCTGGACCGCCCGGGCCCCGCCGGCGTCGGCCGCCACGTCGTCCCCAGGGCGGCCGTCGTTGGCCCGTGTGGCGTTCTTGGCCTCCGGGGCGTAGGACGGGGCCACCGGGCGGCCTCTCCGCCACGAGGGCCGCCCTCGACGGGGGGGCGGCGCACTTCGGACACCCGAAAGAAAGTCTGTCTATCCCCGCGGCTGGTTCCGCCGCCGTCTCCTCGCAGATCCGGCCGGGAAGGAACCATGCCCCCACGATGCCCCACAGGCCATCCCCTGGTTCGGACTCCGGCTGTTGGGCCGGCGGTAGACGCGGGCTGCTTCCGGGCCGCCGCAGAGCGGTCTACTGCCGCGCACTGTCGCAGACTGTCGCGACAGTCCTTATTGCACGCGTGCGCGGCCGGGCGTGCGCACGCGCGCATGCGCGCGCGGAACGGATCTGGACACAATGGGAACTGTCGTGACAGTGCGCGACAGTCTGCGGCAGTGGGGCCCGTGTGGCGATCTCCGCACCTCATCGCGCGCGATCCGCCGCCGTGGTCGGGACGCTGAGGCTCGCCGGCAGGGGGATCAGGCCGATCTCGCGCTCCGAGCGGGGTGCCGAGGCCATGCGGCCGTACATCGCGTGCGCCCCCTCGCGCCACGCCAGCGCGCAGTCGTCGTCGCCCTCCGCGCCGGCCGGCTCGTCGGGTTCTGGTCCGTCGAGCGCGGCCCGGCCCGCGTCGGTCAGGGTGTACCACACCCGGCCCTCGAGGTCCGAGCCGCTCTCGAGCCAGCCATGCACGAGCGATGGGATCGCCCGCTCCTCGGTGGTCGCCAGCCGCTTCCTGTTCTCGCGTCCGGCCTCACCGGCGCAGCCCGCCCAGCGAGGCGGGGTGCCGGCGAGGGTCCACTCCGGCACCCACAGAAAGCCCCGGTCCTCGACGCCCTCGCACCGGGCGACCAGCCCGCAGAGTTCTCGGGCGGCCGGCCCACTCGGCGCCCGGGCCAGGGCGCACGCCCTCTCGATCCCGGGCTCGTGGAGCAGGATGGCGACGACCTTGGTGCGCTCCACCCGGCGGTACACAAGCCCGGCGCGCTCCAGCCGGCCCAGGGCCTCGACGTTCTCGTCGCGCTCGTCGCGGTCGCGGCCGCTGTGCCGCCAGCGGAGCCCGGCCCCCTCGCGGAAGGCCCGGCGGGAGAGGTAGGCCGCCGCGGGCCCGCCGCCCGTCCACGGCCCCCGCCAGGGGGCGAAGGCGGCCCAGAGTTCGCCCGTCAGGCGGCAGAGCAGCGCGTCGTCGATGGTCGCTGGCACTTCGGACACCCCTTCCGCGTTATCTGGTGTCTGTCGATTCCCGCGGCTGTTCCCGCGTCGCATGGCACGAAGATTGCTGGGCGGAGGACCCGCTCGGCCATCCCCTGGTTAGGCTCCCGGCTGTTGGGCTCGTGGTAGGCGCTGGCGGCCCGCCTCCCTGGTCATGAACCGCCGCTCAAGTTCGCGCGCGTAGTCGGGCAGGTCTTCGTCGCGGTGCCGCGCCTCCATCGCCAGGTCGCAGAAGCGCGCGACGACCTCGCCCGCCGCGGCGAAGCCCAGCTCGCGGAGCACGTCGCAGGCGCTGGCGAGCCCGTGCGCGTAGCCGCGTCGGTACGAGAGCTCCTGGGCGTGCGCGGCGTCCGTCATCGAAGCGTCGAGCGGTGTCATGCGTTCCTCCTCCGCCCGTCGTGGGGCGGTTGCCGGGCCACCTGTTGCGCGAACCTATTGCGCCAACCTGTTGCGCCCCCCTCGCGCCCGCGGGAGGGTGGGGGTGGGGCGCAATAGGTAGGAGAAGGGGGGGTGTGTTGTTGTTTTCTTCTTGTTTTCCAAGGACTTACGGCTCGAACCTGTTGCGCGCAACAGGTTGCAAGGGGCGCAACAGGTCGGAGACCACCCCCGCTGGCGGCCCAGAATCGCGGGTGGCGCTCCGGCGCGGCGTTGCGCAGGAGGCCCCGGGAAGCGCCGTTTGGTGCCCGGATCGGGCTCCCGCGACCCGTTTTGGCACGTTCCGGGGTCAAGTTCACGCGCTTTCTCCGTCCTCGGCGAGCCGGTAGAGCCGCTGCGGGGTGCCGCCGGTTGCCTTCTCGGCGTATTGGATGCGGCGCTGGTCGAGGAGCGCTTGGCGCACCTCCTCGTGCTCCCGCGGAGACCACGCCAGGCGCCGGCTGAGACGCCAGTAGGGCATCCACGGGTCGCCCGGGTGCTTGCCCGCCCACTCGCGGAGGGCGCGCACGAGCGCCTTGCACTTGCCCTCGAAGTCCCCGGCGCTGACGTGCTGGCCGGCCTTGAAGAGCATGCGCCGGGTCTGGTGGTCCACGAGCGCCCACGCCCAGTCCACCGCGGCGGGCGTGATCTGGGGGCTGCGGCAGTTGGCGCTGCAGGCGTGCACCAGCGCCAGTCGGCGGGCCTTCTCGTTGGCGCGTGCCCACAGCGCCATCCCGGCCTGGTCGGAGCGCGACTCGGCCTCGGCGTAAGCGGCGTCGGCGAGGCCGCGGACCTGCGCGAGGCGGTCGCGCGCCTCCGGCGTCGCGGGCACGACGCGGGGCGCGGGGTGCTCGGCGCCGAGATTGCCCGCGCCGGGGGGCAGCTCGGCCCACCAGCGGGCGCGCTTGAGGATCGCGGCGGGCACGTCGCGGACGTCGGCGTCCTGGCCGCTCCCGCGGCGCCCGGCCTCGAGGACGAGCATGCGCGCGAAGAAGCCGTTGGAGAGCATCTTCGGCGAGAGCGCCTCGTAGAAGGTGTCGGGGACGGCGGTGCCGAAGAGGCACAGGCAGGGCTGGTCAATGGTCCGCGGCGCCGGGTCGCTGGCGCGGACGCGCAGGGGGTAGACCGAGCCGGCCGAGGTGTAGAGCTTCAGCAGGGTCTGCATGATCCCCTCGTAGCGGGGGTCGCGCCGGCCCTGGCCGCTGATCGCCTGCATGAGCGCGTCGATCTCGTCGGTCTGGAAGAGCATGACCGGCTGGAGGAACATGCGGTCCTCGAGCCCCTCGCCGCTGGCGAACCCGTCGGCGAAGGCGCCGGGCATGCCGGCGGCGGCCAGGACGCGCTGGTTCACTCGGCGCGGGAAGTCCTTCCCGGTGCCGGTGTTGGCCAGGCCGAGGAGGTAGACGGCGGTGCGGTTGTCCTGGGGGTCGCGAACCCTGCGCCCGGCGAGCGTGGCCTGGAGGGCCAGGGCGCCGCAGAAGGCCAGCACGGGCTCAGGGTAGGGGGCGTTGCTCAGCGTGTAGTCGATGACGTCGCCGATGAACCCTGGCACGCGCAGGAGCGACGGCGGCACGGGGCCCGGGTCGGACGGGCCGAGGGCAGGAGCACTATCCCCGCGCGTGCCAGTGAAGGCCGACAGGTCCACGTCCCCGGCGGGTTCATTCGCGCCATACCCGCGCGCCCGCAGCGCCGACGCCGCGGCCGCGAAGTCGCCGCCTTGCTCGAGCAGCGCGTACACGGCGAAGGGCGCGTAGCCCTTCTGGGCCTCGAAGGGCGGGGCGTTGGTCGAGAACACGTAGAACACGCCGCCCTTGAGCGTGGCGCTCGTGCCCTGCTCCTTGCCCGGCCTGCACCAGTGCTCGTTGTCCCCGGGGTGGACCAGCCGCCAGCCGTGCGCTCGCAGGACCTCGCGCACGTCGCCCCGCGTGTTGAAGTCGTCGCCGGGGCGCAGCGCATCGCTCGCCGCGCTCGCCGGCGCCGCGGTCCCGTCGACCACCTCCGCCGGGGGTTCGTCGAGCGCGCGGGCGCACCCGAGCAGCACATCGCGCTCGTCGGCCGTGAGGACCGGCGGCGTGCAGAGGTCGCCCTGCACCAGCTCGTAGCCCTCCGAGGGTGCGCACAGGAACACGCCCCCCTCGCCCCGCGTCTCGATGGTGGTCACCATGACGTGCCAGCGGCCCTCGGCGTCACGGCGCGGACGGTACGCCTTCGCGCCGACCACCAACTCCTCCGGGCCGTCGGCCTCGATGCGCTCGCTCGCGAGCTTGGCGCTGCCGCCGACGGGCGCCTCGCAGCGGTAGACGACATGGCGGCCGCCGGAGGGTGTGGACTCGATGACCAGCCGCCCGACCAGCCCGGGCGCCGCGGCCTCGACCGCCCCGCGCCAAGGCTCGAAGGCCTCGCCGCCGAGGTCGAAGTCGATAGTCTCCAGGTTGCCCGACACGGCGCCGCACACGAGGCACAGGTCGCGAGGCCGCCCGCCGAACCATGCGGCGAGCTCCTCGCGCGTCGGCGGGCGTGACTGGTAGGGCTTCCAGGTGCGCAGGGCGACGCGCTTGGTGTCGCCCCGGCGCGCCGCGGGCAGGACGCACAGCCCGGCGTCGAAGTAGCGCTCGGCGGCGGCCTGGTTCATGCGAGCATCGCCCTCCACGCCAGGGCGTGCGCCAGCCCCTCGGAGGCCGAGGCGTGCTCGCGGGCCATGGTCCGCGGGCAGTGGCGGATGAACCAGAGGTCCATCTCGAGGCCGCCGTGCGCGAAGGCGATGTAGACGGGCAGGCCGAGCATGTGCGCCCAGCCGAGCTCGGTGAGCGTGGCGTGGCAGCTGTCGTCGTCGATCCAGCAGAAGAAGAGGTCGCAGCGCCTGATCCACTCCAGGCAAAGCGCCGGCACCAGCCAGCGCGGCCGGGAGGCGCCGGGGCAGACGCCGTCGAAGCGCTGCTCGACGCCGATGTGCCAGCCCGCCCACTCGTGGGGGCGGCCGCGGAAGGGGACGAAGTGGGGTCCGACGAAGACGAAGCGCCCACAGTCGATCGGGCAGCCGAAGGGCTCGGTACCGAGCCCGGGGACCAGCGGCTCGCGCCAGTCGCCGCCGCCGGCGATCTTGCCCGCGAGGTACACGCGAGGCTTGGGCTGCCAGGGGCGGCGGGGCGCCCCGGACGCTGGAGGCTCCGTGCCGCGTGACGCGGCGCGAGATGAGGAACGCGGGGCGCTTGTCATGGCAGGTACTCCTGGAGGTTGAGGGCCTCGAAGTGATCGCGCAGCGCCGGCGAGGCGTCGCCGAGCGAGGCGCGCTGGCCGCCGAGGTACTCGCGGCAGACCGAGGCGAGCTCCGATGGCAGGTCCTCGACGGCCAGGCGGACGTCGTGCGCGAGGTCGGCGAGTTCCTGGCGGCTGCGCCCGGGCGCGCGCAGCTCGTTCGGCGCGACCTCGCTCACGCTGACGGTGACGGCGTTGCCCCCGCGCTTGGCGGCGCTCTGCCGGCGAAGGAGCGACCGTCCGTGATTGGCCATGCTGATCGCGAGGAACGCCATCGGGCGGCCGCGCTCCGGCTCATAGCGTGGCCAGCGCTCGAGCGCCGCGAGCACGAGTTCGGCGCGCAGGTCGCGCCCGTCCTCGTCGAGGCGCTTGCGCCCGGTGAGCCGGCACGCCTGGCGGTGCGCGATGGCGCGGACCCGGTCGAGGTCCAGGTCGTCGAAGACGGGGTCCGCGGGGCACCCCCGAACGGGGGAGCGCGAGACCGGGTGGACGGTGGCTGTGCTCATTCGGCACCGCCTTCCGCGACCCGTCGGCGGCGGTCGATGGCCGCGAGCTCGAGCCTGACCCGCTCGACGGCGGGGCGTTCGTACAGGCGGACGCGGCCCGCCAGCGCCGCGGGCCGGATCGCGGGCCGGGTCGCCAGCACGTGCAGCACCCTGTGGAGGGGCTCCCCGAGCTCGCGGGCGATGACGCCGGGGGTGATGAGTGTTGGCGGTGGGGTCGATCGAGGGGCGGTGCGTTCCATGTCGCGGCTCCGTGTCCGGGCGGCATGCCCGGTCACAAGGCCGCGAACGGTCGTGCAACCACCAGGATCTCGCGTGGAATCGGCGGGGTTGCCCGGTGGCGCCCGGGCGCGGGCGTCGCGGTCCCCCCTCCGCAACCCCAGCTTGCCGGCGGTGGCCGCGCGCCCCCGCAGCCCCGCCACCCGGCGCCCCGCCGGCCGCAGCGGGGGGGCGGGCTTGGG
>JBICHP010000020.1:0-9654 GCA_043100935.1 Phycisphaerales bacterium JB054
CCCGATCCGACGCCTCACCCCCCCCGTCCGCGCAGCGAGCGGACGCACCGTCCGCCGCCGCTGCGCCCGCCCCGCCTCGCGATGTCGCGCCTTCCCGCATCAAGCCGCACACACCTCCGCCCGCAGCTCACCCCGCAAGTCACCCCGCCGAACGCAACGACGCCGCCGACTCATCAAAGTGCTCGAGATGCGCTTCGATGTTCTTCGCCAGCAGCGACCCGCGCTCCGCCCGCCCCAGCGCCTCACGCATAAACCGCTCGTAGAGGTCCCGCTTGCTCTCCCGCATCGCCGGGTGCGCGACCAGCGCCGCCGCGAAGTAGACCGCCCCCACATCCACCTTCTCCCCGCTCTCCACCGCAGCCTCCGCCGCCCGCTCCAGCCACGTCAGCCCCTGCACACCCTGCGCATACCCCGGCTTCCACCCCACATCCGTCCCGATGTGTGAAAGCGCACCCGCGAAAAACCCCGCGTCCAGCCACGCCAGCGCGCGCACCGACGCATCCTCCCCGTCCGCCTCCGCACCCGCCGCCCGCGCCAGCAGCTGCGCCAACACCCGGTTCGCCCGCGCCTCGTCCCGATCCAGATACACCGCCATCCGCCGGATCGTCTCCAGATGGCTCAACACATCCCCGCTCGTCGCCAGCGTCTTCAGCCCGTCCCCCACCGCCTTGTCCGCCGAATACCCGCGCGTCTTCGACAGCACCCCGTCCCCAAACTTCACCCCCGCCTCCTCACACTCGATCACCAAACAGATCGCCGGCGGCCCAAACACCACCACCCCCACGCCCTCCACGTCCGCAGCCCCCGCACCCACCACCGGCGCAGCCGCCCCCGCCAAACCGACCGCCAAACCCGCCGCCATCACACACGCCGCCATCGTCCTGGTCTTCATCACCATCTCCTAGACGCCCCCGACCAATCTCCGGCACCGCCACACCGGCCGCGCCCACACCCCAAGGACGCCGCCGCACCGCCCCACGTTACAACACCCCCGCCCGATCCCCTCTCAAGCCCCCTCCCGGGGTACCATGCCTCTCCATACCCCCCACCAACCCTCCAGCACGCCACCGGAGCTCACCATGAAGATCCACGAATACCAGGCCCGCGACCTCCTCCGCTCCTACGGCGTCCCCGTCCCCCCCGGCGAGGTCATCACCTCCACCGAGCAGGCCGCTCCCGCATACAAAGCCTGCGTCACCGAAGCCGGACTCGGCGACGGCGGCCTTGCCGTCATCAAGGCCCAGGTCCACGCCGGCGGCCGCGGCAAAGCAGGCTTCGTCAAGCTCGTCCGCTCCGCCAAAGAAGCCGAAGACGCCGCCCGCTTCATGCTCACCAACAAGATGGTCTCCAACCAGACCGGCCCCGAAGGCCTCGACGTCAAAAAGCTCATCGTCGCCGCCGGCGTCGACATCGAGCACGAGTACTACCTCGCCATCACCACCGACCGCAAGACCCGCCGCAACGTCCTCATCGCCTCCGCCGAGGGCGGCGTCGAGATCGAAGAGGTCGCCAAGACCAACCCCGCCGCCATCATCAAGACCCCCCTCCACCCCCTCCTCGGTCTGCAGCTGCACCAGGCCCGCACCGTCGCCTTCAAGCTCGGCTTCAAGGGCAAGCAGGTCGGCCAGGCCATCAAGGTCATGACCGGCCTGGCCAAGGCCTTCCTCGACAAGGACTGCTCCATCGCCGAGATCAACCCCCTCGTCCTCACCCCCGCCACCAGCGAACACCCCGACGGCCAGGTCCTCGCCATCGACGCCAAGTTCAACTTCGACGACAACGCCACCTTCCGCCACAAGGACATCCAGGCCCTCTTCGACCCCGCCGAAGAAAACCCCGCCGAGCTCACCGCCCACAAGTTCGGCCTCTCCTACATCGCCCTCGACGGCAACATCGGCTGCCTCGTCAACGGCGCCGGCCTCGCCATGGCCACCATGGACACCATCAAGCTCGAGGGCGGCGACCCCGCCAACTTCCTCGACGTCGGCGGCAGCGCCAGCGAAGAAGCCGTCACCGAGGCCTTCCGCATCATCCTCTCCGACGACCGCGTCAAAGGCATCCTCGTCAACATCTTCGGCGGCATCATGGACTGCGCCGTCATCGCCGCCGGCATCGTCAACGCCGCCAAACAGATCGGCTTCACCGTCCCCCTCGTCGTCCGCCTCGAAGGCTCCAACGTCGAAGCCGGCCGCAAGATCCTCAAAGAAGCCGCCGCCAGCCTCCCGACCCTGCAGGCCGCGGAGGATCTGGGCGACGCGGCGAAGAAGGTGTGTGGGGCGGTGGGGTGAATTACAACTAGACTTGAGGCACCTAGATGCAACTGCTCTCTGCGACTCTTTCCGGCCTATTCGGCTTTCGTGACGAAGCAACGCTCACACCTGCCCCAGTGGCGACCGCCATCATTGGGCGAAACAACACCGGCAAATCCAGCATTTTGCAAGCAATCCACCATGCCCTTGTGCGAAACTGGGGGCAGCCCGAAGAAGCCTGGCCCAAGCTATGGCGTTACGAAGGCACAGAGAGTTCCGCAAGTGCTCAAGTCCACTTGCGCATTGCAGTGCCCACCAGTATTTATCCATTGCAATCTGAGCATCAGGAAATCATTAGCACAACCTCGGACTCACTTGAACTGCTAGTTTCGCTTAGTCCGCATCACAAACAACCCGATGCCTACCTCGCCAAGATCGAACCCAACCTCGGGCCATGGCCGGAGGAGGCCAAGCAGATCTGGCAGGGGATGGGTGGTCTCGCTTCGACGACGGCCAAGCATATGAAGAACAGCTGCTGCTTGCTGAGTTCTTGGCGCAGCGAGAATTCCAGAGTCACTGGAGGAAAGTCCCTCCACGAAGCACTGCTAAAAATCTCCAACCCAGGCATCGATAATCGCCATCTGCTGAGCTTGTTCCATCGTATCGAGAACTTATTCCGAGAGCTATCAGGAATGCCTGGGGCACAACTTCGCCCCTCCGGCAGCGACGCTTCCATCATGGTCATTGGGCCAAACAATCTCGTCCTGCCGCTGGCTCGCATGGGCGATGGCTTACTGCACTTGCTCCATATCGCATATGAACTCGGCGTTCAAGATAACAGAGTTCTCCTGATCGAGGAGCCAGAACTAGGAGTACACCCCGCACTCCAGAGAGTATTTGCCCGACATATCGCAGAACAGTTACCGACCGAGAGCTGCTCGAACCAAGTACTATTCGCCACCCACTCGTCGATTTTTCTGAATGACGGCGTTGTGGACCGGGTCTTTCGTGTCCAACGCGAAGCAGATGTATCGACAGTCAGCGAATGCGCAGGTTACACTGAGCTCCGCTCAATTCTTGATGACCTTGATGTCCGGGCAAGCGATTTGCTGCAGGCAAACGTGTGTATTTGGGTAGAAGGCCCGAGCGATCGCATTCTGCTGAAGAGGTGGCTGGAACTAGTGGAAGGCGGCTCCCGCTTTATCGAGGGCATTCATTACCAGATTGTGTTTTATGGAGGCCGACTCGCGGCACACCTATCAGCGGAGCATGTTCACGATCATCGGCATGTGCGTATGCTGGCGCTCTCTCGTCATTTAGTGTTCATGGTCGATAGCGACCGCCCAGACGAGACTGTTGCTCTTAACACGACGAAGACTCGTATTCAGGATGAAGTAGAGCGAGCAGACGGAGTATTCTGGGTGACCGCCGGCCGCGAGATCGAGAACTATTTCTCGCCCGCGCTCGTGGAACGCACAGTCGAGTCACTGACTGGTGTGCCTCAACGCGGGACTTTCTCCTGCGACCAGTATGGCAAGTTCAACAGTGCGCTTGCCTCTCTCGATGCGAACGGAACCACTTCAAGCGCTGTCCTGCGCGAGTACAGTCGGTTTAAGGTGGACTTCGCACGGGAGGCGGCGGCGTGCATGTCCACAGATGACCTAGATGTCTTAGACCTCCGTGACCGCCTGACCGAACTGGTGACTCATCTTGAAAGATGCAATCCTAAAGTGTGAGGGGGCCAAGGCCCTGTCACAGACTTGGCGAATGGTTTCGAGTCGGGGCAGATGGCACCAAGCTCACCAGGCTAGTGGCACCGACCCGCGCCACCGACCTCGGCTCTGCCAGGTCGGTGCGCTCTGGCAACCCTCCGCAGCTGCGCACGTGGCCCAATTCCTCCGCCACCTCGCGTACCACGATCCGGCAGGCGGCCCGAATCCCTCCGGCCCGCGTCCGGGCGCGAGCGCAGTTTCTGCGTGATTTGTGCCCGTTCTCGGACGGGCCCATAAGAAGGGCGATCGGGGCCCGAGCGTTCATGGTCTCCGCGGATTTGCGCCACGATTCGGCGTGATCGCGCCACGCTTCGGGCGATTCGTGCCACGATGCGGCGTGATCGTGCCGCGATGGGACGCCTTCGGGCCACGAAGGGACGCCTTCGCGCCACGATGGGACGCTTTCGCGCCACGATGCGACGTCTTCGCGCCACGAAGAGACGCCTTCGCGCGACGAATCGAGCGATTCGTGCCACGAATCGGCGTCGTCGTGCCGCGTTGCGGCGGGTGCCCGCCGGCGGGTGGCCCGAACCACCACCCAAACGGGTGCCACTACTCGCCGCAACTCCACCCGCTCCCACTCCTTCTCCCTCCTCTGCGGCGCAGTAGTGCCTCTCACCCCGGCGGGTCACGCCACCCCGCACGTGGCCGGCCCAGCCCGCCCGCAACATTCTCCGCCAGATCCTGCAATACTGCCGCATCAGGACAGGAAACCGTGCGCGGGGAGACACACCCTTCAACATCGGCAGGCGGCACCGACCCGTGCCACCAAGGTGTGGCTGCTCTGAGCCACCCCTTGCTGCCCCCACCGTCACCCACCCCCGCCCACTCCCGTGCTAAAGTCGGTTCAGGAGCGGCCGAGCCAGCTCGGCCGCAGCGAGGGGCACGCGATGACATCCACCAAAGCACAGATCATCGCCTGGTCGGCGTGCTGCGCCGGCATCGTGGCGCTCATCGTGTTGCTGGTCGTCGGCGGCTTGGTGACAACCGCCGACGAGGACGCCACGGCCGCCGTCTGCTGCGTAGTCCCGGTCAGCGCCGTCGGCCTGGCCGTCTGGGGCCTGATGCTCGCCCAACGCTGGACCGAGGAACGGCAGGCGAGCAAACGCGGCCGCGCCAACCTCATCGGCCGCTGCCCCACGTGCGGCTACGACACCAGCGGGCTCAAAGACTGCTGTCCGGAATGCGGCTCACCTCTCACCTCGGCCGCCTGGGGAACGCGCAACGGCACAAACCACCCACCGCCGAGCAAACTCGCCCGCTACTGGACAGCGCAGCGGCAGGGCATCGCGTGGTGCCTGATCGTGCTGCTAGCCACCGCGCTAGCCATCCTCCTCACCACGCTGAACGAACCCGCCGCACCGCTGGATCTGTTCTGCTGCATGCTCCCCTTCGCCGCCGCCGCCATGCTCGCCTGGGGCATCTGGATCGTCTGGCACTGGGACGACAGCAGCTTCTAAGTGCCCCCCGCCCGCAGCATTCTCCGCCAGATCCTGTAGTATTGCCGCATTAGCACAGGAAACCGTGCTCCGGGAGACACACCATGCAACGACGCTGGCGGGTTGAGGTCGCAGACAAGCAGACCAACGAGCGGTCCGAGCAGACGTTCCTCGCCGCGGACGAAGACGACCTCCGCAGACAACTCCTCAAGGCGGAGCTGCATCTGATGCAGATCGTCGAATCCGCGCCTCTTGTCGAAGGCGGCATCTCCCCGGTCCTGCCCGAACGCACCAGCCACGCCGAGCTCCGCGCGTTCAAGGCCCTCGACACCTTGCTGCTCGTCGGGCTCATGGCCGCCTTCGCCGGCGGCATTCTGACAATCCTCGCCATTCTCCGATCCGTGGCCGACGAGGTGCCCCTCGGCTCGACACTCGCCGTCGTGCTCACCGCATCCGCCAGCATCGCCGTCTCCATCGCCCTGTTCCTCATCCCCCTCGCCGTCGCAGCCAGGTCGATCTGCGTCTGCATCCGCTGCAACGGACACGCCGAGCGCGAGTGACCGCCGATCAGCTACCCCTCCAGCAGATCCTCAGACCTGCCGCAGCACACACGAGGGGACCCACATGCCACTCTTCCGCAAGAAACCACCCAAACGCCTCACCCTCGAATCCCAACTCCGCACCCTCGCCGCCAGCGGCATCAACCTCAACCCCGGCCGCACCGTCGACGACCTCCTCATCTCCTTCCCACGGGAGAAATACGAGTCGTCGCCCTACGACCTCCTGTTCATGATGCTCGGATTCGAAGTCGAGTCGAGGCCCAGCGGCCGCCACTTCACCGACTCCGTCTACTCCTTCGACGCCGAGTGCATCGAGGACAACGGCGACTACCGAGCCCAGCTCCGCCCGCTCACCAGGATCGCCGGCGGCGACCTCCCCATCGAAGACATCCGTGACGCCATCGACGTCGACGCCGGCCTCGCCCGCATCGAGCTCACCCTCGACGGACGCACCCACACGTTCGAGCCCACCATCGACAACGACTGGTTCGACCCCGCGGTCGTCTCGTGGCTCGACGCGCTCCTCACCTCCCGCGGCAGCACCCGCCGCTACTTCATCCTCGACAACCCCGGTCACCAGAACCTCGTGGTCCTCTGTACCACCGTCCACAACATCACCAAACTCGTCAAAGCCACCGGACTCCGGTTCTCCAGCGCCAACTGACACCAACACCCCACCACCAACCACCTTACCCCGTGCCACCCCCGTGCCACCCCCGTGCCACCCCCGTGCCGCCCCCGTGCCACCAAGGCGTGGCTGCCCTGAGCCACTCCTTGGTGCCCCCGCCACCTCCCGCGCCGCCCCATCTCAAGACGGCCTCCCGCGGCACCGAGATCCCAAAGCGAAACTCGGTGGCACGATGGAGAATCCTCGGCACCACCCCGCCGGGCCTACTCGAGATAGTCCGCCACGTGCTCGTCCATCGTCTTCTCATCCAGCCCGCAGAAGTGGCTGAACGTCGCCCCGTCGGGCCGGGCCTCCACGCCCGCCGCCCGCTCAAAGCCCCCCGACATGCCCACCATCCAACCGCGCTCCTTGGACCAGTGCTCCTCTGTCACCCGGAAGCGGAAGAAGTAGTAGTCCGTCAGTTGCCCGCGCCGAAGAAAGCGCCTTCCCTGACGCACCGCCACCGCGGCCACCAGCTCGATCTCGTCCGGCTCGCGACCCAGCTCGGTGCCAAAGCACAGCCAGTCCACCATGTTCCCCTCCGCGAGCTTGGCCCGGTCACAACAGGCCGCCGGCAGATCCTCAACCCTGCCCATCCCGAGCAGCATTTTGTGCAGTACGTACCGCTCCCGCGGGCTCTGCGCCACCCATTCCAGCTCCGCCGGATCCACCGCCCGCCCGGCCCGGAGCAGCGACAACGCCCTGAACATCCGCAGCCGCGGATCATGCACGTCGGCGAAAGCCTCCGCGGCTTCAAGCACCGCGTCGGTCCGCCACCAGCCCGCCAGATCGAGCATCAGCGCGGCCAGATCACGCACCTCCGCGTACGGCCCCTCGTACTTCCAGTTGAGCCGGCCCGGCACGTTCTCGCGCTGATGCTCGCGCACCTCTCCGAGCGCCTCCTCCAGCTGCCGCACGAACAGGCCCTCGTGCGACGCAACCACCTCCCTCCCCAGCAGCCCCGCCTCGAAGAACTCGAGCAGCATCGCGTACATCTGGAACCGAAGCCCGGCCTCCCCCGTCGCGTCGAGCACCGCCGGGAAGATGCACGCGGCGATCTCCGCGCTCGCGGCGGGAGGACCGAAGTGCGGCCCGTAGTCCCGGGCGACGAACCCGATCGGCCCGTCGGAGTCGAACTCCCCGGCATAGGTGCACACGAGCTCCGAGTACGCCCGCGCAGACTCGACCGTCGGGATGTGCGTGAGCACCTGCAACGATGCAGCGCGCGCACCAGGCCGCAGCACCGCAAAGACCTCCCGGACCGCCGCCACGGTCTCCGGAGACGGGTCGCGCCTCGCCACGTCGCGCGCCGCGAACAGCACCGACGCCGCGGGGTCGAGCCACTCCTGCTCGCCCGGCTCCACCCCCACCGCCGCCCGGACCAACGCGGTGGCATGCCCCGCACCGAGCTCGCCACCCTCGGTCATACGTCGGAGCCGTTCCCGGGCCGCCTGCCGCGCTTCAGAGTCGTCACCGGTCAGCCCGCCCACAATCTCCGCGATGATCTCGTCCATCGTCCCGCTCTCCGCACATGCCCCGACCGGGCCACACCCGCGGCCCGAAAGTTCCCAATATAACAAACACACCGCGCGGGATGGCCCGAATCCCCACCGAGACGCGTGCCACGACTCGCCGCAACTTCCCCCCTCCCGCTCCTCCCCATCCTCTGCGGCGCAGCAGTGCTTCTTGCCCGCGCCACCTCATCGCACGCCAACGAGGGCAACCCCTCACCCCCCGCTCTCCAGCCACAACTTCCTCAGATCCATATATCCTGAAACAATGTCCGCCAGCCCACCCCCCGACCCATATGACGAAGCCAACGACCCCTTCGGCACCGGCCGCACCTGGGAATACACCCTCGACTACTGGCCGACCGAGATCCGCAACGCCGCCGCACTCGCCGCAGCCCTCGCCCTCTCCCGCGCCATGATCGCCTGGCGCGACGGCGGCCCGCCCGCCCCGCTCGACATCATCAAAGAAGCACTCAACGCTTCAAACGCCGAACTCTGCCGAACCGCCGTCGGCACACTGCCCCGCGTCATCCACGCCCGCGAACACCCCTACGACACACTCATCAGCCTCTGGGAATCCGTCCGCGCCCCCGCCCGGGCCGCGATGGCCTAGCGTGCGAGCATGATCTGCGAGAACCTCACCGAGGCCGAGCAACTCGACTTCCGCACCCGCGGCCTGCGCGACAAATCCAAATGGGTCCGCTCCCACGCCGCCAGCAACGCCGGAAGATCCGGATTCGCCCCTATCCTCCCCGTGCTCAAGGAAGCCATAGCCGCCGAACCAGACGAGTCCGTTCGGATCGATCTCGCGGCGGCGCACGATTTGATCGACCACGGCTATTACGTCTTCGAGCACGACGAAGATTCCGATCACATCAGCCTTCTCCTGCTCAGCCACGACTGTCTCGGTGGCGGCAAGTGCATTGTGAGCGTCTCCCGTGCCGAGGTAAACAGGATCGGGCTCGAAGCCGCCATCGCACGCGAGCAAGAAGAGATCGACGAACAATCCCGCGACTTCGACAGGTTCGTCGAGAGTTGGTCCGAGGGCGACGAAGCGCCCGACTGACTGCACCCCACAATCTCCCCCCAACATCCACCCCTGCGCGCAACTTCGCGCACCTCCCCCCATTCCACCTTGCCCCCACCCCGTCCCCTCCGCAAAATAGAAGCGGAGGGACACCACATGCACCTGACCAACCGCATCACCACCCTGCTCGACCAAAACAGAGCCCGAAGCGCAAGCGAGGAGCCCGCCAACACTCCCCGACACGCAAACCCTCCCCATGGAGCCCCTCGCGCAAGCGAGGGGACCTCACCCACCTCACCCACCTCACCCACCACACCCACCTCACCCACCTCACCCACCACACCCCCCACACCCCCCATCACCCCCGACCTCCTCACCGACTACCTCCTCGCCGACCCCGAAAGCGCTTCGCAGCAGATCCCGCCCCAG
>JBICHP010000021.1:0-8676 GCA_043100935.1 Phycisphaerales bacterium JB054
GCAAGATCGAAGCCTTGGGCGTCGATGCCGTGATGGTTCGCTCGCCGCTGACCTGCGAAGCCGGCATGGGCCTGTGTGCCAAGTGCTACGGCCAGGACCTGAGCACCGGCCGATCGGTCGAGGAAGGTCTGGCGGTCGGCATCATCGGCGCTCAGTCGATCGGTGAGCCGGGCACGCAGCTGACGATGCGGACGTTCCACACCGGCGGTATCGGCCACCGCACCACGCAGGAGACCGAGTACCGGGCCGGCAACTCCGGCACGCTCGAGCTGCGTGACTGCTCCGAGGTGCCCGTCATCGACGACGACGGCAACGAGGCGCACGTGGTGCTCAAGCGCAACGCCGAGATCGCGATCCTCGACGAGAAGGGCCGCGAGCTCGAGAAGTACAAGGCCCCGTACGGCTCGTACCTCTACTACAAGGCGGGCGACGAGGTCAAGAAGGGCATGTCGCTGGTCAAGTGGGACCCGCACCGCATGCCGACACTCGCCGAGAAGGCCGGTACGGTCCGCTACGTCGACATCGAACTCGGCCAGACCTACCGCGACGAGGACGCCGGCCAGGGCCGCAAGGCCAAGGTCGTCATCGAGCACAAGGGCGACCTGCGTCCGCAGCTCAACATCGTCGACGCCGAAGGCAACATCCTCGACTTCCACTACCTGCCCGCCAAGGCGCGTATCGAGGTTGAGGACGGCGAAGAGGTGGTCGCCGGCAAGATGCTCGCCCGCCAGCCCCGTGCCGCGGCCGGCTCGGCCGACATCGTCGGTGGTCTGCCCCGCGTGACCGAGATCTTCGAGGCCCGCAAGCCGAAGGACCCGGCGATCATGAGCGAGATCTCGGGCCGCGTCGAGATCCACTCCGACAAGCGCAAGGGCAAGATGACGGTTCGCGTGATCTCCGACTCGGGTATCGAGAAGGACCACCACATCCCCAGCGACAAGCCTCTGCTCGTGCACACCGGCGACTTCGTGCAGGCGGGCGACCCGCTCTGCGAGGGCCCGCTGGTGCCGCACGACATCCTGCGGATCAAGGGTGAAGAGGCGCTCTGGGCCTACATGCTCGACGAGGTGCAGAACGTCTACCGCGCTCAGGGCGTGGGCATCAACGACAAGCACATCGAACTGATCCTGAGCCAGATGCTCCGCAAGATCAAGGTCGAGAACCCCGGCGACACCGACCTGCTGCCGCAGGAAGTGGTGGACCGCTTCAACTTCCGCCAGAAGAACAACGGCGTGCTGTCGATGGTCCGCGTGACCGAGGCGGGCGACACCGACCTCCGCGTCGGCGAGCTCTACCCGCGTGACGAGGTCCGTGAGGCCAACGCGCGGGCGGAGGCCGAGGGCAAGGAGCCGGCCAAGGGCCGCAAGGGCCGCCCGGCGTCCGGCCGCACGCTGCTGCTGGGTATCACCAAGGCCGCGCTCTCGAGCGATTCGTTCCTGTCGGGTGCGTCGTTCCAGGAGAGCACCAAGGTGCTGACCGAGGCCGCCCTTCGTGGCGCCGAGGACGAGCTCATCGGCCTCAAGGAGAACGTGCTGCTGGGCCACCTCATCCCGGCGGGCACCGGCTTCCGTCACTACCAGAACATCCGCGTCAAGTACCTGGTCGAGCCGCCGGCCGCGACGGCCGACGACACGGAGGCGATGCTCGCCGAGGCCTCGGCCGCGGCAGAGGCGCTCGGGGCCGACCGTGCCGACCCCGTCGGCATGCCGCAGGTCGAGGTGCGCGATGTGTCGCTGTCGGAATCCACAGCGGACCTCGCCTCGGACAGCTGATCGCGGCGGTTCCATCCTGATTCTCCAGCGGCCGACCGGCTTCCCCGGTCGGCCGCTATCGTCTTGGACGTGGCCAAGAAGCGTCCCGCCAGCCTGATGCCCCCCGATCCCCTCACGCAGGAGGCGCTGCGCGCGCTGGGCGAGGGCCGGTTTGAGCAGGCCGAGGTGCTCGCGTCGCAGGCGCTGGGCCGGGCGCCCCGATCGCCGCACGCGCTGGCCGCGCGGGCGTCGGCCCGGGTGCGGATGCGCCGCTACGACGAGGCGGAGGCGGACATCCGTGCCGCGATGCGCATCGCGCCCGGGGCGTCGCCGGCGTGGTCGGTCACGCTCTCGCTGGTGCACCGCGGCAGGGGAGAGCTGGACGAGGCGCTGCGCGTGCTGCGTGAAGCGCACCGCCGGGCCCCGGCCTCGCAGGTCGTGCTGGCGAATCTGGCCGAGATTCTCGCGACCCGTCGGGAGCATCGGGAGGCGTTCGATCTGCTGCAGCCGCTGGTGACCCGCGGGGCGGACCGCCCGAGCCTGCTCGCCCAGTTCGGGCGGGTGTGCCGGTTCCTCGGTCGGGCGGACGAGGCCCTCGAGCCGCTGCAGCGGGTGGCGGCGCGGGAGGACATCCCGCCGGTGAGCCTGCAGCCGCTGCTGTTCGAGCTCGGCGCGGTGCTCGACGCGTTGGGCCGGTATGAAGAAGCCTTCGGGGCCTTTGCCCGGGCGAACGGTCTCGAGACCCGTCTCTACGACATCGAGGGGCAGTCGGCAGCGATCGATCGGGTGGTGTCCGAGTGGTCGCGCGAGGCGGTTGCCGCCGCACCGAGGGCCGCGGGCGCAGGAGCCGGGCTCGTCTTCATCGTGGGCATGCGCCGTTCGGGCACGACGCTGGTCGAGCGGATCCTCGCATCGCACCCGGGGGTGTTGGCCGGCGGCGAGCTGCCGCACCTGCGTGAAGCTGCGGTGCTGGTCGATGCCGAACCTGCGCGGCGGTTCGGCATCGTGACCGATCTGGCGGCCTGCACGAGCGAAGCGATCGCGGATGCCTCACGGCACTACCTCGACGCGATCGCTCCGCTCCGCGGCAGCGGCGGGCTGTTGACCGACAAGATGCCCGCGAATCTCAAGCTGCTCGGGCTGATACAGCTCGCGCTGCCCGAGGCCCGCGTGGTCTGGTGCCGGCGGGACCCCATGGACACGTGCCTCTCGTGCTTCATGCAGCCGTTTAACGACAACAGCTACTGCGCCGACCTGGGCACGCTCGCGCGATACTCCCACGACAGCGAACGTCTCATGCGTCACTGGCGGGCCGTGCTCGAGCTACGGGCACTGGAGCTCCAGTACGAGACGCTCGTCGCGGAGCCGGAGCCGGCGGTCCGTCGCCTTCTCGAGTTCTGCGGGCTGCCGTTCGATGAGGCGTGCCTCCGCTTCGACCGCGCGGCCCCGGTCGCTCGGACGGCGAGCACGGATCAGGTCGCGCGGGGGCTCTATACCAGCTCGCTCGGGCGCGCGGAGCACTATCGCGAGTTCCTTGGGCCCCTTCGCGCCGAGTTCCATCGCCTCGGCGATCTGCCGGCGGACTAGCTCTTCGCGCGGCGGGGCATTCGCACCGAACGACAGATCATCAAGCCGCGGCAGCGCCCGGCCCTCGGGGCGCGGCTGTGCGAGAGCGAAGACCGGTCCGGCGGGGTTTGCGGGGGCGGCGGCCACGCTGGTCGCCTCGGCCGCGGTATCGAGCCCGATCCCGAGTATCGCCGCGGCGTGGGGCATCGCGCGGATAACGTTTCGGACGCCGGTTCTGAGCAGGTCTTCACCGCTCCGGGTGTACATCTGGCCCAGGCTCGAGCCGAAGTGCGACCCGGTGATCACCAGCCCGGCCGCGGCTATTCCCAGTGTCTTGAGCGCGAAGCTCGCTGTGAGTGCTGGCATCCTGTGCCTCCTTCCGCCGGACTGGGTCGCGTCCGCCTGCGTGCGGTCCCGGGCTGCTCAACGGCTCTGTCGGCACCGTGTTGCCGCGCCATCGACCAGAATCGGAGATGCGCCGGTGGAGGACTCCCGTCGCCGGGTCATCAATCTGTCGTCGGGGGGGCTCGCGGCCGGGCCGAGGGTCCAAGAATCACCCCGCCGGCACCCCTCAGGAGCATCTTCCATGGCCAAACGCCCCGACCTCAGCGCCGCGCAGCGGCGGATCGTCAATCGCTACTACGAGAACCTCGACACGATCACGCTCAACAAGCTCCAGGAACTCGTCTCCGAGCTCTATCTCGCGGAGGCAAAGGCCAAGGAACGCATCTGGAAGAGGATCGAGACGGCGCTGGCCAAAAGCCCGGCCAAAGCCGCGGCCGTCAGCCGCGTGCTGGCGTCCCGCGATGTCGAGGCGTTCGCGAAGCTCGTGCAGGAGCTCTCCCGGGGCTGACCACGGCATGACTACCGATCGGCGTCGCAACGTTCGCTTCCGGCTTCGTGCGGAGACAACTCGTGGTATTCTGCCAACCCCGCGGACAGCAGCGGGCGAGGAGAACACCATGCGTACGACCGTGTCCCGCTCTCACACCCGCCGATACTGCGTTGCGACGCTGCTCTCTCTCGCAGCAGCGCTCACTGCCAGCGCCGATGTGCGGTTGCCCGCCATCATCGGTTCCAACATGGTCGTGCAGTCCGAGACCGAAGCACCCTTCTGGGGATGGGCCGATCCGGGCGAACTCGTCACCCTCACCCCGGACTGGCCGGGTGCGGCCGCGGTGCAGGCGACGGCAAACGAATCGGGCAGGTGGACGTGCACCCTCACCACGCCGGAGGCCGGCGGTCCCTACTCCATCGCCGTCAGCGGCAAGAACGCGCTGGAGCTCACCAACGTGCTCGTCGGCGAGGTGTGGCTGGCGTCGGGCCAGTCGAACATGGAATGGCCGATGCGCGCAACGGACAACGCCGAGGCCGAGATCGCCGCCGCGACCGACGGGAGCATCCGGCTGTTCCTCGTGAAGAACACCATCGCTCCGGCGCCGCAGGAGGACTGCGAGGGGCAGTGGGTCGAGTGCTCGCCCGAGACGGTTCGGGACTTCAGCGCAGTGGCCTACTTCTTCGGGCGAGACCTCCGCGCCAGCCTGGACGTCCCGGTCGGGCTGATCTCGTCGGAGTGGGGGGGCACCCCGGCCGAGTCGTGGACCAGCGTCGAGGGGCTCGCGTCGTTCCCGCAGTACAAGCAGGGTCTCGAGTTGATGCGCATGCTCCGTGAGGATGCCGACGCGCTCGAGCAGCAGTACCAGAGCGAACTCGCCGCCTGGAAGGCCAAGTACGCCAAGAGCGAGCAACTCAACTGGACCAAGACCGACTTTGACGCCTCGGGTTGGAAGACCGTCGAGCAGCCGGCCAACTGGTCGTCGCCGGACCTGGCCAACTTCGACGGCACGGTCTGGTGCCGCAAGACGGTGGAGATCCCCGAGGCGTGGGCCGGCCGCGAGCTCACGCTCGAGCTCGGCCCGGTGGACGATCAGGACGAGACGTTCTTCAACGGCGTGAGCGTCGGCGAGACCCGGGGCGAGAATCAGTGGAACGCGCCGCGGCGTTACACCGTGCCGGCCAAGCTGGTGAAGGCCGGCCCGGCGGTCGTGGCGGTGAGTGTGCTCGACACCGGCGGCGGCGGGGGCATGCACGGCAACCCGGCACAGATGTTCATCGCACCCAAGGGCCACTCCGAGAGCGAGACGGTCTCGCTGGCCGGTGCGTGGTCGTATCAGAAGGGGGTGTCGGCGAGCGACATCCCGCCGCAGCCGCAGCGGCGCGGCATGACCGCACGCACGCCGACGGCCCTCTACAACGGCATGATCGCGCCGGTCAAGCCGTTCGCGATCCGCGGGGCGATCTGGTACCAGGGCGAGAGCAACCGGGGAGACGCCTACACCTACCGCGACCTCTTCAAGTCGATGATCCAGGACTGGCGCGCCAAGTGGGGCACCGAGTTCCCGTTCTACTTCGTGCAGATCGCGCCGTACACCTACGGCGGTGACAGGGGGCAGACGGCCGAGCTCCGCGAAGCGCAGCTCATGGCGCTCGACCTGCCCAAGACCGGCATGGCCGTGACGATGGACATCGGCAACCCCCGCGACATCCACCCGCGCAACAAGCAGGACGTCGGCCACCGGCTGGCGCTCTGGGCCCGGGCCAAGACCTACGGCGAGACCGGCATCGACTACTCCGGCCCGCTCTACCGCGATGTGGTCGCCTCCGGCAGCCAGATCATCATTCGTTTCGACCACGCCGCGGGGCTGAACTCGCGGGGCGGCGCGCTCAAGGGCTTCGAGATCGCCGGTGAGGACAAGGTCTGGCGCGCAGCGGGCGCGACGATCGAGGGCGACTCGGTCATCCTCTCGGCCTACGGCATCGCCAAGCCGGTCGCCGCACGCTACGGCTGGGACGATGACGACGAGCCCAACCTCTTCAACGGCGCGGGCCTGCCCGCTTCGCCCTTCCGGACCGACAACTGGAAGCGCGTGACCCAGCCCTGAGCCGGCCGGCTATTCATCGCCCGGCAGCCACAACTCCCCCGGCTTCACGGCCGCGATTCTCGCCGCGGCGTTGCCCGCCGCCGCGAGCAGACGTTGCATCGGTTCGTCCACGTGCTCGGCCGAGATCTCGAACGTCGAGTGGTGCACCGGCAGCAGCACACCCCCCGGCATCGCGGTAAACATCCGCCACACCTGCTCGGGGGTCGCGTGGTGGTGCTCGCTCGGCTCGTAGGCACCGATGCCGAACACCGCAAGATCGACCGCGCCCAGCGCATCGAACTCGCTGGTCAGGGCCGTGTCGCCCGGGGCGAGTGTGCGGTGTTCGTCGCTCTCGATCAGGTAGCTGTTGCACCCGCGGGCGACGTCCACCGCCGTCCGGCCGCCCCAGTGCTCCGGCCGCAGCGCCGAGAGCCGTACGCCGCCGATCTCCAGCTGATCGTCGAGCCCCAGCTCGATCACCCGCCGGAAGCCGCGGGGGATGAGCCGGCGTGTGCGGCGTGAGGTGACCACCGTCGTGCCCGAGGCCGCGAGCTGCTCGAGCGTCGGCCGGTCGAGGTGGTCATAGTGCGCGTGCGAGATCAGCACGAGGTCGATCGGCGGAAGCTCATCGCTCGGGGCGGGCGCTGCCTCCAGCCGGGCCGGGCCGATCGTCCGTCCGCCGATCCGCGGCCCGATGCGGTGGCTGAGCACCGGGTCCACCAGAATCGTCATCCCACCCTGACGCACCAGCGCGCTGCCGTGCCCCAGCCACGCCGCGCCGTAGCGCACCTGGAGCAGCTCTCGCAGATCCTGCCCGCTGGCGATCGTCGATGCCCCCGGCACCGCCCCGCCGCGCCGCGCCTCGCGCACCGAGCCCGCCACCATGCCCGGCAGCCGGTGCACGCCGAACTGCATCGCTCCGCGGGCCTTTTTCGCCGCTTTCTTCGCGGCGCTTCGGATGGGGTGATCGCTCCTCACACCAGTAGTATTGGAGCCCCGCGCGGTGTGGTACGCTTCACGCATGCTTCATCGCGCCCTCATCGGTCTTGTGGCGGGATTGACCGCCGCGGGTCTCCTGTGCTTCGCCGGCTGCACCAGCTCCGGCGGGTCTGGCTCCGGCGGTGCCGGCGGCTTCCACCTCCCGCGGCCGGTCCTCCGTGCCAACGTCGCGCATCTGCCGACGCTCTCCGGCCCGGCCACCACCGACGACAACGCCCGGGTCGAGATCCTCGCGATCAACCCAACCGACGCCCCGCTGTGGCTCCGGAAGCTCTCGATCACGCTGCGGCACAACGAGCGGGCCCTGGCCGCGGGCGACTGGCAGGGCGACCGCCAGATCGACCCCGGGACCAGCGTGCTGCTGGATATCAGCCTGCCGCTGGTCGAGGGGGCACAGCCGCCCGCGGGCGGGACGGCCGGCATGCTGACCGTCGAGACGCGGTACGCCCGCTCGGGCCTCATCGGCCTCATGGGGGGCGAGTCGCACACCTACACCCTGCCCGTCACGCTCACGACCGAGCCCTGAGGCGGGAAGGCCCGGCCGCGGACAGATCCTCAGCGCCACCGGGCGTGACGCGGCCGCCGCTTTCTGGCACACTGTGGGCATGAGCACCACACCCAACCGGCCGTCTGCTGTCCCGTCCCAACTCGACCGTCGCGGCTTCCTCGCCGCGGCCGCGGTTTCGGCCGCCGGGGCTGCGGGTGCCTCGGGAAGAGCCCCAAGCGTCAGCGCCGGGCTGCCTTTGCCCTCCCCCCGCCCCCTCGCCCCCGGCGACGACCACCGCGGGCCGTGCGTCATCGCCTCGGGCAACGGTCGGCAGACCGTCCAACTCGCCTTCGACCTCATGTCCAAGGGCGGCCGCCCGGTCGAGTGCTGCGTGCGGGGGGTCAAGCTCGTCGAGGACGACCCCAACGACATGTCCGTCGGCTACGGCGGCCTGCCCAACGAGGACGGGGTCATCCAGCTCGACGCGGCCTGCATGGACGGGCCGCTGCACAAGGCCGGCTCGGTCGGGTGCATCGAGAACATCAAGAACCCGGCGAGCGTCGCGCTCGAGGTCCTCCGCCGCACCGACCACGTCATGCTCGTCGGCGAGGGGGCCACGCGCTTTGCCGTCCGTATGGGCTTCAAGGAGGAAGACCTCCACACCGAGAAGTCGCGCAACGCCTGGAAGCGCTGGCGGGCCAACCTCAACGACGGCGACAAGTGGCTCGACCAGGACCAGATCATCAACTTCCCCGAGCCCTGGCGTCAGAGCGATCGCGGCACCGACTCCATAGAGCCCCTCGCGCAAGCGAGGGGAAAGGGGAGCGCTTCCATAGAGCCCCTCGCGCAAGCGAGGGGAAAGGGGGGCGGGCGTTCCACACAACAGGGGGGCGGGCGTTCCAGCCAAGAGGGGGGCGGGCGTTACAGCCCCCCCAAGGACCACAAATACATC
>JBICHP010000022.1:0-2460 GCA_043100935.1 Phycisphaerales bacterium JB054
TGGCGACCTCGGCGACGCGGCGGATGTTCTCGACACGGTCGTCCTCGGTGAAGCCCAGGTCCTTGTTCAGGCCGTGGCGCACGTTGTCGCCGTCCAGGGCGTAGGTGTGCCGGCCCAGGGCGTGCAGGCGCTTTTCCACCAGGTTGGCGACGGTCGACTTGCCCGCCCCCGACAACCCGGTGAACCACAGCACGCAGGGCTTTTGGCCCTTGAGGCGGGCGTGCGCCTCCTTGCTCACCTCCATCTCGTGCCAGGCGATGTTGGTCGCCCGGCGCAGGCCGTAGTCGATCATGCCCGCCCCGACGGTGGCGTTGGTCAGGCGGTCGACGACGATGAAGGCGCCCATCTCGCGGGTGTCGCCATAGGCGTCGAACGGCAGGGCGTGGTCCAGGGCGACGTTGCACAGCCCCACCTCGTTGAGGTCGAGGTGCTTGCCGGCCTGATGCTCCAGGGTGTTGACGTTGACCTTGTGCTTCAGCTCGGTGACCTGGCCGCCGACCTGGGCGGTGCCCAGGCGGAACAGGTAGTGGCGGCCGGGCACCAGGGCGTGTTCGTTCATCCACAGGATGTGGGCGGCGAACTGGTCGGTCACCCCGGCCGGAGCCTCGGGGGCGCACAGCACGTCGCCGCGCGAGACGTCGATCTCGTCGGCCAGAACCAGGGTCACGGCCTGCCCGGCCACGGCGACATCGAGGTCGCCGTCATAGGTGACGATGCGGCTGATGGTGCTCGACCGTCCCGACGGCAGCGCCAGCACGGCATCGCCGGGGCGCACGGTGCCGCCGCAGACGGTGCCCGAGAAGCCGCGGAAATCCTGGTCGGGGCGGTTGACCCACTGGACCTGGAAGCGGAACGGCCGGGTGGCGGCGTCGCGGGTGGGGGTGACGGTTTCCAGGAACGGCAGCAGGGCCGGGCCGGTGTACCACGGGGTGTTGGGCGAGGTGGCGACCACGTTGTCGCCCTGCTTGGCCGACAGCGGGATGGCGGTGATGCGGGCGATGCCCAGTTGGGCGGCAAAGGCCGTGTAGTCGGCGACGATGGCGTCGAACGTCTCCTGGGAGAAGTCGACCAGGTCCATCTTGTTGACCGCCAGCACCACGTCGCGGATGCCCATCAGCGAGACGATGTAGGAATGCCGCCGCGTCTGGGTCAGCACCCCCTTGCGGGCGTCGATGAGGATCACCGCGACCTCGGCGGTGGAGGCGCCGGTGGCCATGTTGCGGGTGTACTGCTCGTGGCCGGGGGTGTCGGCGACGATGAACTTGCGCTTGTCGGTGGTGAAGAAGCGATAGGCGACGTCGATGGTGATGCCCTGCTCGCGCTCGGCGGCCAGGCCGTCGACCAGCAGCGCGAAGTCGATGCCGCCGCCGGTGGTGCCCATCACCGCGCTGTCCTTCTCCAGGGCGGCCATCTGGTCTTCGAGGATCAGCTTGGTGTCATAGAGCAGGCGGCCGATCAGGGTCGACTTGCCGTCGTCGACGCTGCCGCAGGTGATGAAGCGCAGCAGGTCCTTTTCCTCCTGCGCGCGCAGGTAGGAGGCGACGTCCTCGACGGACAGGTCCAGGGGCGCGTTCATCAGAAGTATCCTTCCTGCTTCTTGGCTTCCATGGAGGCGCCGCCGTCGCGGTCGATGACCCGGCCCTGGCGCTCCGAGGTGGTCGACAGCAGCATCTCGCGGATCACCGCCTGAAGGTTGTCGGCGTCGCTGTCGATGGCCCCGGTCAGCGGATAGCAGCCCAGGGTGCGGAAGCGCACGGTGCGCATTTCGGGCACCTCGCCGGGGTTCAGCGGCAGGCGCTCGTCGTCGACCATGATGAGGCTGCCGTCGCGCTCGACCACCGGGCGCGGCTTGGCGAAGTACAGCGGAACGACGGGGATGTTCTCCAGGAAGATGTACTGCCAGATGTCCAGCTCGGTCCAGTTGGACAGCGGGAAGACGCGGATGCTCTCGCCCTTGTGGATGCGGCCGTTGTACAGGTTCCACAGCTCCGGGCGCTGGTTCTTGGGGTCCCAGCGGTGCGAGGCCGAGCGGAACGAGAACACCCGCTCCTTGGCGCGGCTTTTCTCCTCGTCGCGGCGGGCCCCGCCAAAGGCGGCGTCGAAGCCGTAGTGGTCCAGCGCCTGCTTGAGGCCCTGCGTCTTCATGACGTCGGTATGCACCGCCGAACCGTGGGAGATGGGACCGATGCCCTGGGCCAGCCCGTCGGGGTTGGTGTGGGTCAGAAGCTCCAGCCCCAGCTCCGCGCACCGCTGGTCGCGGAAGGAGATCATCTCGCGGAACTTCCAGCCGGTATCCACATGCAGCAGCGGGAACGGCGGCTTGGACGGGTGGAACGCCTTCATCGCCAGGTGCAGCATCACCGAGCTGTCCTTGCCGATGGAATAGAGCATCACCGGATTGCGGAACTGCGCGACGACCTCGCGCATGATGTGGATGCTCTCGGACTCCAGGCGCCGGAG
>JBICHP010000023.1:0-58418 GCA_043100935.1 Phycisphaerales bacterium JB054
CCCGCCGACCTCCCCGACATGGGCCAGGTCCTCGAGATCCGCGAGCCCATCTGCAACGTCGAGATCATGGTCCCCAACGAGTACATCGGCGACGTCATGAAGCTCTGCCTCGACCGCCGCGCCGTCTACAAGTCGCAGCAGGTCGTCGGCGACACCCGACAGATGCTCACCTTCGAGGTCCCCCTCGCCGAGATCATCTACGACTTCTACGACAAGCTCAAAGGCCTCACCTCCGGCTACGGCACCATGGACTACGAGATCGCCCTCTACCGAGCCGACGACCTCGTCAAAATCGACATCCTCATCAACGGCGACCCCGTCGAGGCACTCGCCCTCATCTGCCACAAAGACCGCGGCACCCAACGCGGCCGCCTCCTCCTCCAACGCCTCCGCAAACAGATCGACCGCCACCAGTTCGAGATCCCCCTCCAGGCCGCCATCGGCGGCAAGATCATCGCCCGCGAAACCATCAAGGCCTACCGCAAAGACGTCACCGCCAAGTGCTACGGCGGCGACGTCAGCCGCAAACGCAAACTCCTCGACAAACAGCGCAAGGGCAAGGACCGCATGAAGTCCATCGGCAGCGTCAACATCCCCCAGGAAGCGTTCATGGCGGTGCTGGACACGGGAGAGGAATAGACCCGTCCCCGACCTGCCCACCCGAGTGCTTCCACCCCGTAGGGGTGGACTCCACTAGCCGGGGGTCGGAGCGCAGCGACACCCCCGGTCACCAGTACCAGCCGCACCCACCACCCCAGAGGGGTGGACTGCCACCCTCATGGGGAGGCCGTCCACCACCCCGTAAACGGCTGAGATCCCACCACCCCGAAGTGGTGGCCCTCGATGCCCCGGAGGGGCTGCCGAACGTAGCCACGGGTGAAGCGCCGCCGCACCGCGGCGAAGCGGAACCCGTGGTACGCTCCCATCCCACAAATGGAGTCCCGGAGGGACGAAGGAAGCGAGGCTCACTGATTGGAAACGACGCTAAGTGCTACAGTTGCCACGTCAGCCGCAAACGCGAGTTCCTCGACAAACATCGCAAGGGCAAAGACCGCATGACGTTCATCGGCATGGTCAACATCCCGCAGGAGGCGTACGTGGCGGTATTGGGCTCGGGGGAGGCCTGATGTCAGGGGTCAATCGATCAACTACGCTGGTCTTAGGTGCGGGCTCATCCGTTCATTGCGGGATGCCAACTGCCTGGGGATTGCGGGAAGCGATTATTGCTGGAATTGTACCTCCTCGAGTTGGAATCCATGCTGATGATCCGCATTGGCGTGGCATCGTGTCCGGCCAGTTCAGTGAGATGACGGAGGCCTTTCGCAGCTCGGGCTGGAGTTCAATCGATCGCTTCCTGGAGAAGAGGCCTCAGTTTCAGAGGAACGGCAAGATTGCGATTGCTACCAAACTTGTCCCTCTTGAACTTGAGGCGGTGAATCAACGACGTGTATGTGGCGATTGGTACGCGTGGCTGTTCGAAGCGATTGATGGGAGCGTTGACGGATGGCGGAAGGCGAATCTGAGTGTTGTCACGTTTAACTACGACCGCACGTTTGAGATTGGTCTGACGCTCATGCTGGCGAACTCGGGAGCGCAACCTATTCAGGAGGTGTGGGATCAAGTGTGCTCATTGCCAATCTACCATGTCTACGGGGCACTGGGAAACATGATTCGGTTCTCATCTAGTTCGCAGGTTGACATTGATCGATCGCCCAATGGCGTGATTTCTGGCGCAGAGTCAATTCGTATTATCAGTGACGAGCGTGCGAATGACGACGAGGTTCTCCAGTGTTCACGTAGAGCGGTGCTGAGTGCAGACCGTTTGATTTTTCTGGGCTTTGGTTTCGACGAGACCAACCTTGAGCGAATCGGGATTACTGGACACAAAGACGATTGGCTCCATCGGCCTCTGCGCGAAGTATTCGCTTCGGCCATGGGGCGAGAAGGCGTCGAACGTGAGGTTATTCCTAGACGCATTGGTCATGATGTAGGAATTGGTGGAACGGACGATGGTTGCTTAGATTTCTTGCGGAAAGTGATTGAGTTCTGAGACCGGCTGTCGGCAGGCCGCACACGGCGGGTGGCCCGAATCCGTGTGCCATCACTCGCGGCCTCCCTCCCCCCTCTCCACCCCCTCCCCCGCGCAGTGATGCGGTACGCTCACGCCCCAATGAACCTCCCCGACCTCAAACACGCCAACACCCACCTCGCCTCCATCCTCGGCATTGACGATCCTCTCGACGAGATCGGCATCTACCTCTGCTCCGACGTGCAGCCGTACCACGCGACCCCGCGGAACTCCACCCCCTTCGCCGCGTCCGGCGTCGACGGTGTCCACTACGTTCTCCTCCATCTCCCCGAGCGCCGCCTCGAAGACTCCCCCGTCATCGAGGTCAGCCCGATGGACTCCGACGCATGGCAGTGCGTCGGCGACAACCTCCGCGAGTTCCTCGAGCTCCATTGCCAGTGGTACGAGGAGTTCTCCCGCGACTCGGCCGCCCGCAGCGAGTGCTCCCAGGCCGAACTGGACGACGCCCTCCGCGTCATCGCCGCGTTCCGCGACCACTTCCACCTCGGTCCGCGCCCCGACCGCGAGCCCCGCTGCGAAGCCCTGAGCGCCCTACACCTCCCCCGCATGGATCTCCATCCGGAGTAGCTCGGCTGGCGTTCACTCCTCCCCGTGCCACCAAGGCGTGGCTGCTCTGAGCCACTCCTTGGTGCCCCCGCGCGCAGGCATCAACTCGATCACCACACGCACCGGCCGCCCTGCAAGACCACAAATCTCCCCCCTACATCCACCCCTGCGCGCAACTTCGCGCACCTCTCCCCACATCCCCTTTGCGTCCCCCTCCCCGTTCCTTACCCTGCGCACGGAGGGACACCATGCACAACCGAATCACCACCCTGACCGAGCCCGACACCCCTCAATCCACAGGGGGGCGGGCTTTCCAGCCCGCCTCTTCCGCCCCGCCCTCCATCCCCGACCCCCGCGCCCTCCTCGCCGACTATCTCGCCGGCGACCTCTCCCTCCCCGACCTCGCCTCTCACCACGCCATCTCCCTCACCGACCTGCTCGACTACCTCGACCACCCCTCAACCCGCGCCCTCCTCGACCGCCTTGTCCGCGCCGCCGAGGCCCAGGCCGCGCACCTCACCGCCCTCGCCCGCCCCGGTGCCATCGCCCGCCTCCACAACCTCACCACCCAAGACCCCGAGCACAACCTCCCCCCCAACCGCCCCCTCTCCCCCCAGCTCCGCGCCCGCCACAACGAGACCGCCCGCAAAGCCGCAGCCCACCTCGAACGCCTCTCCCGAACCCACCACACGCACAAACAGCCCACAAAACAGAGCCCGAAGCGCCAGCGAGGAGCCTCCGACCGATCCCACCCTGCGCGCCAGAACCCCCCAAAACAGAGCCCGAGGCGCCAGCGAGGCACCTCCCCCAACGCCCCATCCTCACACCATTCGCAGCCTTCCCCATCTTCAATCCCGCCCCCCGTGCCAACCTCACCCCGCCGGGTCTTCCTCTCGCCAACCAACCCTCTCCCGCCTCCCAGACCCTCCGAACCCAGTACACTCGCCCCCTCAACACATTCACGCCAGAGGAGACCCCCCATGCCCGCGACCACCACCGCCTCGATGAAAGACACCGCCATGAAGTTCTTCGACGCCTGCGAGACCTGCCAGGGCTGGGATGTCTGCAAGCAGTACTGCCACCCCGACGCCACCTTCTCCGCCCAGGCCGATGCGCTCGCCGACGTCAAGACCCTCGAGACCTACACCGAGTGGATGAAGGGCATGGCCGCCCCCGCACCCGACGGCCGCTACGAGCTGCTGTCGTTCGCCGTCGATGAAGAGCGCAACAACGTCACCGGCTGCGGCGTCTTCCACGCCACCCACACCCACGAGGGCGGCCCCGTGCCCCCGACCGGCAAGGCCGTCGCCGCCAACTACGCCTACATCATGCAGTTCAAGGGCGACAAGATCAGCCACATGACCAAGATCTGGAACGACGGCCACAGCCTCCGCGAACTCGGCTGGGCCTGACCCCGCCCACAACACGGGGGCGGGCCTTCCAGCCCGCCAACCGCAGCACTAGGGGGGCGGGCTTTCCAGCCCGCCACACCAACCAACGACACAGCCGGAGCCCCTTCGCCCCGGCTGCATCAAACAGAATTGGTGTGTGTCAATGTGTCGGTTCACGCCCCCCGACGCCGGCGTGCCGCGAGCAGGCCCCCAAGCCCGAGCAGAGCCACCGACCCCGGCGCGGGGACGGCCCGGGTGAATACCCGCACCTGCTCCAGATCGGGAGACCCGATGCCCACCATCTGGAAGGTCAGCACGTTGCCGTTGATGTCGATGAAGTCCGCGCCGGTCCAGTTGAAGAACCCGCGTCCGGGCAGCGTCGTGGGGTAGATCGTCCCCAGCGTGGCCAGCCCGTCGGTGAGGTCGAGATTGGTGTCGGCGTACTGCACCGCCAGGATCGGCTGGCTGAACGTGACCGTGCCGAAGATCACCGTGCCCGGCACACCGTCGTAGTGGATGAAGTGCGAGTCCACCAGCCCGGAGACAAGCCCCGGCGTCGGGGCGAAGCTGTTGGAGGGGTTGATCGAGAGATCGACCGGCATCGACCCGAGCGAGATGTTGGTCGCCTCGTTCCACGCCCAGGCGTTGGACGCGGTCAGCGCTCCCGGCATCGCGCTCGCCGGGGTGAGGATCTGGGTAGCCCCGCCCGTGGTGCCGATGATCGACCCCGCAGCCGGGAGTGCGGCAGCCGCAACAGAGGCGAGAACAAACATGGTGGTGGTGAGCTTCATGGCGAAGACCTTTCTGCATTGGGGGTTGAGGCCCCGGTGCGCCTCCCCCTGCCAGCCCGGAACACCCGGTTCTGCGTCAAGGTCGGGTCGTGCCGCGTGTGATTCACACCCGGCACCGTGAAAGCTCCGCCACCCCGCCCGCCTCACGAAGCCGGCGCACATTTTCTTGAGGCCCCGCCGAATCGTCGGGACGGGCTCTTGCCAAGGGGCGGCTCTCCCGGTACGCTCCGGGCTGATGGCAACCACTCCCTCTGTCCTCTGACCGCCAGCCTGAGCACCCTTGGCGGTACCGGTGCGCGCACGCCGCACACCCGCCGCCACGCCGGTTGAGTCTCGGACCCGGCCCCCGCTCAGCACGCAGGCGATCCCCCAGACCCCCTACACCGAGCGCTACACACGCCCGCGGCCACTGCGCCGCCACGGATGACCCAATGCCCTCACGCGACTCCCGCGGCCGCTCCGGCCGCAGCCCCGGCCGACGTCACGAGAACGCCGACTTCACCTGTATCCGCTGCAAGCGCAGCGTCACCGCCAACGCTTTCGGCACCCGCCACCGCAACCACTGCCCCTACTGCCTCTGGTCCCGCCACCTGGACGACGAGCCGGGCGACCGCCAGTCCCTCTGCCGCAGCCCGATGGAGCCGATCGCTATCGAGGTCAGGGACGGGGGCGAGTGGGCGATCATCCACCGGTGCACCGGGTGCGACAAGATCGGGGTCAACCGGCTCGCCGGCGACGATCACGAGCTGGCGTTGCTGGCGATCGCGCTGCGGCCGCTGGCCCGGCCGGCGTTCCCGCTGGACATCCTCGACGGGGCGCGGGGCGGCGGGTGGGGGGCCGTGCCGTGACCGGGTATGCTGGACCCATGCGCACACCAACCCTCATCGTTCTGACACTGTTTGTCCTCGCACCGTTCGCGGCTGCCCAGCCCGTCGCGACGGAGATCGGCTCGACCGACGGCGCCCGGGTGGCGTATCCGGTCGCGCCGGGCGAGTCGCCCAAGCTGGTCTTCCTGTCGAGCCTCGGCGAGGGGGAGCAGCTCGACGAGCTCCGCGCGGCGTCGCCCAATCTCGAGATTGTCTCGGCGCGGTCGCGGGGTGAGGCGATGGAGCTTGCGCCTCGCGTGCACGGGGCGGACGCCCGGTTCGTCTCGGCCGAGTTCATCGAGGCGGCGCCGAACCTGGTCTGGGTGCAGTCGACGTCGGCGGGTGTCGAGCGGTATCTCACCATCGAGCCGCTGATGGAGACCGACCGCATCGTGCTGACCAACATGCGGGCGGTGCACGGGCCGACGATCGCGGACCACTCGTTTGCGATGCTGCTGACGCTGACGCGGAACATGCGGGTGCACGAGCGGAACCGGGCGGAGGGTACGTGGGGGAGCCCCGACGCCCGCCGCGGGATCGCGCTTGAGGGGCGGACGATGTTCGTCGTGGGGCTGGGGGGCATCGGGTCGGAGATCGCCCAGCGGGCGGCGGGCTTTGGCATGCACGTGATCGCCTCGCGGCGGTCGGAGCGGCCGACGCCGGACTACATCGACTATGTCGGCAAGCCCGACGAGTTGCTGGAGATGCTTGGCCGGGCGGACGTGGTGGCGATCGCGCTGCCGCTGACCGACGAGACGCGCGGGCAGTTTGGTGCCGAGGCGTTCGCGGCGATGAAGGACGGGGCGTACCTGATCAACATCGCCCGCGGCCCGATCGTGGACACCGACGCGATGATGGCGGCGTTGGATTCGGGCAAGCTCGCGGGGGCGTGTCTGGACGTGACGGATCCGGAGCCGTTGCCGGAGGGGCACCCGCTGTGGGGGTATGAGAACGTTGTGATCACGCCGCACACGGCCGGGTCGGCGGAGCTGACCGGTGAGCGGCGCTGGACGCTCTATCGGGAGAACGTGCGCCGTTTCGCGGCGGGTGAGCCGCTGCTCAACACGGTGGACAAAGCGGCGGGGTATTAGCCTGCGCGCGGCGGGTGTGTTCACTATGCTGCCTGCATGATGACTCAACGTTGTGCGGCGTGGTGTGTTCTTTGCCTGATGATTGTTTGGGGTGTTGGCTGCGCCTGCGGTGTGCGCCAGGAGGGTGTGGCGGCGGTGCCCGCGGCCGACGGGCCGCCGGGGTCTGCTTCGTCCGGCGCTGTCGCGTCGGAGGCGCGCGCGCCGGAGGCACCCGCGTCGGAGCCCGCGCCGGTGGCTGCGGCTTCGCCCGCGCGGGACGCGTGGTATGAGCGTGAGATCCGGGCGTTTGAGGCTGCGGATCGGGCGGATCCGCCGGAGCCTGGGCAGGTGTTGTTCATCGGGAGTTCGAGCTTCCGGCTCTGGAAAACGCTTGAGGCGGACATGGCGCCGGTGCCGGTGCTGAACCGCGGCTTTGGAGGGTCGAAGACGGGGGAAGTGCTGGCGGTGTTTGACCGGATCGTGGTGCCGTATGCGCCGAGTGTGATTGTGTACTACTGCGGCGACAATGATCTGGGCGAGCACAACACGGACTGGGAGTCGGCTGCGAACGGATTCATCGCGTTTGATCGGCTGGCGCGGACGATGTGGCCGGACGTGCGGGTGCTGAATGTGCCGATCAAGGCGAGTCTGGCGCGGTGGGGGAACTGGGAGGCGATGTCGCGGGCCAACGCGGCGGTGCGGGAGTATTGCCGGCGGACTCCGGGCGCGGAGTATCTGGACACGGTGACGCCGACACTCGGCGCGGACGGCACTCCGGACCCTTCGCTCTTTGAGCCTGACGGGCTGCACCTGAACGCGGCGGGGTATGCGCGTTGGACGCCGGTGGTGCGTGCGGCGGTGGAGCGTGCGTGGGAGGAGCGGCGGTCGAGTTCGCGGCTGCCGGGATGACCCGGCGTTTGCGATGCGCGGACCGGCTGCGCCTCAGCAGCCCGCGGTCCATGCGTTCAGATAATGGAGGAGGTCTTGCGTGTTGCGTGTGCCGTCTTCGTTGAAGTCGGCGGCGAGCCCGCTCTCCGGGTCGAGGAACACGTCGAGGAACGCGAAGAAATCGGACGCATCGAGTCGGGCGTCTTCGTTGACATCGGCGGGGCAGCGGACCGTGAAGGTCAGTGCTGTTCTGACTGGCGTGGGCGCGATTGTGTTGCCGAAGCCGTCGACATAGAGGCGGATCTGGTCTGGTACCGGGTCACCCCAGTCCCAGAAGTCCTGGAAGTTGACCGGGAGGATCGTCACGGTGCGTGCGAAATAGCTCGATGGCTGCCAGCGGAGCCGGAGCTGTGGCGTCGGGTTGGTCGGGAGGCCACAACACCCACAGTTAAAGAACCCCGGGAGCTGGAAGTTCTCGATCGCGAGTATGTCGTTGTTGTCGGCGACGAGAGGGGGGACACCGAAGCCCTCGCTGCAATACCACGTGGAGGCGTCGATCACGACGCCGTCATCCCATCCTTCGATGCCGATGACGTCGCAGTTGGAGTAGGCAAACGCGACGGCGGGTGGGCCCCACACCACGTCCAGGCCGATGGCGGCTTCTTCGCCGGGCTCGATACAGCCGTCTCCGTCTCCGGTGTCTGTGATCGTCCAGAGGTACTGCTGCGCGGTGGCGGAGGCGGCGAGTGTTGCCAGGAGCACGGCGGTGGCGAGGGAGTTGACGTTCATCTGAGTCGCCTCGAGCGGCTGCGACGCGTGGGGTGCGGGTCGATCTGGATTGTACATCGTGTCTGGCTGGCGCCCAAGTCTGCGGGGGAGAATCGCCTCCTTTGGCGCACCGGACGCCTTCCCGGATCGGTGCGCACTCTGTCTGCTTCCGCTGGCGTGCATGAGTTGCACCTCGGCGGACGCGGCCTGATCGGTGGCGGGGGTATCGATCTACTTGCGTGTCATGACGAACGTGGTGGGTTCGGTGAGTGAGCCGTCGCGCTGGTAGGAGCGCCACTCTTCGCGGAGCGTGCCGTCGTTGAGGATGATGAGGGTCATGTTGCCCATGTAGTGGTCGTGCTCGGGGCGGAGGTTGGAGACGCTCTCGAGGTCGAAGTGGTAGACGGTGCCCTCGGCGGTCTGCTTGGCCTTGCTGGTGACCATGCGGGGCTGGTTGCCGGCGGCGCAGTAGTGGGTGATGACCAGGTCGTTGCCGTCCATGTGGTAGAGGTTGGTCATCTCCCACTGTGTGCCGGGGAACATGATCTCGCGGACGGCGGAGTTGTTGGCGGTGGGGTTGAACTCGATGGTGTAGTCCTCGCCGGACGCGGGGTCGTTGCCCGTCCATTCGCCGGCGAGCGCGGCGACGGGGCCGAGCATCGCGGCCTCGTGGTCGGCGGCGACGGCGGTGCGGGTCGGTGTCGATTCGCAGCCGGTGATGAGGGCGGCGGTGAGGCAGGCGGTCAGCGAGAGGGCGGCGAGGGTGCGCATGGTGGACTCCTTGGCTAGGGGAATCCGCAGTGTACTCGATTGTGGGGCTGCGTTGAAGCCGCGGCGGCGGGGTGGGCCTGTCAGGCGAGCAGGGAGCGGCCGGTCATCTCGGGCGGCTGCGGGAGGCTCATCATGTCGAGGGCGGTGGGGATGATGTCGGCGAGGCGGCCTCCGTCGTGGAGGGTGCGGCCGGTGAAGGCGGGCCCGACGACGATGAGGGGGACGTCGTAGGTGGTGTGGGCGGTGTGGGGTGCGCCGGTGGCGGGGTCCTTCATCTGCTCGGCGTTGCCGTGGTCGGCGGTGACGATGAGCGAGCCGGATCGGGCGAGGGTTGCTTCGATGAGCCGGCCGACGCAGGCGTCGACGGTCTGGCAGGCCTTGATCGCGGCGTCGAGGTTGCCGGTGTGGCCGACCATATCGCCGTTGGCGAAGTTGACGACGATGAGGTCCTCGCAGTCGTCGGCTGCAAGGCGGGCGAGGACGGCGTCGCGGATGCCGATGGCGGACATCTCGGGCTGCTGGTCGTAGGTGCTGACGTTGGGTGACTGGATGATGGCGCGGTGCTCGCCCTCGAAGGGCTCGTCGCGGTAGTCGTTGAAGAAGAAGGTGACGTGGGCGAACTTCTCGGTCTCGGCGCAGCGGAACTGGGTGAGGCCGAGGGCGCTGATGTGCTGGCCGGCGATGTTGACCATCTTGGGCGGTTTGGGGAAGGCGACGCGGGCGAGCTTGACGAGCTGCTCGGAGTAGCCGGTCATGATGACGTAGTCGATGTCGAGCTTGGGGCCTCGGTCGAAGCCTTTGGCGCCGGAGTCGGGCGAGGGGGGGACGGCGGCCCAGTCGGCGTCGGGGAAGACGAGGGCTGCGGAGATCTGGCGGGGGCGGTCGCCCCGGTAGTTGTAGAAGATGACGGTGTCGCCGTCTGCGATGCGGCGGGTGAGGGCGTCGTCTCGGGTGGGGCCGATGAGGGAGGGGGGGACGAACTCGTCGCCGGTCATGGTGGGCTCGGCGGGGTTGTCGTAGGCGTGCTGCACGGCGTCGTGTGCGGTGCGGTAGTGGGGGAGGTCGGTGCCGTTGCGTCCGGTGAGGCAGGCGTAGGCGCGCTGGGTGCGTTCCCAGCGGGTGTCGCGGTCCATGACCCAGTAGCGGCCGATGACGGAGGCGATGACGGGGGCGAAGTCGGGGGTGGTCAGCTCGGCGAGTTTGTCCTGGACCTGCTGGATGTAGCCGAGGCCGGTGTTGGGGCCGGTGTCGCGGCCGTCGGTGAAGAGGTGGATGTGGACCTTGGGGGCGTTCAGGGATTTGCAGAGGTCGAGGATGGCGAAGAGGTGCTCGAGCTGGCCGTGGACGCCGGCGTCGGAGCAGATGCCCATGCAGTGGACGGCGCGGCCGGCGTCGCGGGCGCGGGTGATCGATTCGACGAGGGCGGAGTTGCCGGCGAGCTTGCCCTCGCGGCAGGCGCGGGTGATGGCGACGGACTCCTGGTCGACGACGCGGCCGGCGCCGATGTTCTGGTGGCCGACCTCGGAGTTGCCCATGGTGCCCTCGGGGAGGCCGACGTCCATGCCGCTGGTTTTGATGAGGGTGTTGGGGTAGTCGCGCATGAGGGCGTCGGCGACCGGGGTGTCGGCGAGCTTGATGGCGTTGTAGGCGTCGTGCGAGGGGTTGGGGTTGTGGCCCCAGCCGTCGCGGATGATGAGGACGAGGGGGGAGTTTTTGGGGTTGGTGGGCATGGGGGGAGGGTAGGGGAGCGGGGTCTCGTGTTCGAGTGGGGGAAGGCACGACGTATCGCGGGCATCGTGGCAGCGGGTACAGGTGTCAGCTGCGAGGGGAGACGGCACGACGCACTTTGTGCATCGTGGCACCGGGTACGGGCGTCAGCGGCGAGGGGAGACGGCACGACGCACTTTGTGCATCGTGGCACCGGGTACGGGCGTCAGCTGCGAGGGGAGACGGCACGACGCACTTCGTGCATCGTGGCACCGGGTACGGGCGTCAACTGCGAGGGGAGACGGCACGACGCACTTCGTGCATCGTGGCACCGGGTACGGGTGTCAGCTGCGAGGGGAGACGGCACGACGCACTTTGTGCATCGTGGTACCCGGCACTTTGTGCATCGTGGCACCGGGCTGAGGTAGGGGATTTAGCATCCGGTGTTCCAGAGGTTGAGGAAGTGGATGATGTCGCGGGTGTCGATGTCGCCGTCGTCGTTGACATCGGCGCGTGGGTCCTGGGCGTTCCAGGCGTTGAGGAACTCGAGCACGTCGCGGGTGTCGACCACGTCGTTGCCGTCGAAGTCGGCGATACAGCCGGGATCGCATTCGAGGGCCCAGGTCTCGGAGAGGGCGTGCTCGTCGGCGGTTTCGCCGCCGAAGAGCAGGAGACTCTGCCGGTGCGGGTCGAAGACGAGGGCGTGGTTGCGGCGATCGATGGGCAGTGGCGTGGGGTCGGCCTGCCATTGGGCGCCGTCCCAACGCCAGACGATGCTGGGATCAACACCAGCGCCGTAGCCGCCGACGAGGACGACGGTCTGCGTTGCGGGGTCGAAGGTCATGCGGTGATTGGTGCGCGGCGCGGGGCCCTGGCTGGAACGGAGCGTCCAGGCGGTGCCGTCCCATGCCCAGGTTTCGTTGGTGGGTGAGAAGCCTTTGAGTCCTCCGAAGAGGATGACTTCCTGCCGGGCGGGGTCGTAGGCCATGGCGTGATCGGCGATTGCGCCGGGGCCGGGGACGTCACGGCGGGTCCAAGCGCCGTCGTGGAAGGTCCACGTCTCGTTGTTGAGGAAGACCTCGTCGATGCCGCCGAAGAGGACGAACTGGTCGCGGGCCTGGTCGTAGGCCATGGCGTGGGCGGCGCGGGGCGAGGGTCCGGTGCCGTTGACGGCGCTCCAGGCGTTGCCGTCCCAGGTCCAGGTGTCGCCCGCCGGGGCGTTGGCGAACTGACCGCCGCCGTGGATCAGGACGAGGTCAGCCGAGGCGTCCATCGCGTAGTCGACGCGGGGCGATGGTCCGCCCCTGGCGACCAGGTCCCACGCCGAGCCGTTCCAGAGCCAGGTCTCGTTGGAGTAGCCGGAGGCATTGCCGACGTCAGAGCGGCCGCCGAAGAACATGGAGCGGTTGGTGGCGGGGTCGACCGCGCCGACGATGCCCTTGCGGGCGGGGTTGGTCGACCAGGTCTGGCCGTCGAAGAGCCACGCCTGTCCGTCCTGCACGCTGCTGATGTTGACGCCGCCGGTGACCACGAGTGTTTCGTTGGCGGCGTCGTAGGTCATGGCGTGCTGCCAGCGCGGCCCGGGGGTGAGGGTTGCGAGCTCGGTCCAGCTCTGTCCGTCCCACGCCCAGACATCGTCGTAGTGCACGCCGTCGCCGTTTCCGGCGTAGAGGATCACGGCGTCGAGGGCGGCGTTGTAGTCCATCGCGGCGTTCTGTCGTGCCGGCGGGCCTGACTGTGATCGGAGGGTCCACTGTCCGTTGGCCCACGCCCAGGTGTCGCCGAGGGGTTGGCCGTTGAGCACGCCGCCGAAGAGGAGGATCTCGCCGCGTCCGGCGTCGTAGGCCATGGCGTGGCGGGTGCGCGCGGATGGGCCGGTGGTGGCGAGTTGGGTCCAGGCGGTGCCGTTCCAGCCCCAGGTGTCGGTCGGATTGAAGAACGAGTCTCCGCCGCCGAAGAGGATGGTCTGCCCGGCGACGGGATCGAAGGCGGCATTGGGGAAGAGCCGCGCGCCGGGGCCGGGGAGGGTGCCGAGGTTGGTCCATGTGCCGTCGAAGATCCATGTCTCGTCGGAGGCGTCGTTGAAGTCGGTGTCGCCACCGAAGAGAACGGCGGTGTTGTGTGCGGCGTCCCACGCCATGGCGGGGCCGGCGACGTCGGGGCCCTGGTCGGTGAGGAATGTCCATTGGGTGCCGTTCCAGAGCCAGGTCTCGGCGGCTTCTTCGCTGAAGAGGCGGCCGTAGAGGAGGACGCCCTGGCCGGGGGCGTAGACGGTGCGGTGGAATTCGCCCTGGGTGCCGGGGGCGGTGCCGAGGCCGGCGAGGGGTGTCCAGGCGCAGTCCTGGGCGGAGGCTGTGCATGCGGCGAAGAGGAGGGCGAGGCCGGTCAACGATCGGATGGTGGTGTTCATGCTGGTTGTTCCCTTTGTCCCGGTGTGCCGCGGACTCTCCCAGTGGATGGGGTGCGCGGTTGGTGAGTCGTACCGGTTCGGTGGGAACAAGGTTGCGGGGTGTGGCGAGGAAATGCGTACTAGGTCGTGTTGGGTCGTGTTAGGTCGTGTCGGGTTGGTGGCGTGAGGGTATCGGCCGCTTGGCGATTCTCGTCGCGCGGTGGGGGTCAGGATGGACGTGGGGCATGGTGGTGCCGGAGCGGATGGGCTTGGGTGGGGAGTGCGCGTGCAGAGCCACCCGTGGCACGGGGGCCGCGGTGGAGTGGCGACGGATCGGTTCTGCGCTTGGAGTCGAAGGCGGGCGCCGGCGGCGACATGGTTCTCAAGCACATGCCCACGAAGCGTGGGCATGCCACACGGTGGTGTGGGTGGGGGCTAGTCCTTGGCGAGTTGGACCTTGATGGCTTCGGGGATGTGGATGTCGCGTTGGGGGAAGGGGATGCCGATGTTGGCGTTATCGAGGGCGACCTTGACGTCGCGGGTGAGGCGTTCGCGGACGGCCCAGTAGTCGCTGGTCTTGGCCCAGACGCGGACGGACCAGTTGATGCTGGAGTCGCCGAGTTCGCTGAGGTAGATGACGGCGTTCTTGTCGGGGAGTTTGCCCTCGACGGCGTTGGCTGCGGCGGTGAGGACCTCGCGGGTTTTGTCGAGGTCGGCGGAGTAGTCGGTGCCGACGGCGACGTCAACGCGTCGGGTGGCGTGGTGGGTGACGTTCTCGATGGTGTCGCCGTAGATGGAGCCGTTGGGGACGATGATGCGTCGGTTGTCGGGGGTGTCGAAGGTGGTGGAGAACATGCCGACCTCGAAGACCTTGCCGGTGACGCCGCCGGCGCTGACGACGTCGTCGACCTTGAAGGGGCGGAAGATGAGGAGCATGACGCCGGAGGCGAAGTTGCCGAGGGTGCCGGAGAGTGCCATGCCGAGGGCGAATCCGGCGGCGGCGACGACGGCTGCGAAGCTGGTGGTGTTGACGCCGAAGGTGGAGAGGACGGCGAGTCCGCCGAGGATGAGGAGTGCGTAGCGGGTGAGGTTGCCGAAGAAGCGGGAGAGGGTCTCGTCGACCTTGGTGCGTCGGCAGGTGCCTGTGACGAATCGCTTGGCCCAGCCGCTGATGAAGATGACGGCGATGATGAGGAGGAGGGCTTTGGTGATCGGCCAGCCGAGGTCGGTCCAGAGGGCGAACCAGTCGGCGGTGGTGATCTCGCCGTCGGTGAATCGGGAGGGGAGGCCCTGGATGGCCTGGAGTTGTTCGCTGGGTGCGTCGGTGGCGGCGTCGGCGGCGTCCTGGATGGACTCGGCGGGGACGGTGTCCTGGAGGATCATCGGGCGTGCTCCGTGCGGTCGGTGGGGGCTGGGTCGGTGGGCGGTGTGTTCTTAGAAGGACCAGCCGACGGTGGCGTAGTAGGCGAAGTCGTTCTTCTTGAAGCCCTCGCCGGGGTCGCTGTCGTATTCGTCTTCGATGCCGAGTTCGAGGAAGAGGCCGGCCTCGGGGTCCATGTCGATGCGCCAGCCGGCGGAGCCGATGAAGCGGTAGTTCTCGAACTCACCGATCTCGGAGTAGAAGTCGAGGGTGGTGGTGAAGGTCTGGCGGTCGGTGATCTTGTGCTCGAAGTCGAGTCCGGGGTTGACCTCGGCGCGCCAGTCGTTGTCCTTGCCGCCGAACTCGCGGACAGCGAGCACGGGCGCGATCCGGAGGAGGAGGTCGGTGCGGTCGTTCTTGATGGCCTGGTAGCCGACACCGGGGCCGAAGGTGATGCGGTGGTCCCATTCCTGGAAGTCGTCGTACTCGTAGCTGGCGGTGACGTAGAGGCGCCACTTGGAGTCGGGGAAGAGCCAGTCGTAGCGGGCGCTGGAGTTGACCTCGTTCTCGCTGGCGTCGCCGTCGGTGGAGGCGTAGGTGTAGGAGACGTCGAACTTCGCGGCGTTGCGGAGGGTCTCCTTCTTCATGCTGAAGCCGGCGCGGAAGCTGAAGTTTTCGTTGTTGCCGGAGGAGCCGTTGAGTCCGGCGGAGAAGCTGCCGTCCCAGTTGGAGGCGGTGAAGATCGATTCGTCAGGGGGGCCGAGCGGTTGTTCGGCTTCTTCGTCCTGGGCGGTGGATGCTGTGTAACCAGCGGGGGACGTGTCGAGGGTGTCGGAGGCGAGGACGGAAGTCGCTGCGAATCCTGCGGAAACGGCGATCGCGGCCAGCAGACGGTGTTGGGGTGTGGTGGGGTTGTTCATGGTGCCGAGCGTAGGCGGCGAGTTCCGATATTTCGCCTGCGCGGCGGTTTGGTAGCCATGCATTAGGGTGTGCCGTTGCAATGCGGCGGCGGTCATTGGATATGCTGATGCGTCGTTGGTGCCGTTTGCGTTCGTCAGCCGATGGAATGGTGCGGACGCGGTGGTTGCGTCGGTGGAGTGTTGCGTGATGGACCAGATTTCTCGTCGTCGGTTGCTTCGTACGGGCTTGAGTGCCGGTGCGTTGGCGTTGTTGGCTGGTTGTGGGGGCGGGACGTCGCGTCGTCCGGGGGTCCGGGTGACGCCCCGTCCGTCGAACGCGTCGGACTGGGAGTTTGTCTCGCAGAAGCCGGACTGGCTCGACGACGGGGTCGGGAGCGGTCCGCCGCCGAGTTCGGTGGCGGGCGTGGTGCCTCGGAGCGCGTGGACGCGTGCGACGCCGAAGCTGTGGGACACCAAGCCGATGGGCCGGGTCTCGCGGATCACGGTGCACCACGACGGGATGACGCCGTTTATGAGCACGTCTTCGGCGTCGGCGGCGCAGCGTCTGGAGTCGATCCGGAACGCGCACGTGTCGGCGAACGGCTGGGCGGACATCGGGTACCACTACGTGGTTGATCCGGCGGGGCGGGTCTGGGAGGCGCGGTCGACGTCGCTTCAGGGCGCGCACGTGAAGGACAACAACGAGGGCAACATCGGTGTGATGGTGATGGGCAACTACGAGCAGCAGGTGCCGACGCTGGCGGCGAGCAAGTCGCTGGACGACTTTGTGGCGTCGCTGATGCGGCGGTACCAGGTGGGCGTGAGCCGGGTGTACACGCACCGGGAGATCAAGCCGACGGCGTGCCCGGGCGTGAACCTGCAGCGGGTGATGGAATCGACGCGTTCGCGTGGCGGGGCGTTGGCGCGGGCGTAGTCGCCCGGTCGCTCAGGCCTGATCGTCGGATTCGGGTTTGTGCTCGCCGAAGATGGCGGTGCCGACGCGGACGATGTTTGCGCCCTCTTCGATGGCGATCTCGAAGTCGTTGGACATGCCCATGGAGAGGATGTTGCACCGGGAGTCGGTGACGCCTCTCTTGCGGGCCTCTTCGAAGAGTTCGCGGCAGCGTGCGAAGGCGGCGCGGGTCTGGCTTTCGTCGTCGGTCTGGGCGGCCATGGTCATGAGGCCGCGGACGCGGACGTTGACCATGGTGTCGATCTGTTCGCAGAGGGGGATGGCTGCGCCGATGGGGCAGCCGTACTTCTGCGGCTCGAGCGAGCAGTTGACCTGGACGAGCACGTCGACGGGGTGTTCGCGGCGGACGGCGACCTGCTGGATCTCCTCGGCGAGGCGGAGGGAGTCGACGGAGTGGATGAGCTTGCAGAACTCGACGACCTTGCGGACTTTGTTGCGTTGGAGGTGGCCGATCATGTGCCAGCGGACGGAGTCGGGGATGGTGCCGGGGGACTGGCCGTTGAGGGTGCGGCCGGCGGTCTCGGCGAGGATGGCGGCGGCGTCGGGTTTGCCGGTGGGGTGGAGCTTGAGCCTGTCGAGGTATTCCTGCACCATGGCGGCCCGCTGGACGAACTGCTGGACGCGGTTTTCGCCGAGGTCTCGGTGTCCGAGTGCGAGGACCTCGCGGATCTGCTCGGGCTCGGCGTTCTTGGTGACGGCGACGAGGATGATGTCCTCGGGCCGCCTGCCGGACTTGGCGGCGGCGTCGGCGACGCGTTGGCAGGTGTGGGCGTAGCGCCCGGCGAGGGTGTCGGGCATGGTGGTTTCAGGGGTGGTCATGGGGCTGGCGCTTCCGTGCAATGGGTGGGGTTCCTCCGGGGGCGGCTCCGCCGCGGCGTGGAGGCCCGGGCGCAGCGGGGCTGCGGCGGGCACGTTTGACTAGCATACCGCTTCGGGCGGGGGCTGGTTCGTGGGGATCGGGCGTGTTCGGCGCGGGGCGTCGGGGGCGGGCGGTCCGGGCTCTCAAGCGGTAAAGGAGATTGTGATGACAACGGCACTGACGCCTCGTGAGGCACCGATCGGGGTTGGGGACGCGGCACCGGACTTTGTGCTCAAGGACCAGGACCGGGAGGACTGGAGGCTGTCGGATGCGGTGGCGAAGGGGCCGGTGATGCTGTGCTTCTACCCGCTGGACTTCTCTCCGGTGTGCTCGACGGAGATGCAGTGCATCACCGACGAGTTTGCCTCGTGGGAGGCCAAGGGGGCGCAGGTGGTGGGGGTCTCGTGCGACAGTTTCTTTGCGCACAAGGCGTGGGCGGACGCGCTGGGGCTCAAGCAGCGTCTGCTGGCCGACATGCACAGGGAGGTGTGCAAGGCGTACGGGTTCTACTGGCCGGATCTGAACGTCGCGTCGCGCGGGTCGGTGCTGGTGGAGAAGGACGCGTCGGGCGGCATGAGGGTGAAGTGGGTACAGGCGCGGGAGGTCCCGCAGGCGCTGGACGGGGCGGAGATGCTGGCGGCGCTTGGGTGAGCACACCGGGTTGGCGCCCGGTGGCGCCGGTCACGGGCGATGGGGACGCGGGGTCAGGGCTGATCGTCGCCGAAGCTGGTGTAGACGCTCCGGGCGGCGTCGAGCAGCGGGTGGTCGAGGGGGACGAGCCGCTGCTTGCCGGCGGCCTCGTTGATGTCCACGTCGGTGAGTCTGCCCTGTTGTCTGACGACGAGGCGGTTGCGTTTGCCTGCGCGGAGCAGGTGCATGGCGTGGTCGCCGAACTGGGTGGCGAGGATGCGGTCGGCGGCGGTGGGCGTGCCGCCGCGCTGGACGTGTCCGAGCACGACGTAGCGGGACTCGATGCCGGTGCGGTCTTCGACCTGTTCGGCGACCCATTTGGCGACGCCGCCGAGGCGGATGGGGTCGGGGCTGTTCTCGACGACCCGGTCGACGATCTGCTGGCCGCCGGCGGGCCTGGCGCCCTCGGAGGCGACGATGATGCTGAATCGTTTGCCGCGCTTGGAGCGGAGGGTGACGACGCGGGCGATCTCGTCGAGTGAGAAGGGGATTTCGGGGATGAGGATGACGTCGCTGCCGGAGGCGAGGCCGGCGTGGAGGGCGAGCCAGCCGGCGTTGCGGCCCATGACCTCGACGACCATGACGCGGTGGTGGCTGGCGGCGGTGGTGTGGACGCGGTCGAGCGCCTCGGTGGCGGTCTGGACGGCGGTGAGGAAGCCGAAGGTGATGTCGGTGCCGTGGAGGTCGTTGTCGATGGTTTTGGGGACGCCGATGCAGTTGACGCCGCGTTGGACGAAGGGGTTGGCGCAGGTCATGGTGCCGTCGCCGCCGACGACGACGAGGGCGTCGAGGCCGTGTCGGTTGATGACGTCCATGCACTGCTCGGTGCGGTCCTGGTAGACCCACGAGCCGTCGGGGTTCTGGTGGCTGGGGTAGTTTCCGGGATCGGCCTTGTTGGAGGAGCCGAGGATGGTGCCGCCCTGGGTGAGGATGTTGGAGACGTGGTCGAGGGTGAGGTCCTGGGTGCGGTCTTCGATGAGGCCCATGAAGCCGTCCTCGAATCCGACGACGGCGATGTCGTGGAAGATGGCCTCTTTGACGACGGCCCGGATGACGGCGTTGAGGCCGGGGCAGTCGCCACCGCCGGTGAGGAGGCCGATGCGGGCGGGGGGGGTGTGGGGGGTGTTTGGCATGGGCGGATGGTATGTGGGGCGGGGCGTGGGGCGGAATGCGGGTCGGTGTGCGTCTGGGGGGTGCGGATTGCCGAAAGGATGGGGTGTGACGATCGTCCGGGGCCCGATGCAATGCGGGGGCGTGCGGGTCGTTAGGCTGGTACGCCGCGGTGTATCCGCAGGCAGGAGACTGAACTATGCGTGGAAAAGATGCGATCGTGCTGACCGTCTGTGGGCTGGCGGCGGCGACAGGTGCCGGGGTCTGGGTGATGAGCGGCGGCGAGAAGGCCCCCTCTTCTGACCTGGTGGTTGCCATGGCGACGCCGGAGCCTGAGGTGGTGGAGCGGCAGGTTGTCCAGCCTCGGGTCCGCCCGACGCGTGAGCCTGCGCCGGCCGTGGAGGCCACGCCGGAGGCGCGGCCGCCGGCGCGTGAGGGCCGCCCGGAGGGTGAGCGCGGCGAGCGTGGCGGCTTTGACCGCGAGGAGATGATGAAGCGGTTCGACAAGGACGGCGACGGCGAGCTGAACGAGGAGGAGCGTCAGGCGCTGCGCGAGGAGCTCGGCAATCGGCGTGGGCGTGGCGACGATCAGATGCGTCAGCTCATCATGCGTCGGTACGACGCGGACGGCGACGGCGAGCTGAGCGACGCGGAGCGTGAGGTGGCGCGGGCCGACTTCACGCAGATGCGTGAGCAGATCCAGGCGAAGATCGTGCCGCAGTACGACCTCGACGGTGACGGGGAGCTCAACGACGAGGAGCGTGAGGCGGCGCGTCCGGCGTTCCGCGCAGAGTTTGAGCGGATCCGCGCGTTTGCGGTGCTCGACGAGGACGGCTCGGGTGATGTGAACCCGATCGAGCTGGCCAAGGCGCTCTCGGCGGTCGGCGAGGGCTCGGAGCTGATGGATCTGAACCGCGACGGGACGATTGATTATCGGGATGCGACGTACGCGACCGAGCTGGCGACGGACGGGAACTAACATCTGTGCTTGTCTTTGCGGGTTTGTGCGGAGGCAATACGAGTCGCGTTGGGGCGTTGAACATGTGTCCGAAGGATGGTGTGTTCAGCGAAAGGAGTTCGGCGATGCGACAGGTGAAGTTTGGAATGATCGTGCTGGCGTTGGTGGGTTCGGCGGCGATGGCGCAGGCGCAGCGCGGCGGGCCCGAGCGGCAGAGTGACGGGCGTGATTCGGCGGTTCGTGAGTGGGCGCCGAGTGCGCAGCGGGGTTCGGGCGATGTGGATCGGCGAGCGCAGTTCATGGAGCGGCGGGCGCAGATCATGGAGCGAGTCCGCGAGAGGCGTTCGGAGCGGGGCGGGCTCGAGCGGGGTGCCGGGGCGCGGCCGGAGGGTGAGCGTTTCGGCGGGAGGATGCTGCCGGAGCAGGACAGGAACGCACGCGGCCCGGCGAGACCGGGGGCGCGGGGTGAGCGCGGTGTGCAGCAGGAGCGCGGAGCGTTCCGACCGGGCGCCGGACGCGACGAGGCAAGGCAGGGCGGAGAGTTCCGTGGTCAGCGTCTTGAGCAACGGCGCGGACAGGTGCAGCGCCCTCGGGGTGAGCGATTCCAGGGCGAGCGATTCCCGGGCGAGCGTCCTCTGGGTGAGCGTCCTCAGGGCGAGCGACTCCAGGGTGAGCGTCCTCAAGGTGAGCGGTTCCAGGGTGAGCGGTTCCAGGTTGAGCGGTTTCGGGGTGCGGGCGAGAGGGGCCAGCGTCCGGGGGGCGAGCGCTTTGAGGGTGGTCGTGTGAACGGCGAAGGGGCCGAGCGGCGGTTTGGTGAGGGGCAGGCGGAGCGTCGCGGCCTGCAGGACGGGCCGGAGTCCGGCGCACGGCGTGGGCCCGAGGCGCGGGAGCGGGAGGGTGGCCGTGCGGCGCCCCGTGATCGTGCGGAGATGTTCAAGCGGCGACTGGAGAACGGGTCCGACGGTCGGCTCTGAACGCTGATCGACATGGAGATTCCCTTGTGGGCACGCCCGAACCTGTGAGGGGGACGGGCGTGCTCGCTTTTTGGGCCAGCGGATCCGGGGTGTTTGGGTGCGGGGGGTTGGCGGGGCGGGTACATTGTCGGAGTGAGCGACGGATCGCCCGAGAACACGAGCCCGGACGCGAGGGTGTCTGCTGCGAGGCTTCCGGAAGAGGACGCGTCGCTTTATCTGCACCCGCAGACGCTGGCGCGGCTGAAGACGTTCGAGCTTCGGGCGAAGATGATCGTGGAGGGAGTGATGAGCGGGCAGCACCGCTCGCCCTATCACGGGTTCAGCGTGGAGTTTGCCCAGCACCGGCAGTATGTGCCGGGGGATGACATCCGGCACCTGGACTGGAAGGTGTACGGGCGGTCGGACAAGCTGCAGCTCAAGCAGTATCAGCAGGAGACGAATCTCGATCTGCTGGTGATGGTCGATGCGTCGGGGTCGATGGACTTCGGCTCGCGGAGCTTTGCCGAGGCGTCGGGGCAGGGGCGGACCAAGAGCCTGGACGAGCGGGACTACTGGAGCAAATTTGATCACGCGACGGCGCTGGCGGCGGCGATGAGCTACATCACGCTGCGGCAGCGGGACCGCGTGGGGCTGGTGGTCTTTGCCGATGAGGTCAAGGCGATGCTCGGGCGGACCGGCTCTATGGGGGCGTGGCGGCAGGTGGTCGGGGCGCTCTCGACGCAGCCGGTCTCGGCGGAGACGAACTTCGGGCGCGCGATCGAGCAGGTGCTGGCGAAGGTGAACAACCGGTGCCTGATCGCGATGGTGAGCGACTTCTTTACGGATGTGGATCAGATCCGTGCGGCGATGGCGCAGGTCAAGCACAGGGGGCACGACCTGATCGCGTTTCAGGTTCTGGATCGCGCCGAGCGGAGCTTTGACTTCGCGGACGCGGCGCCGTTTGAGGGGCTCGAGGGGGAGGGGCGGGTCAGGATCGACCCGCGGTCGATCCGCGCGGCGTATTGCAGGGCGATCGAGGCGCACATCGACGCGGTGGAGAAGGTGACGCGGGGGTTGGGGTTTGACTATCACCTGGTGGATACGCACAAGTGGCTCGGGCCCTCGATCGCGGCGTTTGTGGCGAGGCGGAACGCGCAGATCAAGCGGAGCAAGTATGGGTGAGTTTCGTCGGAACGGTGAGCGGAGAGGGGCGCGACGGGCGTGATGTTTCTGCATCCCATCCTGCTGGGTGTCGGTGCGGCGTGCGTGGCGGTGCCGATCCTGATCCACTTCCTGATGCGCAGGCGAAGGAAGCCGGTGCGCTGGGCGGCGATGCGGTTTGTGATGGAGGCGTACCGGCAGCAGCGTCGGAGGCTCCGGCTCGAGCAGTGGCTGCTCTTGGCGGTGCGGTGCGTGCTGATTGCGATGATCGCGGTGGGTGTGGCGCGGCCGATGTTTGGCGGCGGGGCTGCGGGCGGGGAGCGCGGGTCGCGCGAGGTGTATCTGCTGGTGGACAACGGGATCGCGTCGGCGACCGCGGCGGCGGCGGGCGATGGTGAAGCGGCGAGCGAGTTGGCGGTGTCGGTCGAGCGGGCGTTGGCGCAGCTGCGCGGGCTCGATCCGGCGCGGGGGGATCGGGCGGGGCTGATTGCGCTGGGCGGTCCGGCTCGGGGCGTGGTGTTGCCGGCGACGGCGGACATGACCCTGGTGGAGCGGCGGCTCCGTGAGCTCTCGACGGTGGACAGCGAGACGGACCTTGCCGGCGGGCTCGGGCTGGTGCCCGAGGCCGAGGCGGGCGAGGGTGTCGAGGCGCGGCGTGTGGTTGCGGTGTATTCGGCCTTCCGGGAGGGCACGCTCGGCGGGGGCACGAGTGTGGGGGCCTCGGCGGCGCTGAGTGGGGCGGACCTGGTGGTGTCGCCGCCGGCGGAGGCGGGCGTGGGGAATGTGGGGCTGGTGGGTGTGGAGGCGCTGCGGCCGGTGGTGGTGACCGGGGCGGGCGCTGGGGGAGCGGGGACGGCCGGCGCGTCGCAGGTGCGGGTGCGGTTGGTGCGGTCGGGCGAGGGGGTCGATCGCGAGGGGCGGACGGTTGCGCGGATCACGGCGGCGACCGAGACGGGGATGCGCGAGGTGGGCGTGGCGTCGGTCTCGTGGGAGGCGGGGCAGGAACTTGCAGAGGTGTTGGCGGATGTGGATCTCTCGGCGTTGGGGTCGGGGGGCGGTGCGGCGGGGCGCGTGGTGCTGCGGGTGGAGCTGGAGCCGGACGCCAACGAGCGGGACAACGCGGCCTGGGCGGTGATCGAGCTGCGTGAGCGGCTTCGGGTTGCGGTGGTGGGGACGAGGCGGTTTGGGGCGAGGCCCCGGATCTCGTCGTTTGTGGCGAGTGACTGGCTGATGCTCGCGCTGGAGCCGGGCGGCGAGGGGCAGCGTGAGCAGATCGAGGTCGAGGCGCTGGACGCGGCGCGGATCGGTTCGGGCGCGCTGGCGGGCTTTGACGCGGTGATCGTGGCCGAGCCGGGGCGTGTGGGGATCGAGGGTTGGTCGGCGGTGGGGACGTTCGCGGCTCGGGGGGGGACGGTGCTGCTGACCTCGTCGGCGACGCCGGGTGCGCAGCTCTGGACCGAGGACGCGGTGCGGGCGTTGGAGCTGCCGTGGTCGATTGCGCGCGAGCCGGTGGAGACGGGCGAGGGTGAGGGCGTGCTGCGGGCGAGGCCGGCGGGTGAGGACGATCTGTTGTGGTTCGTGCGGGGTGAGTTGGAGGAGTTGTCCAGGTCGGTGTCGGTGTCGCGGTTGCTCGATGTGCGCGCAGAGGATGACGGGGACGTGTTGCTGGAGACGGTGGAGGGTCGGCCGGTCCTGGTTGTGTCGCGTGGTGGGGTGGCTGCGAGCGGGGGAGAGGGTGAGTCGGTGTTGGGGCGGCGGGGGATGGTGGCGTTGCTGGCGACGGCGGTGGATCTGGCGTGGACCGATCTGCCTGCGCGGCCGCTGATGGTGCCGATGGTGCAGGAGCTGGTGCGGTCGGGCGTGGGGGCGGATGCGCGGGACAACTCGGTGGTGGCGGGGGCGCGGGCTTCGGCGCCGGTTGGTGCGGTCGAACTGTCGCGGCTTGACGGGCGCGGGGGGATTGTCGCGATCGAGGCGGCCAGCGGGCGGACGCGCGGGGCGTTGCAGACGGCGGGGGTGCTGGTGGCGACGGATATCGAGGGGGCGGGTGTTGGTGCGGTGGCGGTGCAGCCGGACGCGTTGGCTGCGAGGGCGGGGGCGACGGCGCGGGAGCGGGTGGTGTCGGCGCTCGTCGGGACGGGCGCGGCCGACGATGCGCTGACGTGGAGCGACGGGGAGCGGGCTTCGGGTGACGGCGCGGCGGTGCGGGTTCGCAGCGATGTGCCGGGGCCGGGGCTCATGATCCTGCTGGGGGCGTTGGGGTTGGCGTGTGTGGAGCTGTGGCTGGCGCGGGTGGCGAGTCACGCGGCGGCGCCGGCGGGCGGGGTGGCGGCATGAACGGGTTTCTCGACTTTGTGTTCGGCCTGAACTCGTCCGGTGCTGAGGCGCTGGGGATGGGTGATGAGGGCGTGCGGTTTGAGATGACGCGCGAGCTGCCCTCGTGGGTGTGGGTGCCGCTGATTGTCGGGGTGATCGGTCTGGCGGCGCTGAGCTATTGGCGGATCTCCGGCGGCTTGCGCGGGCGGGTGGTGTTGGCGTGTTCGCGGGCTTTGTTGCTGGTGGTGTTGTTGCTTGTCGCGGCGGGGCCGCGGCTGGTGCGCGACAACGAGCGGGTGGAGCGGGACGCCGTGGCGGTGCTGGTGGACCGGTCGGCGTCGATGGCGATGCCGGACGGGGCGGGGGTGTTTGCCGAGGGCGCGACGCGGGATGCGCAGCTGCGCCGCGTGGTGGGCGATGCCGTGTGGGCGAGGCTGAGCGAGCAGCACGATCTGGTGTGGCTCGGCTTTGATGCCTCGGCGTACGAGATCGATCCCGCGGCGGTCGGCGATGCGGACGGGGCGCGGACGCGGATCGGCGGGGCGGTGCGGTCGGCGATGGAGCGGCTGTCGGGGCGGCCTGTGGGCGGCGTGGTGGTGGTGAGCGACGGGCGAACAAGTGATGCGCCGGACGCGCGGCTGCTGCGGGAGTTGTCGGCCTCGCGTGTCGGCGTGTTTGCGGTGCCGCTGGGGAGCGAAGAGGCGCTGGTGGATGTGGCGGTCGAGGGCGTGGACGCGCCGACATCGGCGTTTGTCGGCGACTTTGTGCCGGTGACGGCGCGGCTGACGGCGCGGGGGGCGATCGCCGAACGAGGCGAGGATGTGCGGGTGACGCTGGTGGACACGGCGACCGGCATCGAACTGGACGCGCAGGATGTTGAGGCCGAAGCGTGGGTGGACGGTGTTGCGGAGGTGCGGCTGGCGACGCGGCCGGAGGTCGCGGCGGCGACGGCGCGGTGGGCGGTGCGGATCGAGCCCGCCGGCGGGGCGAGTGGGGATCTGCTCGCGGAGAACAACGAACGCGGCATCGAGGTCGAGCTGATCGATCGGCCGCTGCGGGTGCTCTACTTCGAGGGCTATCCGCGGTGGGAGTATCGGTATGTGAAGGACCTGCTGGTGCGGGAGTCGTCGATCCGCTCGAGTGTGATGCTGCTGGCGACCGACCGGCGGTACATCCAGGAGGGGGACGTCGGGCTGCCGTATGTGCCGCGGTCGAGCGGGGAATGGGGCGAGTTTGATGTGGTGGTGATCGGCGATGTGCGGCCGGACGTCTTCAGCACCGAACAGCTCGAGCAGCTGCGCGATCAGGTGGCCGAGCGCGGGGCCGGGCTGGTGTGGATGGCGGGGCCGGGCTCGACGCCGTGGCGCTGGGCGGCGACGCCGCTGGGCGACCTGCTGCCGTTTACGGCCAAGGCCGAGGGTGGCGACAGCGGCGGGCGCGGGTTTGGCACGGCGGACGGGCCGGTCACGCTGCGGCGTGAGGAGGCGGCGGGTCGGCTGGGCGTGTTGGAGATGGGCGAGGGTGCGGCTGCGGGATGGCTGGCGTCGCTGAGCGATGCGGGGCTCAACTGGCCGGTCCTGCGTTGGTCGCTGGCGATCGAGCCGAGCGCGCTGAAGGCGACGGCGGAGGTGCTGGCGTCGGCGGTGCCGGCGGAGGGCACCGGCGAGACGAGCCCCGGCGTGGTGACGATGCGGTACGGCGCGGGGCGGGTGGTGTTTGTGGGGACCGACGAGATCTGGCGTTGGCGGTATGCGCGGGGTGAGGCGTTGCCGGAGCGGTTTTATCTGCCGCTGGTGCGGCTCGCGGGGCGCGGCAGCGTGGCGCGGAGCGGGCGGTCGGTGGTGCTCGAGGCGTTGCCGGGCGTGGTTTCGGTAGGGACGCCGGTGCGGTTGGGCGCGGTGCTGCTGGATCAATCGCTCGTGGACGCTGCGCCGCCGGCGGTGCGGGTGCGGGTAACGCGGAGCGGCGGGGATGCTGATGGCTCGCGCGAGGCGGCGGAGATCTCGCTTGGTGCTGAGGCTGGTGGCGGCAGGAGTGGCGCGCGCACGGCGTCGTATGCCGCGAGCTGGGTGGCGGGTGAGCCGGGTGAGTATCTGGTGGAGGCGGCGGACCCGTTGCTGGCGGCGGCGGGTGCGAGGGCGCGGTTCAGGGTTGTGTCGCCGGATGATGAGCGGCGGGTGCCGGAGGCGGACCATGCGCTGCTGGCGGATCTGGCGGCGCGGACGGGCGGCGCGGTGGTGGGTGCGGACGAGTTGGATCGGCTGACGGATCTGGTGCCCAACCGGAGTGTGGTGGTGGTGGGCGAGCCGGATGTCGAGACGTTGTGGGACAAGCCGGTGGTGCTCTTTGTCCTCGTGATGTTGCTCGCGTTTGAGTGGGTGGGGCGGCGGCTCTTGAAGTTGGCGTAGGGAGTTGGCGTTCGGCGTGTCCCCTCGCTTGCGCGAGGGGCTCTGAGTGTTGCCTCGCTTGCGCGAGGTGTTCGGAGACGTGCCCCCTCGCTCGCGCGAGGGGCTCTTTGGGTGTCGGTGAACTTGTTTGGGGGGTGCGGCGTATAGTTGGGTATGCGTGGCAAAGCGGCCGCGGGAGGAGGCGACTCCGACTGAGGAAAGTCCGAGCACGGCAGGACACGGTGGTGGGTAACGCCCACCCGCCCGATGGTTCCGGGGCGAGGGAAAGTGCCGCAGAGAGCAGACCGCCGATGGCCTCTGAGCGATCAGGGGCACAGGTAAGGGTGAAAGGGTGCGGTAAGAGCGCACCGCCCGGTTGGTGACAGCCGGGGCATGGTAAACCCCACCGCGTGCAAGCCCAAGCAGTTCCCCGCTGTTGTGTTCGCGCAGCACGGCTTGTCCGGCCGATGGGAACGGGTAGGGTGCTCGGGGCCTTGAGCCCCGGACCGCGTCGGCAACGGCGCGGCAAGAGAAATGGCCGCTCGGGTCGGCGGGCCTCCGCGCAAGCCCCCGTCAATAGGGTGCGGAGGAACCGACGGCCCCGACAGAACTCGGCTTACCAGCTGCGCAGGACCGTTTGATCGCGGGCCTCCGGGAGACCGGGGGCCCGCGGCCGTTTTGCAGCGTCGTCACCGGAACATCTGGATAACGGCGGTCACGGTGTACGCGAGACCGAGGACGCTGCCCAGGCACACGATCGCCGCGGCGAGTCGCGTTGTGGGGTGGAGCTTCTGGCGGATCGTGTCCCGCACGATGGCGAGGCTGTAGATCGTTGCGACGGCCATGGGGAGTGGGCTGAGCAGCCGTGTGCATGACGTGAGTTGCCACAGGCCGATTCCACCGAGCAGGCACGCGATGGCGACGGTGAGGCCGAGGACGAGGTTGGCCTGCGGCTGCGCGGCGGAGGAGCCGTTCAGATGCCCGCACTCGGGGCAGGGTGTGCGCGGGTCGAGACCCGTCCGGTCGTAGTTGCAGTTCGGGCAGCGCGGCGCGGTCGGTGCGTACGGGGCCTCGGCCATGTCAGGGGTTCACCATGGCGATCAGGATGACGGCGGCGAAGGCCAGGCCGATGGCGACACCGATCCAGGACATGATGCGTCCGGCGATCGCCAGGCCTCGGCCGGAGGAGCGGATGGTGGAGTGTCGGTACTTCGCGGCCGCGATCTCGCCGGTGACGACGCCGATGAGGGCGGGGAGGAAGGCGAAGGGCCCGACCGCGAAGCAGCCGAGCAGCGAGAGGATGCCGCAGACGAAGCTGGTGACCGAGAGCGACATGTAGGGATCGTGGAGGACGGGGGGCTGCCAGACGGGCGAGCCGCACTCGGGGCAGGAGCCCTCGACGCGGAGGCCGGTGAGTTCGTAGCCGCAGGAGGCGCAGGTGGGGGTGGTGTGCTTGGGGGGTGTTGGTGGGGCGGATGGTGGGGCGTCGGGGGACATGGGTGCCAGATTACCACGCGGGATGCCATCGTTCGCGGCCTTCCTGATCTCTCTCCTGTCGATGTTTCTCGCCGCGCAGTGATGCTGCCCGCACGAGGGGCGAACGGGCATCACTGCGCGGGGAGAAGAAGGGAGGAGGAAGGAGACAAGGAAGACCGCGAGTGATGGCACCCAATCAGAAGCAGTCTGCGGGAACCCAGCACTTGGGCCACCCGCCGTACCACGGAGGGTGCCGGGACTGGCGGATGCGTCGATCTCTCTTCCGAGCCGTGTTTCGTGCGGCGCGGTGATGCGCTGATGTGCGGAGTCGATGTTGCGTTGTGCTGTGCCACGGGTGGCTTTGCACCCGTGCGGGCTGTCCGGGCACCTCCGCACGGGTGCAAAGCCCCCCGTGGCACAGGAAAGGAGGAGGCAGCGGTGTCATACGAAGGCTCGGAATCGCTGAGAATGGCTCAGCCGTCCGCCCCGACACGACCCGCCACGTACACCACGAAGTTGTCGTCGACATCCCCGTCGCCGGTGACCGGCAGCATGTAGGCGTTGCCGTCTTCGTCGGTCGCGTCGGGGTCTTTGTCGTAGACCTGTGTGGCGTCGAAGCCGGCCTCGTGCATGGCGTCGAGGAGTTCGGGGACGCTCCAGAGGCGCCAGTGGTAGACGAAGGCGTCGGGGAGTTCGTGTTCGATCATGCCGGCGCGGTCGATCTCGAAGTGGAGGACGTCGGTGACCATGCCGGTGAGGGGGTTGGCGTCGCGTTGTTCCCAGGTGTAGCGGACGCGGCGGCCGCCGGGGAAGGGGTGATCGCGGTGGACCTCGCCGAGGGTGAAGGCCGACTCGCCGCCGTAGGTGTCGCAGAGGAAGACGCCGCGGGGGTTGAGGCGTGCGCGCGCGCCGCGGAGGTAGGCGAGAAGCTCGGTGCGGGTGTGGAGGTAGCCGATGGAGAAGTTGCCGACGAAGCAGATGTCGGCACGGTGGGAGGGGTGGGCGTGGTTGGCGGGGGCGGCTGCGGGGATGTCGCGCACGTCGGCGACGATGCGGGTGACGCGCGGGTGGTCGGGGCGGCGCATGAGGGTGGGCTGGTCGAGATCGGTGGCGATGGCGTGGTGGTTGGGCGAGGCGTCGGCCCAGAGGTAGGAGAGGGCGGCGGTGCCGGCGAAGTCTTCGGCGAGGGTGAGTCGGCTGGAAGCCGGTGCCGCGGCGGCTCGTTGGCCGGCGTGGATCGCGCGGAGCATGGGGACGAGCTGGGCCGGCGACTGGACGCAGCGTTCGTAGAGGTCGTGTTTGTCGGGTTGGTCGGGCATGGGAAAGGCAGCTTTGCCACAGATGGACACAGATGGACACGGATGGGAAAGACAGAAGTCACAGAGACGGGGGAAGAGTGTTGGAGGGCGTCGCTCGCGCTTTGCATTGCGACTCTGCATTCACTTGCCTCTATCTGTGTTTATCTGTGTCCATCTGTGGCTACTTCTTCTTCGCGCTGACGGTCAGGCGGGCGGGGTGGCCCCACCAGGAGTTGTCGCCGTTGGGGCCGGGGAAGTTTTCGTCGAGGCGGCGGGTGACTTCGGCCATGTTGCTGTTTGCGGGGGTCCAGCGCTCGGCGACGTCGGGGAAGTCGTGCTGGCAGTTGTCGCACTTCTTGGAGGAGTCGAATCGGATCGGGCACCAGAAGGTCTCGACGTTGCGGAGCATCTCGCCGCCGAGGCTCCAGACGCCGGTCATCCAGTCGCAGTAGAGGCACCAGATGAGGTCGTGCCCGACGAGGCCGTCGAACTTCTGGCGGGAGACATTGACCCAGTCGGCGGTGTTGTACTTGGGCAGGCGGATGAGCCAGGTGAGGGGCGGGTAGACGATGTATTCGGCGAGGCGGACGAACCAGAAGAGGGGGACGGCCAGGGCGGTCCACCAGACGGCGGTGTGGTTGCGGACGCGGCCGACCTTGCGGTTGAGCGTGTGGACGATGCGGGGGCCCTTGCAGTGCTTGCGGTTGGCCAGCTCGTGCAGGACGGTCCAGACGCAGACGGCGACGACCTGGCCGAGGACGGCTGCGAGGAAGCCGAGGAGGGCGGCGAGCCACGGGGAGGCGGGCTCTTCGGGCGTGCCGGTGAGCAGGCGGACGCCGAAGTAGGCGCCGGCGAACATGGGGGCGACGGTGAAGTAGGTGATCATCACGTCGAGGCCGGGGGCGCGGCAGAGCCACGCGGCGAGGGCCTTGCCCGGCGGGCCGAGGCGGGGGATGAGGTGGAGGATGGCGGCGCCGACGAGGACGGCGGCGAGCGTGACGAGAGCGATCAGGAGGAATGGGGGCATGGGGCGAGTGTAGTGGGAGCGGGGTGGGGCGAACGGGGCGGGCGAGGCGAGCGCGCAAAGAATGAGCCCCGGGCGGTGAGGCCCGGGGCTCTGGGGTGTGTTGGGTTGCCGAAGCACCGGGCTGTGCCCGGTGGCACCGGGGTGTGCCGGGCGGGGCTTAGTCGAGGCCGAGGAGGCCGCTGATGATCGGGCCGTAGGCGACGATGAGGCCGGCGAAGACGACGGAGACGATGGAGATGAGCTTGATGAGGATGTTGAGGGAGGGGCCTGAGGTGTCCTTGAAGGGGTCGCCGACGGTGTCACCGACGACGGTGGCCTTGTGGTCGTCGGAGCCCTTGCCGTAGACGATGCCGTCACCCTCGCCGGCGCGGATCATTTCTTCGGCGCGGGCGACGATGGCGGTGCGGATGGCCTCGGGGACCTTGTTGCGGACGTCGGGCTTGTTGACGACGTCGTCGGCGGACATGCGGCCGTAGGACTCGAGGAGCTTCTTGGCGTTGTCCCACGCGCCGCCGGCGTTGGCCATGAAGACGGCGACGGCGAAGCCGGAGGTCAGGCCGCCGGCGAGGAGACCCATGACGCCGGGGACGCCGAGGACGAGGCCGACGGCGATGGGGACGACGATGGCGAGGATGGAGGGGACGACCATTTCCTTCTGTGCACCGGCGGTCGAGATGGAGACGCAGGAGGCGTAGTCGGGGTAGTCGACGCCCTCGTGGCTGACCTGCTTGGGCCACTGCATGGGGTCGGCGATTTGCTCTTCGCTCATGCCGTTGGCGCGGAAGGCTTCTCGCATCTTGGCGAACTGGCGGCGGCACTCACGCATCATCTGGTAGGCGGCGCGGCCGACGGCGTTCATGGTCATCGCGCAGAAGAGGAAGGCCAGCAGCACGCCCATGAAGAGGCCGCCGAGGAGGCGGGGGTTGGCGATGGTGACGTCGTAGTAAGCCAGGACGTCCTGGAGGGTGCCGTTGCGGGTGCTGATGATCTCGAAGTCGATGGGGTCGGCGTGGTCGCCGTGCTGGATCTCGCCGAAGACCTCGAAGCGGCGTGCTTCCTTGAAGGTGGGCTCGGCGGCGGTGCCGGAGCGGGCGAGGGGCTTGACGTTGGCGATGACGGTGCCCTTCTTGAAGGACTCCTCAAAGTGGGTGCCGGCGAGCTGCACGCGGTCGATCAGCATGCCGCCGTCGACCCAGACGTTGCCCTTCTCGTCGGTCTGGGTGGGGTCGACGATGGCGAACTTGTGGTGGCCCTGGTAGACGACGTAGGCGGAGGCGGGGGCCCCGGTGGTGTCGCGGGCGAAGACGTTGGCCTGCGCGGTGAGCTGGGTCTGGACGACCTGGACGTAGGCGGCGAAGAGGGCGAGGGCGGTGAGTGCCGCCGAGCCGATGGCGAAGCCCTTGCCCGTCGCGGCGGTGGTGTTGCCGAGCGAGTCGAGCATGTCGGTGCGCTCGCGGACGTGGGGGGGCTGGCCGGTCATCTCGGCGTTGCCGCCGGCGTTGTCGGCGATGGGGCCGTAGGCGTCGGTGGCGAGGGTGATGCCGAGTGTGGAGAGCATGCCGACGGCGGCGATGCCGACGCCGTAGAGGCCCATGAGGAAGTTGTCACCGCCGCCGGCGAAGGTGAAGGCGGAGATGATCGCGACGACGACGACGAGGAGGGAGGCCCAGGTGGACTTCATGCCCTCGGCGATGCCGGCGATGATGACGGTGGCGGGGCCGGTGAGGGCCTGCTCGGCGATGCGTTTGGTGGGGGCGTGCTCGTAGGAGGTGTAGTACTCGGTGGCGAAGGCGATGATGTTGCCGGCGAGGAGGCCGGAGACGATCGCCATGCCCATGCGCCACCAGCTGGTGCCGGCGGCGGCGAGCGTGTCCTTGGTGGAATCTTCGCGACCCAGCAGGAAGTAGAGCAGGCCGAACGCGGCGATGATGATGAGGAACGAGGCGACCCAGACGCCCTTGTGGAGGCCCTTGAGCAGCTGGGCGAAGTTGGCGTTCTCCTTGGCCTTGACGGTGAACATGCCGATGATCGAGCAGAGGATGCCCAGGCCGGCCATCGCGATGGGCGTGGCGGCGAGGGTGAGGGCGAGCTTGGTGGCCTCGCCCCCGGCGAGGCCGACGATCGAGAACGCCGCGGCGGCGCCGAGGGCCATCGTGGCGAGGATGGATCCGTAGTAGGACTCGTAGAGGTCGGCGCCCATGCCGGCGACGTCGCCGACGTTATCGCCGACGTTGTCGGCGATGGTGGCGGGGTTGCGTGCGTCGTCTTCGGGGATGCCGGCCTCGACCTTGCCGACGAGGTCGGCGCCGACGTCCGCGGCCTTGGTGTAGATACCGCCGCCGACGCGTGCGAAGAGGGCCTGCGTCGAGGCGCCCATGCCGAAGCTGAGCATGATGGTGGTGAGGCCGGTGATCGGCACGCCCATGGCGTTGAAGACGAGGAACCAGATGGCCACGTCGAGCAGCGCGAATCCGACGACGTTGAGGCCCATCACGGCGCCGGAGCGGAAGGCGACGGTGAGGCCCTCGTTGAGCGATTCTTTTGCGGCGTTGGCGGTGCGTGCGCTGGCGTTGGTGGCCATCTGCATGCCGAACCAGCCGCAGAGGCCGGAGAGCAGGCCAGCGATGGGCACGCCGATCATGGACTGCCAGGGCTGGAGGTGCAGCGCGGTGAGGGCGCCGAGGAAGAGGACGAGAACCACGAAGACGCCCGCGACCACCTTATATTGGCGGACGAGATAGGCTCGCGCGCCGTCGCGGACGGCCTGTGCGATGCGCACCATCTCTTCGTCGCCCTCGGACTTCTTCATGACCGAGGCCGTGAAGACCCGGGCCATGACCAGCGCGACGATGGCGCCGATGGGGGCGAGGTAGTAGGGGGCAGGGATGTCCGCGATGGACGCCAGCGTGAGGGGCATCGAGATGCTCATAAGGCTGGGGTCTCCGTATTGGTGGACCTATGGGGTGGTGACCGGGCACCGGCCGCGCCGATGATCCCGAACGTGAACAGATGGCATGGTCGGCCGCGGATGGCCCCACGGAGGGAAACGCGGCGGGAGGAGAATAACACGGGCCCCGGCTCTCGCCCGGGCCCGGTGTGTGGGACTTGTGTCTGGTCTACTTGGAGAAGGTCTGCTCACGCGTGCGGCGTGAGTCTGCCTTTCTGGCGGAGCGGCGTTGACGCTCGGAGGGCTTCTCGTAGTATTCGCGCTTGCGGACGTCCTTTGTCAGGCCTTCCTTTTCACAGAGCTTCTTGAAGCGCTTCATGAGACCTTCGGGGTGCTCCCCGCCGCGGGCTTTGATGCGAATAGCCATGGACACCTCGTGCTTGAGGCCGCGTGAACGGCCTGGCGTGCGTTTGATCGACTGCGTAATACCCGTCGGGTCCGGACTTCTGTCCGTTGCCGACGGGGTCGAAAGTAAAGGTCGGGCCACCGGCGATTTCAAGTGAGTCGGGGTCTGGTCGGTCAGAGAATTGGGGGCCCTTGGTGCTGCTCATCGACGCGTTCAACGTGCTTCACCTGCCGGAGGCGGTGGCTGTCGGGCGGTCGCTGACGGTGGCGGACCTTGTGAGCCTCATCGGGACCAGCCGGTACGCCGGCCAGGCGGCGGTGCTCGTCTGCGACGGATCGGGCGATGGCTCGATCGAATCACCCCGGGGAAAGCGTGGGCGGGTGCGGCTCTCGGGGGTCGAGGTGGTGTTCAGCGGGCCGGAATCCACGGCCGACGACGAGATCGAGGACCGGCTCAGGCTCGGCGGCGGGGGCGGGATGACGGTGGTCAGCGACGACCGGCGGCTCCGGCGTGCCGCGTCGCGGGTTAGGGCCCGGAGCCTGGGCAGCGGGACGTTTCTGTCGCACCTGCTGCAGCCGGGGGCGAAGCCGAAGACGCGGCCTGTGCCGGACTTTGCCAGAGATATTCCGCTGGATAGGTACTCGATGGCGCACTGGATGCAGGAGTTTGGCCTGACGCCGGGTGATCTGCTCGAGCGGGGCGGGGACGCGGCGGTCGCGCCGAGAGTTTCCGGGAGGGCCGGGCGTGCGGCGCCTCCGGCGAAGCCGGACGCGGTGCCGAAGAGTCCGGCGCCGGAGAAGGGATTGGGGGCGGCCAAGCCGGTGTTGCCGGAGTTGGACCTGGAGGAGGACCCTGTGATCCTGGCGGCGCTGCAGGAGTGGCGGGGGCGGCTGCGGCTCGAGGATCTGGACATGGCCAAGTGGCTCGAGGAGCGGGGCCGGGAGAAGCGGTGAAGCGTGTCAGGAGGTTTCGCGGACGACCAGTTCGGCCTGGAGTTGGAGCCGTTGGCCGGGGCGTGCGGGGTCTTGCGCGCGGGTGAGGAGCATGCGGATGGCTGCGGCGCCCATCTCGCGGAGGGGGGCGCGGACCGAGGAGAGGTGCGGGCGGACGATGGTGCAGAGTCGGGTGTTGTCGAAGCCGACGACGGTGAAGTCGTCGGGGGGGAGCAGGCCCGCGTCGCGTGCGGCGAAGAGGATGCCCAGCGCGATGTCGTCGTTGCCCGCGAGGACGGCGCGTCCCTTGAGCCCGGGGCCGTCGAGCATGGCGGTCGCCCATTGGCGTCCCCAGTCGCTGGTGTAGCTGCCGAAGACGATCTGGTCGTCGCGGGCCGGGGCGCCGGCTTCGGCGAGTGCGGCGGCGAATCCGGCGGCGCGCTCCTTGCTGTCGAAGTTGGCCTGGGCACCTCCGACGAAGCAGCAGTCGTCGGGGGCCGCCCGGCGGAGGAGGTGGCGGGTTGCGTCGGTGGCGGCGCTCTGGTTGTCGATGACGATGTTGTCGACGTGGTCGCTGTCGACGTGCGCGTCGAGCACGCACACGGGCACGCCGCTGCCGATGGACTCTTTCCAGAGTGAGTCGTTGGGCTCGGTGATCATGACGGCGATGCCGTCGATGAGCGTGTAGGGCAGCGCGGTGTGGACATCGGTGTCGGCTGTGCTGCGCGAGCCGGAGGCGATGAGCAGGCGTTGCCCGGCTGCGCGGGCCTCGTCTTCTGCGCCTCGGAGGATCTCGGAGTAGAACTCGCCGGCGATATCGGGGAGGGCGACGCCGATGATGCGGCTCTTGTTGGTCATGAGCGCGCGGGCGATGGGGTTGGGCTGGTAGCCGAGCTGGCGGACGGCGTCGAGCACCCGGGCGCGGGTGGCGGGGGCGACGAGTGTGGGGTTGTTGATCACGCGGCTGACTGTCGCGATCGAGACCTGGGCGGCACGGGCGACATCGCCGATCGACGCGGTCCGGCGGGGCTTCGGGTTAGCGTTGTCGGGACGTGCCACGGCCGGCATGGTAGGGTTTGGCGGCGGGGTGGGGGCATCGGTGGTGCGCTCGTTGCGAACGGGCGCCAGAGCGGAAGGAGACTCAGATGCTTCGATCGGCGTGCGTGTTGGTTGCGGTCGGGTGTGCGTTGGGCGCGTGTGACCGGGCCGGGCCGGGGGGCGGTTCGGGCGGTCCGGCCTCGGGTTCTGTCGGCGGTTCGGAGGCGACGCCGGATGTGGTCATCGCGGCGGCGGAGGGGGTGTCCCGGCCGCCGTTTGTGTTCGGTCCGGCCGACGAGGCGATGCTCGAGGAGATCTCGCGGGCGGCGTTCGGGTACTTCTGGTCGGACGTGCACCCGGAGACGGGGATGGTCCGCGACCGGAGCAGCGCCGAGGTGGTGAGCGTGGCGGGGGTGGGCTTTCAGCTCTCTGCGCTGGTGGTGGGGGCCGAGCGTGGCTGGGTGAGCCGCGAGGATGCGGAGGGGCGGGCGAGGCTGATTCTGTCGAGTTTGGCGAACGCGCCGGAGAACCGGCGGTGGGGCCTGTTCTTTCACTATCTGGACGGAGAGACCGGCGGCCCGTCGCGTGAGGGGTACGAGACGGTGGTGAGCACGATCGATTCGGCGTTGCTCTTTGCGGGGATGGCGACGGCGTCGTCGTACTTCGGCGGCGAGGTGGCGGCGCTGGCCGATGCGATGCTCGAGGCCGCGGACTGGCGGGCGTTTCTGGTGGTCGGGCCTTCGGGCGAGGCGGACGACGTGTACATCAGTCTTGGCTGGAAGGCGTCGGACGGCGCGGATCCGGGCGGTGACGGGGAGCTGCTGCCGTTTGCGTGGGTGGACGCGGGCGCCGAGCACAGGCTGGTGACGTTCCTGGCGGTGGGGGCGCAGGAGGGCAGGGATCTGGATCCGAGGCAGTACTACCGGCTGCGGCGGACGTTGGGGATGGTGGAGGGAGTCGGCCCGGTGGTGTGGTTCCCGTGGTCGGGGGCGTTGTTTACGTCGTTCTTTTCGCACTGCTGGATCGACTATGCGCACATGGGGGCGGACGACCCGGCGTCGTTGGGTGTCGAGCGGCGCGCGTCGGTGGACTGGTGGGAGAACAGCAGGCGGCTGGCGTTGATGCACCGGAACGCGGCGATCGAGAACCCGGAGGGATTCGCGACGGTGGGGCCGGATTCGTGGGGTGTCGGGGCTTCGGACGGGCCGACGGGGTATCACGTAGCGCACCTGTTTCCTGAGCCGATGGAGATGCCGGGGTCGATCGTGGAGGTGGACTTCCCGCCGCAGCGGCCGGACGACAACTGGATGGACGGCACGATCGCGCCGTACGCGGCCGGGTCGTGCATCATGTTCACGCCCGCCGAGTCGGTCGCGGCGCTTCGGCACTACCGGTCGTTGCGGGGTGATGACGGGGAGCCGCTGGTGTGGAGGGGGCCGGAGGCCGGGGGGTTCGGGTTCCTGGATGCGTTCAACCTCGACGCGGGCTGGGTCGCGCCGGACTATGTGGCGATTGATCAGGGGCCGCTGCTGCTGGGGATCGAGAACGCGCGGTCGGGGTTGTTGTGGCGGGTGTTTCATGGGCACCCGGTGGCTGCGCGGGCTGTGTCGCGTCTCGGGATGCGAACAGAGGCCGAATAGGCGATTTTGTGTCGAGGGCATAAAGGGCTTGACATTGAGCCCGGAACCTGCGAAGCTGCCAATGTAAACGCTTTCAGTGCGGGCGGGCTCGTGTTCGCCTGCCAACCAAGGAGAAGAGACTATGAAGACGAGAGCTGTATTGGTGCTGGCGGTCGTGGGTGCTGCGGCGGCGTCGGGCGTGGCGCAGATCGACAGCGTCCAGGTCCGCGAGCGGCTGTTCAACGATTTCCCGGACAGCGAGTTGACGGTGACGAACAACTTCCCGTCGGAGGTGACGTTCAGCGAGACGAACTTCGGGAACGGGAACTTCGCCAACCGTCACTCGGCGTTCTTCTCCGAGGACGGGGGCGCGACGGCCAAGGACATCGACTACGGGGACTCGTTCGACTTTGCGGTGACGCTGGACCTCGACGCCTCGCCGATCGACGGGCGCGAGGCGGGGTTCCACACGGACCTCTTCGGGTTCGGGTTCTTCGGCGTGCTTCCCAACGGGGAGATCGCGGCGTTCGGTTCGGTGCTGCCGTTCCACAGCTTCGGCGTGGTCTGGACACCGGGCGAGCCGGTTGATCTGCGGATCATCCACACGCCGGGTGACGGCGACGGGACGTCGGATCAGTTCACGATTCCCTCCACCATCGAGTACATGTACGACGATGGCAACGGGTGGGTCTCGAGCGGCGCGGTGGACATGACGACGACCGAGGGCGGCATCCCGAGCAACTTCGACTTCTTCGTCGGGGTCGGCGTGCAGAACCAGGGCGGCCCGGGCGGCACGTCGGTGGCGTCGTTTACGAACTTCGTCGTGCCGGCGCCCGCCGGTGTTGGTCTGCTCGGCCTGGCCGGTGCGGGGCTGCTGCGTCGGCGTCGCTGAGCGCTGGTCTCGTTGATTTTGACAGTTGCGCACGGTAGCGGGAAGACTGATGCTCCACGAAGGACACCTGACTGAACTCAAGCGGGACGGATCGGGAACGGTCCGCCCCGCGATTACGGGCACACGCGACGGTTCGCGGGTGCCGCCGGGCAAGTACGGCGGGTTCTCGCCCGACGGGCTCGGGTACGTCGTCACCGACGATCGGGCTCCGGCCCCGTGGGCGAACGTGGTGAGCGACGGCCGTTATGGTTTCGTCGTCAGCCACAACGGCGGCGGGTTCTCCTGGTTTGACGATGCGCAGCACAACGTGCTGACGCGCTGGGAGATGGACCTCGTCCGCGACGACCGCGGGAAGCTGCTGTATCTGCACGATCAGGACTCGAATCAGACGTGGTCTGCGGCTCCTGCGCCGTGTTTCCCTCGGTACGACTCGTTCGAATGCGAGCACCGGGTGGGGCAGAGCACCTTCGCGACGGCGGTGCACGGGATCGAGGTGCGGTGGACGATGGGGCTGGCGTTCGGGCGTGGTGCCGAGGTCTGGACGGTGCGGGTGCGCAACGCGTCGGATCGGACCCGCAGGCTCCGGGCGTGTTCGTTCCTTGAGTTCTGCTGCGGCGTGGCGCCGGATGCCAAGCGGGAGTTCCACAAGCTGTTTATCACGACGGCGTACGACTCGCAGCGGAACGCGGTGTTTGCGACCAAGAAGATGTGGGACCTGCCCGGCGGCGGGGACAAGGAGCACTGGAACCGGCCCTGGCCCTACGTCGCGGCGCACGCGATGCAGGTCGTCGATGGGACGCGTTCGGTTGCGCTCGGCGACAAGACGGCGTTTCTGGGGCGGTACACCTCGCCGGCCTCGCCCGCGGCGTTGGCCGGGGAGGCCGAGCTCGGCGCGGGGTGCGGGCTGAACGGTGACGCGGCGGCGGCGCTGGGTGCGGACCTGGTGATCGAGCCGGGCGGGGAGGCGTGCCTGCACTTTGTGCTGGCGATCGCCGAGACCCGCGAGCAACTGGAACAGACGCTGGACGGGCTGTCGAGCTTTGAATCGGCGGAGGCGGCGCTGCGTGGCAGCGAGTCGCGGTGGGCCGATCTGCTCAGGGATGTTGAGGTGCGGTCGGAGCTGCCCGACTTTGACCTGCTGAACACGACGTGGCTTCCCTACCAGGCGATGAGCGCGAGGCTGTTCGGGCGGACGGGGTATTACCAGCAGTCCGGCGCGTTCGGCTTCCGCGATCAGCTGCAGGACAGCCAGGTGTGGCTGGCGCGCAAGCCCGAGCGGACGGCGTCGCAGATCGAGCTGCACGCGTCGCGGCAGTTTGCCAGCGGTGCGGTGGAGCACTGGTGGCACGCGCTGGCGAACTTCGGCAACCCGACCGAGTGCAGCGACGACTATCTCTGGCTGCCGTTTGTCGTGGCGAACTATCTGCGGGAGACCGGCGACTGGACGCTCCTGGAGCGCGAGGCGCCGTTCCTGGACACCGGCGGGCGGGGGACGATCCTGGACCACTGCACGCGGTCGCTGACCAAGGCCGCGGCCGGGCACAGCGAGCGTGGGCTGCCGCTGATCGGCGCGTGCGACTGGAACGACGGGCTCTCGGCGTGCGGCGTTGACGGGCGCGGGGAGTCGGTGTGGCTGGCGTTTTTCCAGATCGACATCCTCAAGGACTGGGCGCATATCGCCTCGGTGGTGGGTGATGCGGCGCTGGCCTCGCGGTGCGAGTCGGAGCGTGAGCGTCTGGTGGCCGTCGTGAACGCGCACGCCTGGGACGGGGAGTGGTTCCGCAGGGCGACGACCGACGGCGGGCGTTGGCTGGGCTCGAGCGCGTCGGGAGAGGGCGAGATCTACCTCAACCCGCAGACGTGGGCGGTGATGACGGGCGCATCGACGCCGGAGCGGTTGCGCACGGCGTGGCAGAGCGTCAAGTCGCGGCTGCTGACCGACGCGGGGCCGCTGCTGCTGGCACCGGCGTACACCGTGCCGGACGCCTCGATCGGGTACATCACCCGCTACCCGCCGGGCTCGCGGGAGAACGGCGGCGTGTACACCCACGCGGCGACATGGGCGCTCGCCGCGGCGTGCAAGATGCGCGAGCCCGAGGTGGCCGAGCGGATCTGGCAGACGCTGTCGCCGATCACCCGGTCGGCGGGGCGAGAGGATGAATATGTCGCCGAGCCGTACGTGCTGCCGGGCAACTCCGACGGGCCTCTGGCCCCGGTGCCGGGCCGCGCGGGGTGGACGTGGTACACTGGGTCCGCCGCGTGGCTCAACCGCGTGAGCGTGGACTGGGTGGCCGGAGTTCGCGCGACGTGGGATGGACTCGAGGTGGACCCGTGCCCGCTGCCCTCGATGGGGCAGACGGAGGTCGCACGCATGTGGCGCGGCAGGCGGGTGGTGGCGAGGTTCGATTCGGCCGGTTTCTCGCGGGAGGCGAAGCCTCGCGTCACGCTGAACGGTGTTGCGCACGATTCGAAGGTGATCTGTGAGTCGGATCTGAAGGGTGGGGGGCCTGTCTCTATCGAGGTCAGCTGGGCGGACGATTCTCGGGAGCCGAAGCCGCTGGCGACGGAAGCACACTCACACCGGAGCAGGAACGTATGAAAGCCAACCGCAGCCGTGGGAGCGCGTTCACACTGATCGAGTTGCTGGTGGTGATCGCGATCATTGCGTTGTTGATCGGGATCCTGCTGCCGAGCCTGGGCCGCGCCCGGGACGCGGCTCGCGACGTGATCTGCAAGAGCAATCTGCGTCAGGTCGGGACGGCGATGCAGATGTATCTCGACGGGCAGCGCGACCCGGTGTTCATCGATTTCTATCCGCGTTCTCCGGCGGCGAGAGACTACTGGGAGGGCGTGCGGACGCTCGACGACTATGTCGCCAACGCCGAGAGCGAGGCGTTCGGCTGTCCCGGGGCGCGCGGGCTGTCCAGCGTGCTGGAGGATGAGAGCCGCAGCTACCTGCGCCAGGGCGGGCGGTTCTACGACTTCGACTACGACGAGGACGGGGTTGTCGAGTACACCGAGTACTGGATGAACGACTCGCGGTACGAGCAGGGATTCAACTCCGGCGTGTCGGGACGTCCGATCCGTCAGGTCAAGCACTGGGAAGAGGTCGTGCTCGCGACCGACGCGTTGGACGAGTTCCCCCGTCACTCGGGGCCGCCGGCGCAGATCGACTTCAGCCAGTCCGGCGAGGACCAGCGGACCCGGTTTGCCAAGAACAACTTCCTGTTCGGGGACCTGCGGATCGAATCGCTGGCGTTGCCGGAGTATCGCCCCTCGGAGGCGACGGACAAGTACGGGGCTCCCGGCCCGTTCTTCAACTGGGGTCACTACTATCCCAACTGAGCGTTCTCTTCTGCGATCGGCTCTTGCGGCGGGCAGCGCGGGCCGCGGGCGTGAATCGGGATCGGAGCATCGGGCATGGATCTGAAACAACTCGGCACCCCGAAGATCATCGCGAGGGTTCTGCTCGGGGTGATCGCGTGTGTCTTGGCGGTGGTGCTGGTGCTCCGGCTGACCGGGCCGGAGAACCCGTACACGCACGAGCGTCTGACCGAGGAGGTCACGCTCAAGTGCCGCGAGACCGGGTTTGAGATGACGATCCCGCGTGGGCGGATGGAGCAGATGCTCTGGGACCGCCCCGCGCCGATCGATCCGTCGCAGGGGCTGACCAACCCGGAGACGGGGCGGCCGACGATGTTCCCCAAGAGCGAGTGGGAGCAGACGGTGCAGCGCATCAACGACGACCGGCGGTCGGTGGCGGAGCAGACGGGGCGCAAGAAGTCGAACTCGGATGACTGAGGCTCGTGGCCATCGTGCGGGGGTGGGGGCCGGGCGGCGTCGTGCCCGGGCCGTGCTGTGAGCGGCGGGAACGAGGGACGCACGGGCGTGCGGGAGGTGTCGCGACGCGCGGCGCTGGGCGGTCTGGGGGCCGCGGCGGTGGCGTACGCGGTGTTCGGTCCGCGGGGCGCGCGGGACGTGCCGCCGGGGCGCGTGGTGATCGACTACTGGGAGAAGTGGACGGGCCAGGAAGGCCGGGCGATGCAGTCGATCGTTGACGAGTTCAACGCGACGCAGGACCGGATCTTCGTGCGCTACTTCTCGATGAGCACGATCGAGCAGAAGGCGATGGTGTCGATCGCCGGGGGTGACCCGCCGGACGTGCTCGGTCTGTGGAGCTTCGCGACGCCCACCTTTGCCGAGAGCGCAGGGTTGCTCGCGATCGATGATCTGGACGCGTCGTTCGGTGCCGAGATCGCGGCCGACTTCCGGTCGCGGTACGGCGACACGCGGTGGGTCTTCGAGCCGGAGCGGTACACCAGGCCGGCGTGGGACTTCTGCCGGTACAAGGGGCTGTCGTGGGGTGCGGTGAGCACGTGCAGCTCGATGGCGCTCTACTACAACCGGGGGCTGTTCCGCGAGGTGGGGCTCGACCCGGACCGTCCGCCCCGGACCATCGACGAGATGGACGAGGCGGCCGAGCGCCTGACGAGCTTTGGCGGGGACGGGCGCGTCGAGCGTGCGGGCTTTGTGCATCGCGAGCCGGGGTGGTGGGACTGGATCTGGGGGTACTTCTTCGGCGGCACGCTGCTGAGCGACGACGGGCGGCGGGCGCTGGCCGGCTCGGCCGAGAACGTGCGCGGGTTCGAGTGGCTCCAGTCGTATCCGGAGCGGATCGGGCGGACGAGGCTGCTGGCGTTCCAGTCGGGGTTCGGCAACTACAACTCGTTGCAGCAGCCGTTCCTGGCCGGTCAGGTCGGGATGGTGCTTCACGGGCCGTTTCTGGCCAATGTCATCGAGCTGTTCCGGCCTGATCTGGACTACGCGGCGGTGCCCTTCCCGGTGGAGGCGTCGATCTACGACCCAGCGGCGCCGATCGCGCTGCTGGAGGCCGACACGCTGTGCATCCCGCGGGGGTGCAAGCATCCGCGGGAGGCGTTCGAGTTTGTCGCGTTTGTGCAGCGGGGGGAGATCCTCGAGCGGCTGGCCCGGGCGCACGCGAAGCCCTCGCCGCTGGCGGAGGTCTCGGAGGCGTTCGTGCGCACCCATTCGAACCGGTCGATCGCGATGCACAACGGGCTGATGGGGAGCCCGCGGGCGTTTGTCAAGCCGCAGACCAGGGTGTGGCCGCAGTACGAGTCGGAGTTCATCGCGGGCATGGGGGCGATGTGGGACCTCCGTGTGGGGGCGGGTGAGGAGCTGCGGGGGATCGAGGCGCGCGCGCAGGTGCTGCTTGACGACGCGGCGCAGCGTCACGAACGCCGGTACGGGGCGCGGACACTGGCCGAGCGGCGGCCGCGTGCGGGGAGCGGCGTGTGAGCGGCCTCGCCGATTCCATCCCGGAGCCCTCGGCCCGCCGTCCCGAGCGGAACGAGTGGCGTGCGGGGTTGCTGTTTATCAGCCCGTGGCTTGTGGGGTTTGTCGTGTTCCTGCTGCTGCCGGGGGCGATGACGCTGTTCTACAGCCTGACCGAGTACAGCGTGCTGGAGCCGCCGATCTTCGCGGGGTTTGAGAACTACGCGGGGCTGTTCCGGGACCCGGTGTTCTGGAAGGTGCTGCGCAACACGCTGGTCTACACGGCGATCACGGTGCCGGTCTCGACGGTGGTGGCGATCGCGATCGCGTGCCTGCTCAACAGCGGGGTGCGGTTCTCGGCGTTCTGGCGGGCGGTGGTGTTTTTGCCGTCGCTGGTCCCGCTTGTGGCGTCGGCGATGGTGTGGATGTGGATCTTCAACGGCGAATTCGGGCTGCTGAACGCGGCGATCGACCCGGTGCTGGGGGTGGTGGGCGCTGTGCTCGGGACGGATCTCTTGGCGCCGAACTGGCTCGGCTCGCCGGCGTGGATCATGCCGTCGCTGATCCTGATGAGTCTGTGGAGCATCGGCAACGCGGTGGTGATCTATCTCGCGGCGCTGCAGGACGTGCCGGCGGCGCTGTACGAGGCCGCGGCGATCGACGGGGTGCGGCCGCTGGGGCGGTTCCGGCACGTGACGCTGCCGATGATCTCGCCGGTGGTGTTGTTCAACGTGATCGTGGGCATGATCGCGGCGTGGCAGGTGTTCGCGGTGCCGTATGTGCTGCTGGGCGCAGCGGGGGGGCCGGACCGCGCGGGGTATTTCTACACGACGTACCTGTACGACAACGCGTTCTCGTACACGCGGATGGGGTACGCCAGCGCGATGGCGTGGGTGCAGCTCGTGGTGATCTTGGTGTTGACCGGATTGACGATGCTGCTGAGCAAGCGGTTTGTCTATTACAGGGGGGCGTGAGGTGGGCGTGCGGACCAAGCGGTCAACCCGGCTTGTGCTGAACCTCACGATCGTGGCGGTGGGGTTGGTGTACGCGCTGCCCCTGATCTGGATGCTCTCGACGTCGCTCAAGCCGGTCGAGCAGACCATGACGGCGCCCCCGACGCTGCTTCCTTCTCCCGTGCTCGACACGCCGCGGTATGCGCTGGAGAACTACGTCGGCTCGGTGGACGCCGAGGGCAAACCGGTGACGCGGGGCGTGTGGACCGACCCGGTGGTGGACTTCCCGCTGTTCCTGCGGAACTCGATCCTGGTGGCGATCCTGAGCGTGTCGGGGATGGTGGTGTCGAGCGCGATCGTGGCGTACGGCTTTGCCCGGGTGCGATGGCGCGGCCGGGGTGTGGTCTTTGCGGTGCTGCTCGCGACCATGATGATCCCCTTCCCGGTGCTGATGGGGCCGCTGTACGTGCTCTTCAAGGAGCTGGGGTGGATCGGGACGTTCCGGCCGCTGTGGGTGCCGTCGTGGTTTGCGGGGGCGTTCAACGTGTTCCTGCTCCGGCAGTTCTATCTGACGATTCCGCGGGAGATCGACGAGGCGGCGCGGATCGACGGGTGCTCGCACTGGTCGACGTTTGTGCACGTGATCCTGCCGCTCTCGCGCCCGGCGTTGGCGGTGGTGGCGTTGTTGCAGTTCATCGCGGTGTGGAACGACTTCCTGGGCCCCCTGGTCTTTCTGCAGCGGCAGGACCAGTTCACGCTGGCGCTGGGGCTGGCGCTCTACCAGTCGCAGGGGGGCAACGTACCCTGGAATCTGCTGATGGCGGCGAGTGTGCTCGTGCTCTCGCCTGTTCTGATTGTGTTCGTGATAACGCAGCGGACGTTCGTCGAGGGCATCGCGACCCAGGGCCTGAAGGAGTGATCGGGGCGGGTGCGGGCGAATCGGTCATTTGGGCATTGACACGCGAGTCACGATCCGATCAAATAGAAGGAATGTAAACGCTTTCGCTCGATACTTTCGCCCTCAGGGCGTACAGGAGAGAACCATGCATCGCGCACTTTGCACCTTGCTTGCCGTCGGCTCGCTCGCCGGCGTGGCCGCGGCTCAGAACAATCTTGTGTACAACGGCGGCTTCGAAGAGCTCGACGGCAGCGCCGCCGTCGGCTGGCAGTTCTTCAACACCGCTCGGGTCAGGGCGGAGGGCGACGGGCTGGGTGATGCTCTGGTTCGCACCGGGACCTACTCGCTGGAGTTTCCCTCGGGCGCCGACTTCGTCGGGGCGACGACGAACATCTTCAATCCCGACACGCTCGAGTTCTACGACCCCCCGTACGTCTGGCGCGGCGGGCCGGCGCGGGTGAGCGGGTGGTACGCGATCCCGGCCGATCAGCCCCTGGTCGACGCGAGCTCCGGGCTCAAGCTGGAGTTCCGCCGCGCGAACAGCTCGATCTATCTGGCGTTCGAGGATCTCTCGATCGACGGCCACACCGACGGGGAGTGGCGGCAGTTCTCGTTCATCGTCGGGTGCGACGAGATGACCGACGAGTTCCCGCCGTACGCCGAGTCGGTGAGTGTGCTCCCGATCCGGTTCGGCAGCAGCGACTCGACGGGGACGATCTTCTGGGACGATCTCTCCTTCACGCAGTGTCTGGCCGACATGAACTGCGACGACATCGTCAACACGCAGGACTTCATCGCCTTCCTCAACCTGTGGACCGCGCGCGATCCGCGGGGTGACTTCGACAACAACGGCACGATCAACACGCAGGACTTCATCGCGTTCCTCAACACGTGGACGCAGCCCTGCCCGTGATGGCCCGCTCTCGATGCAGGAACCACGGCCTCGCTGTGCTCACGGCCGTCATGGGCGTGAGCACGGCGGCGGCCGCGCAGAGCTTCAAGTTCTACGACGACGGGGAGGTCGCGCTGCTGGCGATCCCCGACGGCGGGGTGCTCGAGCCGGGCGTCCCGCTCACGCTGAACGGCGCGCCCGTCGTCGATCCGGACAACCCGGGCAACGACACCTTCACCATCATCGACTTCTACGACCGGGTGCCGGGCACCGGGTCGTACCCCATCTCGGGGGCCGACATCATCGCCAACGGGTTCATCCGCCCGCTGGTGCAGCTTCAGGACGGTTCGTCCTCGGCGTTCGGGACGTCGGTCGTCACCGGGCCGTCGTTCCGGCCTCAGGGCCAGCCGCTGGATCTGATCCCGGACATGCTCGGCGCGGATGTCTTCTCGGGGACGAACGACGCGGAGGACCGGATCGCGATCGAGAACGCCGGCGTCTACGGCACGAACGCGAGCGTGGCGACGCGGCACCTCTGGCCCGACTTGGAGATCGGCCGCACGGAGGTGGTGGTCGGCTACACGTGGGTGGCCGGGGCCGACATCACACTCGCTTCCGGCGGCACCGGGCGGGGGTTCGACGCCTTCCGCCTCGTGATGTTCAGCAGCATGCTGGCCGGCGCCGGTGACGGCGTCTACGACGCCAGGTACCTCAGCGTCCAACCCGCGGCCGGTCCGGCCTGGACCGTCGAGATCCCCGAGTCGCCGCGCGACCGGCATCTCTTCGCGGCTCCGATCCCCCTCGGCGTGGGCGGGTCGTTCTCGCTGCTCAAGGACACCCTCGCCACGTGGAACCCCGGCGGCCCGAGCCTTGAGATTGTGGTTGAGAGCGTCTCGGTGCCGGGCGGGCAGTTCGGCGTGCAGGCCTATCTGGCGGGGACGACGAACCCGAACGACGACTCGCTCTCGGTGTGGCTCGAATGGACGGACGCGCCGGCCGTGATACTGGCGGGTACGACGATCGAGGCGACGTTCCGCGTGGTCGCGACCCCGCCGACCGATCTGGGCGACCTCGATCACGACGGCGCGTTCACGCGTGCCGACGCGGTGCGGGCGTTCCTGCTGCGGGGTCGCGACCGGGACGACCCGGATTTCGACGCCTACGCGGACATGAACCGTGACGGCGGGATCGGGCAGGCGGACTTCGAGGCGGTGGTGGTGCTGGTCGGGCATCACCCGGCCGATTTCAACCTTGACGGGACGGTCGACACCGTGGACGTGCTGCGGTTTCTCAACGCGTTCACGACGGCGGACCCGGCGGCGGACTACACCGGCGACGGGCTGGTCAACACCCAGGATGTGCTGCTGTTCCTCAACCTGTTCAGCGACGGTCGTTAGACGCGCTCGGCGGTCTCGGGCGGCGGGTCGGCGGTTCAGGGCGAGGGGGGCGCGAACTGCTCGTCGGTGAGATCGACGGTCTGGACGCGCTGGAAGATAATCGCGCGCGGCGGGGCGGGGTGCTGGCCCTGGCCGAAGCCGGGCGGGCCCTCGAGGATCTGCGGATGGCCCCGGCGGGGCGGCGCGGGCGGCCCGCGGCCGTCGGGCCGGGAGCCGTCCTCACGCGGACGCGGGGCGAGAGCCGCATCGGGACGGCCGAGGGGTGGCCAGTGCATCTCGAGGCGTTCGACGAGCGCGGAGCCGGGGTCGATCCACACGACGACCGTTTCGGGGCCGGGCGTGCCCGGCGCAGCGCGGCGGGTGGCGGTGATCCGCCGCCGGCCGTCGGTGGTGTCGGTGGAGGTGGACTCGATCGCGAAGTTGTCGCGGAGCTCGGCGAGCAGCTTGTCGAGCGAGCCGATGAGCACGGTGCGCTCGCCGAGGTCGATCCAGCGCGGGGCGGCGCGTCGGGCGTCTTCTCGAACCACCGAGCCGTCGCGCCGGAGCGACCATTCGCCCGCGGCGTCCCGTCCCATGACGAACTCATCGCCGGAGGGTGTCGTGATGCGCGCGCGCATGAACTGGCCGCGCATGTCGAGGATGCCCATCTGTTCGGCCGGTCCCACCTCGGTCGCTGTAAGCGCAGGCTCGCCGGCCCGGGTGCCCGGTCCCTGATCGACGGCGAGGATCTCGTACCGGAGGCCGGGGGCGGCGAGTGTCGCCTCGATCGCGGCGTCGACCATCGCGTATGCCCTGGGCGGTGGCGACACGATCAGGAGCGTGATCGTCAGCAGCGCGAGCATCGCGGCGGTGGCCAGCTGCACGATCCTGGGGAGCAGTCGGCGGCGGTGTCGTTGGGCGGCGGCGTCTCGCGGTGCGGTGCGGATCTGCTGCATCGCGCGCTCGACGCGGGCGTCGCAGCGCTCCGTGGTGTCCTGGTGCATGAACTGCAGCAGGCCGTGGACGAACCGATCGTCGGCGGTCTTGTCCGGATCGATCGGGCCGCTCTCCTGATCGTCCGGAAGATCGTTGGACTGAACGGGTGGTTTGCGTCCCTCGGTCATCGCTCGATCCCTCCGGCCATCAGGCAGTCGTGCAGCGCCTCTCGTGCTCGCTGTGCGCGTTTGCGGATGGTGCTCTCCTGCTCGTTGGTGGCCAGAGCGATCTCGCGGTGGGTCATGCCGCGGCCGTAGGTCATCTCGATCACGCTGCGCAGGCGATCGGAGAGCTTGGTGATGCAGTCGAGGAGTGTCTCGATTCTGTCGCGGAAGGAGTCTCCCGCCTTCGCCGAGAGGGTCTCGAACCTGCGGTCGATCCCTTCGAGAACCTCGGGTGTGCACCACTGGGGCGCGGCGGCGTGCTTTCGGTAGTGGGCGAGGACGAGGTTCCGGGCGATGCCGCGGAGCCACGGGCCGAACGGGAGCGACCGGTCGTAGTCGTCGAGGCGCCGCCACGCCACAACCATGGTTTCCTGGAACAGATCGTCCACATCCGACGGATCGTGGAGCGAGCTGCGCAGGAACGCGGTGAGCATGTCCGCGTTCTCGCGCACGAGGATTTCGAAGATGTCGTGCCCATCGCGGGCGTGTGAACGGAACGGCACTGGATGAACCTCCGCCCCACCGGAGAATGTTGGTGGGGTGCCTGAGAGTGTTGTCGGCCTATCCGTGTCCTGTGACACCGCTTTCAGGAAAATGTGCGAATTGCCCCGCCGGCCCGTGTCGCGGGGCTCTTTCTTTTTTGGATTTGTGTCACACGCCGTGCGGCGGGCGACAACTGACTGTTGAGTTCTCGTGGACAGTTGCAAGGAGCACATCGTGATGAAAAGAGCCCAGATCACAGTCCTGCTCGCCGGTTTGGCCGTCGCCACGGTCACCCCGGGGGCCTTTGCGCAGGATGCGCAGGACGTGAAGCCGGACGAGCGCTCGCCCGTGCAGCGGAACCGGCGGGTGGCACCGGGCGGCGGCCAGAACGAGGGGCGGCAGGGGGAGCGGGGCGGCGAGGCCGCGGTCTTCCCGTTCGATATCCGGTCCATCGACGGCAGCGGGAACAACCTCGCGCACTCCCTGTGGGGTGCGGCGGGCGGGGAGTTCATCCGCATCGTGCCGTCTGACTACGGCGACGGGGTGAGCACGCCCGCCGGTGCCGACCGCCCGAGTGCGCGGTTTGTCAGCAACACCGTCCACGCCCAGGACGGCGCCTACATCCCCAACCTGCACGGGTACTCCGACTTCATGTGGCAGTGGGGGCAGTTCGTCGACCACGACATCACCGAGACACCCCTCGCGTCGCCGAGCGAGGCGTTCGATATCGCGGTCCCGACCGGCGATGTCTGGTTCGATCCGTTCGGCACCGGCGACGCGACGATCCCGCTGGACCGCTCGGCGTGGTCGCTCGTGGACGGGGTGCGTGAGCAGGTCAACAACCTGACCGCCTACATCGACGCGACCAACGTGTACGGCGCCGAAGAGGAGCGCACGCACGAGCTGCGCACTCTCGACGGCACCGGCAGAATGAAGACCAGCGCCGGCGATCTTCTGCCCTTCAACGTCAACGGGTTCGACAACGCGCCCTCCTCGGCCGACCCGTCGTTCTTCCTTGGCGGCGACATCCGCGCCAACGAGCAGGTCGGCCTGACCGCCATGCACACGGTCTTCGTCCGAGAGCACAACCGTCTCGCCGATGAGATCGCGCTGGAGCACCCGGAGCTCTCGGGCGACGAGATCTTCGAGTACGCCAGAGCCATCGTCGCGGCCGAGATGCAGGCGATCACCTACAGGGAGTTCCTGCCGAGGCTGCTCGGGAGGAACGCGCTGCCCGCCTACAGGGGCTACAGGCCGGAGGTCAACGCCGGCATCGCCAACGAGTTCGCCACCGCGGCCTACCGGGTGGGGCACACCATGCTCTCCACCGAGCTCCTGCGGCTGGACGCCAACGGCAACGAGATCGCCGCGGGCAACCTCGACCTGGCGTCCTCGTTCTTCAACCCCTCGGTGGTCATCGAGGACGGCATCGAGCCGCTGCTGCGCGGCCTGGCGAGCCAGAGCGCGCAGAAGGTCGACGCCTACGTGGTGGACGACCTGCGGAACTTCCTCTTCGGGCCTCCCGGTTCGGGCGGGTTTGACCTCGTCTCGCTGAACATCCAGCGCGGACGCGACCACGGGCTGCCGAGCTACAACGACGTCCGCTACGTCTACGGCCTCCCCCGGGTCCAGAGCTTCGCGGAGTTCAACACCGATCCTGAGGTCCGAGACCGGCTCGCGGCGGCCTACGCCAGCCCGGACGATGTGGACGCCTGGGTGGGGTTGCTCGCCGAATCGAACTACCGCGACGCCTTCGTCGGCGAGACACTCTTCCGGGTGTTGCGGGACCAGTTCCTCCGGCTGCGTGACGGTGATCGGTTCTGGTACCAGGCCTACCTGCCGGACGAGTTGGTGCGTGAGGTTGAGGCCTCGACCCTGGCCGAGATCATCCGGCGGAACACGGACATCGGTCTGGAACTGCAGGACGACGTGTTTGTGCGGGCGAGCATCTGCGCCGCGGATATCGCCGCACCGATCGGCACGCTCAGCAGTGTTGATGTCCTCGAGTTCCTGAACCGATTCAGTGCCCGCGAGGCGGCGGCCGACTTCACGGGCGATGGGCAGGTGAACTCGGCGGACGTGGTGGCATACCTCAACGCGTTCGCGAGCGGATGCGGTCAGTAGTGCGGTGGGTCCGGTGCCCCGGCCACCAGCGTGGCCGGGGCGTCTTCGTCACGCGGCGGGTCTCCGCGGCGTGGGTCAACTCGGGAGTTCAGCAACGAACAGGCGGCCCGCACAGGGGCCGTCAGAAAGAGAGTGAGGGTCATGGAGTACTTCTCGTCGCGTACAGCCGTGTCGGTGATGGGGATCGCGGGATCGGTCGTGGTGGCCGCGGCCTCCGCGCAGACGGTGCACGAGCACACCCACGCCTCCGGCACAACAGCCCATCAGCACGCGTCCGTGACAGCGCAGCCCGCGCAGCCGGAACGCCCCACCGGCGTGCCGGGTGAGGGAGGGCGGAGGATGGAGGTTGTGGACCTGCCGGCGCCGACGGTGTCGATCACCATCGAAGGAACATCGCGGGTGATCCGGGCCAACGGCCTGCCCACGCACAAGACCGGCGAGTTCCCGAACCGGGGTAATCCCAACGCGCTGCGCGCGCAGAACCACGAGGTCAGGGTGCCGCTGATCCCGACGCTCGCCGACGAGCCGATCGAGGCGCGGCCGGAGTTCGGGATCGGGCTCAACGGCGTGATCTTCGACTCGGGCACCGGCGAGTTCTGGACGGCCGAGCAGGCGCGGTCCTTTGGCGGGGGCTCGGCGTGGAACTACGAAGCGCTCGGCGGCGGCGTCGATCTGGGCTTGGACATGAACCACGCCCACGTGCAGCCCACCGGGAAGTATCACTACCACGGCACGCCGACCGGGCTCGTCGAAGAACTGCACAGCCACGCCGACCACGCGGAGATGGTGCAGATCGGTTGGGCGTTCGACGGGTTCCCGATCTACAGCGAGTGGGGGTATGAGGACGCCTTTGACGCGGACTCGAAGGTGCGGGCCCTGCGGTCGAGCTACCGGCTCAAGGAAGGCGCGCGGCCGACGACGCCGGAGGGCCCGGGCGGGAAGTACGACGGGACGTTCGGCATGGACTGGGAATACGTCGAGGGCCTCGGCGACCTGGACGAGTGCAACGGGCGCTTCGGCGTCACGCCGGAGTTCCCGCAGGGCACGTACTACTACGTCGTGACCGAGGAGTACCCGTCGGTGCCGCGGTTCTGGCGTGGCGAGCCCGACGAGTCCGTGCGCCGGCGCGGTCCCGGCGGCGGTCCGGGGGGAGGCCCCGGCGCCGGTCAGGAGATCGACGGTCGGGGCGGCCCGGGCGGTGCGCCGGGCCAGCGTCCGGGCGGTGTTGAACGGCGCAGGCGTCCCGCGGCCGGCTGAATGACCGGCCGGGTGGCGAGCGAAGCGGCGGGCTGGGCGGGATCCTCGCCGCGGAGGGCCCAGCAGTTCGGCCCTGCGTCGCGGGAGACTCCCAGTTGCAGCCCGGGTCAGGCCTTGTGCTCGGCCCGGGCTGTTTTCTTGGTGGTAATGGGCCCGGAGGGTCTCGAACCCTCACTCCCGTTGCCGGGAAGCGGATTTTAAGTCCGCCGCGTCTGCCAATTCCGCCACGGGCCCGTGGGCGTGCAGCAAAGCGTAGAGGATGCGAGGGGATCGTGGCCCGCGCGGGCCGGGTGCCGGCCGACGCGCTCAGTCACCGACGTACCGCAGGCGGTAGACGCGTCCGGCGGGCGCGTCGACAGAGAACAGCAGCGAGCCGTCGGGGTGGTGGATCACGTCGACCGGCCGGCCGAGGATTTCGCCCGAATCGCTCAGACACCGCACGAGAGGCGTCATGCCGACGGGCTTGCCCTCGTTGATCGGGTCGTCGTCGAACTCGACCCGGGCGACGGTGTAGCCGACGCGCACCGAGCTGTTCCAGGAGCCGTGCGCGGCGACGACGATGTCGCCGCCGAAGTCGGCGGGGAACGCCTCGGTCGCGGCGTTGACGTCCGGGTCGATGAACGTCCATCCGTTGCACGCCCAGTGCGCTCCCATCGACCACTCGGGCGGGGTGGTGTTTGCCGCAAGCTCGTGAATGTCTTCTCGGTCGAGGAACTCGTACCGCGGCACGCGGAGCCCGGTGACGAAGGGGTGGCCGTAGAAATGACCCTGCCGGTAGTGGTTGAGCTCATCCGGCGGGTTGAGGTCGGTGACGGGCTGGTTGCCGGGCTTGTCGCCGATCCTCGCGCCGAAGTTGTCCGAGCCGTGATCGAACCCCCAGACCTCGTCGGTGCCGGGGCGGAGGCGGAGCTTCTCGGTGTTGCGGACGCCGGAGGCAAAGAGCGTGCGTCCCGAGCCGTCGCGGTTGAAGCGCCAGATCTTCTGGCGGTCCGTGTCCTGCTGGTCGGAGATGTTGCCGCCGTCGCCGATCGAGGTGTAGATGTGCGTGTCGGTGACGAGGACGGGCCGCCACCAGTGGCCGCCGCCATCGGGCAGGTTCGTGATGACCGACTCCACCTCGTCGGCGGTGCCGTCCCCGTCGGTGTCTCGGGCACGCTCGATCAGGCCGTCGGAGGCGAAGTAGAGCCAGCCGTCCACAAAGTGCATGCCGTGGACGAGCTTGCGGCCGTCGACAAATGTGCCGAGCTGGGTGTACGTGCCGTTCTCGTTGGGTGTGAACGCGACGATGTCCTCCTGCCGCGGGCGGGAGATGTAGAGCGTCCCGTCGTCGCCGAGCTGCATGAACCGGGCACCGCGGAGCCCGTCAACGACCAGTTCGACGGCGTATCCGTCGCGGATCTGGAAGGCGGGGACATCGGTCGGGTCGGGCGCGTCGTTGCCCGACTGGGCGCAGCCGGCACTCGTGATGCAGGCGGCCAGCAGGACGGCGAGGAGCGGTGTGTGTGCGGTGCGCATGAGTCGTTTCCGGCGGGGGTGTGCGGGGAGGGGTCGTTTGGACGGTCGCGTTGCCGACCAGAGGGTAGCGAAGCGCGTGCCGGTGTGGGGCGGTCAACAATGCCTCATGGCGAAGACCCCCAGGGGACATCTGGCCGCGGGGTTTACGCTGATCGAGCTTCTGGTCGTCATCGCGGTGATCGCGCTGCTGATCGGCGTGCTGCTGCCCGCGCTGGGCCGGGCCCGACGCGCGGCGCAGGCGGTGGTCTGCGGGTCGAACCTCCGCCAGTCGTTCCTGGCGTGCCAGATGTACGCCGACAGCAACAGCGGTGTCGGGCCGGCCATCGGCCAGCCCTACGGCACCTTTCCAAACTGGGCGTTGGTCGTGCTCGAGGCGTCGGGCATGGCCGGTGAGACCGCCGGAGAGCTCTACGACGAGGGGACGGTGTTGATCTGTCCGACGACCAACCGGGCCTTCGGCGGCGACATGACCCGAACCTACGCGATGAACGCGACCGGCCACGCCGATCCGAACCTCGGCGACCCGGACAGCTACGACGATCCGAACAACCCCGGGCACATCCGCTTCGGGATGGTGAGGTTCCCGGAGCGGGTCGCGGCGCTTGTGGACGCCCAGCCCGCGGTGATCGACAGCGACGGCCCGCCGCCGACGCGATCGGCCAGCGTGATCGACTTCCGGATCGAGGCGCACGTGCGGGACCGGCTCGCGGTGCTGCACGGCTCGGGCGACCGATTCAACACCGCGCACTTCGACGGTTCGGTGCGGCTGCGGGACGGCGTGTTGCCGGGCTGGGCCGAGCCGTTGCCCTGACCGCGCGCGCAGGAATGCAATACGCAGCGCGGGCCGCCTGTCGTGGGCGGCCCGTCACTGCGTGTCAATCTCGGCATGCGGCACGATGGCCGCCCGGGTCAGCGGCGGCGTCGGATGGCCAGCAGGCCGCCCATCGCCAGAGCGCCCATCGCGCCGGGCGCGGGCACGATCTCGAAGCTGATGCGGTAGACCTCGTCGCTCGCCCCGAACTGGCGATCGAAGATGTAGCCCGCCGCGGTCTCGAGGCCGTTGAACACGTCCAGGTCCAGGAAATCGCGGGTGACAACACCGTTCTCGTCGATGTGGTCGCCGTTGTCCGAGCCCATGAGGAACGCTGCGCCGAACGGGCCGTCCACCTCGGACCCGGCGTCCCAGATGTCGCCGCCGGTCTGCGAGATGGAGCCGAGCAGCAGGTTCCCGCTGTCGTCGAGCACGCGGTACGCCATCGGGTCGTCGTTGCCGATGAAGTAGTCGTTGCTCGGCACGACCATCGCAGCGAAGCTGAAGTACTGGTTGGTCGCGGGGTCAACACTAAACACGGCGCTGCCGCTCTGGCCGGGCAGGAGCGGACCGGCGGGGTCCGGGAGCACGGTCCCGAGCACCGCGCCGGGCTCGGCCGCCTCGAACGCGGGGAACCACGCCGAGCCCGAGCCGCCCTCGGCAACGGAGACGATCGCGGCACCGGCCGCCTCGCCCTCGTTGAACGCGTCGAACGTGCCGTTGCCAAAGCCGATGCGCAGCGGCGCGTACGAGATGCTGTTGGTCGGGGCGAGGTTCTCGACGGTGACCTGGATCAACACCGGCTGGGCCGAAGCGGCTGCGCCCGCAGCACCGGCCACGCCGAGAACGATCAGTTTCTGTACGTTGTTCATTCCTGCTACTCCTTCTTTCACGTGGTTTGGCTCCGAGATCAACGCAATCCGAAGCGGGTTCTCTGTTGTGTTGGCGCACCCGGTGCGCACGTGATCGCCGGCCGACGTGCGCCGGTGTTCGCTCCCTCGCGGTCTGTCTCGATGCGTCAGGGCCCGCCGGGTTCGGCACGGGCGGGGTCGTGCCGCAGACGATCCATCAGTTCTCCGCCGCGCTCCGCGGCCCGCCCTGTCCGTGCCGTTCCGGTTCTCGTGAGTAAACGAGTGTGTACTTCAGTTGCAAGCCGATTTGCCGGGTCGTTCATTCCCCGGGTGTGAAAAAGTTTCGCGGTTCGGCTCGGGCCGTGCGGTGCCGCTGCCCGAGGGCGGATGTCCGGTCCGGAAGGCGTGCGGGGTGAGCCTCCGCTAGCATCCGCCGACGTCACCCGAACTCGGGGGCCGGATGCGAGACCCCCAAGGAGAATCACCAGTGAACCCCCTCGTTGCGGTCATCATGGGATCACGGAGCGACTGGGGGACCATGTCGCACGCGTGCGAGACGCTCGAGGCGCTGGGTGTGGCGCACGAGTCGCGGGTGGTCAGCGCCCACCGGACGCCCGATCTCCTGTTCGAGTTTGCCGCCGGGGCCGCGGCCCGGGGGGTGGAGGTCATCATCGCCGGCGCGGGCGGGGCGGCCCATCTGCCCGGCATGGTCGCGTCCAAGACCTCTCTGCCGGTGCTCGGCGTCCCCGTGCAGAGCAAAGCCCTGCAGGGGATGGACTCGCTGCTCTCGATCGTGCAGATGCCGGCGGGGGTGCCGGTCGGCACGCTCGCCATCGGCAAGGCCGGAGCGACCAACGCTGGCATCCTGGCCGCGTCGATCGTCGGGCTCTCGCGTCCGGAGATCCGGGCGGCCGTGGAGCGGTACCGCGCGGCCCAGACCTCGAAGGTGCTCGGCGACCCGGACCCCAGCCTGCCGGCACCTGAGCAGGGACGCGGCCGGTGATTGTCGGCGTCCTCGGCGGCGGACAGCTCGGGCGGATGCTCGCCATGGCCGGGCACCGGATCGGCACCCAGGTGCGGTGCCTCGACCCCAACGCCGACGCCTGCGCCGGTCAGCTGACAGAGCTGGTGGTGGGGGACTTCCGCCACGAGGCGGCCCTCGGGCGGCTTATCGACGGGTGCGATGTGGTGACGTACGAGTTTGAGAACGTCCCGGTGGAGGCCGCGGCGTGGTGCGCGGCCCGGGTCGCGACGCACCCGGCGGTCGCGGCGCTCGGCGCCGCTCAGGACCGGATGGAAGAGAAGGCGCTCCTGCGCGCGCACGGCCTCGAGCCGGCACCCCACCAACTCGTCGAGAGCGAGGCGCAGCTGCGAGACGCGGTCGAGGCCATCGGCCTGCCCGCGGTGCTCAAGACCTGCCGCGGCGGGTACGACGGGAAGGGCCAGGCGGTGCTCCGCGACGCGACGGACATCGCGGGGGCGTGGGCGGCTCTGGGCGCGCCGCGATCATCTGGGGGCGCTCCCGTGCGGCTGGTCCTTGAGGGGTTCGTCGCGTTCGAGAGGGAGATCTCGATCCTCTCGGTGCGCAGCAGAGACGGCGAGGTTCGGCACTACGACCCGGTCTGCAACGAGCACTCCGGCGGCATTCTCGTGCGATCCACCCCGGCCGGGCCGGCGGCCAACCCGGCCGCGCTCGATCGTGCGCGCGCGGGGATCGCCTCGCTCATGGAGGGGCTGGGGTACGTCGGCGTGCTCGCGGTGGAGCTCTTCGAGACCGCCGGCGGCGAACTGCTGGCCAGCGAGATGGCGCCGCGGGTGCACAACTCCGGCCACTGGACGATCGACGCGGCGGCGTGCGATCAGTTCGAGAATCACCTGCGGGCGGTGCTCGGCTGGCCGCTCGGTTCGACGCGGACGATCTGCGGGTGGGAGATGCGGAATCTCATCGGCTCGATCCCCTCGGCTTCGGAGCTGCTGCGGGAGGACGGCCTGCGGCTGCACGCCTACGGCAAGGCGGAGAAGCCGGGCCGAAAGGTGGGGCACGTGACGGTTGTCGAGTAGCGGTGGTGGGTTGGGCGTGGGGGGAGTCGCTGGGCTCGGCTGGCGCACGAAAAACGGCCCTGACGGGCCGCTGCAAGCAGAAACACGGGCGAAGGGATTCGAACCCCTAACCTCCTGATCCGTAGTCAGGTGCTCTATCCAATTGAGCTACGCCCGCAGAGCGGGGCTCGTAAACCGGCCGGGGGGGGCGGGCACGCGTCCGGAGGGGTTGGGGGGGAAGAAAGG
>JBICHP010000024.1:0-3152 GCA_043100935.1 Phycisphaerales bacterium JB054
GCGGGCAGGGGAACTCCTGGCTCGCGATTGGCATGGGAGGCTACGGTCGCGCCACGGATAGACCCGTTGGACGCAATCCCTACATCCGAGCACTTGTCAGGTGACCCTGTCCACGACCGCGACCCGCTCTTCCGCGGCGACTTTCCGGCGCTGCTGCGGTCCGCCGGCGTCGAGCCGGTCCTGCTCCCGCCGCAGAGCCCAAACCTGAACGCCTATGCGGAGCGGTTCGTGCGATCGATCAAGCAGGAGTGCCTGTCGAGGATAGTTCCGATTGGCGAGCGCCACCTGCGCCACGCCATCGATGAGTTCGCTGCCCATTATCACCTGGATCGCAACCATCAAGGGCTGGGCAACCGGTTGATCGACGGTGAGGCCGAGTCGGAGCCCGTCGATCGCGTCGAGTGCCGCGAGCGCCTCGGCGGGCTGCTCCGCTCGTATCACCGCGCCGCGTGAGCGGCTGATCTGCTTCAACATCCGAACCCTTGGGCATCGCTCCAGCGATTTTGCTGCGCGACCCCGGGCCACAGTCTGCTTGGCGATCGTGGCCGCAGGTGCTCTGGGCATCGCTGACTTCGCAAATCGGCCGTCGGCTGAGGAGTGGAACACTTCGGGCATTTAGCCCACCGCGGCTGGTGATCCGGATTCGTCATCATCGGCCGTGGCCCATGTCACTGCTGACGTACAACCACTGCGCGCACAAGATCGCCAACAGACTCACTCTCGTCACCGGCGACTTCCTGGAGTACCTCGTCGGGATCTGAGCGGGGCAGAAACTCCAAGAAGAAATCGATGAGGTCGTCGCTATCTACGCCATAGTGCTCCGTGGAGACCATGATGTCGGCGACTCTATCCGATGGTCTCATGAGCTCCGGATCAATCTCCAGATGAGAAGCGAGAGAGGTCCATATTCGTTTGAATCTAGCGAAGTTGGTCGGTGGTCCTTCCCAATCCTCGGCATGAATAGCTTTGACGGGCTTTGATGCATGTCTTGCGTCACGTTCCCGGCATCGCTGCCGGTAATCAGCTCGCTCCCTTAATCGCACGACCCATCCAGTTGCAGTGGCATACACAACCATGATGGCAAGGACTGCAACTAAAACGCCGACCGCGAGTTTCAGCGCAAGTAGCATGAAGGCGTCCTAGAAGGAGTTCTGGTCCGCGGCACAGATTCCTGCGCAGGAAGCGCTCACCCCTGCGGCGTAGCCACAACTCGCGGCAGCTCCGACCTTGCCGACGACTCCCGCACCCGCTCGGCCAAGCCCCTTTACGGCTGATCGGACCGGTTTTGGTAGACGAAGCTTGATCGCCCATCGCCTCGCTCGGGTAGTTTTCTTTGTTTTCTTGTGCGGGCGCTTGAGCTCCTTTTCGGTCTTGTCAGTCGGTGAGAAGAGGAAGTCAACGCCAAGAAACCCTGCGCATGCCATCCAGCTCTCGCCGCCGTAGTAGTCGTCCATGCAGTTCTCGAAGCACTGAGACCAAGACTGTCCAGATCCGGAACTGCCGCCACCAGATGATCCGCTGCTTCCTCCACCACCGGAACCGCTTCCACCGGAGCCTCCGCCGCCGCCACCTCCGCCACCACCTCCGCCCCCGCCTTCGTCACCGTCACCTCCGTCACCGCCACCACCATTGCCGCCGCTGGTGGGGCAGGTGGGAGGAACGGAGCATGCTGAACCAGCGCAGTAGAGCGGCGTTCCCCCTCCATCCGGCATCGAGTTGTCGATCGGGATCCCACACGCCCCGCCCGCACAGAGGGGCGGCCCACCGCCTCCCGGATTCGTGCTCGGCCCGGGCGCCTGCGGCGTGCCGCAGGTTCCGCCGGCGCAGCTCGGAGGCCCGCCGCCGCCGCCCGGGGGAGGAGAATTGACCGGTGGCACGTTGCACCCGCCCACACAGGTGAGCAGGCCCCACGGATCGGCCGCGATGACCGCCATCCCCTGGACATAGGCGTACATGCTCATGCCGTCGAGGTACCCCAGGGGGTCCCGGCGCAGGAGCCGCCCGATATCCGCGTCGTACACCCGGTGCCGCGCATGGTACAGGTGCCGGTCGGCGCCCTCGAAGGTGGGGTCGTACTCGTAGCCGGCGTAGCCGCGGCGGTTGTTGACGGCGGTGCTCGACAGCACGCCGCGGCCGAGCGTCTGGTACCCGCCGGTGATCGAGTTGGCGTGCGTCGAATCGCCCGAATCCACATCGCCGTCGAGCTCGGCGTCCTGGCGCACGTCGTAGCCGCCGCTGAACAGGATGTTGACAACGTCGGTCGCGTCGAAGTCCCCGTCGGAGTCGGTGTCGCCCGCCGGCAGCGCATAGGGCACGCCGTACGCCGAGTACTTCACCCACTCGACCATCTTGCCGTTGTTGGTCAGGATCGCGCTCACATCGGCACGCCAATTCTGACAGTAGTACCGCCGCTCCTCGCGCGTGGAGTCGGCCTCGGCGGTCCAGGCGGTGTTGGCGTCTCGGTCTCGGAGGATCACGCTGTCGATGTACGACGAACCGCCGTAGCCGCCGAGGCCGGCGTTGTGGTGGATGAAGACCTCCTTGGGGTTCGCGTCCGTGTCCCGGAATGTGGCGACGATCCGCCACTGGTCGTCGTAGCAGAACCAGTACCAGGGATCGTTGGAGTCGACATCCCCGTCAGCGTCCGCGTCGTAGTGCCAGCCGGTGCGGAACCCGAGGCCGTTGTACTCGTACTCCGCGACGATCGCCGAGGTGGAGCGGTTCTTGACCTCCATGAGGCGGCCGAAGGCGTCGTAGACGTAGTCGTAGTCCTCGCCGTCGTCGGTCTGGTTGCCGACCTTGTCGTAGGCGAAGGTGAACTCGTCGCCGCCGGAGGAGTCGGTGTTCCGGGCCTTGAGCTCGTTGGCGAGGCTGAAGGTGTTGGTCTCGTCCAGCTCGCCCGTGCCTCCGAAGGTCCCGTTCCCGTCCAGGTCGAGCCGGCGGTGGAGCCAGTTGCCGGTCTGGGAGAGGCCCAGGCCGCTGGAGGAATCGAGCCACTGCTCGTCACGGGAGCGGTTGGAGATGGTTCCGGACAGCGTGCCCTCCTCGGCCCGGGTGAGCCGGTACAACTCGTCCATGGAATAGAGCACATCGAAGTTCCGGTTCCCGGAGCTGTCCTTGTGGACGTTGTCCGTCACGCCGGTGATGGTGGA
>JBICHP010000025.1:0-2073 GCA_043100935.1 Phycisphaerales bacterium JB054
GTGGCGGGTGCGGCACGGGTAGCCGTGCAGCGCGGCGAAGCGCTCGGCGAGCTCCGAGGTGGTCATGCGCTGGAGGGCGTCGATCTGGTGGGCGATGGTCACGGGCATGGCGGCTCCTTGTCTTGACATCGAGACGCGGCCCCTAACCCGCGGGCCGCGGAGCCACACTGAGCCCGGGATCGGCGGACAGTTCAAGGCATGTGGGGGAGGATTCTGCGGGCTCGCCCCCGGGCGGGGATGTTCGCGCCCGGGCCAGGCGCACGGCCCGCACCAGGCCCCGCGCGAGGATGCGCTCGACCTCGCCGCGGCGCTCCTGCTCGGCCATGCTGTCGGGGTCGCGGGTCGCGTCCATGCGCTTGCTCCGCGCGGCCGCGCCGCGCATTCCATGCTCGAGTGGTATCGCCCGCCCCCACCCGGGCGCTGGCGCAGACCCATGCTCGGCGGATTGCTCACACGCCCGGCCGCGTGGTGGCGGTCATCAGGAACGCGTAGACGAACCTCGCGGCCTCGTCCGGGAGTTCCTTCCATCCACAGCAGCCGTGGCCCCTCCGCAGGGCCGACTCGGCGGCCAGTGCTTCTCGCATCGACAGCGTTCCGACCACGATGGCCCTGCCGGTCTGGTGGTTGAAGGAGTGCTCGCAGACCAGGCGGTCCTTGGGGTCGGCGGCGACCCCCACGAACCAGCGGCCGAACTCGCCGCCGTTGGCCTCGATGTAGCCTCTGACCTTCTCGTACGCGTCCATGCGGCTCCTCCTGGGTCCCCGCTCCCCCCTTTGGATACGCAAACGGCGGCCGGGGGCCGGCCCGGCCCGTATCCTGCCCCGGCATGACCACCACGGATGTCGCCGCCGCCGTTGAGAGCCTGCTCCGCTCCATCCCGGAGCGGTGGACCGACTTCGACCACGACGAACTGAGCGCGGCGGAGCAGCGGGCGGTGTTCCTGCTGGTCGCCGCCGGGCTTGTCGAGCGACGGATCGGCGTCCGCGGCGAGTTCGCGGGTCAGGCCCCGGCGATCGAGTGCACCATCGACGCGACCGGCGAGTACGGCGTCGTCGAGGCGCTGGAGCCGGTCGCCGCGGAGGTGTGGACGATGTGGGGCCCGGCCTTCGCCGCGTGGAAGACCAAAGACGCCGCCGCCTCGACCCCCTTCCGCTTCACGAGGACGGGGCTTGACCGCTGGCGGCTGACCGAGCAGGGGGCGATCGCCCGCAACGACCTGGACATCGAAGCCCCGAGCCCGGGCGCCGCCGCGTTCGTCGGGAGCCGCCAGCGGGCGCTCGAGTTCGTCCTCCGCACCGGCCACCAGGCCAACCGGCCGCCCGTCCGGGGCGAAGGGCGGCTGGTTGAGGTGAGATCGGGCGGGGGGCCGGCCCCCGCGCCGGTCGCGCTGGCGAATGCCGGAGAGGTCGCCGCGGCGTTCCGGGAGGCGCGCGCGCCCGTGATCCAGGCCGCGCTGCAGGGCGGCGCGGCGCCGCCCGACGAGGCGGCCCCGGGCGGGGGCGTCTCGTGGAAGGAGGCCATGGCGGCGGCCGAGGCGCACGTCAAGAAGCACGGCGGGTTCTTCCCGGGCCGCAACGAGCTCGCCCGGCTTGTCGGCTGCTCGCCATCGACGATGACCAAGGCGATCAAGAGATCGACGTACCTGCGGGCGCGGGCCGAGGAATCGAAGCAGGGTCGAGTCCGCGAGGTGCAGCTCGGGACCCCCATCGAGAGCGCACCGGCCGACGATGATGCCCCCCGGCGGTCGGACCTGTCCGGGGGCGAGAGCGAGCCGGCGGGCGATCCGGTGGACGCCTACCACGCCGGCGGAGATGACGAGGACGAGCGCGATGTCGTGATCAGCAAGCTCGCCGCCCAGCAGCGGTCCGAGCTGATGCGCGAGGAGCGGCAGCGGCGGCGAGCGGCCAAGGACGGCAAGCTCGGGTAGCGGAGCGGGGACCGCGACGGACGCGCCCGGTCGCGACCGGGGCACCCCGCCGAGTCCGCGCGGGATCCTGGGGGTTGCACGACCGGTCGCGGCCGGGTGTCCGGGCCTGCCGCCCGGCCCCGGAGGCGCGGCGGGGGAGGCCCCGC
>JBICHP010000026.1:0-43047 GCA_043100935.1 Phycisphaerales bacterium JB054
TGGGAGGGGTGACTTGGGGGGTGTGGTGCGGGCGGAGTTGTTTGTGGCTTGATGCTGGATGGGGGGAATTCGCGTGGCGGGGCGGGCGCTGGGGCGGGGGACGTTTGGTGCGCTCGGTGCGCGGACGGGGGGGGTGAGGCGTCGGATCGGGAGTTGGTTGTGCGCGCGGGGGGTGGGGATCGGGAGGCGTTTGCGGTGCTGTATCGGCGGCACGTGTCGATGGTGCACGGCGTGGTGCTGGCGAGGCTGGGCCGGGCCGGGCGGAGCGAGGCGGAGGATGTGACGCAGGAGGTGTTTGTGGTGGCGTGGCGCCGGCTTGGTGAGTTGCGTGACGGGGCGGCGGTGGGGGCGTGGCTGGTGTCGATTGCGCGGAGCCGGGCTGCGGACTGGGCGCGGGCGAGCGGGCGGCGGAGTGCGCGCGAGCTGGTGAGCGGTGGGGCGGCGGGCTCGGAGGTTTCGGGTCGGGATCCGCGGACAGATGAGGTGTTGGCGATGGTGTGGGCGTTGCCGGAGAAGTATCGGGAGGTGTTGGTGCTGCGGTTTGTGGTGGGGATGACCGGGGGGCAGATCGGGATGTGTCTGCGGATGTCGCCGGGCGCGGTGCGGGTGAATCTGCACCGGGGCGTGGGGCGGCTTCGGGCGGCGATGGCGGAGGGTGCGCGATGAGCGGCAAGGTGCATGGTGGGAGCGATGGGCGTCGGGATGGGCCGGACTGGCTGGTGGATGGTGTCGGTGCGCCGGATGGGGCGGAGCGGGATGTGGAGTCGGCGCTGCGCGGGGCGCGGTGGGACGGGGATGTGGACGGGCTGATGGCGCGGTTGGAGCGGGGGGCGGAGGAAGTCGGTGCGGGCGGGGGGCGTCGGCGGCTGGTGATCCGGCGGTCGGTGTTGGCGATGGCGGCGGTGGTGACGCTGGCGGCGGGGGTGTGGGTGTTTGGGCCGTGGGGCGGGGGCGCGGTGGACCTGGAGTCGTGGCGTCGGGTTGCGGGCTCGGGCGGGGAGGCGGGGGCGGTGTGGTCGGCGGGGGCGTGGATCGCGACGGGGGCGAGTGAGGCGGTCGAGGTGGCGTCGGACGCGGTGGGGCGGGTGACGGTGGGGCCGGACTCGCGGGTGCGGCTGGTGCGCGCGGGGGAGGGGGAGCACCGGTTGGAGTTGGCGGAGGGGTCGATCGAAGCGTTTATCTATGCGCCGCCGCGGCTGTTCTTTGTGGACACGCCGGGGGCGACGGCGGTGGACATGGGGTGTGCGTACGAGATGGATGTGGAGGCGGACGGGAGCGGTGTGCTTCGGGTGACGGGGGGGTGGGTGGAGCTTCGGAACACCGGGGAGGCGGCGGTGTCGGGCGGGTTTGCGAGCGTGAGCCGCGTGCCGGCGGGGTCGGTGTGTCGGCTGGGGGCGGGCGGGGTGCCGGGGTTGCCGTGGTTTGAGGATGCGGGCGAGGGGTTTGGGGGGTTGGTGGAGGGTGTGGAGCGGGGTGAGGCGGGGGCGTTGGACGGGCTGCTGGAGGCGGCGCGGGTGCGGGACGGGCTGACGCTGTGGCATCTGGTGGTGCGGACGGCGGGGGAGGAGCGGTCGCGGGTGGTGGCGAGGTTGGTGGAATTGGTGCCGCCGCGGGATGCGGGGGTGGGTGCGGCGGTGGTGTCGGCGGACGGTTCGGCTCGGGACGCGGCGATGGAGGCGTGGTGGTATGAGGTTCGGCGGGGGTGGTAGGGGTTTAGCGGGGTATTGGGGTGTGGTTTGGGTGGTTGGTCTTTCGTGTCGTGATTGGCCGCGGGGAGGGTTGGGAGCTATTGTTGTGACCCGCTCGGCGGGGGCGGGGCAGGGGCTCCGGTTCGTCCCCCGTGTGGGTGCGGCAGCGTTGGAATTGCGACGGTTTTCGACGAAACGAAAGGCGCGTTCATGGCTTCGACAGGCACGATTACACAGGTCATCGGTTCGACCTTTGACGCGAGGTTCCCCGAGGACCAGCTCCCTGAGATCTACAACGCGGTGAGGGTCGAGGCGGAGACGCAGACCGGCACGCTGCGGCTGACCGGCGAGGTGCAGTCGCACCTGGGCGGCGGTCGGGTTCGGGCGGTGGCGCTTGGTTCGACGGACGGTCTGACGCGCGGGATGACGTGCGAGGACACGGGCAGCCCGGTGATGGTGCCGGTGGGCGAGAACGTGCTGGGTCGGGTGTTCAACCTGCTCGGCGAGCCGATCGACAAGCGTGGCCCGGCGACGGCCAGCAAGATGATGCCGATCCACCGTGAGCCGCCGGAGTTCAGCCAGCTGAACCCGAACACGGAGATTCTGCCGACGGGCATCAAGGTGATCGACATGCTCTGCCCGTTTGTGCGGGGCGGCAAGATCGGTCTGTTCGGTGGTGCGGGCGTGGGCAAGACGGTCATCATCCAGGAGATGATCGCCCGTGTTGCCCGTGAGTTCGGCGGATATTCCGTGTTCTGCGGCGTGGGTGAGCGTACCCGTGAGGGCAACGACCTCTGGCGTGAAATGCAGGAGGCGGAGTACACCGACGAGAACGGGCAGACGGCGCACGTGCTCGACAAGGTGGCGATGGTGTTCGGTCAGATGAACGAGCCTCCGGGTGCTCGTCTCCGCGTGGCGCTCTCGGGCCTGACGATGGCCGAGGAGTTCCGTGATGAGTCGGGTAAGGAGACGATGATCTTCGTCGACAACATCTTCCGCTTTACGCAGGCGGGTTCTGAGGTGTCTGCGCTGCTGGGGCGTATGCCCTCGGCGGTGGGGTATCAGCCGACGCTCTCGACGGAGATGGGCGAGCTGCAGGAGCGGATCACCTCGACGAGCAAGGGCGCGATCACGTCGGTGCAGGCCATTTATGTGCCGGCGGACGACCTGACCGACCCGGCCCCGGCGACGGCGTTTGCGCACCTTGATGCGTTCGTCGTGCTGGCGCGTGGTATCGCGGAGAAGGGCATCTTCCCGGCGGTGGACCCGCTGGCGTCGACGTCTCGGATCCTGGACCCGGGGATCATCGGTCAGCGTCACTACGACGTGTCCCGCCGGGTGCAGGTGATTCTGCAGCGGTACAAGGACCTGCAGGACATCATCGCGATTCTGGGTGTGGACGAGCTCTCGGAAGAGGACAAGCTGATCGTGAGCCGCGCCCGCAAGATCGAGCGCTTCCTCTCGCAGCCGTTCTACGTGGCGGAGGTCTTCACGGGCTTCCCGGGCGTGTACACGAGCCTGGAGGACACGATCGACAGCTTCGAGCGTCTGTGCAACGGCGAGGGCGACGACCTGCCCGAGTCGGCGTTCATGTACGTCGGCACGCTGGACGACGCCCGCCGCAAGGCGGAGAAGATGGCTGCGGAAGCCTGAGGCCGACGCGGACCTGAGCGTGAGACATTTGCAAGAGCCCCGGCCGTTTGGTCGGGGCTCTTGTCGTTGGTGGCTGGAGCGGGGTTTGGGGGTAGACTCCGGGTTGGAGGTGCGCGATGGCGACGACGCAGACGAAGACCGCCGCGGAGCAGATGCGGGTGCTGCCCGCGCTGGTCGGGGCGATGGCGGCGGGCGTGGTGCTCTTCGGTGTGGTGACGGTGTTTCTCTCGTTGACCGGCGCGGAGGAGCGTGGCGGCACCGGGGGGGAGGCGGCGGGGATCCCGGGTGTGATGTGGATCGCGCTTGGGGCGGTGACGCTGGCCGGGGTCGTGGGGTTCATTGTGGTGGGCGCGGCGGCGAGGACGCGGGCGAGGCGGGTGTGGGAGTCGCGTAAGGACGACGCGGCGGGGCACGCGGGGCTGGTGCGGCTGCTGATGGTTTCGACGATCGCGCGGGCGGCGATGGCGGAGGGCTTCGGGTTGTTTGGCGGGGTGTTGGTCTTGGTCTATGGCGAGTTGCTGCCGCTGGCGGTGCTGGCGCTGGGTGTGGTGATGATGGCGACGCTGCTGCCGGCGGGGTCGAGGCTTCGGTCGCTTGAAGAGGCTGCGACGGGGATGCGCGGCGGGGGGTATGGCGGTGCGTGACAATGGGTATGAGGCGCCGGGGCTTGACGACTCGGGTGCGCAGGCGGCGGCGGCGCGGTTCTGTTCGCTGGCGTTTGGGGGCACGCTTGAGGGCGCGGTCGAGTGGTTGCGCGATCAGGCGGGGTATGAGCATCTGCGCGTGCTGCGGGAGGCGGACGGGTCGTTGGCGGCGTCGTTGATTGTGATCCCGATGGGGCAGTACTTTGGCGGGCGGAGCGTGGAGATGGAGGGGATCGCGGGGGTGGCGGTGCCTCCGGAGGGGCGGGGGAAGGGTGCGGGGTTGCGGTTGATGCGCGCGCAGGTGCGGGACGCTGCGGCTCGCGGGGTGCCGGTGTCGTGTCTGTTTGCGTCGACGCAGTCGCTGTACCGGCAGGTGGGGTATGAGCAGGCGGGGGTGGTGTTTCAGACGACGCTGCCTTTGCGGACGGTGGGGGTGCGTGAGCGGGGGATGGTGGTGCGGGAGCTGACGGACGCGGACCAGCCGGCGATCGCGGCGTGTTATGCGCGGTATGCGGCGCGGTATGACGGGATGCTGGACCGCGGGGCGTATGTGTGGGGGCGGACGCGGTCGAACCGGGGCGAGGTGCGTCGCGGGTTCGGGTTCTTTGGCGAGGGCGGCGGGGGGGAGGCGCTGGAGGCGTATGTGTTCTTTGCGCAGCGCCGCAAGGCGAGCACGGGGCGGCACGATGTGGCGGTGTCGGATCTGGCGTTTGTGACTGCGCGGGGCGGGCGGCGGCTGCTCGGGTTTTTGAGCGATCTGGCGACGGTGGGGGACGACGCGACGTTTGACGGGGCGGCGGTGCATCCGCTGATGGGGCTGATGGGGCAGCAGTACTTCACGTCGCGGTTTGTGGATGTGTGGATGTTGCGGTTGAACCTGGTGAGGGAGGCGCTGGAGGCGCGGGGGTATGCGCCGGGTGTGCGGGCGGAGTTTGTGGTGGAGGTGGAGGATGATTTGGTGGAGGCGAACGCGGGGGCGTGGCGGGTGCGGGTGGCGGATGGGCGCGCGGAGGTGGAGCGTGCGCGCGGGGATGTGCGCGGCGTGGCGGTGATGCGGTGCGATGTGCGGGGGTTGGCGGCGGTGTATGCGGGGTATTGCTCGGCGACGTCGGCTGCGGGGTTGGGGTGGGTGGAGGGAGAGGCGCTGGCGGTCGTGGATGGGGTGTTTGCGGGGGATGGTGGGTGGATGGTGGATCGGTTTTAGTGCGAGGATGTTGGGCGGGCGCTGACGCTTGGGGCTGTTGGTTGGGCCCGGCGCTGACGCTTAGGGCTCTTGGGTTGGCCCGGCGTTGACGCTTGGGGCTCTTGGGGTTGGCCCGGCGCTGACGCTTGGGGCTCTTGGCTGGGGGCTGGCGCTGGGGCTTGGGGCTCCTAGGATGGCGGTATGAGCAGTGATAACGGCGTGATTGTGTTGTGTCCGGGGCAGGGGGCGCAGGCGGTGGGGATGGCGAAGGCCTGGCACGAGGCGTCGGACGAGGCGCGGGCGGTGTTTGCCGAGGCCGACGCGCTGATGGCGGAGTTGTGGGCGGGCGATGAGGCGACCCGGGGGTTGCCGGCGTTGTCGGAGCTCTGCTTTGGCGGGCCGGAGGACGTGCTGAACCGGACGGATGTGTCGCAGCCGGCGATCTATGTGTCGTCGGTGGCGTGTCTGGCGGGGGTGCGGGCGAGGCTCGGGGACGTGCCGATCGCGGCGACGGCGGGGCTGTCGCTGGGTGAGTACACGGCGCTGCACGTGGCGGGGGCGATCGGGTTTGCCGATGGGCTGCGGCTGGTGGCGCTTCGGGGTCGGGCGATGCAGGACGCGGCGGTGTCGTCGCCGAGCGGGATGGTGGCGTTGATCGGGGCGGACGAGGCGCAGGCGGAGGCGGTGTGCGTGAAGGCTCTGGAGAACGCGGCGGGGGCTTCGGACACGGCGGGCACGGAGGTGCTGGTCGCGGCGAACTTCAACGCTCCGGGGCAGGTGGTGGTGAGCGGGAGCAAGGCCGCGTGTGACCTGGCGGTGGCTGTGGCGGGGGAGATGGGGCTTCGGGCGACGGCGCTGGCGGTGGCTGGGGCGTTCCACTCGCCGCTGATGGCTCCGGCGGCGGAGCGTCTGGGGGAGGCACTGGCGGCGACGGAGATTTCGGAGCCGGGGTGCGTGGTGATGTCGAACGTGACAGGCGAGCCGCACGGGGCTGGCGGGGCTGGTAGCATGGCCGACTCTGTCCGCCAGCGGCTGGTGGAGCAGTTGACGAGCCCGGTGCGTTGGTCGGCGTGTTGTCAGTGGCTGATCGGGAATGCGCAGGGTGGGGGCGGGTCGGAGTTTGTGGAGCTTTCGCCGGGCAAGACGCTGGGCGGGCTGATGCGTCGGATAGACCGCGGGACAAAGGTGAAGAGTTATGACGATCCAGCTTCGGTGGAATAGGCAGCGCGGTGCTCGGGCGATGGCCCGGGCGGTGTGCGCGATGACGGCGGTCTCGGTGTTGGGGCTTGCCTCGTGCAAGAAGGAGGAGCCCGCGCCTCCGCCGCCCCCGCCTCCGCCGCCGAAGGTCGAGGCGCCCAAGCCGCTGGACGCGGGGAGTGTGCTGCAGTCGATGAACGTCGATGCGCGGGTGGAGTTTGCCGAGGACGCGGCCCCGGTGGACCGTGGGCTCGCGGAGGCGGCGATCCGGCTGGCTGATGCGATCGCGCAGGGTGACGATGAGGCGCTGCGGGGGATGCTCGACAGGAGCGATCACGTCGCGCTGGACAAGCTGATCGGCGACGGGCAGTGGTACGAGGCGACCGGGAAGATCGAGGCGGTGCGGATCGTGTCGATCGACGGCGGCGCGCGGTTGGACAGGGCGCCGGAGCGGGCCGAGGTCGGCCTTGCGGTGCAGGACCCGGACGGGGCGTACATCATGCTCTGGGCGGGGCGGAAGGTGCTCGACGACTGGATGTTTACGGCGCGGCCGGCGACCGGGCAGGTGCGCGGGCGGGCCTCGGCGTGGGACGGAGTGTCGAGCGCGATGCTCGCGGACTCTGGACCTTCGCTTGGGTTTGGCGGCGGTGGCGGGGTTGACGGGCTGTCGCCGGAGATCCTTGCGCAGCTGCAGCAGCTGGGGATCGATCCGAACAACCCGGACCCGGCGAAGCTGCTGGAGCTGCTTGATCAGCTCGAGGGCGTGCTTCCGCCGGACCAGTTGCAGCAGCTGCGTGACTTGATCGAGTCGCTGGGCGGGGCTCCGGCGGGTGCCGGGGACGCCGGTGGGGATGACTCCGGCGGTGATGGTGGTGGACAGCGGCCGGGTCGTGACAGCGGGCGTCGGCCTGGCGGCGGTTGAGTAGATTCGGGTGGGGGGCCCGGGCTTGCGCTCGGCGTTCGTTGGTGCGCGGGCGTGAGGCTTGCGCGGTCAGGTTTGTGGAAAGGGGTATGGCGTGGGTGATCAGGCGCGGGTCGCGGTGGTGACGGGGGCGAGTCGGGGGATCGGCAAGTCGATCGCGATGCGGCTGGCGGCGGACGGGCGGCACGTGGTGCTGGTCTCGCGGTCGGCCGGGCCGCTGGAGGCGGTCAAGGCGGAGATCGAGGCGGCGGGCGGTGCGGCGAGCGCGGTAGCGGCGGATGTCGGCGACCGCGCGGCGTGGGCTGCGGCGCTCGACGGGATCGTCAAGGAGCACGGGCGGCTGGACATCCTGGTGAACAACGCGGGGATCACGCGGGACAACCTGCTGCTGCGGATGAGTGATGAGGAGTGGGACGAGGTCGTGTCGGTGAATCTGACGAGCGCGTTTGTGGCGATACGGGCGTGCGCGCGGGCGATGATGAAGCAGCGGTTCGGTCGGATCGTGAACATCGCGTCGACGAGCGGGCTGGTGGGGAACTCGGGGCAGGCGAATTATGCCGCGGCCAAGAGCGGGCTGGTGGGCCTGAGCAAGACGGTGGCGCGTGAGCTCGGCGGCAAGGGGATCACGTGCAACGTGGTGGCGCCGGGGTTCATCCAGACGGACATGACGGCGAACCTGCCGGAGGACGTGACCAACAAGGTCAAGGACATGATGGCGATCAAGCGTCTGGGCGAGGGCGGGGACATCGCGGCGGCGGTGGCGTATGTCACGGCCGATGACGCGGGGTTCCTGACCGGGCAGGTGATCGCGGTGGACGGCGGGATGACGATGTGCTGAGGGGGCGTCGCGGGCGCGGTCAACGCGTCTCTGCGGTCTCGGCGCCTGCGCCCGGGGCGTGTGCGCCGCACTCGGGGCATTGTTCGGACGGGCTGTCGCGCATGTCGTAGCCGCAGGCTTGGCACGCCCACTCGGGTTTGAGGGCCCGCCGGGCGGTGATGCCCCAGTGGACGGAGGCGGCCAGGAGCAATGGGTTGAAGAGCCACGAGACCCACGCGAAGCCGAGCCACGCGTAGGTCTTCGGCAGGAGCAGTTCTCCGCCGCCGAGGTTCCAGTCGGACTCGATGGTGACCCAGGCACCGAGCAGGCCGAGCATCACCAGCGACAGCGCGATGAGGCGGGCGCGGAAGAGCACGAGCACGGCGACCGCGCCGAGCAGGGCGAGCCCGGTCTGGGACACGAGGGCCCCGATGGCCTGTCTCATCGGCGCGATGATGCGGGGGTCGTTGGCCGGGAACCAGTCGTATACCACGCCGTGGAGGGTGAGCCAGAGCCCGGGCGCGGCGAGCCCAAGCAGCAGGAGGAGGACGCCGCGCCAGCGTCCGAACCGGCGCGGGTGTATGGCGGGGCCGACGAGGACGCACCACGCCGCGATGACGGTGAACATGGGGAAGGGCGGCATCCGGCCGATCGCCATGCTGTTGGCGGTGATGCCGCGGACGGTGAACCAGAAGAGCGTGGGGATGCCGAGCCGCTCGGCGACGAGCGTCTGGATCTGCGTCCGCAGGTCGTAGCCGGTGAAGTAGACGATGGCGAGGGCGACGGCCAGGGGGAGGAGGATCCAGAACGACCAGCCGAGCCGCCAGAGGGGTTCGGGCGGTGGGGGGCGGGGTGTGCTGGGCGGGGGGGTGTTCAGGCATTGACTCCCGGGCGGGGCTGGCGTCGTGGTGTACCGGCTCGGGCGGGGCGCGGTTGCCGCGGGGGCCCGATCGGGCCCGCGGGGCCTGATGTCGGCGGCTTGCGGGGCACTGGCGGAGTGGGGGGTCTGCGCTGGGTGTTGCGGCCGGGCGGTGTGCTACTTGCCGGTGAGCAGGAAGACGCCGAGGAGGATCGCGGTGATGCCGAGGGCTTTGCGCGCGGTGAGGGGCTCGTGGAGCACGACGAAGGCGAGCAGGCTGGCGACCGCGGGGGCGAGGGCGAAGGCGATGGGCTTGACTCGGGAGATCTCGCCGACGTTGAGTGCGGCGTAGAAGCAGATCATCGCGGCGGCGCCTGCGATGAGGCCGGAGCCGAGGACGAGTTTGAGGAGCGTGGGGGTGCCGGCGGCGGTGCGCCAGTCGGCGGGCTCGGCGCGGGTGACGTGGACGGCGATGTAGTAGGCGATCCAGAGGACGGGGAGGGCGACGGTGGAGCGGACGGCGATGGCGGTGAGGGGCCCGACCTTGTGGGTGTGGAGGACGCTCTTGGTGAACAGCTCGCCGACGCCCCAGCAGAGGCCTGCGGCGGTGGCGAGGAGGATGGCTTTCATGGCCGAGTTCCTGAGGGGCGGGTGTTCAGACCTGCCACAGGCTGCTGGCCCAGGTGAGGCCTGCGCCGAAGGCGAGGAACATGACGCGGTCGCCGGGCTTGACGCGGCCGGCGCGGGTCTGCTGGTCGAGGATGAGGGGGACCGAGGCGCCGACGGTGTTGCCGTAGCGTTCGATGTTCACGTAGAACTTCTCTTCGGGGATGCTGAAGCGTTCGCGGGCGGCGGCGAGGATGCGGGCGTTGGACTGGTGGCAGATGTAGTGGTCGATGTCTTCGGGCGCGAGGCCGGCCTTGTCGAGGGTCTGGCTGATGAGTTCGGGGAAGGTGCTGACGGCGAACTTGAAGACGTTGCGGCCGTTCATGACGATGGTGTTGAGCCTGCCGTCGTCGGTGTCGTCGGGGTTGAGGAACGAGTGTGTGTTGGTCGGGATGTAGAGGTGCTTTGCGCCGTCGCCGTCTGAGTGCATGGCCTGGGCGATGAGGCCTCTGGAGGTGTCGCCGGTGGCGGAGAGGACGCAGGCGCCGCCGGCGTCGCCGAAGAGGACGGCCGAGCTGCGGTCGAGGTTGGAGAACTTGCAGAACTTCGTGACGCAGTCGACGCCGAGGACGAGGGCGGTGGTGTAGGGGGCGGTGGTCATGAGGGCGTGGGCGGTGTTCATCGCGTAGACGAACCCCGAGCACGCGGCGTTGAGGTCGAAGGCGGGGATGGTGCGTGCGCCGAGCGAGGCGGTGAGGAGGTTGGCGACGCTGGGGGTGGGCATGTCCGGGGTCATCGTGCCGCAGACGATGAGGTCGAGCTGGTCGGCGGTGACACCGGCCGCGTCGAGGGCGTTCTGCGCGGCCTCGGTGGCGAGGCTCTCGGTGCTCTCGCCGGACTTGGGGTCGTGGATGTGTCGGGTGCGGATGCCGGTGCGTTGGACGATCCACTCGTCGGAGGTGTCCATGCACGCTTCGAGGTCGGTGTTGGTGACCCGGCGTTGGGGCACGGCCGACCCGGTGCCGATGATCGCGATGCCCGAGCGGGGCGTGGGGTCTCCGCCGGTCGGCGCGGGGCTCATGCGGGCTCTCGTTGCGGGGTAGCGGCCTGCTCGAGGCTCTGGATGCGGGCGGCGATCTCGTCGTTGACGTGCTTGGTGACGTAGTCGCGGGCGTTGCGGATCGCGGCCTTGATGGTGCGGGATTCGCTCGACCCGTGGGAGATGAAGCAGCTGCCGTTGACACCGAGGAGCGGGGCGCCGCCGTACTCGTGGTAGTCGTTCTTGGCGTAGATCTGCTTGACGACCGGTTCGAACTGGAGGGCGAGGTTGGGGTCGGCCTCGAAGACCTCCTGGGCGATGGCGGCGAAGAGGCTCTTGGCGAGGCCCTCGGCCATCTTGAGGACGGTGTTGCCGACGAAGCCGTCGGTGATGATGACGTCGGCGACGCCGTCGAAGAAGTCGCGGCCCTCGACGAAGCCGATGAAGTTGAGGTCGGGGGTGTTGCGGAGGAGGTCGCGGGTGTGGCGGATGAGGTCGGAGCCCTTGCCTTCTTCGGCGCCGATGTTCATGAGGGCGACGCGGGGGCTCTCGATGCCGAGCGTGCCGCGGGCGTAGACATCGGCCATGACGCCGTACTGCCAGAGGTGGACGGCGGTGGGCTCGGGGTTGGCTCCTGCGTCGCAGAGGACGACGGGGCCGTGGAATGCGGGGATGGTGACGGCGATGCCGGGTCGGTGGACGCCGGGGAGCCGTTTCATGTGCATGATGGATGCGGCGACGCATGCGCCGGTGTTTCCGGCGCTGATGATGCCGTCGACGGGGTCCTCGTGCTTGCGCGAGCCGCGGAGGGCCATGCGGACGATGGAGCTGTCCTTTTTGGTCCGCACCGCCATGGCGGGGGAGTCGGACATCTCGATGGTCTGGCTGGCGTGCTCGATGATGAATCTGTCATCGGAGCACCCGTACTCTTCGAGGAGTTCGCGGATGGTTGGTTCGTCGCCGATGAGGACGAGCCGGTCTTCGGGCGCGAGGAGGGCGAGTGCCTCGACGCATCCCTTGAGGACAGCGTCGGGGGCGTTGTCCCCACCCATCACGTCGATTGCGAGTCGCACGGAATCAGTCCCTCGGGACGCCGATGCCGAGCTTGGGCACCGAGATCTTCAGACCGGGACGGACGTAGCCGGACTCTTTGCAGGCCCTGTGGGGGAGCTTGGGCATGCCGCTGAGGGGGCACATGCCGTGCTTGGGGGCGGTGAGGGCGTCGTGTGCGCGGCGGCGGCGGGTGCGGCCGTAGCTCTGTCTTTGACCTGGGAGCATGAGCGTGGATCCTTTCCAAGCGTCGCCGGAGGCGAGAACCGTATCGATCTGGCCGGTCTTTGGGGGCGGGGACGGGCCTGTCGGCCGATCGGAACCTCCGGAGTCCGGCGGCAACGGTAGCGCGGGCGTGGGGGTTGGTCAACGAATCGGCGGTGCGGGGCTGGACGCCGGGCGGCGGGCGGGTACCATGCTGGTGCTGCGATCGACGGGGTAGCCCCCTGGCGGTCGCTGGTGTGTTGGGGTGTGTTGATGAACCCCCGAACGCCTCCCTAGCTCAATCGGCAGAGCAGCTGACTCTTAATCAGCGGGTTGAAGGTTCGAGTCCTTCGGGGGGCATTTTCTGCGCGCTCGGTGTCGGGGGTGGTGGAGGCTCTTTGAGGGTCGGGGGCCGGCGCCGGTGCCGGTGGCGCGGGAGGTGCGGTGTGGGGGGTGGCGAGGTTCTTTGATCTTGGTCTGGGGAGAGCGGACGCGGAAGCCGCAGGTGCAGGTGGTCAGACACCGCACACTGAAAGGACACCGCTATGGCCGTTTCTCAGACCCGATCTCTTTCCCAGCTTCTCACCTCCCGGCACCGCAGCCGCTCGAGGGCTCGTGCGATCGCCCTGGTGGCGTGCGTGGGGATGACCGGGTCGGCGGCGGTGGCGCAGGAGACGACGTATCGGTGGTGGAACCCGAACGGGGCGCCCGAGACGGGCTCGATGAACGACTCGGCGAACTGGGAGGACTTTGTCAAGCCGTCGTTGCATCCGGACGCGATGAACAGGCTGGTGTTTGAGTTCGTGGTGGACGGTGATTTCGAGGCGTTCAACAACCTCCGGGACTTTCTCAGCGTCTCGAGTATGTCTCGCGGCCGCCACGAAGGCACGGCAAGGATCACCGGCTTGCCGCTGAAGCTGAGGCCGGCTCCCGGCGCCGGCAAGTGCCTGATTTCCGGCGGCCAGCGTGAACCTCTTGTGCTGGAGACCCCGCTGGGCGGCACGTCGGGGTTCGAAGTCGATTGGGGTACGGTGGAGTTGCGTCCCGCCAACAGGCAACAACACACGATCACGGGTGGGATCGAGATCTCGGGGCACGGAGAGCTCGCGGTGTCGGAGGCGTGGCACCTGGGAGCGTTGAGCAACACCGTTCACGTCATGATGGATCCGTTTGGACAGGGCGGAACGCTGCGCTTTGACGCGCCGATGACGATCGCGATTCCGGTCGCGTGCCTCGGCGGGTCGATCAACACCGCGGCGTCCGGCCGCGTCACGATCTCGGAGCTCGGAACGTCGACCAGGGCGGAGAAGATCGGCTCGGGCACGCTCAGGATCGCGTCGGGGAGTCTGTGCAACTGGGTCGTCAGGGACGGCGTGCTGGAAATCGACCCGGAGGCGTTGAGCCGCGTCGAGATCCGGGATCGGGGCGTGCTCCGGCTGGTGGATGACTCGTTGATTCGACGCCTCTCGGCCATGGACGGGACCGTCGATCTGGATGGCCACACGCTCGTTCTCGAAGAGGGTCTCGTGTATGGCCGAATCGTCGGAGACGGCACCGTCCGGTTCGTGGGGGATGAACCGTTGGCCATCAAGGGGCAGTTGCCGGAGTTTGTCGGCACGTTGGAGGCCGACGGGGGTGTCATCCTGGTCGACCTGAATCTCGAATCCCCCATGACCATTTCGGTGCCCAATCCGTCGGACCAGATCCATCTCCAGTACCGAGTGCCCTTCTTCCCGCACCGCATTGGCTCACTCGCCGGGACGGGTGCGATCTACTCAGACGCCGGGATTGAGCTGCATGTCGGCATGGGGGATCAGGGCGGCTCGTTCCCGGGCAGCCTTCGTGGCGTGCAAGAATTTGTCAAGGTCGGCCACGGCACGCATGCCTTGACGGGTGTGAATGACCTGACGGGCGGCTCGATTCTCGTCACTCAGGGCACCCTGAGCCTCTCTGACTCCGCTGTGGGCGGCGCGGCGAGCATCACTGTCGAGGCGGACGGCACGTTCTCACCCTTCGGCGCAGTGAACGCCCCGACGATCGAGGGCGCCGGCACTGTCGCGCTCGGCAGCCAGACCTTCACCGTCGGCGAGCCCGGGGGCGACTTCACCTTCTCCGGCACTCTCGAGGGCAACCCCGAGACCTCGACGTTCCGCAAGCGCGGCGGCGGCACGCTGACGCTGAGCGGCGACACCGCAGGATTCGGCGGGTTCTTCGACATCATCGATGGCGCGGTGCGGTTTGCGGGCGGGCCGATCCTGCCGGCCGCGGCGGGCTTGACTATCACGGGCGGCGAGCTCCGCGGCTACGGCGAGTACTCGGGCGCGTACTGGAACCAGTCGGTGATCGCTGCGGACTCATCCAGCGGCGTGCTCCGGCTCTCCGGAGAGGACCAGTGGAACAACGGCACGATCAGGGCCGAGGGTGATGGAGCGATCGAGCTGGCCGGGGTGTTCCTCGAGCAGGACTTCAGCGGCGGCGGCCAGCAGGGCCGGTTGATCGCCGATGGGGCCCCGGTGCGGATGCTCGGTGATGAGCCGGTCGTGGTGCAGGGCGGCGATATGGAGACTGTCGGTGACGGCGCCATCGAGATGCGCGGCTCGGCGATCACGCTGCGGGATGTTGATCACGCGGGGCACATGTCGCTGGGGTTGGGCGTGGACATCACGGCCGAGGACGTGGGCCTGGTGACCGAGGCCGATCACACGCTGCACGTGGAGTTCGAGCCGGATGCCGACAGCGAGGACGGAGCGATCCGCGGCCGCGGCACGGGCGTGCTCGGCGGCACGCTGCGCGTGACGCTGCCGGACGGCTACTCGCCCGCGTTCGGCGACCGGATGACCGTCATCGGCGGAGACGACACCGGCGAGTGGACGATCGACGAGTCGTTCGACACGATCATCCTGCCCGACATCTCGCCGTGGCAGATGCGGGTGGTGTCGCGTCCCGACACGCTGCAGCTGGTGGTGACGCGGAAGGCGGATGTTGCGGCCCCGTTCGGCAAGGTCGATGTGGAGGACATCCGGCGGTTCTTCGGCGGGTTCGGCGGGGGACGTCCCGTGGCGGACATCGCCGAGCCCTTCGGCCGCGTGACGATCGAGGACGCGATCGCGTTCATCGAGGACTTCAACGGGGCGAAGGCGGTCGGCAGGTGAGGGTTGGGGCGGTTCGGTTCGTTCGGGTAGACTCTCGGCTCGGATGTCGGGACTCCCGCTCGCCGAAGTGGCGTGGCGGGCCCGGCGGAAACGAGATGTGCCCCGCGATGACCGATCACTCCAGAGCGCAGCCGAGCGACGGACGGCCCTCCGACGGCGATGTTGTCGGGGGGCCGCTCCCTTCGATGGAGGCGGTGCACGAGGAGCTGCGTCTGATCGCTGCGGCGTACATGCGTCGGGAGCGGGGGGATCACACGCTTCAACCGACGGCGCTGGTCAACGAGGCGTATCTCAAGCTTGTCAACTCTCCGGACCGGCACGCGAGCGGTCGGGCGCGGTTTCTTGGCATCGCGGCCCGGGCGATGCGGCAGGTCCTGGTGGACCACGCGAGGGCGAGGGCGTCGGCAAAGCGCGGCGGGGGGTGGGACCGGATCACGCTGAGCGGCGTGGCGTCGGCGGAGGAGGGAGCGCCGGGGGTGGAAACGCTCGCGCTGGACGAAGCGCTCGCGCGGCTGGCGGCGTTTCACGAGCGGTCGGCGCGGGTGGTTGAGCTTCGGTTCTTTGGGGGGTTGACGATCGCCGAGGCTGCGGAAGTGGTGGGGGTGTCGCACGGGACTGTCGAGGCGGACTGGACGTTCGCCAGGGCGTGGCTTCGCCGGGAACTCGAGGGGGGCGAGTGATGGAGCGGGCTGCGCAGATCCGGGAGCGGTTCGACGCGATCCACGCGCTCGGGGGGAACGAGCGGGCGCGGGCGATTGAAGAGCTGCGCGCGCAGGACGCGGCGTTGTGCGACGAGGTTGAGTCGTTGCTGAAGCGCTCGGGGGCGTGGGATGCGCTCGATACGCCCGCGGTGCCGTCGGTGTCGGGGCTGCTGCGGCCGGCGACGCCGGCGATGGGCGCGGTTGCGGAGGGGTTTCCCGGCTATCGGCTGGTCGGGCTCATCGGCGAGGGCGGGATGGGGCTGGTGTACGAGGCCGAGCAGTTGCACCCGCGCCGCCGCGTGGCGCTCAAGGTGCTGCATCCGAGCCTGGTGACTCCCGGCCGGCTGCGGCGGTTTGAGCAGGAGTCGGAGCTGCTCGCGCGGCTGACGCACCCGGGCATCGCGGCGATCTACGAGGTCGGGACGTACAGGGCGGGCGGTTCGGAGCGGCCGTTCTTTGCGATGGAGTATGTGGACGGGTCGGAGCTGCTCGAGCACGCTGCGCGGCGGGGGCTCGGGCTGCGGGAGCGGGTCGCGCTGCTGGCGGAGGTGTGCGACGCGGTGGGGCACGCGCACGGGCGCGGCGTCGTGCATCGGGATCTGAAGCCCTCGAACATCATGGTGACGGCGGATGGCAGGCCGAAGGTGCTCGACTTCGGGGTCGCGAGCACGACCGACCCGGACACGATGCTGGCGACGATGCGGACCGAGTCGGGCGCGATGATCGGGACGCTGGCGTATATGAGCCCGGAGCAGCTGGCGGGCGACTCGGGCGAGATCGATGTCAGGAGCGATGTGTACTCGCTCGGGGCGGTGGCGTATGAGCTGCTGAGCGGGCGGCGGCTGTGCGAGCTTTCGGGGACCTCGTTTCCGCAGGCTGTGCTTGCGCTGCAGCGCGCGCAGGAGACGTCCTTCGGCACGGTGGGCCGGGATCTGCCCGGCGACATCGGGACGGTCGTGCTGAAGGCTCTCGCGGCGGAGCCCGGGCGGCGGTACGCGGATGCTGCGGCTCTGGCGGCGGATCTTCGCCGGTATCTGCAGAACGAGCCGATTGTCGCGCGGCCACCGACGACGGCGTATGTCCTGTCGAAGCTGGCCTCGCGGCACCGGGTTCTGGTGTGGAGCGCGGCCTGTGTGCTGCTGGTCTTTGTCGGGGGCTTTGTGGCGACGGCGCTGGGGCTGATCCGGGCGACGCGGGCGGAGACGGCGCTGCAGGCGAGCGTGACCGAGGCTCGGAGCCAGACGGCGATCGCGGAGGCTATCAACGAGTTTCTGAACGAGGACCTGCTCTCGGCGGCCGACCCGACCCGGGCCGAATCGCCGGACATCACGATGCGGGAGGTGCTTGAGCGGGCGGCGGAGCGTATTGAGGGGCGGTTCCCGGAGCAGCCGGAGGTTGAGGCGGCGATCCGGCTGACGCTGGCGCAGGCGTTCGAGCGGCTGGGGATCGCCGGCGCGGCCGAGCCGCACTGGCGCCGGGCTGCGGTGTTGCAGGTGTCGCCGTCCGGCGAGCCGACGCCGGACTCGGTCAACGCGATGGCGTCGCTGGCGACGAACCTGATGAACCAGGGGCGGTACACCGACGCGATCGGTGTGATCCGGACCAACCTGGAGTTCTTCGAGTCGGGCCCGGAGCCCGACGCCGACGAGATCCTCAGAACGAAGGGCAATCTCGCGGTGGCCTACCTGCAGATGGGGCGGCTGGCCGAGGCGGCCCCGCTCCTGGCCGACACGCTGGAAGGGAAGCGGGCGGCGTTTGGCGATCGAGACCCGAGCACGCTGACCTCGATCCACAACCTGGCGGGCCTGTACATCTCGCTCGACCGTCCGGCGGAGGCCGAACCGCTGTACCGCGAGGCGTACGCGGGCAGGCTGGAAGTGCTGGGCGAGGCCGACCCGCGGACGCTCACGACGATGGGCGCGCTCGCGTGGTCGCTGACCGATCTCGGGCGGTACGACGAGGCCGAGTCGTTGCTGCGCGCAGCGCTGGCGGTGATGGACCAGCGGCTCGACGAGGGGCATCCGATCCGGCTTATGGCGGTCAACTCGCTGGGCAACACGCTCTATCAGACCGGGCGGTACGAGGAGGCGGAGAGGCAGTTTGCCGAGGCGGCGCGGCTGCGGGAGCAGTCGCTCGGGCTTGCGCATCTCGACACCCTGCTGACGGTGTCGAACCTGGCCGAGACACGCCTCACGCTGGGTCGGGTGGAGGAGGCGAAAGCGTTGTACGAGCGGATGCTCGCGCAGGATGAGTCGAGCCTGCCCGACGGGCACTGGGCGCGGGGGGATGCTCGGATCGGGCTGGGGTTGTGCCTGGAGCGGCTCGGCCGGGTCGAGGAGGCGGAGCCGCTCCTGATCGAGGGGCTGCGGCGGGTGTTGCGGTCGATCGGGGCTTCGCATCCGAAGTTTGCGTCGGCGAGGGAGAAGGTGGGCGGGTTCTACGACGGCACGGGGCGCGCGGCGGCTGCGGCGGCGATCAGGGGCGCGACGACGGGTGAGGGGATCGAGGCGGCGTCGGGCAGGTGAGCCGGGCCGGGTCGTCAGAGAGGGCTGATGCGGGGGTGACGCCTGAGCGCGGTGTCGGCGGTTCGGAGACTGGTGCGTAGCGGCGCGGGGATCGGGCGGACGCACGTGCTCGAGTCGCGTCCGCCGGGGAGGGCCGGCATCGCTCTTTGTGGCTCGAGCGTGCGGGCTACTTGCTCGCGATCACCCACACGGCGTGGACGATGCCGGGGATGTAGCCCAGCAGTGTGAGCAGGATGTTGAGCCAGAAGTGTCCGGTCGGTCCGACCTCGAGCAGGACGCCGACGGGCGGGAGCAGGATCGCGAGCAGTATCTTCAGGATGTCCACGGTGTGCGCCTCCGGGTCATGGGTTCGGTGAGCGGACGTGTATGCACTGCCCGCAACGCATGATGGGTGAGGCGCGTGAGCGGCGGGTTGCTCGGGGATGAAAGGGCCTTCATGTTCTGTGCGGTCGCGGCGGCCCGGTGCCGACTGCGCACGAATGAATGCGCTTTTACCCAACAGTCACGGTCGTTTCAATCCCGGTCCCGATAGTTCCTGTGCCGACGCGGAGGTCGGTCGGCACGAGGCACCGAAGTCCTCTGAGGCAGCGTCGTTCTTTCGGCGTCCTCTTGGCGACCTCATGGAAAGGAACGAACATGTATACGCGAAACACCGGGGCCGGACTTCTTCTCACGCTTGTTGCCGGGACGTCGCTCTCTGCGGGGCTCGCGGCCGCGCAGACGGGGCGCGACGACGCGCGGCCGTCGGACCTCTCCACGCTCCGTGATCAGCCCGCCGATGCGCGGGACGGTGACCGGGCCAGGGCGAGGGTGTTGCACTTTGTCAAGTCGGGCACGGTTCTCGGCTCGTCGGTGTACAACGCCAACGGCGAGAAGCTCGGGTCGGTCGATGACATCGTGGTCAACCGCGGGAACGGCAGGATCATGTCGGTCGTGCTCCGGGACGGCGGGCTGCTGGGCATCGGCGGGAAGCTCGTTGCGGTGCCGTACGGCGCGTTCGGGTACGACGCGGCCAAGAGCCGGCTGACGCTCGACGTCACGCCCGAGCGGCTGGAGCGGGCGCCGGCGTCCGGCTCTGACGAGTGGCTGGAGCTGGACTCGGACGATTGGACCGAGGAGTTGACCGAGACGTACCGCGAGATGATGCGGTCGCTCGACGCTGAGAAGCGCGACGCGTATGCCGCGGGCATCGCCGGGGCCGAGACCGAGCGGGTCGAGGGCACGATCACCAAGGTGCAGCGGGACTCGACCGTGTGGGGCGAGGAGCAAGTGGTCGTGCACGTCCGTGCGGCGGACGGGTCGAGCCGTCCGGTGATCCTCGGGCCGTCGTGGTATGTGATGAGTCAGGCGGGTGCGCCGATGCGTGGTGACGCGATCAGCACGGAGGCGTACGTGCTCCCGCGCGACGGGCAGAACAGGCTGGTGGCGCGGGCGGCGACGATCGATGGCAGCGAGCTGTCGATCCGCAACAAGGACGGCTCTCCCCGCTGGGATGTCGCCGACCGCGGCTGGGCGGACGCCGAGGCACGCGGCACGACGGCGACCTCGCCGCTGCTCCGCCTGACCGATCTTGTCGGCAAGTCGGCCCACGCCCGGGACGACGACGGCGGTGAGATCGCCGACGCGGTGCTCGAGCTTGAGTCCGGGCGGGTCGCGATGGTGATGCTGGACCCGAACGAGAACTTCCTGGGGATCGCCGACGACGTGAAGTGCGTCCCGTGGTCGGTGGCGTCGGTGGGCACCGACACGGTGCGGATCGATGCCGACCGCGAGATGCTGCTCGAGTGCGAGTCGATGCCGGAGCAGGTGAGCGTGTTCGCCTCGCCGGCCAGGCTCGAGCCGGTCTACCGGGTGTTCGACGTGCAGGTCGTCGACTTCCGCCCGCGCGAGCGGCAGGAGTGGAAGATCGACAGGCAGGTGCGTGGCTGGTCCGGGAGCGATCGGCTGATCAAGGCGTACGGCGACAGCGAGAACGAGCACTTTGACGGCACGGTGCGTTCGACCCGGAGCCTGGACGTGGCCGAGGGCATGCCCAACGCGACGGCGATCGTGGTCCGGACCGACGACGGCGACCGCGAGGTCGTGCTCGGCCCGGGGTGGTACGTCAGCGCCGAGGACATGTGGTTCCCTGACGGCGCGGAGGTGAGCATCATCGGGAGGAAGGTCCGCCTGGACGGCCAGGAGCTCTTCTTTGCCACGGTGGTGAACCGGCTTGAGGGCGAGCGGATCGTGCTCTGGAAGGACGGCACGCCCGTGTGGCGGAACCGGTCTGCGAGCCACACCGATCGGTAAGTGAGTGGTGGAGGAGAGACCCGGGGCGGGCCGGACGGGTCCGCCCCGGGATTTGTCGGAGATCTCGACGCGGTCAGGCGCGGGAGTCGGCCGAGGGCACGAGGCCGAGCAGCCCGGACATGGTCGCGGGCTGGCCCTTGATGAAGGCGTCGGGCGTGGCTGTCATGCGGACGTCCCAGGTGTCTTCGTGCCCGAGCAGGTCGTGCCGGGCGTGCATGACGGTGCCCTCGGACGCGTGGTGCCTGGACTTCTCGAGGAGGGACTCGACGGCGGACGCGTCGAGGAGCAGGTTCCAGTGCTTGAACTCGCTGTGCCAGTCGAGCCCGGCGGAGCGCATGGCCTCGGCGAACCCGAGTTCCCAGAGCACCTCGCCGGTCTCGACGTCCCAGCGGAGGGCGCAGGCCTTGGCGGCGCCCACGGCCTCGCGCATGCGGCGTTCGCGGATGGCGAGCGCGCTTGTCCGTTGCTCGAGTGTGGCGTGCGCGGCGGTGATCTGTTCGGCGAGCGACTTCTCGCGTTCGAGCGCGGCGGTGAGCTCGGCGTTGACGCGTCGGACGCTGGGCAGGGCGATCGCCTCGGGGAGCGCCCGGATCGTGGCGACGGCGGTGGCGAGGGACACGACCGCGGTGATGGCCTTCATGAGGCCGCTGAGGCGGTAGGCCGGCCACCAGAAGATCGAGGCCTCGATGGCGTGGGTGAAGCCGCAGCAGAGGATGAATGCCACGAAGAGCCAGGCGATGACGGGGAATGCTGCGGTCCGGCGCCTGAGCATCAGCAGCGCCAGCGCGGTCGGGATGGCCGTGTAGGCGCAGAAGATCAGGAGGTCCGAGACGATGTGCAGCCACCCCTCGAAGGCGGACCAGTTGCCGCAGGTCCAGCGCGCGGGGTAGTCGCCGGTGTCGAGGAGGCTTCGGAGGAAGTTCATGCGTCGTGAGCTCCTGCGTGGGAACGGGAACGCGGTCTACAGCAAGGGGTGGGCGGTACACGCCGGGCGGTGCGGGGGTTGGGTCCGGGGCGGCGTGTGGTTGCGTTGCGCTCGACGAGTGGCGCGCTCCGGGCGGCGTCGCGGGATGCGCGCACACCGGTGGTGCGGGTCGCGGAGGGGGCGCTCCGGGAGGCTGGGCACTGGGCGGAAGGCTGGCAGAGTTGACGCCACGCGGGACTCTCCGGGCCCATCGTCGTCGGAGGGCGTGTGCACGGAACATCCTGGCGGCATCGGCAGGCGGGGAAGCATTCACCCGGGATTTGCGCTTGTCAAGGTTGGGGATCCGGCGCGGGCTGCGGATCGGGCGGTGGGGCGGGTTCGCTCGCGGCGGGTGTGAGCAGCGGGAGTTCGGCGGTGAACTCGGCGCCGTTTGGCTCGACGTTTCTGACCTGGATCTGTCCGCCGTGGAGTTCGGCGATGCCCTGCGCGATGGCCAGCCCGAGGCCGTGGCCGCGTTTCCGTCGGGTTTCATCCGAGCTCTGGACGAACCGGTTGAAGACCTCTTCGAGCAGCTCGGGGGGGAGCCCGGGGCCCTCGTCGCGGACGGCGATGCAGAACTTGGCGTCCCGGACGGTTGCGCGGACGCGCACGCGGCCGTTGCGAGGGGTGAAGCGGATGGCGTTGCGGACCAGGTTGTTGATCATGGTGCGGAGCAGCTCGGGGTCGCCGGCGACGGTGGCGTCCAGCGCTTCTTCGCTGTCGGCGAGCTGCACGTCGAGGCGGACGCTGTGCTGTTCGGCCATGAGCACGCAGTCTTCGAGCGACTCCATGACCAGTTCGTTGGCGCCGCACCTGTGGGGGGTGGCCTCGCCCTGTCCGTCGCGGACCCGTGTGAGCGTCAGGAAGCTCTCCACCAGCCGCCCGAGCTTGCGCATCTCGTCCTCGGCCGATTCGACGAACTCCCTGCCCTCGGGGGAGAGCCGGCTCCGGTCGAGCGTCTGGGCCTCGAGCTGCAGCGTGGCGATGGGGGTCTTGATCTCGTGGGAGATGTTGGAGAGGAAGCGCTCCTGGGCGGCGAAGGCCTCCCGGATGCGGACCTTCGCGGCGTGCAGCTCGCTGGCGAGCTGTTGGATCTCGGGGGTCTCTTCGACCTCGTCGATCACGGGTTCGTCGGATGCCTGCTTGACCGTGGTGGGGACGAGTTTGTCGGCGATGCCCGCGAGCCGTCGGAGCGGTTCGACGGCGACGCCGGCGATGATCCAGCCGCTGATCATGCTCGCGATGGTGCCGAAGAGCCCTCCGACGAGGAGGATGCGGAGGATCAGCGCGGTCTGTCTCGCGTAGAACATGTCGGTGGTGACGACGACGAGGTAGGCGTTGGGGATCTCCGGGATCGCGACGCCGATCGCGAAGACCTTGGTCTGCTCGGCCGATTCGAACCCCGCGGGGGCGTCGGGCACGGCGCGGAGGGCGTATCCCTGCGCGCGGTCGATCAGGGCGACGATCTGCCTGCCGATGACGGGCCAGCGGGTCTCGCTCCGCAGCAGGCTGATGCCCTGTCCGTCGACGACGTCAACCTGGAAGCGGCCGAACTCGAGCGGGTCGAGGGTGCCCTGGACGAGGGCGTCGAGCGCCGCCTCGTCGAGGAAGTCGTATTCGTCTCTGATCCGCGAGGCGATGAGCATCGCCCGCTTGACGAGGCGGTCGTTGAACAGCCCGCGGTCGGCCGAGCGCTGGTAGAGCCAGAAGCCCAGGCCGGTCACGACCTGGATCAGCACGAAGATGGAGACGACCCAGATCGTCAGCCTCGCCCGGAGGGTGAGGCGTTTCCGGAGTGTGGGGCGCCCGCGGTGCGGCACGGCTAGCTCATGACGCCGAAGCGGTAGCCGGCACCCTTGACGGTGTGGATGAGCTCGCGCTCGTGGCCGCGGTCGACCTTTTTGCGGAGCGTGGAGATGTAGACATCGATGACGTTGCTGTCGGGCTCGAAATTCATGTCCCAGACCTTCTCGCCGATCTGGGAGCGGCTGAGCACGCGGTCGGGGTTCCGCATGAGGTATTCCAGGAGGCCGAACTCCTTGTTGGAGAGCTCCACGGTGCAGTCGCCGCGGGTGGCGCGCCGGGAGTAGAGATCGAGCTCGAGGTCGTCGCACCGGAGGGTGCGGCCCTCGGAGGCCTCGCCGCGCCGGAAGAGCGCCCGCAGCCGCGCGAGCAGTTCCTCGAACTCGAACGGCTTGGTGAGATAGTCGTCGGCGCCGGCGTCGAGGCCGCTGACCTTGTCGTCGGTCCCCGAGAGCGCGGTGAGCATGAGGATCTTCACGGCGACAGACCTGCGTCGGAGGTTCCGGCAAACCTCGACACCGTCGCGGTCCGGCAGCATCAGGTCCAGAATCAACGCGTCGTAGCTCCCGCCGGCGGCGAGGTCCTCGCCCTCGAAGCCGGAGTGGCACACATCGACGGCGTAGCCGTTCTCTCGCAGGCCCCGTTCGATTCCCGCGGCCATCTTCGGGTTGTCCTCGATCACCAGGATTCGCATGATTCCTCCCCGTGCGGTGCGCCCCTCGATGGGGCGCGGACCGTTCGATCAGCGTGGATCCATTCTACCTCGCCGGGCCTGGTTTGGGGAACGCTGCGCCGCGCCGCGGCGGCGGTTCGGTGCGTCCTCGCGGGGCTGGGCCCCGTTGTGGCGTAGAGGGGTGGGCTGGTTTGTGTTGCAGTATGAACGGGCTTTCATGCACACGTCACCGGGGCTCCACGGGTGGCGACGAAGCTTCCTGTACGAACCAGTCGCGGCGGTCCCGCGGCCCAGACACACAGGAGACCATGATGCATATCACGAAGCAGACGGCGGTCAAGAGTCCCTCCCCGGTCGTTCGCGTGCTGGCGGCGGGTGCCGCGGCGGCGTCGCTGGCGATTGTTGCCGGTTGCAACACGGTCGAGGGTGTCGGCAAGGACGTGGAGGCTGCGGGGGACGCGGTCGCCGACACGGCCCGTGACGCCAACGACTAAGCCGCAGAATGAGCGGGGTTTCACGCCGGCGACACGGTGCGTTCAGGGTGTGGCCGCATAGTTCTGGTGCGTAGCAAGACAACACGGACCATCTCGGCAGTGCCGGAACGGGATGCTCCACCCCTCGTGAATCGCGGCACACGAAAGGAAATAGCCATGCTTGGTTGGGCACTCGGATTCTTCATCATCGCGATCATCGCCGCGGTCTTTGGCTTTGGCGGCATCGCCGCCGGGGCCGCGTCGATCGCGAAGATCCTGTTCTTCGTCTTTGTCGTGCTGTTCCTCCTGTCGCTTGTTGCGGGCCTGTTCCGTCGCGGCGGGACCAAGGTGCAGATCTGACGTGTCGTTGCCACCCGCGGTACGGCGCCGTGCCGGGCCGCCACACAGCTCAAGGAGCAACCCATGAAGAAGCAAACCCTGAACAAACCGCTCCTCCCGCTCGCTGCGGTGGCCCTGCTCGGCGCCGTGCCGATGCTCGGGGGGTGCGACAACGAGCCGGACGATCTGGGCGACGTAGTCGACGACGCCGGTGACGCCCTCGAGGACGCGGGCGATGAGGTCGGCGACGCGATCGACGACACCGTCGACGAGGTCGAGGACGCGACGGACGGCGGCTGAGCGCCCCGGTCGGCGACCGAGGGCAGAGCCGGACAGCCAGAGAGATGCGAAGGTGCGCACAAGCAGAAAGGACACACACCATGGAGACGATTACCACACTCAAGGACGAGACTGTGAGCGGTCTGCAGGACCTGATCGAGATCAACATCGACAGCAGCGAGGGCTTCGCCGAGGCCGCGGAGAAAATCGAGAACCCCGACATCGCCAACTACTTCCGGCGGTGCGGAGCGCGGCGTGAGGAGTTCTCTCGCGAGCTGCAGCGGGTGGTCGGCATGAACGACCAGGAGCCGAAGGACTCGGGCACGCTCAAGGGCACGATCCACCGCTGGTGGGTCGGCATCCGGGGCACGATCCAGAGGGGCGACGAGCACGCCATGCTGGCCGAGGTCGAGCGCGGCGAGGACGCGATCAAGGAGTGCTACGAGACGGTGCTCAAGGAGACCGCGGGCAGCCCCCTCAACGCGGTGCTGCACCGGCAGTACGCCTCGGTGAAGCAGGACCACGACACGATCCGCGATATGCGGGACGCCCGGGCATAAACGATCCCCTTCCCCTCCACCCCGGCCTATAGAAGTATGGGCCGGGGTGCTTTGTTGGAGCCGGCCCGGAGGGCGGTCATGATGTGGATCGGGCTGGGCAGAAGAGCGTTGGCTGGTGTGCTGGCGGTGGTGACCCTGGCTGCGCCGGCCTTCGGGCAGGACACCGGCGGCGGGGACGGCTCCGGATCGGTCGAGGTCGACCGGGCCGCGGCGGGTGACCCGGGGAGGGCGGGCCTCGACGAGCAGGCGGCGGCGAAGGAGGCGCGGGCGTTGGCAGCGCTCGCCAAGGTCGAGGGGCTCTCCGATGCGAGGGTCGAGGTCCAGGGCGACTCGGTGCGTCTGGAGGGAGTCGCGGACGACCCGCTGGTGCTCGAGCGCGCCGCCGAGACGGCGCAGGCGGCGACGGGGGCGACGCAGGTCCAGAACGACATCACGCTCACCTCGGACTTCGGGGAGCGGCTCCACGGGGTGGCGACCCGTCTGGAGAGCCGGGTCGAGCAGTGGATCGCGTATCTGCCGCTCATCCCCATCGCGTTTGTCGTGGCCTTTCTGGGGCTCGTGATCGCGTGGGTTGTGGGCCGGTGGCGGTGGCCCTACCGGCGGCTGTCGAGGAACCCGTTTCTGCAGGACATCTGCAGGCGGGTCGTGCAGACGGCGGTGGTGCTGACGGGTGTGCTGCTGGCGCTTGAGATCCTGAACGCGACGGCGTTGGTCGGCGGCGTGCTCGGGGCGGCCGGTGTCGCGGGCATCGCGATCGGCTTTGCCTTCCGTGATCTGGTGGAGAACTACATCGCGAGCATCCTGCTGTCGGTCCGTCAGCCGTTCCGGCCGCAGGACCACGTGCTGATCGACGGGCACGAGGGTCTGGTCACGAGCATGAACTCGCGAACGACGGTGCTGACGACGTTCGACGGCAACATCGTGCGGATCCCCAACGCGACGGTGTTCAAGTCTGCGTTGACGAACTACTCGACCGATCCCCGCCGGCGGTTCTCGTTTGACATCGGTGTCGGGTACGACGTGGACCTCGCCGAGGCGATCAACGTCGGCGTGGAGGTGCTGCGCGGGACCGAGGGTGTGCTGCAGGACCCGTCGCCGTTTGCGATCGTGACGCGGCTCGGCGAATCGAGCATCACGGTGAGTCTGTTCGGCTGGGTGGATCAGCGGCAGAGCAGTTTCGGCAAGGTCAAGAGCGCCGGCATGCAGAGGGTCAAGGTCGAGTACGACCGACGCGACATCGACATGCCCGAGCCGATCTACAAGATCAAGCTGGGGGGGTCGCTCCCCGGGCAGACGCTCGCCGAGGCGGGCGCGGACGGTGGCGGGCGAGAGGTGCGCCGGGCCGGGTCTCCCGCTGCCCCGGCGGCGCCCGGTGGTTCGGTCGTGCACGACGTGGGGCGTGATCGGGTCACTGAGTCGATCGCCGCGGCGTCGCAGGAGGGGTCGGACGCGGAGAACCTCCTCGACCCGGAGTCCGCGCAGGAGTGAGACGGGCCCTGCGCTGGCGGGCCGCGGGGCAGGCGCGGCAAGATGAGGCGAACTTCACGCCGGGTCCACCGCGCGTTCACCGCCCGAGACGAACATACCTGTGGCGGGGGTCTTTCTCGTTCGGACGGTGTGTTGGGAGTTGAGCAAGATGGAAACGCTGCTTGTGCTCGGCGTTGTGACGGGGGCTGCGGGAATGGTCGTGATTCTGGTCCGTGTGCAGCGGAACCTCCGCGACGAGGCCTCCGAGCTGCACGAGCAGGCCGGCGGGCAGCCCCGTTCGCGCTAAGGTCGCGGCGGGTGCAGGTCTCGCGCGATGGCCAGGCCCGCGACCGCCCCGGTCGACCACGCCCACTGGAAGTTGAACCCCCCGATCCGTCCGTCGACGTCGAGGATCTCGCCGACGAGCCAGAGCTTCTCGTGCACGCGGCTCTGCATGGTGCCCGGGTTGATCTCGTGCAGCGGGACGCCGCCGGCGGTGGCCTCGGCGTGTGCGAAGCCCCGGTCCCGCGTGATCTCGACGGGCATCGCGACGAGCGCGTGGGCGAGCGTGCGGCGGGCCTCCTTGCCGAGCTGCGCCCCGGGGAGTGTCGGGTCGACACCGTGGGCGCTGCAGATGGCGCGGGCGAGCCGGTCTGGAAGCCGCTCGCGGAGCCACGAGAGCACCCGCGTCGGTCCCAGCCCGAGCAGCGACGCGTTGACCGAGTCGAAGCTCTCGCCGGCGAGCCAGCCGATGTGCAGGGCGGCGCCGGGGTCATGCTCCCGCGCGTCGGTGAGCCAGCGTGAGGCGTCCATGACGGCCGGGCCGCTGAGCCCGAAGTGCGTGCAGAGCATGTCGTTCTCGAACAGCGCGAGCCGCTTGCCTGTGCCGGATCGCACCTCGACCGTTGCGCGCGCGCTGATGCCGGAGAGCTCGGTGAGCCAGCGTGAGCGGTCGCCGACAACCAGCGGCACCAGCGCGGGGAAGAGTCTGTCGGTGACGGTGTGCCCGAGCCGGCGGGCCAGGGCGAAGCCCGCGCCGTCGGAGCCGCTCTTGGGCAGGGCCATGCCGCCGGTGGCGAGCACGACGCGCGATGCGGCGATGGAATCCTCGGCGTGCTGCCGGCGGACGGTGAACCCGCCGTCGGGCTCGGCCTCGATCGAACCGACGCGCCAGGGGTGCACCAGCTCGACCCCGCCGCGTTTGACGTCGTCGAGCAGGGCGTCGAGGACGGTCTGCGCGCGGTCGGTGACGGGGAACAACTTGCCGGTGTCTTCGCGTTTGAGCTCGACGCCGAGCTCGGCGAAGTAGGCGACGGTCTGCTCGACATCGAACTGCCGGAGCACCTTGCGGATCGTGTTGCGCGAGCCGCCGGCGTACTGCTTCTCGTCTACCGCGTGGTGCGTGACGTTGCACCGCCCGCCGCCGGCGACGAGGATCTTGACGCCGACCTTCTTCGCGCCGTCGAGCAGCAGGACGCGGGCGCGGGTACCGGCCAGGGCGCGGCCGAGCCGGGCGGCGGTCATCAGCCCCGCGGCTCCGGTGCCGACGATCACAAGATCTGCCCGTGTGTGTGCCAAGCTCTCAGGGTAGCCGCGGATCGGGTCGAGGCCCGCGCTGAGTGCGCGCGCAGTCGGGAGGCGGGCCGGTCAGATCGACTCGAGCTCCTCCCAGCGGGCGTAGAGCCGGGCGGCGAGTTCCTGGGCTTGGCTCAGTGCCTCGCAGGCCTTGGTCATGGCCTCGTGATCGGCGAGGACCTTGGGGTCGGCGAGTCGCTTCTCGGCGGCCTTGGCTTCGGCCTCGGCCTCTTCGATGCGTTGCTCGATGGTGTCGTACTCGCGCTGTTCGTTGTAGCTGCGCTTCTTGCGCTGGGCGGTGCCGCTGGGCTGGGCCCGGGCGGCGGTGCCGGGAGTGGGGGGCGTGGCGGCGGTCGGGTTCGCGGCGTCGTCTCTGGCGCGGCGCCAGGCGCTCGCCTGGGCGAGGGTCGCGTGGAGCGCCCACCCGCCGCGGCCGTCGAGCGCGAGGACACTGGTGGCGAGCCGCTCGAGCATCGCCCGGTCGTGGGTGACGAGGATGACCGCGCCGGGGAAGCTCTCGATGGCCTCTTCGAGCGTTTCGAGCGTGGGGATGTCGAGGTCGTTGGTCGGTTCGTCGAGGACGAGGACATCGGCCGGGGCGAGCATGAGGCGGGCGATGTGGACGCGGGCGAGCTCGCCGCCGCTGAGAGACTGGATCGGCTGGTCGAGCTGTTCGTCGCGGAAGAGGAACCGGCGCGACCACGCGGTGATATGCATGGGCTGGCCGCGGTAGCGGACGAGGTCGCTCACCGGGCAGAGGGCCTCGCGGAGCAACGTGGTCGGGGCGAAGTCTTCGCGGTGCTGGCTGAAGACCGCGACGCGGGGCTTCGGCTCGGCGAAATCGACGAGGCCCTCGTCGGGCTCGACTTCTCCGGTGAGGACACGGATGAGTGTGGTCTTGCCGCTGCCGTTGGAGCCGAGCAGGCCGAGGCAGTCGCCGGCACCGAGCACGAGGTCGAGGTCGCGGAAGAGCGTGTGGTCGGCGTAGGACTTGGCGACACCCTTGGCGACGACGAGCTTGCGTGTGCGGCGGTCGGTGGCGTCGAACCCGACGCGGGCGCCGGTCGAGCTGGCGGCGGCGTTGCGGGCCTTGAGCTCGGCCAGCTCGTCCATGCGGGCGTGGCTCTCCTGGATGCGCCCTTTGGCCTTGGTCTGCCGGCCCTGGGGGCCTCGGGAGAGCCACGCGATGTCCTGGCGCACGAGGCCGGCGATCGCCCGCTGTGCCTCGGCCTGGGCTGCGAGAAACTCCTCCTTGCGGCGGAGGAACTCGGTGTAGTTGCCGTCGACGACGAAGATGCCCTGCGGGTAGGCGGGACTGAGCTCGGCGACGCGGGTGGCGACGCCTTCGAGGAACATGCGGTCGTGGGTGACGAAGACCGAGGCGCTGGCCGGGGGCATGCCCGGGGCCCGGCGCACGAACTCTTCGAGCCACGCCACACCGTCGAGGTCGAGGTGGTTGGTGGGTTCGTCGAGGAGGATGAGGTCGGGCTCGCCACCGGCGCTGGCCAGGGCGCAGGCGACGGAGAGCCGCTTGCGCCAGCCGCCCGAGAGGGCGGCTGCGGGCTTGTCGGCGAGCGCGTCGTCGAAGCCGACCCTAGAGAGCATCATGTCGGCGAGTGTCTCGGCCTCGTGGTGGTCGTGGGTGGCGCCGACGCCGCCGAGGCAGGCAAATGCCTGAGCGATGACCGCGTCCTTGGCGGTGACGTCGTCACGGAACTGGTCCTGCTGGGGCACATAAACCGCGTGCATGCCCTTGGGCCGCTTGACATCGCCGGAGTCGGCCTCGGTCAGCCCGGCGAGGAGTCGGAGCAGCGTGCTCTTGCCCGCGCCGTTGGGGCCGATGATGCCGAGCCGGTCGCCGTCGTTGATCGACAGCGAGACGCCCTCGAAGAGGGTCCGGAGGCCGAGAGACTTGGAAATGTCGCGGACGGTGAGGAGCATGGGGTCCCGTTCGGGCGAGTGCAAAGGGTCGCCGAGAGGGTATGCCCGGATCGGGTGTGATCAGCGGCGGGGCGTGACGGCGGCGATGGCCCGGTCGCGGGTCCAGCGGGTGAGGCGGCCCGGGGGGATGTCCAACTCGGAGGCGAGGCGTGCGCTGCGTGGGGCGATGAGCTGCTCGTCGAACGGCCGGGCGGGCGACTGCCCGTCGGCGAGGGTGCAGAACAGGCCGCGGAGTTCCATTTCGAGATAGACCTGGTGCGCGACCGAGGGGAAGAGCGAGAACTTGCCGGGCACGACGCACAGCTCGGCCGGCGGCGGTCGCGTGCGGTCACGCTCGATCGCGGCGTGGAGTATGGTTCGGACGCGTCCGAGCGGGTCGCGGTCGTCGGAGGTCGCGCCGGGGAGCGTGGCGAGGGCCGCGAAGTGGAGGGCCTTGCGCATCGCCCACCAGTCCGACTCGATCGGCGCGGGCAGCGGCGTCTGAGGATCGAGCACCCAGTCGAGGATGGTCCGCTCGGTCGCGGCCCTGTTGGTGTTGCGGGGTGTCTGCCACGCGTCGTGGGCGAGCTGCGTGAGCGCCGGGCCCCACCAGTAGCAGTAGTTGCGGTCGTGCCCATTCTCGACCAGGCACTCGGTCTTGGTGCAGGCGTACCAGGTGAGCCTGTGCCCGGTGTTGCGCAGCGGGCCGAGGGTCTGCTCGGCCTTGTCGAGGAGGTGTTGGGCGGCCGGTTCAAGGTCGGCCTCCGGCGCATCGACCGGGGAGGCGTTGGAGTCGGCGAGGATGGAGAAGGGTGCCGTGCCGTCGTGCGGGGCCCGGTGGGCGACGTGGTTGAGGTCGTGGCTCGGGTCGGGGCTGAAGCGCGTGAAGTTGCCGCTCTCGATCGGCGGCGTGACGACGACCATCACGCTCTGGCGGCTCTCCAGATGGACCCGCTGATCGGGCTCGAAGAACGCGGTGTCGGTCGGGGAGATCGTCCCGCCGGCTGCGAAGATCGTTTGCGTTGCCTCGACTTCGAAGGTGTCGTTGTGGTCGTCGATCGCTCGGAACCGCACCGGCGCCTTTGGCCGGGCGGCGGCCGAATCGCACGCCTCGGCATGGTCGATGAGCGCCTCGTAGCCGGTGACGATCTCCACGCCGCACGCCGCGGCGGAGGAGGCGAGGTCGCAGAGCAGGTCGCGGGTGGCCATCACCAGGTCGGTCGAGAGCGGCGGGGGCACCTCGCTTCTTGCTTCCGGATGAAGGTGCGCGGGGGCGACCGGCGGGTTGAAGGGGTGGGGGGCCTGGCAGAGCCCGAGCGTCGGGTGCGACCACGCCGGGTCGCAGAACGCGACGGCCGATCTGGTGTGGATGCGCTCGCAGGAGGCCGTCCACTCCGGGTCGTGCGGATCGGTCTCGACGACGAACTCGATCGAGCCTTCGAACCACCCGTCGTCGCGCGGCACCAGGCGTGGCTTGCCCGGGCCGTCGTCGGGTGTGGCGAGATTGCACCGCTCGCGGCAGGAGAACAGGGGGTCGAGGGCGTACCAGTTGACGAGGTCCTCGAATGAGTTGAGGCAGTTGATGAGGGTGCGGGGGTTCTCGAGCTTGGTGTAGAGCATGCCTGTGTGGAGCCACCCCTCGAGCCCGCCGGAGGCGGCGGAGGCCAGCTGGTCTTCACGCTCGATGAGCATGATGCGCAGTAGCTTGCCCTGGCGCTTCGCCTCGCGCGCAAGGCGTTCGGCGATCGCGATTCCGGCGATCCCGCCGCCCACCACCAACACATCTCGGGTTCGTCGCATCTCTCCGCCTTGGGGCGCCGCTCTCGGGGCGTGGTCACTCGGCATGGTCTCTCAGCCAGTCGAGTGCAAGCATGACCGCGAACGCCGATTCGCCGTCGTTGATCTCGCCGGCGCGGACCATCCGCCGGGCGTGCTCCTGCGAGACCGTCAGGGGCTCGGCAAACAGCTCGGTGCTCTCCGGGCTCGGGGGCTTGGTGACGACCGCGTCGCGGGCCAGGAAGAACGCCGAGCGGTTGCGCGCGTAGCCATTGGCCATCCAGTGCGTGCTGAGGTGTTCCAGCGAGGAGAACTCGCACCCGAGCTCTTCGCGGAGTTCGGTCGCGACGACCTGCTCGGCCGAGGCCTCGCCCTGATCGCCCATGCCCCCGGCGGGCACCTCGATGCACCAGTCGTCGCAGGTGTAGCGGAACGACTTGAGCAGGATGATGGAGCCCTCGGGCGTGACCGGCACGACGAACACCGCTCCGGGGTGATCGACGAAGGTATAGACACAGCTCTTGTTGTTGGGCAGATCGATCTGGTCCTGGTGGACGTCAAACCACTGGCTCTGGTGGAGCGTGGTCCGGGACCGCGTGATCCACCCGAGAGACCGGGCGAGCGGCTTGTCACCGATCTCGCTCATGCACCGGCCCCCGCGTCGAAGGCGCCGCGGACGCCCGTGTTGAACCAGCGCATGCTGTTGAGCACGGCGTCGTTGGGCATGTTGCCGACCTGCATGTGCATGCTGATCACGCCGAGGCCGACGCGCTCGCGGGCGGCGTGGATTTGTTCGATGACGGTCTTGGGCGAGCCGCAGAGGACCATGCCCCGCTCGATGCGTTCTTCGAGTGTGGGCGGGTGTTCCTCGACGGGCGAGAATCCGTAGCCGGGCTCTTGGGCGGCGATGCGTCGTTTCTCGGCGTTGTAGGTGCCGGAGAGGACGTTGTACTGGTAGTCGAGCGCGGGGCCGAGCGTGTCCTGTGCCTGGGCGTCGGTCTCGGCGATGCAGGTCGAGAAGCCGACGAGCAGGTGCTCGGGGGCGGGCGTGTTGCCGAGTTCGGCGGCGCGCGCGCGGTAGGCCTCGGCGCTCCGGCCGACGGCGTCCATCGCGTCGCGGCTGTAGAGGTGGATGGCGCCGATCAGCGCCTGCCGCTCGGCGGCGAAGACGGCGGAGGTCTCGCTGTTGGCCGAGTAGAGCACGGTCGGGTGCGGCTGCTGCACGGGGTGGGGCCAGAGCGAGACGGTCGGGAAGTCGTAGAACTCCCCCTTCCAGGCGAAGATGTCGGGTTCGGTCCAGGCCTTGCGGATGAGCGCGTCGGCTTCGGCGAACCGCCCGCGTGACTCGGCGGGGGGGACGTGGTAGGCCGCGTAGTTCTGCGGCACGCCCCGGATGAAGCCCGCGACCACGCGCCCGCCGCTGAGAACGTCCACCATCGCCAGCTCTTCGGCGACGCGGATCGGGTTGAGCAGCGGCAGCGGGGCACCGAGCACCGCGAGGCGGACCTTCTTGGTGCGCTGCGCGACGACCGAGAGGATGAGCAGCGGGTTGGGCACCACGCCGTAGGCGGTCATGTGGTCCTCGCCGACGCCGATCCAGTCGAAGCCGCACTCCTCGGCGAAGACGAGCTGGTCGATGCACTCCCGGTAGAGCCGCTCGCAGCGTTTGGGGTCGAACTCGTCGCTCGGGAAGGGCCAGCGGTCGGGGCGCTTCGAGAGCGCGGGCCAGGGGATGGGGTTGAAGAAACAGAACTTCATGCGTGGCTCGATGCGTGGGAGGCGTCGCTGGCGGTGCAGGAGCGGAATGCATCGCCAACGCGCCGGATCTGGTCATCGGTCAGGCCCGAGGTCAGCGGCGGGCAGATGTGCTTGGGACACCAACGCTCGGCGACGGGCAGGCCGCCGGGGGGCAGCGGGATATCGGCGAAGACGGGCTGCAGATGGCAGGGTGTTTCGTAGACGCCGCCGCCGAGGATCACGCCCTGGTCCTTGAATCGCGCCTTCATGTCGCCGACGGCGAGGTCCTCTTCGTAGCGGACGATGAGCTTGTACTGGCTGGCCTGGTCCATGTGCTCGAAGTCGCAGTAGTTGAGGCCGAGTTCCTTGACAACCTTGACGAACTCGCGGGCCGCGCGGTTGCGGTGGGCGACCATCGCGTCGAGCTTGGCGAGCTGGACGAGGCCGATCGCCGCGCCGAGCTCGTTGATGCGCCAGCTGTTGCCCAGCTCGGTGTGGTGGTTGCCGAACTTGGCACCACCCTTACCCTGGTTGCGGTAGGAGCGGGCAAGGTCGGCGGTGCGCTGGTCGTTGGTTGTGATCATGCCGCCTTCCATGGTGGTCATGACCTTGGTCGGGAAGAACGAGAACGCCCCGCCCTGGGCGAAGGCGCCGGCTTTGGTCCCTCCGAGCGCGCTGCCGTGGGCGTGGGCGGCGTCCTCGATGAGGAAGAGCCCGTTGTCTTGGCAGTACTTGACCTGCTCGAGAAAGTCCGGCGGGATGAGCCCGCCGATGTGGACCGCCATGAACCCGGCGATGCCGTCGCGTTTGTGGGCCTCTTCGAGCATCTCGACGGTGGGCATGTAGGTGTCCGGCGACATGTCGAGCCACACCGGCTGGCCGCCGGCGTGGATGATCGAGGCGGCGCTGGCGAAGTTGGTGTTGGTCGGGACGGCGACCTTCTTGCCCTCGACGCCCTGCACGCGGAGGAGGATCTCCAGAGCGGAGGTGCCGGTGTTGACCGAGACCGCGTGGGCGGTGCCCGTGGCCTTGGCGAACTCGGTCTCGAACGCCTCGGTGTTCTTGCCGAGGATGAGGCTGCCGGAGTGCAGGATCTCGCCGAGACGGTCCTTGAGGCCCTCGATCTCGTCGTCGGTGAGGTCGAGGTAGAACGGAGGCACGGGGTTGGAGTTGGTCATGGTTCTCCCTCTCTGCCCCCGGGATGAATGGAGAGTTCCACCCACCAAAGGGTCGGCGATGGTACCAGCAGGGGGTCGGACCACAAGGGCTTTGCCGGGATCTCTGGCGAATTGTGGCCGGGGCTGTGGAGGTGCGCAGGGAGAGCCCGGCCCCTGAGGGGCCTGCGCGGGTTACCGGCCGCGGGGCGCCGGAGGGGCGTTCGGGCGGCGGCTGTCCGGGTGTCGGGCGGGGCGTGTGGCTACTTGCCTCTCACCGGGACCTGCGTGCGCGACGGCTGCTGCTGCGGGAGCGTGGTGCCGAGGCTCTCGCCGTTGGACCTGACGACCTCGGCGTACCACTCGGCGGACTGCTTGGGGATGCGTTCCTGGGTCTCGAAGTCGACGTAGACGAGCCCGAAGCGCTGGTCGTAGCCCTCGGCCCATTCGAAGTTGTCGAGCAGCGACCAGTGGAAGTAGCCCAGCACGGGCACGCCGTCGTCGATGGCCCGGCGGAGCTCGAGCAGGTGGCGCGCGGTGTAGTCGATGCGTTGCGGGTCCTGCACGCGTCCGTCGAGCCCGACCCAGTCGAGGTTGGCCAGGCCGTTCTCGGTGATCGCGATCGGGAGCTTGTACCGCTCGTGGAAGAAGCGGGGGCCCCAGTAGAGCACCTCGGGCGTGATGTTCCACCCGAAGGCGGTGCGGGCGCGGCCGATCTCCTGCGGGACGGGCTGGGCGGTCTGGCCCTTGCCCAGCGTGACCCGGGCCCCCTGGTAGAGGTTGAGCCCGAGGAAGTCGAGCGGTTGCTTGATGATCTCGAGGTCGCGCTCCCAGCCGTCGGGCAGGTGGGGTTCGGTCAGCGCGAGCAGGTCGTCGGGGTACTCGCCGAAGACGACGGGGTCGTTGAACCAGGAGTTGTTCCAGACGTCCGGGCGTTCGATCTCGAAGGTCTTGGCGCGTGCGGCGTTGATCTCTTCGGGGTCGCCCTTGGTGGGCGAGCTGACGATGCCGACCGGCGCCCAGCCGACGACGGGCTTGGTCTGCGCGCACTCGCGGATGCACCTGGCCGCGAGGCCGTGGGCGCGGAGCACGTTGTGCACGATGCGCGTGATCTCGGGGAAGGGCAGCGAGAGCCCCGGCGCGTGCTCGGCGGTCATGTGCCCGTGGCCGACGAAGACCTGGGGCTCGTTGATCGTGATCCAGTTGCTGACGCGGTCGGAGAGCCGGTCCACGACGGCGCGGGTGTATTCGGCGAACCATGACGCGCTGGAGGGGTTGAGCCAGCCGCCCCTGCGGTAGAGCGTGATCGGGTAGTCCCAGTGGAACAGGGTCACCCAGGGGGTGACGCCGGAGGCGAGCAGCTCGTCGACGAGCCGGTCGTAGAAGGCGAGCCCGGCCTCGCTCACCGCGCCGGCGCCCTCGGGCATGACGCGTGACCACGAGATCGAGAACCGGTAGGCGTCGAGCCCCATGTTCTTGATGAGCTGGACGTCCTCCTTGTAGTGCGTGACGTGGTCGCAGGCGGTGCGTCCGGTGTGGCCGTGCTTGATCTTGCCCGGCGTCTCGCAGAACTTGTCCCAGACCGAGGGGCCGCGCCCGTGCTTCTCAACACCGCCCTCGATCTGGTACGACGATGTCCCCGCGCCCCACACAAAGTCCTGTGGAAATCCCATCACAATCCTTCCGTCTTGTCTTGATCGAACGAACTCATTTCACGGCCCCCAGCGTCAGCCCCGACACAAAGTCGCGCTGCAGCAGGAGGAACAGCACCGCGACCGGCGCGACCGACACCAGCGTGCCGGCCATCATCAGACCGTAGTCCTCGTAATACACACCCTTCAGCTGCGCGATCGCCACCGAGAGCGGTTGTTTGTCCGGGCTCTGCAGCACGATCTGCGGCCCGATGAAGTTGTTCCACATCGCCAGGAAGGTGATCATCAGGAACGCACCGGTCATCGGCCGCAGGAGCGGGAGCGCCACCCGGGCGAAGATCCCCAGCTCGCCGCACCCGTCGAGGCGGCCGGCCTCGAGCAGCTCCGGCGGGACGGACTGGAGCACCGACTGGCGGAACAGGAACACGCCGAAGGCCGGGGCGATGCCGGGAAGGATCAGCCCGGTGTAGGTATCGAGCAGGCCGAGTTCGAATAGCACCTGATACCCCGGGGCGATCAGCAGCGGCGCGGGCACGATGAGTGCCGCGAGAACGATCGCCAGGCAGACCCCGCGGCCTCTGAACCTGTACATCGCCAGGGCGTAGCCGCCGGCGGCGCAGCACAGCGTCGCGAGCAGCGCCGTGACGCTGGACAGGAACAGCGAGTTGAGCAGGGCCCGGCCGATCGCGATTTCGCTGAACAGGCGGGTGAAGTTCTCGAGCGTGAGGGCGGCCCAGTCCACGCCCAGCAGGCCGTCGCCCCGCAGCAGGAACATCGAGCCGAAGAACTGCTCCCGCGACTTGAACGCCGAGGTGACCAGCCAGACAAACGGCACCAGCGTGATGACCGCGAGCGGCAGGAGGACCGCGTAGGCACCGGCGGCGGCGAGGAGTGTCTTGTGCTTCGCGGCCGGCATCAGGCGTTCCTCTCCCGCAGAATGAGTCTCTGGAGCAGCGTGAAGACCGCGAGCATGATCGCCAGCACCCAGCCGATCGCGCTGGCGTAGCCGAGGTCGCCGGTCTCGAAGCCGGATTGGTAGAGGTAGGTGACGATCGTGAGGCCCTGGTTGTCCGGCCCGCCGCCGGCGTTGAGCAGGATGTAGGGCAGCTCGAAGAGCTGCAGACTCCCGACGACCGAGAGCAGCACGACGAATCCGGCCACGGGCGTGATCGCCGGGAGCGTGACGGCGAAGAGCCGCTTTACGACTCCTGCGCCGTCGATCGACGCGGCCTCCTTGAGCGAGCGGTCCACGTTCTGCAGGGCCGCGAGGAAGTAGACCATGTTGAGACCGGCGTACATCCAGAGCGCCGAGAGGATCAGGGCCCACATCACCTGCGATTCGAGCCACGGATAGTCCAGCCACGGCCCGCTCTGGAGGACCCATCCGAGGCGGTTGCCGAGCACCTCTTCGAGGATCTGGTTCAGCACGCCGGTGCGCTTCTGGAAGACCACGCTCGCCATGACCGCCAGGAACACGAGCCCCACGAGCTGCGGCGCGAAGAAGACCAGCCGGAGGGCGTTGCGGCCGCGCAGGCCGGGCCGGTCGAGCAGCAGCGCCAGCCCCAGCGCCACCGGCAGCTGGATGAACAGCGACCCGGCCGTGAACACCAGCGTGTTGCGGACGGCCTTGTGGAAGAGCGGGTCCTGCAGCAGGAACCGGAAGTTGTCCAGCCCGACGTACGTCGAAGCGGTGGGGCCGAACATCTGACGGGTCGAGAGCACCACGGACTGCGCAAGCGGGTAGGCGACGAAGACCGCGAACACCGCGAGGAAGGGCGCGAGGAACAGGTAGGGCGCGAATCGGCCGTGACGGGTGGCGGTCATGGCGCACTCCCCCCGGGCGTGCCGGTCGCGATGACGTTGCGCATCATGCGGGCGCGGACCTCGTCCTCGGCCGCCCGGAGCAGCTCGAGCGCCCGCGACTCGAGCGCTGCGCCGGTGAGGTCCGGGTCGGACTCGACCTCGCGGCTGAGGCGGATGAGCGCGTCCTGCACCCGCTCGAGGGCCATCTTGTTGAACGGCGACGAGGTCCGGCGGGGGACCTCAGGCGCCAGATCGATGTACATCCGTCCCTTGGGCTGATCCCCGAAGAACTCGTCGGGCGTGTCGTAGATCGGGTCGTCCCAGTGCGCGCGCACCGGCGAGATGATGTCGCCCTCTGTGTAGAGCGAGCGGGAGAGCTCCGGCGAGAGGTACAGCCGCTTGGCGTACTGCCAGAGCTCGTCGGGGTTGTCTGCGCTCTTGGGGATGCCCAGCATCGTGCCGCCCCAGACACTCGTGCGCCGGCCGCCGGGCTCCCACGCGGGCAGCGGCATGAGTTTGAGCTTGCCGGAGAGCTCGGGCAGCTGCTGCCGCCAGATGTTGCTGAGCCAGTCGGGCATGAGTGCTGCGACGATATAGCCGTCGAGCTTGAGCTTGTTGCCCGCGGCGCTGAACTCGGGCACGTCGGCCGCGATGCGGTCGGGCCCGGCGACCCAGGTCGCCATGGTCGCGATCACGCGGGCGTTGGTCTCTGTGGCGAATCGGACCATGTCGTCATCGTCGAAGAGCCCGTCGCCGGCCTGGAGGATGAGCGGCTCGATGTTGTCGATGTAGGTGGGCCAGAAGCTGATGAGGTAGCGGTCGGGCGCGCCGTCGCCGTCGTTGTCGGCCATCAGCGGCCGCATGATCCGGGCGAAGTCGTCCCAGGTCTCGATCTCGCCGACATCGATCCCCGCGGCCTCGACCAGATCGGCGCGGTAGCAGAGCATGACCGGGTGGACATCGTGCGGGAGGCCGAAGACGCGGCCGCGGTAGGTCCAGGGGCCGAACGAGCTCTCGTTGATCGCGTCGAGCAGCCCGTCCTCGCGCAGGCGGTCGGTCAGATCGAGGAAGCCGACCGACTCGACCGGTCCGCCGAAGGCGCGGGAGGCCACGCGGCGTTCGGCCTCGATCAGGTCGGCGACGGGCACGCCGGACATGAAGCCGCCGAGCATGCGCCGTTCGAGCGCGGGGATGCTGAGCGTCTCGATGCTCACCGAGCCCTGCGAGCCGTCCTGTTCCCACTCGTCGAGGAGGGGCCGGTACATCCGCGCGTGCGGCGGGGCGAAGGTCCAGAGCGTGACGTCCGCCTCGACGCGGTCGTCGGGGAGGAGGACGATGACGGTGGAGACGATGGCCACGACGATGACCGCCCATCCGCCGAGGGAGAAGTACGAAAGCCACCCGGGCCCTGCGCCAAAGCGCGGGGCCCGGGTGGTGATGGTGGTGTGAGGCGGCTGCTGCTTCATGCGCAGTTCGTCACGCTCCGGTGCGGGTTCAGGCGCGGCGGCGACGGGTCGCGACCAGGCCGCCGAGGCCGAGCAGCGCGACCGAGGCGGGCGCCGGGATCAGCGAGACGTTGTCGATGTGCGCCGCGCCGCCGTCGTTGAACGGCTGCAGGTAGAGGATGAACGCCTCGACCTGCACGGTGCCGGCGGGGGCGATGCCCGCGACCGGGGCGTTGTCGAACCACGTGTCGGTGGCGTAGGTGCCGTCGAGGATGGTGCTCTCGGCGAAGCCGATCTCGGCGTCACCGGCGTCCTTGAAGACGATCTTCATGACGACCCAGTTGGAGTCGGGCGCACCGTCGCCGACCATCGCGTCGCCGCTGTAGTGGCGGGAGTAGGCGTCCATCTCCCAGGTCTGGCCGGGGGCGGCGTCGAACTCCTGGAAGATGCCGGTCACGTCGAAGTTGCCGCTGAAGTTGCCGAACATCTTGGCGATGCCGTTGCCCTCGAAGGGGACGATCTCCGGCGGGTTGGAGGCCTCGGGGTAGGCGTTGCCGAAGACGTTCCAGCCGTTGAGGCCATCCTCGAAACCGGGGTTGGTCAGCAGGTTCTGGCCGAAGGCGGACGCGGCGCCGCACACGAGCACGGCCATGGCAATCTTGGTCTTCATCGTTGTCTCTCCATCTCTCTCGTTGACACTCACGCCCGACGGGACACGCGCCCGTTCGGCGTGGACGGGATGTGCTGTTACTCCGTGCCCGGCTCGGCCGCACGGGAGGGCGGCATGCCGGTCGACTCACTCACCGACCACGTGGTGTAGCGGTGCTCTCGGTAGATCGGGATCTCGCCGCCCGCGGCCAGCGCCCGCGTGAGCCAACGCGAGGCCTCCAGGCCCATCTGACGGGCGTCCTGGCACACCGCGGTGTAGCGCGGGAAGGTCTGCGCCCGGGCGTCGCCGTCGTCGAACCCGACGATGGACAGCTCCCGCGGCACCGAGATCCCCCGGACCAGACAGCGGTTCATGGCGCCGACCGTCGTCTGCGGATCGGTGAAGTAGATCGCGGTGGGCGGGTTGGGCAGCGAGAGCAGGCGGTCGATGCTCGACGCCCCGCCCGCCATGCTCGCCGGCGACTGGATGAGCAGCGCCGGGTCGAGCTCGATGCCGGCCTCCTCCAGAGCCTTGACGTACCCGTTCCGGCGGTCGCGGTGGTCGGAGTCGATCACGTTGTGGACCCCCAGCGCGATCCGCCGGTGTCCGAGGTGGATGAGGTGCTCGACCGCACGCTTGGAATCCTCGAGCGAGTCGGTGTAGATGTAGTTGAGCTTGGGGTGGTCGCTCCGGTCGGCGATCAGCATGCAGGGGAAGCCCTCGTCGGCGATCTCCTCGGCCATACGCGACGACGGGTGGATGCGGCGCACGATCACGCCGCCCACACCCTTGGCGCGGAAGAACTGCGAGTAGCTGTCGGCGGGGTCCTTGTCACGCTGGACGTTGATGATGGTCACGTCGTAGCGCTGCTCGTTCACGCCGTCGAGGATGCCCGCGAGCATCGCCGACTCGAAGTTGCCGTAGTCGGCCCGGACCGGGTCCGTCGGGTAGACCAGGCCGATGACGTTGGTGCGGCGTCGCCCGACGCGGGGCATGTAGCCGAGGTTGTCGGCCATCTGCACCACCCTCGAGCGGGTCTCGGGCGAGACGTCGGGGTGGCTGTTGAGCGCACGCGAAACGGTGGCGACGGAGATGCCCAGCTCGCTGGCGAGCTTTCGTGCGGTGGTTGCTTTGGTGGATCGGTTCTTGGCCACGGTGCGTCTCACGCTTCCTTGCGGTGGGGGGGTTCTCAGTCCTTCTCGACCCGCTCGTCGATGATCGACCACAGGACCTCGTAGGTGCTCTTGACGGTGCTGTCGTCGACGAGGGTAGAACGCGGCTTGCGCTCCACGTGCCCGTCCACGAAGCCCAGGTTCGCCCCGCCCTCCTGGGCGATCAGGTCGGAATTCCGGCGGGGGTGACGGTACCACGGCATGTAGCTGCCGGGGCTGGAGATGTCGGCGTACTCCATCTCGGGGGCGTTGCGTCGCCAGGGGCCGGGGAACGCGCCGCTGCCGATGCCGTCGCCGGCTCCGAAGCGTTCGGCGGGCGTGCCCTGCGAGCCCATCTCGCCGACGGTGAACCACGTCGCGTCCGCCGGCGTCGAGCCCTCGGAGGGGTAGAGCCCCCACGCCTCGCCGAGCAGGAGCATGCGGCTGCTGAAATCCGTGCCCGAGTCGAACCCGCGGCCGCGGTTGGCCTCGTCGGGATCGTTGGCGTTCTGCCCCGGCTTGTAGGTGATCGGCCCGCTGGCGCCGTTGCGCCACGCGCCGGCCGAGGTCGCCCAGTAGTTGATGGTGTAGGAGCGCCCGCCCTGCGGGTGAGAGGGGCAGAGCAGTACGCCGCCGCCGACGGTGATGTTCTCGATGTTGTTGTAACCGATGTTGCTGTAGTCCACGTTGGGGAGGTAGGCACCGATGCGTGCCTGGTCGTACCAGTGCATGCTCAGCTTCCCGGTGTCGGGGTCGGGGATGCGGAAGAGCGACGGGGGGAACTTGTCGCGGAAGTCGGCCGAGTAGTTGATCAGCGACAGCGTGACCTGCCGCATGCTCGAGGCGCACTTGATGGTCCGGGCAGAGTCCCGCGCCTTGCCCAGCGAGGGCAGCAGGATGCCGATCAGCAGGGCGATGATCGCGATAACCACCAGAAGCTCGATGAGCGTGAAGCCGCGTCGGGGCGTGTCGGGCATGGCGGTTCTCCGTGAGGGACTCGGGCCGGACTCCAGAGCGGAATGCCGTGGCCCCCCCCACCGGGGGCGCCCGCGGGGGGGGCCCGGGGGGCGGGGGCAGCCGCCCGCGCCCCCCACC
>JBICHP010000027.1:0-128136 GCA_043100935.1 Phycisphaerales bacterium JB054
TGGTGATATCGGACGAGCGGCAACATTGTTTTGGGTTGCTGAGGTTCTTTCAGCAGTCGCTGATGCTCTTTCAGTAGTCGCTGATGCTCTTTCAGCAGTCGCTGATGCTCCTGCGGCGGGTGCCGATGCTTTGTCGGGGGCTGTGGGGATGGTCTTGGTGGCCGGGAAGACGACTGCCGCGGCCGGGACGACCGCCTCGGCGACGTGGGAAAGGGCCCCGGTCGCGGCGGACGGGCACGCTGCCAACGACTCACCGGCGCGAAGGAAGGGCGCCGTCGCCCCTTCGGGCTTGAGTCCGGCCGGTGGAATCACGTAGACTGCCGGCGTGACGCTCCCGCTGTTGTGAGTGTCGGGCTTGTGAACAGCAGGGGGCGACGGGATGCCTAGGTCTTTCGTGCGGGTCGGTTGGTGCTTCCTCGCGGCGGTGCTGTTTGGCACGGCGGGTGTGCGGGGGCAGGGCGTTCTGTGCACGCCTGAACTGCTCGGGACATATGCGAGCAATAATGGGTCCATCTCGTCCGCGGAAGTGATCGGTGATGTCGCCTACATGAGAGTCAATGGCAGCGTGATCCAGTCGGTCGATGTCTCCGACCCCGCCAATCCGTTCTCCCTCGATGCCCTGCCGTCGGAGTACTTGTCCGGGTTCGTTCGTGTCGACGACGGGATGCTGTGCGCGTGGAACTACGACGAGGGGTTGATGTTTTTGGATGTGTCAAACCCTGAACGAATGGAGGTGCTGAGTGAGTTTCGTACGTTTGGCACCAATGAAGTGGCGTTTGCAAACGGAACCGGATACCTCGCAAAGCTGGGCTCGCTCACTGTTGTGCGGGTGGACTCGACCGGACATGCAGCCGAGATCGGGCGCGTTCTCGGGAACTTCGGACATGTCGTGCTGATGGACCAGACTGCGATTGTCGTTCGTTCGTCTTCCGAGCTCGTGTTCTTTGATATTTCTGATCCCGAGTCGCCTGTTGAGGTTGCCCAATTGCATATCGGGACGTCCGTCCGCGAGATAGTGCTGGCAGGGAGTACGCTGTATGCATTCGTCGATGAAGCCCGATTCCTCGTTCTCGATGTATCGAGCCCGGATACTCCGCTTGTCATCGGTGAATGTGCGATACCTGCCGAAACGGCAGGAAAGGCAGTCGTGGTGGATGACCGCCTGTACGCAGGACTGTCGCACGCGGGGATCGCCGCGTACAGCCTTTCTGAGCCGCATGACCCAGAGTTGATTGGTTGGATGGACGTTGCGGGGGGCGGTGTGATGGCCATCGGAGAGGGCTTCTCCATGGTCAGCGCATGGAGCGGGACGGTCAATATATATGACACGACGGAGTGGCCGGCACCCGCTCACCGAGCAGTAATCGAGATCGCCGAGGAGTGTACTGGGCTTGTTCTTGATGGTGACAGAGCGGTGTTGTCATTCTCAACCGTGCCTGTTGCGATGCAGGTGATAGACATCGCGGACCCCGCTCACCCACGAGTCGTGGGGGAGTACTTGCCGGCCGATGGCTATCCGGGATACGGCGTCGCTGTGAGTGGCGAATACGCGTACCTAGCCAAAGCGAGAGCACCTGCTGAGCTGATCAGCATCGAGGAGCCAGACGCGCCAGCATCGGTTGGCATCGTCGGCGACCCGGACTCGTACTTCTTTGACTTTGAAGTGCAAGAGGGTCTGCTGTATGGGGCGAGCGAGCGTCACGGGTTGGTGATCTTCGATCTTGCAGACCCAGCGGCACCGGTTGAGTTGTCTCGTCTCCGCCCGTCGTTCGGAAATATCCGGTACGTCGCGCTCGGCTCTGGCGTTGTGTACCTTGCCAGTGCCACCAATTTCGCGGTAATAGACGTATCGAACCCAACGGATCCGGTCATCGTTCAAGAAGTGCCTGGGCCGTTCTGGATCGAACGCGTTCGTGTTGACGGAGACCGACTGCTGGTCGTTGGGTCCGGCATCGCAGTATATGACATTCAAGATCCGCTCAGCCCGTTGCTGCGGGGCAGCGTGGCCGTTTCGCCGACACTCAGGGATGTGTTCTTGGTGGGTGATGTGGCGTACTGTGCCGGAGACTTCCCGTTGAGCGTCTTCGATCTGCCCGATCATGGCGATCCATCTCTGATCAGACGGCTCTCTCCGACCAGTTCGCAGTTCGGAGCGGGAGCACAGCGGGGCGGTTTGGGCTACTTTGGCGCATCGTCCAACGGTGATGACTTCGTTGTGATCGGGGTTGAGCCTTGCGATCGGTGCGTCGGCGACTGGAATGGTGACGGGATGACGAATTCGATCGATCTGGTTGCGTTTCTCAACGTCTGGGCGGCAGAACGAGGAACGGACTGCTCGCAGAGTGACTGTTCCGCGGATATCGACGAGAATGACATGGTCGATTCACGCGACTTCATCGCGTTTCTCAATGCATGGAACGCCGGTTGTTGAGCGGCCTCACGTCTGCAGCACGCCCGTCCTGAACTCCCTCGAGTAGTCCCAGTTGCTCGTTGCCACCAACGCCGCGGCCAATTCCTCCCGCGTGCGGTGGGGCTCGATGATGCGGTCTACCCAGCCTCTCGCGGCCCCGTGGCGGATGTCCTGTTGTTCGTTGTAGTCGGCGCGGACGGCGTCGAGGATGGCTTTCTGGGTGTCGGGGTCGATGGTCTCGCCCTTGCGCTGGCGGCTGCGGGCCTCGATCATCGCGAGGACGCCGCTGGCCTGGGCGGCGCCCATGACGGCGCACTTGGTGCCGGGCCAGGCGAAGCTGATGGTCTGCTCGAAGGCGCGGCCGCACATGGCGTAGTTGCCAGCGCCGTAGCTGCCGCCCATGATGACGACGAGCTTGGGGACGACGCAGTTGCTCATGGCGTTGACGAGCTTGGCGCCGGCGCGGATGATGCCGCCCTGCTCGCTGTCGCGGCCGACCATGAAGCCGGTCGTGTCGTGCAGGAAGACGAGCGGGATCTTCCGCTGGTTGCAGTCCATGATGAAGCGGGCGGCCTTGTCGGCCGAGTCGTCGTAGATGACGCGGGGCATGTTGGCCGACTTGCTCGGGCCCGCTTTGCCGCCGGGGAGTGTGCGCTCGGTGAGCTTGCCCTGGTTGGCGACGATGCCGACGGGGCGGCCGTCGATGCGGGCGTAGCCGCAGACGAGGGACTGGCCGTACTCGGCCTTGTACTCGTCGAAGTCGGGGGCGAGGGATTCGTGGCCTTCGGCGTTGGGCAGGGTTCGGGCGTCGACGATGCAGGCGATGATGTCCTTGACGTCGTACTGCTGGCCGGGCTTGTCGGTGAAGAGGGCGTAGATGTCGGCGGGGTCGCGGTAGGGCGCGGTGCGCGACGCCCTCCCCTCCGTCGCTTCGTCGCTCCGTCGCTCCGTCGCTTGGTCGCTGCCGTACTTGCCGAGCAGCTCGCGCAGCCGGGTGAGACAGCTCTCGTCGTCCGGCTCCCTGAAGTCGATCGTGCCCGAGATGCTGGCGTGCATCTGCGCCCCGCCGAGTTCTTCGTCGCTGACCTCCTGCCCGATCGCGGCCTTGACCAACGCCTGCCCGGCGAGATAGAGGCCGGAGCCCTCGGTCATGAGGAGGGTGTCGCAGAGGACGGGGAGGTAGCCGCCGCCGGCGACGCAGAAGCCCATGATCGCGGCGGTCTGCGGGATGCCCTCGGCGGAGATCACACTGTTGAGATAGAAGATGCGGCCGAAGTCGTCGGTGTCGGGGAAGACGTCCTCCTGCAAGGGCAGGAAGACGCCAGCCGAATCTACGAGGTAGACGAGGGGGAGTCGGCATGCGCGGGCGATGTGCTGGGCGCGGATGATCTTCTTGCACGTCATCGGGAAAAACGCGCCGGCCTTCACCGTGGCGTCGTTGGCGATGATCATGTGCGGGCGGCCGTGGATGAGGCCGACGCCGGTGACGACGCCGGCTGCGGGGGCTCCGCCGTGCTCGGCGTACATGTTGTGGGCGGCCCAGAGGGCGAACTCCTGAAAATTGGGGAGTTCGTGGGTGTGGGCGTCTTCGGGGGACCCGAGCTTGCGCTCGGGGCTCGTTGTGGAGGAGGCGGGATCGACAAGGCGGGCGATGCGTTCGCGGGCGGTGAGGCGGCTCTTGGCGTGCTGGCGTTCGATGGCCTTGGGGCCGCCGCCCTGGCGGATCGTCGCCTCGGTCTCGAGGAAATCGTCGGTGATCTGACGGAGCGTCGGGTCGGTGGCCATGCGGGGTCTCTCTTCCGGTTTGCGTGTGGGGCGATGATAGGGGAAGGTATGGGGATGGGGGCGGTGGCAGGCGTGAAGGAGGTAGGGCGATGCGTGCGATCCTGGTGTGGGCGGTGGGGTGTGTGCTCTGTGTTGCGGGGCGGGGAGTGGCGCAGGAGTCGGCGGCCGGTGTGCCGCGGGTTGATGTGTTCGTCAGCGGGGAGGGCGGGTATCACACGTTCCGGATTCCCGCGATCGTGCGGGTGGGGTCGGGCGAGGGAGAGGGGACGCTCCTGGCGTTTGCCGAGGGGCGCAGGGGCGGGCGCGGGGACGCGGGGGATATCGACCTGGTGCTGCGCCGCAGCGAGGATGGCGGCAGGACGTGGGGCGAGATGGCGGTGGTGTGGGACGACGGGCCGAACACGTGCGGCAACCCGTGCCCGGTGGTGGACGAGGCGACGGGCATGGTGCATCTGCTCGTGACGCACAATCTCGGGCACGACACGGAGCGGGAGATCATCGACGGCGCGAGCGAGGGGTCGCGGACGGTGTGGGTGCTGAGTTCGGCGGACGCCGGGCTGACGTGGGGCGAGCCGCGGGAGATCAGTGCGGGCGTAAAGCGGCCCGACTGGACGTGGTACGCGACGGGTCCGGGCAACGGGGTGTGCCTGCGTTGGGGCGAGCATGCCGGGCGGCTCGTGGTGCCGTGCGATCACATCGAGGCGGGGTCGAAGGCGTACTACTCCCACGTGATCGTGTCGGACGATCACGGGGCGACGTGGCGGATCGGGGGCGTGACACCGAGCGATCAGGTCAACGAGTGCGCGGTGGCGGAGATCGGGGCGGATCGGTTGCTGCTCAACATGCGCAACTACGACCGGCGGGAGCGGGCGCGGGCGTTGTCGGTGAGTGAGGATGGGGGCGGGTCGTGGGGGGCGTTGTGGCGCGAGGCGGGGCTGCCGGAGCCGATCTGCCAGGCGAGCATGATCGCGCTGGGCGATGGCGGGGTGTTGGCGGGAGGAGCGGGCTTCGAGCCGCCGACGCTTGTGTTCTCGAATCCGGCGAGCTCGGAGGGGCGGGTGCGGATGACGGTGCGGACGAGCGGGGATGGTGGCGCGACGTGGTCGGAGGGGGTGGTGTTGCACGAGGGGCCGAGCGCGTATTCGTCGCTGGTGGATCTTGGTGAGAGGTCGGTGGGGTGCTTGTATGAGCGCGGGGAGGGGCAGCCGTACGAGGGGATTGTGTTCGCGGTCTTGCGGCTGGAGTGAGGCGGTGCTTCTTTGTTCGTGCCCGTTGTCGTGTGGATGTCCGTCGAGATCGGGTAGGCTCGGGTGATGGGCGCAGTGAGGCGGACGGTCATCAGGGTGCTGATCGCGGTTCCTCTGGGGATGATCGCCCTGGTCGGCGCGATCGAACTTGTCCCGCTGATGGCGCCGGACGCTCCGGATCCCGACGCACTCAACGAGATGCCCTCGCTCTCGGTGCAGTTGGTCGCGGGTGGGGTGATCGGGGCGGTCGCGGGGGTGTGGGCGAGCCTTCGGATCGAGGGCAGGCGTGCGGTTCGGGCTCGCTGGGCGGTGCGGCACGGCTTGCCGCGTCCGGAAGATGATTTTCTCTGATCTGTTTGGTTTTTGACTTGACAGGCTGTTTGGGCTCTGGTACCGTCCGATCACGTCGGGCCCGCGACCAGCACCGCCCCCGACCTGATCAACCACAAGGGGTGGGGGATCAGCTTCGTGCTGGGACCGGCGTTCTCGTCGGCCGGCTAGCTCCCGGCGTCGTGACGCAGCAGAAAGGATGGCCACCCATGGCCCGCGCGAAGAATACGTCTCGCACCGTTGTCACCGACCGCGTCGCCCCCAAGGCCGAGGTCAAGGTCGCCAACAAAGAGAAGAACCAGGCCCTGACCAACACGCTCGGCCAGATCGAGCGTGCCTTTGGCAAGGGCTCCATCATGCGCCTGGACGAAGAGGCGTACCTCGCGGTGCCCGGCATCTCGACCGGGGCACTCTCGCTGGACCTCGCGCTCGGCGGGCGGGGCATCCCGAGGGGCCGCATCGTTGAGATCTTCGGGCCGGAGTCGAGCGGCAAGACCACGCTGGCGTTGACCGTCATCTCGCACGCCCAGAAGGCCGGCGGTGTCGCGGCGTTCATCGACGCCGAGCACGCGCTCGACCCCTCCTGGGCCAAGCGCATCGGCGTCAATATCGATGAACTCCTGGTCAGCCAGCCCGACACGGGCGAGCAGGCGCTGGAGATCTGCGAGCTGCTCGTCCGCTCGAACGCGGTGGATGTGATCGTGGTGGACTCGGTCGCGGCACTCATCCCCAGGGCCGAGATCGAGGGCGAGATGGGCGATTCGCACGTCGGCCTGCAGGCACGCCTGATGAGCCAGGCGATGCGCAAGCTCACCGGCATCATCGCCCGCTCCAACTGCACGGTGATCTTCATCAACCAGATCCGCGAGAAGATCGGCGTGATGTTCGGCAGCCCGGAGACCACGCCGGGCGGGCGGGCGCTCAAGTTCTACTGCTCGGTGCGTATCGACATCCGCCGGATCAGTTCGATCAAGGAGGGCGACACGAACGTGGGCAACCGCGTCCGCGCCCGCGTGGTGAAGAACAAGGTCGCGCCGCCCTTCCGCGACACCGAGTTCGACATCATGTTCGACGAGGGCATCTCGGTCTCGGGCGACCTGGTGGACATGGCGGTGGACGACGGGGTCGTGCAGAAGAGCGGCTCGTGGTTCAGCTACGGCGATGTGCGGGTCGGTCAGGGACGCGAGAACGCCAAGCAGTTCCTGCGGGACAACCCGGACCTGGCGGTCGAGATCCGCGAGAAGATCCTGGATATCCGGATCCCCGGGCGGAAAAAGCTCGAGGCGGCGGCCGAGGCCGAGGCCGATGCCGAGACGGTGGAGGCCTAGCGGCGGGGTGTGCTGCGGAGCCTCCGGGGTTTGTCTCCGCTCCGGGTTGGCCGGGCGAGTCGGGGGGGATATTCTTCTCCGATGACGCTGCGGACGTGGCGGAATTGGCAGACGCGCTAGGTTCAGGTCCTAGTGGGAGTAAAATCCCGTGGAGGTTCGATTCCTCTCGTCCGCACTTTGAGCCGGCTCGGGTTTATCCCGGGCCGGCTTTGTTTTTCACCGCTGACGACGCAGCGTGGCGGACAGGGCAAAGGCGAGGGGCGGTTCGGCCACAGATGAACACAGATGGACACGGATACGGACAAAGGCAGGAGGATTTCGCTGGAGCGGGCGAAGCCCGGCCTGTCTTCATCTGTGTCTATCTGTGTTCATCTGTGGCAAAATGCCTTTCGGTCTTGCGCGGCGGCACTCCGCGTCCGCAGCGGTGATCCGCCTCCCACGGATATCCTCGCCCCATGGCCCTGATCTACTGCGGTATTGACGAGGCTGGATACGGGCCCATGCTCGGGCCGCTGTGCGTGGGGTTCAGCGCGTTCCGGGTGGAGGACTGGACGCCGGAGGGCGGTGCGCCGGATCTGTGGAAGCTGCTCGACAAGGCGGTGTGCCGGAAGGGCAGGGACAGCCGCGGCAGGATCGCGGTTGCGGATTCCAAGAAGCTCAAGCTCTCCAACCAGTCGAAGACGCGGCACCCGCTGACGCATCTGGAGCGGGGTGTGCTGGCGTTCGGCGGGCTCGCGTGCCAAAAGAGCCCCTTGCGCGAGCAAGGGGACCGGGTGGGCGGCGAGGCTTCGGACGATCGTGACCCCTCGCTCGCGGGAGGGGCTCCGTCGGATGCCCCTTCGCTTGCGCGGGGGGCTCTCCCTGCCGAGCACACGGGGCTCGACCTGACGACGGACCACGCCCTGTTTTGCGCGCTCGGTGCGCACCTGGAGCCTCACCCCTGGTACGGCGGCGAGGCGGTGGGGCTGCCGCTGGAGGGATCGGAGGCACAACTGGCGATCGCCCGCAACACGCTCGCGCTGACCTGCGAGCGGGCGGGGGTGGAGCCGCTGGCGCTGGCGTGCATCGCGGTGGGGGAGAGTGAGTTCAACGAGGCGGTGCGGACGGGGGGGAGCAAGGCGCACCTGACGACGCGGTGCTTTGCGAGGTATCTGCGGCGGGTGGTCGAGCGGTGGGGCGACGGCGGCGACGAGGTGCGGGTGGTGTGCGACCGGCACGGGGGGCGGACGAGCTACGCGTCGATGATCGAGATGGCGGTGCGCGGGCTCGGGTGCGGGGTGGAGACGCTGGAGGAGAGCGAGCGGTGCAGTCGGTATTTGATCGAGCGTGACCCCTCGCTTGCGCGAGGGGGTCTACATCGGGGCTCGCCGTGCGTGCATGTGCAGTTCCGGCCCGAGGCCGAGGAGGCGCATCTGCCGGTGGCGCTGGCGTCGATGACCGCGAAGCTGGTGCGGGAGCTGTCGATGGCGCGGTTCAACCGGTACTGGTGCGCGCGCATGCCGGAGCTCAAGCCGACGGCGGGGTATGTGCAGGATGCGCGGCGGTGGCTTGAGGATCTGGACGGGGTGATGTATGACGATGAGCGTGAGGCGATGGTGAGGTTGGCATGAGTGAGGCGGCTCGAATGTTGAACGCGGCGGCGCGGGTAGCGATGCGTGCTGCGGGAGACGTTGAGCCGAACCCGATGGTCGGGGCGATTCTCGTGCGCGACGGGGTGGTGCTGGGGGTGGGGCATCATCGGCGGTACGGCGGGTTGCATGCTGAGCGGGAGGCGTTGGCGGATTGCGATCGACGGGGGAACGACGCGCGGGGGGCGACGGCGTATGTGACGCTTGAGCCCTGCTGCCACCACGGGAAGCAGCCGCCGTGTACTGAAGCGCTGATCGAGGCGGGGGTCGCCCGGGTCGTGTACGCGCGGCCCGATCCGCACGAGACGAGCGGTGGTGGGGCGGAGGTGCTGCGGCGGGCGGGGATCGCGTGCGAGTTGAGCGATGCGAGTGTGCTGGCGACGCGGCTGAGCGATCCGTTTGTCAAGCGGGTGACGACGGGGCTGCCCTGGGTGATCGCCAAGTGGGCGCAGACGGCGGACGGTCGGATGACCACGCCGCGGGGAGAGAGCCCGTGGATCTCGAACGAGCACTCGGTGCGGCGGGTGCATCGGTTGCGCGCGCGGGTGGACGCGGTGGTGACGGGGATGGGGACGGTGGTGGAGGATGATCCGCTGCTGACGGCGCGGGGGGTGCGCCGGGTGCGGCGGGAGGCGCTGCGGGTGGTGATCGCGGGGGGGCGGACGTTGCCGGGGGAATCTCAGCTCGCGGCGGCGCAGCGCTCGGGGGGCGAGGTGCTCATCGTGCGAGACGCGGAGGGGCGGGTTGATCTGGAGCGGGTGCTGCGGGACCTGGGCGAGCGGCGCGGCGTGACGAATGTGATGCTCGAGTGCGGGCCGACGCTGCTCGCGTCGTTCTTCGCGGCGGGGCTGGTGGATGAGGCGTTTGTGTATGTCGCGCCGCCGGCGGCCGGGCCGACTCGGTCGGATCTGCCGGCTGATGCACCCTCGGAGGCCGTATTGGCCGGGTTCGACCTCGTCCGATCCAAGATGCTGGCGGGCGACACGGAGCGGTGGTATCGGCGGGCGCCCGCTTTGGTGTAGACTGCGAGTGTGCACTCGAAGGTTGTCGATCGGCGCAGGCCGAGAGGAGGCCCCGATGAAGTGGTGGACGTGGATCGTGGCGTCGTGCTGTTTGGTGTGCGCAGCTCAGGCGCAGTCGGTTGACGAGGTGCTCCGCAAGAGCTTCACCGGCGAGATCGGCGACGGGACACTCGCGTCGGCGAGCGGTGCGATCGAGGCGATGCTGCTGGCCGAGCCGGACAATGACTCGGCGCTGGCGGCGTTGGGCATCGTGCGGTTTTTGCAGTCGGGTGAGCTGCTCTTTGCACAGACCTATCGGTATGGCGGGTTCAACCTGCCGGTGCAGGCGTCGATGCTCGTGGGCGCGGGGGGTGTCGGGCAGAACGTCGGGTTCAATCCCGAGCCGGAAGCGATCGACTACGAGGGATTCAGGGGTGTTGTCGAGGAGTGGGTCGCGGCGGTGGGCCGTGCCGAGGAGGCGCTGGCCCGGGTCGGTGATGCCGAGGTCAAGGTCCGCCTGCCGATCGGGCTGGCCAGGTTTGACCTGAACGGCAACGGCCAGGGCGAGGAGCGGGAGCAGGTCTGGCGGTTCTTCGTCGCGGTGCAGCGCAGGTTTGCGCCCAGGCAGGCCGATGCCGACGCGTTTGAGATCGCGTTTGACCGGGGCGATGTCGCGTGGCTGCGCGGCTACTGCCACATCTGCATGGCGCTGGGGGAGTTCCTGCTGGCCCACGACACGAAGGACGCGTTTGAGCGCACGGGGCACGTGTTGTTCGCGGCCAACGAGACGCCGTATGCGTTTCTGAAGGGCGACCGGAAGTCGTTTGATTTCGGGACCGGTGTTGACGCGGCGGATCTCCTCGCGATGGTGCACCTGCTCAACTTCGAGGTGGTGGAGGCCGAGCGGATGGCCCGGGCGCGGCACCATCTGCTGGAGACACTGCGTTTGGGGAACGAGATGTGGCGGTGGTATGACGAGGAGACCGACGACGACCGGGAGTGGATCCCCAACATCCGTCAGCGGGACACGGCGCTGCCGAACGCCCTGATCACTCCGGAGATGCGGGACACGTGGCTCCGGGCGTTGGGTGAGGGGGAGGACCTGCTGCGGGGCAAGCGGGTGGCCAGGTTCTGGCGCGGCGATGGTGAGCGGGGGATCAACGTCGAGGCGTTCTTCCTTGAGCCCCGCCGGTTTGATCTTGTGCTGTGGATCCAGGGGTCCGCTGCGGCGCCTTATCTGGAGGAGGGCGAGTTCACGTCCGACCGGCTGTGGCGGGACCTGCAGGAGGCGTTTGACGGCGGGTTCTTCCGGTACGCGTTCTGGATGAACTAGAGGCGTTGGCGGGGCTCGGCTCAGCCGCGCTTCCAGAAGGCGAGGTCCGGCTGCACGGTTGCGGGGACGAGTTGTCCCTCCGCGACGACGTGCAGCGTGGTGCCCGCGGTGGCGTGGGCCTGGCGGACCATGGCAAAGCCGATCGAGGCCATGCCGAGCATGGGGCTGAGGGTGGAGCTGGTCACCTTGCCGATCGGCTTGGACTGGCCCGGTGTGGCGTCGGGTTCGGCGAAGATCTCGGCGCCGGCGATGGGCAGCGGGGCGTCGGGGCCGCCGGGGCGGTCGATGCGGAGGCCGACGAGGCGCTGCTTGGCCTGGCCTCGTGCTTCCATGCGGGCGACGACCTCCTGCCCGAGGTAGCAGCCCTTGGTGAAGCTGACTCGGTCGCGGAGGACGCCGGTCTCGTGGGGGAGGTTCTGCTCGTCGAAATCGAGGAAGTAGAGGGGCGAGCCCGATTCGATGCGGGCGATGTTGCACGCGTGCCAGCCGGCGGGTCGGAGGCGGGCGCGTTCGGCGAGTTCGGACTCGCCGGTGCCGGCGTCGGCGATGGCGTTGAAGACGGCCGGCGCGGCGGCGGATTCGCAGGTGAGTTCCAGGCCGATCTCGCCGAGGCTGTCGCGCCGCTCGACGAGCACCTCGTGGTCGGCGATGCGGACGAGGCAGGCCAGGCCGGGCAGGAGACTGTCGGTGGCGGGGCCGTCGGTGTGGGTCGAGACCGCGGCGAGGAGCATGACGGCGGTGGGGCCGTGGAGGCCCAGGCGGTGGAGGGACTCGCTGGCGTCGGTGAGGGTGACGTCTTCGGCGAAGAGGTAGCTGCTGAGGGTCTCGGCGGTGTGGGCGGCGCGGTGGATATCGAGGTCGAATCGCAGCGCGTCGGGCAGCGCGGTGACGCGGATGTCGGCGTCGACGCGGCCCTTGCGGCTGAGCCAGAAGCTCTGGCGGCTGTGCCAGGGCTCGAGGCCCTTGAGTTCCTGGGTGAGCATGCGGTTGAGGAAGTCGATGCGGTCGTCGCCTGCGATGTGCATCGTGCCTCGGTGTGGTTGGTCGAGGAGGACGCAGCCCTTGCGGAGCGCGGCGTACTCGATCTCGAGGGGGCCGAAGGCTTCGACGAGATCGGCGGCTTTGGCGGGGTCGGAGGGGGCGGCGGGGTCGGGGTAGGCGGCCAGTCGCGCGTCGCGTTCGAGGTGCTGGGTCGTGAGGGGGCTTCGGCGTGTCATGGCGGAGTGTAGAGGGGTCCGCTACCCTTTCCGGTCGTCACGGTTGGCGGCGGTGGGGTGGGGATCCGATTTTGTGCACCGACACGGGAGAGTCACTTTGGCGAAGCGAAGCACCAAGAAAGCCGCGAAGAAGAAGGCCTCGAAGACGTCCGCCAAGCGCGGGAGCGGGCGGGGGTCGAAGGGCTCCGGCGGCGGGGGACTGAACCTGGACCTGCTGACGCGGCTGTGTGAGACCCCCGGTGTGCCGGGCCGCGAGGAGCGGGTGCGGGCGTTGATCGAGGTCGAGATCGAGGGGCTCTTCGACTCGGTGGAGACCGACGCGATGGGTTCGCTGATCTGCACGCGGAAGGCCCGCGGCCGGGTGGCCAAGCCCAAGAAGGTCATGCTGCTCTGCCACATGGACGAGATCGGGTTCTACGTCTCGCACATCGACGACAAGGGCTTTATCTGGATCAACCCCGCGGGCGGGTTCGATCCGCGGAACCTGTTCTCGCGTCGGGTGCTGGTGTGCACGAAGAACGGCGACTTCCACGGCGTGATGAACCCGGGCGGTCGGCCGATCCACATCTCGGCGCCGGAGGAGCGGACCAAGGTGCCGGCGGTGAAGGAGTTCTTCGTCGACATCGGGATGCCCGCCGACCAGGTGAGCAAGAAGGTGAAGATCGGCGACTACATCGTGATGGACGAGCCGGCGCGGGAGATGGGCGACAAGTTCGTCTCCAAGGCGTTGGACAACCGCGTGGCGTGCTGGCTGGGGATCGAGGCGATCCGCGAGCTGGATCGCCTGGGCGGCTCGAACAGCTGCGAGGTGGTCGTGGCGTTTACGACGCAGGAAGAGGTGGGGCTGCGCGGGGCGAAGACCGCGGCGTACGCGGTGCGTCCGGACGTCGGCTTTGGCATCGACGTGACGCTCTCGTGCGACACGCCCGGCGTGCCGTCAACCGAGGCGGTGACGCAGCAGGGCAAGGGCTTCGGGCTGCACGTCAAGGACGGGTCGTTCATCGCCGACCACGAGTTGCTGGATCAGGTCGAGGCTCTGGCGATCAAGCGGAACATCGCGTATCAGCGGACGATCCTCGCGGCCGGCGGTCAGGACGGGGCCGCGGCGCAGCAGGCGGCGGCGGGCGCCAAGGCGATCGGCATCACCGTGGGTACGCGGTACATCCACACGGTGACGGAGATGATCGACAAGGGCGACCTCGGCGCGGCGCGGGACATCCTGGCGCGGTACCTGTCCGAGGTGAAGTAGCGTCCCGTCGGGGCCGCACGAGAGGTTGAGAAACGCACAGCCCCGGGCGAGGTCGCCCGGGGCTGTTTTGCGCGTCTGATTCCCGGGAGCCGGGTGAAGGGTCAGTGGACGAGGTTGGTGGCGGCTTCGATCGCCTCCACGACCTGGCGGACCTGGAAGGGCTTGCGGAGGAAGCCCTCGAAGCCCTGGGAGCGCAGGCCGTAGGCCTGGCTGTCGGTGAGCTTGCCGCTCATGGCGATGATCTTGGTCATCTGGAGCGAGTCGGAGTGCTGGACGAGGTGGGCGACCTTCTGGGCTTCGTCCTCGCCGAGGTGGACGTCGAGGAGGAGGACGTGGGGCTTGGAGCGTTCGCACTCGAGCCCGGCCTCGAAGGCGCTGTGGGCGGTGGTGATCTCGTAATTGGTCTGTTCGGTGAGGACTTTGCGGAGGACGTCCACGACCTCGGCGTCGTCATCGACGATGAGGACTCGGGTGCGTCCGCTGCTGAGGCCGTCGAGGGGGATCCCGTGGGAGCGCATGAACTTGACGAGCTCTGCCAGCGGGATGCGGCGGTCCTTGGATCCGGGGATCCTGTAGCCCTTGAGGGAGCCGGAATCGAACCATTTGGAGACGGTGCGCGGCGCGACATTGCAGATCTTCGCGACTTCGCCGGTTGTCAGGACATCCTTCTCGATGGGCATCTTCTCACCTCTCCGAACGTCTTGAGTGGGTCTGCCGATCCGAAAGCCGGCTTCCATGGCGATCGGCTTGGATCGGGTCTGGCTTGACCGTTCAGGACGTTCCGGGCGTATTTGGGGGTTCCCGGACCCGGAATCTCGCTGAACCGCGGGGGCTCCGGGCCGGTGTATTGCCCGGTGGCGGGTGTGGGAGAAATGCCCCGTCGATTGACACGCGGGCGTCAACAGGTGTAGATTGCCGCCCCTGCCTCCGGGTAGGAGGCATCTTCTTGTGACCTTCGGGCGTACCGTTGGTCGCAACCGGGGTTGTGGCCCAGTGGGTCCGGCTCTGCGGAAGCGGTGGTGCAGCGAACAGGATCCTGCCATCTCGGGACGCCCAGCGTCCTTTCCCTGCCTTGAGGAGTCAACCGTGCGTCGAACGCCGAGTGGTCGTGTTCTCTCTGTCGTGGCTTCCACGCTCACGCTTCTGGCCGCCTCTGGTGCGGCGGTGGCGCAGGCGGATGATCCTGCCTCGCCGGAGCAGAAACTGCGGGACTTCATTCACTATGTGCTGATCGATCGTCCGGACGCGGCCGAGTTGATCGGGCAGCAGTTGCTCAACGGCGACATGCCGCCGCAGGCCTTCGCCGATCTGGTGGAGAGCAGCGGCGAGTTGCAGCGGTTCCGTCAGGCGATCGGCGAGGCGATGCGTCGCGATGTCGGCGGGTCGCTGGAGGCGACGGCGGCCGACCTCGAGGGGCTCTTCGAGAGCGGCAAGCTCGAGCGGGCCCGCTCGCCGCAGGAGATCGAGCGGAACATCGACCTGCTGACCGGGCAGCTGCAGGGGCGTTATCTGGCGACCCAGCGGCTGCTGACGGCGGGCGAGTACTCGGTGCCGCAGCTGTTCGAGGCGCTGGTGGACCCGACCAACTCCGAGCTGCAGGCGATCGCGCAGCAGATTCTGGTGCAGATGGGTTCTCAGTCGGTGATGCCGCTCTGTGTGGCGTTGCGGTCGGAGACCGGGCCGCGTCAGCAGCTGATCGCCGAGGTGCTCGGGATCAAGGGGTACAAGACGGCGTTGCCGTTCTTGGCCGACGTGGCCGAGTCGACCTCGGAGTCTGAGGTCCGCGAGGCGTGCACGCGGGCGATCTCCAACCTGGGCGGGACGGACGGGGCTTCGGTCTCGGCGCTGTATCTGTCGCTGGGTGAGGTCTTCTACGCCGAGCGTCCCGAGGTCACGAGCTTCCCGGGCGAGGACCACCAGCTGACCTGGTCGTATCTGCCCGGGGCGCCCGCGGTGGCGCTGACGGCGACGCCGGTGCTGACCGAGGTCTACCACGAGGGCATGGCGATGCGGATGGCCGAGCACGCCCTGCGTCGTGACGGCCGGAACCTGGACGCGGCGTCGCTCTGGGTGTCGGCGAACATCAAGCGTGAGGTCGAGCAGCCGACGGATTACGAGAACCCGATGTACGGCTCGGACCGGCGTGACGCGAGCTACTTCGCGGTGGCCGCGGGGATGCCGGTGGGCCAGCGCGTGCTCGCGCGGGGCATCGACACCCGGAACACGCCCCTCGCCCGTGCGGCGATCGGCGCGATCGAGGAGATCGCCGGTGGTTCGCAGCTGTGGGCGGGCATGAGCGACCGCCGGCCGCTGGTGGAGGCTTTGGGGTACGCCAACCGGCGTGTGCAGTACGAGGCGGCGTTGGCGTTCGGGTCGGCCCAGCCCAACGAGTCGTTCACCGGCGCAGACCGCGTGGTGCCGCTGCTGGCCAGCGCGATCCGCGACGCGTCGGAGCGGTACGCCATGGTGCTGACCGACGATGTTGAGGCGTACCAGCAGGTCCGCGGGATTCTCTCGGCCCAGGGCTACACCGTCCTGCCCCGGGGTGCCTCTGCCGAGGAGCTGGAGTCGGCCATCGCGGAGGCGGCCGGGATCGATGTGATTGTGACGATGCTCCCGACCGACCGGTCGCTGGCGTCGGTCGAGCAGGTCCGGTACAGCGCGAAGCTCGCGGTGACGCCGGTGCTGATGATGCTCGCCCCCGACGACGCGGCGGCGATGTCGCCGAGGTTTGAGCGCGATCCGCTGGTGATGGTGCGGCGGGTCGGCCTGCCGGCCGAGTCGGTGTCGGGTGCCGTCGAGGCGCTGGTCAACGACGCGTCGGGTGGTCCGATTTCGTCGGCCGAGGCCCGGGAGTATTCCGAGCGGGCGATCGTCGTGCTGCGGGACCTGGCGATCAGCGGCAACAGCGTGCTGGACGTGCGGGACGCGACCTCGTCGCTGGTCGGCGCGGTCGCCGACGCGGCCGGTGCCCGTCGCCTGGCCATCGCCGAGGTGCTCTCGCTGATCGACGACGAGCGTGGGCAGCGTGCGGTGGCGGACGTGGCCCTAGCCTCGAGCGGGGCGGAGCGGGCGGCGTTGCTCCGGCTCGCGGCCGACTCGGCCAAGCGCTACGGCAATCGCCTCGAGGACCGTCAGGTCGCCGGGGTGATCAAGATCGCCCGGAGCGATTCGGCGACCGAGTCTCTCGCGGCGGCGGCGCTGCTCGGTGCGTTGGGCGTGCCCAACGAGGACTTCCTGCCGCAGCTGCTCGGGCAGTAGGCGTCCGGGCTTCATCAATCTGTAGTAACTCCGGCGCGCGGCGGGCTTGAGCCCGTCGCGTGCCTTTTTGTGCGCGGGCTTTCCGGCGTCGGGGGCGGGTTTCCGGACGGTGGTTTCCCGCCAGGGGACGCGGCGGTGTGTCGCGCCCGGGGCGGTGTGGTCGGCGCGGCTCGCACAGGCGGTACACACCGACCCGTCGCGGCGTTGCGAGGGGAGACCGGCCCAAGCGCCGGACGCGGATTGTCGATGGGTCTGCGGGAACGTTGGCCGTGCGGAGGAGCACGGCCTTGGGATTCCCGACGGCCGCGTCGTGTGCGGCCGCCCGTCAATCCGTAGACGGTCACCAGGCGGTGAGCCGTGCACAAGTGTGTCCCGTGTGTGAAGGAGTGTTCGTTATGCAAGTTCGGAACCGTGGTCGGAATCGTGCGTTTACGCTGGTTGAAATCCTGATCGTCGTGGTCATCCTCGGTATTCTCGCGGCGATCGTCGTCCCGCAGTTTACGAACGCGGCCAACGACGCCCGTGGTGGCAACCTGACGACGCAGCTGCAGACGCTGAACAACCAGGCGGAGCTCTTCGCCGCCCGCAACAACGGCGAGTACCCCGACTTTGACACCGACGGCTGGGGTGACGACGCCACCGCCGGCACGATGATCGGTGACGACTACCTCAAGACCGCGCCCAACAACCCCGCGTGGAACCCCGCCGACAACGGCGACGTGGCCGCCAACACCGTCGAGACGGTCGGTGCCGGCGTCTTCGGCTCGGCCGATGCCGCCTGGGTGTTCAACACCGACACCAACACGCTCTATGCCTCCTACTACGACGAGGTCAACGGCGTGATCACCACGACCGCGACCGACTGATAGCCGTCGGGCGACAGTGAACTCAAAACCGGCCCGACGCCCGAGAGGGTGCCGGGTCGTTTGCTGAAAGTACGGCCCTGGATGGACGGCAGGGTGAGGGAGGAACCGATGCGGCGACGAACAGCGAACTCCGGCTTCACACTTGTTGAGATCCTGATCGTGGTGGTGATCCTCGGCATTCTCGCGGCGATCGTGGTCCCGCAGTACATCGGGGCGACCGGCGACGCGTCGGAGAAGACGGCGTTCCACGAGGTGCAGCGGCTCCGCAAGGCGGTCGAGGTCTACCTGATCCGCCACGGCAACGGGCTCCCCGACGTCGAGGAGGGCGACCAGACCTGGGGCAGCCTCATCACGGCGGGGGACTACCTCAAGACCGCCCCGATGAACCCGTACGTCGGCGGGGAGAACGCCGGCTACATCGTGCTCGGGGACTCGCCCGACGACGCGTACCAGACGGACTACGGCTGGATCTTCGATCCGATCACCGGGAACATCTGGGCCGGCGGATTTGACGCGGACGACAACCCGCTTCCCAAGGACTGATCGGCCCCGAACGGCGGGGTGAAGGAGTCACGATGCGTCGGAGCAACGGGCACAACTCGGCGGTCGGAGGGCGGGCGTACACCCTTGTCGAGCTGCTGCTGGTCATCCTGATCATGGGCATCGCGGGGGCGCTGGTCATCCCGCAGACGAGCCAGGCGCACGTGCTCCGCATCCACGCGGCGGTGCGGACGCTGGTGGCGGACATCAGCTACGCCCAGACCGACGCGCTGGCCTATCAGCAGCGCCGGGCGGTGATCTTCGACGCGGAGGAGAACACCTACACCGTCGCCGAGGTGACGGTGTCGTCCGGGGGCGACGTGACGTACACGCCGCTCTTCCTGGCGGGCGGGCCGAACGGTGACCACATCGTGGACTTCGACAGCCGCTCGTTCGACGGGGCGGCGCTCCGGGCGGCGGACTTCGACGGCAACTCGGTCCTGATCTTCGATGAGATCGGCGCTCCGGTGCTGGACGCCGCGACCGACGCCAGCGCCGGGCTCGGCACGGTCTACATCGAGGGGTCCATGTCGGTCTTCAAGATCGAGGTGCTGCCGTACACCGGCCAGGTCCGCGTGACCGAGGTGGACGAGGTTCCGGACGAGGAAGAGTAGTTCCCGCCGCGAGAGGGCGGGGAAGGGGTGGGCATGAGCCAGTCGCAACGCGGATCGCAGTCGCTCCGTCGCCGCTCGTTCCGGGCGGCGGGGGTGACGTTGGCCTCGGTGTTCAGCCTGCTGCTCTGGTCGAGGCTGAAGATGGTGACCGACACGCCGCGGATGGTCTACGCCGACCCGAAGTCGGCCGAGACGGCGGGGGCAGAGCCCCTTCCCGGGGCGGGGTCCGACGGCGAGCTCGATCCGCTGCGCCGTGCTGAGCGCGCAGACGCGCCTGCGGAGCCTTCGGCGCACCGCGACGAATCTTTCGACCGATAACTTTGGCCTTGGCGCGGCGTCACCGGGTCCGGTGGCGCGGGGTTGTCGGGTTGTGCCGCGGCTGGGTTCCGGTTGTGACGGCGCCCAACGGGTACAAACCGAAGAGTGCCCCCAAGTCCTCCCCATAACCGGACGACAAGACCAGAGCAATCCGCGCGCTCGGGCCGACACGGTGTCGGTTGGCCTCTCGATCGCGACACATAACGGCGGGGAAGACGAGCAATGAATATGAAGAACGATCGTCAGAACATCCGGGGTTCACGTCCCACAAGAATCGCCCTGACAGCAGCGGCACTGGCCTGCCTGGCCGGGGCCCCTGCCGGCATGGCCCAGTCGAGCGTCGACGCGGAGGACAGCGCGGGCGGGCTCGGCTCGCTCATGTCGTTCCTCGCCGGCGGCGGTCAGGACGCCAACGGGCAGCCCGGCGCGGGGCAGCAGGGGTCGGCCGACGACTTCCGCACCGACGGGCTGTACTACGACGAGAACATGACCGTCGAGCTTCACGTGCAGGACGAGGAGCTGACCAACGTGCTCCAGATGCTGTCGCTGCAGAGCGAGCGGAACATCGTGGCCAGCAACGACGTGTCGGCCCGGGTGACGGCCAACCTCTACGGCGTGACGTTCCACGAGGCGCTCGACGCGATCCTCCACGTCAACGGCTACGGATACATCGAGAAGGGCAACTTCATCTACGTCTACCCCGCGGAGGTGCTCGAGGAGATCGAGCAGGCCTCGCGCCAGGTCGAGGGCCGGGTGTTCAACCTGAACTTCATCAGCGCTGTCGATGCCGCGGACTTCGTCACGCCGCTCCTGAGCGAGTCGGGCGAGATCAAGACCAACGGCGAGACCGCGGCGTGGTCGGACCCGACCTCGCCGACCGGCAACGAGGAGTTCGCCTCGCTGTCGACGCTGATCGTCTACGACTACCCCGAGAACATCGAGGCCGTGTCGCGGATGCTGACCTCGCTCGACACGCGTCCGGCGCAGATCCTCGTCGAGGCGACCATCGTGCAGACGACGCTGACCGAGGCCAACGCCTTCGGTGTCGACTTCTCGATCATCGCCGACTTTGACTACGCCGACTTCGCCAGCCCGCTCGGCGCGGTTGATGCGTTGCTCGACGGCAACGACGGGTCGTCCCGCGTGCCCGCCGACGGCGGCGCGACGGCGATCGTCGGCACGCCCGGCAACACCAGCGGCCCCGGCACCTTCAAGGCCGGCATCGTCAGCAACGACGTGAGCGTCTTCCTCAAGCTGCTCAACGAGATCACGAGCACGACCATCATCTCGAACCCGAAGGTCGTGACGCTGAACCGTCAGCCCGGCCGTGTTCTCGTGGGCCGCAAGGTCGGCTACCTGCAGACCACCTCGACCGAGACCTCGACGACCCAGAGCGTCGAGTTCCTGGACACTGGTACCCAGCTGAACTTCCGCCCGTTTGTGACCGGCGAGGGCATCATCCGCATGGAGCTCAAGCCGCAGGTCTCTGAGGCGGCGCTCCGCTCGACGACCGACGTCGTCGGCTCGGTGGTGACCATCCCCGACGAGATCACCAACGAGCTGGTGGCCAACGTGATGGTGCCCGACGGCCACACGATCGTGCTCGGCGGCCTGTTCCGCGAGGCGACCACGACCACCCGCCGTCAGGTGCCCGTGCTCGGCGACATCCCGATCCTCGGGTCCGCCTTCCGCGGCCACGACGACGACGTCGACCGCCAGGAGATCATCTTCATGATCACCCCCTCGATCGTCAGCGATCAGGTCCTGGTCGATCAGGGCCTGCGGGGTGAGCAGAGCGTCGAGCGCGTCCGCGCCGGTGCTCGCGAGGGCACGCTGCCCTTCTCGCAGACCCGCCAGGCGGCGCAGCTGATCGTGGAGGCCGAGCACCTCGCGGCCGAGGGCAAGACCGACGCGGCGCTGCACTGCGTCCGCCGGGCCCTGCACCTGGTGCCGGCCAACACCGACGCCATCGCGCTCCGCGAGAAGCTCGTCAACGAGCGGGACATCTGGCCCAGCGACAGCGTGCTCGACAACATCATCGAGGGCGACGCCGAGGAGACCCGGCACAACATCCTCCAGCACGGCTGGCTCGGCGACATCTCGCAGCGAGAGGTCGAGCCCGAGGAGACCTACGCCGAGGCCAACACCCAGAACCGCAACCGTGCGGCCAACATCAACCGGAACCGTGCCGCCAAGGCCAGCCAGAACAGCGGGACAGCCGCGGCCCGCTCGAACGGCTCGCAGCACCAGGCCCGCAACAACTTCGGGGACGCCCCGGTCTATACCGCGGCCCCGGACCTGGGGACCTGGTGGACCAGCCCCGAGTTCGATGTCTTCATGACCAACTGGGCGGTCGCCGAGGCGATCGAGGAGAACCGCGAGTTTGAGGCCAAGGACCGCTGGTGGGTCGAGCCGCAGTTCATCGGGTTCGCCCAGGCGATCGACACCGACGGTCTTGCCAGCGGCGACTCGTCGTGGATCGGCAGCCCCGAGTTTGACGCGTTCATGACCGCGTGGGCGGTCGGGCTCGCCGAGGAGAACGGGGAGTCGACCGGGTCGATCAACCACTGGTGGAAGAGCGACCACTTCCAGAGCTTCGCGGTGGCGTTCTCTTCGCCCAAGGGCACCGAGAGCGACACCACCGAGTGGTGGGCCAGCGCCGAGTTCAAGGAGTTCCTGCGTGTGTGGTCGGTTGAGGCCGCCAAGGAGCAGGGTCGCGAGCCGACCGACATCGACGAGTGGTTCCAGAGCAACGACTTCCAGGCGTTCATGCGGGGCTACGAAACGGCGGTGACCGAGGCCGTCGCCCGCGGGGAGTTCGAGAGCGAACGCTCCACGTCCGGAACGACTTACACACAAGTTCCGACCGATATCGAAGACTGAGTTCAACCCGGACTCTGACACGCCGATAAGTGGGCCACGGGCCCGCCCGTTTGACGGGCGGGCCCGCTTTCCTTGGTTCACACGCGATGCACAGGAGCACCACCATGCACGGTCCCACCTCGGTTCGACGCCTTGTGTTCTCGGTCTTTGCTGTCGGTCTTGCGGTCGGTTCTCTGACGGGATGCGGCGGCGGCGGGGCCTACACCCGACAGACGTCGCTCGATCACCAGTCCAAGATGGACATCATGAAGAGCGCGACCGAGTACGACATGTCCCGGCAGGCGTACTACGCCGGTGACCTGAAGAAGGCCCTGGACGGCGTCGAGCGTTCGATCGCGATCAACGACCAGGTCGCCAAGACCCACGTGCTGCGCGGCCGCATCCTGCTGGAGCTCAGCGAGCTCGACGGTGCGCTCGACGCGCTGCACACCGCCGAAGCGCTCGATCCCGAGAGCGTTGACGCGCAGTACTACCTGGGCATGGCCTACGAGCGTCTGAACGAGTACGACACCTCGATCAAGCACTACCAGACCGCGGCGGAGATGAAGCCGGAGAAGGCCCAGTACATCGTGGCCGTCGCCGAGGTGATGATCGACGCGGGTCGCGTGGACGAGGCGGAGACCTACCTGAGCAGCCGCCGGGCGCGATTCGACCACAACGCGGGCGTGCGGCAGACGCTCGGCCACATCGCGCTGATGCAGGGCAACCCGACCAAGGCGCTGACGATGTTCTCCGAGGCGCGGATTCTCGCGCCCGAGGACATGGAGATCCTCGAGGATCTGGTCCAGACCCAGATCGCCCTCGGCCGTTACGGCGACGCCTCCGGCGGGCTCTCGAAGCTGTTGAGTGACGAGGACTTCGCCGAGCAGCGGCGAGACCTCCGCCACGTCTACGGCCGGTGCCTCATCGAACTCGGCCGCTACATCGAGGCCCGGAACGTGTACCTCGCGCTGACCGAGGACGAAGAGGGCGGGTCGGACGTGGACGCGTGGATCGGTCTCGGCAACGTCTCGTGCATCATCAAGGACCCGTACCGACTCCGGACCGCGGCGGGCCGGGTGATGGCCCTCGAGCCCAACCGCGAGGAAGGCTACCTGCTCCGGTCGATCTGGCACCGTCGCCGCGGCGAGAGCAACGACGCTCTGGCGTGGCTCCAGGTCGCGGCCGAGCGTGCGGGCGAGTCGCAGGCGATCTACACCATGGCCGGCCTCGTGCTGGCCGACCTCGGACGCGACGACGACGCCCGGAAGGTGTTCTCGTCGGTGGTCCCCGCCCGCGATGGCGGTGAGTTTGCCGGCGTCTCCGAGAGCGACCTGATCACCGAGAACTGACGGACCGTGCGCGGCGCGGGCCGCGTGCCCCGCTGGGTCTGAGAGAGACGAAGTGTGCGATCGCAGCCCACCTCACGGGGTGGGCTGCTGCACGCGCAGGTCCTGCAGTTCGAGCTCGACGTTGGTCCTGCCGCCCCAGTGCGAGAGCGTGGGCTTGGCGAGCACATCCACGGGCATGCCCGCGGCGAGAGCGGACGCGTGCTCGCCCCAGCGCCACGCGATGCTCTTGATGTAGCGGCCGTTGCCGCGGAACCGGAGCTGGAGGTGCTTGCCCTCCTTTCCGACCTGCCGGGGCGTCTCGGCGATGGTGAGGTCGTCGAGGCGGAGGCGGATCGACGGGTTGCCCGCGCCGAACGGCCCGATCGCGGCCAGCTCGCCCACGGCCTCGACGGTCAGCTCGTCGAGCGTCGCGGCGCAGTCGTACCGCAGCGTGCGGACCAGGTCTTCGGGGGGGTGGACCGCGTTGATCTGCTCGATGAGCGCGCGGGTGAACTCGTCGAGAGCGTCGCGGTGCAGGGTGAGCCCGGCGGCCATGTCGTGCCCGCCCCAGCGGTCGAGGAGGTGGTCGCACCGCTGCATCGCCGCGTGGAGGCTGACCCCGGCCACCGATCGGCCCGAGCCGTGGCAGTGTGCGCCGTCGTCATCCAGCAGGATGGTGGGCCTGCAGAAACGCTCGGCCAGGCGCGAGCAGGCGATGCCCACGACGCCCGGGTGCCAGCCGGGGTTTGCCAGGACGATGGCCCGGCGGTCGGTGCCGGTCATGCCGGCGGCCTCGGCCAACTCGATCGCCTGCTGGACGATGGCGTCCTCGATCTTGCGGCGGGCGGTGTTCTGGCTGTTGAGCTCGTCGGCGATGGCGTAGGCCTCTTCGTACGAGGCCTCGGTAAACATGCGGACCGCGTCGGCGGCGTGACCGAGCCGGCCGCAGGCGTTGAGGCGGGGGGCGAGGGTGAACGCGACGCGTTCGGCGTCGATGTCGTCTCCGCCGAGCCCGGAGGCATCCACGAGCGCGCGCAGGCCCGCGAAAGGGGAGCGTTTGATCCGGGCGAGGCCGAAGCGGGCGATGACGCGGTTCTCGTCCTGGAGGGGGACGACGTCGGCGATCGAGCCGAGTGCTGCGAACGCGAGCATGTGCAGCAGCATCTCGCGGAGTCTTGGCGAGACGCGGTCGGACCCTTCCGAGAGTGTGACGACGCGCCAGGCCAGCTTGTAGGCGACGCCCGCGCCGCAGAGCTCGCCGAAGGGATATTGGCTGCCGGGGGCGCGGGGGTGCACCGAGGCGAAGGCGTCGGGCATGTCGTCTTCGGAGGCGGGGGGGTTGTGGTGGTCGGTGATGATCAGGTCGACGCCGAGTTCTTTGGCGACGCGGGCGGGCTCGCGGGCGGTGATGCCGCAGTCGACGCTGACGATGACGCCCGCGCCTGCGCGCGCAAGCGTGGCGATCGCGTCGGCGTTGAGGCCGTAGCCCTCGTCGAGACGGTGGGGGACGTAGGTCCGGATATCCCCGTCGGGCGAGAGGGCCTTGCAGGTGTGCCAGAGGATCGCGGTCGCCGTGATGCCGTCCACGTCGTAGTCGCCGTAGATGACGATCTGCTCGCCGGCCCGGAGGGCGGCGACGATGCGCTGCGCAGCGTGGTCGGCGTCGGGCAGGAGCGAGGGGTCGTGGAGTTCGCGCAGCGTCGGGTGCAGGAACGCCTCGGCCTGCGACTCGTTTTCCAGCCCTCGCGAGGCAAGGATGCGGGCGGTGAGCGGTTGGACCTTGTGGCCGTCGAACGGGCGGGCGGGCTCCGGGGCACGCCGGGACCACCGCGCGGTCATGCCGCGAACGGCTACGGCGGGGGAGCCGTCGGGTACACTCGTGATTGCCGGCTCGGGCTTCACTTTCGACCGCCTCTGTGCCAAGGAAAAGGACCACGATGGTCAAGCTCAACAAGATATACACCAAGTCGGGCGACGACGGCTCGACGGGTCTGGTCTCGGGGAGCCGCGTGTCCAAGGCGTCGGTGCGGGTCGAGGCGTACGGCACGACGGACGAGGCGAACGCGGCGCTCGGCGTCGCCGTGGCCGTCGCCGAGCGGGAGGCCCCGGACGGGGCTGAGAAGCTCGTCGGCGTGCTCCGCTCGCTGCAGCACGACCTGTTCGACGCGGGGGCCGATCTGGCGACGCCGATGGCGGCCGACGAGACCCCCGGGGCGGCACTTCGGATCACCCCGGCCCAGACGGCGAGGCTGGAGGGGCTGATCGACGAGTGGAACGAGCCGCTGGAGCCGCTGACGAGTTTCGTGCTGCCGGGGGGGAGCGAGACGGCGGCGATGCTGCATGTGGCCCGGACGGTGACGCGTCGGGCCGAGCGGCTGGCGGTGGCGCTGCGGGACGAAGAGCCGGGGGCGACCAGCGCGGAGGTCGTGCGGTATCTCAACCGCCTGAGCGACCTGCTCTTTGTGCTCGGTCGTGCGGTGAACCACGCGGGTCCGGGGGACGTTTTGTGGGTCCCCGGGGCGAATCGGGACCCGGTCTGAGCGGCCGTGGTACGCTCCTGACGGAGACTGACCGGGGGTCGCTGAAGGCCGCCGCGAGTGTGTGAGACAGACGTTGGCCAAGCGGAGCAACACAAACGCGGCGTACACCACGGAGTTTCACCACGAATTCCGTGCGGAGACCGGCAAGCTGCTGGTGAGGCGGTTCCTGTGGTTCACGGCGGTGGTGGTCGCCTTCGGCTTGCTGTCGATGATCGGCGGCATGGTCGTGGCGATGAGTTCCTCCATCACGGTCGCGGACGGTTCGAGCGATCCGGCGGAGACCCTGAGCAACCCGCTGACGTGGGTGTTCTCGGCGATCTGGCTCGTGGCGTTCGCGACTGCTCTGGTCTATGTGTGGCGGAAGAAGCCCCCGGAGTCGGTGGTGCTACGGATCTCGTTCTGGGTGGTGACCTTCGACGGGCTGCTCAACATCGTGTCGCTGGCGGCGGGCGTGCCGGGGTCGATGGGGGCGTTCGGCTTCTTCATGACGCATCTGCTGGCGTGCCTGTTCATGCCGTGGAGTGCGTGGCAGGCGTTGCGGCCGATGATCGTCGTGCTGAGCGTCAACGCGCTGGTGACGCTGCTGATCCGGTTCCCGGTGTGGACCGGCGCGATGGATTCGGTGGAGTGGGCGAGGCTGATCGCGTCGCCCCTGCTGGCGATCCCCGGGACGTTCTGGTGCTGGACCCGGCACTCCAAGCGGGTGAAGGACTTCCGCTACAAGTTCGTCAACTCCAAGTACTCCGAGATGCGGCGGGAGTTGGTGGATGCCCGGCGGATCCACGAATCGCTCTTCCCGGACACCATCGAGGACGGGCCCGTCCGCTTCGCGTTCGAGTACGAACCGATGCGGCAGATCGGCGGCGACTTCCTGTTTTCGCATTGCTGCAAGAATCGTGACGGCGAGCCGGACGGCCCGCTCAACGTCGTGCTGCTGGACGTGACCGGGCACGGCATCCCGGCGGCGCTCACGGTCAACCGGCTCCACGGCGAGCTTGAGCGGATCTTCGCCGAGATGCCGGATATCGGGCCGGGAGAGGTGCTGCGGCTGCTCAACCGGTACGTCCACCTCACGCTGTCGACCCATTCGATCTATGTGACGGGGATGTGCCTTCGGGTGGACTGCGCGCGCAGGGAGATCGAGTACGCCTCGGGCGGCCACCCGCCGGCGTTTCTGCGGGCGGTGGACGGGACGATCGAGGAGCTGCAGAGCACGTCGTTTGTGCTGGGGGCGTGCCCGGACGAGGCGTTCGACCCGGCGCCGCGGACGCTCGAGTTCGGGCCGGGCGACACGATCCTCGCCTACACCGACGGTGCGATCGAGGCGAGGAACGATTCGGGGAAGATGTTCAGGATCGACGGCATCCGGCGGATGGTCGCGTCGGCCGACGGGCGGAGCCCGACGATGTGGCCCCGGATTTTCAAGGACGAGGTGATCGAGTTCCGCGGCGGTCCTCCCGAGGACGACACGCTGCTGCTGGTCCTGCACCACTCGGTGGTGGGGGCGAAGCGGAGGGGGGCGGACCGGCCGGACGCGGGGGTCGGCGCTACGACTTGACGCCCTCGACGCGGCCCTTGTCGGTGTATTTGGTGAGCGATTCGGTCAGATCGACGCCGGAAATGTTGGCCAGAGTGGTCACCCAGGCGATCACATCGGCGAATTCCTCGACGAGATTGGCCCGCTGCGCGGGCGTAGGGTTTCGTTCGGGTGCGTTCTCCTGGAGGGCGGTGGCGAGCTCGCCGACCTCCTCGATGAGCCACATGAACGTGCCGGGGACGCCCCTGGCGGCGTCGGTCTTGAGGTAGCGATCGCGGATGAGCTGCTGGAACTCGGCGAGGGTGATCGGCGGGGTGTTGGGGCGGTCTGGCATGTCGGGAGGGTAGCGGGCTTGCCGGGGCGAGCTTCGTGCCTAATATTCGGGCCCGGAAGCCCAGACAGGAATCGCACAGGTATGCCCACGATCAACCAACTCGTTCGCAATCCCCGCCGCACCCCCAAGGCCAAGTCGAAGGTGCGCGACCTCAACGCGTGCCCGCAGCGTCGTGGTGTGTGTCTGACGGTCAAGACCCAGACCCCCAAGAAGCCCAACTCTGCGTTGCGGAAGGTCGCCCGTGTGCGACTGAGCAACGGCAACGAGATCACCGCCTACATCGGCGGCGAGGGGCACAACCTGCAGGAGCACTCGATCGTGCTCGTGCGTGGTGGTCGTGTGCGTGACCTTCCCGGTGTCCGCTACCACGTCGTCCGCGGCGCGCTCGACACGCTCGGCGTGGACGGCCGCAAGCAGGGCCGGTCCAAGTACGGGGCCAAGAGCGGCACGAAGAAGGGCAAGAAGAAGTAATTCGTTGCCGCGGACGCGCGTCCGCGGCTTGGCAAGTAATCGTGCCGCCTGACCCGCGGCCCGGTGAACACGGCCGCGCGTTGTCGCGGCGGATGAGCCTGAGGAGGTCCATACATGGCCGGTCGTATCACACACGCAGAAGAGCAGCTCCGTCCCGACCCCCGGTTTGGTGACAAGGTGCTTTCCCGGTTCATCAACTGCATCATGCAGGACGGCAAGAAGAGCGTCGCCCAGCGCGTGGTCTACGACGCGATGGACATCATCCAGGGCAAGCTCGACAAGATCGACATCCCGGAAGCCCCGAAGACCTCGATCGAGTGCTTCCAGCGGGCGATCGAGAACGTCAAGCCGCACGTCGAGGTGCGGTCGAAGCGCGTCGGCGGTGCGAACTACCAGGTGCCGATGCAGGTGAGCCGCCGCCGCCAGCAGTCGCTGGCCTTCCGGTGGATCATCACCGAGGCCCGCAAGGACAAGGGCCGCCCGATGGCCCAGCGTCTGGCCGACGAGCTTCTCGCGGCGGCGCGTGGCGAGGGTCGCGCGATGAACACCCGCGAGCAGATCCACCGCATGGCCGAGGCCAACCGCGCGTTCTCGCACTTTGCCTGATTCGCCGGATCGACATCTCCAGCTTCACCAACCCCCTCGCGGACGCGGGGGGTTTTTCTTGCGCGCACAGCTCCGAGGGCGGTGTGGATCGGGGCTCAGCGGGCGAGGCGATCGAGGCAGGCCTCGACGACGGATTCGGTGGTGATCCGTTCCATCATCGCCAGGCCCCGGGCATCGTCCTTGTGATCGAAGCGGTCTCCCGGTTCGACGACCTGCAGCACGTCGGCCTCGCGCCGGTAGGGGCCGACCAGGTCGGTCCGCGTCGGGCCGAAGAGGGCGACGAGGGGGCGGTCGAACCCGACGGCCATGTGCAGGGCGGCGGAGTCGTTGGCCACCACCAGCGATGCGCGCTCGATGGCGGCCATCAGGCCGCCGATCGAGGTGGAGCCGACGAGATCGACGACCCGGTCGTCGCGTGCGGCGCGGTCGAGCAGGGGCTGGCACTGCTGGCGTTCGCCGGGGCCGCCGACGATCACGATCCGCTCGGCGGCGCCCGCGTCGAGCAGGTGCTCGGCGACCGAGTCGTAGCGATCGGCCGGCCACTGCTTGCCGGGCCAGCGGCTGGTCGGGGCGAGCACGACGTACCTCCCGGCGAGCCGCGGATCGGCCGCGGCTGCGTGGCGGTCTTCCGGCGGAGCGACCAGTCGCATGTCCTGCCCCGCCTCGACACCGATCACGGGGAGCAGCGCGAGCATGCGGTCGACCGTGTGCCGGCCCTCGGAGCCCCGCTCGCGGTCGGTGTAGAACAGCCACGCGAACTCGCGGGCGGCGCGGTGACCGACGCGTCGGCGGGCCCCGGTGGCCCGGCCGAGGAAGCCCGATCGGAAGAGGCCCTGGGCGTCGAGGACGAGGTCGTACCGTTCGGCTCGGAGTGCTCTGAGCCAGGCCCGCGGCTCGCGGAGCCTGCCCCGCCGGAGGGCACGGCCGAGTTCGCGCCGAGGAAAGGGCACGGCCCGCCGCAGGGCCGGGTGGGACCGGATCGCGTCCACGAAGTCGTCCTGGACGAGCCAGTCGATCTCGGCGTCGGGCCAGGCCCGCTTGAGGCTGGCCAGCACGGGGACGGTGCGGCAGACATCGCCGAGGGCGCTGGGGCGGATCAGCAGGATTTCGGCGGGGGGCTCCACGGGGCCAAGATGGTACGTCGCGGGACCCGATATGAAAGCCGGACCCCTCGGGTCCAAATAGACTCACGCGAGGGATTCGATCGCTTTCCCTGTTTGAGCTCGCCAGACCGGCCCGGTTGCTCGGGCCTCAGATCAGTCACGGGACACCGAAGGAGACACCATGCAACGCCTTCTCACCGCAAGCGCCGGGTGCGCCATGATGCTTTCGGGCGCGATCGCCGCGCCGGCGACCGCCCAGACCACGGCCCAGCCCTTCCTCGTGTTTGAGCACCGGGGGCTCGACCGCATGCTGGTGGACAGCCGCGACCGGGGCCTGGCCAACGCGATCGCGATGCTGCCTGACCGGGTCGGCGAGCTGCCGGGTGAGATCGAGGACATGCCGCCGGAGGCCGCGGGGCTGTTGCAGTTGTTCTTGCGCACGATCGCCAAGCCGGCCCGGGTGGCGTTGCTCTACGACGGTGAGAACCCGTCGGGCGGGTTCTTCGGGTACGGGTTTGTCGCGAGCGTGGAGTGCGCCAACGAGGCGGAGGTCGAGCAGCTCCGCGACTCGGTGCTCGGCATCGTGGGCATGATCGCCGAAGAGAACGACGTGGAGATCCCGCTCGAGGCGAGCACGCGGTTTGATCACATGCAGGAGATGATGCTGCCGTTCGGCCTCCTAAGCTTCGGCCCGCGCGAGGCGGCCAACGGCTGGCGGTACGAGATCGTGATCGGGACGGTGAACGACCCGGACGAGGTGTTCGCTGCGCCCGTGAATCTGGTTGATGACCGCGGCTTTGAGAGCGTGATGAGCATGCAGATGGACTTCGCGGCGCTCACGCCGCTGAGCCGCATCGTGACCAACATGGCCGGCGGGCAGGCCCCGCAGGTGCGTGACGTCGCGGCGAGGGTCGAGCAGATGGGGTTCCTCGGCGAGGACGCGATGCGGATCGGGTTCGAGGCCGGCTCGACGGCGACGATGTCGATGAGCCGGATGGTTCTGCACGACGCGGCGGCGCGGGCCGATGCGCTGTCGCTGCCCACGACGCCGCTGACGACGGCCGAGCTGAACGCGGTGCCGGCGGATGCCTTCGGCGTGACGATCGGGCGGGCCAACTTCGACTCGCTCGACAACGCGATGGAGGAGATGGCCAGCTACGGGCTGCCGGTCTACGACGCGCTCGACGCGTTCGAGGAGGTGACGGGTGTGGACCTCGTCGAGGACATCCTGCACGCACTGGGCGGCACGTTCGCGTTCTACAACGCCGAGGCGACCGGCGGCGGCTCGCTCCTCTCGGCGGTCGCGATGATGACGATCGAGGATCAGGACGCCTTCAGCGGCGCGATCCACAAGCTGACGACGATGGCCAACCAGGTCATCATGGAAGAGGCCGACATGCCCGCCCAGTACGTGCGGTTCGACACGTGGTCGGACAGCTCGGGCGCCGAACTGATCACGCTCCGGTTCCCGGGTCTCCCGGTGCCGCTGGAGCTGAGCATGGCGTTCACCGACGACTGGTTCATCGCGGCCCCGACGCCGCAGGCGGCGGTGGCGGCGGCCCGGCAGGCCATGGGCAAGGGCGACGGCGGCCTGACCTCGAACCCGCGGTTCGCGTCGGTCTTCAAGGGGCACGGCGAGGGCGCGACGAGCGTGAAGTTCGTGGATACGGCGCGGACGATCCGGTCGGGCTATCCGATGCTGACGCTGCTGGGATCGGGGATCTCCAACATGGTCCGTTCGCCGCACGACGCGGGCGCGCGGGAGCCGGGGATGATCGTGCCGCTCTACCACGATCTGGCCAAGAACGCCGTCCCCACGGTGCAGATCACCCGGTGGGTCGGTGACGACCTGGTGACGACCGGCTTCGGCGACCGGAGCCTGTGGGTGCAGACCGGCGGGTCGGCGGGGGTCGCGTCGGCGGCGCTGCCGCTGATGGTGGTGGGGCTGGGCGTTGCCGGGGCCGCCAACGACGAGATGCGCCTCGGGCTCGACGACTGGCGAGCCCAGCCGATGCGGCTCGTCGAGGCTGCCCGGCGTTCAATGTTTGTCGATCCGGTCGCGGAGATGACCGCGACGCTGACGGCGATCCCGCGGCTGCGGAGCCTGGCCCCGGGCCAGATCGAACTTCTGCCCGAGCGGTAATCCTGCTACGCTCGCCGTATGCAGCGAGCACGCAGAACAACGGAGTCCAAACGGGCGGGCGCGACGCGGGTCGCGCTCGTTTTTTTCTGTGCGGTCATGGCGGGCGGCGGGGCGCACGCGCAGGAGGCGGCGGAGCCGGCACCGCCGGTCGGCATGCTCTCGCTGGGGGATACGCCCTCGCGCGCGCAGGCCCAGCTGCGGCGTGTCGCGGCGGGGACGCTGGACTGGCTCGGGTGGGGTGAGCGCGACGGGTGGGCCTGGGTGGCTGGGGCTCTCGGGGGCGAGCGGGGGGCGACTTGGAGCTTCGGGCTGGAGGACGCGTCGGGCCTGACGCTCCGGCCGGTCGGGGCGAGTGATGGGGCGGCGGGTGTGTTCCCGTTCGATCTGTCGTTTGATTGCAATCTGTTCCGAAACCGGTCGCCTCACCCGTTCAGCCGGACGGTGCGAGGCCGCGTGCTCGATGCGCTGCAGATCGACAACGCCCGCACCGCGAGGCTCTCGATCGTGCCGTCGCAGGACGAGGAGCACCCGGGCCGGCTGTCGCTGGTGCTGTTCTCGCAGTCGCGGGGTCAGGTGCCGGGGACGTGGCGGGCGACGCCGCTGGCGGTGATCGACGATGCCCCGACCAGAGACACGGAGGCGGCGAGGGGGCACCCGGTCGAGCTCGACTTCGGCGAGGGCCGCGTCGGAGTGGCGATGGCGATTGCGGACCTGGTGCTCGCGACGGACCCGGCGTCTGAGACCATCTCGTCCCGGGAACGGTTCGAGGCGTGGGGGCTGACCAAGGCTGCGGCTGTGGATCGGCTCGCTCGCGCCTTTGACGGGCGGGTCTGGCTCTGGTCGGCCGGCGCGAGGGGCGAGGGGGACGCGGGCGACGCCCCGACGGTCGTCGCGGCACTCCCGCTGGTCAGGTCTTCGGCCGACCGGGATGTTGCGCGCGCGCTGGGTTCGCTCTTCGGGCGGCGGCTGGTCTGGACGCGGGACTCGACCGGGCGGGCGACGGCGACACTGGCGCTGAAGGTTGACAATGCGCCGCCGGCGGAGGGCGACCGGACGCTGTCGATGCGGTTCGTGACGATCGTGAATCGGACGACGCTGGTGGTCTCGACGGAGGCCTCGGCGCTCGACGAGGCGGCGACGCCGCTGGCGGAGATCCCGCCGGTGCGCTGAGCGGGCGGGGGCTCAGACAGCGAGTGCACGCATGACCTCGGTGATCGAGGTCAGGCCGGCGCGGGTCTTGGCGTAGCCGTCCTGCTTGAGCGTGTGGAGGTGGTCGTTCTTGATCGCGGCGGCGGTGATGCGGGGGGCGTTGACCCGCTCCATCACCATCTCTCGGAGTTCGTCGTCCATCGAGAGCAGTTCGTAGATGCCGAGGCGGCCCCGGAACCCGGTCTCGCGACAGACGCGGCACCCGGTGCCGCGGGTCAGCGTTGCGCCCTTGGCGAGCTCGAAATCGGGCGGCACGTCGGCGGTTTCGGGTTCGTAGGACTCGGCGCAGGCGTCGCAGACGCGGCGGACGAGCCGCTGTGCCAGCACGCCCTCGACGGAGGAGGCGACGAGGAAGGGCTCGACGCCCATGTCGAGGAGTCGGGTGATCGAGCCGGAGGCGTCGTTGGTGTGGAGGGTGGAGAAGACGAGGTGGCCGGTGAGGGAGGCCTGGACCGCGATCTCGGCGGTCTCGCGGTCGCGGATTTCGCCGATCATGACCACGTCGGGGTCGTGACGCAGGATGGAGCGCAGGCCGGCGGAGAACGTGAGGCCGACCCGGGCGTGCACCTGGATCTGGTTGACGCCGGGGACGTGGTATTCGACGGGGTCCTCGACGGTGATGACCTTGATCTCGTCGCTGACGATGCGGTTGAGCGACCCGTAGAGGGTGGTCGACTTACCCGAACCGGTCGGGCCGGTGACCAGCAGGATGCCGTGGGGGCGCTGGATGAGCTTGTCCCAGCGGTTGAGGACCGTGTCGGGCATGCCCAGCTCGTTGAGGCTCATGAGCACGGCGGTCTTGCTGAGGACACGGAGCACGACGCCCTCGCCGAAGAGCATGGGGATGACGCTGACACGCAGGTCGAACTCCTGCATGCCGCCGCGCTCGCCGCGGTAGCGGAATGTGATGCGCCCGTCCTGCGGCAGCCGCTTCTCGGCGATGTTGAGGTTGGCCATGATCTTGAGGCGGCTGACGATGGCGGCCCCGAAGCGGTGGATGGTGGGGGGGACGTTGGCCCGCTGCATGACGCCGTCGATGCGGTAGCGGACGTTGAGCTCGTGCTCGTAGGGCTCGATGTGGACGTCGGTTGCGCGCTCGTTGACCGCCTCGATGAGCAGGTCGTTGACGAGCTTGATGACCGAGGCCTCCTGGGCCTGCTCGATCTCGCCGGCGGTGGAGGCGTCGGTGGCCTCGGGTGCGGTGGCGTCGGCGTCGGCCGACATCTGGTCGAGCGTGTCGCTGCCCACGCCGTAGTGGGTGCGGATGAATTTGCGGAGCTCGTCCTCGTCGGCGAGCACGAGGTCGATCGCGCACCCGGTGACCAGACGAAGCTCGTCGAGGGCGTCGAGGTTGAAGGGGTCGCTGGTGGCGATGGTGAGCCGGTCGGCGGTCTGGGCGATGGGCACGCAGCTCTGCCGGTAGACGAGTTTGGCGGGCAGGGTCTCGAGCACCTTGGCCTCGACCTCGACGGTTGCGAGGTCGACCACCGCCATGTGGAAGTGCTCGCCGAGGGATTCGAGGACCTGGTCGCGCGAGAGGAACCCGCGGCGGACGAGGACGCGGTCGAGCCGCTCGCCGGTGGAGCGGTGCTCCGCCTCCGCGGTTTCGAGTTGGTCGCTGGAGATGAGGCCGAGGTCAACGAGTGTGGTGCCGATGGTCATGCGTGGTGTATTGTACCGGCCTTTTGGCCGCTGCCGCAGGGTGATTGCGTCGCTGGTGGGTCGTCCAATAAGAACCCCGGTACGGAGCCGCGCAGACGCGGTGCCGCCCCGCGCAGCCCGACTCGCGACTGCAGGAGTCGTGCGTTTCAGGGGGCGCTGTCCGACGGCGTGGACCGGCGCTGACGCTTGGGGCTCGAGGAGCGGCGGCGATGGCGGGGCTAGGCCGGGTACTCGCTGCTGGTGCGGTCGGTTTCCCAGACGCGGACCGAGCGGAGTGAGGCGCCCGCTTCCAGCACGCTCACCGGACCGGTGAGCAGGTCGTAGCAGACGCGGGCGATGTTCTCGACGGTGGGGATCAGGCCGGTGCCGTCGGCGAACTCGGCGGTGTCGAGGTTGAGGTGCTTGTGGTCGAAGCGGTTGATGACGGTGTCGTTGACCGTGCGTTCGAGGGCGTCGGTGGAGAAGCGGCCGAGGGCCGCGGCGGGCACGGCCACGCGGACCTCGAGCTGGTAGTTGTGCCCGTGGCCGTTGGGGTTGGTGCACTTGCCGAAGTAGTCGCGGTTGGTCTGCTCGTCCCATTCGGCGACGTGCAGTCGGTGGGCCGCGGCGAAGTCGAAGCGGAGCTGGATCGTCGCGAGTTGGGGCTGGTCCGTGGTCATCGAGAGGGCATGGTACGGCGAGAGGGCGAGTGTGAGGCCGGTGATGGCGACGGGCAGGGATTGCCCGAGCGCGCGGAGCGACGAGGCGAGCAGGGCGCCGGGATCGGCATCGGGAGCGTCGGGCCGGCTGACGGCTCGCTCCAGCCGCGGGCGGACGGCCTCGTGCACGGCGTCGTCGATGGCCTTGATATTGATGAGGTAGCCGCTGGTCGGGTCGGGCTCGCCCCGGCACTCGACGGTGCAGGCGATGTAGGGGGAGAGGCCGGTCATCGGGGGGCTGCCGGCGTAGCCGTTGACGCCGCGTGGGGCCCCGTCGCCGCCCTGGCGGACCGCGAACCGGGTTGTGCGTCGCAGGAGCGTGGTCACGACGCAACGATAGCTCGGCAATCGCGGGATGCGCCCCGCATCGCCCCCTCTCCGCCGCCCGCGGCCGGTGGCCGATAGGATGAAGGCATGAACAACACCGCTCGCACGACATCCTGTGTCCTCGCCTGTCTGATGGGTGCCCTCGCCGGCCCGGCCGGGGCGCAGCAGGCGCCCGCGGCTCCATCCGCGCCGCCCGTGCCGGCGGTGCCTCAGCTTCCCGCTGTGGAGCACGCTCAACCGGAGAACGCCCAAGTGGACAGATTCGCGAAGGACCCGACCGCCGTGCTTGGCTTCACGATGAAGGACATCCGGGGCGAGCCGGTGGCGCTCGAGGAGTTTGCGGGCAAGGTCGTCGTCTTTGTCAACGTCGCGACCAAGTGCGGGCTGACGCCGCAGTACGAGGGGTTGCAGCAGCTCTTTGAGAAGTACGAGGACGAGGGGCTGGTGATCGTGGGCTTCCCGGCCAACAACTTCGGCGGGCAGGAGCCGGGGACGGAGGCGGAGATCCTGGAGTTCTGCACGGGCACCTACGACGTGACGTTCCCGATGTTCAGCAAGATCAGCGTGTTGGGGGAAGACCAGCACCCGCTGTATGCGAAGCTCAGCAAGGCGATGGCCGAGCAGGGCGGGGCACCGACGTGGAACTTCACGAAGTACGCGGTCGATCGTTCCGGGCATGTGGTGAAGCGGTTTGAGCCGCGGACGGCGCCCAATGACGCGAAGTTCGTCGCGGAGATCGAGCGTCTGCTCGCCGAGCCGGTGCCCGTGGGGCTGGATGAGGGCGAGGACACGCCGGCCTGAGAGGCCTGGGAGAGAGACCCGCGATGCCGCGATTCCAGTACACAGCTCTCGACATGTCGGGCAAACGCCTGGCGGGCGTGCTCAACGGGCAGAACGAGCAGGCGGTGCTCGCCGAGCTCGAGGGGCGTTCGCTCGTTCCGGTGCAGATTCAGGAGAAGCCGGAGCGGGTGTCGTTCGGGCGGAAGGGCCTGAGCGCGCGGCGGCTGGCGGAGGTCTACATCCAGCTGGCCGACATGCTGCAGGCCGGCGTGCCGGTGCTCCGGGCGTTGCACGTCCTGGCGGGGCAGAAGGACCAGCGGGTGTCGACGGTCTTCCGCGAGGTCGCGACGGCGGTCTCGGAGGGTGACGAGCTGGGCGAGGCGATGGGCCGGCGACCGGACATCTTCAAGCCGACGCACGTGGCGATCATCCGCGCGGGGGAGAAAGGCGGCTTTCTCGAGGACGCGATGGCGCGGCTCGGGCAGTTTGTGGAGACCCAGGCCGAGCTCCGCAGCAAGCTGACCGGCAGCATGGTCTACCCCCTCGTGCTCGTGGGCATGGGCGGGGTCATCCTGGTGGTGATCTTCGCGGTCATGATCCCGAAGGTGCGGCCGATGTTTGACCGGATCGAGCAGCTGCCGGCGGTGACGGAGATGGTGTTCGCGGTCGCCAACGTGGCTTCAAACTATGCGCCGGTGGTGTTCGGCGTGGCGGCGGCGTGCGTGGTCGGGTTTGTGCTGGCCAAGCGCAAGCCGGCGGTGCAGCGGGCGCTCGACCGGCTGACGCTGCGGTGCCCGGGTGTGGGGCCGCTGGTGCGGTCGATCGCGGTGGCCCGGTTTGCGCGCATGCTGGGGACGATGATCAGCAACGGCGTGCCGATGCTGGGGGCGCTGGCGACGGCCCGGACCGCCGCCGGGAACATCATCCTGGAGGCCGCGATCGAGACGGCGGGGGAGGAAGTGGGGGCGGGCGAGCCGCTGGCGGCCTCGCTCGGCAAGTCCGGCCTGTTCTCGGCCGACGTGATCGAGATGCTGACCGTGGGCGAGGAGGCGGGCAACCTGGACAAGGTGCTGATCCGCATCGCCGACACGGTGGAGGTGCGGGTGGAGCGGCTTTTGACCAACCTGATCCGCCTGGTCGAGCCGCTGCTGATCGCGGCGATCGCGGCGATCGTGTTCGTGATCGCGGTCTCGCTGATTCTTCCGCTGACGCAGCTGAGCGATATCAAGTAGTCTTGGTCGACGAATTCCGTCTGCACGCATCGAACCATCCGCCCAGAAACCCGCGCCGACTCTTGCGTCCTGCAGGGCACGGCCCGGGACGGTGCACGAGGCAGCATGAAGTTCAGCACGACCCAGATCCTCCTGTTCATCGGCGAACGCCGCACGCAGCGGAACATCCGGTCGCTGGTGAAGTTCATCGGGATTCTTCTCGCGTTGATCGTGCTCTACAGCGTGCTGTTTCACTTCATCATGATGCACGAGGGGCAGCGGCACAGCTGGGTGACCGGGTTCTACTGGGTGCTCACGGTGATGTCGACCCTCGGGTTTGGGGACATCACGTTTGAGAGCGATCTCGGGCGAGTGTTCTCGATACTGGTGCTGGTGACCGGAGTGGTGTTTCTGCTCATCTTGCTGCCGTTCACCATCATTCAGTTCTTCTATGCGCCGTGGGTCGAAGCGCAGGCCGCGGCACGCACGCCCCGGGAGGTCCTGCCCGACGCGCGGGGCCATGTCATCCTGACCGATTACAACCCGGTGACCACGGCGTTGATCCGGAGGCTGGACAAGGCGGGGGTGCCGTACGTGCTGATCGTGCCGGACTTTGAGGAGGCCTCGAAGCACCACGACATGGGGCTGCGGGTGATGTACGGGCCGCTGGACAGCCCGGAGACCTACCGCCTTGCGCGCGCAGAAACGGCGGGGCTTGTCGCGGCGACGAACGACGACGTCGTGAACACGAACGTCTCGTTTCTGGTGCGTCGGGTGTCGCCGAACGTGCCCATCGTGGCGACGGCCTCGGGGCCGACGGCCGCGACCATCCTTGCGCACGCCGGCGCCACCCGCGTGCTGCAGCTGGGCAGCATGATGGGCCGTTCTCTCGCGCGGTGCATGGTGGGCGGCGACGCGATGACGCACGTGGTCGGGCGGTGGGATGAGCTCCTGATCGCCGAGGCGAACACGCACCGCACGCCGCTGGTCGGCAAGTCGTTGCGTGAGAACCGCATGAGCGAGCTTGGCGTCAGCGTCATCGGGCTCTGGCAGCGCGGCGAGTACACGCACGCGACGCCCGATTCGGTGGTGGAGGAGCACACGATCCTCGTGCTCGCCGGCTCGGCCGAGCAGTTCACCAACTACGACGAGGGGTTCGCGATCTACAACGTCTCGACCAAGCCCGTGCTGATTCTCGGCGGCGGGCGGGTCGGGTCGTCGGCGGCGCGCGCGCTGTCGGAGCGTGGTGTCGACTGGCGGATCGTCGACCTCGACCCCAGCTGCGTGCCCCCGGGGGAGCAGGGCATCATCGGCGACGTGCGGGACCCGGAGATTCTCGACAAGGCGGGGCTGCGGGACGCGCCGGCGGTGCTGGTCACGACCCACGACGACAGTTTGAACATCTATCTGACGATCTACTGCCGGTCGGTTCGGGAGGACATCCAGATCATCAGCCGGGCGACGCTCGAGCAGAACACCGAGACGCTGCACAGCGCCGGCGCGGACTTCGTGCACTCCTACGCCTCGATGGGGTCGAACAGCATCCTGAACCAGATCCGCGGCGACCGCATCGCGACGGTGACGGAGGGGTTCGACATCTTCCGCATGAACGTTCCCAAGTCGCTGGGCGGGAAGACGCTTGCCGAGTGCGGCGTGCGGGAGCGGACCGGGTGCACGATCGTTGCGCTGCGGGACCACGGCGGCTCGATCGTGATCAACCCCCCCGCGACGACGACGCTGGAGGCCGGCCGCGAGATGGTGCTGGCGGGCACCGACGAGTCCGAGGCGAAGTTCAAGGCCGAGTTTGGCGATTGAGCGGCGTGGGGCGTCGTCGTCGTCGGGGGCGCGGGCGGTGTGCCCGGGCGATTTGAACAACTTCCGGCCCTCAGGGGTAGCACACGGGGGTTGCGGTCCCGCGATCGCTATGCTAGTATCGACTAATGTCAGGCCGGAGAAGGGTCTTCGGCCGAAAACGACAGCTGACGAGAACGGAGTCTGCGGACTGGGGTTTCGCCCGGTTCGCATCAGAAAGGAAGCTCACCGATGCAGCGCAAGACCCGCGCGAGGGGTTTCACCCTCATCGAAGTCATGATCGTGATCGCCATCGTTCTGGCCCTGGCGGCCATCGTGGGGGTTGCGGTGCTTGGCCGTCGCGACCAGGCGGATATCTCGATCACCCAGATCAAGCTCAACAACCTCAAGTCGGGCCTCAAGCAGTTCAACTTCGACTTCGGCCGCTGGCCGACGGAGGAGGAGGGCGTCGCGGTGCTCTGGGACAAGGAAGCGCTCGATCCTGAGGCCGATGTGAACAAGTACCTGGGCAAGGGCTACATGGACGAGCCCACGCCGCTGGATCAGTGGGGCAACGAGTGGGGGTATGCGTTCCCGAGCATCCGCGGCGATGAGACCGAGTACGACCTGTGGTCGTTCGGTCCCAACGGCGAGGACGAGCAGGGCGAGGGCGACGACATCGTCTCCTGGCGCCGGGATTCGGAGGACGGTGACTTCGGTGGCGACATGATGCCGCCGCCTCCCTCGGGCGGTTGAGTCGTCTGGCAGGACCCGGCACGAGCGGGGCGGAGCCCCGGCGGACATACACCATGCGCGGTCGCGCGTTCACGATTATCGAGATCATGGTTGTTGTGTTGCTCGCCAGTGCGATCAGCGCGATACTGATTCCCACGCTCGTCGGTCGGGTGACGGGGAGCAAGCTCGACGGGGCGTCGAGCGCGATCCGATTCGGTGCGGCGATCGCGGCGGCTGAAGCGAAGCGCAACGGCGAGATGACGGTGTTCGTGGCGGAGAAGGACGGCGCGGAGTGGGTGCTCTACGCCGAGCCGATCGAGCCTGAGCAGATCGAGACTGTCCTGGGACGCCGCTCGATCGACGGGCTTCCGGAAGAATTGCCGGAGGAGGAGTCGCCCCAACGCAAGCGCGTCGAGGTGGGGTCCTTCGAGGGTGTGGAGATCCGGGACGAGCGGCTGGTGGCCTTGCTGCCGGAAGAGGAGTCTGCGGGCGTCTCGGCCGAGGAGTTGTTCGGCGTTGTGCCCGAGTCGGAGGAGGGCGACGACTTCGGGATGGGTGTGGGTCCGGGCGTGGGCGATTCGCCGGAGCGGTGGGTGTTCGGCGTGTACTTTGCCGACGGCTCCGCACGGCCCGGCCGGGTGCTCTTTCTGGTCGCGGACGAGGGCCGGCGGCAGCGGTCGGTGCGGATGCGGCCGCTGACCGGGTCGATGCAGATCGAGCCTGTCGACGCGTTCGCCGAGGCGCCAGCGGAAGAGGGCGGTGACGAGGTGGGCGTGCCTCCGCCGCCGGGCGTTGGCGGGCCGGGAGGCGGGCCATGACGCAGAACGCGGCGCGCGGCTGGGTGCTTCTGGAGATGATGGTCTCGCTGGCGATCTTCGTGATGACGGCGACCGCGGTGCTCAGCGCGCTGGATCGGGGGCTCTCCTCGGCCGAGCGCACGCGTGACCGGGCCAGGGCGGTGGACCTCGCGCTCTCGACGATGGTGAAGCTGGAGGCGGGGTTGGGGACGGTGCAGAGCCTCGTCGGCCCGGTCCCGGCGTGGGAGCCCCCGCTCGTGAGCGAGGGGCCCTTCGACGAGTCGGCCCCGGGCGGGTTCTCCGAGACGATCCCCGAGGACTCGATGTGGGAGGTGGAGATCGACACGATGCGGTCGGAGTTCCCGGGCCTGACGCTGGTGACGGTGACGGTCGTGAAGAGGGCGGCGCCGGACAGTGATGCGCTGGTGGCGTCGTACACGCTGCACCAGCTCGTGCGGCTGGGTGACGAGGGGGCTGACACTGTCGGTGAACTGGACGACATGGCGGTCGAGGCATCGCAGGGAGAGCGCTGAGCGGTGAGTGTCCGGCGAACATCACGAACGCGATGCGTCCGGGCGGTGCGCCCGGGCATGTCGCTTGTCGAGGTGATGCTGGCGCTGGCGATCCTGGCCGTGCTCGCGGTGGGGGTGACGGCGTTCTTCTTTCAGGTCAGCTCGCGCCAGCAACGGCTGCTGGATATCGCCTCCAGGCAACGCGACGCGTCGATGGTGCTCGGGCGGCTCGAGTCGGCGGTCATGCACGCGGTCGCGGTGGGCCCGGACGGTGCGGCGGGGGTCAAGGGTGACGCGACGTCGCTGACGGTGATCACCCGCGGCGTGTGGCCGATGCTCCGTGGCGACGCGGCGGTGGGCGATGCGTGCGCGCTGACCTTCATGTTCGACGAGCCGGGGCGGGCGTGCACGCTCGTCGCCCAGTCGGTCGGACGCATGAGCGGTCGGTCGCCGCGGCCGGAGCCGGTGTTGGGGCGGGTCGAGCGTGTGCGGCTGCGCTACTCCGACGGGAGGAACTGGGCGGACTCGTTTGACAGTGTCTCGGCGGGCGGGCTGCCGGTGGCGGTGGAGGTGTCGATCTGGTTCGAGGCGGCGGGCCGGCGCGATCAGGAGGACCGGCCGCCGGAGTTGATGGAGCAGGACCCCGAGGACCTCGAACCGTTCGGCCCCGAAGGGTTTGTCGAGCCGGAGTTTGCTGTGGAGCAGGACGAGACGGGGTGGGTGCCCCGCGAGCCCGATCACGTGCGCATCATCGGCGTGCCGGACGCTCCGGAGTGGAAGGGGCGTTCGTCGTGAGTCTGCGCCGCGATGGTCGAGTGGGGTTTGGGTCCTGCCGCGGGGGCAGCGCGATATTCGCTGTGCTGATGCTGCTGGTGATCGGGGTGATCATCGTGGCGTCGGTGCTGGTGTCGGCGGATGCCGCGGGAACGTCGACCGAATCGGAACGGCAGCGGACCCAGTCCCGGGCGTTGGCGTGGTCGGGCGTGCAGGCGGTCATGGCCGAGTTGGCGGAGCAGCGCGAGGGCTTGCTGGACGGGCTCGATCCCGAGCTGACGGAGGAGTGGTCGCTCTTCACGCTCGACGACGGGTCTCGCGGGATCGTTCGGCTGCTTGATCTTGACCCGGAGGGCGCGTCGCTGGTGGCCTCGGAGAACGCCAAGCTTGACCTCAACACGGCGACGGCCGAGATGCTGGCGTTGGTGCCGGGGCTCGACGATACACTCGCCGGACGGATCGTCGAGGCCCGCGGGGCGCAGCCGTTCGGGAGCGTTGAAGAACTGTTGGGCATCGAGGGCGTCACGCCGGACATGGTCTACGGGACGGCGTTTGCTGAGGACGACGGGCTCTTCGGGGTCGCGGCACCGGCAGCTCCGGGGTTTGCTGACGCGGCGGTCTCGGGCGGCGGCGTGGGCGACTACCTGACGGTGTTCAGCTTCGATCCCAACGTGCAGGTCGGAGTGCAGGGTGAGCGCGAGCATCGCGGGAAGCTCCGCGTGAATCTGGATCAGGGCTGGTCCGACGCGTTGGAGGACGCCATTATCGAGCGGTTTGACGCGAACGTTGCGCAGCTGGTCAAGCAATTGATCGACGGCGGCCAGACGTTCAAGAACGACGGCGAATTGGCCGGCGTGTTGCTCGATCGCGGGGTGGACCCGGAGGGCTGGAGCACGGTCTTCGATGTCTTCTCCACCACCGACGATGAGTTTCTCGCCGGGCGGGTGGATGTCAACCGTGCCGGCCCCGATGTGCTGGCGTGCGTGCCGGGGATCACGCCCGAGAGGGCCGCGGCGATCGTGGACATGCGCGGCATGATCGACGCCGAGTCGAGGCTCCTTCCGACGTGGCTGCTCCAGGAGGGGCTGATCGAGCCGGAGGCGTACGCGGAGGCGGCGGACTGGGTGACGGCGCGGTCGATGCAGTGGCGCGTGCGGATCGAGGTGGGCGTGATGCCGGGCGAGGGGGCCGGGTTTGACGAGGGGTTCGGAGGGTTCGACGAGAGCCTCCCGATGACGATGGACGATCTGGCGGCCTCGTGGGATGAGCCGCCGGAGATGGACAGGCTTTTGCACCGGATGGTGGTGGAGGCGGTGATCGACGTGGCGTCGTCGCGGCCGCGGGTGGCGTATCTGCGAGAGGTCACACTCCTGGAGCCGGTGCTGGCGATGCTGCGGGCCGGCGCGGAGGAGGACGACCGGCCGGACGGGGTCGAGGCGCCGATTGACGAGCTTGCGTCGGGAACTGTGCCGGGTGATGATGCGTCGCTTGATGCGGGGTTGGACTTTGGAGACGAGATGGACTTTGCGTCGGCGGACTCGGGTGAGGGTGGGTTGCGTGACCCTGACGACACGGAGGCGGGCGTCGGGGCATCTGGGGGCGAGACGGATCTGGGGACGAGCGGGGGCGCGGTAGATCGACGGATCGGGCGTTGGACGACACGGAAGGCTGGTGGATCATGAAACTCCGAGGGAACCTGGTGGTGCTCTGCCACGAGGGCGAGCGGCTGAGCGCGGTCTGGGGCACGGTGCAGAAGGACCGTGTCCGCGTCCGGGGCTGGCTCGCCGCCGAGCAGCCGAAGGGCGTGGACGGATCGGACACCGAGGGTGTCGCCGAGTGGGTCGCGTCCTCGCTGAAGGAGGCGGGTTGCAAGGCGAAGGCGTGCGTGATCGCGGTGCCGCGTGCGAGCGTGGTGCTCAAGCGGCTGACGCTCCCCGCGGCGGCGAGCGGGCGTGAGGGGGACCTGGCCGGGATGGTGCAACTGCAGATGGCCCGTCAGCTGACGATGCCGCTGCAGGGTGCGGCGATCGACTACGTGCGGCTCAACGCACCGGACTCGGAGGGCGGTGAGGGCGACCCGACGGAGCTTCTTGCCGCGGCGTTGCCCGGCGACTTTGTCGCCCACGCCCGGGGCATCGCGAAGAAGGCGAGGCTCCGGCTTCGGTCGGTGGCGCTGCGGGGCGAGGGTTCGGCGACGCTGTTTGCGCAGCTCTCGTACACGCAGGACGGGCCGGTGCTGGGTGTGTCGGTGACGGCGCAGGGGGTGGAGCTGGGCATCGTGGCCGAGGGGCGGGTGGTGTTCTCCCGCGCGGTGGAGATCAAGCCCCCGACGGAGCTGGCGGGCTGGGCGGCGTTTACGCAACGGGTCGCGGTCGAGGCCAAGCGGACGCGGGTCGGGTATCGCGGCACGGGCGAGTCCGGGGACATCGTGTGCATCGCGGTGTTGGGCGACGACGCGATGGCCGAGTCGGTGGGCAAGTCGCTGGGCGACGAGCTCGGTCTGCCCTGGCAGACGGTGCGGTTCCCCAACGCGGTGGAGCTGCCCTCGGAGATGGAGAGCCAGGCCCGCGCGGCGCTCGCGCCGCTGATCGGGCTGATGGTCGGCGCGGCGATCGATCGTCCGACCTACGACTTCTCGAACCCGCGGAAGGCGCCGGACACGTCGGCGCAGCTGCGGCAGGCGGTGCTCGCGGCCGCGTTCGGGTTCATCATCTTCGGTGGTGGGGGCTGGGTGATCGCCGATCAGCAGTTGCGTGCGCTCAACGGCCGGATCAAGAGCACGAAGGAGCAGAGCAACACGCTGGCGATGCAGTACATCCGCCAGCTGCGTGCCGAGGCGAGGGTGAACCACATCGAGAAGCTGCGCGAGCCGAGCGTGGATTGGCTGGATCACGTGTACTACCTGTCGCAGGCGCTGCCCCCGGCGGAGCTGGCGAGGCTCGAGTCGCTCAGCGGCGTCGGTCGGTCCGGCGTGGGCTTTTTCACTGTCGGCGATGGCGGGGCGATGTCCGAAGCCAAGACGCTGCAGGGCGGGCAGTGGGTGGCCAGCGGCGGGGCGAGCTTCACGCTCGCGGGCGCGGCGACGCGTGAGGTCGCCGACGAGCTGCGGGCCGACGTTGTGGCCGACAACGTGTACGAGCTGAGCACACGCGGCGCCGATGTGGCGGGCAAGTTCGAGTACGTGCTCAAGACCTCGGGCAAGAAACCGATGGCGGTGGGGGGCGAGAAGAGCGAGGCTGCTTCTGAGAAGCCGGGGGGTGCGTCATGAAGCGTGCGCAAGCGATCATCCTGGGCATGGTCATGATCGTCGGCATGATCGCGGCCGGCGCCACGGCGTACTACCTCCACTTCCTGCGGCACAAGGGAGAGCTGCAGAAGCAGCTGGCCACCTACCAGGAACGCATCGGCGGGTATCAGGAGTGGTTGGACGGGCGGCCCCCGGTCAGCGAGAAGCTCAACGCGTTCGCGACCGCCACACTCGGCTACGACGCCGAGGTGGTCGAGTCGCGGTTCCGCTCGGGGCTGAACCGCATGGCGGCCAGCGCGGGGCTGATCAAGGACGCCACGATCGTGAGCCCGCGGGGCACGCTCACCGCGGTCCGCAATCCCGCGGTGCTGCAGCGGGTCTCCGAGTTTCGTGCCTTCCAGAACGACGAACGCATCGTCGCGCCGGATCTTTATGTGATGGAGGCGGAGATCCGCGGCAGCGGCACGCTGGAGGCCGCGATCCGGCTGCTGGCTCTTGCGCAGACGCAGCCGTGGATCTGGCGAGTGCGTGGTTTCTCGATCACGCCTCAGGGCAACCAGGGCACGATGTTCGATATCAATGTCGGGGTGACGACGGCGGTGCTCCCCGATCTTGCGCCGGCCGATGCGCGGGAGACCGGCGAGGGCCGCGCGGAGGTGGAGCCTCCGGCGATCCTTGATCCGGACGCCCAGCATCTCGCGGCGACGGCGGCGATCGTGAAGCGGAACGTCTTTGCGCTCCCCAAGCCGCCGCCGACGGCGCCGGAGGTTGTTGTCGCGAAGGCCAACCCGGAGGATCCGCCGGCCAAGCAGCCTCGCCCCAAGCCGAAGCCGCCGCCCTATCACGAGTGGCGACTGACCGGCGTGAGCGGGAGCCCGGCGCAGGGCATGCTGGCGTGGATGCAGAACGTGACGACGGGCACGGCGGTGCTTCTGCGCCCCGGTGAGGGCGTCCTGGACGCGACTCTGGAGGAAGCAAACACCGAACAGGTTGTGTTCCGGATTGGTGAGGCTCGGTATCGGCTGAGCCTGAACGAAACCCTTGCAGACCGTCACTTGCTGGAGTAGCCACGGCGTGGCGGAATCTGGTATAGTGCGCACTAGCTCAGAGGCCGCGGAGTCGGCCGGGCGGGCACGGCGTGTCCGTTGTTCGAAAGGAGTCTCTCATGCAGGCACGAGTCCGCTCGCGGGCCGTTTTTATCGCCGCTCTGGTCGCTTCGGCAGGTTCTGCCGCGTCGGCGTTGGCGTTCCAGGAAGCAGCGAACGAGGCGAAGACCGAGGAGGCGGTGCCGCAGGCGGCACCGGCGTCCGAGGCTGTCCAGCCGGCGGCCGAGCCGCAGCCGGCGGACGACCCGACGATCCGCTTCCAGTTCAAGGACACTCCGTTTGAGATGGTGCTTGATTTCTTCGCGCGGGAGACCGGGCTTCCGGTGATCCGCGAGGCGCCGCCGCCGAAGGGCACGATGACGTTCGTGGGCGGGTCGGCGTATTCGTTTGAGGAAGCGCTCTCGATCCTCAACATGAATCTGATGCTCCACGGCGTGTCGCTGCGCCGTGAGGAGAACTTCCTGTACCTCGCGACGATCAAGGACTCGGTGCGCCGACCGTCGCGTGTGGTCACGGCCGACGCGCTGCCCGAGGGCATCACGCCGGACATGATCGTGACGATGACGATCCCGCTGGACAACACGCGGGCGACTCAGGTGGCCGAGCAGATCAAACCGCTGCTGGCGGAGTTTGGCGCGGTGACGCCGATCGACGCGCAGAACATGCTGATCCTGGTCGAGACCGCGGCCCAGTGCGAGCGGATCGCGTCGCTGGTGCGCTCGATCGACTCGGTGCGCCCGGTCGATTCGGAGTTTCAGGTCTTCAAGCTGCAGCACGCCAAGGCCAACGAGGTGGTGACGGCGCTCAAGGGGCTTGTCGGCCAGCGGATGCAGCAGGTGTTTATCGACAAGGACGGCAACCGGACCGTCGCCGAGCAGATCGATGTGGCCGGGCTGAACATGCAGCCCGACCCGCGGACCAACTCGGTCATCGTGGTCGGTTCGGCGAACCGCATCGACACGGTCGAGCAGCTGATCCAGGTGCTGGATGTGCCGGGGGGCGGGCTGACCGGCGAGCAGCAGATGCTGACGTTCGTGCTCGAGACCATCACGCCCAACGAGGCGGCCAAGACGCTCAACACCCTGTTCGCGTCGGTGCCGAAGGAGTCCAAGCCGACGGTGATCCCGCTCCCGGAGGTCAACAAGATCACGGTGATCGGTGCGCAGGCGCTCGTGCTGCAGGCGACGGCGCTGGTGGGCGAGATCGACCCGGCGGCGGCGACCGGGGAGCCCCGCGACGCCCAGCCGGAGACGGTTGTGCGCGCGATCGTGCTCGAGCACATCGAGCCGAGCCAGGCCGAGCAGATCGTCCGCCGGATGCTGACGGTTCGGCAGCAGCAGGTGGTCCGCTACGGCGTGCTGCCCGACGGCACGGGGCTGCTGGTCTCGGGCCCGACGGCCGACGTGGCGACGTTCGAGCAGCTGCTGTCCGGGCTCGACCGGCCGGCGTCGGTCAAGACCGAGGTCCGGATGGTGCGGATCGATTCGGCGGACCCGCAGACGGTCATCGACCGCGCCCTCGAACTCGACCTGCTGACCGACGAGGGGGTGGAGGAGCCGGTGACGGCGACCTTCGACGCCGAGTCGCGTACGGCGACCATCGTCGGCTCCGCGGCGGCGATCTCGCGGTTTGAGCGTCGGCTCAACGAGGTCGAGCAGCGCGTTGTGGCGCGGAGTGTCTCGCGCACGTACCAGCTCGCGATGGCCAAGCCGAGCGAGCTGGCGCCGCGGCTGACGCGGCTGGCCCGTCCGCTGCTGACGCCCGACGACGGCACGCCGTACGTCGCGCCGACGTTCGAGGCGTTGGACGAGCTCGACACGCTCATCGTGCGGGCCGAGGCCGAGCAGTTCGCGGTGATCGAGGAACTCATCTCGCAGTTTGACACCGAGGAGCTCGTGCGTCGGGACTTCCGGGTGATCCGCGTGCAGAACGGGCAGCCGGCCGACATCCGCGACCGAGCGATCGCGCTCCTGGAACAGATGAACAAGGGGCTCGAGGAGGACGAGCAGGTCGAGGTCGAGGTGCAGGTCGACGCGGCCTCGGGCAACCTGCTTGTGTGGGCCGACAGCCGCAGCATGCAGCAGTTCACCAGCGTGCTGCAGCAGGTCCAGCAGCTCGTGCCCCCGGTGCGGACGACGCGCGTGGTCGATGTGCGGAACATCGAGGCCTCGTCCATCCTCGCGCCGCTGCAGCAGTTGCTGGCGTCGGCCGACTCGATCGACCCCGCGCGGGCGATCCCGGACCCGACGATCACGGTGCTCGATCGAACCAACTCCTTCGTGGTGACCGCCGAGGCGGCGCAGCACCAGCTCGTCGCGGAGATGATCCAGCGGCTGGACCGCCCCGACCCCTCCGACCTGCCCCCGATGCGGCTCCTGCAGCTGCGGGCGGCGGACGCGACGAACGTCGCGAGACTCTTGCAGCAGCGGTACGACAGCCGTCCCCTGACAGAGCGGACGGCCCGCCCGGTGAACATCCAGGCCGAGGCGCAGACCAACACGCTGATCGTGACCGCTCACGAGGAGCTGTTCGAGGACGTCAAGTCGCAGATCGACATCCTGAACCAGGAGGGCCAGGCCGAGCCGGAGCGGACGACCAAGCTCTTCCCGCTCAAGGTCGCCAAGGCGGCGGACGTGGCGTCGGCGATGGACAAGCTCTACCCGCTGCCGCCGATGCCGGCCGACCGGTTCGGGCGGCCGATGCCGTGGCTGCAGGAGAAGAAAGAGGTCAACGTCTCGGCCGATCCTTCGAGCAACTCGCTGATCTTCGACGCGCCGACCGACCGCATTCCCGATCTGGAGGAGCTCGCGGCGCAGCTCGACCGCGTCGAGGTGCCGCCGCAGGCCGAGCTCCGGACGTTCCGCGTCGTCAAGGGCGATCTGAACACGATCACCTCGACCCTTTCTGGTCTGGCCAGGCAGGGTGCGCTGTCGTCGCCTGCGCAGCCTGGCAAGCAGGCGGTGAAGGTGATGGTCGAGGCCGAGCCACGCTCGAGCACGCTGATCGTCGCGGGCGACGACTTCACGTTCACCAAGGTCGAGGAGATCCTCGAGAGCCTTTCGGCGGTGCCGGTCGAGCGGTCGCTCCGGATCGTGCCGATCTCGAACGTGCCCGCGCTGACGGTGCGCGACCGGGCGATGACGATCTACAACGCGCAGATCGCCGGCCTCCCCGAGGCCCAGCCGGTCGAGGTGACGGTTGACGAGGTCTCGAACTCGCTGGAGATCGTGGGCTCGCTCGACGGGCTCGACCGGTTCTCGGCGATCATCGATCAGCTCCAGCGGCAGACCGGCTCGGCCCGCGAGGTGCGGCTGCTCGAGCTCAAGCTGGCCAAGGTGACCGACATCATCTCGTTCCTCGAGGAGATGGTCGCGGCCAACCAGTCCATCACGATGCAGGGCGGCCCGACGCCTGTCTTCGAGCCGATCGAGGCGACCAACTCGCTGCTCGTCGCGGCCCAGCCGAACCAGCTGACCATCATCGAGCAGCTCGTGCGCTCGGTGGACGCCCAGCAGGCCGGCGAGCGCCCGCCGCTGCGGATCCTGCGATTGCGCACGACGGACGCGAGCGGGCTCGCGGTCGTGCTGCAGCAGTCCTACGCCGGCCGCCCCGTCGAGGAGCGGACGAAGAAGCCGGTCGACATCCAGGCCGACGCGGCGACCAACACGCTGATCGTCTCGGCGCACCCCGACGTCCTGCCGGAGATCGAGCAGATCGTCAGCCAGCTCAACGAGACACAGGCGATGGACGCCGAGGGCCGCGAGATCCGCATTTTCCCGCTGTCGTGGGCCCGGGCCGAAGAACTGGCGAGCACGATCGACGAGATGTTCCCCGAGCCGCCGATGCCGTACGACTCGCGCGGCCGGCCGATGCCGCACCTCAAGCAGCCCAAGGAGGTCTTCGTCCGCGCAGACCGGGCGACCAACTCGCTCATCGTGGATGCGCCGGCGCAGCGGCTCTCCGGGTTCGAACAGATCGTCACGAGCCTTGACCAACAGAACATGGGCGAGGACCTCGAGATCAGGACCTACCGCATCGAGCGGGCGGACCTGGCGATGGTCGCGCGCACGCTGCAGGACCTGTCCTCGAGCGGGGCGTTGCGGGCCAGCAGCCGCACGCCGGTGACGATCAACAGCGAGCCGACCACCCGGACGCTCGTCGTGAGCGGGCCGACCGAGGTGTTCAAGCACGTCGAGGAGGTTCTGGACTCGCTGGGGCAGACGCCCGATCGGCCGGACACCTCGATGAAGATGTACCCGCTCAAGTTCGCGCGGGCCGAGCAGTTGCAGGCGTTGCTGACCGACCTGCTCGCGACGCGTCTGCGAGACGAGCAGGAGCGGCAGGGTCGCTCGGTCGACGCGGTCGAGTCGTTGCTCGATGTCGCCTCGCACGGGCCGTCGAACACGCTGATCATCACCGCCCCGGCGTCGATCCAGCAGATTGCCGAGGAGTTGATCCGGTCGCTGGACACCGAGGCCGCGGCCGCGGGCCGGCGGACGATCCGCGTGATGCCCCTGACCTTCGCCGACGCGACCGAGGTCTCGCGAACGCTGACCCAGGCGGTGCCGAGCATGGAACTGCCCGGCGGCGGCGACGTGACGATCATCGCCGCGGCCGGGTCGAACGCGATTATTCTGGCCGGCGCGAGCGCCGACCTCAAGCGCGTCGAAGAACTCGTCGCCCCGCTCGATGTGCGTCCGGACGATCCGGAGGAGATGGGCGTCGAGACGTTCAAGCTCGAGCACGCCGACGCGACGCGTATCGCCACAACCGTCCAGAGTCTGCTCGAGGAGCAGCAGGAGACCGATCCGCGGATCCTGGCCTATCAGCTCCGGTACTCGCGGAACCCCAACCTGTTCCAGAAGCCGACGATCCGGGTCGAGGCCGAGCCTCGCACGAATGGACTGATTGTCTCGGCCCCCTCGGCGACGCTCGAGCTGGCCAAGGCGATCATCGAGCGGCTCGATGCGCCGGCGGAGATGACCGACCGCAAGGTCGCGACGTTTACGCCGAGCAAGGCCGACCCGGCGCGGCTGGTGACGCTGGTCTCGCGGGTCGTGGAAGAGACCCTGCCGCAGGAACGCCGCGGGCTCGAGCTCACCGCCGAGCCGGGCACGCGGTCGGTCGTGGCGATCGGCAGCGAGGCGCAGATCGCCGAGGCGATGCGGCTCCTGGCCGACTTTGACGACCGGGCGTTTTCGCTGCCGGATGTTGAGCTGACGGTGGTGGACCTGGAGTACGCCGACGCGAACGCGGTGGCGCGGACCGTCGAGGCGCTGGCGTCGGACCGCTCGCGCTGGCCGCAGCCATTGCGGGACGCCGAGCAGGCCGGTATCGCCGTCGCCGCGCCGCGGATCACGGCCGAGTCCGAGGCCAACCGGCTGGTCATCAGCGCGCCCGGACCGCTCGCTCCGGTGATCAGGGAGCTGGTCGCGACCCTCGATCGTCCCTCGGGCCGGGAGGTGCAGGTGCGGCTCTTTGCGCTCCGGCAGGGCTCTGCCGACTCGGTCGCGGCGGCGTTGCAGACCGCCTTCTCGGCCGGGGTCAAGCCCGGCGAGCCCCAGGCGGTCGCGACGGCCGAGCCGACGAGCAACACGGTCGTCGTCTCGGGTTCGGCCGAGCGGGTCGCGCAGGCCGAGTCGCTGGTCCGGGCGATGGACGACACGGTCGAGCCGAACGGCATGGCGGTCCGGACGATCTCGCTCAGGCACGCACGGGCGGATTCGCTCGCGCCGATCCTGGAGCAGATCCTGACCAAGGAGTCGGCGCTCGATATGGTGCCGGAGTGGAACCGGTGGATGGCGATCTCGCGCGAGCCGTCGCTGGCCGAGGGCGACGTGGTGCGTGTGGCCGCGGAGCCGAGGCTCAACGCGCTGGTCATCGCCGCACCGCTGGACGTGATCGCGCTGGCCGAGGAGATCATCAGTGAGCTCGACGTCGCGCCCGACGGGCCCGACGGCGGCGAGCGGCTGGTGCGGGTGATCCCGCTGCTGAACGCCGACGCCACGGCGTTGGCGGCCAACATCGACGCGGTCTTCGAGGAGGACGCGTCGGTCGCGATCCCGCCGGTGGTCCGCGTGGACGCCGAGGGCAACGCGCTGATCGTCAGGGCGACGACGGCCCAGATGAAGGTCATCGAACAGCTGGCCAACGATCTCGATCGCGCGACGATCAGCAGCGCGCGGCAGATGCGGATGATCCCCGTCGATCGCTCCCGCGCGGACGCGGCCCTCATGGCCTCCACGCTGCAACGCCTTCTGCAGCAGCAGGGGGGCGTCAAGGTCGAGATCATCTCGACCGAGGAACTGCTCGGGCAGCCGACCCCGACCCCCGAACCGGACGAGCCCGCCCGCCCCGCACGCGGGCAGCGCGGGAGCGACGCCGGGAGCCAGGAGAACGACGGCGCGGCGGCCGGCGGTGGTGGGGAGACCCCCTCGGAGCAGCACGCGGCCGGTGAGTTTCTGACGCTGCGTGCGCTGCTGGTGTCGATGGCCGTTGCCCAGCCGGAAGAGGCCACCGACTCGCAGGACGAGCCGGTGGTGCGGATCGCGGTGGACGCGGCGAGCAACTCACTCGTCGTCATCGGCTCGCCCCGGCTCACCGACCGCATCGCGGCCCTCGTGACGCAGCTGCAGGACCAGATGCCGACCGACCCGTCGTCGGTGCGGATCGTGACGCTTCCCGAGAGCGCCGATGCGCAGGCGATCGCGCAGATCGTGAACCAGACCGTGCGGCAGGTCGGGCGGGCCGGGCCGAACAACGCCGGCGGCTTCACGGGCTCGGTGGCGGTGCAGCCCGACCCGTCGGGCAGCGCTGTGATCGTGTGGGCCAACTCCATGGACTTTGACGTGGTCGGGCCGCTGATCGCGTCGGTCGCGAGTCTCGACGCGGGTCTCTCGGTCACCGTCAAGAATTACCAGTTGGAGAACATCCCCGCCGATCGTGCGCAGCGGGCGATCACGGACCTGTTCGCGAGCACCCCGCGCGGCCGTCAGGCACGACGCGTTCGCGGGCTCGACGTCACCATCGAGAACACGAAGGGTCGGGCCGTGACCGCCTCGGTCGATCCGGACTCGGTCCGCGTGACCGCGTCGCCTGGGGGCACGAGCATCCTGGTCTCCGCGCCAGCAGAGGCCATGAGCATGGTCGATTCGCTGATCGGCTTGCTCGACCAGAGCCCCGTCGCGGACCGGCTGGCGATCCGGCGCTACACGCTGGAGAACGCGGAGGCGACGGACCTGAGCCGCACGCTGCAGACGGTCTTCGACGCCCAGCGCCGGGGTGCGGCGGGAAACGACGTGGCGCAGGCGAGATTCGTCGCCGATGACCGTACCAACTCGATGCTGGTGACCGCCTCGGCTCGGCAGCACGAGGAGATCGAGAGGCTGCTGACCAGCGCGGACGCACCGCAGGCCGACGACGGCCTCGAGATGGCGATCATCCGGCTCGAGCAGGCCGATCCCCAGGCGACGCAGCGGATCCTGGAGCAGGTCATCATCGGCAAGGACGAGGGCAAGCGCGACCGGGTGCAGATCTCCGCGGAACGCAACTCCAGCGTGCTCGTGGTCCGGGCCGAGCCGGAGGACCTCGCCGAGATCCGCGGCATCGTCGCCGAACTCGACACGGTCGAGACCGCCGGTTTGCCGGTGCGGTCGATCAAGCTCGAGCGAGCGGACGCGGCCGAGGTGGCACGCTCGCTGACGACCTTCTTCCGCGACCGCCAGCAGGCGATGCAGCGGGCGGGGCTCCGGACCAATCAGCAGGGCGTGGCGATCACCGGCGACCGGCGGAGCGGGACGCTCATCGTCGCGGCCGGCGACACCGACTTCGAGCAGATCACCGAGCTCGCCAACCAGTACGACACTGATTCGGCCGCGATCGCGGAGCTGAAGTTTGAGATCGTGCGGCTCGAGAACGCGCGGGTGGGGGACCTGGAGGACACGCTGCGCAACCTCGCGGGAGAGCTGCAGTACGAGCGGATCTACGGCAGCCGCAACCGCAACCAGGCGTCGCCTCAGGAGGACAAGCTGCTGCTGGAGTTCAACGAGCGGCTCAACTCGGTCGTCGTGATGGGCCAGGGCGAGACAATGGATGTGATGAAGAACATCATCGCCAAGCTCGACGTGCCCTTCTCGGAGATGACCGCCCGCGTGGTCAAGGTGCTGCCGATCAGCCAGGGCGACCCGCAGACCATCGCGACGGTGGTCGAGAGCGCGATGGATTCCGGCGGAAACAACAACAACTGGTACTGGCCGCCGCGGAGCGATCCGGACAAGGTGACCATCGAGGTCGATGCCCGCAGCCGGGCGATCATCCTGGTCGGCCCGGGCGCGAAGGTGGAGCAGGCCGCGGCGTACGTCGAGCAGCTCGACACCGTCTCGGGCCGCCCCAACGCGGTGGTCAGCTCGATCCAGCTCCAGCACGCCGACGCCCAGCGCGCCGCCCAGAGTCTCGGCGCGTTCTTCCGACAGCGTGCCCGTGCCGAGGGCTCGCCGCCGGAGGCGGTGTCGGTGGTCGGCTCGCGCGACGGCAACCTGCTGTTCGTCACCGCCGACGAGGACAGCATGGAGCTGATCCGCACGCTGGTGGCCGATCTCGACACGCCGGAGATCGGCGACGACCGCCAGATCGAGATCGTCTTCCTGCACAACGGGACCGCGGCGAAGGTGTCGCAGGCGGTCCTGTCGATGTTCCCGCAGACGGGGCGCTCCGACGAGCGCGTGCTCGTCACGCCGCAGCCGGAGAACGAGTCGCTGGTGATCTCCGCGCCGCCCGCCCGGATGGAGAAGGTCCTCGCGCTGGTGGCCGAGCTGGATGCCGCGCCGCGTCCGGAGGACGTGAACATCGCGTCGATCCCGCTGAAGAACGCCCGGGCGTTGGACGTCGCCGAGTCTTTGCGGCAGGCGCTGCCGTCCTCGATCAAGATCACGATCACGCCGGTGACCCGCTCCAACACGCTGCTGCTGACCGGCTCGGACGAGACGATCGCGCTGGTGACCGAGCAGATCGAGGGCCTCGACATCGAGCCCAACACCGAACTGCAGACCTTCAAGCGGATCAAGCTCGAGCACGTGCTGGCCAGCGATGTCCGGCTCACGCTGAGCACGCTGCTGCGTGACCTGCCGACGGGCGCGGGCGAGCCGCAGCCCAAGGTGGACTACTCACCCAACGAGAACACGATCAGCGTGCTCGCGACGCCCGACCAGATGGCCCGTGTGCAGGAGATTATCAGCGAACTGGACGTGCCCAGCGGCGAGAGCCGGCGGACCGAGTTTGTCCGGATGGAGTTCGCCGACGCGGTCCAGACCGCCGACGCCCTCAAGGTCTTCTACGGCCGTTTCGCGCAGGAGGCCAAGACCTTCGCTGCGCGCAATGTCTCCATCGTCGCCGACGAGGCCAGCAACTCGCTGGTCATCAGCGCCGACGCCAGCGAGTGGGAGAGCATCCGTGCGTTGCTCGAGAAGCTCGACACGCCGGACTACGACACCTCGCGTCAGCTGGTGGTCATCCCGCTCAAGCACGCGGACGCCGCGAGCGTGGCCCGCGCGCTCAACGAGGGCTTCCGTCAGTCGCTCCAGGACGAGCTGAACCGGGAGCGTGCCCGCCAGCAGCAGAACCAGCCCCGGAACAGCAACAACGACCCGCGGTCGGGCGATTTCTACGCCCCGCCCGTGCTGATCGACGCCGCCGGCGTGCCCTCGGTGTCGGCCGAGGCGCAGACCAACTCGCTGATCGTCTCCGCCGGCCGCAAGGAGCTGGAGCGGATCGAGCGGATCGTCGAGCAACTCGACCTGCCCGAGTTCGTGAAGCTGCCGCAGCCGGTGGTGATCCCGATCGAGCGTGGCCGCGCCAGCGCCATCGCCTCCTCGATCTCGCAGATGTTCGCGAGCATCTCGGGCAGCAACGGCCCACGCTCGGCACGGATCTTCGGCGACGATATCTCCAACACCCTGGTCGTCAGGGCCGACGAGGACGACCTCGTCCAGATCTGGTCGCTGGTGCGGGAGCTGCAGTCGCAGAGCGAGGTGGCGATCGCCCCGCGCCTGATCCGCCTGCAGACGATTCCCGCGACGCGCCTGCGCCAGCTCGTGCAGACCGCCTTCGCCCCGGTCGCCCAGCGGATGGGCGAGCCGTTCTCGGTCGATGTCGAGCGGAGCAGCAACGCCCTGGTGGTGTCAGCCTCTCCGAGCGTGTTCGAGCAGGTCAAGGCGTTTGTCGCCGAGTTTGACACCCCGCCCGAGGACAACGGCGCCGGTGAGCAGCCCGAGCAGGACGGTGCGGCCGCGACGCCGGGGATGCAGATCGTGCCCGTGACCAACAACGCCCCCGAGGCGATCCGGGCGATGCTTGAGCAGATGGGCGTGACCCGCCCGGTGCCCGACGACCGGTTTGGCATCGTGTCTGAGCCGGTGACGCTGGTGGAGATCGCCAACCAGGCGGCGATCGGGATTGTCGCCAACCCGCGGGACGCGGAGGTCGTGGCGGGGCTGATCCGGGCGCTCGACGCCCAGCCCGGCGAGGTCTCTCAGGAGATGGCCGTCGTGCCGCTCAAGCTCGCGTCGGCGTCGAACATCGTCGCGACGCTCCGTGAGATGCTCGACCCGGCGACGCAGGACGTCAAGACGGGCCCGGCCCAGGCGGTGCGGGAGCACGTTCGCCGGCTGCGGCTCAACCGCGGCTTCGGGCGGGGCGAGCTCTCGCTCGACCTGACCGACCCGATCCGGCTCATCCCCGCGGCGGAGACCAACGCGGTGGTCGTCGGCTCGACGCCGGCCAACGTCGCGGCGCTCGTCGACCTGATCGGCACGCTCGACACGCTGCCGGTGGGCGACGCGGTGGTGGTCCGGATCTTCCCGCTCGAGAACGCGGCGGCCAACCGCATCAAGTCCATCATCGACCAGCTCTTCAGCGAGGGCGAGGCGCTCCGCCGCCTGCCGGGCACCACACGCCGGGGCCTGCCCCCGACGGCGACGGGCCAGGCGCTGGCCGGCGAGATCGCCGTGTCGGTCGATGACCGCACCAACGCCCTGCTCGTCGCCGGGCGTGAGGAGGCCGTCGCGCTGGTCGAGGTGCTCATCAGAGACCTCGACGCCGACACGGTCGGCAACTGGGTCGAGCCGGCTCTGCTCTCGCTCGAGCACGCCGATGCGCGCACGATCGCGGACATCATCAACCGGGTCGTCATCCAGGGCACGCGGACGACGCCCGAGGCCGACGGTCTGCAGCGGCAGGTGGCCCGGCTGCGGGTGCTCGCCTCCGGCGGCGACCCGACCGACCCGGCGGCACGGATCGAGTCGGACCTGTTCGTCCCGCTGGCGAGCCTGGTGGTCGAGGCCGAGCCCGAGACCAACACGCTGATCGTGGTCGGCACGCCGGCGAACATCGAGGTCGTTCGCGAGCTGGTGTCTTCGCTCGACGTGGAGCTCGCCTCGGCCGGCAACGTCGTGCGGTTCTTCCCGCTCCGCTTTGCGGCGGCCGATCGGGTCGGTTCGGTGCTCAACGACGTGTTCAGCCAGCGTGAGGCGGCGGGCGTGCTGCGGCCGGAGGACCGGCTGATCGCCGCGCCGGACCCGCGGACCAACACGCTGATCGTCTCGACGAGCGCGCGCTCGTTCGAGATCATCGAGTCGCTGCTCACCTCACTCGACGCGGAGAACAGCAACTTCACCGTCGGCCTGCACGTGCTGCCGGTGCCCGGGGCGGACGTCTCGGCGTTGGCCCGGAACCTCCAGCAGCTCATGACCGAGCGGATCGAGTCCACCCGCCGCACCGGAGGGATCGATTCGCCGATGGACACCTTCAGCGTGCTGGCCGACCCGGCCAACAGCCTGCTCATCCTCGCGTGCAGCGAGGAGAACCTGCAGCTGGTCAAGGACCTTGTCAGCACCATCCAGGACGACGCCGGGGTGATCTCCAGCGGCGGGCGGATGGAACTGATCGAACTGCAGCACGCCCGCGCCGAGGAGATCGCCGGGTCGATCCGCGAGGTGTACGTCAACCGTGAGAACGAGCGTCGCGGGCAGAACACCGTCAGCGTGACCGCCGAGACCAGGCTCAACGCCCTGATCGTGCGGGGCGGAGACGCCGATATCGAGGCGATCCGCGAACTGGTGAACAGATTCGATAAGGGCGAAGTGCTCAGCGTGCAGGACGTCCGCCGGTTCGAGCTCACCTCGGCCAACGCGCTCGAGGTGGTCCGCCTGCTCGAGGGCGTGCTCGCCGGGCGCGGGCTCGCGGGATCGACCGGCCAGGGCCGGGCCACGCGGCTCCGGTATCTCCGGCAGGAGGTGACCGACGCGCTGGGCAACCGCGTCCCCGGCAGTCTGACCGAGGCCGAGGTCGACGACTTCATCCGCGAGCAGGTCCGCCTGACGGCCGACCTGCGCACCAACTCGGTGCTCGTCTCGGCCCCGACCTCGATCGTGGATCTGATCGAGTCGATTCTGCTCGATCTCGACGGCTCGACCGCCGGCTCGCGAGAGATCGCGACGTTCCGGCTGGTCAACGCCGACGCGAGGGCGATGGCCGAGGTGCTGCGCGACCTGTTCAACCTCCGGCTGCAGGGCGACACGCTGGTCCTGATCCCGACCGGACAGCGCGAGGACCCGGAGGACCCGCAGTCGTTGCGGAGTTCCTCGAGCGTGACCGCGGTGCCCGACGAGCGTCAGGAGCTCTCGATCACGATCGATGCCCGGACCAACACGCTGCTGGTCTCCGGCACCGAGGAGTATCTCGAGCTCGTGCGGAAGGTCGTGATGGAGCTGGACGTCATCGAGGCCAACGAGCGGGAGCAGTTTGTCTTCCACCTCAGGAACGCCAAGGCCAAGGAGCTCGAGACAACCCTCCAGAGCTACTTCGACACGGAGGCCACGACGGTCCAGGCGGCGTTGGGCGGCGCCGGCGGCGTCGCCGGATCGGTCTCGCGCCAGCTCGAGCAGGAGGTCACGGTCGTCGGCGATGAGAAGAGCAACAAGCTGCTGATCTCGGCCTCGCCACGGTACCTGAGCCAGGTCGAGCAAATCGTCACCGAGCTGGACGCGGCCCCGCCGCAGGTGGAGATCCAGGTGCTGCTGGCCGAGGTCACCCTCGACGACGAGGACACCTGGGGCGCGGACATCACGATCGGCGGGGTGTCGGGCCTCGGTCCGGACGCCTACCAGCTCGGGTCGTTCGCGGCCGGCGGTGCGCTCGCGAGCTCGCTGGGCGCCGCGAACCTCTCGGTGTCGAGCGTGGACTTTGAGCTGATGGTCAGGGCTCTTGAGGTGCAGGGCAAGCTGGAGGTCCTGAGCCGTCCGTCGGTGACGGTCAAGAACAACGAGGCGGCCCGGATGCAGGTCGGTGAGAACATCGGTGTGCCGGGTGACACGACCTCGACGAACTCCGGCGTCACCACAGGAGTGAACTACCAGGACGTCGGCATCATCCTCGAGGTCACGCCGACGATCAACATGGACGGGTTTGTGCAGCTGGACATCAAGCCGGAGATCTCCGCGCTGACCAGCCGCACGACGCAGGTCAGCGAGAACGTGCAGGCCCCGATCATCACGAGGCGTTCGGTGGACACCACCGTGAGCGTGATGAACGGCCAGACGGTGGTGATCGGCGGTCTGATCCAGACCACGAAGGAGTCGCGGGAGTGGAAGGTGCCGTTCGTCGGCGATATCCCGATCCTGGGGCTGCCGTTCCGTTCTTCCAAGGAATCGAACGTGAAGACGGAGCTGCTCGTCATCCTGACGCCGCACATCATCCCCGGCGGGCAGACCGCGGTCGAACGCTACCGCAACCTGACCGACAAGGCGATCCACAGCCTGTCGGATCCGCAGCGGATCATCGACGAGGTCGGGCCGGTGGACGGCAACCGGGACGAGGCCCCTCCGCCGCTGGAGGGGCAGTCGGGAGCCTCTCTCGATTTCCACAGCGCTCCGCGTATCCGGGCCACGCCGGTTACCGTGGAGGGGAACGCCGATCAGGACGCTCAGGAGATCGACTGGTCTACCGTCACCCGGGTCCAGGCGAAGCAATCCGACAAGGCCGAAGAAGGCCGGAAGTAGGACCAGCACATGCGAAGTCTCGGGCCGACAATCTGTCGCACATGCGTGCTTGTTCCGGTGCTGTTGGCGGCGGTCGTGGCGCTCGGCTGCGTCGCCGAGGGCGAGAAGCGCAAGCCCATCGCCGTCCCCAACGATCTGCAGCCGAACCTCGTGACCATCGCGACCTACCCGCTGCTCGACAACGACAACAACGCCTACCCGGACACCATCCCCATCGTGTTCTATCTGTGGGATAACCCCTACCCCCTCCCGATGTGGGGGGACGGCGACATGCGGTTTGAGTTGCGGGACGCCGAGCAGCGGCTGATCGCCGAGTGGGACGTGCCCGCGAGCGTGCTGGAATCGAGCCGGAGGCGGGATCAGGTGGGTGCGTCGCACGTGCTGACGCTGGACATCCGGGAGGCGACGACCGATGTCCTGCCGATGACCAAGGCCAGGCTCTCGGCGGTCTTCCTCGGCAAGGACGGTTCGGTCGCCAAGACCACCCGGCCCCTGGACATTCAGATCGGGGCGTAATCCCCTCTCCGCGGCCCTTTGCGCAAGTCTAACACACTTTTGACGCGGACTCGGGCCCGGTTTGTTAAGAGGTCTGGATCGCGAGATACGCTTCGGTACCGTCGCCGCGGTGCTCGGAATGCACCCCGGTTGTCACGGGTTTCTCGCCTCTTTCGAACTCCGCAGGAGACCCCGCCGATGCGCCGATTCCTCGCCACGCTGACCGGTCTTGTTGTCGCGGCATCCGCCACGATGTCGCATGCCCAGATCGACCCGGAGCTGCCGGTCTACCGCCCGACGCAGGGCGTGTTCGGCTCGCTCAAGAGCGTCGGTTCCGACACGCTCAACAACCTCATGACGCTCTGGACGCAGGAGTTTGTCACGCACTACCCGAGCGTGAAGCCGGAGATCGAGGGCAAGGGGTCGTCCACCGCGCCGCCCGCGCTGATCGAGGGCCAGTCGCAGTTCGGGCCGATGAGCCGCGAGATGAAGTCCTCCGAGCTCGACAAGTTCGAGAGCAAGTTCGGGTACAAGCCGACAGAGATCCGCACGGCGATCGACTGCCTCGCGGTGTACGTGCACCGCGACTGCCCGCTGGACGAGATCTCGATCCCGCAGCTCACCCGCGTGTTCTCCGTCGCCGGGCCGGACATGACCTGGGGCGACCTCGGCGTGAAGGACCCCGCCTACGCCAGCAAGCCGGTCAACCTCTACGGGCGGAACTCCGCCTCGGGCACCTACGGCTACTTCAAGGACGTCGCGCTGGGCAAGAACGACTTCAAGGCGACGGTCAAGGAACAGCCCGGCTCGTCCTCGGTGGTGCAGGGCGTCGCGACCGATCGCTTCGGCATGGGCTACTCCGGCATCGGCTACAAGACGGCCGACGTCAAGGTCCTGAGCGTCTCCTTCGAGGACGGCGACGAGGCCTTCCCGCCGGAGAGCGACTACGCCTACTCGGGTGATTACCCCCTCGCCCGCTTCCTCTACATCTACCTGAACTACGACGAGCGCGAGGGCCTCGACCCCCTGCGGGCCGAGTTCCTGAAGCTGGTGTTTTCCCAGCAGGGTCAGGAAGTGGTCGTCAAGGATGGGTATATCCCCGTCCCCGCCGCGATCGCCCGGGAGGACCTCGATCTCGTCGGCCTCGAGCTCGGCAAGTAAGCCCGGCTGAATCCCTGGATTTGTTCCGGTCGGGCCGGGCAACGATGTCGCCTCAAGGGTCTACACTGCGGCCGTCGCCCACGGCAGCCTCGCACACCGTCTCTTGAGCACCTCGTTGCCCGGTCCGCTCCCCGATGACCACTCCGTCCTCCCAGTCCAATCCGACCGGCGAGCCGTCCCGGATCGTGCGGCGCACGCCGCCGGGCGTCTATCGCCGCGACCGGATCGCCGAATCGGTGATCCGGGTCGGCGGTGGGGCGGTGCTGCTCACCGTGCTCGGCATCTGTGTCTATCTCGCAGCGGTCGTGATGCCGCTGTTCCAGGGCGGCAAGGCCGAGCCGACCGCGCCGGTCCCCGTCGCCTCGGCTGAGGCATCCGGGGCCGTCCACGGGCTGCAGTTCGATGAGTACAACCAGGGCGCGGTGGTCTTGACCGCCGACGGCGTCCTGACCGCCCACCACCTGGAGACCGGCGAGGTGCTGGGCCGCCAACAGATCGCTGGCGACGGGATGGTGCCCTCGGCGATCTCACGGTGGGGTCGCGACGGGCTGCTCGCGCTGGGCTTTGCCGACGGCTCGGTCCAGACGGGCACGGTCCGGTTCACCTCCGAAGTGCGTGAGGTGGCGGCGGACGAACTGAGCATCCCGATCGGCAAGAGCCGGCCGGTGGAGGCGGCGGGCGAGAGCGGATTCCGGGCCTTGATCGAACGCGTCGACGTCGGTCAGGTGCGTGTCACCGTGCCCCGCATCGACCTGACCCCGCACACCATGCTCGAGGTCGGCGAGGGGGCGGTCACAAGGCTCGATGTCTTCACCGACGGGCGGCGACAGACCGTCGTCGCGACGCGAGAGCGCGGGCCGGCGTCTTACGCCTCGATCCGCACCATCACCTCGCTCGGGGGCGGACCGCCTCGGACCAGGCTGACGAGCTACTCGTTCGAGCTTGAGGCCCGCCAGACCCAGCCGGACTGGATCTTCGTCTCGGGCGACGGTGCGCATGTGTACGCGGTCTGGCGCGACGGGGCGTGTCAGCGATACGCGGCCGCGGACCCGCGCAACACGCCGATCGTCCTCGCCGAGACCGTCCAACTGACCGACTCACCGGTCGCGACCGCGACCAAGCTCATCGGCTCGCTCACGCTGCTGGTCGGCGATGATGCCGGGAACGTCTCGGCGTGGTTCGCCGCGCCGGATCCGAACGCCCCGACGCCCGATCAGATGCACCTGGTCCGGGGGCACAAGATCCGCGGCCCGGGGGGCGCGATCGTCTCGATCGGCACGAGCTGGCGCGACCGCTCGATCGTCGCCACCGACGACAGTGGCCGGGCCCTCGTCTGCCACGTCGCCAGCGAGAAGCGGATCGTGAGCCTCGCGTCGGCCTCCGGCTCGCCAGCGGTCGCCGGCGCGATCGCGCCCAAGAACGACGCCGTCGGGGTGCTGCTCGCCGACGGCACGCTCAGCCACGCCGCGTACGACCCGGGCTATCCGGAGATCACGTTCAAATCGCTCTTTGCCCCGATGCACTACGAGGGGCAGTCCGAGCCGGCGTTCTCCTACCAGAGCTCGGCGGGCGACGACGCGGCGGAGCCCAAGCTCAGCCTCACGCCGCTGATCTTCGGCACGCTCAAAGCCACGCTGGTCGCGATGCTCTTTGCGTGCCCGCTGGCGGTTCTCGCGGCGATCTACACCAGCGAGTTTCTCTCCCCCGGTGTCCGGCGTTCGGTGAAGCCGGCGATCGAGCTCATGGCGTCGCTGCCCTCGGTGGTGCTCGGGTTTGTCGCGGCGATGGTGGTGGCGCCGATCTTCCGCGACCTGCTGCCGGGCATCATGACCTCGATGATCACGGTGCCGCTGACGATCATCTTCGGCGCCGGCCTCTGGACGCTGGTGCCCAACCGGATCCGGGCGGGGTTCGGCCGGCGGACCCAGTTCGTGCTGGTCACACTGGCGTTGGCGGTCGGCTTCGGCTCGGCGTGGTTTGTCGGGCCGGCGCTGGAGCGGACGCTCTTCCGGCCGACCACGAGCGACATGCTCGTGATGGGCGGCTCGTATGCACCGGCCGACGCGGGCGACGTGCCCGGGTGGGTCGGGGTGCGGAGCTCGATGAGCCCGGACGAGGAGCGAAGGCTCCGGCAGGAGGGGCTCTACTTCCGCGACGGCGGCGTGGTGCAGCCGGTCGAGGTCTCCGGCGAGGCGATGGCCGCGATCCGTGCCGACATGCTCGAGCAGGGGCTTGATACGCCCAGCATCCGGCGATGGCTCAACGGCGAGATCGGGGGCCCCTGGCCGGGCTGGCTGGTGGCGATGCTGCCGGTCGGTGCGATCATCGGGATGGTGCTCACGGCCCGAGGAGCGGCGTTGATCAGGAAGCGCGCGCAGGACGAGCGGTCCCACGCCGCGGAGGTCGTCATCGCGATCGGTCAGCCCATCGCGATGCTCGCGTTCACCGTAGCGTTCGCGGCGGTGCTGGCGTCGTTGCTGACCTCGATGGGATTGGATGCGCGCGACTCGATCTTCGGCCGCTTCACGCCGCGGAACAGTCTCATCGTCGGCGTCATCATGGGCTTTGCGATCATCCCGATCATCTACAGCATCAGCGAGGACGCGTTGGCCAGTGTGCCCAACAACCTGCGCGCCGCGTCGCTCGGTTCGGGGGCCTCGCCCTGGCAGACCGCGATCAAGGTGGTGCTGCCGGTCGCTGCCTCGGGCATCTTCTCGGCCTCGATGATCGGGCTCGGCCGGGCGGTGGGGGAGACGATGATCGTCCTTATGGCCACCGGCAACACGCCCACGATGGACCTGAACATCTTTGAGGGGTTCAGGACGCTCTCGGCCAACATCGCGGTGGAGCTGCCCGAGGCTCCGAAGGGTGAGGCGCTCTACCGCGTGCTCTTCCTGTGCGGTCTTGTGCTGTTCATCATGACCTTTCTCATCAACACCACCGCCGAGATCGTGCGCCAGCACTACCGGAAGAAGAACGCCCTGCTCTGAGCGTGCCGCCACCCATGCCCACCCCCTCCGCCCCAACCCCGACCGACGCACCACGCCACGTCCGGCGCACCGGCCGCTACGGGCGCGGCGAATCGATCGTCTGGCTGCTCGGTGCGGCGCTGGTGTTCAACATCATCATGATCGCGGCCCTGTTCGGGCTGGTCGCCTTTGAGGGGCTCAGAGCGTTCTGGCCGCTGCCCATCGAGCGGGTGAGCCTCCGTTCCGGCGATGAGTTCCTCGGCGTCCCGATCCGCGAAGAGGCGTTCGAGGTGTCGGCGCAGCGCAGGCGTGAGCTGCTCGCGAGGGTGGAGGCCGGCGAGATCGCGCCCGAGGCCATCGCCCACGACGGCAGCCCGATGCGCCGGCTCTACCGGGTCGGCAACCGTGACCTCGGCCAGGAGCCCTTCCGGTGGGTCGAGATCGAAGACCTCGAGTCCGCCGAGCGACCGGGCGAGCCGCTCTTTGTCGAACGTGTCGAGTGGGGCGTCTTCGTCGGTATTCCGGAAGCGGTGATCGTGCAGACCATGTCCCCGGCCCCGCTCGACGACGAGGGCTCGCCGGTGCTCGGCGCGCCTGCCGAAGAGGTCATCGACGAAGGCGGGACGCCGATCCGCGTGACTCGCCAGCTGCGACAGGTCGAGGTCGAGCCCCGGGTGATCGAACCCGTTGTCGTGACTCGCCGGTATGTGGCCGAGGGGCCGGACGACTCGTGGGAGTTGCTCCAGGAGCTCATGCCCGCGGCGACCGAGCGGCGTGAGGAACTCCGGCGGATGCGCCGGGAGGAGATCGGGCCCAACAGCGCCGCGATGACCCGGTTGCACCAGAGGACGGTGCAGGCCGAGATCGAGCTCCGCCGGAGCGAGGCCGACGACGGCGGGCCGTCAGCGCACGCCGCGGCGTGGTGGGCCGCGGTGCTGGCCTCCGTGGGCCTCCTCGCGGGGGTCGTGCTGCACTCCCGCCGTAGTCGCAGCACCGGCCGGAGGCCGACAACGACCGACCGCGTGGTGAAGCGAGCCGCGATGGTGGTGGCCGCCGGCCTGTTGCTCTTCGTGTGGCTCGAGCGTCCCGGCGGCGGCACGATGACGCCCGAGCGCCTCGCCGAGATCAACGCTGACGCCGCGGTGGTCCAGAGCCAGCTCGAGAGCGAGTACGACGAGGTCTCGGCCAGGATCGCTGCGGTCCGGGCCGAGGACGACGAGTACCGCGTCGTCATCCGCGATCCCGCGGCCGGTCGGTTCGCGCCCGAGCGGCAGTCGCTGCCCGACGAGCCGATGCGCATCTCGCAGATCACCCGCGTCTTCTCGCCGAACACCCTCTCGGCGGGCGAGCGTCTCGGGCTCTACTTTGCCCGCTGGTGGGAATTCCTCTCCGAAGACCCGCGCGAGGCCAACACCGAGGGCGGTGTGTTCCCGGTCATCTTCGGGACGGTGCTCCTGACCATCCTGCTGACCATCGTCGTCGTCCCGCTCGGCGTGCTCGCCGCGCTCTACCTGCGCGAGTACGCCAAGCAGGGCCTGGTGACGAGCCTCATCCGTATCGCGGTCAACAACCTGGCTGGCGTGCCGAGCATCGTCTACGGCGTCTTCGGGCTGGGGTTCTTCTGCTACACCGTTGGTGGATACGTGGACGCCGGGCCGAGCGGCTCGACCCAACTGCCGACGTTCCAGTGGTGGTTCCTCGTCGCGGCCGGGCTCGCGGTGGTGATCGCCGCCAGTTCGTTCGGGATTCTGAGTCTCCGACGGCCGGGTGAGCCCGACACGCCCAGACACACCGCGCTGCGGGTCACGTCGACGATCGCCTGGATCGCGGCCTTCGGGCTGGTGGCCGCGATGTTCGTCACGACGCCTTACTTCCACGGCTTCTTCGAGTCGCGGCTGCCGGACCCGACGTTCGGCAAGCGGGGCCTGCTCTGGGCCTCGCTCACGCTGGCGTTGCTCACCCTGCCGGTGGTCATCGTCTCGACCGAGGAGGCGATCGCCGCGGTGCAGCCCTCGCTGCGGGAGGGCTCGTACGGGTGCGGCGCCTCCAAGTGGCAGACGATCAAGCGGGTGGTGCTGCCGGGGGCGATGCCGGGCATCCTGACCGGGATGATCCTGGCCATGGCCCGCGGTGCCGGCGAGGTCGCGCCGCTCATGCTGGTCGGGGCGCTCAAGTGGGCCCCGGAACTGCCGATCTCGCTGGACGCCCCGTTCCTCCACCTCGACCGCAGCTTCATGCACCTGGGGTTCCATATCTACGACCTGGGCTTCCAGAGCCCGGACTCTGAGGCGGCCCGGCCGCTGGTCTGGGCGAGCACCCTGCTCCTGATCGCGGTGATCCTGCTTTTGAACCTGTCGGCGATCATGCTGCGAGCCCGCGTCCGCCGCAAGATGGGGTCGGGCCACTTCTAGTTCGCGTTGTCAGATCTGATCCTCCCGGAGTTGCCAATGATGCACAGCATGACCGCGACACCCCCGACACCCGAGGCCCGCGTCGAGCAGGACACGTCGATCATCCAGCGGATCCAGCAGGGGCTGGAGACCAAGCCGGAGGTGCACGCGTCGGTCGCCGGCGAGACCCCGATCCTGGAGATCGACAAGTTCTCGCTCTGGTACACCAAGGCCCAGGCGATCTTCGACATCTCCATGGCGGTGCCCCGCGGCAAGGTCACGGCGCTCATCGGCCCCTCCGGGTGCGGCAAGTCCACGCTCCTGCGTTCGGTCAACCGCCTCAACGACCTGATCGACGGCGTGCGGATCGGGGGCCGGATGCTGCTCAACGGCGAGTCGATCTACGACCCGTCCGTGGACGTGATCGACCTGCGCAAGCGCATGGGGATGGTCTTCCAGCGGCCCAACCCCTTCCCGATGTCCATCTTCGAGAACGTGGTCTACCCGCTCCGGATCGACGGCGAGGGCCGACGCTCGGTGCTCGTCGAGGCGTGCGAGCGTGCGCTCCGCGGCGCCGCGATCTGGGATGAAGTGAAGGACCGGCTGAGCGACTCGGCGCTCGGGCTCTCCGGCGGTCAGCAGCAGCGCCTCTGCATCGCCCGGGCCATCGTCGCCGAGCCGGACGTGCTCCTGCTCGACGAGCCCTGCTCGGCCCTCGACCCGATCGCCACCCTCCGGATCGAGGAGCTCATCCACGAGATCTCCGAGCGGTACACGGTCCTGATCGTGACCCACAACATGCAGCAGGCCTCGCGGGTGTCCGACTTCACGGCGTTCATGTACCTCGGCCGGCTGGTGGAGTACGGGCTGACCCGAGACATCTTCCAGACGCCTCGCCTGCAGGAGACCGAGGACTACGTCACCGGCCGATTCGGCTGACGCTCTCCGAGCCCCCCGGGGGAGGGTCCGGGCCGGAGAGTCCGCCGTAAACGTCTGTTCCGACAGGATTCCGGGATTGGGGACGTTGAGCAGCCGATAGTTCGGCCTAGGATCGTCATTGGTGGTTCCGGATCGCTGTTCGGGGCCTCGGACATCGGGTATTTTCGGGCTGAGGGAAGAAATGAACACCCCGCCGGGAGCTGTGCCGCCCGCCGTCAACGCATGGAACGCCGAGTATCTCGACGACGCGTACGAGCGGTTTCTCAAGGACCCTGACACCCTCTCTCCGGAGATGCGGGCGTTCTTCCAGGGATTCGAACTCGCCCGGAGCGCGGGCGACCCGCCCGGCGGGAGCGCAGACGGCTCGGAGTCTCCGATCCAGGCGGCGGCCGACCGCCTGATCGCCGCCTACCGCGGCCGCGGTCACATCAAGGCCAAGCTCGACCCCTTCGGTCGCGAGCGAGAACGCCCGGCGTTCCTCACCCCCGCCTTCTACGGCCTCTCCGAGGCCGACCTCGCCCGGACCGTCCGGGTGGACGACGTCAGGGGGCTGGGTGCCACGGCCACGATCCACGAGCTGGTGGAGCACCTCGAGAGCACCTACGCCGGGACGATCGCCCTCGAGTTCAACCACATCGAGTCCGACGAGGAGCGAGTCTGGTGGCTTGACCGGTTCGAGGGAAGTCGCGGCCGGGTCGAACTGACCCGCGGCGACCAGGTCCACATCACCCACCAGCTCCTGATGGCCGAGATCTTCGAGAAGTTCCTCGGCAAGCGGTACCCGGGCGACAAACGCTTCAGCCTCGAGGGCTCGGAGTCGCTGATCCCCCTGCTGGACCGCATCATCGAGGGCTCTTCCGACCTCGGCGTCGAGGAGGTCGTGCTCGGCATGGCCCACCGCGGCCGCCTCAACGTGCTCAACAACATCATCGGGAAGACCTACGCCCAGATCTTCACCGAGTTTGAGGAGAACTGGGACGCCGACTTCGTCGACGGCGGCGGGGACGTCAAGTACCACCGCGGCTACTCGGGCACCCGCCAGTTCCGCAACGGCAAGATGGTCCACCTCGCCCTGGCGAGCAACCCCAGCCACCTCGAGGCCGTCGCCCCGGTCGTCGCCGGGCGCTGCCGCGCCAAGCAGCGCCTCCGCGGCGACCGCGAGCGTCGCCGCGTCATTCCCCTGATCATCCACGGCGACTCGGCCATCTCCGGCCAGGGCATCGTCTACGAGATGGTGAACCTCTCGCAGCTTGAGGGCTACACCACGGGCGGCACAGTCCACGTCGTCGTCAACAACCTCATCGGGTTCACCACCATCCCGGAAGACGCACGCTCGAGCCGGTACTGCACCGACGTGGCCAAGGTCGCCGGGGCACCCGTGCTGCACGTCAACGGCGAGGACCCCGAGGCCGTCGTGGCCGCGGCACAGATGGCGATCGAGTACCGCCAGCGGTTCCGCAAGGACGTCTTCGTCGACATGTGGTGCTACCGACGCTACGGGCACAACGAGCAGGACGAGGCCTCGTTCACGCAGCCGATCATGGCGGGCCTCATCAAGCGCAAGCCCAGCACCATGAAGGTCTACGCCGAGCGGCTTCTGGCCGAGGGCGTCCTCACCGACAGCGACATGAAGACGATCCGCACCCGGCTCGACGAGACGCTCGAGCAGGCGCAGGACGCGGCCAAGAGCTCCCCGTACGACCCGACGATCGACCCGGGCAGCGCCCGCTGGTCGGGCGTGCAGCGGGCGTTCAGCTTCGACTCGCCCGAGACGGCGATCAGCGAGGCAATGCTCAAGGAGATCTGCGAGGGGCTCGGACGCGTGCCGGAGGGCTTCAAGCTCAACCCCAAGCTCGAGCGGGTGCTCGAGGGCCGGCGGATGCTCCCCGAGACCAAGGAGCTCTCCTACGCCGACGCCGAGAGCCTCGCGTTCGGCTCGCTCCTGCTCGAGGGCACGCCCATCAGGCTGAGCGGGCAGGACTCCCGTCGCGGCACTTTCAGCCACCGCCACGCCGTGCTCCGCGACTTCAAGACCGGAGCGCCGTTCATCCCCCTCAACCGCATGCGGCCGGAGTGGGAGCCCGGCGAGGGGCAGTTCGACCCCGCGACCCAGCAGGCGCACATGTGCGTCTACGACAGCCCGCTGTCGGAGGCTTCGGTCGTCGGCATCGACTACGGCTACTCGCTCGCCGACCCCAGCATGCTGGTCATGTGGGAGGCACAGTTCGGCGACTTCGTCAACGGTGCGCAGGTGATCATCGACCAGTTCATCGCCTCGGCCGAGGCCAAATGGGAACGCTGGTCGGGGCTCGTCATGCTCCTGCCGCACGGCTACGAGGGCGCCGGCCCCGAGCACTCGTCCGCCCGCATGGAGCGGTTCCTCAAGCTCTGCGCCGGCGACAACATGCAGGTCGTCCACCCGTCCACCGGGCCGCAGATCTTCCACCTGCTCCGCCGCCAGGCCAAGCAGAGCTTCCGCAAGCCGCTCATCGTGTTCACGCCCAAGAGCATGCTCCGCATCCCGACCGGCACCACCGACGAGCTGACCAGCGGCCGCTTCCGCGAGCTGATCGACGATCCCCGATTCGTCGCCGGGGGCGACCGCAAGGCCGTCCGCCGCGTGGTCCTGTGTGCGGGCAAGTTCTACCACGAGCTGGCCGCACGTCGCGACGAGATCGGCCGCGACGACATCGCGATCATCCGCGTGGAACAGCTCTATCCGTTCCACGCCCAGATGTGCAAAGAGATCCTCGCGGGCTATCCCAAGAACGCCGAGCTGGTCTTCGCCCAGGAAGAGCCCCGCAACGCGGGCGGCGCCCTCTTCATCCTCGACCGGCTCCGTGAGACACTGGGGCTCGAGGGCAAGTACATGGGCCGCTCGGCGAGCCCGACTCCCGCCGTCGGGTCCAAGCGGGTCCACAAGCAGGAGCAGCACGAGCTCATCGACGACATCATCGGGCCGGTGCCGACCGAGGCGTCGGAACCCGCCAAGAGCAAGGTCGCCCAGGCGACGAAGTGACCGAACGGACCGGGCGCGTCGGCCTCGACGCGTCCGCAGCAGGAACGAACCGAACATGGCAACCGACATCGTCATCCCCACCGTCGGCGAGAGTGTGACCAGCGGCGTGATCTCGACCTGGCTCAAGGCCGACGGCGACTACGTCGAACGCGACGAAACCGTCCTCGAACTCGAGACCGACAAGGTCACGATGGAGATCACCGCCCCGGCCGCCGGCAGCCTCAAGCGGATCGCCGCTGAAGGCGACGAGGTCGAGGTCGGCGCCGTCGTCGGTGCGGTGGATGAATCGGCCGCCAAGCCCGCCGAAGCCTCCTCCGAGGCCAGCGAACCCGCCGAAGCCAAAGCCGAAGCCCAGCCGGAAGCCAAATCCGCAGCTAAGCCAGAAACAAAGCCCGCGGCTGCCCCTCCGGCGAAGAGCCCTGCGCCCGCACCCCAGCCGGCCGTCTCCAACGGCGACTACCGCACCACGCCCCTCGCCGAGCGCATCGCCCGCGAGAACAACGTCGACCTCTCCCGCGTCGTCGGCACAGGCGCCGGCGGCAAGATCCGCGAGCAGGACGTGCTCGCCTTCGTCCAGTCCGCCCAGGCCTCGGTCGGCGCTCTCATCGGGGCGACCGGCGGCGGCCAGCCCGCGTCTTCCGGCGGCCAGGCCGGCCCGTCCCGCGCGACCAGCCGCAAGAAGATGACCCCGCTCCGCCAGCGCGTCGCCTCCCGCCTTGTCGAAGCCCAGCACACCGCGGCGATGCTGACCACCTTCAACGAGTGCGACATGACCGCCGTCATGGAACTCCGCAAACGCTACAAGGAGCCGTTCGCCGAGAAGCACGGCGTCGGTCTCGGGTTCATGTCCTTCTTCGTCAAGGCCGTGGTCAACGCCCTCCGGGCCTCGCCCATGGTCAACGCCTCGATCGTCGAGGGCGAGGACGGCAGCCCCGCCATCGAGACCCGCGACTACTGCGACATCGCCATCGCCGTCGCCAGCCCCAAGGGCCTGGTCGTGCCGGTGATCCGCAACGCCGAAACGCTCACCTTCGCCGGTATCGAGTCCAAGGTCAAGGAACTGGCTCTCCGCGCCCGCGACGGCAAGCTCGAGCTCTCCGAGATGATGAACGGCACGTTCACCATCACCAACGGCGGCATCTTCGGCAGCCTGATGTCGACGCCCATCCTCAACCCGCCGCAGTCGGCGATCCTCGGCATGCACACGATCAAGAAGCGTGCGGTCGAGCACCCCGACAAGCCCGGCGAGGTCGCCCTCCGCCCGATGATGTACCTCGCGGTCAGCTACGACCACCGCATCATCGACGGGGCCGAAGCGGTGACGTTCCTGGTCGCGATCAAGGACGCGATCGAGAATCCCGAGCGGCTCATGCTCGATCTCTGAACCGGATCGTGCTCGCACCAGCGGATTGGTGCCGATCGGGCTGACCTGCGCGCATCGAGCCCTTCGCGCAAGCGAGGGGAAGATCAATCCCAATCTCACCCGCCGCCGAGTTCGTCCAGGAGCCCCCCGCACGCCCGCTCCAGCATCTCGAACACGCGGTCGAACCCGTCCGGGCCGCCGTAGTACGGATCCGGCACCTCGAGTTCGTGCTCCTCTGCCGCCGCGAGCGTCGGGTCGTAGCTCCGCATCAGCCTCACGCGATCCTCCGGCGCACCGAGCCGCACGAGCGCGTGGCGGTTCGAGTTGTCCATCGCCAGCAGCAGATCGAACCGGTCAAAGTCCGCCGCGGGGTCGACCTGCCGCCCGATGCTCGGCAGGTGCACCCCGTTCCGCTTGGCGGTCGCGAGCGCACGCGCGTCCGGCGGCTCGCCGACGTGCCAGTGACCGACGCCGCACGAATCGACATCGAACCGGTCGAGCACGCCGCGGGCCTTCGCCTGATGCAGAAAGACGCCCTCGGCGAGCGGCGAGCGGCAAATGTTCCCGAGACAGACAAACAGCAGACCGGTGGTCATGGAATCTCTCCGAGTGCCAGGACGGCCCGGCGCTGACGCTTAGGGCTCTTGCAATTGGTGGTTGGTGCAGTCCCACTCCTCGGCCATCACGCCCCATCCGAGTCGATCCGTGCACCCGATCCCCGGCACAAAGTAGTCCTGCCGCTGCATGACCTCGGCGCGGAGCCCCAGCTTCTCCGGCACCCGCCTCGACGCGGCGTTGGCCGCCGAGCAGTAGATCAGGATCCGCCGAAGCCCGAGCCCGCCCGACTCCTGCCCGCCAAGCGCCCACGACAGCACGTGCGCTGTGGACTCGGTGCACACCCCCCGGTTCACCGCATCGGCCCTGATCCAGTACCCGACCTCGGCCGACGCGGTGTCGCGGTGCACACCGTGAACGCCCGTCCCGCCGAGCAGCCTCCCGCTGGACTTCTCGAAGATCCCGATGCCCACGTTGTTGAACACCTTCGGCTCTCGCAGCGCCATGATCTGCGAGGCGATGTAGTGGGTGCTGGCCACGATGTCCTGGTGGCCCTCTCTGGCCCACGCCATCCACGGCAGCAGGTGCTCGCGGCTGGAGGAGACCGCCTCGAGCAACGCCGCGGCGTCGGACAGTTCGTACGCCCGCACGACCAGCCGCGGCGTCTCAAAGCGGATCACAAACGGCTCGGGCGGCGTCCATCCCATCCCCAGCCCGGTATCAACCTCGTTGGCGCATCTGGGCATGCTCGGAGTCTACCGGTCGCCCGTCTACGATGCCATCATGGCGCGCGTCGGACGGTACCAAAGACAGCAGATCCTCCCCGGGGTCGGAGAGGAAGGGCAGGGGCGCCTCGCCCGCTCCCACGCCGCGATCGTCGGCCTCGGTGCGCTCGGCAGCGCCATCGCCGACCACCTCGCCCGCGCGGGCGTCGGGCGTCTCACGCTGATCGACCGCGACCTCGTCGACCACACCAACCTCCAGCGCCAATCGCTCTACACCGAACGCGACGCCGCCGAGCAGATGCCCAAGGCCGAGGCCGCCCGCCGACGGCTCGCCGAGGTCAACAGCGAGATCACCCTCGACGCCCACATCGCCGACCTCACGCCCCGCAACATCGAGCAGCTGCTCGCCGGCCCCGGCCCCTCCGGGCGGCCCGACGTCATCCTCGACGGCACCGACAACTTCGAGACCCGCTACCTGCTCAACGACCTGGCCGTGCGCGACGGCGTCCCCTTCGTCTACGGCGGCGTCGTCGGCACCCGCGGCATGCAGACCACGATCCGGCCCGGCTCCACCGCATGCCTCCGCTGCCTCTTCGAAGACCCGCCCGCCCCCGGCACGCAACCGACCTGCGACACCGCCGGAGTCCTCGGCCCCGTCGTCGCTATCGTCGCCGGGTGCCAGGCGTCGGACGCGATCAGGCTCATGCTCGGTCAGGGAGAGCAGATCCCCGCGTCGCTGCTGGAGTTCGATCTCTGGGCCGGCCACCGCCGCCGGCTCGACCTCAAGGACGCCCGGCGAGAGAGTTGCCCCTGCTGCGGCCTCAAGCAGTTCAAGTTCCTCGCCGGCGACGCCGCCTCGCACGCCGCGACACTCTGCGGCCAGAACGCCGTGCAGATCTCTCCCCCCGACCGTCCCGGCGGGCCGCTCGATCTGGCCTCGCTCGCCGAGCGCCTCAGCGCCCTCGGCGAGGTCCGAACCACCCCCTTCATGGTCCGCGCCACGCTGCCCGCCGAGCAGAACGCCGCTCAGGAAGACCGCACGCTGACAGTCTTCCGGGACGGCCGCGCGATCGTCTCGGGCACCGCCTCGCTCGACCACGCCCGGGCGCTCTACGCTCGATACGTCGGGAGCTGAACACAAGAGGCTCCCGGCCCACACCGAAGGGATACCACGAAAGGGCCTCACGCCATGGAAAGCCTTGCCACCGCCATTCTCGACCAGACCGCTACCGCCATCGCCTACGCCGAGGGGCTGGTCAAGGACGTCACGCCGCAGATGTTCGCCCGCAAGCCGGAAGGCAAGAACGGCATCATCGACACCAACCACCCGGCGTTCTGTTTCGGCCATCTGGCGATCTACCCGTCGCGCATCTGCCAGCTCGCGGGGATCGAGGACCACGGCATCGCGGCCCCCGAGGGGTTCGAGGAGCTCTTCGCCGCGGGCAAGGAATGCCTCGACGACCCCGACGGCAAGATCTATCCGGCAAAGGACGAGATCATGTCGGCCTACATCGACGGTTTCAAAGCCGCGATCGCGAAGATCGGCGGGCTGAGCGACGCCCACCTGGCCGCCCACCACGGGCTCGACAGCGACTTCGGGAAGCGGTTCAACAGCCGCGCCGCGATCGTCAACTTCATGGTCGGCCCGCACAACTTCATGCACATCGGCCAGATCAGCGCCTGGCGCCGTTGCATGGGCCTCGGCTCGGTCTTCTAAGTCCCCGCGCCTCCGCGGTCTGCCTTCCTCCTGCCCGTCATCACGCCAACGCGCGAAGCGCCGCGACGACATCGTCCGGCTCTGCGCGATGGCGGTAATCGACATCGACAAACCGCCACGCCACGATCGCATCGGATGAAACGACGAACGTCGCGGGGATCGGGAGCACGGTGTCGTTGCCGTCGTTGATCCTGGTCAGGTCGAGGCCGCGGTCGTTGCGCATGTGGTCGAGGATCGGCTCGGGAACCTTCCACGCGACGCCGTACTGCGCCGCCACCTGCGCATCCTTGTCTGAGAGCACCGAGAACCGGAGGGCCGCCCGTTCGATCAACGAGAGTGATTCGTCGGGGATCTCCGGGCTTATCGCCACCAGCCGGCCGCCGAGCGCCTCGATCTCGTCTAAGCGACCCTGCATCGCCCGCAGCTGCAGGTTGCAGTACGGGCACCAGCTGCCGCGATAGAACGAGATTACCACCGGCCCGTCGGCCAGCAACGCCGACAACGAGACCGGTGCACCATTGGCATCCGGCAGCACAAACCCCGGGGCCGGCCGGCCCACCGCGATCGCGTCCTTGCCCTCGCCAAAGTCGCGGGCCCTGGCCAGCAGAGAGTCGATAAGGCTCGCCAGCTCGGGCTTCGAGTGCTGGAGCTTCGCAAACTGCGCGTCGGTCTGATCACGGAGCGTTGTCATGGGCCACCTCGGGTCTTGATGCCGCAGCCGAAAGACGACGGGCGGCCACCCCCGGTGCCTCCGCGTCCTCCTCCGAGTTCTCCCCCTCTACGCCGACCGCACAAACGGATTGGTCGCCTTCTCCTGTCCCACCCTCGTCTGCGGCCCGTGCCCCGGCAGCACGACCGTCGCGTCGGGCAGCGTGTACAGATGCTCGCGGATCGACGCCAGCAGCGTCTCGTGGCTCGACCCGGCAAAGTCGGTCCGCCCGATCGATCCGGCAAAGAGCGAATCGCCCACCAGCGCCACGCCCGCGTCCGCGCAATAGAGCGTGATCCCGCCGGGTGAGTGCCCAGGCGTGTGGAACACCCGCCACCGGGTCCCCTCCAGCTCGAGGTCCTGCCCGTGCCCCAGCGTCGCGTCCGGCGGCGGGGCGGTCACCGCCAGACCGATGTTGGCCGAGAGGTTCAACTGCGGGTCCTTCATCCACTCCCGCTCGGCCTCGTGCATCCAGACCGGCGTCCCGGGGAAGGCCTCCAGCACCTCCCGCACCCCCGCGATGTGGTCGGCGTGGGCGTGGGTCAGGATCAGCGCTCGCGGCGTCAGCCCCGCCTCGCGGACCCCCTCGATCAACTCCTCAGGCTCATACCCCGCGTCCACGATCCAGCAGGCCTCGCTGCCCTCCACGCCCACGACGTAGCAGTTGGTCTCAAACGGGCCGAGGGCGTAGCCCCGGCAGGTGACCACCGGGGCGGTGCCGCTCCGGTCGGTGTCGTCGGGCTTTCGGGTCCGGTCTGCGTGCATGGCATCCTCCGTCGCCTGTTACAATACCCCCAGGAGGTTGCCCATGGTGATCCGCAACATTGACCGCACGCCCCTCAAGCCCGTCCAGATGGACGGGGCGGAGGGTGTCACGATGGCGATGATGGTCGGCCGCGACGACGGTGCGCCCAACTTCTCGCTCCGCCAGTTCCGCGTCGAGGCCGGGGGCCACTCGCCCCGCCACAGCCACGACTACGAGCACGAGGTCGTCGTCCTCGAGGGCAGCGGCACCGTCCTGCTCGAGGGGGCCGAGCGGCCGATCGGCCCGGGCGACGTGCTCATGGTCCCGCCCAACGAGGAGCACCAGTTCAAGGCCGCCGCAGACGGGCTCCGCTTCCTCTGCCTCGTCCCGGTCTCGCGCAACTGCGGCGACCCCACCCCCGGCAGCTGACCCCCGGGCCGCCCTCCCGACGGGCGGCCCGACCATCCGATGGCAATCCCCCGGCCCAGGCCGACGTTCCGCCAGCAGGCGAGGAGCCACACCGTGAACGACACCACCCACGCCGCCCACGCCCCCCACGCCCCCCACGCCACTCCCCAGCAGCCCGCCGCGCCCCGGCCCACCAGCCACGGCGAGATGATCACCCGCCTGGCGCTCATCTACGGCGTGGCGGCCGTGGGCGCGGTCTCGCTGGCCATCTTCGGCTTCCGCACCGAGAGCGACGGCATCCTGGCGATGGGGGCCCTGGCGATCGTCCTCGTGCTCGCCGTCGCGCCGATCAGCTTCGCGAGCGCCTCCATGGGCGGCGGCGGCGGTGGGGCTCCCAGCCCCGACGCGGCCGCGATGCTGGCCGAACTCACCAAGCTCCGCTCGGCCGTCAACCGGCTCCAGGAATACCAGTCGCTCTCCGACGACGCCCGGCGGGTGCTCAACCGCGCGCGCGAGCGTGACCTGCTCGTCCGCGCGATCGAGGAGGACATCGCCAGCGAGGACTGGGACGCCGCCGTCGTGCTGTGCAACGAGCTGGCCAACCGCTTCGGCTACCGCGAGGACGCCGAGCAGTTCCGCCAGCGGGTCGAGCAGGCCCGGTCGGAGACCCGCGACCGCAACGTCGCGGCGGCGATCGCCGCGCTCGACGGCCTGATCGTCCAGCGCCGGTGGGAGCACGGCATCGCCCACGCCGAGAGCATCCAGCGGCTCTACCCCGACTCGTCCCGTGCCGCGGGCCTGCGCCAGCGGGTCGAGAACGCCCGCGACCGCTACAAGACCGACCTCGAACGCCGCTTCCTCCACGCCGCCCAGGGCGAGACACCCGACGAGGCGATGGCCCTGCTCAAGGAGCTCGACGCCTACCTGACCGAGGGCGAGGCCGAGCCCTTCCGCGAACTGGCCCGCGGCGTGATCGGCAAGGCGCGGGAGAACCTCGGCGCGGCCTTCAAGCTCGCGGTCCGCGACCACCGCTGGAAGGACGCCGCCGGGCTGGGCGAGCGGATCATCGCCGACTTCCCCAACTCGCGGATGGCCGAGGAGGTCCGCTCGATGATCGGCGGCGTGCGCGAGCGTGCGGCACAGGTCTCTGGCTGACGCCCACAGAGCCCCGTCCACAGAGCTCGACGCGCAAACGAGGAGCCTTCCAAAGGAGGCCCAACGCGCCAGCGTGGGCTTTCCCCCAACCGCCCCCCAACCGCAAGGCAGAACGCGAAGACGCGGAGTTTGAACGCGAAGATCGCGAAGGGCTCGAAGGAAGGTAAAGGCAGTTTCACCGCGGAGGACGCGGAGTTGCGCTGAGGAAAGGCTCTCCACGTCGACATAGTGCCATCGAACTCCGAGGTGGACTTCGATGGAACGAAATCCGATCAATTCGGTGCCACCTGCCCTCCGCGAGCGTGCGGTGCAGGTGTTGGGCTGATGCGCGCTAGTTGCAGCCCGTGACCCAGTCGTTGAGGAATGCGATGAAGTCGCGGCTGTCGACGATACCGCTTTCATCCCAGTCGGCGAGCGAGTCGCCCGCGGACCAGGCATTCAGGAAGACGACGAAGTCGCGCGTATCGACCAGGCCGTCGTTGGTGAGGTCGACCGGACATGTGCAATCACTCACATCGATGATGGAAAAGCCAGCCTCGGCGTCCGCGACATACGCCGTTGTTCCATGCACATCTACACCAAGAGCTTCATGAGTGTTGTACCAGCCTCGCCACGTAGGCAAGGCTGGGGCACTTACATCGATGATCTGCAGGCCAGAATACCCATCAGCGAGATAGGCGGTTGTTCCGATTACCTGCACACTGGACGGGACTCCTGGCGTGTCGTAGGTAGCGACGAGAATTGGTGCGGCAGGGTTGCTCGCATCAAGAATTCGCAAGCCAGCGAATCTATCTGCCACCAACACCATGGTGTCAATAACAGCGACGTCTGCCGCAGTGACCAATCGGTACTCCCCGATCACGACCGGAGCACCAGGGTCCTGCACATCAATGATCTGCATCCCGTTAGTGTCCGCGACATAGGCCGTGGTACCGGAGACGGCAACTCGAATCGCGGTTTGGGGTGTGTCCGCGGTGCCAAGCAGCACCGGTGATTCAGGCTCGCTGACGTCCAAGATTGTCAGGCCGGCGTGGCCGTCGGCGACGTATGCAGTCGTGCCGACAACGGTTACGCCGAACGCATACCCCGGTGTTTCGTAGGTGCTCAGCAGTTGCGGAGAGGCTGGGTTGGTGGCGTCCAGAATCTGGATTCCGGTATATCGATCGACGACAAGAACTGTTGAACCAGCGATCGCGACGTCAAACGCCCAGTTGCCTGTCGCGTGCTCTCCGAGATGCACCGGCATCGCTGGATCATGCACATCAAAGATTTGGAGACCCGCTTGCCCGTCCGCCACGTACGCAATCGAATCCGAGACGACGACGCGGAGTGCTGTGCCAGGCGTATCATGAGTGCCGAGTAGCGCGCTCGTCCCGGGATCCTCAACGTCGAGGATCAGCAAGCCTCCGTAGCGATCTGCAACATAGGCAGTTGTACCAAGAACCGCGACTTCCTGTGCGTCACCCGGTGTGTCGTACGCATTGATCCACTCTGGAGCGGCCGGATTGCTAACATCAATGAGCTGCAATCCGCCATCTTCGTCGGCCACATATGCTGTTGTGCTTACGACGGTGACCGCAGACGCCCAGTCAGGGGTGTCGAACGTGCTGAGCAACACCGGTGCTTCCGGGTTGCTCACATCGATGATGCGCAGGCCGGCCTCTGCGTCCGCTATATACACCGTTCTGCCAATGACGGCGACGTCTTCGGCGTAGTGAAGTGTGTCGAGTGTGCCGAGCAATCTCGGCAGGACGGGTAGGCTCACGTCGATGACCTGGAGCCCGGATTCACCATCGGCGACATAGGCGGTGCCATCGACTACGGCAATACCCCGTGCGTATCCGGTTGTGTTGTATGAGTTCAGCTGAACTGGTGACCCTGGATCACTCACATCAAAGACGGTCATCCCAGCTTCCGTACACGCCACATACGCATAGTTGTCCACCACAGTGACATCCAGAGCGACGTCAGGCGTCGCGTGTTGCGTGATCAGCGCGGGAGCAGCCGGGTTGCTGATATCGACGACAATGAGCCCTTGGTCACCGCCCGCCAGAAATGCCGTATGCCCTGAGATCGAAATGCCATACACGCTGGAAGTGTTGAGCCAGCCGATTCGCGCCGGAGCCGCGGGGTTGCTGACGTCCACAATGTCCAATGCGCCGGTGCCGACATCTCCGAGGTAGGCGATGGTGCCTACCACCTTCACCTCGTAGCCTCGCCCCGACATCGTGTGTGAGCCAAGGTAGTCTCGAAACTGGCACGGTACGCCGTCGGCGCGTGCTTGCCCGGTGAGTGACGCGAGCATGCCCAGCAGCAAAGCTCCGACGGCAGCACATGTCGTTCGGCCAGGCCTGGCAGCAAAGCGGGCATTGACCGGATGACCCGACGCGGTCCTACAGGACATCAACAAGGCTTCTCTCCAACGAAACTGCACACGTATCAAACAAGGAAACGCTCCAAAACGAGCATGAATGACACAGCATAACGAAGCGGCATGAAACTGCCAACTCCAAGTTGCACCCGGAGTTCCGACACTTTCGCCCGCGGGGCACTGGAATGCCCGGATCTGGGATTGCGTCTGACAAGCCTGCGAAGCGCTCAGCCACCGAAGCCGCCGAATCAGCCTTCGCCATGTCCGAGGACGGCCGCGACTTCGTCAAGACCATCAAGGCCTACGGCGGGATGGCCCGAATACTGGCTTGTCCTGGGCGGTTCCTGATTGGGTGCCATCACTCGCGGTCTTCGTTCTCTCTTGCCTCCTCCCTTCTTCTCCCCGCGCAGTGATGCCTGTTCGCCCCTCGTGCCGACCGCATCACTGCGCGGGGAGGGATGGAAGATCGGGAAGAAGACGGAGGCCGCGAGTGATGGCACCCGACGGGAGTCTGCCGGTAACCCTCGCGGTTTGGGGTGCAGGGTTGCCTTCCGCACCCACTGACAGGCCTTCCACCCTCGCTAATCTTCTGCCCGCCGTTGCGAACGCTCCTGTGGCGATCGCTGATGCACCTGTCGAGGCTGCTGGCGTGCCTGCCGCGATTGCGGATGCTCTCGCAGCAGTCGCCGACGCTCCTGTCCGGGCTGCTCACGCTCTTGCCGGGGCTGCTGACGCGCTTGTCTCCGCTGCTGATGCTCTTGCCGCTCTCCCGATAACTCGCGCGAGGGGTGGTGTGTCGAGCGCAACAGTTGCACGTCCGCCACGGCTTCTCGCATCGATCGTGCGGGGATCTGTCGGGAACGGGCGGGGGGGAGGCACGAGGCACTCGGCATCAGGCACTACGGATGAGGCATGAGACATCCGGCACGAGAAGAGGGCTTTCCCTCGAGTGCCCATTGCCCATTGCCCATTGCCTATTGCCCATTGCCCATTGCCCATTGCCTATTGCCCAATGCCTATTGCCCAGTGCCTCCCCCCCGCCTTTTCCCGCACGATCCGCACAACCGTTGAAGTCGGCGCCGACCCCGGACGATCCCACGGGCATCGCGGCGCACCGCGTGCCGTGCTCACCAACTCCAGAAGGAGGACAGAATCATGGGAGTGCTTCCCGATACACGTCTCGGCCAGATCGAGTGGTTCGAGCAACGCCTCGCCGCGTGGGTGGCCAACGCCGAGGCGATCGGCCTGACCCCCGCGCAGGTCACGCAGCTGCAGACCGAGATCGCCGCGGCCCGCGTGAGCTACAACGAGGCGCAGCAGGCCCGCGCCGCGAGCAAGTCGGCGACGGTCACGTTCTACGCCAACACCGACACCATGGTCGACGACGGCCGCGACCTGATCAAGACCATCAAGGCGTACGCCGAGACCACCGGCGACCCCAACGTCTACGCGCTGGCCAACGTCCCGCCGCCGGCCGAGCCCACGCCCGCCGGCCCGCCCGACACGCCGACCAATGTCACGGGCGTGATCAACTCCGACGGCGCGGTCGAGCTGAAGTGGAACGGCACGCTCGCCAGCCGCACGTTCTTTGAGATCCTCCGCAAGATCGAGGGCGAGACCACGTGGACCGTCATCGACTCGATCGGCGCCAAGAGCTTCCTCGACGCGACCGTCCCCTTCGGCACCACCAGCGTGCAGTACCGCGTGCGGGCCAAGCGGGGCGAGTTCACGAGCCCCGCCAACGACCCGATCACCATCCGGCTGGGCGTCGAGCCGCAGACCGGGCAGGGCGGGCTGAGCCTCGCGGCGTAGAAGGCGGCACAGCAGGAAAAAAAGTAGGACAGGAGCACGTGTTCGGGCGCGGTCCACGGGGGTGGGCCGCGTCCTTTGCTGTGGGTGCACGAGCCCGTTCGTTGATCGGCATCGACCCCGACCGCGTCACCCCGCGCCACCCACCGCAGCACCTAGCGCGCAGTGCTGAATCGCACCGTCAAGACCTGATCGGGCGCGACGCCGGGCAGGAGTTGGGTCACGCGGTTTGGCCAGCGGATCTCGACACGGACGGGTTCGTCGAACCCGCCGAGGCCGAAGTGGAGGGTGAGGTCGTTGGCGTTGCCCTCGCCGGTGCCGGCCTCGACCTGGCGCGTCAGCGTCCGCCCGTCGGGCAGCCTGATGCGCACCTGCGTGCCGATGGCCGAGGTGTTGACCTGTTCCCCGTCGCCGACGAGGCGGACCTGCAGCCAGTGGTTGGCCGCGGCCGACTCGTTGACGAAGAGCCTGCCGGCGGTGACCAGATCGAGATCGCCGTCGCGGTCGAAGTCGGCCCACGCGGCCTGGTAGGTCGGCGGCAGCGACTCGAGGCCGGAGCCGTCGGTCGCGTCGGTGAACACCCACGCGGGCTGGTCGGGCGTGGTGGGGGTGGTGGGGGCCGTGTCGTTGCGGAAGAGCACGGGGTGGTTCTTCTTGTTGAAAGAGGCGGTGGCGTAGACGGTGGTGAAGAAGAGGTCGAGGTCGCCGTCGTTGTCGAAGTCCGCGGCCGCGGGGCTGGCGTAGGACTCCTGATACCACACGCCGCACTCGCCGAGGTCGTCGAAGCCGAAGGGCGTCTCGCCGCCGGGGCCGCGGTTGCGGAGAAAGCGGCTCTTGGGCTGGTCGCCCCGGCTGTCGACGTGGGCGAAGTTGCCGGCGAAGAGGTCGAAGCGGCCGTCGTTGTCGAAATCGCCCCAGCAGGCGCCGATCGAGTGCCCGCCGCCGAAGCCCTCGCTCGTGGCCACGGCGTTGAGCGCGGGCGCGGCGTCCTCGAAGGCGCCGTTGCCGTCGTTGCGCCGCAGCACGTTGGGCATGAGCCGGTAGTTGGAGACGTAGACGTCGAGGTCGCCGTCCTCGTCGAAGTCGCAGGCGGTGACGCCGCGGGCGCGGTGCTCGGGGAAGCGCTCGGCGAGCCTGAACCCGCGGCCGGCCTCGTTCAGCAGCAACAGGTCGGGATAGGTCGTCGGCTCCCAGACCTCGTATCCGCCGAAGTAGAGGTCCACGAACCCGTCGCTGTTGTAGTCGCCGACTGCCACGCCGCGGGAGATGGTCTTTGGGAGCTCGGGCAGCTCGACCGGCTCGAAGCGTTCGCCGTCGATGTTGCGGAGGACGGCGATGGGCGCAAAGCTGACAAGGTCGGGCAGGCCGTCGTTGTCGATGTCGGCGACGACGCCGGAGCCCTTGGCGTTGATGCGGGTGAACGACTCGCCGCCCTGGTTGAGCCAGACCTTGCCGGCGCAGTAGAGGTCGGGCCATCCGTCCTGGTTGATGTCGGCCCACGCCGCGGCGGAGCCGCCGAGGGCGAGGCCGAGCGCATCGGAGCGGTCAACGAACGGCTGGGCGGTGGCCGGGCAGGCCGCCGCGACGAGGAGGAGAAGGCAGAACGGGGAGCCGCGTGATTTCATGCCATCAGCGTACCGGGCAACCCGCCGCCGCGGCGACGCGACGGCGGTGGGGGCGCAACCGGATCACGGGGCCGGCACGCCCTTCTCCGCCTCCGGCTTCGGCATCCGCCACATCGCCACCATCAGCCCGATCACACCGAGGATCAGGAACAGGTCCGCGATGTTCGACACCCACGGCCAGACCTGCCCCGAAGGGTCGTTCGGCCACGTCCACCCGAAGGGCAGCACCACCCCCGGCAACGGGTGCAGGAAGTCGCGCACACAGGCGAACACGAGGCGGTCATACACATTCCCGAGGCCGCCGCCGAGGACGAGGCCGATCGAGATGTGGGCCAGCCGGTCGCGGGCGTCGGTCCAGTGGGCAAAGGCCCAGAGCCCGAGCCCGACGGCGATCATCGTGAAGATGACGAACACCCACCGCTTGCCCGCGCCCAGTCCGAAGACCGCGCCCTGGTTGAGCACGAGCTGGAACTCCAGCACGCTGGGGATCACCGTCCGCGGGTTGTGCGGCGGGATGAGCCCCTGGATCGAGTCGCCCGCCGACGTGAGCGCGACGACCGCCTCGCGATCGATCAGCGCGGGTGTGTCGGCGACCCGGGCGAAGGCGATCGACTTGCTGACCAGATCGACACCGAGGCTGACGACGACCACCACGAGCAGCAACACCCAGGCAGCGCGGGAGCGGTAAGCGGGGACGACCTCGCGGCGCGATGGGGCCGTGGGTGGGGTGGCGGTTGGGGCGGCGGGTGAAGGGGGAGTCGGCGGTGCGCCGGTGTCGCCGGGCGGCGTCAGTTGATCGCGGTCGGCCTCGGTCATCGGCCGTGGCGTTCCATCGCGCGGGCGGCCTCGATCGAGAACCGGGCCCAGGGCAGCTCGTCGAGCCGCTCCTTGCTGATGGGCTTGCCGGTCTGGGCGCAGATGCCGTAGGTCTTGTCCGCGATCCGGTCGAGGGCCGCGTCGATCTCCTTGAGCAGCGTGCGGTCGGCCGCGGCGAGATCGAGCGAGAGCGTCTGGTCGTACGAATCGCTGCCCTGATCGGCCATGTGCTGCGGCAGGCTCGAGCTCGCCCCGCCATCGCTCTTGAGCGCCTCGTTCTCCATCGAGTCGATATCGCCGAGCAGCTCGCGGCGCTTGCGGTGCAGCACCTCGGCGTACTTCTCAAGCTGCCGCTTGGTGAAGGGCGATTTGACCTTCTTGCCGTCCGGCCCCTCGCTCTCGCCGATCGCGGTCGGCGCGTTGCTCGAAGGGATCAGCGGCCGCCCGCTGCTCAGGCCCATGCCCATGATCGAGCCGGTCGGCGCGGGGACGGAAGGCCGGCCCTTCGGCGGCTGCTCGCGGCGGATGACCCGCTTCTTCGTGACAATCGTGATGCCCTTGCGGTTCGACTTGCCCGCCTCGGCCTCGGCCTTGGCGGCGGCCTTCTTGCTCGCGGCGCTCGCCGGCTTGGACGTGCTCGAACCGGCCTTCTTGGTTGTGGCCTTCTTGCTTGTGGACTTCTTCGCCGCCACCTTCTTGCTCGCGGCCTTCTTCGTCGTCGCCTTCGACCCAGACGCCTTCTTGGCGCTCGTCGCCTTGGCGCCGGACGCGGCCTTGGTCGTCGCCTTGGCGGCCGACTTCTTCGACGCGGTCTTCTTCGCGGCCGACTTCTTGGTGGTCTTCGCCTTCGACGCGGCGGCCTTCTTCGTGCCGCCGCCCGAGGATGACGCCTTCGCCGTCGCGGCCCGCTTCGCCGGAGCCTTCTTCGCGGCGGACTTCTTCGCGGTGGGCGCAGCGGTCTTGGAGGCCTTCTTCTTCGAGGCCTTCTTCGCGGCAGGAGTCGCCGCGCCGGCACCCGACTTGGCCTTCGAACCGGTCGAGGGCTTCTCCGCAGGTGCCTTCGAGTCCGCGGCCTTGCGGGCCTTCGATTTCTTTGTTGTTGTAGCGGCCTTTTTTGCCAAAATGTTGGTCCTAGGGGCTATGCCCCGACTTGTAGCGCGGCACAAACTAGCGACCATGGGTAAGAAAGTCAAAGCATTTGGGTTGTTTTTGGTAATCTCATCCGCCGGATTCGCCATCTGGCCGTCAGTCGGCACCGCTCGCTACCGAATCAGTCATTTGTTCGGTAAATGAACCCATCTTCCGGAACCTCGCGTACCGCTGCTCCACCAGCACATCCGGGTGGATCTCCCGGAGCTTGGTCAGCTCGTCGATCACCCAGCGCTCCAGCCGCGTCGCCGCCCCGGCCGGGTCGCGATGGGCCCCGCCCAGAGGCTCGTCGATGATCGAATCGATGATGCCCAGCTCCAGGTTGTCGCGGGAGGTCAGCCGCAGCGCGATCGCCGCGGCGTCGTTGGTCCGCTCGTTGGCCTGCTTCCAGAGAATCGCTGCACACCCCTCGGGACTGATCACCGAGTACCACGAGTGCTGCAACATCGCGACGCGGTTGGCCACCGCGATGCCCAGCGCACCGCCCGAGCCGCCCTCACCGATCACGACCGTCACGATCGGCGTCCGCAGCGCCGACATCTCGCGGAGGTTCACCGCGATCGCCTCGGCCTGGCCCCGCTGCTCGGCACCCAGCCCGGGGTAGGCCCCCTGCGTGTCCACCAGCGTGACGATGGGCAGCTGGTACTTCTCCGCGAGCTGCATCTTCGCGAGCGCCTTGCGATACCCCTCCGGGTGCGCACACCCGAAGTGGCACGCCAGCTTCTCCTGCGTGTTCCGGCCCTTCTGGTGGCCCACGATCAGGCACTTCACCGACCCGATGCGCCCGAACCCCGTGACGATCGCCGGGTCGTCGCCGTAGCGACGGTCCCCGTGCAGCTCGCAGAAGTCGCGGCACAGCCGGTCGATGTAATCCCGGGTCTGAGGCCGGTTCGGATGGCGAGCCACCCGGACCGTGTTCCAGGGGCTCAGGTTGGCGTACAGGTCCCGCAGCACCTCGTCGCGACGCGCCCGCAGGGCCGCCAGGTCCGTCGTCGTCGCCCGCCCGTTGGTCTCGGTGCCCTCGGCGGCCTCCGCGGCGAGCCCCCCGAGCGCGGGAATCTCGGCACCGCCGCCGGCGAGCGCCCGCTCGGCCTCGGCGATCTGCCGCTCGATCTCGACCACCGGCCGCTCAAACTCGAGTTGGTAAAACGTGCTCATCAGGACTCCCGGAGGGGCACCAACACCCCGGCAAGTGTATCGCCGCCAGAGCTCGCCGCAGCCCGCCGGACGCCGGGCGAGCCGGTCGGGCGGCGGGGCCCGGAGGGCCTTAGGCTCACCCCATGCAGACCCAGACCAACACACCTCACGCCGCCCCGTCGGTTCCTCTGGCTCGCCCGCTGCTGGTCATCGGCGGCGGCAATATGGGCGGTGCGATCGTCACCGGGGCGGTCCGGGCCCGGGTCCTCGCCGGCGAGCGGGTCGTCATCGTCGATCCGAACCCCGAGAAGCACACTCCGTTTGAGGCGCTCGGCATCGGGTGCGTGTCCTCCATCCCGGAGGGGCTCGAGGCGTTCGCCGCTCTGGAGGCGGCAGCGGGGGCCGCCACCGAGGGGCTCGTGATGCTGGCGGTCAAGCCGCAGATGCTCGGCGCGGTCGCGGCCGAGCTGGCCGAATCGCTCCGGCAGAGCCCCCGCCCGGTGCTCTCCATCCTCGCGGGGATCACCACCGCGCGGCTCGCCGCCGAAGTCGGTGGCCAGCCCATCCGGCTCATGCCCAACACCCCGGCCCAGATCGGCAAGGGGCTCACCGCACTCTGTGTCGAGCCGAACTCCGCAGCCGCCAGCCCCGCGACCCCGAGCGCCGAAGACATCGCGGCCACCCGCCGTCTTTTCGAGTCGGTCGGGCGCGTCGTCGAGCTGCCCGAAAGCCTCCTCGACGCCTTCACGGGTGTCGCCGGGAGCGGGCCGGCGTACGTCTTCCTGCTCGCCGAGGGAATGCTCGCCGGGGCCGAGGCCGTGGGATTCGATCACGAGACCGGGCTGGAACTGGTGCGGGCGACGATCGCCGGGGCGGCCGGGCTGCTCGAAGCGGCGGCCGAGACCGAGCCGGCCGCGCTGCGCGCCATGGTGACCAGCAAGGGCGGCACCACCGCCGCCGCGACCGACGTGCTCGCCGAGCACCGCATGCCCTTCGCCCTGCGTGAGGCCATCGTCGCCGCTCGTGACCGCGGGCGCGCGCTCTCTCAGGGATGATGCAGAACGGCGGTCGCTACCCGAGCAACTCGCGCAGCACCGGCGTCACCGCGTCGGCGTAGCGCGTCATGCCCAGGTCGTTGGGGTGCGAGCCGTCGGTCATCGCCTCTTCGTAGTCGGTGCCGAGCAGCCGTTCGGTCTCGATGTACGCCAGATCGGTCACGCCCGCCTCCCGGAGTTCGGCGAAGACGCGGCGGAGTGCCTCGCGGTTGCCCTCGTTCCGCTGCCGGGCGGCGGACTGGACCCATGCGTATCCGTACCGCCTGTCCTCGACCAGCACGATCGGTGCGCTCGGCCGAGCCGCCCGGATGGTGCGGACGAGGTGCCCGGCCCGCTCGCGGATCTGGTCGCCGTTCATGTTGGGCGCGCAATCGATGACAAACGCCGCGGCGTCGATCTCGGCCAGCAGAGAGGCGACCTCGGGCTCCATGCGCCCGTTGCCGGAGAAACCGAGATTGATCGTGGGTTCGGCGAGCCTGCGGCCGACGATGGAGGGCCACGCCATGCCCGGCCGCGAGGCGCACGCCCCGTGCAGGATGGAGGTGCCGTAGAAGACGATCGGCTTCGCGGTCCTCGGCGCGATCGGTGCGAACGACGCCCCCTCCGGCACGCCGATCTCGAACGACTCAACCCCGTTATAGAGCGGCAAATAGGTGCGCCACGCGCGGGCGCCGCCGTCGAGGTTTCTGATCAGCGAGCCCTCGTTGGCCTTGCCTGTCGGCTTGAAGACAGCCGCCCATCGCCAGCGGTCGCCGTCGAGTCCGTAGAGGTCCACCCCGCTCACCCCCGTCGCCGGCATGTGGGCCATGTCGAGTCGGTCGGAGCGGAGTGTGTAGCGGACCTGGATCTCGCTGGCATCGGTCTCAAACGACGCGAACATCCCCGCCGAGTGCCGGCTGAGCTGCCAGACGGGATCGCGCACCACGCCCTCGGCCCGGGCCGGCAGGCGGTCGAAGTACGCCGCGGTGTCGGCCCAGCCACGACCCTCAACGCCCCAGGTCGTCACGTCGTGCCAGTTCGTCGCCCGCCGGGATCGCGAGGGCGAGCGGTCACCTGTTCCTCCCGGCTCCGATGCCGCGGCGGCCGCCCGTGGAGCGAGGCCGACAGGGAGGAGAGCGGCCGCGGCTGCGGCACTGCCGGATTGTGCGAGAAAGCGGCGACGTGCGAGCATGGCGGTCTCCGGTGCTGACGGCTACGGACGCGCCGGGATCCAGACACGCGGACAGCGGCATCTCGGGCGCGGCGCAGGCCGTGACGCATCCTAGTGGTCGCGTCTGCTGAAGAGGAACGCCGCGAGGCTGACAACGAAGAATTCAAACAACAGGGATGTGCCGAGCACCCACCACGCCGAGCGGTTGCGGATCTTCTCCTGCACACGGCGGGAGACCTCGCTGTCTTCCAGCCGGAGCTCGCCCTCGTTCTCTTCGAGGGTCGGGGTGGGCTCGTCGTCCTCGTCGGACATCCTCGACGAGAGCGCATCGAGATCGGCCAGCGAGATGAGCCAACGCTCGAGCAGCGCGACGGTCTCCTGGGTCTTGGGCAGGGCGGTCTTGGCGACGTACACCCCCTGGGCCCAAGGCTCGATCTTCCGGATGCCCTCGATCGCCTCGTCGCGATTCTCGAACACCCTGCCCATCCACGGCGAGACCGTGCGGATGTCGTCGTCCGTGGCGACGTACCCCTCCGGCAGAGGATTCTCAGAGCCGGCACGCCGCGCCGTGAGGATCTTCGCAGCGGCCTGTCGGGACGAATCGATGCTCGTCTGGTAGCCGTCGCGCTGCGCCTCGAACTGGGTCTTGAACATCATCAGCGCGTTGTCGCCCGTATTCACAACGAACAGGCAGAACCAGAACAGCAGCGTCAGGAGCAGCGACGCGATGGTCGACCGCGTCAACACCCCGACCAGCACGCAGAACGCGAACAGGTAGCTGAAGAAGCACACGACCAGCGGAACAGCAAGGAACAGCGAGGGCTCCCACGCACCGCCCCGGATGCCGATCACCAGGAACGACGCGGCCGTAAACACCGCGACCTGCAACGCCGCGAACAGCAGCCCGGTCGCGTACTTGGTGAAGAACAGGCGCGTCCTCGAGATCGGCTTGCTCAGCAGCATCTCGATCGAGCCGCCGGAGATCATCTCCGGGATGATGCCCGCGGTGGAGATCAACGCGAGCACCGCCGCGATCCACGTCAGCCAGATGCCGATACCCAGGTTGATGAAGAGCAGCTTGTAGAGCATCGCCGGGGGCATCTGCTCGCTGGTGATCGGGATGAAGCCGAGCTTGAACCACAGGAAGGTGATGCCGTCCTCGTTGATCCCGATCGCGGCGTAGATCAGCACAACGAGCCCCGAGAGCAGCATCGTGATCCAAAACAGCTTCTTGGCGTTCAGTTCGCGATAGGCGTCGACGAAGAGGGCGATGGTCTGGGTGATCACGAGTCACCTCCCCTGGCCGCGGCCTTCATGTCCCGTTTCGGGTTCTTCGAGGACTTGGCCCCCGGCGCGGCCCCTCCGCCGTCAACGGCCGCCATGAAGAGGTCTTCGAGCGAGGGGCGTTTCGGCCGGATCGACTTGATGACCCCGCCGTGCGCGCGCACCTTGTCGATGATCGGCTGCACCGCCGCCGCGTCGGTCGTCCCGACGCGGAGCATGGCGTGGTCCACCTCGATCCACTCGCCGGTCGCCAGCTCGCCCCGGCCGCCGACGCGTTTGGCGAGCGTTGAGCTCTGCCCCGTGCCCTCGTCGTAGCGGATCATGCCCGGGAGCGACTCGGCGAGCTGGCGTGCCGAATTCTCGCCCGCGAGTTCAATCTCGTAGCACTCCTGCCCGGCGGTCAGCTCGTCGATCGTGCCCTGCCGGGCGACCTCGCCGTGGACGAGGATCGACACGCGGTCGCAGACCATCTCGAGCTCGCTGAGCAGGTGGCTGTTGAGGAACACCGTCTTGCCGCGACGCTTGAGCTCGGCGAGGATCTCGCGGATGTCGCGGCGGCCTACGGGGTCGACGCCGTCGGTCGGCTCGTCGAGCAGCACGATGTCGGGATCGTTCATCAGGGCCTGGGCGATGCCGACGCGCTGGCGCATGCCCTTGCTGTAGCGACTGACGCGGGTGGTGCCCCAGTCCTGCATGCCGACGAGTTCGAGCAACTCCGGGATGCGGGCCTTGCGGACACTGCGGGGCACCTCGTTGAGGGCGGCGTAGAAGTCGAGCACCTGCGCGCCCGTCAGATAGCTGGGGAAGCGGTGGTGCTCGGGCAGGTAGCCGATACGCCGGAGCACGTGCTTGCTACCCACCGGCTCGCCCAGCATCGTGCCCTTGCACTGCGACGGGCGGATGACTGTCATAAGGATCTTGACCAGCGTGCTCTTGCCGGCACCGTTGGGCCCGAGCAGGCCGAAGACCTCGCCCTCGCGCACCCGCATCTGGATGCCCTTCAGGGCATGGATCTTGCCCTTGTAGATCTTGCCGACCTCGGCGAGATCGATTGCCCACTCGCCTGAGCCCGACGGTCTCGCCGGTGTCAACGCCTGCTCGCTCATTCCGGCCCCTTCCCGCGTGGTGTCGGTCCCTGGCTCTTCCCCGCTACCCCCGGGGTCGCTTCACCGCAACAACATCGAACCGATGCCAATGTTTGGGATTGTCGAGGGCGTCCTTGCCGTCGTCCTCTTCTTCGTGGAAGTGCTCGATGTCAAAGCCGGCAAGCAACGCCTCGGCCTCGGCCCTGGTCTGGTGGCTGCGATCCGGGATCTCCGCCCAATCGTCCCGATCGCCGAAGAACTGGCCGGCGAAGCGGCCGCCCGGCTCGATCGCGTCCACGATCGTCCCCCAGAGCTCCGCAAAGTGGGAGGGTGGGCAGAACGGCAGGCTGAAGCTGGCGTTCACGAAGCGGGCCCGGGGAAGCACGAGGCCCTCGAACGGTTCGTGCCGGATCTCGAGCCGGTCGGCGTGGGGCAGCTCCCGTTCGCGGAGGCGGCGGAGGGCGTCGGGGTGGCCGTCGATCGCGACCACTTGCCAGCCCCTGCGGAGCAACTCCACCGTGTCGCGGCCCTCGCCGCACCCCAGGTCGACAGCCAGGGGCGGACTCTCCGGCGAGGCATCCGGCCCGCCCTGAGCCTCGAAGGCGTCGAGGGCTCGGACGAGCGTCTCGCGGGGCGGCTTGCCGGCGACGCGGTTGAAGTAGTTGGGCCAGTCCCGCTGGGCGGCGTAGACGTGGGCGGGTTTGGGTGATTGATCTGACATAGGCTCACACAATGCATGCAACGCTGCGGGACTTTGTGGCGGCGCTCTCGGGCGCCGGAGAACTGACAAGGGTACGGGCCCGGGTCTCCCCCGTGCTGGAGATCGCCACAATCGCCGATCGGGAGAGCCGCCAGCCGGCCCCCAACCCGCCCAGCGCTGCGGCGCGGGCCACCGATCCGCTCCACGCGGGGGTCGGTGGCAAGGCGTTGCTGTTTGAGCAGGTCGAGGGCTCGGACATCCCGGTGCTCATCAACGCCTTCGGCAGCTACCGGCGGATGGAGATGGCGCTCGGGTGCGAAGAGGGCGGGTTCGCGTCGATCGCCCGGCAGATCGGGGATCTGGTCAAGCCGCAGCCGCCACGCTCGCTGGCCGAGGCGATAGAGAAGGCCAAGCAGTTCGCGCCGCTGCTGAAGATCGGGCCGAAGCGTCGGCGGTCAGGGCTCTGCCAGGAGGTGGCCCTCACCGGCGACGAGGTGGACCTGACCAGGCTCCCCCTGCTCCGCTGCTGGCCCGACGACGGCGACTTCGCCACGCTCGGCTACCCGCCCGACATCAACGACGGCATCCCCGGCTTTGGTGGGGGCGAGGAGTGGGACCGAAGCTTTCGCGGCCGGTACGTCACGCTCGCCGGCATCCACACCATCCACGCCGACGACGCGGGCGCAGAGAAGCCGTCCAGCCACAACATCGGGATGTACCGCGTGCAGCTGATGGGCAAACGCCACATGGCGATGCACTGGCAGATGCACCACGACGGGGCCAAGCACTGGCGGAGCTGGAAGAAGCTGGGCAAGCCGATGCCGGTGGCGATGGTCTTCGGCGGCGAGAGCGTGCTGCCCTACGCCGCGACGTGCCCGCTGCCTCCGGGCATCAGCGAGCTCTTGATGGCGGGGTTCCTCAACGGCAAGGGCATCCCGCTCGTGCGCGCAAAGACGGTGCCGCTCTGGGTACCGGCAAACGCGGAGATCGTGATCGAGGGATGGGTCTCGCCGGAGGCCGGGCATCCGGGCTGGGACCCTCACGGCGACGAGCCGCTGGGGCCGGGAGCGGTCTTCGAGGGGCCGTTCGGCGACCACACGGGCTTCTACTCGCTGCCCGATCGCTACCCGCTGCTGGAGGTCACGGCGATCACGCACCGGCGCGACCCGATCTTCCCGGCGACGGTGGTGGGGCTGCCGCCGCAGGAGGACTACTGCCTGGGCAAGGCGACCGAGCGGGTGATGCTGCCGCTGCTCAAGACGATCATGCCGGATATCGAGGACTACGACCTGCCGATGTTCGGGGCGTTCCACAACGCCGCGGCGGTGCAGATCCGCAAGGAGTACCCGCTGCACGCCCGGCGCGTCATGCACGGCGTGTGGGGCGCGGGGCAGATGAGCTGGACGAAGAACGTCTTTGTCGTGGACGAGTCGGTGGACGTGCACGACCACCGGGCGGTGCTGCGGGCGATGGCCGAGCGGTGCGACCCGACGCGCGACATCGAGCGCGTCCGAGGCCCGATCGACGTGCTCGACCACGCGACGCCCTACCTGGGGGCGGGCACCAAGCTGGGCTTTGACTGCACGCCCCGGTGGGAGAGCGAGGCGGTCGGTGAGAGCGGGGTTGAGGCGCCGGGTCTGCCCTTCATCACCGCCGGCTCGAGGCTCGCGGGGCAACTCGCGACAGAGATCGAACGGGGCGAAGGGGTGCTCGAGGTGGTGTTTCCGGAGTATCTCCCCGGCTGGGCGTTCGTGCGCGCAGACAAGGACTTCGGCGAGGAGCGTCCCAAGCTCGGCCGCGCCGTGCTCGAGCGGATCCGCGACACGGTCGGCCGTCTGGATTGGTCGGCGGCGATGCCCCCGGCCTATTTCGTGATCGTCGGGCGAGAGGTAGACCTCGGCGACGAGGAGCGGGTGCTCTTCCACTGGGTCGCCAACATGGACGCCTCGCGGGACATGGAGACCTGGACTCTCGCCGGATTCGGGGTCGCCGGCTTCGACGCGACGCCCAAGACCCGTGCCGATGCACACAACGGCGAGCCGGTGCGGGACTGGCCCCCGGTGCTGCGTGCGGACGGGGCGATCGCGGCGAAGGTCGAGTCGAGACTGCGCGAGCTCGGGTTGTCGTCGTGACGGACGAGACGGCTCGTGGTGGACCGGCCGTGTCGGTCAGCCGCCGTACTGCGTGGTAGAGGACAGCTCGGCGAGGTAGCTGTCGATCTCCTCCACGATCTGCTCGGCGAGCTTCGTGCCGTTTGGGCCCTTGGCCGACGAGATGTCGTTGATGAGGATGGAGAAGACGATCTCCCGCCCTCCGGGGGCGATGACGATGCCCGAGAGCGTCCGCACGCCGGTCAGCACGCCGCTCTTGCCGGCGACGTGGTTGGCCAGGTCCGCGTCGCGGAAGCGGCGGGTGAACGTGCCGCGCCCGGGGGTGGCCAGAGAGAGCAGGAACGGCTCGCGGAGATCGGGGTCGGTCGCGAACGACTCGATCCAGTCCACCAGCGTCCGCGGCGTGACCAAGTTGGAATGCGAAAGGCCCGAGCCGTCGGCGATGATCGTCGAGACGGCCGCGTCCGGGCCGAGCTGCTCCTGGATGGTCATCCGCAGCACGCTCGCCCCGTTGGCCCAGCTGCCGGGCTCGCGGGTGATCTCGTGGCCGATCCGCTTGAGCAGCGCCTCGGCGTAGAGATTGATCGAGTCGGTGTTGCACCGGTTGATCACCTCCTGCAGCGGCGTGGTGACGACGGCGCACAGCTCCCCCTCGGGAAGCGACTCGTCGAGACCAGCCTCGCGCACCGCGGACGGCGGGTTGAGACCGGGGCGTGAGCTGCCCCCGACGGCGATCCCCTTGCTCATCAGCCGCTCGGTCAGCAGGTGGCCGAAGAGCAGCGGGTTGTCGTGCGTGGGCACGTTCAGCGGCAGGGGGGCGGTCGAGCGCACGTCGCCGAAGACCCGGAAGGTGTTCGAGGTCGGCGAGCGGGATGCCCAGTAGGTGTTGCGGTTCTGGCTCACGGTGCGCGCGCGGTTCTCGAGGGTGATCCACTCCGAGGCGGGCTGGGTCGAGAGCCGGGGCGGCGCTCCGGCACCGCCGGACGACGGGGACGCGAAGATCGCGAGCAGGTTGCCGTGGAAGTTGAGGCCCGCGACCTGGGGGGCGTACCACTTGTTCAGGTCGTCGGGGTCCCACGAGGGGTGCACGAACTCACGATCGAAGACGCGGTCGTCGATGATGATTTCGTCGCACCCGTCGGGCGACCGCTCGCCCACGGCCGAGGCGAGCGTCTCGAGGAAGTCCTGCACCGTCATGCGGGGCTCGGTGTTGCGGAGCACCTCCGGATCGGCGAACGCCGGGTCGCCGTCGCCCCGCACGATCACGCGGCTGCCGTCGAGGGCGAACTCGGTCCGGAACACGAAGTCCGGCCCCAGCACCCGCAGCGCGGCCCCGCTGGTCAGCAGCTTCATATTCGACGCGGGGATGTACCCGCTCTCGGCGTCGAGGTAGACCAGCGGCGAGGCCGCCCCGACCTCACGGATGCACACGCCGACGCGGGCCTCGCCGATGTCGGCGGTGTCGATCACCCGTTGCACGCGTGACGCGAGCGACTGGGCGGCGGCGATCCCCGGCGCCAGCAGCAGCGCTGCCATGACGGCGATCCGGGTGAGGGTCCGGGCTCGGGAGTTGTGCTTCGGGGTCGGACTCGGGGCGGTGGGCATCTTCTCTCCTGCGCGGCTGGTGCGGGTCGGGCGTCGACGGCACTGCGTCAGGATCGGCGGTTGCGGCCGCTTTCCTTCAGTGGATGCGCATCGCCGCGCCAGATCAGCTCGCGAGGGTGTTGGCCCGTCCGGTTGGGCGCTCTCACACCTCGGAGGGAGTGAGCGAGTGCAGCATGCCGAAGAGCTCAATCAGGTCCTGTGCCTGCGTTGAGGACTGGAATCGCCATTCCGGCCAGCAGATCCCCGCCACCAGCCGCGTCGGGGCCAGACCCTCGCGGACGTGGCGCGAGAGCTTCCGGAGGGGCAGGGCGTTGAACTGTTCGTGCGTGAGGCGGAAGACCACCGTGGGGGCCTCGGGATTGGGCACGACGTAGGCCAGCACGTCGGTTTCGGCCGACCGGTCCGCCCGATACGTCAGCGACCACTTCCAGGGCACCCCGCACCACTCCAATCGCTCCTGCAGGCCGTGCTCGCTGCCCAGAGCTTCTCTGAGCAGCTCGGCGACTTGTGCGATCTCGGGCTCGAGGGCGCCGATCAGGGTCTCGACTGTCGGGCTGGTAAACCGGTCCTCCCAGGGGGAGCGATGGGTGTTGGAACGTCGGGCCATGGGTGCGTGTCCTTGCAGCCGCCAGCGTGGGGGTCGGAGTCGGCTTATTATTGCCATTCGACGCCGCGAACTGTTGGCGGGTTCCCCCGGAGGAGCTCTCCGACCCCAAAAGAGGGTGCAAGAAACGCCATTATGGTTCATACCCCCTCAGAAAACACCGGTGAAAGTCCCGATAACACCTCGGAGGACCTCTCCGGGGCCTCGGTGCTGCTGGTGGACGACAACGAGCAGAACCTCGAGCTGCTGCGCGCCTACCTCGACGATCTGGGGTGCCAGACGCGGACCGCGGCCGACGGGCTCGAGGCGATGGCCGCCATCGAGGCGGAGGTGCCCGACCTGGTGCTGCTCGACGTGATGATGCCGCGGATGAGCGGCTTCCAGGTGTGCGAGCGGCTCAAGCAGAGCCCGCACACCCGCGACGTGCCGGTGATCATGGTGACCGCGCTCAACGAGGTGGGCGATGTCGAACGCGCGGTCGAGGCTGGCGCCGACGACTTCCTGACCAAGCCGGTCAACCGGCTGGAGCTGGTGACCCGCGTGCGGTCGCTCCTGCGCGTGCGTCAGCTCAAGCGTGAGCTCGACTCGACGCTCGATGCGCTGCGCCGGTCTCGGGCCGAGGACTGACTCAGCACCCGGCGTTGAAGGCGTTCAGGTAGAACAGCACATCGAGCGTGTTGACCGCGCCGTCGAGGTTGACGTCCGCGTCGTCGTCGCCAGCTGTCCAGGTGTTGAGGAACGCCAGCACGTCCAGCGTGTTGACCGTGCCGTCGCCGTTGAAGTCGGCCACGCCATCGGTCGTGAAGAACGCCGGGAACGTGAACGAGCCGGTCTGGCCGTTGGCGTTGACCGCCGTCACGCCCCAGAAGTAGATCGAGCAGGTCTCGAGCACGGGGCCCTCGAGCTGGTAGCTCTCGGCGACCAGCCCGGGAGCGGTGTGCACGATGTTGTTCATGCCGGCGTCGGAGGCGATCGTCAGCGTGTAGGAATCGGCGCCGCTCGAGGCCTGCCACGTGAAGAGCACCTCGCGGCCGAGGTCTTCTGCGCCGTCGTCGGGCAGCAGCAGATCGAACGGGCCGGGGGGCGATTGGTTGTCGGTCGGGAGCTGGAAGTCGACGATCACCGGCCGGTGGTCGGAGGCGGCGCTGCTGGCCAGCAGGGGGTTGGGGTTGGCGGGGGTCGGGAAGTTGAGCAGTTCCTGCGGGAACTTGCCGGAGGGGATCGCAGAAGACAGGAAGACGAACTCCCGGACGGGCGTTGCGATGCTGTCCCACGCGGCGATGTAGTCGAGCTTGCTGGAGGACTGGGTGTTGCGGCTGCCGGAGAAGTACTCGCGGGCGTCGTCGTAGCGGGAGTCTGTGGTGTCGCGGTCGGTGCCGTCGGATCCGCCGAGGCTGCCGCCGCGAACGAGCCAGTCGGCCGGGCCGACGGTGCCGCCGTTTCGCTGCTCGTCCTCGTTCCAGTCTCCGCCCCAGATGACGGGGGTGTTGGCGTCGAGGATGCTGGTGACCGGGGGGGTGTCGGCGATCTTGTTGTTGGGGTCGGGGATGCCGGTGCCGGCGCCGCCGAAGAGGTGGTAGATGTAGTAGCCGACGTTCTGTGCTGCGCGGACGCGGTCGGCGTGGTCGCTGGAATCTCCGCCGGATTTGAGGTGGGCGTTGCCGATGACGACGTCACCGGGGTAGACGGCGTCGGGCAGGTCGATCTCCGCGAACATGAAGCCGCGGATGCCCCCGTTGCCGCCGGGCGCCCAGAGGTCCGGCGCGACGAAGCCGATGTCGGGGACCTGGCTCTTGCCGTCGCCGTTGAGATCGGCGAACGGGTAGCGGCTGAGGATGACGTTGCGGTTGAACCCGTCGTTGCCTGTGGAGACGAAGATGTAGGGCAGGTCGTACCCCGGCGCGTACTTCTGCACGTAGGAGGAGACGGTGCCGCCCTCGAAGGGGTCGCTGCCCCCGTGGATGAACAGCTCCAGGACGGTGGTGAGGTTGCTGACCGAATCGACCCCGGAGCCGGTGCCGTTGCCCGAGTTGTCGCCGGCCTCCTGCAGGATGAGCACGTCGGGCTGCACCGAGGCGACGATGCAGACCAGCCCGTGCCAGCCGCCGAACTGCTCGCGTTTGTCGGAGGCGGAGGTGCAGATCGAGTCCTCGACGTTCCAGGTCATCACCCGGAGGTGGTCGGGGTCGGACTTGCGCCACTGGCCGTTGTCGGGGTCCCACTGGGCGTGGGTGGCGGCGACGGCCGAGAGCAGGCCGATGAGGGCACCAACGAACGCGGATCGACGAGTGGCAACGTGCATGCGGGGCTCCTTCTCGAACTCGGTCCTGAGCCGGCCCTCCCGCGGGGCGCCCGCGACGGGGTGCGTTGCGAGAAGCCGTGTGGCGTGTTCAGCAAAGCCGCACCCCCGCCGTTGGGCGGGGGTGCGGTGGATGGATGCTGCTCGGGCCGCGCTCTAGCGGCAGGCGTTCCAGAGGTTCAGGAAGCAGAGCACGTCCTGGGTGTTGACGGTGGAGTCGCCGTTGCAGTCCGCGTTGGGGTTGCGGGCGTTCCAGTCGTTGAGGAAGGCGAGGACGTCCTGGGTGTTGACGGCGTTGTCGTTGTTGTAGTCGGCGTAGCCGCAGGGGTTGGCCGCGCCGGTGCCGGTGATGAGCAGGGCGGTGCGGTAGTTCTCGTCGAAGTCGTTCTCGAAGAAGCCGTTGCCGTCGGTGTCGTAGGTGATGCGGGCGTTGAGCACGAGGCCGCCGAGGGCCCGCGAGTCGGTCGCGCCGTCGAGGTCGCTCTGCGCGGTGCCGGCCCAGCAGTCGCCGGTGACGTTGCTGCCGAAGAAGCCGCCGGAGGAGAGCGAGTTGCTGTCGGCGATGTCGATGAAGGTGATCGAGTAGGGCGTGGCCGAGTTGTTGCCGGCGTAGACGTCGCCGCTGGTGGCGACGAGCTCGAGCTCGTAGCTGAAGGTCGCGTCGTCGTAGACCGCGCGGACGAGGGCCACGTCGAAGTCGCTGCCGAAGTCGCCGAAGAGCTCGACGGCCGCGACGAAGTAGACGTTGCCGGCACAGTCGAACGCGGGCTGGCCGATCGACGGGCCGAGGGGCGAGCCGCCGGTGACGTTGAAGAGCCCGGTCATGAGGCCGATGGTGTTGCCGCCGGGGCCGTCCTTGATGGCCTTGCCCTGGTTGGTGACCGCGTCGTAGTAGCCGGCGATGGTCCAGACGGTGCTGCCGGTGTCGGCGTCGTGCTTGGCGACGACGACGGCGTTGGCCGGGTTGTCGCTGCCGCCAACCAGGTCGTTGTAGGCGGTGGTCGCGGCGAGGCGGTCGCCGTTGGGGGCGACGGTCAGGGAGACCGAGCCGGTGCCGCCGCGGAAGGGCGTCTGGCTGAGGTAGCCGTCGAGGGCCCAGCCGTCGGCGCCGTCGTTGATGTCGTCGGAGATGGAGAAGCCGTCGTTGTTGTCGGTGACGGTGCCGCCCTGGTCGGGTGCCGCGGGCATGGCCAGCAGGGCGCCGGGGTTGAGCACGTTGCCGTTGGCGTCGACGTCCCAGACGCTGATCGCGTCGGTCGCTGCGCCGGCGGTCTTGCTGAGGACGGCGTGGGAGCCGACCGCGCCGGCGTTGTTGAACCACGAGCGGGTGCTGACGCCGTTGACGCCGCGGGAGTCGGTCGCGCCCTGGAGGTGCGAGCTGCTGGCGACGACGACGCCGGAGGAGACCTCGTAGGCGTACTGGCTGTTGAAGTTGACGCCGGCGTAGACCGGGCGGGTGCCGCTGCTCTCGGGCATGGCGTTGGGCACGGGGTAGGTGTCGCCGCTGCGGACGACGAGCCAGTCGCTGGCGTCGCTGCCGCCGGCGTTGTCGATGAGGTTGAGCGAGCCGCAGGTGCGGTCGAGGATGTTGGTGCGGAAGATGTTGTTGCCGACGATTGAGTTGGGCCCCTGCACGCCGAAGTCGTCGCACCGGAAGTGGACGTTGCCGTGGGCGTCGATGACGCCGAAGCCGAGCTGCGCGCTGTTGCCGTTGCCGTCGACGCCGTTGACCGCGGTGTTGACGCGGTAGACGTAGAGGCGGGACTCGTCGGCGGGATCGACGTTGACCATCGCGGCGTGGACGCCGTTGTAGCTGCGGTTCTCAGCGCTGGTGCCGAAGTCGGCGAAGCCGACGCCGAGCTGCATGCTCGAGCCGCTGACGTTGACGCTGCCGGGGGCGGTGTTGACCTGGCCGTTGATGCCGGCGCCGGCGGTGGTCCAGACCGCGTAGCTCGAGACCGGGTAGCTGCCGACCTCGATGACGTCGTGGCTGATCGCCTGGGCGGAGATCAGGTTGTTGAAGAACGTGCTGCCGGGCATGCGCGGCGACTTGATGACCGGCGCGACCTGCAGCGGGGTGCCCCACGAGCCGAGGAAGCCGGTGGCGTCCACGACGTAGGCGTTGCACGACTCGGACGCGTCGTAGACCGAGAGGGCGTCGCCGGGCAGGGCGCCGGTGGGCGACACGCTGTCCTGCGCCATCGCGGTGGAGGCAAGGCCGCACGCGGCCACGGTAAGCGCCAAACGGTGGGTGGGGTTCATCTGCTTCTGCTCCTTCGGGGTGTATCGACCAGCTGTGGGTTGGTGACCTCGGGCCGCCGGCGGACTCGCTCAGATTCCCGCGCAAACCGCGAGCATCCGAGAACACATGAAGCCGTCCTCTGACCCATCTCTGTCGCTCTCGACTCTCTCAACTCCAGCCCGGCATGAGAGGCCGGGCCGCTTCGACCGCCGGAGTGTATGTGCCCGGTGCGGTCCGGCAAATCGTGCGCGTCGTCTGAACAGGATCTTGTCGGCAAAAGCCCCGGTTTTTGCCGCCGCAGCCCGTGCCGACAGGCTACCGGACCTTGCCCAGCCCGCCGCAGATCGCCCCCGCGAGCCGGGCGTTGTCGACCGCCAACGCGACGTTGGCGCGCAGGGAAGCGCCGCCGGAAAGCGCGTGAATCTGGGTAAGAAGCGCCGGCGTGACATCGCGTCCCCTCGCGGGCCCGGCCGCGGCCTGGGCGCGGGCGAGCAGGCTCTCCCACGCGTCCCGCGGCATCGCGTCGGCCTCGGGGCAGGGGTTGGCGACGACGACCCCCCGGCCAGTCCTGGCCAGCTCTGAACTGATGTAGCGTGCGAGGTCTTCGGCGTCGTCAAACCGGGCATCGACGGGGATGTCGGTCTCGCGGACGTAGAACGCCGGGAACGAGTCGGTGCGGTAGCCGATCACGGGGACGCCGAGCGTCTCGAGCAGCTCCCGCGTCGCAGCAACGTCGAGGAGGGATTTCACGCCGCTCGTGACGACGGCGACGGGGCGCCGGGCGAGGGTGCCCAGGTCGCTGCTGATGTCGAGGTGTGCGGCGTAGTCGCGGTGAACGCCGCCGATGCCGCCGGTGGCAACGACGCGGATTCCGGCCCGTGCCGCGAGCTCGACGGTGGTGCTGACGGTGGTGGCCCCGTGCTGCTGGCGGTGCATGACGACGCCGAGGTTGGCGGTGTTGGCTTTCTCGACGTGGTCGGCCGCGAGGAGCAGGTCGAGTTCATCGGGGAGCAGGCCGACGACGGGGCGTCCGGAGACGATGCCCACAACCGCGGGCTCGGCTGCGCCGTTACCTCCGGCGCGCACCGCCTCGGCGAGCCGAGCGGCGAGCGGGGCGGCGTCCTGTCTGGGGACGCCGTGGACGAGGATGGTGGTCTCGAGGCCGACGAATCCGGCCCCGGCGCGGTTGAGGAGGTGCATGGGGGAATGTATGACCGCCGGGAGGCGGTGGAGGTGCTGAGGGTGCCACGGGTCAGACGCTGCTTTGAGCGGCTGCCCCGTGTCGCGAGGGGGGTCGAAGCACCGAGCGGTCCGGCACGGGGCAGTCCCGCAAAGCCGGGCCTGACCCGTGGCACCCTCCGGGGGTCACCCGGTACTCTGTCCCGATGGAGACCGTCCTCATCGCACTCGGGGCCTTTGTGCTCTATGTGGTCGCGTACCGCACGTACGGCCGCTACCTCGCCCGGCGGATCTTCCGGATCGAGCCGGACCGCACGCCGCCGAGCGTTGAGTTCGAGGACGGGGTCGATTACGTCCCCAGCCGCCGGTCGCTGGTCTTCGGGCACCACTTCACGAGCATCGCCGGGACGGGGCCGATCGTGGGCCCGGCGGTGGCGGTGGTGTGGGGGTGGGTGCCGGCGCTGGTGTGGGTGCTGGTGGGCTCGATCGTGATGGGGGCGGTGCACGACTTCGGGTCGCTGGTGGTCAGCATGCGCAACCGTGGGCGCACAATCGCCGACCTCGCGGGGGATGTTGTGACGCCGCGAGTGCGGCTGCTGTTCCTGATCGTGGTCCTGATGGGCCTGTGGATCGTGCTGGCTATCTTCGGCCTCGTGATCGCGACCGTGTTCAAGCTGTACCCGTCGAGCGTGTGGCCGGTGTGGCTGCAGATCCCGATCGCGATCGGACTGGGCGTCTGGCTCAAACGCGGCGGGAGCCTGGTGCTGGGGACGCTGGTCGCGGTCGGGCTGATGTACGGCACGATCTATGTCGCGAGCGAGTTCGTGTGGGCGCAGGTGACGCTGCCGACGGCGCTCACCGACGTGATCTCGCCGGTCGGATTCTGGACACTGCTGCTGTTGGTGTATGTGTTTGTCGCGAGCGTGCTGCCTGTGCAGGTGCTGCTGCAGCCGCGGGACTTCATCAACTCGTGGCAGTTGCTCATCGCGATGGGGTTGCTGTTGGCAGGGCTCGTGGTCAGCCGTCCACCGATCGTCGCAGACGCGGTGAACTTCCGGCCCGAGCCCGCGGCCCCCGGCGGCTTTGTGCCGCCGTTCGTGCCGTTCCTGTTTGTCACGATCGCGTGCGGGGCGATCAGCGGGTTTCACTGTCTGGTGGCTTCGGGATGTTCGAGCCGCCAGCTGCGGAGCGAGAAGGACGCGCAGTACGTCGGGTACGGGGCGATGCTCACGGAGGGGTTTCTTGCGACGCTGGTGATCCTGGCGTGTTGTGCGGGGATTGGGTTGGGGACAACGTTTGAAAGTGTTCCGGCTGCCCCAACTCCGCCCGTTCTCGGCCCATATGGATTGCCAGCGGAAGCGCTCCGACTCGAACCTGAGCCTCGTGCCCGCGGACTTCTCCACATGATCGCAGAAGATCAAGGGCCGGTCGTTGTGACTGAACGCGGTGCAGACGCCTGGCAACACCACTACGCCACTTGGGGCGGCGACTCCGGCCTCGGCAACAACCTCGCCCCCTTCGTCACGGGCTCGGCCAACATGATCGAGTCGCTCGGCCTCAGCCACGCGCTGGCGGTGGCGATCATGGGCGTTTTCGTTGCCAGCTTTGCCGCCACCACGCTCGACTCGGCCTGCCGGCTGCAGCGGTACGTCATCGCCGAACTTGCCGGGGCCGGCACCATGACGCTCACCAGCGAGGAGGTCTGCCTCGCCTGCGGCTACACCCTCCGCGGCCTCGACGAGACGGCCCCCTGCCCCGAGTGCGCCACCACCGAGCGGCGGCGCGAGGTGGCCCCGCCCGAGCGTGCCGTCAGCCGGATCGTCGGCAACCGTTACGTCGCCACCGGGATCGCCGTCGCCACGGCCGCCGCACTGGCCCTCTCCGACGCCTTCACGACCAACGCCGCGACCGGCACCGCCAACGGCTTCGCGGGCGCGGGCAAGGGCGCTCTCATCCTCTGGCCGATCTTCGGCGCGACCAATCAGCTGCTCGGCGGGCTGGCCCTGCTGGTCGTCACCGTCTGGCTCGTCCGCCACAAGCGGCCGGCGTGGGTCACGGCGATCCCCATGGTCTTCATGCTCGCGATGACCGGCTGGGCGATCGTGAGCCTCGTCACCCAGTTCGCTCAGGCCGAGGGCAAGGCCCACCTGCTGGCGGTCGGCCTCGCGATGCTGGCGCTGGAGGTGTGGATCGTGGCGGAGGCGGTGGTGTTGGTGGTGCGGGGAATCGACGGCGACTCAACCCTCCGGACCGGTGCCACTGGGCGCTAGCCCAGTGCTCGGCACCGCTTCAAGTCTCGGTGCCACTGAGCGCTCCCCCAGTGCTCGGCATCCATTCTCACAAAAACCGATCCACCGTCACCAAGACTTCTCCATCTCCGGAGTACGCCCGTGCCGAAGACCACGCCCAGTCATCTGCGCGTCGGACCAGGCCTCGGCGCACCGGGTTGGTGTGGGTGTAGCTGATCTTCTCAACGAGTTCCGTTTCGCGGCGGACATTGCGGTCATGCCCGCCGCCCGGCAACCAGAACCGAGCGACTCCATGAGCGTCAGTCAGCTTGGCCAGGATGGGCGCATTCAGTGTCCGCCATCGAGCAAGAACTTCCATCGCGAATGGTGCCTTCAACCGGCGGAGCACTGTGGCGACGGGCGGCCCAACCGGAGCTGGCAGGAGGAGGAGATGCACGTGGTCCGGCATGACGACCCACGCGAGCAACCGGAAACCGAAGCGCCCGCGCGCCTCGTCGAGCCTTGACGCGAAGAGATCCTTGATTCGGTCGTTCGAGAACAGCGGCAGGCGATGGTTGCAGGAGAACGTCTAGAAGCGGGCTTGATTGGCGATCTCGTACCGCTTCAGGTGCTTTCGGGGTGGTGGCTGTTCCATCACGGGTGTCCGACATGGAGTGTAACGGGCGGGGTGTCTGGAGCTGTTTGGTCGCGGGGCACTGGGCTAGCGCCCAGTGGCACCGGGTCAGCGCTCAGTGGCGCCGGGGGCGGCGGCGTTCGGTAGGATCTTGGCATGCAGACCACTCCCCTCGCCGTTGTGTCCGTCTTGTTCGCCTCCACCGCCCTCGCCCAGCCGACCTACGTCGACCGTCTCAACGAGTTCCCCGACGCCGACCGGCTCCGGGTCTGGCACGACCTGCTCGCGTCCGAGCCGCATGTCGCGGGGACGGAGGGCGACGCGAGGGTCATCCGGACGCTCGCCAAGTCGTTCGAGACGTTGGGCTACGAGGTCGATGTCCACGAGTTCTGGCCCTATCTGAGCTACCCGATCTCGGCCGAGGTCGAGGTGCTGCACCCGGAGATCGAGCCCGGCGCGGGCATGCTCCCTTTGCAGGAAGTGCCGCTGCAGCAGGACAGCTTCTCGCAGGATGAGGGCCTGACGATCGGCTTCAACGCCTACTCGGGCTCGGGCGAGGCGATCGGGGAGGTGGTGTACGCCAACTTTGGCCGCAAGGAGGACTTCGAGAAGCTCGCCGAGATGGGGATCGACTGCACCGGCAAGATCGTGCTGGCGCGGTACGGCGGCAACTACCGCGGCTACAAGGTGAAATTTGCAGAGGAGGCGGGGGCCGCGGGGCTGCTGATCTATCTCGATCCCGGCGACAGCGGGTATGTAAAGGGCGATGTCTACCCCGAGGGCGGCTGGCAGACCGACGCCTGCATCCAGCGGGGCTCGATCGTCACGCTGCCCTACAAGGGCGACCCCCTGACGCCGTTTGTCGAGGCGACCGAGGACGCCGCACGGCTCGATCCTGATGAGGTCGCCCTGCCGCGGATCCCGGTGCAGCCGATCGGCTGGGGTGCGGCGAGACAAATCATCGTGCGGATGGAAGGTCCCGAAGCCCCGGCGGAGTGGCGGGGCGGCCTGCCGATGAGCTACCCGCTCACCGGCGGGAGCGACCTGCGTGTCCGCGTCAACGTGCAGCAGGAGCGCAAGATCGCCAAGACCGCCAACGTCATCGCCACGATGGAGGGCGCGACCTACCCGGATGAGTGGGTGATTGTCGGGTGTCACCACGACGCGTGGGGCTTCGGCGCGTGCGACGCGATGAGCGGGATGATCTCGCTGATGGAGAGCGCGGTGAGTGTCGCCAAGCTCGCCGAGTCGGGGTGGCGGCCGGAGCGCACCGTGATCTTCGCAGCGTGGGGGGCCGAGGAGTTCGGCATCATCGGCAGCACCGAGTGGGTCGAGGCCAACGCCGACGAGCTGCGCGAGAAGGCGGTCGCCTACATCAATCTGGATATGGCCTCGATGGGGCCGAACTTCGGGGCGTCGGCCTCGCCGACCCTGCGGCGGTTGATCGAGGAGACGGCGAGGGACGTGCCGCAGGCGCGCGCGCCGGAGATGTCGGTCTACGACCATTGGGTGAGCCGGGCCGGGCGGGGCGACGACCCCACGCGGCCTCGGATCGGCGATCTCGGCGGCGGGAGTGATCACGTAGGGTTCGTCTGCCACCTCGGCGTCCCCGGCATGGCGTTCAGCGGTGGCGGTTCGCCGGGCTCGGCGTACCACACGGCCTACGACAACCTGGCGTGGTATCGGCAGGTGGTGGGGGAGGACTACGAGCCGGCGCTGATGATTGCGCGGATGACGAACGGGGTGGTGGGACGGCTCGTCGGCGAAGCCTGTCTGCCGGTCGATTCGAGTGCGCAGTCTCGGTTTGTCGCCGACCAATTGCGGGGCTGGCGTGGCAATGCGTTTGTTGCTTCTGCGGTTGGTGCGGAGGCTCTGGACGAGATCATCCAACTCGCCGACGAGGCCACGGTTGCCGGACTCCTGACGGATGCGTTGGCTGCGACCGCAGCGGCGGCTCTGCAGACTCCACAAGACCAATCGATCCCGACGAATCGTTTCCGCAACCGTGAGGGTCTGCCCGGACGCCCGTGGTTCCAGAACATGCTCGTGGCGTCGGATCCGGATTCGGGATACGGGGCGTATCCCCTTCCCGCGGTTCGGGCGGCTATCGCGCAGCAGGATGCCGCTGCTCTGAGTCGTGCGCTCGACGATATCCGCGAGGCGTTGGCGAGTTCGCGATAGAGCCGGTCGCGATGTCGCGATCGACGGGCGATCTGAGGACAACCAGACCCGCCGGAAATGACAGCGGGCCGGCCCTTCCGGACCGGCCCGCTGCGTGATGTTGGTCTGTGGGTCACGGCTCGGAGAGCCGCGGCACCTCAGGGCCTGAGCCCGTTGGTCAGACGAGGTCCTTCATCGCCTTCATGGGGCGGATCTTGACGACGTTGCGGGCCGGCTTGGCCTTGAACATGGTCTCTTCGCCGGTGAAGGGGTTGATGCCCTTGCGAGCCTTGGTGGCGGGCTTGCGCTGGACCATGACCTTCATGAGGCCGCCGAGGTTGACCTGGCCGGGGCCACGCTTGGAGAGGTCGGCCTTGGCGATCTCGCTGACGGTGTCGAAGACGGCGGCGACTTCCTTCTTGGAGATGCCGACGTTCTCGGCGATGATGCCGAACATCTCGCTCTTGGTGCGGGCCTTGGGGGCGGGGCCGATCTTGACGGCCTTGGGTGCGGCCGCGGCGCGGGCGGGTGCCTTCTTGGCGGCCTTCTTGCGTGCGGGTGCCTTCTTCGCGGCCTTCTTGCGGGCGGGCGCCTTCTTGGCGACCTTCTTGCGGCCGGCGGTGCGGGTCGCTTTCTTCGTGGTCTTGCGGACGGCTTTCTTCTTCGCCATGGTGTATCTCCAAAACTTCCGTGTTTAGGGCCAAAAACGTGCGGGTGTTGTACTTCGACCCGCGGCCGCTGGCAAGGGGCATCGACCCCCATATCACTGTTTTTTTCGGACTTTCCGGGTTTGGGGCACCATTTTTCCCTATTTCGATGGTGATTTTGGCGTTGAAGCCGGTGCGAGCGGGGCGGATTTGTCCACTTCGACCACCAAAGCCGCGTGATCCGAGAGGCCGTTTGCCCTTGAGACATGGGCAATCTGCGCTCCGCAGAGCGCCCCGGCGAGCGGCGTTGAGAGCAGCACGTAGTCGAGCCGGTAGGCCCGGCCGGCGTGGTCCGACCACGTATCTCCGGGCGAATCGGGGTGGCTCGCGGCCCACGCGTCGGTGTAGCCGAGGGCGGTCAGACGCCCGAGATTGGTCGCTGCGGGGCCGGACCGGCCTCCTCCCTCCACCCGCCAGGCATTGAGATCGCCGGCGATCGCGAAGGGGAGATCACGCCGCGCGCGCGCCGCCCGCAGCAGCGTCCGCCAGCCGAGCGTGTGCTCGGTGCGCTTGGCGGCCTCGGCCAGATGGACCCCGGCGATCGCGAGGCCGGCCTCGGGAAGCTCGGCCTCGATCCAGCGGTGGCGGAGGCAGTCGGGCAGGTCGGGCCGCGTGACCGGCCGGAGTGGTGATCGCGAGACCAGGAGCACGCCGTTGACGTTGTCGGGCGGGTCGGTGTGGAGGTGGTGGGAGAGTCCTGCATCGGCGAGGGCGGCGGCGAGCTGGCCCGCGAACCGGCGGCGGGCCTCGGTCACGACGATGATGTCCGGCTCGAGATCGAGCATGGCCATGAGCAGGTGGGGCAGCCTGTGGCGGCCGCCGCCGTGCAGGATGTTCCAGGTGAGGATGCGCATGGGCTCGAATCCGGCGAGCGACGGGCCGCTCGGCGTCTACCGTACCGGCATGGCTACACCCACGTCGTCGTCTTCTGGTTCGCCCGCGCAGATCGCTGTGACCCGCCCGTTGCCGGGCACCCTGACGGTGCCGGGTGCGGAGATCCGGTTCGGGCCGCGGGAGGTGATGGAGCGGGACGCGCTGCTGAAGTTCGTCGGCGGGGCGGATGTCGTGGTGACGATGTTCTCTGACAAGGTGGACGAGGCGTTTCTTGAGGCGGCCGGGCCCCGGCTCCGGGGCGTGTGCAACTTTGCGGTGGGGTACAACAACATCGATGTCGAGCTGTGCAAGGCCCGGGGCGTGGCGGTGACCAACACGCCGGACGCGGTGACCGAGGGAACCGCCGACATGGCGTGGGCGCTGCTGCTGGCGACGGCCAGACGGCTGGTCGAGGCCGACCGCTACGCCCGGAGCGGGGCGTGGGCACGGGGTGGCATCCTCGGCATGGACGACTTCATGGGGGTGGACCTGACCGGGCGCACGCTGCTGATCGTGGGGGCGGGGCGGATCGGCTTTGCCACGGCGATGCGGTCGATCGGCTGGGGGATGCGGGTGCTCTATGTCGCCCGGAGCCGGCACTGGGACTTTGAGCTCGCGCCTCTGGCGGCCCGGCGGGTGACGCTGGAGGAGGGGCTGGCCGAGGCGGATGTGGTGAGCCTGCACACGCCGCTGTCGCTGGCGACGACGCACCTGATCGGTCGGGAGCAGCTGGCGCTCATGAAGCCCGAGGCGATTCTGATCAACACCTCCCGGGGCCCGGTGGTTGACGAGGCGGCGCTGACCGAGGCGCTCAAGGAGCGGCGGATCTGGGGCGCGGGTCTCGATGTCTTTGAGCGTGAGCCGGAACTGGAGCCGGGGCTGGCCGAGTTGGACAACGTGGTGATGGCCCCGCACATCGGCAGCGCCGAGCGGCGGTATCGCGAGATGATGACGGAGATGGTGGGGGAGAACGCTGCGGCGATCCTGGCCGGGCAGGAGCCGCCGAACCGGGTCGGGTGAGCTAGCGCTGCACCGCTTCGCCGAACTCGATCTCCATATACCGCGCGACATAGTCCACGATCGACTGGGCCTCGGGGATCTCGGGGTTGCTGGTCATGCCCATGGGCTCGAACCGCATGCCCTTGAAGCGGACGACCGCTTCATCGACGCTGAGGCCGAACTGCATGGCGAGGCTGAAGGCCCGGCAGAAGGCCTGGCACATCCCGGAGAGGGCGGAGCCCTCCTTGGCGATCTTGATGAAGATCTCGCCGGGCGAGCCGTCTTCGTAGAGGCCGATGGTCAGGTAGCCCTCGTGGGGGCCGATGCTGAACTTGTGGGTCAGCGAGCGGCGGGTCGGGGGCAGGCTCTGGCGGGTGGCGATCATCCTCGTTCCGCTCCGTGGGTTGAGGTCTTCTTGCGTCATGCGGCCGGAGCGTACGCCCGGTTGGACTCCCGTGTCCGGTGTGGATATCGGACATTGGGCCGGGAAGGGCTGAAAAACCGGCCGGGGAAGGGCTCGGGGACGGTCAGGAAGCCGCGAGATGGCAGGTCTCGGGCGACTCGTCCTTGCTCGGAGCCCGGTTCGGGTCGATACTTCCCCAAGCAGTATGGCCGATCGTGCATCCATATCCCAGACAGAACCGGCCGCGAGGTCGCTCCCCTGGAGCACCAGGGCGGTCATTCTGGTGGCGTTTGCCATCCAGTTTGGATCGGTCGGGGCGGGTCTCGCGGCCTCGGTGACGGCCTCGACGGCCTCGCTGCGGCTTTGTGACGGGGGCCTGCTGCCGATGCTCTGGGCCGATTCGGCCCTCAGCGGCGTGGTCGCCGAGGGGGCTGGTCCGCTGGCCGACCGGCGGGACGCCGATGTCGCGGCCCGGTTGCCCGCGTGGCCCGGCGTCGCCACCCGTCCGAGTGTGCCGGAGGTCTGTCCGGCGCAGTTGCCGATCCCGCCGCCGTCCTGGGCGTGAATCGTTGCGGTGATGCGCGCGAGCCCGTTGGCTGAGCGCTGCACACAGAGTGTCACATTCCGTCCCATGCTCGTCCGCGGCCCGGGTGCTTTTGCGTGAAGCCCGGCTCCGGACGGCTCGACTCCGATACATAGACATGGCTTGACGTCGCCCCTGCCGGGGCCGCGTCGGCACACCAGGAAGGTTTCCCCATGGCTGGTTCGCAAGGCATCCCCGTGATTGGCCCCGTGCTCAATCGCATCATCGGCACCCGGAACGACCGGTTCGTCCGCAAGTACACCTCGCGCACCGAGGCGATTAACCGGCTGGAGCCGGACATCCGCACGCTGGACGACGCTGGGCTGAAGGCCAAGTTCGTGGCGTTGCGGGAGCAGCGCGACAACGGGGCCAAGGGCGACGATCTGCTTGTCGAGGCGTTCGCGGTGGCACGCGAGGCGATGGACCGGTCGGTGGGTATCCGCAACGTGCTGAACCCCGAGGCGGGGTTCGATGCCGATCAGCTGCCGGCTGCGGCGCGGAAGATCTACGACGAGGTGAAGGCCAACGCCGAGGCCCTGCCGACGCTCCTTCCCCGCACGCTGGCGACGGCCGGCGGCGTGCCCGAGGGCGAGCCGGACGAGAAGGACGAGTTTCTGGGTCATCCCGACCCGGTCCCGGGTTGGCGTCGGGTGGAGATCCCCGTTGAGCTCTACAACGCGGTGCGGGAGCTCTACCCGCAGAGCCGCCCGCCCTTCCGTGCGAGGCCGTTTGACGTGCAGCTCATCGGTGCGATGGTGCTCTCGGGCGGCAAGATCGCGGAGATGAAGACGGGTGAGGGCAAGACGATCGTGGCGCCGCTGGCGACGTACCTGGCGTGCCTCGAGCGGCAGCAGGTCCACGTCATCACGGTCAACGACTATCTGGTGCAGCGCGACCGCGACTGGGTGTTCCCGTTCTTCCACGCGCTGGGGCTGACGGTGGGGGCGATCCACCCGATGCACATGCAGCCGGAGGAGATGAAGCGGTGGATGTACCGGTGCAACGTCGTGTACGGCACGACGAGCGAGTTCGGCTTTGACTACCTGCGCGACAACATGAAGCGCTCTGTCGAGCAGCAGGTGCAGCGCAAGCGGCAGTTCGCGATCGTCGACGAGGTGGACTCGATCCTGATCGACGAGGCACGCACGCCGCTGATCATCTCGGGTCCGGCCCACGACGACCAGCCCCGCTACGACCTTGCCGACAAGCTGGCGCGGCACCTCGTCGAGATGCAGAAGCCGTGGCAGGAACGCGAGGACCAGGTCGAGAAGTGCAAGGAGCGGATCAAGGGGCTGGAGGGGGACATCCGGCAGGCCCGCGACAAGTCGATGGTGCCGGACCTGCAGAAGCGGCTCGAGGCGGCGAAGAAGGAACTGCCCAACCTCGAGACCGACCGCGACAAGCACACGCAGTATTACGAGCTGGAGATGGACAAGAAGCAGTGCCACCTCTCGCACGACGGCATCAGCGAGGCCCAACGGCTCGCCGGCATCGGCTCGTTCTACGTGGACCAGAACATGGACGTGCCCCACCTGCTGGAGCAGTCGCTCCGTGCGCACGTGGTCTATCAGCGTGACCGCGACTACGTGATCATGGACGTGGACGACCGACAGACCGGCCGGCGCGAGCCGACGATCGTCATCGTGGACACGTTCACGGGGCGGCCGATGATCGGGCGGCAGTGGTCGGACGGCCTGCACCAGGCGATCGAGGCCAAGGAGGGCGTGCCGATCAAGCAGGAGACGCAGACGATCGCGACGGTCACGATCCAGAACTTCTACAAGATGTACAAGCGGCTCAGCGGCATGACGGGCACGGCCGACACCGAGGCCCAGGAGTTCCACGACATCTACAAGCTGGACGTGGTCTCGATCCCGACCAACAAGCCGGTGATCCGCAACGACTTCGACGACCTGATGTTCCTGCGGGCCAAGGACAAGTGGGACACCATCGTCGACGAGATCAAGGCGTTCCACGACGTGGGCCGCCCGATCCTGGTCGGCACGACCAGCGTTGAGAAGAGCGAGATGCTCGCGCAGATGCTCGCCCGCAAGCACCAGATCCACCACGAGGTGCTCAACGCCAAGCAGCACGAGCGTGAGGCCAACATCGTCGAGGACGCCGGCAGCCTGGGCGCGGTGATGATCGCGACCAACATGGCCGGCCGCGGCACCGACATCAAGCTCGCGCCGGTGACGCGCGAGCAGCTGCTCGACCACTGGCTCCGCCGCGGCATTGCGTCGCGGGGCCTCACGGTGGACTCGAGCGACGAGGAGCTCCGCGAGAACGTCTACCGCAAGATCGCGCCCGGGGAGCTCGGCATCGCCAAGCGTGAGGCCGAGTCGATGGACTTTGAGGAGCTCGAGCTCAAGCTCCTCCGCCACTGGGCGAACAAGAACACGTGGATGAACCCCGGCAAGGTCGATTCGATGGACGCCGAGTCGCTGCGCGAATCGCTCGATTCGACGGGCCGGTGTCTGCTGCACCGCATCCGGTGGTTCGAGACGATCGAGGACCTCGGCGGTCTGCACGTGATCGGCACCGAGCGCCACGAGAGCCGCCGCATCGACAACCAGCTGCGCGGCCGCGCGGGCCGTCAGGGCGACAAGGGCTCGAGCCGGTTCTTCGTCTCGCTCGACGACGACCTGATGAAGATGTTCGCCGGCGAGACCACCATGAAGGTGCTCAGCCGCCTGGGCATGAAGGAGGGCGACGCGATCGAGCACCCGATGCTCTCCAAGAGCGTCGAGCGGGCCCAGCGCAAGGTCGAGGAGCGCAACTTCCAGGTGCGCAAGAACATCCTGGAGTACGACGAGGTGATGGAGCACCAGCGGCAGGAGTTTTACGGCCTGCGGCAGCGGGTACTCGAGGGACGCGATGTCCGCGACCTGATCTTCGACTACATCTCCGAGGCGATCGACGACGCGGGCAAGCTCTATCTCGACCCGGAGTACCCGGCCGAGTGCGTGGCCGAGTACGCCCGCGAGCGGTTCGATTTCTCCGTGCCGCCGGAGAAGCTCCGCAACAAGGACGGCACCGAGATGGACATCGCGGTCCGCAAGATCGCGGCCGAGGAGGCCCGCCACATGATCGACGTCACGCTCGGGGAATACATCCCGATCGAGGGCGCCGAGATCAGCGTGGACTTCGACTCGGCCGGCCTGGTCGAGTGGGCCAAGAGCCGGTTCGACGTCGAGGTCGACGCGGCGCAGGTCCGGACCGGCGGTATCGCCGAGCGGAACGAGATCTACAACATGCTCTGTGCCGCGGCGCACGAGCGGATCGAGAAGACCGAGCTGCCCCGGATCGCCGTGTTCACCGAAGAGCACTACGGGGCGAAGAAGCTCATCGAGTGGAGCAAGAACAAGTACGGCATCGAGCTCGAGCTCGACGACGTGCTCGCGGCCATCGCCGACGAGGATCGCTCGCCGAACGACCTGATCCTGGAGCGGGCCGAGAAGCTCTACGACACGCGCGAGGTCGAGTACCCCGTCGAGTTTGTCATGCAGCTGACGATGTCGCAGGCCCGGCAGAACCCGCAGCAGGCGCTCGCGCAGCTCGCGGCGTGGGCCAACCGGCGGTTCGGCCTCGACTGGTCGCCCGAGACGATCCAGAAGACCCCGCCCGCGCAGATCCGCGAGCAGCTCCTCGAGGCCTCGCGGGCGTTTGTGAAGGAGGACCGCATCTCGACGGAGGTGAAGGCCGCGATGGCCTGCAAGGACGACGAGGCGCTCGACGCGCATCTGCGCAAACGCTTCGATATCACCCTGCCGGACGCGATGCGCTTCCTCGAGCCCGACGAGCGGCCGGACGCGGTGCAGGCGTTCATCGAGAACCTGCTCCGTGCCGAGCTGCTCTACCTCGAGCGGTCGATCCTGCTGGAGGTGCTCGACACCACGTGGAAGGACCATCTGTACACGATGGACCAGCTCCGCGACGGCATCGGGTTCCGCAGCTTCAGCCAGCTCGACCCGCGGATCGAGTACAAGCGTGAGGGTGCCCAGCTCTTCAACGCCATGGACCGGAGCGTCCGCGACAAGGTGACCGACTTCATCTTCAAGGCCCGCATCAACCCCGCCCCGCTGCAGCCGGGCGGCGGTGGGGCACCGGCCCCGCAGGGTGCCCCGGGGCGGCCGCCGGTCCCGGTTGGCGGGGGGGCCGGGGGTTCCGGGGGCAATATCGTCGGTCCCGGGCTCGCCTGAGCCCGCGGGTCCGTGGTAATCTGTTGGGGACCCGGATCAGACCCGGCCGATCACCCGTATCGGGGGTCGGAACGCCGTTCGGGTGCCGTTCTTGTTCTGGCTCGGCACGGAGGGAGAGGAATCTGCACATGGCTCGCCGCATCCCACACAACACATCTCGCCCGTTCGGCCCCGCGGCCGGCGCCCGGGGCGCTTTCACGCTGATCGAACTCCTGATCGTGATCGGCATCATCGCAGTGCTGGTCGCGCTGGCGGTGGTGGTCGGCGCCAAGGTGGTCGAGGGGGGGCGCGCGCGCGCAACAACCGATGTGATCCGTGTGCTCGACGGGACGCTGGCTTCCTGGCAGTTCAACGCCCGGACACCGCTGCCCTCGGTGCTTGAGGTCAAAGAGGACGCGACCCGGTCGCGGTACTTCCCGATCATCGACGCGCGACGCCCCAGCGGGAACAGCGACTTTGCCGCCGAGGCCGAGCCGAGCGCGCTGTACTACTCGGCCCTCGTGATGCAGGACCAGTCGGTCGCGCCGGAGTTTGAGCAACTCGACAGCGCCTTTGTGAGCTCGGCGTCGGCGCCGCAGGAGAATTCGCAGAACGGTCGGCGCGAGTCGTGGGCGATCCCGGCGGCCGATCTCCGCGACGCCTGGGGCCGGCCGATGCGGTTTGTCCACCCCGCGTTCCACGGCGGGCACGGGGAGTACTGGGACGGCGAGAACGAGAGAATGGCGAACCGCGATCCCATGCGGGTGATGGTCAAGAACCCGCAGGGCCGGGAGATCGAGGTCGAGTACCGACGCTCGTACCGCCCGTTTGAGGCCGACGCGGCCGGCCGCAAGGCGACGTGGGTCGGTGACGCCGACGAGGGCATGGCGGTCGGCGGCCGCGGCTACTTCTACTCCGCCGGCGAGGACGGCGACCCCGGCACCAGGGCCGACAACGTGTATTCGACCGAGCCCCGGTTCCCGGTCGAGACGCGAGACTTCGACTGATCCTCTGAGGATTCCGTCGGGCCACCCGGCCCCGGACCGCTCCGGTGCGTCTCGGGCGGGCCTTGCGGACACAGAACCGCCCGGGACTTGTCGCCGAGGGCAGTGCTCGCGGGGCAAGTCGGGCTATACTCTCCCTCGCTGCCGGCATCGGACCGGCTGCGAAGTACGACGACCACGGGGTGTAGCGCAGCTTGGTAGCGCGTCTCGTTCGGGACGAGAAGGTCGGAGGTTCGAATCCTCTCACCCCGATTTCCATAAAGCCCGTTGAAGCCGCCACTTGCGGCGACCCGCCGGCGGACGGCGGCGCAACTCGGATCGAAAACAGCGCGGTGTTACACCGCGCTCGATCAAGAGGAGCGCCCCGTGGCACCCCAAAGACCGCAACCCTCCCCGAAAAAACCGCCCTCCTACCGACGCCGGTCCGGCTACGACCAGGCCATTGTCACCCTCACCGACTCGGTCACCGGCAAGCGCCGCGACTACTGGCTCGGCGGGTACGGGACGCCCGAGAGCCGCGAGCTGTACTACCGGCTGCTCGCCGACTACGAGTCGCTCGGCCGCAGGCTGCCCGACAAGCCCGGCGGACGCGACGCCGCCGGCCGCGGGGAGAAGCCCGACGTCAGGAAGGTCAAGCACCTGATCCGGGACTACTGGCGGCGGGTCGCCAGAGACTTCCTGCCCAAGCGGCACAACGCCATCAAGTCCACGCTCCGCCTGCTCCGGAGCATGGACGGGTCGACCCCGCTTGAGGACTACGGCCCGCGGAGGCTCCGGCTGCTTCGCGAGGCGATGATCGCGGGGGACGCCGCGGCCGACCCACCCCGGAAGCCGTGGTCGCGGACCACCGTCAACGACCGCGTGCGCATCGTCATCGCCATGTTCCGCTGGGGGGCCTCGCAGGAAATGCTCCCGGCGACGATCGCGGCCGCGCTGGCGACGGTGGAGCCGCTGCGCCGGGGCCGTACCCGCGCCGCGGAGGGCCGGCGCGTTCCCCCCGTCCCGGAGGAGATGCTGCGGGCGACCCTGCCGCACCTCTCCACGCCCGTGCGGGCGATGGTGGAGCTGCAACTGCTCACCGGCGCGAGGCCGGGCGAGATCGTGGGGCTCTGCGCGGGGGACCTCACCCGCGAGGCCCGCAGCGGGCTGCTGGTGGCCCGCCTCCGCGAGCACAAGACCGCGCACTTCGACAAGACCCGCGCGGTGTACTTCGGTCCCGACGCCGAGCGGATCGTGCGGCCGTTCCTTGCGGGGCGGGGGCCGGGCGAGCCGCTCTTTAGCCCCGCCGAGGCGGAGGCCGAGCGGCGGGAAAGGATGCGCAAGCGCCGCCGCACGCCGCTCTCCTGCGGCAACCGCCCGGGCACCAACCGCCGGGCCGAGCCGGCGCGGGCCGCGGGCGACGCCTACACGACGGACAGCTACCGCCGCGCGATCGAGTACGCCTGCGCCCGCGCGTTCCCGCCGCCCGCGCGCCTCCGGCCCGCCGAGCTGCCCGGCGGCGGGCGGGAGACGCGGGCGGAGTTTGAGGCCCGCCTGACCGCCGACGAGCTGGAGGAGCTGCGGCGGTGGGGGGGCGAGCACCGCTGGCGTCCCAACCAGCTCCGCCACAACGCCGCGACGCGCATCCGGCAGGAGTTCGGCCTCGAAGCGGCCCAGTTGGTGCTCGGCCACTCCAGCGCGGTGATCACGGATGCTGTGTACGCCGAGCGGGACGAGCGCCGGGTGACGGAGGTGCTGGGCCGGATCGGGTAGGGGGTGCTCCTCACAACATGTGGACGGGAGCGCGGTAGGGCGTCGCGCCGGCGGCTGTCGGTTGTTATGCGCGTAACGTTCTCATATCCGCAACCAAAGGAGACCGGTATGCATGGAAGCGCAGAACGCAAAGCGGTACGAACGAGGGCAGAGGCCCTGAACCTACTGGGGTGGGCGCACGGGCTGGCGCGGGGGCGGCCCGAGGACTTCCGGCTCGCGGGGCAGTTCCTGGACACGGCCTACTCCGACGCGTCGGTCCGGGACCGGAGGCGGATCTTCGAGGAACTCGGGGAGACGGTGGGAGGCTTCGGCTCGGCCCGCCGCATCTGCATTTCCGACGACATGGAGGGGCCGGTCGCGCTGCAGGCGCGGCTCGCGTGCGCGGTCAACGACCTGATCGCGTCGCCGCCCGATATGACGCCGCTGGCGACCGAGGACCCGATGGTCCAGGCCCGGCTCGTCGTACTCGTCGCGTGCCTCGCGACCGACCGAGACGCGGGCGAATACTGCGCAGGCGATACGGAGCTCGCCGGCCTCGACTGGCTGGACGACCGCACGCGGGGGCGGGCGATGGTCGGCCCGGAGCCGGACGAGTCGCTCGCGGGCTGGGGGCTGCTCGCCGTTCTGGAGGAGGCGAAGCTCGCCATCGAATTGCGGAGCGATCGGGGCGACCGCGGCGGGTCGTCGGGCGAGCCGGACCTCCCGGCCGGCGCGACGCTCGCCGAACTCGTGGAAAGCGTGGTCGCCGCGGAGTGCGGCACCGAGTACTTCCTGAGCTCCTACGCCGAGGCCGGCAGGCTCGCGGGCCTCTGCGGCACGTTCAAGCGAGAGCACCTTCCCGAGTACCGCGGCGTCGCCGAGGCGTCCCGGTCCCATCTCGTGGCCTCCGAGCGAGAGGCACGGCGGCGGGACGGGGAGGCCATCCCCGACGTGATGTTCGTCGGGCCCGACCCGTGGGAGGGAATGCTGGACGAGTACATCGACGCCTACCAGGGATTCGTGGCGAAGGCCGAGCACGCTATGGCGGCGGCCGCCGCCTGCGCGCAGCGCGGTCTACGCACCGTGCCGGCGCTGCCTGAGCACTTCCTGCTAGATCTGGGAACGACGCTGCGGTTCATTCTTGGGAGCTGGCACCCGACATCGCTCGGGCCTCGCGGGCTTGGGGCGATCCGGACGCGGGGCCGGGATGTGCGGGAGGTGCCGGAGCAGTTCTTCGAGCACCTCCGCGAGTTGCAACGGTTCAGGGTCGTACTCCAGGGGGTCGTCGCCGTCGCAGACACCGCCGAAAGCCGGGCTCAGTCGCCCGCACGCGAACCTGAGGAGGACGAACCCGCCGGAGGCCAGCGGCCAGCCTCGGAGGTCAACGAAGGATCTTACTGTTTCGTCAAGCGCGGAGTCGTGTGGGACGTGCGGTTTGGCGAAGAGTCTGGCATGTTCGGCCACCTCGACGGCATGACCTACATTCACGGCCTGCTACGTACGCCGAACCCAGTCCGGGACCTCCGCGCTGGCGACGTACTGAAGTGGAAGACCGGCCGGGATGCGCCGCCAGCCGTGGGCGAGCCGTTCGAGGACGACGTGCTGGGCCACGCCGCTGCACCGGAGCCCCTGATGAGCCCTGAGGCAATTAGTCGCGCCAAGCAACGGCTCACCGACATTCGCCATGACCTTCGTGAGGAAAGGAGCTGCCTGGGTCTCCATGAGGCTCTGGAGCTCAAACAGGAGCAAGCTCAGCTGCAACAGCTTCTGGCGGAGGCGTTGGGCCTGAACCGCCGCCCCCGCGAGTTCAAACGGCGTACCGAGGAGAGCGACCGTAAGCGGGTCTCGCAGGCGATCAATCGGTGCGTCAAGAAGTTCGCCACCGACGGCATGCCGGAGTTCGCGGACCACCTTCGGCTCCACCTGACCCCCAGCGGATACCGCCCCGGCCCGAAGCCCCCGCCGTGGTCGCTCAACGGCGTGTAGTCCGGAACATCTGACATAGCGCAGCGCCACGCCAGTTGTGTGGCCTCCTCCGTGACCTGTACCCGATACGCCGCGAGACACTCGGTCTGGCGGCACCGGGCCCGAAACAGAGGAGCCAAGCCGTGGTCGCACGCGCAGTGTCCGGTGAGTCCGCCCGCCCCTATTTGACAATCGGCGTCATCGCCCAACGGGTCAAACAGCCGTTGCACCGGGTCGAGTACTTCCTTCGCTCCAACGCGGTTCGCCCGATCGGCAGGGCGGGCAACGCGAGGGTGTTCGACGAAGGGGTGGTCGAGCAGGTCCGTGCGGCGCTTTCCCCCACCGACTCCAAGCGGGGAGACCAGGCGGTGCGGCATGGATGACACGGCACCGATCGACAAGTACCTCACGCTCTCTCAGGCCGCGAAGCACGCGCCCGGCAAGCCTACTCCAAACTGCCTCTGGCGGTGGTGCCGCAAGGGGGTGGCGGCGCGGGGAGGCAGGCGTATCTACCTATACCACGTCCGCAGCGGCGGGAAGCTCTTTACCACCGCCGAGTGGGTGCGGGCGTTTGGGCGCGAGCTGACGGAGGCCGATCAGGCACACTTCGACGCAAAGCGCCGGGCCGGCGGCGACCTTCCAGGGCGTGAGCCGAGATACGGTCCCTCGCCGACAAAGGCGAAGGACCGGCCCGAGCCCACCGAGCCCACCGGTTCCGCTGACCTGCCCGCAGATGACGACCTTGAGCGTGAGCTGCGCGAGGAGGGGCTGTGATTGCCGCCGCTACAGCTCTGCCGGACAGCGCTGGCGGCTTCGACCCGCTCGGCTTTCCGCCCGAACTCCGCGGCAGCGACCGCTGGGTGCTCTGGCGCTACGAGGTGCGTGCCGGTAAGCCCACAAAGGTCCCGTACGACCCCGACGAGCGTGCCCGCATCGACCCCACCGACGCGGAACGCTGCCTGCGCTTTGAAGACGCATCCGGCCTGGCGGCCTCCGCAGAGTACGGCATGGGCTTCGCGTTCTTCGCCGAAGACGGCTATTGCGGCATCGACCTCGACGACTGCGTGGACGGGCAGGGGCGCATCTCGCCCGAGGCCCAGCGCCTGGTCGATGACTTCGCCACCTACGCGGAGTTCTCGCCGAGCGGCACCGGCGTCAAGATGTTCATCCGCGGCCGGAAGCCCTCGTGGGCCAAGTGCAGGTCGAAGAGTCTGCCGGGGATCGGCGAAGTCGAGATTTACGACCAGAAGAGGTTCTTCACCCTGACCGGGCGGGTGGTGCCGGGGTGCGGCCAACTCGTGCGCGAGCGGGACCCCCAGCTGCACGATCTGTGCGCCAGGCTGTGGAAGCAGCCCTCGGCGAAGCGGGACGTGGTGGGCCGCATCGGCTGCCCCGGATTCAAGGGCGACGACGAGGCCCTGCTTCAGCGAGCCCGCTCAGCGACCAACGGTTCGAAGTTCGTCTTGCTGTTCGACCAGGGCGACACCTCGGCTCACGGGGGCGACGAGAGCGCGGCGGACATGGCATTGGCCTCGATGCTGACGTTCTGGTGCGGACCGGAGTATGGCCGGATCGAGCGGCTGTTCTCCGCCTCCGCCCTCGGGCAGCGCGACAAGTGGAGGAGCCGCGAGGACTACCGAAGGAGGACCATCGAGTTTGCTATCGAGAACACAACGGAGTACTACCGAAGCACCAGGACGCCGGGAGGAGCCGTCGCCGACGGGTCGCGGAGTGTGGCGCGGCGGCCGGAGGTGATCATCGACACCGATGAGTACCGGGTCATCGACGAGGTTGCCGCCGCCGTCGGCCAGGACTCGGTCATTTTCACGCGAGGGGGCAGCTTCGTCGAGGTGAGGGAGTCCGGCGACGGCGGGCATGCCTCCATCTCAACGCTGCCACCCGCACGTCTCCGGGAGCTGATCACTCGAAACGCCGAGCTGCTTGGCTACTCCAAGGGGGAGCTTAAGCCGCGGCATCCGACCTCGTGGCTGGTCAACGCACTCCACGCCCGTGGCCGGGGGGCGGAGACACGCGAGCTTCGGATGCTCTCGGAAACGCCCGTGCTGCGTCCGGACGGCACTGTGTGGCAAGAGCCCGGCTACGACGCACTCACCAAGGTGCTCTACCGGCCGACGGCGACGTTCCCAGTGATCCCCGAGCACCCAACCCACCAAGACGCCTGCGGTGCATGTGACCGTCTGATGGACCTCGTGAGTGATTTCCCGTTCGCTGGTCTGGCGCACAACTCAGCGTTCCTGGCCGCGTTGCTCACTGTGGTCGCCCGGCACGCCTTCGACGGCCCCTCGCCGCTGTTCCTCGTGGACGCCAACGTCAGAGGGGCCGGCAAAACGATGCTCGGTACGATCGCGGCGATCATCGGCACAGGCTCCGTGCCGCCGGTGAGTTCGTATGTCCACGAATCGACCGAATGCCGCAAGCAGATCACCACCCTGGCGATGGAGGGCGCGAGGATCGTCTTGCTCGACAACCTCAACGGAGTCATCGGGAACGATGCTCTCGATCGGATGCTGACGAGCATCTGGTGGCGGGACCGGATTCTCGGGAGCAGCGCGAGCTACTCCGGCCCGATGCTCGCGGTGTGGATCGCCACCGGGAACAACGTCACGGTGAAGGGGGACACCACAAGGCGGACCGTCTACATCCGCCTCGACAGCCCGCTTGAGCACCCCGAGGATCGCGGGGGCTTCCAGCACAAGGACCTCATTGGGTACGTCAGGGCGCACCGGCCAGGGCTGTTTGCCGACGCGGTCACGATCGTCGCCGCCTATCTCCGTGCCGGCTCGCCGGACATGGAGCTGCGGCCTTTTGGGAGCTTCGCTGGATGGTCCTCGGTCGTTCGCTCGGCGATCCGGTGGATTGGTATGAAGGACCCCTGCGACACACGCGACCAGTTGGAGGTCGCGGCAGACTCCGACAAGGAGATGCTTTCCCAGCTCATGGCGGCGTGGGGCGAGTTCGACACGACCGGGTCCGGAGTCGTGATCAGCGAACTTGTGAAGGCTCTGTACCCCGCCGGCGAAGGCAGGCCGACGAGCCCGCAGGCGGCAACGCTCCGGGACGCCATCGAGTTGTTCACCCCACCACGCGGCAACAAGCACCCAACAGCGCGCCAGATCGGCAGCAAGCTCAGAGCGGTGAGGGGCCGCGTAATCGGCGGCAAGAAGTTTGACACGGACGGGGCCAAGACCGCCAAGGGGCAGGTATGGCGTCTGCTCGACGCCGCCCCGAAGACCTCAGGAGTGTGACTTTGTGACTCTGATGACTGTGAATCCGCCCCCCAGAAATCCGTGCGCGGCACCGGGGGGGGTGAGATGGTCTCAAGCGCTTCAGACAGCCGCCTGCGCGGTTTGGCAATGTGCCGCCGATTTCAGATGGACCGGATTTACAGTCATCAGAGTCACACAGTCACTCCCGCAGCAAGCACGGAGGCACCATGAACATTGTCCTGAAGCCACCCGGTGACATCACCCCGTACGAGAACAACCCCCGCCAAAACGACTCGGCCGTGGACGCCATCGCGAGGTCAATCGAGGAGTTCGGCTTCCGCCAGCCGATCGTGGTAGACGAGACGGGCGTCATCATCGTCGGCCACACGCGGTGGAAGGCGGCCAAGCAACTCGGCCTCGACCGCATCCCCGTCCACGTGGCCGAGGGGCTCGCCCCCGAGAAGGCCAAGGCGTATCGGATCGCCGACAACGCCACCAACGCCATCGCCACGTGGGACCTGGATCTGCTTCCGGTCGAGCTCGACAACCTCAAGGACCTCGGCATCGACCTGGACTCGCTGGGCTTCAGCGAGGACGAGCTGGCGGCCTTCATGAGCGAGGGGGCCAACCCCGGGCAGTGCGACCCCGATGACGTGCCCGAGCCGCCGGACGAGCCCACCACCAAGCCGGGCGACCTGTGGGTGCTGGGCGAGCACCGGCTGCTGTGCGGCGACTCCTCCAGCGAGGCGGACCTCGACCGCCTGCTCGACGGCAGCACGATCCAGCTCGTGAACACCGACCCGCCCTACAACGTCAAGGTCGAGCCGCGGTCCAACAACGCCTTCGTCTCGGGCAAGACCAGCTTCCACCCGGTGCCGAAGTCGTCCTCACGATCTGGCGAGCAGGTGAAGGGCACCACCACCAAGCTCCGCGCCAAGGACCGCCCCCTCGAGAACGACAACGTCACCGACGAGCAGTTCTCAACGCTCCTGTCTGCATGGTTCTGCAATCTGGCGCGTGTGCTGGAACCGGGCAGGGCGTTCTACATCTGGGGCGGCTACGCCAACATCACCAACTACCCCACCGCCCTCGAAGAGGCCGGTCTGCGCTTCGCCCAGCAGATCATCTGGCACAAGATGCACCCCGTGATCAGCCGCAAGGACTTCATGGGCGACCATGAGTGGTGTTTCTACGGCTGGCGATCGGGGGCGGCGCACAAGTTCTTCGGGCCGAACAACATCCCCGACGTGTGGGCCATCAAGAAGGTCAACCCGCAGAGCATGGTCCACCTCACCGAGAAGCCGGTCGAGCTGGCGGCGCGGGCGATGGCCTACTCCAGCAAGCCGGGCGAGCGCGTGCTGGACCTCTTCGGGGGCTCGGGCTCCACGCTCATCGCCGCCGAGCAACAAGACCGGAAGGCGTTCCTCATGGAGATCGACCCGGCGTACTGCGACGTGATCGTGCAGCGCTGGGAGGGGTTCACGGGCCGGAAGGCTCAGTTGGCAAGCTTGGACAAAATGTCGAGCGCAACCAAGGCCTCTTCGGAGTCGTCGCTATGACTCATCTTTTGAAGCGCGACAATCGCATTCGCCGGGTCAATCCGCAGCCAGATTTGGGCAGCTCGCTCCTTCTCATGAAAATCGTTGGCACTCTCGACAGCTCCCTTCACCGCCTCGAGTATTTCAGTCCTGTCGAGCTGTTCCCGACCGATTTGCATTGCGGCCTGAAGCGCGATGTCTTCCGATTCAAAATTGGAAAGCGGCCTCAGTTCCGCTCGCCAGCGATTGCCAGGTACGGGGCGCACCATTCCTTCAAATTGGAGACTTCGCAGCTTTTCTTCAAGGAACATGGGCGTCAGCTTCTTCGGCTTCAATGCCGAATAGCGCCTTCGAATGGACTCGGTGCTGGAAGACGCATAAGCCCTTGTCAACTCCTCTTCCGTGAGCCCGGCCACGGGTTCGGACTCCAGCAGTTCCAAGAGGACCAGCTTCGTGCCACGCAGCTTGTGTTCCCGGCGATCCCGACACCAGCCAACGATCAGATTGATGAGGTAGCCGATGGCGGCTCCGACCACACCGAGCGCCGTGGCCGCCCCCTCGATAGAGACTGTCGCGTCGTATTCGATCATGCCTGTCCTCCGAATTGGGCGACTGCGGTAGAGGGTACCAAACTTCGGTCGATGCTGACCGACGAGAACGCCCCGGCGCGAGCCGGGGCGAAGGAAGGGGATGGATGAGTGGCCTACCCGCCGGTCTTGAGCGCGTGGTACTCGGTCATCGCGTCCAGATAGACGCACCCGGTGGCCGCGTAGGACCGCCTGCCCTCGGTGGTGACGCAGCCACGCTCCTTGAGGAACGCGAGCGCCGTCGCCGCCTGGGAGGAGGGCAGATCCTCGGCCGCGACAATCTCCTCCAGCACGAACCCGGCGTCCCCGGCCTCGTCGATGGCGTGGGCGACCGCCTCGAACGTCTCGCGCTGGCAGCGGTGTCGGTAGGGCTTGCCCCGCCGTGGCGTTGCCGCCCGGACGAGCGCCCCGTCACGATCAATGTGGAAGGTGTCCTCGCGCACGCCTCAGTCCCGCTTTCCGTTGGAAGCGAACCTGCCGCGGCCGGTCTTCTTGAACCGGCTGTCGGTGCCCTTCGCGCTGATCTCCCGGCCGATGGCGCTGTAGAGGGTCGCGTCGGGGGTCTTGCCGCCGGGGCTGGTCCAGAGGCCCTGCTCGGCCATCGCTTTGATCATCTCGCGGGCGCTCATCTCGCCGCCCGCCTCGGCGAGCACCTGCGCCGCGGCGTCCAGCGCGCTCAGGCGCTTCGCGGCCGCCGGTTCCGGCTTGGGGTTGGCCTTGCCCCCGGAGGCGGGGTTCCCGGCCTTGGCGGCCTGCTTGCCCCGTGTCGCCGCCTTGGGCTTCGAGGGGGTCGTCGCCGCCTTCTTCCCGCCCTTCGCCGTACGCGGCGTTGTGGCGGGCGTGGCGGCCGCCTCCGCCGCCTCGCGCTCCGCGGCCTTGGCTTGGTCCTCGGCCGCGACCTTCTTCATGGTCTCCGAGAGCGCGGGCTTCTTGGTCGCGGTCTTCTTCGTCGTCTTCTTCGCTGCCATGGTCTTCTCCTTGGCTGGGTGTTGGAAAGCCCCCGCAACACGCGGCGGGCAAGCGCGAGCCGAGCGGTTCCCCGCGCGGCCGCGTCGGGGTGGTCAGCGGCCGGGGGTGAAGACCAACTCGCAGCCCAGGCACCGCACCCGGTCGCCCTCGTCGTCGAGCTGCACCAGCCGGTCGGCGTCCCGCTCGCCGCAACCGGGACAGGCGTCCTTCTCGGCCACCCGGTTGGTCGCCTCGGCAAGCCGCTCGCGGATCAGCGCCGCCTGGTGCTCGTGGTACGACAGGTTGGCCTTCAGGTCCTCGATCTGGTCGCGGGTCAGTTCGTCGTTCATCTGCGTTCTCCTTGCCCCGTGCGGAACCCCCGCCGGGTGACACACATGAGCCATGGTTCCGCGGCACATGCAAGGCGGATCGGCCTGCTTCTTGCGATGTTTCCGAGATTCAGGGGGAGCGCCCAGAACAGTGCAAGGCGTTCCCCTGTCATGCCCGAGGGGGTGACCCATGGCGGTGCGTAGCAAGTTCCTCGAAGGCGGCCTCACGCCCCAGCAGGAGCAGGCCATCGTCGGCCTGATCAACGAGACCAGCGTGGCCGCGGCGGCGCGCGCCAGCGGCGTCGGCCAGCGCACGCTGCACCAGTGGATCAACGACGACAAGCAATTCATGGCCGCCTACCGCGCCGCGCGTCGTGACGCCTTCAACCAGGCCATCGCGCTGACCCAGCGCTACGCCAGCCTCGCGGTGACCACGCTCGCCAAGATCATGGCCGACGCCAGCGCGCCCAACGCCGCCAAGGTCTCGGCCGCCACCGCCATGCTCAAGTTCGGC
>JBICHP010000028.1:0-87052 GCA_043100935.1 Phycisphaerales bacterium JB054
CCCTGTTGTCCGGTGGGTCCGGTCAGATCGGCCGGCAACGCGCCCTGGCGCGCCGCCGGCCGGGTTTGATGCGCCTTACCTGATCCAGCGCGGTTTGATGAATTTGAAGGTTTTATACGGCTTGGCCGGCGGGTCGGTGAAGATGGTCACCATCTCGCCGTTCTGGATCTGGTAGTGGCCGAACGGCACGTCGCCGCCGCCGCGCATGACGTGCTCCGCATCCCACTTCCACCAGCCGGTCTCGCCCTTGTAGCCCTTGGTGGCGATGTGCTCGTTCACCGCGGCGTGATCCTTCGCGTCACCCACGGCCTCCACGGCCGCGGCCCAGGCCTTGACGCCGCTGTAGGCTGCCCAGGAACCGGCCTGGGGGGTGGGCATGGGGGATGGTATTGGGGATTTAGGGGCGGGGTGAGGGGATGGGGTGAGGGGATGGGGAGAGGGGTTGTCAGAGCCGCGAGGGTGACCTCACGGAGGGGGCGGGCGTGAGGGTGGTGGCGAGCGTGATCTCCGGTTGCTTGCATGCGGAGACTCGGCGAAGTTCCGACTGTGGCGGTACGGGGAGGTCGCGTGTGGCTGCAGTGCCGGAGCTCCTTCCGCGTCCTTACGGCCGCGGCTCTGACAGAGCCGCGAGGGTGACCTCGCGGAGGGGGCGTGGCGTGAGGGTGGTGGCGGGCGGACTCCCCGGTCGCTTGCGTGCGGAGAGGGAGCGCAGATCCGGACGAGGCATTACGGGGAAGTTGCGAGCAATTGCAGTGCCGGAGAGCCCTTCCGCGTCCTTACGGCCGCGGCTCTGTCGGCGCGGGGCTCGCAGTTGGTGGCACCGCCGCTCGGGCTACCAGCCGTAGCCCAGCCGGTCGAGCGCCTCGCCCGCTTCCTCCCGCAGCCAGCGGGTGAACTCGGGCGTGGCGAAGCGTTGCCAGTCCCCCACCGCGCCCTTGCGGTAGAGGCTCTGGCGGTCCTCGGCGTCGCGGTCGAAGCCGGGGGCGGTGCGGGCGTCCTGCTCGGGCGGGGTGGCCAGCGCGGGGTCGAGGCCGAGGAACTCGTACATGCGGCGGCACTGGGCGGCGACGTCGGCGTGCAGGTCCTCGTAGCGCACGTTCAGCAGTGTCGGCGTGTCGGTGCCGGCGCCGTGTTTGATGTCCTTGAGCACGCGCCATCCCCAGAAGCGGGCGGTCTCGCGGACCCACGCCTCGTCGGCGAGCAGCCCGGGGGCGTCGGGGCCCATCGCATCGGGATCATCACGGAACGCTTGTTGGTGACGGGTGAACGCCTTGCGGAGGTGTTTGGGGAAGTGGTGCGCTTCGCCGGCGCGGAGGTGGTGGAAGGTGTAGCTGACCACGACGTCGCGGCCGTCGCGGAAGACGTAGATGGTCTTGCTGCCGCGGACGAGTTCGCGCAAGGGGCGGGGCGAGCGGTCACCGACGAGTGTGATGCCGGGGTGGTCATCGGCCAGCGTCGCGAGGCACTCGCGGATGAGGCGTTCGACGTTGGCCCGGGCCACGCGCTGCGCGGGCTGGCGGCTGCCGAGTTGCCAGGGGTGTTTGGCGAACTCCTCCCAGGCGTGGAAGAAGTGCTGGAAGTGCCACTCGCCGTCGCAGCGGATGGCGGGGTGGAGGTTGAGCAGGTTGCCGACCCAGTTGGTGCCGGACTTGCCGAAGCCGCAGAGGAAGAAGGGGGTGGGGGTCATGGGGAGGGGGGGAGGGGGGCACGGGACATGGGGCATGAGGCAATGGGCAATGGGCAATGGGCAATGGGCAATGGGCAATGGGCAATGGGTGTTGGGCTCCGGGCTGAGGATACCGGGTGCGTTCGGGGAACGGCAGGCGGGGGAGAGGCCGCGTTCGGCGATCTCTGCGCGGTCCACGCACGCCGCGGAGCCGTCAACGGTCGCCATCGACGGGTCAACGCTCGTCGTGGAGCCGTCAACGGTCGTCGTTGACGGGTGCTTTGTCGCCGTTGACGGGTTCGCGGCCGCTGTGAACCCGTGACGGATGACCCGTCACGGGTTCCTTTGTGTCGGGCACGCCCGAGAACCCGCGGCGGTCGGCAGTTTTTGCCGAACGGTGCCACGATGCACACAGGGCGTCGTGCCGAACCCGCGGTGCCACGATGCACGAAGTGCGTCGTGCCGTGAGGGCAACGCGCCCTGACGACGGCACGACGCGGCAAAGCCGCATCGTGGCACCGGGCAGAGTCGCATCGTGGCCCCGGGCGACCGAGCACTGGGCTTGCGCCCAGTGGCACCGCTGGCGGGTCCTCGCGCCGGGCTGTCAGCAGCCCGCGTTCCAGAGGTTCAGGAACTCGAGCACGTCGAGTGTGTTGACACTCCCGTCGCCGTTGATGTCGGCCGAGCCGTCGCCGGCGTTCCAGGCGTTCAGGAACGACAGCACGTCGAGCGTGTTGACATCGCCATCGCCGTTGAAATCGGCCACGCAGACCGGCGGCACGGCGTAGAAGACGCGGACGGAGATGTCGCCGGAGTAGCCGATCGCCAGATCGTCCCAGCCGTCGCCGTTGATGTCGCCGAAGGCGACGCAGTTGGCGACCTCGCGGGCGTCGTAGGTCCAACTCGGCGGCGAGTCGAGGGTGCCGCCGCGGTTGAGATAGAGGTGCGTGCGGCCGTCGGAGAAGTTGACCTCGCAGAAATCGTCGTCGCCGTCGCGGTCGATGTCGTGGAAGGCGACCTCCTGCTGGCCGTAGAAGGGGGCGTCGGATTCGTAGACGAGGGAGAACGTGCCCGCGTCGTTGGCGTAGACGCGGCCGGGTTCGTCGTGGCCGAGGCCGTAGTCGGGCCAGCCGTTGCCGTCGATATCGGCGAAAGCGACGCCCTTGTCGGTGCCGTCGTCGCCGGTCGTCCAGTAGGGCGTGCTCTCGAGCGTGCCGGTGCCGGTGTTGAGGTAGATGCCGCTCTCGAAGTTGACCCACTTGGCCACGCCGACATCGGGCCAGCCGTCGCCGTTGACGTCGGCCGAGTCGAGGCCGTTCTGGATCGACTGCTCGGCGCTCTGCCAGCTGACGGTGTTGTCGAGCGTGCCGCCCTGGTTCTTCCACATGTACATGGGGCGGTAGGGGTCGGGGGTGACGCCCTGGTTTGTCGTCACGATGTCGAGGTCGCCGTCCTTGTCGATGTCCACGAGCAGGCCGCTGGTGGCCCAGCCCGATCGCGGCGGCGTGCCGAACCAGCCGGCGGTCGTCGAGGGGCCGGTCGCCGAGCCGAAGTAGACGCGGATGTTGTTGAAGTTGCCGGTGACGCTGAAGAAATCGGGGTAGGTGTCGAGGTTGATGTCGCCGATCTGCACATCGCCGCAGTGGGTCTGGTCGGCGGAGATCCACGACGGCGCGGCCTCGAGCTCGGAGCCGGTGTTGTAGAGGATGAAGTCGTGCCAGTCGAGGTATTCGGGGAAGCTGTTGGAGTGGTAGACGCCGACGACGAGGTCGTTGCGCCCGTCGCCGTTCATGTCGGCGATCTTCATGCCGCCGACCTGGCGGCGGAGGTTGAGCTCGTAATCGGGCGTCGTCGGGTAGAGCACCCCGTCGGCCCGGCTGGTCCAGCCGGTGTTGTCGGTGGACGAGGGCATCACTATCGCGGTGGTCTGGCCGTCGTCGGAGACCTCGACGCGGGGGAGGGTCTTGGAGACCTGGCCCATCGCGGAGCCTGCGAGCAGGGCGAGGGCGGCGGGGGCGGCCATGGCGGCCATGGCGGCCGGGATGCGGTGTGTCCGTGCGAGCATGGGGCGATCTCCTCTTTGGGCCTCTCGGCCAATCGTAGCGGAACGCGGCGGGCGCACAAAGCGGTTTCTGAACAGCGAAGAATCGTTAGAATCGTGCGCATGACAGGGTCCGATCGCGACAGACCGCCCGCGTTGCACCGAGCACGCCAACGGCTCAAGACGTGGACGCGGCGGATCGTCGTTCTCACGACGGTCGGGCTGCTGGTGCAGGTTGGGTTCCTGGTGTGCCGGGTGCAGACGCAACTCGGCATGCCCACGCTGGCCGGGCCCGTGACCCTCGCAACGACAGATCGCACCACGGACATCTTCGTGAAGGAGCACTTCGGCGCGACCGAATGCTTCTCAGCGATGCTCTTCGTGAGAGACGGTACGGTTAATAGCTACCGGCCCGGCGGTATCTTTCTTGGCGTCGTGGCGGCGAAACCCGCACTCCCGGAACGCCCCGTGTGGTACACACTCTGGACCGATGATGAGGTCCGGGAGTACTCCACACTCCTGCCGCCGATCGACACGGACCGGCCCCTCGCGCCCGTCATCACGATCATCCGTGTCGGCGTTGGCTATCCATTCAAGTGCTTCAGCGGCGCGCGGGTCTTCCACGGGCAGGTCGATCCTCGGGGTGGTAGCAGTTTGTTCTCGCCAAGCACCGCGTTGCGCTCGCCGGGCTTTGTCAAGCTCGGCTCGATGGAACTGCCCGTGAAGCCGATCTGGCCCGGCCTGCTGCTCAACATCGCGATTGTCGCGGTCCCCGTGCTCGTGCTGCTCGGTGTGCGCGATGTGTGGCGGTGGTTCCACCGCGCCCGTGCGGGCGAATGCACGGGCTGTCGGTATGACCTTTCCGGCGTGCCGGACCGTTCGCGGTGTCCGGAGTGCGGGCTGGAGCGGGTGGCGTGAGCGGTGGCTCGCACCGGCTGGAAGCCGGTGCCACGGGCTGGAGCCGGGCGGCGAGGGTTGGTCCACCAGAGCCGCGAGGGTGACCTCGCGGAAGGGGCGTGCATGATGACCGTAGCGTGCGGACTCCCTGCTCGCTCGCGTACGGAGATTCAGCGGAGTTCCGACCGTGGCGGTGCAGGGAGGTCGCGTGTACCTGCAGTGCCAGAGACCCCTTCCGCGTCCTTACGGCCGCGGCTCTGACGGAGCCGCGAGGGTGACCTCGCGGAAGGGGTGTGAAGCACGGTGGTAACAGGAGTGCTTGCGGTGGACTGGCGTGCGGAGGGTTGGCGGAGCTCCGAACGCCACGGTTCGGGCGGGAAACGCGCACCGGTGCCACGATGCACGAAGTGCGTCGTGCAGTGAGGCCAACGCGCCCAGATCACGGCACGACGCGGCAAAGCCGCATCGTGGCACCGTGGGCTCGGCACGACGCGGCGGAGCCGCATCGTGGCACCGGGCGGAGTTCCGACCGTGGCGGTGCAGGGAGGTCGCGTGTACCTGCAGTGCCAGAGACCCCTTCCGCGTCCTTACGGCCGCGGCTCGGACGGAGCCGCGAGGGTGACCTCGCGGAGGGGGTGTGAAGCACGGTGGCAACAGGAGTGCTTGCGGTGAGCGGGCGTACGGAGGGTTTGCGGAACCGCGAACGGAAGCGGTCGGGCGGATCGATCGCAACTGCAGTGCCGGAGCTCCTTCCGCGTCCTTACGGCCGCGGCTCCGTCAGCACAGCCGCGGGTCTGGGGGTGCCGGGGGGTTCCGGCTGGAGGCTGGTATTGCGGGCTTACTCGACCGCGAGTGCCTTGCGGGCCTCGTCGATCAGCCGCTCGATCTGGAACGGCTTGAAGAGCACGCTCTGCAGGCCCTCCTGGCTTGCGCGCACGATCGAGTGGTGCGGGTCGTAGCCGAAGCCGGTCATGAGGATCACCGGGACCTCGGCGCCCATCGCGCGGACGGCGGTGAAGACCTCGTAGCCGTTGCGGTCGGGCATCTTGATGTCGGAGATGACCAGGTCGAAGGTCGGCTGGTCGGCCTGGCCCAGGCGTTCGATGGCGAGGGCGCCGTTCTCGCAGACCTCGACCTCGCACCCGCGGCTGCGGAGTACGTCGCGGATGATGCGGCGGATCTTGGACTCGTCGTCGGCTACCAGCACGCGCCGGCCCTTGAGGACGGGGTCGATCGCGCGGTCGCCGAGGGCTCGCTCGACGCCGAGCAGCGTCTGCGGCCCGTCGGCCATGTTGCGGACGCGGGCCCGGATGCTCTCGACATCGGCCCGGATGCGGGCGATGTGTCGGGCGGTCTCGGGGTCGTTGGTGGGCACGCCGGTGAGCCAGTCGGCCTGGCTGAGGATGTCCTCGAGGCAGTCCTTGAGCTCGCCCTCGACGCGGCCGCTGACGCTCTGGTTGGTCGTGCTGCGTTCGACCACGAGCAGGTCGAGCATGTGCAGGGCGATGGAGATGTAGCGGGCGAGCACCTCGCAGAATCGGCGGTCGGTGTCGCTGAAGGCGTCTGTCTCGCGGCTCTCGATGTTGAGCACGCCGATGATTTTGTCGCGGAGTTTGAGCGGCACGGTCAGCGAGCTTCCCGCGTCGTCCACGCCGGGCATGAACCGGTCGTCGGCGAGCACGTCCGGGCAGATCACGCTCTTGCCGGTGGCGGCGACGAAGCCGCTGAGCCCGTTGCCCTCCTCCTGGGCGAAGAGTTCGAGGTCGAGCGCCTCCTGGGGGAGCCCGACCGCCATGACGGGTTCGAGCCGGCCGGTTCGTTCGTCCTTGAGCCGCACGACGAAGTGGTCAAAACGAAGAAGATCGCCGGCGATGCCCGCGATCCTGCCCTCCAACGTCTTGAGTCGTTCGGCCGAGTGCTGTGCCCGGATGACCTGGGCGTCGATATCGACGAGCTCGGCCCCGGCCCGCTCGATGGCCGCGAGGCGGTCCTCGAACTGGCGGTCGGTCGAGACGTCGCGCACGACGACGGCGAGCTTCGGCTGGAGCGGCTCGCCGGCCGGCGGCTCTGCCTGTTGAGCCGCGAAGATGAAGACCTCGTGTGAGGACTCGTCGTCCGGGCGGTTGAGTTCGAACTTGCAGGTCGCCCCGGCGGCCCTGGACGTCGTGCCGCGGGAGCCGACGAGGGTGGCGATCGCCTCGGGATAGCACGAGCGGACCCTTCCGAGGACGCTCTGCGGGAGGCCGGCGAACCTTGCGCTGGTCCAGATCTCGGCGCCGGCGGCGTCGATGAGACAGACGGCGTCGGAGATGGCGTTGAGGAGCATCTCTGCGGGGTGCCGGGCTTCGGTCGCGACCGCCGCGGTGGCGGCGGCTTCGGGCCGGTCCACGACCACATCGAACTGGTCACCCAGCTTCTTGCGGAGATCTTCCGCAGAGATCGAGGTCGGACCGACGATGAGGAGTTTGGGTTTCGGCTGCGACATCACGCCCGCCACACCGGTGGCGTCCTCCGTGAGGTACTCTACCCCAAACCGCCGGGCTGTCATCGGGCCAAATCCCGAAACAGACACTTCGCTGCCGCCCGACTGTCGTCCATCCAACACTCTTGCCATCGGCTCCACCCAAGCTTGCACTGTGAACCATTCATGATCCTGGTCCGAGAAATCCGCAAGTCCTTCGCCCGCGTCCGGGCTGTCCGGGGCATCAGCTTCACGGTGGAGCCCGGCGAGATTGTCGGTCTGCTCGGCCCGAACGGGGCCGGCAAGAGCACCACCATGCGCATCGTCACCGGGTTTCTTCGCCCAGATGAGGGCTCCGTCGAGATCGACGGCCACGACACACACTCCGATTCGCTCGCCGCCCGCCGGCGGATCGGCTATCTCCCGGAATCGGCCCCTCTCTACCCAGAAATGTCGGTGACGGGCTATCTCGACCACCGGGCCCGGCTCTTCGGGATGGACCGGGCCGCCCGGAGCCGGGCGATCGGGTCGGCGATGGAGCGGTGCCATATCGCCGAGGTGGCCCGCCGAAGGGTCGGCCAGCTGTCCAAGGGCTACCGCCAACGGGTGGGGCTCGCGGCGAGCATGCTCCACGATCCGCCCGTCCTCATCCTCGACGAGCCCTCCAACGGCCTCGATCCGTCGCAGATCCGCCAGACCCGGTCGCTGGTCCGCGAACTCGCCGAGGACCGGACGATGATCGTCAGCTCCCACATCCTGCCCGAGGTCGAGCGGCTGGCCACGCGGCTGGTGGTCATCGCCGGGGGGCAGGTCAGGGCGGACGGCCAGCTCGACGACCTGCTCGCCAAGCACGGCACCCGCCAGATCGTCATCGAGATCGAGCTCGAGCCGGGGCGGGAACACTCCGCCCCGACCGGGGACGTGATGGGCCTGCTCCGGTCGATCGCCGGGGTGACCGGGGTCGGCACCGCCGACACGCCCGACGGCTGGCTGGCGGTGACGCTGAGTGTTGACCCTGCCACCAGCGACCCGCGTCCGGAGATCGCCCGGCGGTTGGCCTCCAGCGGCCACACGCTGCGGGAGCTGCGGGAAGCGCGGCCGACTCTGGAGCGAGTGTTTGTCGATCTGGTGGAGAGCCCGGCCTTGGAGGGGGTGGCGACAGCATGACCGCCATCCTCACCATCGCCCGCCGCGAGCTCGCCTCGATGTTCCGCCTGCCCGTGGGGTGGGTCGTGGTGGCGTTGTTTCTGGTGTTGACCGCGTCGGTGGTGGCGTTGTCGATCCAGCCGGGAGCCCCGGCGAGCCTTCGGGGGTTCTTTACGATCTCGGCGTGGCTGCTGATGCCTGTCGCGCCGGCGGTCTCGATGCGGCTCCTGGCCGAGGAGCACCGCACCGGCACCGACGAGGTGCTGCTGACCAGCCCGGTCTCTGCGCTTGGCGTGGTGCTGGGCAAGTTTCTCGGGGCGTGGCTGTTTCTGGTGTGCATGCTCGTGCCGACGCTGGTGTACCCGGTGCTGCTGTTTGCGATCTCCGACCCGGCGCCGGATCTGGGGCCGATGGTGTCGGGGTATCTGCTGTTGCTGCTGCAGGGCACGCTCTATCTGGCGATCGGCACGGCCGTCAGCAGCATGACCAGCAACCAGACGCTGGCGTATCTGGCGACGCTGTTCCCGATCCTCGCGCTGCTGCTGGCGGGGTCGCTGTCGACGCAGTCGCTTCCTGAGCTGCTGCGGCCTGTGCACGAGGCGGCGCAGATCGGCCGCCGGGGCAGCGACTTTGCCCGCGGCATCATCGACACGGGGCACGTGGTGTTCTTCGTGGCGGTCAGCGCGTGGTGCCTCGCCCTCGCCCACGCGAGCTTGGAGTGGAGGAGATGGCGATGAGCACCGCCGAGACCGCCCCACCACGCTCGCACCGCCGCCTCGCCGAGACCGCCTCGGCGGTGCTGGTGCTCGTGCTCGCGCTGGTCGCGACGGGGGTCGTGATCGCTGTGGGCGACCGGTTCCATGCGCGCGCCGATGTCACCACCACGGGGGAGCAGCAGCTCGCGCCCCGCACCCGGGCGGTGCTCGAACAGGTCTCGATGCTGGGCCCGATCGAGATCGTCGTCGCGGTGGACGGCACCGCGGTGGAGCCGTGGTCGCGGCAGATCGTGCTCGACGTGCTCGACCTGTTCGGCAACGCCGGCAACGTGCGGGCCGCCGAGATCGACGTGAGCTCGGCCGGCGGGCAGGCCGAGTATGCAACCCTCCTGCAGCGGCTGATCGATCGGGAGCAGAACGGCATCGACCAGCACGTCGAGGCCCTGACCGACGCCGCGGCGCTGGCGTCTTCGGCGGCCGAGGCACTTCAGCAGAGCTACGCCCCGGCGCTGCCGGCGCTCGGCAACTCGATCACGGCCGCCGGTGCTGACGCGACGGCCGCTCGGTCGGGGCTGGACCAGTGGGCGGCGTTGCTCCGCGTCAGCTCGCGCCAGCTGGCCGACGCCTCGGCGGCGACGACGCGGGCGATCACCGAGCCGGACCCCAGGCTGCCGATCCCGCCTCTCGACGACGCCGAGACCCGGCTCCGGGCGACGTTGCTGCAGCGTGCGGCCGAGCTGGAGGCGCTCGCGGGCGACCTCCGAGAGGTCGCGACCCTCGACGGCGCGAGCGCAGCGGTGACGCTGGCCGATCGCGTGCGCGATCTGCGCGACAGTCTGGTGCGGGAGGCCGAGAGCCTGACGCGGCTGCCGCGGCTCGATGTGCTGCGCGTGGCCCGGGCGCTCGGTGCGTCGGAGGTCGCGCTGGTCATCGGCCCGCCGGGCACGGGCGTCACGGGGGTCGATATCCGCTCGCTGTACGAGCCCTCGATTGTCGCGGCCGACGGCACGCGGACGATGGGCGATGTGCGGCTGCGGGCCGAGGAGCTGCTCTCGAGCGCCGTCTCGGCGATCGGCTCGACGGCCCGGCCGATCGTCGTCATCACGCACGGCGAGGCCCGGCCGATCCTGGACGCGGCGCCGTACTTCTCCGGCATCCGTGGCCGGCTCAGCCAGCGCGGGATCGACATCGCCGAATGGGTGACGGTCCGCGAGCCTGAGCCGCCGGTGCTGGCCGATCTGAACCCCGACGGTGTGCGCCCGGTGGTGTACATCGTGCTGAGCCCCGACTCGTCCGCTTCGGCGCGGTCGGAGGACGACCTGCCGGGCGCGGAGCGTGCCGTCGCGCTCGGCCGCGCGTTGGGCCTGCTGCTGGCCAGGCGCGAGCCCGTGCTGCTGAGCCTGTACCCCTCGGTGCTGCCCAGCTACGGCGAGCAGGACCCGGTCGCGGCGCCGCTGGCCGACCTGGGCATCATCGCGGCGACGGCCACGCCGCTGCTCTCACGCGCCGCAGATGCGCGGGCGTCGCAGGTGCTCACCGAGTTCAGCCTGCTGGCGACCGGGGTCGAGCACCCGATCCACGCGGCGACGCAGAACCTGCCGACCTTGCTGTCGTGGCCGATCGCTCTCACCACCACCGAGGACAGCGCGCTGAACACCACGCCGCTGCTCTCGCTCCCGACGAGAGAGACGGTCTGGGGTGAGTCGCAGTGGCGGGACCTGTGGCGCACTTCGGCGAATCAGCGGCATCTGATGCCGGACCCGCCGCGGTACGACGCGGGGGTGGACCCGGCGCCCCCCGCGCCGGGTGAGTCGTGGACCGTTGCGCTGGCCGCCACCCGCGCCGACCAGCCCGCCGATGCCCGTTCGGGCCGCGTTGTGGTGGTGGGTTCGAACGCGTGGTTTACCGACGCGCTGGCGTTTGCCTACGACGCGACCGACAACCGCGTGACGCTGCGGTCGCCGGGGAACGCGGAGCTCTTTGAAGCATCGATCCTCTGGCTGGCGGGGCAGGACGAGCTCATCGCGGCGTCGGCCGGCGCGCGGGCCCGCCCGCGGATCAAGCCGCTCGATGCCGGCACGATCACGGCGATCCGCTGGGCACTCGTGGCCGGGCTGCCGCTGCTCTCGCTGGGCGCGGGCATCGCTTGGCGTTTCCTCCGCGGGTAGCGCGGCGAGCGCAACTGGCGACCCCGCACCGCGGCTTAGACCATGCCGACCCGTCGGAGGGCCTCGGCAAACTGTGTCCATCGCTGCTCGAGCGTGCCGGTGTAGCCGATGCTGAAGCGCACCAGCCCGGGCAGGATGCCCGCGGCGGCCATGTCCTCATCGCTCAGCTCGCTCGAGGTCGAACTGGCCGAGCAGGACATCAGCGTGTCGAAGTAGCCCAGGCTCACCGCCAGGTAGCCGAAGCGGTACTCGTTCTGCAGCAGGTTCATCAGCTCGAACGCCTTCTCCTTCGAGCCGGCATCGAGCGCGAAGATGCCGCCGGCCCCGTACCCCGTGTTGGCCAGGCGGCCGAGCAGCGCGTGCTGCGGGTGATCCGGAAGGCCCGGATAGGTCACGGGCAGTCCCTTCTCGGACAGCCGCTCGGCGAACGCCTGGGCTCGTCGGGAATGCTCGGTCATCCGGAGTCCGAGGTGCGGCAGCCGGAGCGCCAGTTCTGACGCGACCTTGGGGTCCATCGTCGGGCCGAGCAGCATGAGCGCGCCGGTGTGCAGGTCCATCAGGCTGGCGATGAAGTCGGCGCTGCCGCAGACCGCCCCGGCGATGATGTCCGACGCGCCGCCGGCGAACTTTGTGAGGCTGTGCACGACGACGTCCGCCCCGAGCTTGGCCGGAGAGAGCAGCATCGGGCTGAACGTGTTGTCGACGACCAGCTGCGCGCCGCCGGCGTGGGCGATCTCCGCGACGGCGGGCAGGTCGGCAACGACCAGCGTCGGGTTGGCGATGGTCTCGCAGAAGACCACCCTGGTCCGCGGCCGCATCGCCGCCTTCACGGCGGCGTGGTCGCTGATGTCCACGAAGGTGACCTCGATCCCGGTCTTGGCCGGCAGGAACTCCTTGAGCAGCGCGTGCGTGCCGCCGTAGATGGTGTTGGAGGCGACGATGTGGTCGCCGGGCGCGCAGAGCTGGATGAGCACGGCCGCGATCGCGCTGATCCCGCTGGCGGTGCAGTACGCGGCCTCGGTCCCTTCCATGGCCGCGAGGTAGCGTCCGAGCACGTACACCGTGGGGTTGAAGTGCCGGCCGTAGAGATAGCACCCGCCCTCGGGGCCCATGCGGCCCTGGAATATCTCGGGCATGTTCGCGGCTTCGAGGACCGTAAAGGTGGTCGAGGCCTCGATGGACATGTTGACGCCGCCGTGCTCGCCGAACTCTCGACGAACCTCGGCGAGCGACTGCTGCGGATCAAAGGTCATGGGCTCTCTCCGAATCTTTCGGCGGCATCATCGCCGGCTGGTGGATGCTACACCCCTCTGGGCGGGCGTACCGGGCGTTTCTCGTGGTGGCGGTTGGTGGTATGCTTTTGCATCCATACCCCCAGCTCGCAGGAGGACCATCCGCATGCGCTCAATCCGAACTTCCGCACTCGCACTGGCCGTCGGGGCCGCCCTGGCGTTGCCCGGGGCTGTTTGGGCCCAGGCGACCGCCGAACTGCCCCAGGCCCACGACGCCTCCGGCAACCCCGTTGATACGTACGCGGTGGTCAACGGCGAGATGGTCACGCCGCCGGCGATCCCGATGGGCGACCCGGCGACCATCGCCGCGATCTTTGACGAGGGCGTCAACAACTCGCACGTGATGGACATCCTGACCCATCTGGCCGAGGGCATCGGCCCGCGCCTGACCGGCTCGACCAACGTGGAGACCGCCAACAACTGGGCGAGGGACCGTTTCCAGGAATGGGGACTCTCCAACGCGCACCTCGCCGAGTGGGGCACGGTGGCGATGCGGTTCGACCGCGGCCCGAGCTGGGGCAAGGCCTATCAGGGACGCAATGAATACGAGATCAAGGCGCTGACCACGCTGGCGTGGGTGCCCGGCACCGACGGCCCGGTCCGTGCCAAGGCCGTCCGCATGCCGCGGACGCAGGAGGAGTTTGACGCGGTCAAAGACCAGTTGCCCGGCGCCTGGGTGGTGATCCCGACGGATCTTTCCGGCCGTCGCGGCATCCGCGGCGTGACGGGCTCGGTGGGTGCCCGCTACAGCGCCCGCGCCGAGGTCTACAACCCGCCGGCCCCGCTGGTCATCCCCGACGACCCGATCCTCGGCCCGTGGGACGGCACGCTCGCCGGGCGCTACGCCACCCGCCTCGATATCACGCCGAGCGAAGACGGGAGCCTCGGCGGGACGTTCACCTTCGGGCGGCGCGGCGGTGCGCGTGACCTCGAAGACGTCGTCGTCGACGGGGACTCCGTCACGTTTGTCTCCGACGGCTTCCGCGGCAAGGTTGTCTACACCCTGCACGCCACCGACGAGGGCCTCGCCGGCACCTCCGCCCCGCAGGACGACCCCGAGGACACGACCGAGGTCGCCTTCACGCGCCCGGAGATCGAAGAGCCCGGGGCCTCGGTGCTCGAACAGGTGATGGCGGCGAACCCGGTCGGCTACGTGTCCAGCTCCAACGACGAGCGGGTGTGGACCACCTCGGTCAGCGGCTGGCGCGAACTCACTAAGGACAAGCTCGCCAAGGATCTTGAGGTCGTTATCAGCGGCCCGGACTACGACTACATCAACAGCCGTCTCTACGACGGCGGCGAGGTCGAGCTCGAGTTCGACATGGCCAACACCCTGACCGAGGGGCCCATCCCGGTCTACAACACCATCGCCGAGATCAGGGGCACCGAGTTCCCCGACGAGGTCGTCATCGTCAGCGCCCACCTGGACAGCTGGAACGGGCCCGGATCCATGGGCGTGACCGACAACGGCACCGGCTCGGCGGTCACGCTGGAGACCGCCCGCATCCTCGCGGCTGTCGGCGCCAAGCCCAAGCGCACCATCCGGTTCATCCTCTGGACCGGTGAGGAGCAGGGCCTGCTCGGCTCCCGCGGCTATGTCAACAGCCTCTCGGACGAGGAGAAGGCCAAGATCGTCTGCTGCTTCGTCGACGACGGCGGCACCAACACGCAGGGCGCGATCACCGGCATCGACTCGATGCGGGACTACCTCGCCGCGGCCACCGCGCCGATCAACGGCCGCATCTGGGACGAGACCGACGGCAAGTTCCTGAACGTCGATGTCAAGATCGTCGACTCCATGCCGCAGGGCGGCGGGTCGGACCACGCCAGCTTCAACTCGGTCGGCATTCCCGGGTTCTATTGGGAGGAGATCGGCCGCGCGGTGTACGGCTACGGCTGGCACACCCAGTACGACCGCCTCGATCTGGCGATCCCCAACTACCTCCGCCAGAGCGCGACCAACTCGGCGATCACCGCGTACAACCTCGCGTGTGCTCCCGAGCAGCTCTCGCGGAAGGAGACCGAGTCGAGCGAGAGTGAGTCGGATTCGGACGGCTGATCGACCCGCGACTCTCAATCCCCATCACACCACGACACCCACGCGCCCGCGTGGGTGTTTCTTTGCGCGCGGGCAAACACATCAGAGCCGCGAGGGTAACCTCGCGGAGGGAGCGAGCATCACCGTAGTGTCGAGCAGCATCTCCGCGCACTCGCGTGCGGAGTGCTCACAGATCTGAGCATGTGATTCCTCGGGCAGCGCAGGCTCACCTGCAGTGCCGGGGCCCCTTCCGCGTGCTCACGCCCGCGGCTCTGACGGGGCTGTGTCGGCCGGTGTCTCGCGTGAGCGTCTCACCTTGCGCGCCAGCATCCATGAGCACGCGAGCCCGACAGGCACGGCCAGCACGGTTTCCGCCGCGCGGTTGAGCAGGTCGCCGGCGAGGCCGATCGCGACGGCCTGCTCGCGCACGTCCGCCGTTGCCGCGCCCCCCGCCATCGCCGCCAGCGTCAGCCCCACGGCCCACTCGCGCAGGCCCATCCCGTTGCCGGTCAGCGGCACGATCATCGCCACCTGGCACACCGCCGCGACGATCACCAGCCGCTCGACCGAGACCTCCTGCCCCACCAGCGCAAAGACGATCGCGTATCGGCCGACCCACGCGAGCATGTCGAGGCTTCGCACGCCCAGAGCCGCGGCCTCGGCCCACCACGCCCTGCCGAACGCGCGCGCACCCGTCGCCACCACCCCCACCGCCAGGGTCGGCCCGGCCAGACACGCCGCGGTCCAGCCGACACCTTCGACGCGTGAGACCCCGATCGCCGCGACCAGCAGCAGCGCCAGAGAAACCCCGCTGCACACCATCGCGCCGACCATGACCCGCACGCTGTCGCTGATCGCCATGTCGTGGTATTTCTTGTGGAAGGCCACCCGGCCGACCATGCCCGGGCGCAGGGGCAGGTGATTGAGCAGCCACGCTGCGCCGATGAGCTGCGTCATGTCCGACATGGGCACGCGCGCGTAGCGACGTGAGAGCAGCCAGAACGCGCCGGAGGTCAGGAGCCAGCTCGCCAGAGGCAACGCCAGAGCCGAGGCGACCAGCCAGGCCGGTGCCTGCTTCATTGTCAGCCAGGCTTCCTCGACGACCGAACTGCGCGACCAGACCGCCCACACCGCCGCCGCGAGGAGCAGCACGCCGATGATGGCGCCGATGGCCCGCCTCCACGAGCCGAGCGACTCGTGCCGCACCCGGAGCACCCCGAGCCAGCGGCCGGTGTTCATCGCCCGGAACCGGCGGCCGATTCTGCCGCGGTCGGCCCGATCGGCCCGAGCACCGCGGCGTTGAGCCTGGCAAACGTCGGGTTCGGCGAGCCGAGCCTGGTCTGCATCGCCCGGGCGAAGGTCGCGAGTCGTTCAGAGTCGCTCTCCAGCCACTGCTGCAGCGCCGGATCGGCCGGATCGGTGACGCGGGTGGTGAGGGCGAGCGGGACCAGCGTCGGGTCGCGCTCCTGCACGGCGACGCGGTCGAAGGCCGCCATGCCGGGCACCGCGCTGCGCGGGGGCAGCACGGCGAGCATCGTTGCGCGCGCGAGCGGCTGGAGGCTCGTGTAGCGGTCGGCGGCGATCACCGCCAGACGCTGCACCTCGTCGTCGGTCAACGCGTGCTTGGTCCCGGCGGGCTGCAGCACGCGGGAGCGGACGGCGGCGAGCACCTCGACGAATTGCGATGTGCCGGCGGCGTCGAGCGCGTCGGCCAGCTCGAGACCGGTGGCGCCGGCCAGCTGGAGCGGGGCCCGCATGAGCCGGCCGGTCTCGGTCTCCAGGCACAGCACGCCCGCCTTGGGCACGCCCGCCTCGTTGAGCCGGTAGCCCTGCAGCACGCGCCAGCGCTGCCGCACGGTTTCCACCGCGCTCACCTCGGCCAGCCAGCCGACCATCCCGGCGTCCGGCCACACGTCGACGGTCATCGACTCGCCGGGCTTGAGCCGCAGGCGGTGGTCGAGCTCGACCACCTCGGCGCTGGCGCGGACGAAGTCGTCGTACAGCCCCGCCTGCACGCGGGGCGAGAGCATCAGGCGGCTGTTGATCGGGCGGTCGCCGCCGACGCCGAGGGGGATCGGGGCGAGGTTGGTCAGGCGGATGCGGAGCATCGGGCGTTCGGTCGCGCCGAGCGAGGAGCGGTCCAGCGTCGCCGAGATGCCCATGAAGGTCCGGGGGTCGGCGACCATCCGGTCGACCCATCCCGGCACGTCCGCCGCCAGCCGCGCCATCGCGGCCTTGGTGGGTGTTTCGAGCGGATCGATCCCGGTCGCGTCCCGCACCCGCGCGCGCGCCCACACGCCGGACAGCGCCAGCGGCATCTCGAGGGCGAGCTCGCGGTAGATCTGGTGGGCCGCCTCGGTGTTGCCGAGCTCTTCCTCGGCCAGCGCGAGCCCGATGCGGTTGAGTGGCGAGCTCGGGTCGAGCGCGGCGAAAAGTTCACGGGCCTGCGCCCGGTCGCCGAGCCGCAGCTCGGTCCACGCCTCGAGCACGCGGACCACGTCGCTCCCCGGCGGGAGCGACTCGCCGATGCGCTGGGTCCACTCGCGCATCGATTCGTCCTGCGTGTCCGACCACGCGACCGCAACCATCTGCTGGGCCATCGTGGTCCAGAGGGTGAACGTGCTGCGGGCGAGTTCTTCCTGGGTCGAGAGCCGTGCGCGCTCGTTGTAGGCCTCGACCATGCCGTCGAAGGCGCTCTGCATGTCGGCGAGTGAGGCGCTGATCGTGGGCTTGTCGTCGGCCATCAGCGCCGCGACCAGACGCATCTGGTTGTACCGCGGCGAGAGCAGGATCTCCGCGGGCTTGGGGAGCGAATCGATCGGCATCCGCGCCTCTTGGTAGGCCTGGATCTGCATCGCCGCCTGCTGGCGCATCAGCCCGAGCTGTTCGTTGAGCGTCTTGACGACCGCCTCGGGGCCCTCGATCTGCCAGCGGAGCACCGCCGACTCGAGCACGAGCTGGTCCGACACGGGCGAGTCGGCCTGCGTGTAGAGCGTCAGCGCGAGGTTGTGGAACCGCTGCGCCTGGACGAACGCGCCCTGCAGCGCCAGCTCGTTGGAGATCGAACGGTGCACGTTCGGATCGGTCGGGTCGGCCATCAGCAGGCTGAGCAGGAGCTCGAGCCGGTCGCTGGGCGTCTCCATCATCGGGGCGAACATCTGCCAGGCCAGCGACGCCGCGTCCTTGTTGGTCATGTCCAGCTGCAGCGCCACGGCGAGCCGGTCGGCGAAGCCCGCGAAGTTGTTGTTCTCGCGGCAGAGCAGCGCCGCGTCGAGCGCCAGCCTGCTGCGCACCGACGGGTCGATCGACGCGCCGGCCGAGCCGATGAGGCGGTCGTAGGCCGCGAGCCGGCCCTCGACCGTCTGGATCGTCCCGATCCTCGCCGAGGCGAGGCGGAGCTGCGCGACCGTGTCTCTGGGGTCGAGGCGGACAAGCTCTCTGGTGAGCGACTCGAGGGCCTCTCGCTCGCCGGCCGCCCACGCGGCGCGGATGCGGCCGCGCAGCAGTTCCGGGTCGTCCGGCGCGAACATCCGGGCCGCGTCGAGCACCCCGGCCGCGACGAGGTAGTCGTCGGGCGTCGGGTGCACCCGCGCCCGCAGATCGAGCAGGGCGATGCGTGCGACAGAGCGTGCGGCGTATTCCTCGGGATCGGCGGTCTGGGCGGCCGCGGAGGGCGCGGCACCGAGCAGCCCGACGCCCAGAGCCAGCACCATCGCGCCGGCCCGGAGGGTCCGCCACATCGTCCCGCGGCTCACGCCCCGACCAGCCGCAAGGGGCCGATGGTCAACACAATCCACAGCAGTCCTCCGATCAAGACAAGCGTCGCCGCCAGTTCCAGGGGCCAGGTCACCGACCGGACCGCACGCGGGAACCATCGGTCCGCCACGAGGTACATGAAAAGAAACTGTCCCGCACAGAACAAGACCGCCCCACCCACACGCGGCCCGACCGGCGCGACCAGCGGCCAGCGGTCCGGTCCGTCCAGCATCAGCCACATGCCGCCAATCGACAACAGCCCCGCCCAGAGCGTGGCAACCACCGATAACAGAAGCAGACTGGTCCGTCTGGTCATCGCCACGCCGGGACACTCCACGATCGTGCCGGGGCGTCATCTCCCCGGCCCGTGCCTGAGTGTACCGCCGGACAGACTCACCGGTTCGGTCCCCATTCCGGCGGCCGGACCGTGCGATCGGCATCTCTGGCCGCGGCGGGTCAGCCCATCGCCATGGTGATCAGGAACTCGGCGTTGGTCTTGACCTTCTTCATGCGGCTCTTGAGAAGCTCCATCGCCTCGACGACGTTCATGTCGCTGAGCACCTTGCGGAGCCGGTAGACCAACTCCAGCTCCTTGGGGTCCATGAGCAGCTCTTCGCGGCGCGTGCCGCTGGCGGCGACGTCGATCGCGGGGTAGATCCGCTTCTCGACGAGCCTGCGGTCCAGGTGCAGCTCGCTGTTGCCGGTGCCCTTGAACTCCTCGAAGATCACCTCGTCCATCTTGGAGCCGGTGTCGACCAGCGCCGTGCCGATGATGGTCAGCGAGCCGCCGCCCTCGATCGCGCGGGCCGAGCCGAAGAACTTCTTCGGGCGCTGCAGCGCGTTGGAGTCGAGGCCGCCGGTCATGATCTTGCCCGAGTGGGGCATCTCGGCGTTGTAGGCGCGGGCCAGCCTGGTGATCGAGTCGAGCAGGATGACCACGTCCTCGCCGTACTCGACCATGCGGCGGGCCTTCTCGATGACCATCTCGGCCACGCCGACGTGCCGGCCCGACTGCTCGTCGAACGTGCTCGCCACGACCTCGACCGAGGGGTCGGTGTGGCGCTTGAAGTCGGTGACCTCTTCCGGCCGCTCGTCAACGAGCAGCACGATGATCTTGACGTTGGGGTTGTTCTTGGTGATCGCCCGCGTCATCTTCTGCAGGAGCACGGTCTTGCCCGTCCGGGGCGGCGCGACGATGAGCGCCCGCTGGCCTTTGCCGATCGGGGCGACCAGATCGACCACGCGCATCTCGATCTCGTCGGGCGTGGTCTCGAGGATGAACCGCTCCTCGGGGTGGAGGGGCGTGAGGTCCTCGAAGTTGACCAGCTCGTGGATCTTGCCCGGGTCGCGCCCGTTGACCTCGTCCACGCGGAGCAGCGCAAAGTACCGCTCGCTCTCCTTCGGGGGCCGGATCGCGCCACGCACCACCATGCCGCGCCGCAGCCCGAAGCGGCGGATCTGGCTCGGTGACACATAGATGTCGTCCGGTCCGGGCAGATAGCTCTGATCGGGGCTGCGGAGGAAGCCGAAACCGTCCTGCATCACCTCGAGCGAGCCCTCGCCGAACATGAGCCCCAGCCGCACGGCGCGGGCCTTGAGGATCTTGAACACCAGGTCCTGGCGCGGGATCGACTTGGCGTCCTCGATGCCCTCCTTGCCGGCAAACTCGAGCAGCTCGTCGAGCTCCATCCGCTGGAGCTCGCCGATGGTGATCTGGTCGGCCAACGCCTCGGGGCTGGCCTTGGCGGCGATCCGCTCGAGTTCCGCGGCCTCGCGTTCGAGCTCTTCATCGCTGGGCAGCACGTGGTCCGGGTAGGCCGTGCGGTGGCTCTGGGAGCCCCCGCCGCCCGAGGAGTGCCCGCCCTGCCCGCCGGAGCTGCCCTTGCGCTTCTTCCGCTTCCGGCGCTTGCCCTGGCCGTCGCCTGACTGACCGCCGCCGCCCTGTCCGTCCTGCGGCCGGCTCTGTCCGCCGTTGGCACCCGAGGAGCCGCCGCCCTGCCCGCCTCCGCCGGAGGCCGACGAGCCGCCGCCCGAGGACGAGCCGCCCTCGCCGCCGGACGAGCGCGTCTGCTCGGGCTTGGCCGACTCGGTCGGCGCGGCCTTGGGCGCGCTCTCGCCGGACTTTGCCGCGCTCTTGGTGGGCTTGGTCTCGGCGCTGGCGGCCTTGTCGGCCGAGGCCTTGGACGTCGCCTTCTTGGTGCGGCGCTTCGGTGCGGGAGCCTCGTCGACCACGGTAGTTGCTTTCGCCATGTTGGTTCTCTTCTGCAATCCGTCCGCGCCGAGAGAGTTCTCGACGCGTTTCCCCCGTTCGCGGCGTTCAGATGGCCGCGACGGCTCTCTCGCCCATCCGTGGGCGTTCCCCGCGCGCACCATCGCGCACGGGCGTTTCCTCGTCAGCGGTTGTCACAACGCGGAGAAGGCTCACTCTGCACACCCGGTCAGCAAGCGGAATGGGCGACCACGCGATGCACGCTAATCGGCATCCCGCCGGGATCGGCCCGGTACGTTCCCTCGCTGCTCTTCCAGGATCTGATCGAGAATCCGCCGAACACGCAGCCGGAGCTGCTCGGGGTCGGCGTTGTTCACTACCTCATAATCTGACCGACGCCGCTTGGCATCAAGCGGGATCTGGACTTTTTCTCGACGTTCCAGCTCCGCCTCGTCCCACCCTCTCGTTTCCCGAACACGGTCCAGCCGCATCTGGCGGGGGGCGTCCACAAAGACCACCGCGTCGCACTCGGCGTCCAGGCCCGCCTCAAACAGCAGCGGCGCGTCGATCACCGCACCCGGTGCCCCCGCCTCCCGGGCCATCCCGAGCAGTTCCTCGCGGCTCCGCCGGACGATCGGGTGGACCAGTTCCTCCAGCCGGACCCTCTGCTCGGGATCGGCGAAGACCACGGCCGCGACACGCTTGCGGTCGATACGGCCGTCCCCGGCGAGCACCTCCGGCCCCCACCACCCGACGAGCGTGTCGCGCACGTCCTGCCGGTCGAGGGCCTCGCGGGCGGCCTTGTCCGAATCGGAGACCACGCACCCGAACTCGGCGAGCGCCCGGGCGACAGCGCTCTTGCCCGCGCCGATGCCGCCGGCCAGCCCGATCACCACCGGGCGCTGCCGGCCGCCCTCGGGGGCCGGTGCGTCCGCGTCGCTCTTCTTGCCGCGCTCGACCACCGCACGCACCTCCTCGACCCGCTCCACCGGCCGGTCCACCGTCACCCACGCGATCTCGATGCCGCCGGTCCCGGCGGTCGCGAACCCCAGCGTGCCCGTCCCGGTCAGGCGTTCCAGCAGTGTGCGCACAAGCACGACGTGCTGCACCCGCTCTATCGGCAGGCTCGCGGCCCCGCGATTGAAGACGCCGCTCACGCGGAGCACATACTGCTCGGTCAGCACATACCGCCGGCACACCACGACCACCGCCTGCCAGAGCAGCCGCAGCAGCGCCGCGACAAACGCCACCGGCAGCACCCACGTCCAGAGCACGCCGGTCCGACCCCACGCGAGCAGCGCGACGATCACGAGCGAGACCATCAGCGTCAGCACCACGATCGAGCCGAGCGATTCGAGCACGACCGCCCAGACACTCGGCCGCACCGACACCCTCACCGTGTCCGTGCTGTCGACCCACGGGCGGAGTTCGCGGGGCACGTGCGCCGACCGTTCGTGCCCGGCCTCCGCGGTCTCCGGCGCGACAGGGCCCGCCCGTTCGCTCAAAGCGCGTCCTTCCGAAGCGTGGCGATCTCCGGGTAATTGCGGTAATACCCGTTGTAATCGAGCCCGTAGCCCACCACGAACTCGTCGGGGATATCGAACCCGACGTATTCGGCGAGCTGCTCGTCGGGCGTCGTCGCCGACCGGGGCACGTCCTTGCGCAGCAGCACGCACGCGCGCACCGAGGCCGGCTTCTGCTCGCCGATGATCTTCCGCACCAGTTCGATCGTCTGCCCCGAGTCGAGGATGTCGTCAACGATCACCACGTGCTTGCCCGCGAGGTCCGCCGGCAGCTCGCTCTGGATCACCGCGCCCTTGCTCGCCAGGCTCTTGCCGGGGTAGCTGCTGACCGCGACCAGACCGAGCCCCAGCTTCAGCGGCATCTCACGCACCAGGTCCGACGCGAAGATCATCGCGCCGGACATGATCGGCACCATCACCACCTGCCCCGCCGCCGACTCGACGCCGCCCTTCTGCGCGCGCAGGTCGTCGCACAGACGCGTTGCCAGCTCGTGCACGCGCTGGGCGATCCGCTCGCGGCTGATGAGCGTCCGCTCGATCTCGGGGAACGCGCCGGGCGAGCCCGCGGCCGGATGGCGCCCACCGTCGCTCACAACACCAGCCCCCGCGCCCCGCCGGTCCGCCGCGCCTTGGCGTAGGCCTCGAGCGAGTTCTCGATGACCGCGTGCGCCGCCTCGGCCGGCATCACCTCGTCCACCTCGACGCCCTTGCCCTCGAGCTGTTTGTAGTCCTCGAAGAACCGCTTGAGCATCTTGAAGATGTGCTTGGGGAAGTTGCTGGCGAGGTGGAACTCGCTGTAGATCGGGTCCTGGCAGAGCACCGCGATGATCTTGTGGTCGGGATCGCCCGAGTCGATCATCGTCATCAGCCCCACCGCCCGCGCCTGGCAGATCGTCATCGGCGGGATGTCCTCGGTGCAGTAGACCAGCACGTCGAGCGGGTCGTTGTCCTCGGCGAGGGTCTGCGGGATAAACCCGTAGTTGGCCGGGTAGTGGACCGCCGAGGAGAGCACCCGGTCGAGCTTGAGCATGCCGGAGCCCTTGTCGAGCTCGTACTTGTTGCTCGAGCCGCGGGGGATCTCGATGATGGCCTTGAAGACGCCGGGAAGGTCCTGACCTTCCACAGCGGGGGTGACGTCGTGCCAGGGGTGGATCATGCGGGAGGATACCGCCTGCAGGGTCAGAGACCCCCTCTCGGGCCCGGAATCGCCGATTCTTGTTTTTTGCGTCCGCAGCCCGAAACAGCTTGCTCCGCCTAATAGGTGACTGTATAGTCACATGTCTGGGTCGTTGACCCGACCGGCGTCAGGGACGACCCGGAGCCCCCGCATGGACGATTCACTCGACACCGTCTGGAAGGCCCTCGCCGATCCGACCCGCCGCGGCCTGTTGGACGCCCTGCGGCTCGGCCCGCGCACGACCGGCGACCTCGCGGAGACCGCCCCCGCCCTCACCCGCTACGCGGTCATGAAGCATCTGACGGTGCTGGAGGAGGCGGGGCTGGTGTTCCACGAGAAACGCGGCCGCGAACGCTGGAACCACCTCAACGCCGCCCCGCTCCGGCGGATCTACGACCGCTGGGTCAGCCGCTTCGAGGACCGGCTGGCCGGACCGCTCGCCAACCTCAAGGCCGCGGTCGAATCCCGGCCCTCGGCCGACAACCCGCCACCACAAACCTGCCCCGACAAGGAGACCCCGATGAGCACCGAATTCCTGAAGACCCCCGTCCGTGCCGCGGTCGTGCAGACCGAGATCACCATCAACGCCAAGCCCACCGAGGTGTACGACGCGTTCGTCCACCGGTGCGGCGAGTGGTTCTACGAGAACGAAGAGACCCGCACCGCCACCCCGTCGCGCATGGAGAACCGCGTCGGCGGCAACTTCTCGATGATGCTGCCCAACGGCGGCGAAAACCTCATCGCGACCGTCACCATGCTCAAGCCGGGCTGGAAGATCCGGCTCCGCGGCGACTGCACCATGCCCAACGCCTTTGTCGCGAACATGACCGTCACCTTCCACGAGGCCGGCGCGGGCACCCGCGTCCACGTCGAGCACCGGATGGCCGGGGAGTTTGAGGACGACCTGCCCGCGGGCTTCGAGGAGGGCTGGGCGGACGGGCTGAGCAAACTGAAGGCGTTGATCGAGCCGGCGTGAGGTCCGGGCTTGAGGTCCGGGCTTGAGGTCTGGACTTCAGGTCCGGGCGGCGGGGAGTCGGTATCCTCCCCCATGCTCACACTCGACTACGCCAACTGTCTCTCCCCCCGCGTCGGTGATCACGGGCTCGACCCCGACCGGCTCAGCGCCGGGTCGGAGTTCGCCGAGGCCGCGGCACACCTGACCGAACGCCTGGCCAAGAGCCGCGGCACCGGCTGGGAGAAGTGGCGCGACCTGGCGAAGGGCCTCGCCCGCGAGGCCCACGTCAAGGCCGTCCGCGAGATCGCGGGCAAGTGCGAGGGACGCTTCGACAACCTCGTCGTCCTCGGCATCGGCGGCTCGGCGCTGGGCAACATCGCGCTGCAGTCGGCCCTGCACCCGGCGACGTACAACCTCCAGGCGACGGAGCGACAGAGCGACGGAGCGACGAAGGGGAGGGCCACGCCGCGGGTGTTTGTGGTTGACAATGTCGACCCGGCCTACTTCCAGTCGGTCATCGACACCTGCCGGACGCTGGGCGGCCTCGAGCGCACGCTCTTCAACGTCGTCAGCAAGTCCGGCGAGACGGCCGAGACGGCCAGCCAGTTCATGACGATCCGCGCCCTGCTCAAGTCGGAGCTCGGCGATTCGTTCAAGGACAACATCGTCGCGATCACCGACCCCTCCAAGGGCACGATGCGGCAGATCTGCGACACCGACGGCTACGCGACGCTGCCGGTGCCCGAGGGTGTGGGCGGGCGGTTCAGCGTGCTCAGCCCCGTCGGGCTCTTCTCGGCGGCGATGGCGGGGATCGACATCGACGCCCTGCTCGACGGCGCCGACGCGATGGACACGCGCTGCAGCAGCCCCGACCTCTCACAGAACCCGGCCGCGATGCTGGCGACGCTGCTGGTCGATCTCGGCCTGCGCAAGGGCAAGACCAACCACGTGCTGATGCCCTACTGCAACGGGCTCTACCTGCTGGCCGACTGGTTCCGCCAGCTCTGGGCCGAGAGCCTGGGCAAGCGCGAGAGCCTCGACGGCGAGACGGTCTACGCCGGCTTCACCCCCATCAAGGCCCTCGGCACGACCGACCAGCACTCGCAGGTGCAGCTCTACCGCGAGGGGCCCAACGACAAGGTCTTCGGCCTGATCAAGGCCGAGGACTTCGGCGAGCAGGACTTCAACATCCCCACCGGCCTCGGCGTCGACGCGATCAAATACCTCGAGGGCAAGAGCATGGCCGGCCTGCTCAACGCCGAGCTGCGGGCCACCGAGTACGCCCTCGTCGAGAGCCTGCGGCCCAACTTCACGCTCACCTTCCCCCGCGTCGATGCCCACCACGTCGGCGAGTTCATCATGCTCTGGGAGATCGTCACCGCCTACGCCGGCCTGATGCTCAACATCGACGCCTACGACCAGCCCGCCGTCGAGACGGGCAAGCAGGCGACCTTTGGGCTGATGGGGCGTGAGGGGTACGGGGAGTGGAAGGCGAAGGTGGATGAGGCGCTGGCGGAGACGCCCTATCGAATGTGACCTGTGCGACGTTGATCTTCGCTGCAGACCTGTGATGAGGAAGTACGACGATGCCGCTGTATGAGTACGTGTGCGAAGCCGACGGCACCACGATCGAGGCCCAGCGCCCTATTGCCGACGCCGACAAGCCGCTGGCCGATCCGGAGGGCAAGGGCCGCACGTTCACACGGGTGTTCTCCACGTTCATGACCGGCGGCAGCGCCGCCGCGAGTGTGCCGCTGCCCACCTGCTGCCCCTGCGGCAAGCCGGGGGGCGGGTGCAGCGCAAACTGACGGCAGAATCGCCCACCATGTCGAAACCCCTCTTCCTCATCGGCCTCCGCGGCTCCGGCAAGTCCACACTCGGGCGTCTTGTCGCCGAGCGGGTCGGTGCAGCCTTCAGCGATCTCGACGACGCGGTGCTTGCGCGGCTCGGGTGCGCGACGGTCGCCGAGGCGTGGGAGACGCTCGGCGAGCCGGCGTTCCGGGCGGCCGAGACGGCGTGTCTGCGTGAGCGGGTGCCCGAAGCTCTCGACGACAGCACGCCGCCGACCGTCGTCGCCCTCGGCGGCGGCACGCCCACGGCGCCGGGGGCTGCGGAGTTGCTCGGCGGGGCGCGGGAGCGCGGGTTGGTCACGATCGTCTATCTGCGCGCGCAGCCGGAGACGCTCCGCGCCCGGCTGGGTGGTGCGGACGCCAACCGCCCGTCGCTGACCGGCGCGGGGACGATGAATGAGATCGACGCGGTGTTCGCCGCGAGGGACGGGCTGTATCGGGAACTGGCGACCGAGATCATCGAGATCGAACGCTCCACCACTATCGACGCGCTCGTCGAGCGGCTGGTCGCGATCATCGGGGGGTAGCCGGCGCGTAGCCCGGCGGCGGCGGTGACTAGCGCAGCGCGTCCGCCTCGCGCACCGCTTGGCAGAACGCGCGGATCTTCGCCTCGTCCTTGACGCCGGGCGCGCTCTCGACGCCGCTGGAGACATCGACCGCGAAGGGGCGGCAGGCGCGGATCGCCTCGCCGACGTTGCCCGGGTGCAGGCCGCCGGCGATGATGACCGGCGTGGCGATCGAGGCCATCGGCTCGACCAGCGCCTCCCACGCGAACGCCTCGCCCTGGCCCCCGGCCGAGCCGTCGACGAGTATCGCCTCGACCTCGTCGATCGCGTCCCAGCGGGAAAGCTCGGCGGCGATGGCGGCCCGGTCGAACTTGATGCCGCGGATGACGCGGGGCCCGCAGTCGCGGACGAGGTTCTCCGGCTCGGCCCCGTGCAGCTGCGACCAGTCGGTCGGGCAGCGCTGCTCGATCTCGATGAAGTCGTCGAGCGGCAGGTCGCGGAAGACCCCCACCGTGCCGACCATCGGGGGCAGGACGCTCATGATCTCGAAGGCCCGCTCCGGCTCGACGTGGCGGGGCGTGCCCTCGACGAAGACGAAGCCGAGCACGTCGGCCCCGGCGTCCACGGCCGCGAGGGCCGCGTCGATGCTGGTGATGCCGCAGACTTTGATACGTGTGCGATCCACAGGAAGCTCCGTGACTCAGCCGATCTCGGCGAGCAGTTCGTCCACAAGGACCGTCTCGTCTTCGGTCAGCTGCTTCTTCTTGGCCCCGTCGAGTGCGCGTTTGGCGGCGGTCGGGTCGTTGAGGAACCGGGCGTTGATCAGCCCCAGCATCAGGAGCACCCGCCCGGCCTCGACGTCCTTGCCGTGGACGGTCAGGAACTCGTTGTACGCCGCGGCGGCGTTGACGTGGTCGCCCGCCTGGAACAGCGCGTTGGCGATCTCGTAGAGCTGGCGGCGTCCGAGCGAGGGCAGCTTGAGGCCGTCGGGCAGGCGTCGCATCTCGAGATACGCCTCGGCTGCGCCGGCCGAGTCGCCCTCGGCGACGAGCTTCTGCGCGCGCAGTCTGGCCTGGGCTGCGGGGCCGTCGGGCTTGAGGATCTCCGGCTCGTGCTTCTTGCGTTCGACCGCCTTGGGAATCGGCGGGCCCGAGCCGCCGCCGCGGGCGTTGATCTTGCCCTGGGCGTAGGCGGCTTTGAACGCCCTGCGCCGCGCCGCCTGGCGGCCCAGCGTGAAGAGGTCGTACGGCTCGCGCGGGACGAGCTTGAGCCAGAGCAGCAGCATGGCGACACCGGCCCCCAGCACATACCCGCCGAGGTGGGCGAAGTGGGCGGTGTTGCCGCCGCCCATCGCCAGGCCGAAGACGTCCCTCGCGACGGCGAAGGCGATGAACCACCACGCGGTGATCGGGAAGACGCCGATGAAGAAGAAGAACACCAGCGTCCGGACCTTGACGTAGGGGAAGAGCACCAGGAAGGCCCCGGTGATAGCGGCGATGGCCCCGGAGGCCCCGACCACCGGGGCGTTGCTGAAGAGCGCGTGCGCGACCCCGGACCCGACCGCCCCGGCGAGGTAGAGCACGACGAAGCCCACCCGGCCCAGCCGGTCCTCGACGTCGGGCCCGAAGACCCAGAGAAACAGACAGTTGAAGATGACGTGGGAGTAGCCCGCGTGGAGCAGGGCGTAGGTCCCGTACGTCCACCAGCCGGAGCCGTCCGGCACCAGCATGAGGCCGTTCCAGACCCGTTCGCGGAGTTCGGGGTTGGATTCCTGCAGCAGCTCGAGCGCCGCGAAGACCGCGATGTTGACCGCGATCAGCGCATAGGTCACCGCGACGGGGCGGGTTTTGGAGCGGTCGGTGCCGAGGGGGAGGAACACGGGCGATCCTACCCCCGTTTCTGACCCGAATCCCTCCCGAATGACTCGCGATGGGCCCGCTGAACCCCTATGCTGCCTCCCCGAAATCGACACGGGGCCCCGGCGGGCACCCCCGCTCGCCGTCCGTACGCACGAACCAGACCGCCGCGGCACGCCACCCGGCCAGACGCCTCGAAGGAGACGCTCCGATGACCACCGCCACCTTTGCCAAAGGCCTCGAAGGCATTGTCGCCGCCGAGACCCAGATGTCCTTCATCAACGGCCAGAAGGGCATCCTCGAATATGTCGGCATCGCGATCGGTGACCTCTCGAGCAACTCGACCTTTGAGGAGACCGTGTTCCTGCTGTGGAACCTGCGGCTGCCGACCAAGAGCGAGCTGGCGGACTTCACCAAGGCGCTGCGTGCCAACTACGCCCTGCCGAAGGGCTTCAACGAGCGCATCCGCACGCTGCCCAAGGACGCGCAGCCGATGCACGTGCTCCGCACGCTGGTCAGCGAACTCGCCCTCTACGACACCAACCCCAACGCCAACGACCTCGACGCGGCCCGCGAGAAGTCACTCCGCGTCCTCGGCATGGCCCCGACGATGGTCGCGGCGTTCGACCGCTACCGCCGCGGCCTCGACGCGGTGGCGCCGGACACCTCACTGACCTTCGCCGAGAACTTCATGTACATGCTCAACGGCGAGAAGCCGACCGAGACCATGGCCCGCGCCTTTGACATCTGCATGATCCTGCACGCCGACCACGGGCTCAACAACTCGACCTTCACCGCACGCGTCATCATCTCGACGCTGAGCGACATCTACTCGGCGCTCACGGGCGCGGTCGGCAGCCTCCGCGGCCCGCTCCACGGCGGGGCCAACGAGGGCGTGATGCACATGCTCAACGAGATCCCTTCCCTCGACGCGGTCGAGCCCTACATCATGGGCAAGATCGAGCGCAGGGAGAAGATCATGGGCTTCGGCCACCGGGTCTACAAGGCCAAGGACCCCCGCGCCACCGACCTGCAGAAGCTCGCCAAGCAGCTCGCCGAGGACACCGGCAACTCCGACCTCTACGCCAAGAGCAACGCGATCGAGAAGATCATGGAGCGCGAGCTGGCCGCCAAGGGCATCTACCCCAACGTCGATTTCTACTCGGCCACCACCTACCACTGCATCGGGCTCAAGCTCGACCTGTTCACCCCGATGTTCGCCCTCAGCCGCCTGGCCGGCTGGAGCGGCCACATCCTCGAGCAGCTCGACGGCAACCGCCTCTTCCGCCCCACCGCCCAGTACGTCGGGCCGCACGATGTGCCGTACACGCCGATGGGTGAGCGGTGAGGGTGGAGTGGTAGTAGGCAATGGGCAATGGGCGATGGGCAGTAGGCAGTAAGCAGTAGGCAGTAGGCACTGGGCATCAGGCATTGGGCCCCTGGGTATTGGGGGGCTCGGGGGTGGGCTCTGCGGCCCGCCTTAATCCCATCGGCCCTGCGGGGTGACCCAACCGGGTTCCCCCCCTAGACTCCCCGGCTCGAAACCGGGACGGCTGGTCGTCGTCCCGGCAGAATGATCCAAGCACGAGCCCCGGCGATCGCCCACCACGTGGGGACCCGCCGGGAAGAGGACCGCCAGCGCGGGGACCGCCCGCAAGGAAGTTGATACATGGTTCGTCTCCGTCTCCAGCGTTTTGGTCGCCGCAACCGGCCCTTCTACCGTCTCAACGCCATCGAGAAGCGCAACCGCCGCAACGGCAAGGTCCTCGAGCAGCTCGGCTGGTACGACCCGATCGCGGCCGACCCCGAGAAGCAGCTCAAGCTCGAGGGCGAGCGGATCACGCACTGGCTGAGCCAGGGCGCCCAGCCCAGCGAGACCGTCGCCGACCTGCTGGCCAAGAACGACCTGCTGCCGCCGAACATGAAGGCCAAGTGGGAAGCCGACCGCAAGAAGGCCAGCGACCGCACGGCCGCGATCCGCGCCGCCAAGGAGGCCGAGAAGGCCGCCGCGGAGAAGGCCGCGAAGGAAGCCGCCGAGGCCAAGGCCAAGGAAGAGGCTGAGAAGGCCGCCGCCGCTGCCGCGGAGAAGGCCGCCGCCGAAGCCGCCGCGGCTGCGGAAGCCCCGGCCGCCGAAGGCGAGTAAGCCGCACGCGGCCGAGCGCCGCCCACATCCCCGATCACTCCGCACGCCCGGCCCTGTGCCGGGCGTGCTTTGTCTTTTGGCGATGGTGACCGGTGCGGTGGCGCAGCCGGACATCTAGGTCCGGTTGAGACAGCCCGCGGCTCGGCGCACAGGTCGCGATCGGGCCGAGTGCACTCCCTCGCAGCTTGCCCAAACCAACGTGCCGCGAATTGAGTATGCACCGCCGAGCAATGTCGGTAGTCTGTACCTCACTCAAAACTGATATCGCTCCAGACCTCCCGTGCGAGGTGTGCGGCGCTCTCAAGCCTCATTCCGGAGCCTCGCATGGTGTTCACCCGCGCCTCGCACAATCACGACAACCTTGTCGAAACCCTCGAGCCACGCGTCCTGCTCTCGACGCTGACCGTTACCAACGCCAACGACTCCGGCGCCGGGTCGCTCCGGCAAGCGATCGCCGAAGCGAACGCGGCCGCGGGAGCCGACGTCATCGAGTTCGACGCTTCCCTCAACGGGGAAACGATCGTGCTGACCAGCGGCTCGATGCAGATCACCGACGATCTGACCATCTCGGGGCCGGGGTCCGACCAGCTCACGATCGACGGGAACGATCTCTACCGCATCTTCGTGAACGACGCGACGACCACCGTCTCCGGCCTCCTTCTCACTCAGGGCTACACGCTCGCGTCCGGCGGCGCGATCTACAACAACGCGACGCTGACGCTCGAGGATGTGTCCATCACGGACTCCTATTCCGATAACCAAGGGGGCGCCATCTACACCGATGGCGACGCCCTGACGATCACCGGCGGGACGATTCAGGGCAACGCCAGCGACGACTACGGCGGCGGTGTGTCCAACGACGGCGGCACGCTCACGATCACTAACACGACCATCTCGAATAATTCCTCGGACGAGAACGGCGGCGGCGTCTACACCGTCAGCGGCTCGCTCACGCTGAACACCTCAACGATCTCCGACAACCAGAGCCGCGTCGCTGGCGGCGGCGTCGCCAACGAGCTGGGCAACCTCACCATCATCGCGACGACATTCTCCGGCAACACCACCGGCAACTACGGCGGCGGCCTCAGCACCGAGTACGGCCCGGTCTCGATCTCCGGCTCGACCTTCTCCCTCAATGTCTCCGGGAGGAACGGCGGGGCCATCGATCACGCGGACGGGCCGATGTCCATCACCGACTCTTTCCTGACCAACAACACCGCGAGCACCGGCGATGGCGGAGCGATCTACAACTACTACTCCGATCTCACGGTCGCCCGCACGATGATCGATGACAACGCCGCCGGCGATCAAGGGGGGGGCATCGCGGGCTGGGAGGGCTCGATCACGCTCACCGACTCCTCGCTCACGGATAACAGCGCGGTCGTGTCGGGTGGCGCGATCTGGGACTACAGAGGCCCGCTCCTGCTCGTGCGCACCACGGTGACCCGGGGCACCGCGGCCTCCGGCGGGGGCATCGACAACCACGCGGCCGCGACACTCATCGACTCGCTGATCACCGGTTGTTTCGCCACCGACGTCGGCGGCGGCATCCGCTCCGGCGACTCCTTTACCGGAGAGTCCGTCCTCACGCTCACCAACTCGGTCGTGACCCTCAACACCGCATCCTCCGGCGGCGGGATCGCGCAGACCGACGGCTCGGTCACGATCACCGGCTCCTCGGTCACATCCAACACGGCGACCAGCGCGGGCGGCGGCCTCTCCGCCACGGGCGGCACGCTCGACATCGCCTCGTCCACCTTCTCGGGCAACGAGGCGGCGGTCGGGGGCGGCATGCGGGCGGCCGGGGCGAGCGCCACGATCGACGGTTCCACCATCTCGGGCAACGACGCGTCCGCGCTGGCCGGGGGGCTGGCCTTCGAGACCACGCTCACGGTCACCAACTCCACCGTCTCGGGCAACAGCTCCGAGCTCGGCGGCGGGATCGTCGGCGAGGGCGCGGTGACGATCGCCAACTGCACCATCACCGGCAACGTCAGCGCCAACGAGGGCGTGCCAGCGGGCGGGCTCGCCTTCGAGGACGCGGCCGTCACCCTCCGCAGCAGCATCGTCTCCGGCAACACGACCGCCGCGGGCACGCCCAGCGACATCGCGCTGATCGATAGCACACTCGCGGGCTCGAACAGCCTCATCGGCGACGCGGGCTCCGCCGGCGGCCTCGCCGACGGCGTGGACGGCAACATCGTCGGCGAAGACCCGCTCCTCGGCGACCTGGAAGACAACGGCGGGCCCACCCTCACGCACGCGCTCCTCGCCGGCAGCCCCGCTATCGGTGCCGGGAGCAACCCGTTCGATCTCACGACCGACCAGCGTGGGAGCGTCTTCTCCCGCGGCACGAGCGTCGACATCGGCGCGTACCAACGTCAGAGCCTTTCGCTCCTTGTTGACACCGACGAAGACATCGACGACGGCGACTATTCGGCCGGCAACCTCTCCCTCCGCGAGGCGATCGACGTGTCCAACATCAACCCGCTGAACGACTCCATCGGCTTCGACGCGTCGCTGGCGGGCCAGACGATCACACTCGTCGGCGGGTTCCTGACGATCACCGGCGATCTCAAGATTGCGGGCCCGGGGCCGGACGACCTGGCGATCTCCGGCGGCGGGTCGAGCCGGCACTTCCGCGTGAGCGACGACAACAGCGGCACCACGCTGGCCGTGACCATCTCCGGGCTGCGCCTGACCAACGGCCTGGCGGGCAACCGGGGCGGGGCGATCAGCAACGACGAGAACCTGACACTCGACGGGATGAAGCTCGACGGGAACACCGCTCTGAACTCCGGCGGCGCAATCTACAACCGCGGCACGATGACCATCACGAACTCGATCATCAACAACAACTCCTCGACCAACTCGGGCGGGGCGATCGACAACGGCGATGGTTCGACGCTCACGATCTCCGGCTCCACGCTCGAGAACAACGCCTCCGACCGCAACGGCGGCGTGATCGACAACGACCCCGGCTCGACGCTCACGATCAGCGACTCGTTCTTCGCGACCAACACCGCCGCGATGAACGGCGGCGCGATCAACAACGACGCCGGGGCCTCCCTGGTCATGTCCGAGACGACGCTTACGAACAACAGGGCGGGCGCCACCGGGGGCGCGATCGACAACGCGGGCTCCGTGCAGATCTCCGGCGGAGCCATCACCAACAACTCGACGACGGACCCGAGCGCGGGCTACGGCGGCGGGATCCTGAACCGGTCCGGCGGCACACTCACGATCAGCGGCTCGGTGCTGGCCAACAACTCCGGGGCCGCCGGCGGCGCGATCGAGAACTCCGGCACCGCGACCATCACCGAAGCGACAGTCGTCGGCAACTCGGCGGACGGGTCCGGCGGCGCCTTCGACAACTTCGGCGGTGTGCTCACCATCATCCGCTCCACGGTGAACGACAACTCGGCCAACGGCTCGGGCGGTGCGGTCTGGACCGACACCGAACTCGTCATCACCAACTCCACCATCAGCGGCAACTCCGCCGGCGGCTGGGGCGGCGGCATCGGCATGTACGACGGCACCGTCGTCATCAGCAACTCCACCATCGCCTTCAACGTTGCCGACGCCGACGGTGACGGGCAGGGCCAGGGCGGCGGCATCGACGTCGGCCGACGCGACGGCGCGGGCACACTGACCACCAGCAGCACGATCTACGCCGGCAACACCCGCGGCGCGGCCGCGACAGTGCGCGACGACATCTCCCTTACCGACGGCACCGTCTCCGGCACCAACAACCTCGTCCAGGACCCCGCGACCGCCGGCGGCCTCACCCACGGCGACAGCGGCAACCTCGTCGGCCTCGACCCCGGTCTCGCGAGCCTCGCCTACAACGGTGGCACCACCAAAGCCCACTCGATCTTCCCGAGCAGCCCCGCGATCGACGCCGGCACGGCCGACGCTGGGCTCTCTACCGACCAGCGCGGCTGGGACCGGGTGTACGGCGCCTCGGCCGACATCGGCGCCATCGAGTGGACGCCCAGCGCCTTCCCGATGTTCACAGCCGGGGGCGACAGCGTCGGTTCCTCGTCACAGGACGACAACTCCCACAGCGTGGCCATCCGCAACGTCAACGGCGACATCGTCGTCTTCCGCAGCGTGGGCGACGACTGGATCGCCGAGCGACTCGCCGACCACGTCGATGCCCCCGGCCCCTTCGGCACACCCATCATCTGGACAGACCCGGCCGACGGACTCATCTACGTCGCGGGGTCCAACGCCCAGGGCTTCCTGCTCTTCCAACGCGGCGACGACGGCATCTGGACATTCCGCAACCTCTCCACCGAGCTCGGCCTGCCCGACGAGATGCCCTACTACAACTTCACGCAGTTCGTCACCACCGACGGGCTCGTCTCCGTCGCCGGCTACAACGCCGACCGCGAACTCATCCTCCTCCAGCAGACCGGCGACACCGGCCCGGACGGCGCGGTCTGGTCGCTCCGCAACCTCTCCGACGACCTCACCAGCCGCGGCATGGCCACCCCGGACCTCGCCTACATCACCAGCTACGTCACGCCGTGGAACCAGTGGACCATCGCCGGCATCGACCTCAACGGCGATATCCAGGGCATCTGGGTCAACGTCGCCACCTTCACCACCTGGCGCGTCGACAACCTCTCCGACCTCTACGGCACGCCCACGCTCTCCGGACAGCTCACCGTCATCCAGACCTCGTGGAAGGCGATCAACCTCGCCGGCACCGACGACGACGGCAACGTCATCGTCACCTGGTGGGTCCCCAGCTTCAAGGGATCCTGGGCCGTCAGCGATCTCACCGAGAGCCAGGGCGGCACGCCGCTGGCCAGCGGCCGCATCACCGGATGGGTCACCTCGTGGGGCGCGATGAACTTCGCCGGCCTCGACGCCGACGGCGAGGTCGTCGCCTACTGGTGGACGCCCGGCACCCCATGGACCGTCAGCACGCTCACGGGCAACCTCGACGACCGGATCATCCGACCGACCAGCAGCCTCGACAGCCACGTCTCCGACGCCGGCACCATGAACATCGTCGGCACCGACGACATCACCGGCAACGTCCTCCGGCTCTGGTGGACCCCCAACGACGACGGCCTATGGAAGCTGCACGACCTCAGCGGGAGGGCCGTCAGAGCCTGACCGCAGGAAATGCCGCGCAACTCAGCTTGCCCAGAGTCAACCCCGCGACGGGCCGGTTTGGAGGGGCCGCCCGGATTTGCTAGGCTGCACGCCGTCCCTCGACGCTTCGCTCACCCGTGTGGCGCCCCGCTCACCCGTGCGGGGCGCCGCCCGCCTCCCTCTTCATGTCCATCGGAGTTCCGACCGTGTCCACCAAGCCGACCCCCGACCCGCGCCTGTTCGTTGAGGGCCTCGAGCCCCGTGTCCTGCTCTCGACGCTGACCGTCACCACCTCCAACGACTCGGGCACCGGCTCGCTCCGTCAGGCGATCATCGACGCCAACGACGCGCCGGGGGCCGACATCATCGAGTTTGACCCCTCCCTCGCGGGCTCGACCATTGCGCTGACCTCGGGCCAATTCAATATCACGGACGCGTTGGAGATCCGCGGCACCGACTCCGAGGGCACACCGCTGGCGATCACGATCTCCGCCGATTACGACTTCCGGCACTTCGACATCGACGACGCGGAGGAGGCGGACATCGAGGTCACTATCTCGGATTTGACCATCACGGAAGGCCGAAGCGCGATTCTGAACAACGAGAACCTCACCCTCGAACGCGTCATAATCAGTTCGAACTCCAACGGAGGTTCCTCGTTCAGCAACGGTGCGGTAGTCAGCAGCGGACCGCTGACCATCCGTGACTCAGAATTCATCAGCAACAACAGCGACGGCTATGGCGGGGCGATCGCCTTCAGCGACGGCATGCTGATCATCGAGGACTCGACGTTCACCAACAACAGCAGCACCGATCAGTGCGGAGCAATCTACCTCTACCCGGGCTCCGATGCCACCATCTCCGGCACGACCTTCGAGGCGAACGCCGCAAACGGCTCCGTGGGCGACGGAGGGGCGATCGGGCTGGTCTCGAGCACGTTGGTCGTGAATGACTCGATCTTCTCGCAGAACACCGCCGACGGCCACGGCGGGGCGATCAGCGCCAAGACCGGCAGCACGGTCACGATCGCTGACTCCACCATCAAGAACGGCCGCGCCACCAACGACGGCGGCGCGATCTACACCGACGACGGCACCATCACCATCGAGGGCTCGACGCTCTCGGGCAACAACGCCGCCAACGGCGGCGGTGTCTACAACTTCGCCGGCACCCTCTCCCTGACCGACTCCACCGTGGCCGGCAGCGTCGCCTCCGCTTCCGGCGGCGGGCTCTACACCGACTTTGACGCCGACCTGATCCTCCTCCGCGTGACCGTCTCCGGCAACGCGTCCGGCGGTGCCGCGGGCGGCATCTACACCTCGGGCGGGCTCACGATGACCGAGAGCACCGTCACCAACAACGCCGCGGACTCGAGCGGCGGAGGCATCCGCGCCATCGGCCCGAACCCGGTCTCCATCGTCAGCTCCACGATCTCCGACAACATCAGCGACTCCTACGGCGGCGGCCTCGTGCTCTACGGCACCATGAATATCGAGATCGCCGGCTCGACGTTCGACAACAACACCGCCGACGATTTCGGCGGCGGCGTGTCCATCCGCAACAACGACGGCGCCGAGTTCTCCATCACCGGCACGACCTTCAACGGCAATTTCGCCGTCACCAGCGGCGGCGGGCTGGATGTCACGTCAGACGTCGTCCTCACCATCACCGACTCGTTCTTCACCGACAACTTCGTCGGAGATCCGGGGCCCGGCATCGGCGGCGGGATCCAGTTCACCCAGGGCACGCTGACCATCACCAACTCCACCATCTCCGGCAACGAATCCTGGGGCGACGGCGGCGGCATCTACTCCACCGGCGACCTGAACATCTCCGACTCGGACATCACCGACAACTTCTCGTACGAGTCGGGTGGCGGCGTGATGTTCCGCGGCGCGACGCTCTCCATCGCCGACTCCACGATCAGCGGGAATACCGCCCAGTCGGGCGGGGGCGGGCTCAACGCAGGAGGCAACCTCGAGCACCAGATCGACCGGACCACGATCGCGTCCAACACCGCCGCGTACGGCGGCGGGATCAGGCTCGGCACAGACGGCGTCGGGAACGTGCCCTTCCGGCTCGACTACTCCACAGTGTCGGGCAACACCGCGGGCGCTCGCGGCGGCGGCATCTACTACGACTACGGCGCCCTCTCGATGAGCAACAGCACCATCTCGGGCAACACCGCCGCGGACACCGGCGGCGGCATCTCGCAGCACCACGCCGCCGGCCAGGGCACGTTCGCCAACTCCACCATCGCCTTCAACACCGTCACCAACGAGGACGGCCAGGGCGGCGGCATCTTCATCGGCGGCAACGGGTTCACGCTCACCAGCACCATCGTCGCCAGCAATACCCACGAATTCGGCGACGGCACGCCCGACGACATCACCACCGAGTTTGAGAACTACACCGTTGACGCCGACTCCTCCTTCAACCTGATCGGCGACGCCAACGCCGGCGGCGGCCTGACCGACGGTCAGAACAACAACATCGTCGGTGCCGACCCTTTGCTCGAGCCTCTCGCCGACAACGGCGGCCCCACCCTCACACACGCGATCCCGCAGAACAGCCCCGCCGTCGACGCCGGCGCCGCCTTCTCCGCGCTCGAGACCGACCAACGCGGCAGCCCGTTCGACCGCTTCGTCGGCGACGACCCCGACATCGGCGCCTTCGAGTGGGCGCCCTTCTTCCTCCAGGCCCTCGACGGCAGCGCCACCAGTTCAACCTCGCTCGAAGACGGCACGCTCCTCTCGGTCACCCGCAACACCCGCGGCAAGCTCATCGTCTTCACCGGCAGCGGCACCGAGTGGACCGCACTCCGCTTCGCCGACTACACCAACGCGCCCGATCCCACCGCCGACCCCGTCATCTGGACCGACCCCAACGACGGCCTCGCCTATGTCGCGGCGCCCAGCGACGGCGGCTTCCTGCTCTTCCGCCGCGCAAGCAACGGCACGTGGAGCTACCGCGACCTGGCCGCCGAGACCGCCAGCACCGACGACGCCCCCGTCGGCACGCTCGCCTACTTCATCACCCGCCCCAACTCCGGCACGCCGCTGGTGACCGTCACCGGCATCAACAACGCCGGCGAGATCGTCGCCTACGAGCAGACCTCCGCCTCCGGCGCCGCCCAGGCGAGCTGGAGCCTCTACAACATCTCCGACGACCTGGCCAGCCAGTCCATGACCACCCCGGCCTTCACCAAGATCGTCACCTACGTCACCAGCTGGAACCAGTGGACCCTCGCCGGCCTCGACGCCGACGGCAACGTGCAGGGCGTCTGGGTCAACGTCGCCACCTTCACCACCTGGCGCGTCGACAACCTCTCCACCATCACCGGCGCCGACCCGCTCGCCGGCGAACTCGACGTCACGCTCACCCCCTGGGGCGGCATCCGCTTCGCTGGCGCCGACGACGACGGCGACCTCGTCGCCACGTGGTGGAACCCCGGCCGCGGCCCGGGCAACTGGAGCCAGACCGACCTGACCGCGCAGGTCACCCAGGCCGCGCCCACGCTGGTCCCCGGCCGGCTCACCGCGTGGTTCATCCCGGGCAGCAACATGATCAGCTACGCCGGCTACGACGCCGACGGCGACATCGTCTCGCTCTACTGGGAGCCCAGCGACGGCGCGACCTGGAATGCCGACAACCTCACCGCCGAGCTGACCAACCGCGACAGCCGGCCGAGCGGTTCCATCACGACCCACGTGACGAGCACCGGCGAAGCCAGCCTCTTCGGCGCGTCAGACGCCGCGGACGTTGTGCGTCTCTGGTCCGAGCCGGGCTCGAGAGAGTTCATGCTCGACATCCTGTCGGATATCGCGACCCGGGTCTAGGCCCCCGTCACACCGAGCCGATCACCCGCGCAACCTGCAGCGTGTCGGCGTACTGCTGGAACCGCACGACCTTGCCGCCCTCGAGTCGCCACACGTGCACGAGCTGGGTCCGCTGCTCGCGCCCCGTGGCCTTGTACGTCCCCACGTAGTGCCCGAGCGTCACCACCGTGTCGCCGGCGTCGAGGATCTCCCCCACCTCCACGCCGAACCCGTCCCACTCGCCGCCGCACCGGGCGAACACGCCCTCGAGCACCGCCGAGGGACCGACGTACGGGTTGCCGTCGGCGTAGGGGAAGTTGTCCGCCTCGTTCCAGACGATCTCGGGGTGCATGCTCGCCAGCACCGCGGGCATGTCGCCCCTGCCGAACGCCTCGTAGATCCCGCGGACCACCGCCACATTCGCCTCAGACATGCACGTCATCCTTTCGCTCTTGGTTGCTGACCGTCACCCCGCCGCGCAGCTTACCACTTGTAATCTTCGCCGTAGTCGATCAGGCACTCCTCGCCCGCCTCGATCGTGCGGAACGCGGTGAAGATGACCTGGTCGTGCCGCGTATCGGTCCGCCAACGCAAGTTCGAATACACCGCGTCGCCGTCCGCACCTTCCGCCGGCGCATCCGGCGCGTGGTTCAGAAGCGACGCCTCGCCCAGCGCCAGCGCACGCCCGTCACCGTTCTTCGGCCATTCAAAGCAGTAGCGAGCGATCAGATCGTCGTCCCGCACCTCGCCCTCCCCGAGCGGGAGTGCAGGGTTCACAATCACCACCTCACCTTTGCGGATCCTCCGGCGGGCGAACACGCCCCTCCCGTGAATCGACGACTCCGCCACGCGGATCGTCGAATACTGCGGCGGAGGCTCGTCCGCGCCGGCAGCGTCAGCCCCGTGGCTCGCGTCCGCTCTGGCACGCTCAGGGGAAGTCTTCATGGGCATGATGGTACCTCAAGCCCATGTGCAGTCAATCGGCCGATCCGCGCCCCACCCCCGCAGCCCGGACCACCCCGAAGACCGCATCCCCACCGATCCTGACCGCCCCGGGCCACCCCGCCCGGTATCACAACGCCGGCCCGGCTCATACCATCGCTCCACATGCCCCTCCGCTTCGACATCCTCACCACCTTCCCCGAGATGTTCGCGCCCGACTCCCCGGCCGCCCTCGGGTCCTCCATCCCCGCCCGCGCGCGCGCCGCCGGACTCGTCGAGTGGCACGCCCACGACATCCGCGCCCACACCCACAACAAGCACCACAAGACCGACGACCGCCCCTACGGCGGCGGTCCGGGCATGGTCATGATGGCCCAGCCCGTCTTCGACGCCGTCCACGCCGCCGAAGCCCTCGACGACCGCCCCGCCACCCGCGTCCTGCTCACCCCCCAGGGCGTGCCCCTCACCCAGCCGCTGGTCGAAGACCTCGCGACCCGGCCCCGCCTGCTCCTGATCGCCGGGCACTACGAGGGCCTCGACGAACGCGTCGTCGAGAAGCTCGCCCCGCTCGAGGTCTCACTCGGCGACTACATCCTCTCCGGAGGAGAACTGGCGGCGCTGGTGCTCATCGACGCGGTCACGCGCCTGGTCCCGGGCGTGCTCGGCGACCAGACCTCCGCAGCGCAGGACAGCTTCAGCCCCGCCCCCACCGCCGACCCCGACGGCTCACCCCTGCCGGCCAAGCTCCTGGCCCGTCTCGGCGTGCGGCCGGACGCCCGCCTGCTCGACTGCCCCCACTACACCAAGCCCCGGGTGTGGGAGGGGATGGAGGTCCCCGAGGTCCTGCTCGGCGGCGACCATCAGGCCGTCGCCGCGTGGCGGCTCGAGCAGATGCTCAAGCGCACCCGCGAAAGGCGTCCGGACCTGCTGGGCGACGAATCACCGGGAACCTGACCGGGACACTCCGCTCACCCGGCCACCCGCACCTCCACACGCTGAATCCTGTTCCTCCGCGAACCTCTCGCCCGCGCGCCGCTGCCGGCCCTGCGCCCCGATCCTTGCGCATCGCGCGGTTCCTGCGCCCCGGTCGGCGTGGTCCTCACGCTGCCCGCTGGCTCTCCCCCGCCCCCGGGCTGGCACGCCGATTGAGTACCGCCTCCCGGACCACCCCCGGTCCGGAGCGAACTCGGCAATGAACTACGGCCTGTACATCTCCGCCTCCGGCGCGCTCAACGCGGTCCACCGCCAGGACCTCTACTCGAGCAATCTCGCCAACCTCAACACGGTCGGCTTCAAGCCGGACATCGCCACCACCCGCCAGCGTGACGCGGCCCGGATCGAGGACGACCTCGGCTACCTGCCCTCCAACGCCATGCTCGAGCGCCTCGGCGCAGGCGTCATGGCCGCACCCACCCGCACCGACTTCACACAGGGCGTCATCCGCTCGACCGACAACGAGCTCGACCTGGCGATCCGCGGCGACGGGTTCTTCACCTTCATCGCCGAGCAGGACACCTCCGGCAACCGACTCCGCCTCAGCCGCGACGGCAGATTCGCCCTCGACGGCGGCGGCCGCCTGGTCTCGGCCACCAGCGGCATGCCCGTCGCCGGCACCAACGGCCAGCCCATCCGCCTGACCAACACCGGCGCCGTCACCATCAACCCCGACGGCGCGATCATCCAGAACGGGGAGACCGTCGCCTCGCTCAGCCTCACGACCGTCCCCAACCGCAGCATGCTGCGGAAGGGCCCCGACGGCCTCTTCGTCGCCGATCAGTCCCAGCTGGCCAACCGTCGCCAGGCCGAGGGCCACGTCGAGCAGCGTGCGGTGGAAGAGGCCGCCGTCAACGAGATCGACGCCCTCATGGCCATCGAGTCCGCCTCGCGCGATGCGCAGGCCAACCTCGGCATGATCAGTTACCACGACCGCCTGCTCGATCAGGCCATCAACCGCTTCGCCCGCGTGGGCTAGCCGGTTCTGTCAGTCACGAGACCCCCTCCCGCGCACGAGGATCCCCGCCCATGGCCGTCATCGCCCTCCAGTCCGCAGCGTCCGGCCTCAGCGCCCTCAACACCCAGCTCGACGTCACGGCCAACAACCTCGCCAACATCAACACCCCCGGCTTCAAGCACAGCCGCGCCAACTTCCAGGACCTGATGTACGTCGAGCGGGCACAGCCCGGCGTCGAGAACGCCCACGGCGACCAGCGCCCCACCGGCCTCTACGTCGGCCTCGGCGTCAAGGTCTCGGGCACCCAGGTCGGCTTCGCACAGGGCGCCCCCCTCGCGACAGGCCGGCCTCTCGACCTCATGATCGACGGCCTCGGGTTCTTCAAGGTCTCCGTGCAGGACTCCATCGGCGCAGACGGCTTCGCCTACACCCGCGCAGGGAACTTCTCACTCAACTCCGACGGCGAGATCGTCCTTGCCAACGACCAGGGACGCCGGCTCGAGCCGCTCATCACACTGCCCGAGAGCGCCACGGACATCACGATCTCGCCCGACGGCACCGTCTTCTACTCCGAAGCTGGGTCCACCGACCCCATCGAGGCCGGCCAGATCGAGATCAGCACCTTCGTCAACCCCGCCGGCCTCAAGCAGGTCGGCGAGAACCTCTTCGCCGAGACCGCCGCCAGCGGGCCGGCCCTCGACGGCATCGCCGGCGAGGAAAACCGCGGCTCGATCCAGCAGAACGCCCTCGAGAGCTCGAACGTCGACCCCACCCGCGAGCTCATCGAGATGATCCGCACCCAGCGGGCCTTCGAGCTCAACAGCAACTCCATCCGGGCCGCCGACGAGACTCTCCGCTCGGTCGCCCAGCTCCGGCGATAACGCCCCACCCCCACTGACCGGAGGTCGGTGACATGCACGCACGGACGCTCACGATTCTGCTCCTCGCCGTTGCCACACTCTGGCTGCCCTCCCCGGCGCGCGCGCAGACCACGCTCCGCCTCGACCGCACCGCTCGGGTCCTCGGCGACGAGCCGCTCCGCCTGGGCAACATCGCGACGCTCACCGGGACCCGGGCGGGCGAGCTCGCCGGCCTCATCCTCATCGAAGACCCCATCTCCCACCCGACCGACGCCGACGGCTGGTGCAGCATCGGCATCGACCTCGTGCGGCAGACGGTCGAAGCCCGGCTCGGCGCCGCCGTCGGGCTGGTGGCCTTCCAGGGCAGCGAGTGCGACATCCGCGTCCTCGGCCGGGCCCAACACACCGACGCCCCCACCACCGCCGCCGCCCCGAAACCCCGCTCCGCCACCGCCGACGCGCTCATCGGCCTGCAGACCGTCCGCGGCGCGGTCGCCCGCGAGATCTCCCGCATCCTGCAGACCCCGCCGCACGCACTCCGCCTGACCTTCGGCCCCACCGACGCCCAGACGCTCGACACCCCGACGACCGGTCGGGTGGTCCAGATCGACCCGGTCGGCTCGTCGGCGCGGATGCCGATCCGGGTCTCTGTCTACGAGCCCAACCGGCTGGTGCTGCGGGAGTCGCTCCGGGTCGGCGTGCTGGTGCGGCGCGAGGTCGCCGTGGTGAGCCGGGCCGTCACCAAACGCTCCATCCTCGGCCCGGAGGACTTCACGACCGAGACCCGCTGGGTTTCCCCCACCGACAGCTTCGCCTCCCCCGAGGTCGCACTGGGTGCCGCGGCGATGCGGAGCCTCAGCCCCGGCGAGACGATCGAATCCCGCCTCGTCGAGCCGCCGGTGGTCATCGAGAAGGGCGACCCGGCGATGGTCCGGGTGATCCTGGACGGCATCGTCCTCCGCCGCGCGGCGTACGCACGCGAGCCCGGGCGTGCCGGCGACACGATCGAGTTCTCGCCGCAGCACGACCCCAAGACCCGCTTCCGCGCCACGGTCATCGGCAAGGGCGAGGCCCAGGTCTGGACCTTCCAGGGCCCCGCCGCTACCGGCACACCGGTTGCGTCAGACTCCGCCGACGACTGACCCTCATCGCGGAGATGCGCATGCAACGCCACCACCACCGACCCGATCAACGGACCGCACCGGCGATTCTTGCGCTCGGCGCAGCCCTGACGCTCCCCGGCGTGACCTCGGCGCAGTCCTTCTATGACGCGCAGTACGAGGTCCCGGTCAACGAGATCGGCGATCCGGACCCGGCCGCGAACCTCCGGGCGATGAGCATGCTCTACATCAGCGTGCCCGAGCCGCGCCAGTACGAGGTGCACGACCTGATCACCCTGATCATCGACGAGAGCAGCTCGGCCGAGAGCTCGCAGACTCTCGACACCAAAAAGGACTACGACATCGGCGCCGACGTCTCGGCGTTCCCCGATCTGCTCGAGCTGCTCGAGCTGCGTCTGCAGCCCGGCGACCGCTCCAACATCGCCTCCCTCGGCATCGACAGCAACCAGAAGTTCAAGGGCGAGGGCACCGCCAAACGCTCCGACCGCTTCGTCGCGCGGATCACCGCCGAGATCATCGACGTCAAGCCCAACGGCACGCTCGTCGTCGAGGCCCGCAAGACCGTCCAGTCGCAGGACGGCGAGTCCAAGACGATCGTCCTCTCCGGCGTCTGCCGCCAGGAGGACATCACCGACGCCAACACCCTCAACTCCTCCCAGCTGGCCAACCTCAACATCGCCCAGACCACCGAGGGCGAGGTCGCCAAGACCGCCAAGAAGGGCCTGATCCCCCGCGTTCTTGAGGCCATCTTCAACTTCTGATCCGTTCCGAACCCGACCCCGACGGAGCCCCCCAGATGACACGCCCGCTCGCGACCGTTCGATTCCGCCTGCTCGCTCTCGCCTGCGTGCTCGGTCTTGCGCCCATCGCGACCGCCCAGACCGTCACCGTCCGCGAGATCGCGCGTCTGAGCACCGAGGGCGGCTACGACCTGCAGGGCATCGGTCTGGTCGTGGGCCTGCCGGGCACCGGCGATTCCGGCAAGGAACTCGCCACCGCTCGCCCCCTGGCCCAGGTCCTCCAGCTCAACGGCAACCCCGTCCCCGACCTCAAGCAGCTCGAGAAGACCAAGAGCGTCGCGCTGGTCATGATCACCTGCCGCGTCCCGCGGGGCGGCGCGCGCAAGAACGACCAGCTCGACATCACGGTCTCCACCATCGGCAGCGCCCAGAGCCTCGAGGGCGGGCAGCTCTACGTCAGCCCGCTGCTGGGGCCGATCCCCGGGAGCCCGGTCTTCGCGATGGCCTCCGGGCCCGTCATGCTGCTCGACCCCGACATCACCACCACCGCCCGCGTCGCCGGCGGAGCCCAGATCATCCGCGATCTGGTCGCGCCGGCGCCGGACACCCATTTCCGGCTGGTGCTCGAGCCCCACTACCGCGGCTACGCCTCGGCCGCGCAGGTCGCGACGGCGATCAACGACAACTACTTCGCCTCGCCCTCGGCCCTCGGCATGCGGGTCGCCCGAGCTATCGACGACCGCGAGGTGCTGGTGGTCATCCCCGAGGGCGAACGCCCCGACCCGACGCCCTTCGTCGCCGACATCATGATCACCCAGCTGGCCACCGAGCTGCTCAAGCTCCCGGCCCGCGTCATCTGCAACGTCCGCTCGGGCACGATCACCTTCACCGGCGATGTCCGCATCAGCCCCGTCGCGGTCTCGGCCAACGGCATCAACATCGCCTCGACCACGCCCCCACTCATCCCCACGCCCGCCGACCCGCTCGTGAGCCAGACCGAATGGCTCGGCATCTCGACCGAGGACGCCAGCACCACCAGCGGGACGCGGCTGCAGGACCTCCTCGACGCCTTCGCCCAGCTGCAGGTCCCCGCCAGCGACAAGATCAAGATCATCCAGCAGATCCACAAGATGGGCAAGCTCCACGCCGAGCTGGTGATGGAGTAACCGATGCAGGTCGCCAGCACATCACCGCCGACACCCTTCGCCAGCGGCGCCTCCCGCAGCCATCTGCTGCCCGACACCTCGCTCACCCGCGAGCAGGCCGACTTCTCCCGCATCCTCTCCATGTCCGGCGCCGCCGAGGTCGACAAGACCGACGACAGCGACGACGCGAAGGAGAAGACCGCCGAGGACCGGGCCCGTGCCACCGCCGAGCGGCTCGTCGCGGTGGTCCTCGTCCAACCCATCCTCAAGCAGATGCGCGAGAGCAACCAGGCCGCCGAGCCCTTCAAGCCCACGCGCGGCGAACAGCAGTTCCAGTCCATGCTCGATGCCAAATTTGCGCAGGAGATCACCCAATCGGCACGATTCCCGCTCGTGGACCGACTGGCACGCGATATGCGTCAGCAAATGCGCACGGATGCGCAGCCCCAGTTCACCGCCACCGCCTGAGCACAACGCCGGGCGCAAGGCAAAGCCGGAGGAGCCGGCGATATGACCAACGCGACCATCACCAAACCGTCCCCACACCGCGGCGTCAAGGCCGACCGCTCGCCAGAGCGGCTGCACGACGATCTGCACGACCTGCTGAGCGAACTCGTCAACGCCCACGAGGCGTTGCTGGTCGCCGCCGGTCAGCACCGCGATTCGCTCCGCACCGCCGACACCAACGCCATGGCCGAGGCCTCGGTCCGGGTCGACGCGATCTGCCGCGACATCGCGCGGCTCGACGAGCAACGCAAGCAGCTCACCGTCAGGATCGCCCCAGACCAGCCCGAGGCCACGCTCTCCTATCTGGCATCGCAGCTGCCCGAGCCCCAGCGGGGCACGGCCCTCGAGCTGGCGACCAGGCTCCGCGAGCTGATCATCAACGCACGCACCGAGCAGCGACGCCTCCGGGCCGCGGCAGACGCCATGCTCTCCCACGTCCGCGGCATCGTGCAGCAGATCCAGCAGAGCCTCAACCACGCCGGGACCTACGGCCGCGCCGGACGCGTTGACGCCGGCGCCACCGTCGTCACCGGCTTCGACATGACCTCGTAACCACCCCCAAGGACCCCACCCAGCACCCCATGAGCCTCACCTCAGCCATGCTGATCGGACGGAGCGGACTGACCGCCAGTCAGGCCGGGGTCCAGGTCGCGGCCAACAACATCGCCAACGCCTCCACCCCCGGCTATTCGCGGCAGATCATGTCGCTCCTGCCGAGCCGCGGGCAGACGCTCGGCGCCTACGGCAGCATCGGCCGGGGCGTCAGCATCGGCGGCATCGCCCGGCAGGTCTCCGAGGCGGTCCAGGCTCGCCTCTGGTCGAGCCAGGCGCAGTACGCCTCGGCCTCGGCGCAGCTCGACTCGCTCAGCGCCCTCGAGGCCACGCTGCAGGAACTCACCGGCAACGACCTCTCCAGCGAGCTGGCCAGCTTCTTCGGCGGGTGGTCGGGGGCGGCCAACCTCGAGAACTCCAACACCCTGGTCGTGCAGCAGGGCCAGCGCCTCGCCGAGTTCATGCACAACATCCGGAGCGATGTCCTCGACGTCCGCCAGCAGATCCAGTCGCAGCTCGACGGCCTCGCCGGCCGCGCCAACGAGCTGCTCGACGGCATCGCCGACCTCAACAAGTCGATCGTCCGCACCGAACGCGGCGCCGCGCAGGCCAACGCCCTGCGCGACCAGCGCGACATGCTCGTGACCAGCCTCAGCGAGCTCGTCGACACCAACATCGTCGAGCAGGCCGACGGCCAGTACGACGTGCTGGTCGCCGGCACGCCGGTGGTGCTGGGCGCGCGGAACCTCGGCATCAACGTCCGCGTCGACACCGACGGCTCGCGCCTCACGTCCACGGTCGTCCTCAGCACGAACGGCCAGCCCCTCCCCATCGACGGCGGGATGATCGGCGGCCTGCTCGCCAGCCGCGACATCGGCATCGAGGAGACACTCGGCACGCTCGACGACATCGCCTCCCAGCTCATCTTCGAGGTCAACAAGCTCCACTCCACCGGCATCCCCACCCCGGGGCTCACCTCGACAAGCTCGCTCCGCACGATCCCCCCCGCCGACCGCACCACCGCGATCAACTCGCCGCTCAACACCGCGTTCGCCGACCTGCCCTTCCAGGCCGTCAACGGCGGGTTCACGGTCAACATCACGCACAAGGACAGCGGCCTCAGCCAGACGGTCCGCATCGATGTCGATCTCGACGGCATCACCGACGCCGGCGTGCCCGGCTACGACGACGACACCTCGGTCGAGGACCTCCGCGCCGCCCTCAACGGCATCGACAACCTCTCGGCCACCTTCGGCGCAGACGGACGCCTCCAGATCAACGCCGACGCCGGCTACGAGGTCGCCTTCGCCGACGACACCTCCGACGTGCTGGCGGTCCTCGGCGTCAACGCCTACTTCCGCGGCACCACCGCCGCGGACATCAACGTGCGGAGCGATCTGCTCGACGACCCGACCCGCCTGGCCACGGCCAAGATGATCGACGACACCGTCGTGGACAACGGCACCTCGCTGGCGATCGCCAACCTGCAGGAGAACGGCATCGACGCCCTGTCCGGCAACAGCCTCCAGGAGCACTGGGCCCAGCGGGTCCAGCGCATCGCCGTCGACACCGAGTTCGCCCAGGACCGCCTCCAGTCGACCGCGATCGTCAGCGAGAGCCTCGAGGCCCAGCGCGCGGCCGCCAGCGGCGTCAGCATCGACGAGGAATCCATCAACCTCATCAATTACCAAAAGCAGTACGAGGGCTCGGCCCGCGTGATCTCCGTCGCCCGCGAACTCCTCGACACACTGCTCGCCAGCGTCTAGGCGCACCGCACCATGTCAAGCATCCCCTCCAATCTCGGACGCGTCCCCGACCTGCTCAGGTCGCAATACTCGCTGTCCACCATCAACCGCACCAACCTCGACATCTTCCGGATCGCCAACCAGCTCTCCACCGGCAAGGCCATCCTCCGGCCCTCCGACGACTCGGTCAAAGCCTCGACGATCGCCGCGGTCCAGACCCGGATCGACCGCGCCGAACAGCTCTCGCGCAACCTGCAGGTCGCCGACAGCTCGCTGGCGACGCTCGACCAGGCCCTCGGCGAGGCGAGCGACCTGCTGCTCGAGGCCCAGTCCATCGCCAGCGAGCAGGTCAGCTTCGGCTCGAGCGAGGGCGAACGGGCCAGCCAGGCCATCGTCATCCAGTCCATCATCGACGGGCTCTTCCAGATCGCCAACCGCGACTCACGCGTCGGCCACGTCTTCGCCGGGAGCACTCCGGACGACCAGCCCCTCCACTCCTTCCTCGGGGGCTACCGCTACACCGGCCGCGGCCCGGGCATGACCACCGACCTCGACCTCAACGGCTCCATCCCCGTCACCCTCGGCGGCGACACCCTCCTCGGCAACACCTCGAGCCGCGTCAGAGGAACCTCGGACCTCGACCCGGACCTCACCGCAGACACCCGCCTGGCCAACCTCGACGGTGCCCGCGGCATCGGCGTGCAGCGCGGGGTCGTCAAGTTCTCCTTCGACGGCGGCACCCCGCAGTCGATCGACCTGTCCACCGCCGAGACCGTCGACGACGTCATCGACCGCGTCACCGCCGCGATCCTCGCCTACGAGACCGAGAACGAGACCACCGTCCTCGGCCCCGGCGGGGTCTCCTTCGACGGCAGCTCGCTCACCATCGACGTGGACGACGCCGGCGGCACCAACCCGACGCTCGTCTTCTCCGATGTGGGCACCGGGACCACCGCCCTCGACCTCGGCCTCGCGGCCGACGACGAGTCGCTCGCCTTCGACGCCGCGACCGACGCGGGCATCAGCCTGAACCCGCGCCTGTCCTGGAACACGCCGCTGACCAGCCTCCGGGGCCTCGACGGGGTCGACCTCGGCCGCATCCGCCTCCGCGCCCACGGCGTCACCCGCACGGTGGACCTCGCCGGCTCGGAGAGCCTCCAGGACATCCGCAACCGCATCGAGGCCTCCGGCCTCGGCGTCCGCGTCGAGATCAACGCCGACGGCACCGGCATCAACGTCTACAACGAGGTCGCCTCCAGCGCCGACAACGCCCTCTCGATCGAAGAGGTCCAGGACAACGGCGGCACCGCCTCGGCCCTGGGCATCCGCACCCTCGACACCGCCACCCGCCTGTCGGACTTCAACGAGGGACGCGGCGTCCGCTACATCACCGGCGCGGTCGATCCCGACTCCGGCGACCCCGACTCGAGCCTCGATATCGACTTTACTATCACGCTGGGCAACGGCGGGACCATCGACGTCAACTTCGGACCCGGCGACATGGCCACCGTCGAGACCATGCTCGAGGCCATCAACACCCAGGCCGCCGACCAGCTCGCCGACCAGGGCATGCCCGCGAGCCTCTTCACCGCCTCGCTCGCCACCGACGGCAACGGCATCGTGCTGGCCCAGGACAACACCGCCAGCGGCATGTCCGACCCCATCGCGATCGAGCCCCGCAACAACTCCCAGGCGGCGGCCGACCTCGGGCTGCTCGGCGGCGAGCGCAGCGACGACGGCTCGAGCATCGCCGGCGACGACCGCGCCAAGATCCGGCCGCAGAACGTGTTCTCCTGGCTGATCGACCTCCGGGACAGCCTGAGGGACGACAGCACGTCTGGCATAGGGATTGCGGGGGAGAACATCGGAAACGCCGTCGACACGCTCGCCGAGACGCGGGCCCTCGTCGGCGGCTATGCCAACCGGGTCGGCCGCGAGACCGACGCCCTGGAGGACCGAAACGTGCTCGACGCCAGCCTGCTCAGCCAACTTCAAGACGCAGACTTTGCGCAGGCCGCGACGCAGCTCTCGCTTCTGCAGACCCAGCTGCAGGCCGCCCTGCAGACCACCGCCACGATCTCCAGCCTGTCGTTGCTGAACTATCTGTAGCGGGGGACGAGAGAGACACCGGCCGATCGGGGAAACCCGTTCACCGGTCTTTAAAAGCAAGCCAGGACCCGTCTCGGCCGCGGGTCTGATCGAGGACAGGACGTCCGCCGGCGTGGTTCGTCGGGGATCGATTGCTTAGGAGTAGGCCGTATTGAACGGGAGCGCACAATGGAAGTGCGGACCTCACGGTTTGGAGTGATCGATATCGCGGAGGACCGCGTGATCACCTTTGCCAAAGGGCTGCTGGGTTTCCCGCAGCATTCACGATTCTGCCTGCTCGAGCCCGGAGACGACGCGTGTTTCTTCTGGCTCCAGTCGGTGGACGATCCGGAGCTGGCGTTCGTCGTCACGGACCCCACGCTCTTTGTCCCCGAATACGGCGTCCAGATCAGACCCGAGCAGATGGAATCGCTCGGCCTGAAGGAGACCAAGGACGCCCAGGTCTTCGTGATTGTCAACAAGGTCGATCAGGACCTCACCGGCAATCTCCAGGGGCCGCTCGTGATCAACACACTCAGTCTTTCCGGTGAGCAGATGGTGCTCGCCGAGAAGAAGTGGACCACGCGCCATCCCCTGATGAAGGTCGCCGCCACGTCCGAGGCCGCCTCGGCCTGAACCCATTTGTGCCAAACGTGTCCGGACACTCATGCCTCTGCGCGATCGCTGCGCCACCGAACGTCCGGAATGCTTCCCACGCCGCCACGCCCCCGGGGCACGCGACGTTTCACCGGTTTCCGTGAGCAGTTCCACGGCAACCATCGTCATGCAGGAGCCACCCCATGCTCGTGCTCTCACGTCAGCGAGACGAGACGATCATGATCGGCGATGATATCGAGATCACGGTCGTCGACATCCGCGGCGACAAAGTGCGTCTGGGCATCACCGCCCCAACAAGCATCGCGGTTCATCGCAAAGAGGTCTACGAGGCCATCCGCAGCGAGAACGAACACGCCGCGAAGCTCAACGGTGATCTTCAGATGATCAGCCAGACCATCCAGCCAGGGCCCGACCGCGCCGCCGCGAGAGCCAAGGCCGCACAGCTCGCCCGACCCGTCCGCACCTCGTCTCCCGAACCCATCGTCAAGACGGCCAACCCGGCCGCCAAGCGCACCGGCTAAGTCGCCGGCACAGCGCATCGCCCGCCCCGTCACCTCGGCCTCAGTCACGGAGGATTGCCATGTCGAGGATCAACTCGAATATCCCAAGTCTCATCGCGCAAGCGAACCTCTCAAAGAACAACTCGGAGCTGCAGCTCAGACTCGAGCGGCTCTCCACCGGCCTCCGCATCAACAGGGGCGCCGACGACCCCGCGGGGCTCATCATCACCGAACGCATCCGCTCCGACCTCAACGGGATCGAGCAGGCCATGCGCAACGTCGAACGCGCAAGCGCCGTCATCGCCACCACCGAGTCGGGCCTCGCCGAGGTCGGCGACCTGCTCACCTCGATCCGCGCCCTCATGGTCGAGTCGGCCAACACCGGCGCCAACTCAGAGGAGGAACGGGCCGCCAACCAGCTGCAGATCGACTCGGCCATCGACTCGATCACCCGCATCAGCAACACCGCCACCTTCGGCGGACTCAAGCTGCTCAACGGCTCGCTCGACTACACCCTCTCCGGTGTGGACACCTCCGAGATCAGCCGCGCCAAGGTCAACAACGCCAGCCTCATCAACGTCGACAGCCTCGAGGTCGAGGTCGACGTCCTCGCCTCGGCGCAGACCGGCGGCCTCTACTACAACGGCGGCACCACGCCCCCGGGCGTCCTGCTCTCCTCGATCACCCTCGAGATCGCCGGCCCCGACGGCGTCGAGGTCCTCACCTTCCAGTCCGGCGTCAGCCTCAGCAGCGTCGTCGCCGGCGTCAACAAGCTCTCCGCCATCATCGGCGTCGAAGCCTCGCTCATCAACGGCGACGTCAACTCCGGCATCGTCTTCCAATCGGCCGAGTACGGCTCCTCCTCCTTCGTCTCCGTCCGACGCCTCGGCGGGCCCGACCCCGCCGACGACGGCTGGCAGACGCTCCGCTTCGACGACGCCGACGAGTACCCCGACACCTCCGGCGGCTTCCCCTGGGGCAGCCTCATCGACGCCACACGCGACAAGGGACGAGACGTCTCCGCCCTCGTCAACGGCAACCTCGCCACCGGCAAGGGGCTCAACGTCTCGGTCAACTCCCAGTCGCTCGGCGTCGAGCTGCTCCTGGCAGAGGCCTTCGCCACCGACCCCACCGCCACCAACAGCACCTTCAACATCACCGGCGGCGGTGCGCTCTTCCAGCTCGGCCCGGATATCACCGCCCAGCAGCAGCTGAGCATCGGTATCGGCTCCGTCGCGGCCTCAACGCTCGGGGGCGTCCTCGACGACGGCACCCTCCACTACCTCAGCTCCATCAAGTCCGGCGGCTCCAACTCCATCGAGGCCAGCGTGCAACGCGGCGACTTCACACTCGCAAGCGACGTCGTCCAGTCCGCGATCGACGACATCACCATCCTCCGGGGAAGGCTCGGCTCCATCGAACGCAACGGCCTCCAGACCAATATCCGGTCGCTCCAGGCCTCCTACGAGAACCTCACCGCCAGCAACTCGGTGATCAGAGACTCCGACTTCGCCCTCGAGACCAGCAAGCTCACCCGGGCACAGATCCTCGCAAGCTCCGGCACCACCGTCCTGCAGCTGGCCAACCAGCAGTCCCAGCAGGTGCTCCAGCTCCTCGGATAACCCGGACAACCAGCCACCAGACACACCCTCACACACTCCCCCGGGCCCTCGCCCGGGGGTTTTTTATGCGTGCTTCCACCTAGACGCCCGCAGATTCCGTGTTTTTCCGTGCACTCAAAGCGTCTCGGACTCAACCCGCCTATCCGGCTCGTCGATGGCTCAGATCAAGCCGGGGCAAGACTCCGGCCACAAGGGCCCCGAACGGATTCGGGATCCTCGTGACAGATGTCACACCCGAGAGCGAGCAAGGAAGCGCATCGGGAAACCGGGGTTGGGAGATGGCACCGGCCATCCAATACAAGGCACGGAGGACTCGATGAGTCGCATCAACACCAACGTTCAGTCCATGGTCGCCCAGCGTGTGCTCGGGCAGAACAACCAGATGCTCAACCGCTCCCTGGAGCGCCTGAGCACCGGTCTGCGAATCAACCGAGGCAAGGACGACCCGTCCGGCCTCATCGCGTCGGAGAACCTCCGCGCCGAGATCACCGCGACCAACTCCGCCATCAGCAACGCGACCCGAGCCGATCAGGTCGTCAACACCGCTGAGGGTGGTCTTCAGGAAATCTCCAGCATGCTCACCGAGCTGCAGGGCCTGGTCAACACCAGCTCCAGCACCGGCGGCCTCTCGCAGGAAGAGCGTGACGCCAACCAGCTGCAGATCGACTCGATCCTGCAGACCATCGACCGCATCGCCGGCGCCACCAGCTTCCAGGGCATGAAGCTCCTCAACGGCAACTTCGACTACCAGGTCAGCTCGATCGACTCGGCCGTCTCCGACTTCAAGGTCAACGGCGCCAAGTTCAACGGTTCCTCCCAGGCCATCGACGTCATCGTCACCCAGTCCGCGCAGCAGGGCATCCTGTTCCTCTCGTTCGGCGGGACCAGCCTGGACCTCAACAGCGCCGACTCGGGCAACTTCACCATCGAGATCACCGGCGCCAACGGCAGCCGCGAGCTCCAGTTCGCCTCCGGCACCGCCCTGAGCGACATGGTCACCGCCATCAACACCTTCTCCGACATCACCGGCATCACCGCCTCGGTCGCCTCGTCCGGCTCCAACACCGGTATCGCCCTGATCTCGAGCGACTTCGGCGACGACCAGTTCTCGACCGTCAAGGTCATCAACGAGGCCGGCATGCAGGGCTCCGACACCAACATCGGTATCTACACGATGGAGGCCGACGACGCCGGCACGATCGAGACCACCGTCGACGCGCTCTTCGACTCCACCAACGCCTCCAACGGCATCCGCGACAACGGTCAGGACATCGGCGCCATCATCAACGGCATCGCCGCGACCACCAAGGGCAAGAACATCAGCATCAACACCGACTTCCTCGATGTCGAGATGACGCTGTCCACCTCCGCCTCGCAGACGCTCGCACAGATCGACGCGTTCTCCATCACCGGCGGCGGTGCGGACTTCCAGCTCGCCCCCACCGTCGACATCGGCGGCCAGGTCTCCCTCGGCATCGGTGACGTCGCCGCACGCAAGCTCGGCTCCAGCGTCAACGGATTCCTCGACGACCTCGCCTCCGGCAAGGCCTACAACGTCTCCGACTCCGACGGCACACAGGCCCAGAAGATCGTCACCGAGGCGATCAGCCAGGTGTCCAGCCTCCGAGGCCGCCTCGGTGCGTTCCAGAAGAACGTCATCGGCGCAACCATCCGGAGCCTCGGCATCGCCGTCGAGAACACCGCCGCCGCAGAGAGCGTCATCCGCGACGCCGACTTCGCCTCCGAGACCGCGGCACTCACCCGCTCCCAGATCCTCTCCCAGGCGTCGACCAACGTGCTCTCGATCGCCAACAACCAGCCGCAGGCCGCCCTGCAGCTCCTCGGGTAATCAGGCAAGGACGCCTACAGCGGGCACCGCACGGACGCGACACGCCCCGCAGGACCCTACCCCGGGTACATTCGGCCCCGGCCCCACAAGGCCGGGGCCGTCTTTTTTGACTCCCCGCACCCGTATTGACCCCCGCAGCCCCCACACGCCGATCATCCACACGTGACCCCAGCCCCCCGCGAATCCCAAGCCGCGAGCCCCCCGCCCGTCCTCCCCGAAGACCTCGCGCCGAGCCTGCGCGCCGCCCAGACCAACTTCACCGCCTACCTCCGGGTCGAGTGCGGCATGAGCGCCAACACCCTCGACGCCTACGGCCGCGACATCCGCGAACTGCTCGCCCACCTCCACACACTCGGCATCCGCGACATCGCCAGCACCGGACACCGCGACCTCGCCGCACACGTTGCCCACCTCAGCCGCCGCGGCCTCGCCCCCGCCTCGGTCGCCCGACACCTCGCCACGCTCAAGGTCTTCTTCCGCTGGCTCGCCGCCCGCAAGGAGATCGAGAAGAACCCCGCCGACTTCCTCGACCAGCCCACCCGCTGGAAGAAGATCCCCGGCGTCCTCTCCCCCCGCCAGGTCAAGGCACTCCTCGAAGCACCACAGCCCGACCCCAACGCCAAGCCCGACGCCATCCCCTACCACGCCCGAGACCGCGCCATGCTCGAGCTCATGTACGCCAGCGGCCTCCGCGCCAGCGAGGTCGGCGCCCTCGGCCTCAGCGAAGTCATCGACACCCTCGGCGTCGTCCGCGTCACGGGCAAGGGCGACAAGCAACGGCTCGTCCCCATGGGCACGCCCGCCCGCAACGCCCTGGCCGACTATCTCGCCACCTGCCGCCCCCGCCTGCTCCGACCCGACGGGCGCGACAAGGGCCGCGTCTTCCTCACCCACACCGGCCGCCCGATCGAACGCGTCCGCGTCTGGCAGCTCGTCAAAAAGTACGCCGCGATCGCCGAACTGCACGACGTGCACCCCCACATCCTCCGCCACTCCTTCGCGACCCACCTGCTCTCCGGCGGCGCCGACCTCCGCGTCGTGCAGGAGCTCCTCGGCCACGCCGACATCGCCACCACCCAGATCTACACCCACGTCGACAAGGACCGCCTGCGCAGCGTCCACAAGAAGTTCCATCCCCGCGGCTGACCTCCCGGCTAGCCCATCACACGCTCGAGCGCCCCGACAAACGCCTCGGCCGCACCCTCGCACAACCCGAAATACAACGACGGCTCGATCAGCTCCAACTCGCTGAGCAGGATCTCCCCGCCGTCGCCGCGCATCACATCCACACGCGCGTAGAGCACCTCCGCGCCGCCCAACTCCTCCCCCGCCGCGTCGAGCACCCGCGCCGCGAACGCGCGTTCCGCGCCCGTCGGGCTCGCGCCCTCCACACGCTCATCCTCCGACGCAAACCGCGGCCGCTTCCGCACGCCGTGCGACACCCCGCCGCCGATCGTCACGATCGCCAGCTCTCCGGTCTCCCCCGCCTCGACCGACGGCATGTACCGCTGGATCATCATCCCGCGAGCCGGCGCGTGCGTGTCCAGAAACGCCTGCGCCGCGGCAACACCCCCCGCCCGCCCGGTCTCGAACCGCTCGGCCAGCACCGACCCCGCCCCCACCGTCGGCTTGATGACAACCCTGTCCCACCCCCGCTCGCCGACCACACCGCCCACATCCGCCGCCGCCCCCGCCTCCACAAACACCGTCGGCACGATCGGCACGCCGCGCGCCTCGAGCCTCCGCAGATACGTCTTCTCCACATTCCAGCGCACGACTGACGCGGGGTTCAGCACCCTCGTCACCGAAGACGCCGCCTCTACCCACGCGAGAAACCGATCCGCCCGGTGCGCGTAGTTCCACGTCGCCCGCAGACACACCGCGTCAAACGCCGCCAACGACCGCGTCGAGCCGGCCGGCGTGTCCCACGCGACCGTCTCGGCCCGGTGCCCCGCATCACGCAGCGCCGCCAGCAGCGGCGCCTCGTCGTGATCGGGCTCGGGGAGCACTCCGCACGTTGCCAGTCCGATCCGCATCCCCAATCGTCACCCCCCCGCCGCCATCCGGTCCAGCATCCCACGTGCGCGACGGACACGCTCTGAAAAAACCTTCCCGAGTCCGTGACCGAACGGCCCCGCCGTCGCTGTCACCTCGGACGCGTCCAACCCACATCCCCCTGAAACGGAGCAACATCATGCAGAACCGCACAACCATCGTCAGCCTCACCCTCGCACTCCTCGCCGGCTCCGCCGCCGCAAACCCGGTCGACGGCCACTACGTCGACGGGCCCCTCTGCGACAGCCACGGCAACCTCCGCGCCATCGAAGAGCTCGGCGAAGGCCCGCTGTTCCCCACCGACGAGCTGATCTCCACCGTCTGGACGATCACCAACCAATCGGCCTGCTTCATGTCCGACGACCAGAACTTCCCCAACGTCCTCGTCGAGATGACCAACCTCTCGGGCAGGTACTGGGACAACCTCTTCTATGTCGCCGATCTCGACACCGCCATCAGCAATACCGACGGGTTCGCCGACTCTGTCGTCGCCCCCGGTGCCGTCGGAGAAGCATTCCGCATCGACGCCCTCGGCTCGAACCGCAACCTCGTCTTCGAGTCCATCGCCGCCGACGGCATCTTTGAGCCCGGCGAGATCTGGGCCTTCATCATCCAGGACTACGCCAACGCCGCCGGCCTGCCGCCCAGCTTCGGCTCGCTCGACTTCGCCGGAGGCTCCTCCTTCGGCCCCGACTCCACCGGAAGCATCGTCCAGTTCGTCGTCCCCGCTCCCGGCTCACTCGCGCTCCTCGGAGTCGGCGGCATCGCCTGCATCAAGCGCCGGCGCTAACCCATGCGAACCCGCGGCCCACCCCGGCCGTACGACCTCACGATTCAGTCTTTCTCCTCATCTCTCTCTCAGCCACACGCCCGCCTCAACGCGGGCGTGTGGCGTTTTCGGCGTCTCCGCCCGCCCCCCTCAACCGCCCCCCGGCCCGCCCGACACCCGGTCACCCCCGCCCCTCGGGTCCGCGTAGCCCAACTCCGACATCAACCCGCCGAACGTCTCCATCGCGCGGCCGACCTCCTCCTCGGTCAACACCGCCCGACCGCCCCCGCTCGACCCGCGGTTGGTAAACCACACGCCCCGCGACGCCACCCCCGTCTTGTGCCGCTCGCGGAAGAACCCCGGCCGCCGCTCGCTCACCTCGCGCTGCTCGATCTCCCGCATCCGCGCAAAGCTCGAGGACTCGACGACCGCCGCCAACGCCGCGTCGTCCATCTCCAAGCCCAGAAACCCCCGCACCGATCCCGCAGCCGCGAGCGGATCGGCGAGGATGTCCTCATACCGAAGCCGCAGCGTCCGGTACCGCTCCGCCGCCCGATCCCACGACCGCACATGCTCTTCCCACGAACCGAACCCCACCGCGATCCACGCCGGATCGCCCCCCGCACGCAGGTACGAATCCACATACGCACGCCGGGCCGCCTCCGCGTCCTCCTCGGCCGCCCGCTGCTGCCCCGGACGCGTCAAAAGCCGGAAATTCATCCCCGACGCCAACACATCCAGCGGATTGCGCACCACCGAGATGATCCCCGCCGTGCGCCCCTGATACGGCTCGCCCTCGCGGTACACATGATGCGTCTTGGTCACCTGCCGCGGCATCGCACCCCACCGGCGTCGCTGCACCGGCGTGAGCGGCTCGTGCATGTCCGGCACGATCGCCTGCAGGTGCTCGGTGCTGTCCAAGGGCCCCGCGAGCATGTTCGCGATCATGAACCGGACCCACGTGTTGCCCGACTTCGGGTACGAACTCAACCAGAAGATCGCCATGCCTCTACCCTATCGCTGTGCCCCAGCGGCCGCCCCGACCCCGCCAAATCTGGACGCCGGCCCCGCCCGCCGGTATCATTCCAAGACTTTCAGCAATTACTGAAAGCACCCCGCCCTGCCGGGGAGAGCCTCTGGGAGATCCCGTGCACCACACCCCCGCAGCCCACCCGACCCTCTCCGGACTCGACACCGGCCTGCTCAGCGCAGTCGTCGCCGGGCACGCCCGACTCACCCCGGAGCAGGCCCTCGAGATCTTCCGGCACATGCCCACCCCCGAGCTCGGCCGCTGGGCCGACGCCCGCTGCCGCGCCATCCACGGCGACACCTACCGCACCTACGTCATCGACCGCAACATCAACTACACCAACGTCTGCACCGCCAAGTGCACCTTCTGCGCCTTCCGGCGCGACGCGACAGACCACGACGCCTACACGCTCGAGTACGAGCAGCTCCTCGAGAAGATCCAGCAGCTCGTCGACATCGGCGGCACGCAGATCCTCATGCAGGGCGGCATGAACCCCAACCTCCCGCTCGACTGGTACCTCGAGCTGCTCGCCGCCATCAAGGCCCGCTTCCCCCAGGTCCACGTCCACGCCTTCAGCCCGCCCGAAATGATCGAGTTCGTCAACTTCTTCGATCCTCCCGGCGACTCGCTGTTTGCCAAGATCCGCTGGGTGCTCGCCAAGCTCCAGGCCGCGGGGATGGACTCGCTCCCCGGCGGCGGCGGCGAGATCTTCGCCGGCCCCGTTCGCCGCAAGATCGGCCTGGGCAAGTGCGACCAGACCGCCTGGCTCACCACCATGTACGCCGCGCACTCCCTCGGCATGTTCACCAGCGCCACCATGATGTTCGGCCACATCGAGGGCCACGCCGACCGTGTCCACCACATGGACATGGTCCGCCGCTGGCAGGACAAAGCCCTCCACGCCAACACCTCCGAAGACCGCGAAGAGGGCTCCGTCCCCTTCGGCCACTACAAGGCCTTCATCTCCTGGCCCTTCCAACGCGACAACACCCCGCTCGGACGCGTCAAGGACTGGGGCGCCCAGCCCACCGACACGGGAGACTTCCCCGGCGACGCCGTCGCCACGCTCAACGGCGACGGCGACCCCAAGGCCCACGCCGAGTTCGGCCGCCGCCTCCGCACCAGCGGCACCGTCGACTACCTCCGCACCCAGGCCCTCAGCCGCCTCTTCATCGACAACGTCTACTCCATCGGCGCAAGCTGGGTCACCATGGGCCCCCACGTCGGCCAGACCGCCCTCACCTTCGGCGCCAACGACATGGGCAGCGTGATGATGGAAGAGAACGTCGTCTCGTCCGCCGGCACCACCTACTGCCTCGACGAGGCCGTGATCTGCCGCCTCATCCGCGAGGCCGGCTACACCCCCGCCCAACGCAACAACGTCTACGACCTCCTCCGGCTCCACACCGAACCGACGAGTCCCGATCTCGTAGTAACCGACTGGTCCGAGCACCGACTCAAGAGGTTGCACGCCGAGAAGAAGCCGGCGACCGCTGAGTTGTCGATCGAGGGTGCCGCGCCGGCCTGATTCCTCCGAAGCGTTCGATCTGCAAAAAAGAACAGGGCCCCCGCCAAGCGGAGGCCCTGTCGAATCACTGATTCAAGCGATCAGTATCAGGCGCGACGACGACGGGCCGCGGCCAGGCCACCGAGGCCGAGGAGCGCGAACGCGCCCGGGGCCGGAACGATGGTGATGTTGTCGAACTGGTGGAACGCAGTCTGGCTGCTCTGGGTCCAGCTCAGGCTGTCGAGGTTGGTGAAGCCGAGGCCGGTGAAGTCGAAGGTCTGGGGGGCGTTGCCGCCGGCGTAGTTGGCGAAGACCTGACCGCCGCCGTTGAGGTTGCCGGTGAACGTGAAGGACGGGCTGCCGCTGCCGACGAACAGCCCCGCGATGTCGATCGACGCCATGCTGAAGGGGTTGCCGTTGTCCTGGGTCAGGGTGATCACGCCGTCAACGGTGTCGTTGAAGAGCATGGTCGAGCCCTGGTAGAACGTGGCGTTGTCGGTGTGCGCAGACTTCAGCGTGAAGGGCTCGCCGTCGCCCTGCCGAACGGTGAAGCCGTTGGCCGAGTACGAGGTGCCCACGTCGGTGAAGCTGCCGCCGGTGCTCTCGAGATCCTGGAAATCCATGATGACCTGAGCGTTCGCGGCACCCGCGAACGCGAGGCCAGCGATGGCGACGATGGTGCAGTTCTTCATATCTGTCTTCCTCTCTCTGAGGTCCTCAAATGCCGGAGACACGACAGTCCACCGTGGATGTGCCCACGCTCCGGCGCACAAATGTCGGGCAACTCACTGTAGTAATGCCCACGGGGCTGCAAGATACCGCAAGTTCTCCCCCGTTCATCGGCCTTGTCGCTATTTTCGCGTTTTTCTTGCCAACCCGATAATCCGTGACGCCTCCGAAAGCCAGCCCCGCCCTCGGACCACCCGATAGCCAAGGGTTCTGCCAGCCTTTCGTTAGCAACAAGCCGGTATTTTACCTGACCAGCCGGAGCCCGTTCGGCCCGCCGAATCGCGTCCACAGGTCCTCCCCGGTACCCTCCGCGGCACAAGGAGCCCCGCCCTGCCCCTCCGCCTCGTCCAAACCACGCTGCCCCTCGAAGCCGACATGACCCTCGCCGAGCTCCGCAGCTCGCTGGGCCCGGACCGCGTCTGGACCCACCCGCTCGACCGCGACCTCTGCAGCGCCGCGATCCTCATCGACGCCGAGAAGGTCGAAGAACTCACCGACAAACTCACCGCCAACTTCGGCTCCACCCCCGGCTTCCGCATCGTCGTGCTCGCCGTCGAAGCGACACTCCCGCGGATCGTCGACGAGCCCGACCCCGACACCGAGACCGACCCCAAGCCCAAGACCATCGGCGCCACCCGCATCAGCCGCGACGAACTCCTCGAAGACATCGACTCGACCACCAAGGTCAACACCGTCTACCTCGCCATGGTCGGGCTCTCGGCGCTGGTCGCCGCGATCGGACTCATCCGCGACCAGGTCGCCGTCGTCATCGGCGCGATGGTCATCGCCCCCCTGCTCGGGCCCAACGTCGCGCTCTCGCTCTCGACCATCCTCGGCGACACCAGCATGCTCCGCCGCGCACTCCGCGCCAACGCAATCGGCGTCGGCCTCGCCCTGCTGCTCGCGCTGGTCATGGGCCTCCTGCTCAACCCCGACCCCACAACGCCCGAGCTCGCAGCCCGCTCCCACGTCGGACTCTCCGACCTCGTCCTCGCCCTCGCCTCCGGTGCCGCGGGCACGCTCGCCTTCACCTCCGGCGCCCCCTCCACGCTCGTCGGCGTCATGGTCGCCGTCGCCCTGATGCCCCCGACGATGGCCGTCGGCCTCCACGCCGGCGCGGGCCACCTCCGCGAGGCGGGACAGGCCGCCACGCTCCTGCTGGCCAACGTCATCTGCGTCAACCTCGCCGGCACGCTCACCTTCGCCCTCATGGGCGTACGCCCGCGCACCTGGTGGGAGGCCAACCGCGCCTCCGTCGCCACCAAGCGCGCCGTCGCGATCTGGCTCGTCCTGCTCGTCGGGCTCGTCCTGCTGCTGGTCTTCAGCCCGTTCCACGAGCCGCCCGTCGCCGAAACGATCGCCGACGAGATCACCACGATCGAACCCGCGCCCTGACCACCCGCCGCAGAGCTCGCAGAGCCCACCGCGCCCGATCAGGCCTTCGGCGGCTTGCCCTTGCCCATGTTCCAGCTCCCGACCAAGCCGGCAAGGGCACCCAGGCCAAACACGATCGCCAGCAACAACGCCCGCGGCATCGTCACCTTCGCAAACAGCAGCCGCGTCTCCACGCTCTCCATGTTCTGCAAGATAAGCACCAGCGCCAGGATCACCATCCCCACCACAAACGCCAGCTTCAGTCTGGGCTTCTTCGACACCTTCACTGCTTCATCGGCCACGAGACACCCTCGGCTTTCTGCGCTCGCTCGAAGAGCGCCAGTCCGTCACACCGCACCCACCCCCCGCCGGCGACGCCGCTCACCCGCCCGACGCCACAACCTCGTCGTACACCGCCCCGATCGCGCGGCCGCGGACCTGCTCAAACCCCAGCCCGTCCATGAAGCCCCACGTCATCGCCACCACGTCGTCCTTCGCCGTGCCCTTGGCGACCTCGGCCGAGACGCTCTCCCAGATCTGATCGAGATACCGCCGCTGCGCCTCGAGCCCCGACCGGTCCGTCACCTCGCCGTGCCCCGGCACCACCACCGTGTCGCCGTCGCACAGCTCGATGATCTTGCCGACCACCTCGCTCCACCCGCGGCAGGTCACGCCCCCGGTCTGATCAAAGAACGGGTGCAGCCCGTGGAAGCAGGTATCCCCCGTGTGGATCACGTTCGCCTCCACCACCTGCACGATCACGTCGTTGTCCGTGTGCCCCGCCCCGAAGTGGTGCGCCACAAGCTCGATCCCGTCGATCGACAGCACCTCGCGCTCGCCCGAAAGCGTCACGCCCGGCACCACGTCGGCCGGGCCCCACGACCCCGACGCCTCGAGCGCCGCCTGCGCCTCCTCGAGCACCGCGTCGGCGCCGTCCCGCTCCATGTCCACCTGCCGGGGACCGCCCCGCGCCGACGCGACATACCTCTCGACTTGCCCCTCGATCCGGCCCACCGCCTTCTCGTGCGCCATCAGCACCTCGACACGCCCCTTCAGCACGCCGTTGCCGCCGGTGTGGTCGGCGTGGTGGTGCGTGTTGAGCACGTGCGTCACCGGCCCGCCAAAGGTCGAGGCCTCCCGCTGCAGCGCCGCCGCGAACGCCGGGTACTTCGTGTCCACCATCAGCGCCGCGTCCCTGCCCGAGACGACCATCACGTTCCCGCCCGAGCTCAGATCGATCGCCGCGTGGACCCCCTTGCCCACCTCGACCCACGGGAAGTACGTCCCCGCCCCGAGCCTGCCCGCCGCCGCAGCACGGGCAAGAGCCGCGGGGCCGAGGGCGACCGTCCCCGCCACACACCCCGCCGCCGCCAGAAACCCCCGCCGCGAGACCTGCGCCGCCCGCTCCGATGCCGTCGACTGTGCCATTGTGCCGCCTCCTGTGCCAAAATCGCGCGTTCCGGGGCTACCATCCCGTCCGAAGTCGGGACCCCGACTCTACCCCCTTTATCTCACCAGCATACCCCGTCAGACGCGGCCCACCGCTCGACGCCCGGAGGAACGACCCATGAAGGCCAATGACATGCGTGGCGGCAACGGCGTCAAGATCGACGGCAAGCTCTACGTCGTCGTCAAGACCGAGCACACCAAGCCCGGCAAGGGCCCCGCCTACATCCAGGCCAAGCTCAAGGACGCCATCACCGGCGCCAACATCGAACGCCGCTTCGGCTCCGCCGAGGACGTCGAGGCCGTCACCTTCGACCGCCGCGAGATGGAGTACCTCTACTCCGACCCCTCCGGCGCCACCTTCATGGACACCGAGGACTACGACCAGAAGATCATCCCCGCCGACGTCCTCGGCGATGCGCTCCTCTACCTCGTCCCCAACACCACCGCCCACGTCGTCTGCTACGAAGAAAACCCGATCATCATCGAACTCCCCGCCTCCGTCGAGGTCACCGTCAGCGACACCGCCCCCGGCATCAAGGGCGCTACCGCCACCAACCAGCTCAAAGAAGCCACCTGCGAGACCGGGCTCAAGACCCGAGTCCCCCCCTTCATCGCCAACGGCGAGAAAATCCGCGTCTCCACCGCAGACGGCTCCTACCTCTCCCGCGCCTGAACCGCCCGCGCAACGCCACGCCATCCGCGGCCGGCTCCGGTGCCGCCGCGCTAGGCTCGTGGTATGACCAGCGCCCGCAAAAACACCCGTCGCACGCTCATCGTCGCCGGCACCCTGCTGCTCGCTGTCGCCGTCGCAGCGTTCTTCGCCTACCGCGCCCTCGGCCCCGGCACCGGCGGCCTCCAGAACGCCGCCAACAAGCTCGAAGACTGGATCGCCGCGCAGATCGTCGGCGTCGCCAACAGCTACCTCGTCCCACAACTCGAGTACGACGAGATCGACTACCAGGCACCCCGCACCGTCGATCTCCGCGGCGTCACCCTCACCGCGCCCGACGGCACCGAGGTCCTCGCGCTCAACGGCATGACCGTCACCCTCGCCGAGATCCCCCGCATCGGCCAGCCCATCCAGATCAGCACCCTCACGCTCGACACCCCCACCATCCGCCTCATCCGCGACACCAAGCCCGACGGCTCCACCGGCTTCCGAGGCCTCAGCCCCATCGCCAAGGCCACCCCCGCCAACGACGACGCCGTCAAACCCGACTTCCGGCTCTCCAACATCCTCCGGCTCGAAAAGATCGACATCACCGACGGCGCCTTCTACCTCGACACCGGCGACGACGCCCCCCCCATGACCATCGACGGCCTCACCACCACCATCAACAGCGCCCCCGAAGCCGACAAGCCCGGCTGGTACGAGCTCGACATCGACACCACGCTCGGCCCCCTCCTCAGCCTCACCCTCACCGGCGAGCTCAACCTCGACACCTTCGTCGCCCGCATCGGCGACCTCGCCCTCAACGGACAGCTCGACCAATCGAGCTCCACCGCCCTGCCCGCACCCCTCCAGACCCTCATCGCCGAGCACAACGCCTCCGGCCAGATCAACCTCACCGCTCTCGGACACCTCCCCCTCACCGACCCGATGAACGGCGACCTCTCCTTCCAGACCACACTCACCGACTTCAACCTCGCCAACGCCGACTACCAGATCCCCATCGCCAGCCTCACCGCCAACGGCACCCTCGACGACGGCCTCCTCTCCATCCCCGCGCTCTCGGCCAACCTGCTCGACGGGACCCTCACCGCCAACCTCCAGACCACCCTCACCGACACCAACATGCCCGCCACCGCCGACTGGAAGCTCGAGCAGATCAACCTGCGGAGCCTGCTCAGCGTCGGCAGCAACGCCGAGGGCCGGCTCGCCGGCCAGCTCAACGCCAACGGCTCCATCGCCACCACCCTCGCCGACCCCAAAGCCGGCCTCCAGGGCCAGGGCGAGGCCCACATCCGCGACGGCCGCGTCCTCATCCTGCCCGGGCTCACCCAGCTCGCCTCGCTCATGAACGTCGCCGTCCGCCAGGCCACCGAACCCAAACACAAGGCCGACGCGACCTTCACCCTCTCCCCGGCCGGCGTCGAAATCACCTCCTCCGAAGTCACCACCGAGTTCCTCGCCGCCCGCGCCAGCGGCACCATCGGCTTCGACCGCTCTCTCAACCTCACCGCCAACGCCGGCCCCATGGAAAAGCTCCAGTCGCTCCTCGGCGAGGTCGGCAACCTGCTCGGCAACCTCACCGACCGACTCGTCAAATACCGCATCCAGGGCACCACCACAGAGCCCAAGGTCTCCGTCGCCCCCCTCGGCCTCGGCGGCTGAACCCCCGCCCCCCGACTAGAAGCCCCGCCCGGCCCCGCCTATCCTCCATGCCCGTCTCTGGAGACGGGGTATCCGAACACCAACCAACCGGCCGTCGCCCGCGTGACGGCCACAAGACTACCCGAGGCCGACCATGGGCGCACAAGAGATCCTCGCCAGCTTCAACCAAGAAGCCCTCAAGACCGACATCCCCCGCATGGACATCGGCGACACGATCAACGTGCACGCCCGCATCGTCGAGGGTGAGAAAGAACGCATCCAGATCTTCCAGGGTGTGCTCATCAGCCGCAAAGGCAGCGGCATGCACGAGATGATCACCGTCCGCCGCGTCACCGACAACCAGGGCGTGGAACGCATGTGGCCCATCAACAGCCCCATGATCGCCAAGTTCGAGGTCGTCCGCCGCGCCGACGCACGACGCTCAAAGCTCTACTACCTCCGCGACCGCGTCGGCAAGAGCCGCCGTCTCCGCGACCGCCGCCGCGGCATGAAGCACGTCGAGGGGCAGAAGACCGTCGGCTAAACCGCGCACCACGCGGGACACCCCCGAAGGTCAGCACAAACGCAACACCACACCGCCGGCCATCAGCCGGCGGTGTTTCGTTTTGCCCTCAACATCAACAACCGATCCGCATCACGCCGCCCGACGCACGCCAAACCGCCGCTTCAGCTCCGACTTCACCAGCGGCGGCGACGCCAGATACCCCTGCCACAGGTTGATCTCCAGAGCGTGCAGCACCGCCACCTGATGGGCGTGCTCCACCCCCTCACCGATCACCTCGATACCCAGCTGCCGCGCAAACTCCACCAGCGCGTTCGTGATCCGCCCCATCTCCAGGATCGAATCCTCGGAGTTCAGCAGCCGCCGGTCGAGCTTGATGATGTCCACCGGCATCAGCTGCAGCTGACCAAGCGACGTCGAGCCCATACCGAACTTCTCGATCGCCACCCGCACACCCAGCCCCCGGTACGCCTCGATCGCCGCCGCGACATCCGCCCGCGTATCGCTGAACGTCCGCTCGTCGATCTCGATCACCAGCGAACCCGGATCCACACCGAGCCGCTCCAACTCCTCCACGACAAACGCTCTGACCGCCGGGTGCAGCAGCTCCCGAAGCCCCAGCTTCACCGCCACAAACTCCCCCGGCACCTCAGGGTCCGCGATCACCTCGAGCCCCTGCCGCAACGCAAACACCGCGATGTCCAGGATCAGATCCGACTCCTCCGCCGCCGCGAACAGGTCCATGGTCGGCACCAACCCCCCGGGCCAGCGGCAGAACACCTCCACGCCCCGGACCTCCCCGCCCGCCAACGACACAACCGGCTGAAAGTTCGCCTCAAGCCCCGGACCCTCCAGCAGCGCCTTCAGTTCACGAGCCGTCCGCACCCGCGCCGTCTCGGCGTCGATGTCGCCGCGGGTCACACGCCGGACCACGTTCCGCCCCGCCGCCTTCGCGGCATACAGCGCCCGATCCGCCGCCGCGATCAACGAATCCGCCGAGTCCAAGCCCAACGAGCTGTGCACCAGGCCGATGCTCGCCGTAGACCGGACCTCCTGCCCCTGGATCGCGTGCGCCGCCTCGCACTCCCGCCGCACCCGCTCAGACAGCTGGTCGGCCATCTCCTGCGTCGCAACGTCGCGCACCAGCAACGCAAACTCGTCACCCCCCAGCCGCGCCGCCACGTCCGAGGGCTTCAGCGCCCGGCGGAGCCGGCCCGCGATCGAGCACAGCAGCTCGTCGCCCGCCTGATGCCCCATCGAGTCATTCACCGCCTTGAACCGGTCGAAGTCCAGCATCAACACCGCAAAGCCCGAGGACGCACGCGACCGCAGACACTCCTGCAGCCCGCGCACAAACGCGTCCCGGTTGGCCAGGCCCGTCAGCGCGTCGTGCTCGAGCGCATGCCGCAACGTCTCCTCGGTCGCCTTGAGCCTGGTGATGTCCGTGCTCACCACGATCAACCCCTCGGCCTCGCCCGACGAGTCCAGGATCGGGATCTTGTCCGTCGACATCCACCGCGCATCGGCCGGACCCATCATCACCTTCTCGACGATCCCCCGCACCGGCACCCGACGCTCCATCGCCTCACGGTCGGCGCGGCAGTACGCCTCCGCCTCACGGGGATGAAGATCCCACGTGCTCCGGCCCTCGATCTCCGGCCTCGGAAGCCCCATCGCCTCGGCGACCGACGCGTTCACCCGCAGCACGCGGCTCTCGGCGTCCTTGTACCACACCATCGCCGGAACATTGTCCAGGATCAACCGCAGCTCGTCGGTGGCACGCTCCGCGTCGCGCTGCGCTCGCCGCAACGCCGTGATGTCAGAGAAGCTCACCACAAACCCGTCCCCGAGCTTCCGCGCACTGATCGAGAACCACGCGTCAAGGAAGTCGTGCGAATAGCAGTGCTCGGTATCGAACCGCTCACCGCTCTCGACCACGCCCCGGTACGAGTCGAACAACCCGTCGGTCTTGACACCCGGCAACACGTCCAGCAGCCGCCGCCCGCAGAGTTCCTTGACCTCCCGACGCACCATCGCCGCCCCCGCCGGGTTCACGTGCAACCAGCGGAAGTCCACGATCTCCCCGCCATCGCTCCGCACCGACTCGAACACCATGATGCCGTCAAGCGACGTGCTCAGCACCCCGCGCATGATCTCCTCACTCCGGCGGATCCCCGCCGCGAGCTCCTCCCGCTCAAGCTCCGTCCCGATCCAGTGCGCCAGCTGCGCGATCACCCGCCGGGTCTGCCCGTCCACGGGGCTCGTCCGCGCCTCGCGGCTCGAGAAGTTCAGCGTCCCGTACACCCGACCCAACACCCGGATCCGCGTGCCCAGATACGCCTCCAACCCAAACTTCTCGTGCGCAGGATGACCCGCCCAGTCCGGATCCGCCGCGCTGTCAAACCCGATCGGGGCCGTCGCCTCAAGCACCTCGCGGCAGTAGGTCTCGCCAAGCTCGAACGTCGCCCCGGGGGCGATCTCCAGGTCCGCGGGCGAGTGCACCGCGACAACCTCGTAGCGGCTCCCCTCGATCCGCGACACGATCCCCAACTCAAAGCCCAACCCCTCGCAACCGATGCGCAGCATCCGCTCCAGCTTCGCAGGAAGCGACATGCTCGGATCAGACGCAGCAGCAAACAAATCAGCGGCGATCATGATCCAAATATCGGCGTGCACGCCGCCGAACTGACCGCCTTCCGCCCGATTTGCACCATTCAAGGCGATGTCGCCAGTCCGACACAAATCGCCGCCCGACGCCCAAAACACCCGCAAACCTGCGTGATTCCACACATGCGCCGCGCCCGCCGACGACCCGACGCCCTCGCTCGATGACGCCCCAACCCACCTACGCCATGATCGGCCGCACCAGGTTCCCCGCAACATCCGTCAACCGGTAGTCGCGACCCTGGTGCCTGTAGATCAGCTTCTTGTGATCGAGCCCAAGAAGATGCAGCATCGTCGCGTGCAGGTCGTGCACCTCCACCGGGTTCTCCACCACGTTGTAGCTGTAGTCATCCGTCTTGCCGTACGTGATGCCCGGCTTCACCCCACCGCCCGCCAGCCACACGCTGAAACACCGCGGGTGATGGTCCCGCCCGTAGTTATCGCGCGTCAACGTCCCCTGGCTATACACGGTGCGCCCGAACTCCCCCGCCCACAGCACCAGCGTCTCGTCGAGCAAACCCCGCCGCTTGAGGTCGCGCACCAGCGCCGCCTGCGCCCGGTCCACCGCGCCGCACTGGGCCGCCAGCTCGCCCGGCAGGTTGTTGTGCTGGTCCCACCCCCGCATGTAGAGCTGCACGAACCGCACGCCCCGCTCGACCAGCCGCCGCGCGAGCAAACAGTTGGCCGCAAACGAGCCCGGCCGGTTCACCTCCGGCCCGTACATCTCCAGCGTGCCCGCGTCCTCATCGCCAAAGTCGGTCAGCTCCGGCACCGACATCTGCATCCGGTACGCCATCTCGTACTGCGAGATCCGCGCCTGCACCTCCGGGTCCAGCGTCTCGGCAAACTCCTCCTCGTTGAGCCGGTTCACCAAATCCAGCATCCGCCGCCGGTCCTCCCGCGTCACGCCCTCCGGGTCCTTCAGGAACAGCACCGCGTTCTCGCCCGTCCGGATCTTGCACCCCTGGTGCTCACTCGGCAAAAACCCGCTCCCCCAGAACCGCGCCGAAAGAGCCTGCATGTTGCCGATCCCCTGCGTGATCAGCACCACAAACGACGGCAGGTTCGAGCACTCACTCCCCAGCCCATAGCTCGCCCACGAGCCAAAGCTCGGCCGCCCCGGCTGCTGACTCCCCGTCTGAAAGAACGTGATCCCCGGCTCGTGGTTGATCGCGTCGGTCCGCATCGAGTTGATCACGCACAGCTCCTTCGCCACGCTCCCCGTGTGCGGCAGCAACTCGCTGAGATACACCCCGTCCTCGTTGTTGGCGTATCGATCAAACCGGAACTTCGTCGGCGCAACCGGGAACCGCGACTGACCGCTCGTCATCGTCGTGATCCGCTGCCCCTGACGGATCGAGTCCGGCAAATCCTCATCAAACCGGTCCACCAGCCGCGGCTTGTAGTCAAGCAGATCAAGCTGGCTCGGCGCACCCTCCATGTGCAGATAGATCACGTGCTTGGCCTTGGGCGCAAAGTCCGGCGTCACCAGCCGCGGCTGCCCCAGCGGCGTCGGATCCCCCGGACCCGCCATCGCCGGGCTCCCCCCCACCAGCGAACCGAGCGCCGACGCGCCCAGCCCCGCGCCGATCGTCTGCCCCGCAAGGCCAAAGAACCGCCGCCGTGTCATGTTCAGCAGGTACCGCTCAAGAGGGTCGCTGCCGTGGGGTCGAGGGTCGCTCATAAGTCTGCTCTCATGCTTCACAAGGGCCGGCGTCTCTCCGGCCCGCCGCGTCCGGTTCAGTTCTTCACAATCGTCGAATCACTCGACAGCACCGCGCTGGCCACCATCGTCCACGCAGCCAACTCCCGCGTGTCGATACCCTCCGGCACCGCCGACTCTCCCGCCGAGACCAACGCCGCCGCGTCCTCCGCAGCACCGCTGTACCGCTCGCGGAACGCACCCAGAGCCCCCGCCAACGCCGACGCCCGCGCCTCATCCAGCGCCGCCCCGGTGCACAGCCGATACAAAAACGCCAGACGATCCCCGTCGCCCTCGGCCTCCTGCATCACCCGCACCGCCACCGCCCGCGCCGCCTCCACAAACTGCACATCGTTCCACAGCACCAACGCCTGCAGCGGCGTGTTCGTGCTCATCCGCCGGATCGTGCAGAACTCCCGCGTCGGCGCGTCCAGCGTCAGCATCGACGGCGGCGGCGCCGCACGCTTCCAATACGTGTACACACTCCGACGCCACAGCTCATCACCCTCGCCCCGCTCATACGTCCGCGTGTTCGACTGCGGCATCGCGACCTCACGCCACAACCCCTCCGGCTGATACGGTTTCACGCTCGGCCCGCCGAGCTTCTCCACCAGCAACCCGCCCACATACAACGCCTGATCCCGGATCTGCTCGGCCGTCAGACGCTGCCGCGGGAAGTACGCCAGCAACCGGTTGTCCGGATCAACCTCCCTGGCCTCAGGCCGCACCCGCGCCACCTGCCGGTACGCGCTGCTCGTCACCATCAGCCGCAGCATGTGCTGCACATCCCACCCGCTCTCCCGAAACTCCACCGCCAGCCAGTCCAGCAACTCCGGATGCGAAGGCCACTCGCCCTGATACCCAAAGTCCTCGCTCGTGCGCACAATCCCGTACCCAAACAACATCTCCCACAACCGGTTCACCGTCACCCGCGCCGTCAGCGGGTTCTCCTCACTCACCATCCACTCGGCCAGCCCGAGCCGGTCCCGCGGCGCATCGTCAGGAAGCCGCCCAAGCGCCGCCGGCACCGCCCGACCGACCGGCCGCTCGCGATCCGGGTGGTCATACAACCCCCGCGAAAGCACAAACGTCTCCCGCGGCATCGGCAACTCCTTCATCACCATCGTCCGCGGAATCTCCGCATCAAGCGCCGCGATCGCCTCTTCCTGCGCCGCGATCTCCTCGCTCAACTCTCGATAGCTCGGGCTGAACCGCGTCCGCCACGCCTCCACCGCCCCCGCCATCAACCCCGGACGCCGCGACGGCCCCGCCAGGATCGCCGGCACCATCCCGTGCGGCAGCACCGCTTCATCCTCGATCGACCTCGCATAAAACCCCGACGGCCCGCCCGTGTTCACGATCTTGAAGACCAGCGTGTTCGCCCCCGCCGCCAGCCGCACCGTCGCCCGGTCCTGGTCCGGCGCGACGCCGCGATCCACACGGTTCTCAAACACCGCCTCGCCATTCAGGAACACCCGGATCCCGTCGTCACTCCCCAGCGAAAGCTCGACCTCCCGCGCCGACGGCGCAAACACCTCACGCGCCACATAGTCCACCCCAACCCCGTCCGACAGCGCAACCGCCGCGCCCTCGGCAATCCGCCCGTCATACGCCCACCCCTTGCCATCAAACCGCGCCGACAGATCCAGCCCCGCGCTCTGCTCCGGCCCGAACGCCGTCTCGTACATCGCCGCGCTGTCCGGCGCCGAAAACTGCCCCACCCGATAGAACCCGCCACCCGCAAACGGCAGCCCCGCAAGCCCCGACTCGTTGATCGTCCCCAACCCCAGCCGCACGCGCCCGAAGCTGTGCTGGGCATACACCGAGTCATACCCCAGCCGCACCACGACCCGTGTCCCGCCTTCAAAGCCAAACGGCTCGTCGGCCAGAAACAGCGCCGTCCGCCCCGTCGGCCCGCCCTCGCGGTCAAAGTGCGCCCCCACCGCCCAACCCCGCGCCGCGCTCGGGTCGATCGCGTTGGTCACCCGATAGTCACCGTTCTCCTGCTCCACATCCGCCCACGCCCACACAAACCGCACCTTCTGCCGGCGCGTCGGATCAACCACCGACACCGCCTCCGCCTCGATCGACGCCAGCACCGCGTTCCCGTTCGGCGCACGCCCCACACGCCCCTCCGGCAGCGACGCGTCCGTCAACGCCTCCAGCGCCACCAGCCGCAGCCCCGTCGCCTCCGTCACCAGCGTCAGCGTCGCCGCGTCCCGATCCGGGTTCTCCCCGCTCGACAGCACCGACCCATCCTCCAACACCGTCAGCGTCGCGCCCCCGGCAGACTCCGCCGCCTCAACCTCCAGCCCCGCCCCGGGCACCACCCACGAGACGCCCCCCGTCTCCGAAAGCCCCTCCACAAACGCCGTCCGCTGCGCATCCTCCTCCGGGTTCGGCGCATCCCGCCGTACCATCAGCGCCTCAAGCTCCCCCCGCAGCCGCTCCATCGCCGCCTCTTGCGCATCGCTCGGCGCCGCCATGAACGGCTCGTGCGCCCGCTTGGCGTCCGGCACCTGCGAATAGATCCCCGGCTCCTCGTTCGAGTTGAAGAACGCAAACAGGCTGTAGAAATCCTCCTGCGTGATCGGGTCAAACTTGTGATCGTGACACCGCGCACACGCCACCGTCAACCCCAGAAACACCGAGCTCGTCGTGTCCACCCGGTCCACCGCATACTCAACCAGATACTCCTCGTTGATCGCCCCGCCCTCATCACTCGTCACGTGGTTCCGGTTGAACCCGCTCGCGATCCGCTGCGACCGCGTCGCCCCCGGGATCAGATCCCCCGCCAGCTGCTCGACCACAAACTCGTCAAACGGCATGTTCGACCGATACGCCCGCAGCACCCAGTCCCTATACGGCCAGATCGACCGCCCCGCGTCCATATGAATCCCCGACGTGTCCGCATACCGCGCCTGATCCAGCCACGGCGCCGCCATCCGCTCGGCATACCGCGTGACATACGGCTCCTCGGTCAACAACCGATCCACCAGCCGCTCGTACCGATCCGCGCGCGCATCGGCCAGATACGCCTCCATCTCCCCCGGCGTCGGCGGCAACCCCGTCAGATCCAGAAACACCCGCCGCACCAGCGTCGCCGCATCCGCCTCCGCCGAGGGCGCCAGCCCCGCATCCTCCAGCCCGGACAGCACAAACCCATCAATCGCGTTCCGCCCCCACGCCCCGTCCCCAACCTCCGGCACCGCCGGCCGCCGCGGCGTCTCGAACGCCCAGTGCGGCTCGTACTCCGCACCGCCCGCGATCCAGCCGCGGATCACCTCACGCTCCTCCGCCGACAACCCCTTCTTGTTCGAGTCCGGCGGCGGCATCATCACGTCCGGATCGTCCGACGTGATCCGACGCCACAACTCGCTGGCCTCCACATCACCCGGCACGATCGCCGCCGGCCGCTCGCCCCGAGGCGTCGTCGCACCCTCCCACGAATCCAGCCGCAGATCCGCCTTCTGCATGTCCCGGTCCGGCCCATGACACAGAAAGCACCGGTCCGACAGGATCGGCCGCACATCCCGCCCGTACCGCACCGACCCGCGATCCGCCGCACCCGCCGTCCGCGGCAACTCCGCCCCGCCAAACATCGACCCGCCCGCATGCGAAACCGCACGCGCCACTCCCACCGATCCAGACCCCGCCGATTCTGACCCCGCCGGATCACCCCCCGACGAAACCACACCCCACGCCAGGGCCGAAACCGCAACCGCGCCAGCCAAACAAATGATCCATCGCATCAGAGCAGCATACAGCGTCACCGATCACGCCCCAAGGCGACCGGTTGCCGCCGCAACCCCACCCCCTACCCTACCACCATGCAAGCCATCGTCGTCGCCAAACAAGCCAACCCCGTCGCCCCCAACATCTCCCTCCGCACCGACTGGCCCGACCCCGAGCCGCCCGCCCCCGGACACGCCGTCGTCCGCACGCTCGCCTCCGCATTCAACCACATGGACCTCTGGGTCGGCCGGGGCGTCCCCGGGCTCGACCTCACCTACCCCCGCGTCTCCGGCTGCGACGCCTGCGGCATCGTCGAGTCCGTCGCCGCCGACGTCGACCCCGCCTGGGTCGGCAAGCAGGTCATCTACAACGCCGCCACCCGCGTCTCCCGCCACCGCGCACCCACCGAGCCCCCCCGCTCCACCCTCGCCCCCGAATACGAGCTCATCGGCGAGCACCACTTCGGCGCCCACGCCGCCAAATTCGCCGTCCCCGCCGACAACCTCGCCCCCGTCGAGGGTGCCGACCCGATCGAGGCCGCGGCCTTCGGCCTCTGCGCCCTCACCGCCTACTCCATGATGATCGGCAAGGGCCAACTCCGCCCCGGCCAGTCCGTCCTCATCACCGGCATCGGCGGCGGCGTCGCCACCAGCGCCCTGGCCATCGCCAAGCACCTCGGCTGCCCCACCGCCGTCACCAGCCGCCACCAGTGGAAGCTCGACCGCGCCAAGGAACTCGGCGCAGACCACACCATCCTCGACGACGGCAAAGACTGGTCCCGCGACATCCGCACCTGGACCAACAAACGCGGCGTGGACATGGCCGTCGACTCGGTCGGCAAAGCCACCCACCTCTCCTGCATCAAGTCCCTCGCCCGCGGCGGCGCCTACGTCTCGCCCGGCTGCACCACCGGCCCCGACGCCACCACCGACCTGGCCCGCCTCTTCTGGAACCAACTCCGGATCCTCGGCTCGACCATGGGCTCCAACGACGAGTTCCACGAGGTCGCCGCGCTCTACCGCGCCGGGCACCTCAAACCCGCCATCGACAAGGTCTTCAAGCCCGCCGACTGCCGCGCCGCCTACGAACGCCTCGAGGCCGCCGACCAGTTCGGCAAGATCGTCATCGACTGGCGCTAGACAGAACAACCCCCACCCGGTGCCACTGGGCGCCAGCCCAGTGCCCCGCCCCGATCGATCGCAACAGGGGGCCGGGCTTCCCAGCCCGCCTCAGCCCAAACCTCGGGGGGCCAGGCTTCCCAGCCCGCCTCTACCCAAAACACCAAGGGGGGCGGGCTTTCTAGCCCGCCTCAACCCCGAACACCAGGGGGGCGGGCTTTCCAGCCCGCCTCTACCGATCCTCCACAAACCGCGCCCGCGTCTCCGCACTCGCCGAAGTCTCCGCCCGCACATCCCCCATCGCCCGAAGCGTCGCCGTCGTGCTATACCCCTCCACCATTGGCAGCCGCTCAACAGCCCCACCCCGCTCGAGCACATAGCTCGCACCCGGGATCTGCGCCACCTCATACTCATCGCCCTTGGCAAGCACATCCGGCCCGATCCGCTCGATGATCTCCCGCGGCGTCTCCTCTTCAAACACCACCACCGCGTCCACCGCCGCCAGCCCGCTCAACACCGCCGCCCGCTGCGCAAGCCCGTTCACAGGCCGGTTCGGCCCCTTGAACTCCCGCACCCGCTCATCGGTGTTGGTCGCCACAATCAGCACATCACCAAGCTTCTTCGCACGATCCAAGAGCGACACGTGCCCCGCGTGCAGCACGTCAAAGCACCCGTTCGTAAACACGATCCGCTTGCCCTCGGCCCGCCACGCCCGCACCTCGACCAGCAACTGCTCGATCGACCGCAGCTTGCCGTGCACCCCCACCGAATCAGCGATCACCGCCTGATGCACACGCTCGATCGGCACCGCCACCGCGCCGAAGCTCTCCACCGCGATCCCCGCAGCCACGTTCGCCAGCCGCGTCGCGTCCTGCCAGCCCAGCCCGTTGGCCCGCCCCGCTGCCAGCCCCGCCAAGAACACATCGCCCGCCCCCGTCACGTCGTACACCTGCCGCACCCGCGTCGGCACCGTCACGCACGCCCCCGCCCGCTCGCGCACCAGCGCCCCGTGCCGGTCCAGCGTCATCACCACCGCGTCACACCCCACCGTCTCCGCAAGCGCCGCCGCCAGCGCCGCGTTGTGCGCCGTCACCCCCGACACCGTCGCGTCCTCCCCCTCGTGCGTCCGCAGCCCCGTCGCGTGCTCGGCCTCGGTCCGGTTCGGCGTGATCGCCGTGCACCCCCGATACCGCGCATAGTCAGACAGCTTCGCCGGGTCCACAAACACCGGCACCCCCGCCTCACGCGCCGCCGCGATCACCGCACCGCACAACTCCGCGCTGCACACACCCTTCGCATAGTCCTCGATGCACAACACATCCGCATCCGCCAGCGCCGCCCGCACCGCGTCCAACACCCGGGCCGCGACCGCCTCCCCCAGCGGCTCGCGAGACTCATAGTCCACCCGGAACATCTTCTGCGGATGCCGCGACTGCGCCAGCCCGATCATGTTCCGCTTCACGGTCGTCGGCCGCGCCCCGTCGGCGAGCAACCCGCCCGCGTCGATGGCCCCCTCGGCCCCCGCCGCCAACGCCGCCCGCAGCGCCCCGCCCGGCTCGTCCTCACCCACCACACCAAACGCCCGGACCTCCGCCCCCAGCGCCGCCAGCCCCAGACACAGGTTCGCAGCCCCCCCCGCCGTCCGCTCCACCCGCCGCACATGCAACACCGGCACCGGCGCATCAGCACTCAGCCGCTCGGCATCGCCATACACCAGTTCGTCCAGCATAAAGTCGCCGAGGACGACAGCCCGGAAGGGCCGCCAACGATCAAGCGTGGAAAGCAGTGGATCCATAGCACAAATAGTAGGGTGCATGCGTCCGCAACACCCCTCGCGGCTCGACCCGTGACATCCCCTCTCGCCAGGTCATCAGAACAGGCCCCACGCGGGCAAGCCCCGCCGTGCGTCCGCAGAGAAGCACGCAACGGCCGCGTCCCGCCCTCGTCGGATACCATCTCGTGATGCTGGGGACACTCGCCGCGATCATCATAAGCCAGGCGCAGCCATCGCTCGTGACCGAGCTGATCCCGCCCGACCGTGCCCGCCAGTCCGCGGCCGTCGAACGCCTCGCCCTCGCCACCAACGAGCACGACGACGAACTCATCGACCTCTGGCGATCGACGGACCGTTTCGATGTCCAGGCCTGCATCGCGGAAGTCTTCCGTCGCCGTGGCCGATCGGGCATCACGCCGCTCATCGCACTCACCCGCACCAGAATCACCGACCACGACCGTGGCTCACACGAACTCCTCACGCGTGCCCTCGCCGATGCGCATCCGGACTCAACCGAAGCGTTGATACGCGACATCGAGTCCGAACCCGGCGGCAACGGCTACCTACTCTCAAACCTCCTCCGCCGCACAGACGCAGACCTGCTTCCGGTGTTCCATCGTCTCGCCGAGAGCGAAGCCGCGCACGCCCGATTCACCGCCGCGAGCCAACTCCTGCCGTGGCTCCCGCGCCCCGAGCGATCGCACGCCGCCCTGCGGCTCGCAAGAGACCCCGACGAGCGCACGCGGCGAGCGGTTCAGCTTCCCCCGTGGACCGACGCCGAACGCCACGCCGACCCCGCCGCGTTCGCGGCATACCTGGACGGGATCGTCGCCCTGCTCGCAGAACGCGGGCCCGGCGACCTGCCCCACCTTGCGCTGGACACGCTGATCCAGAGCAAAGCGAGTTCGCCCGCGTTGTTCGACGCCGCACAGTCAATCGCCGACGATCGACAAACCCCCTCCCATACCCGCGCCCAGGCGCTGCGTGTCTACCTGAACTGCCACGAGTCCAAAGCCGCGGGGACGCTCGCACTCCTCCACTACCTCGATGCAGACCCCCGAGCAACATGCCAAGCCCTGGGCTTTGCCGATCTCGACGCGCTCTCTGAGGAATCAGTCCGCGCGATCGTCGGCAACCTCGCACGAGCCCAGACCAGCGAGTTCAACACGGCCGCGGAGCTCATCATGCCCGTCCGCCGCCACGCCGATGCCCCCCACATCGGGCGCCGCGCACTGCCCGCGCTGCTCGACGCGCTCCGGGACGGCGACGACGAACTCTCCCGCGCCGCAGCGAGCGTTCTTGGGTCGTTCGGCGCCGAAGCCGCCGAAGCCTTGCCAATCCTCGTCGCCCGCTTGACACGCCACGACGGGTGGCAATCAGACCCGAAGAACCAGGCGTACTGCGCGGCTCTGGTCGCAATCAATCCGGATCACCCCGACGCACGGCCAGTGCTCACCCACCTGGTGCAGGACAGCGGCGACGGGCGCGCCAGGTACGTCTCAGGCAACACCCTGCGAGCCCTTGTCAGAGCCAGACCCGAGCTGGACTGGGTGCGCGACCTCGCCGCAGAGATCATGGCCGACCCGAACCACCCCTTGCACGAATACATCATGTGGTTTCCGCCCCCGGAAACCGCGGACCTCATCGAAGCGAACACCGAGCGGATCATCCAGGAACTCGTCACCACGACCGCCCGCGATGCGGCCTGGGCATTTGCGCTGGGCGCTCAAGACGAACCCCCTGACCCGAGTGCACTCACTCAGGAGCGAGACACCCGCATCGCCGCCGCACGAGCGATCCGCACCATGCAACATGCGCCGCCGCGAGTTGTCTCCTCGCTGATCCTCGCACTCCAGAGCGACGTTCTCGAAGCCCCCGAACCGCGCGAAGAATCGCCAAGCCCCAGCCGCCAAGCCGCCGCCCTGCAGACGACCTGGAACACCGAGCGAGCCATCTGCAGCGAGGTCGCGCGCACTCTTGCGTCTCTCCTCGATCAACACCCCGAGCACTTCGCCCGTGTCGTTGAGCAGCTCGCCCCGCACCCGACCGCGCTCGCCATCGTTGTTTCGTGCCCGATCTGGACCACCGGCTCAACGTCTCGACCGTTGCCGTTCCCGGCGGATCTCTCCGCAGAACATCTCGACGCTCTCCTGCGAGCACTCGTCTCCCACGCCCCGATCTATAAACGCTTCGATGCAACGCAGCAAGCAGTCATCAGCGCACTCGGACGCCTTCCAACCAGCGACCCAAAAAGGTCCAGCACGCTTCTGCAACTCGTGCACCACGGCCGCGGTTCAGAGGCACCGCCCGCCGCGCTCGCGGCACTCGGACACACCAGACCGACAACCCCCGAACTCCTCGACATCATCCGCGAGCACCTGGACGACCCTCGATATCTCATGCGGTCGGCCGCCTGCGCCGCGGCGGGACACGCCGGCCCCAGTGCCGCCCCGCTCATCCCACTCCTCATCGAGATCGGCCACGCACAGCCGGGCACGAGCAGCTCGCTCGGCGCGATACGCGCGCTGCAGCAGATCGCCCCGGATCATCCGGAGATCGAGCACCTCCTGCAACGGTAAACAGCGCCAACGTGGTATTCGAGAATCACGACCAGCCTAGCAGCCGCTCGTCCACGCGTTCAGGAACGCCAGCACGTCCTGCGTGTTGACGGTGCCGTCGCGGTTGAAATCGGCCGCGGCCTCTCCCGCAGCCCACGCGTTGAGGAAGGCCAGCACGTCCTGCGTATTGACCATCTCGTCGCCGTTGAAGTCCGCGGGACACGGCTTCGGGTGGCTCAGCAGCCAGTCGATCACCAGCGGCGCAAACTGGCTCGAGAGATTGGGCGTGTGGCTGCCGCCGACGATGGTCCACAGCTCCGCCGACCCGCCGGCGAAGCAGTCCTGCGGGTAGGTCGTCACCAGCGTCTCGTCGCCGGAGATGTTGCTCACGAGATTCAGCGGCGGCGACGAGTCATCAGGGATCACCACACAGCCGTTGAGCATCGCCCACATCTCGGTCGTCTCGATCGCGCCGGGGTACTGGTTGCCGTTGATGCTGCCGCCGTTGTAGCGGATGGTGGTGTCGTTGGTGCCGTGGATCTGCAGCACGTGCACCGGGCTCGCCGGATCGCAGTCATTGGGGTCGTTGTGCGTCGCGCCGGCCAGGCTCGCGATCGAGGCGATTACGTCGGCGTGGTCGCACGCCATCCGGTGGGCCATAAAGCCGCCGTTGGAGTGCCCAATCAGACACACCAGCCGCGGGTCCACGTTGCACGACAGAGCGACCGCGTCGATAAGGTCCAGCAGATAGCCCGAGTCGTCAACGCCCGAGTTGAAGAAGTTGCAGCAGGCGTCGGTCGCGTTCCAGAACCGGTTGCCGAAGTTGTCGATCGTGCCGTCGGGGATCGCCAGCATGAAGCCGAACGCCTCCTGCTGGGCCCGGAACCGGAAGTACGACTCCTGGACCGGCCCCGAGGCCGAGTAGCCGTGCAGCATGACGATCAGCGGCATCGGGGTGTCGTCGTCGTAGGTCGAGGGCAGATAGACGGGCACGTCGCCGCGGCCGACATCGACGTACCGGACCGACTGCGCGCTCGCCGCGACGGCGAGAGCGGCGACGAGGGCGAGAGGAACGAATCTGCTGGCTCGGGGCATGGCGGGTCCTTGGGGGTTTGGGCAGGCAGCGGTGGTGCGGCCACCGCGAGCCTATCCGAACCGGACCTCCGGTCCAAATGACCGAGACCGCCTGCCGCTAGGCGGCGGGCTCGGGCTTGACCACGTCGAAGCCGATCCGCCCGTCGACCCGACGCTCGGCGAGCTTGAAGACCACGCGGTAGACGCCCTCGGGCGTGGTGAACTCGGCCGAGTCGCCCACCTCCATCCGGCGCTTCTCACCGTTGACGTTGGCCTCGATCTTGTCGGTGCTGCCGGAGTAGCTGAAGCTCATGAAGGTGAAGGTGTTGCCGCGGTGGCCGACGGCGATGCTCTCGCCCGGCTTGAGCCAGAGGCCGGCGCCGCCGACCGCGCCGCTCGCGGCGATCGCATCGGTGCGGAGGCGTTCGATCTCGGCGCGGGCGCCGCGCAGCTCGCCGCCGAGGCGTTCGGCGGTGGCCTGCTGCTGGGCGACCTGGGCGCTGATGTCCGCGGCGAGGGTCTTGGCCTGGTCGAGGTTCTCGGCCTTGTTGAGTGCGTCGAGCTTGCTGTCGAGGAGGGCGAAGCCGTCGGCCTGGCGGGCGAGGACGTCTTCGAGACCGGGGCCGAGGACGCCGGTCGAGTCGACGCCGGTCTCGACGGCCAGGCCGATGATCGCGCCGACGATCACTGCGCCGAGCTTGCCGAGCGGGTTGGCGATGATCCGCCTGAAGAGGGTGCGGGGGGGAGCGGGTTGGACGGGTGCCTCGGCCGGGGTTGGGGTGGGGTCGGCCGGGGGGGTTGGGGTGGGGTCGGTTGGGGGGGGCGGGGTGGGGTCGGGGGTCTGCGGGGTGTCGGGGGAACCGGGGTTTGTGTTCATGGGGCGAGAAGATAGCCGGATGCGGCCTTGGTTTCTCGTCCTTAGCCCGGCCGGCTCGTCCTTAGCCCGTCTGGCTCGTTCTTAGCGCGGCTGGGGAGGGGTCAGGGGTTGGCGTCCTGGTCGGTCTGGGGCATGCGGACGAAGAGGGCCATGTCGCCGTGGGAGCGGAAGCCGATGCGGGCGTAGACGGGGGCGCCCATGGCGGAGGCCTGGAGGAGGCCGGTGTTGTAGCCCTCGGTCCACGCGGTGCGGAGGGGCTCGGCGGTGAGGTGGGCGGCGAGGCCCTTGCCGCGGAAGTCGGGCTTGGTGGCGACGCCGTAGATGCCGGCGAGGCCGTCGTGGAGGTAGAGCAGAGAGGTGGCGACGAGCTCGCCTTTGTGCTCGACGGCGAAGTGGCGGGCGACGCCGGGCTTGCAGGTCTCGCTGGCGCGTTTGATGCCGAAGAGGCTGCCGAGCTCGAGGGGCAGGCCGTAGCCGGTGGAGACTGCTTCGGACCAGGCGGCGTCTTCGGCGAGGGGGATCTCGCGGTAGGTGTAGCCGTCGGGGAGTTCGGTCGCCTTGAGTGTGTCGGGGGTGACGGACATCAGGGGCATGGCTTCGGCGAAGGCGAAACCGGCGGACTCGACGGCGCTGGTCTGCTGGGGCTGGTCGTCGTTCATGAGGACGACGGCGGAGGGGAACTCGAGGTCGACGAGGGGTTGGAGGGTCTGGGTGACCTCTTTGGGGCTGGCGTCGCGGCTGATGAACGCGGCGTTGCCGAGCGGGTGGGGCGAGTTGGTGATGTAGCGCATGCAGGTGGGCGTGAGGAGCGAGCCGGGCGGGCAGAAGAAGCCGCGGAAGAGGTGGTCGATGTGGCTGCGGATCGCGTCGGCGGCGGAGTCTGCGAGCTGTTCCAGGGTCGGGCGGTTGATGGTGGTCATGGCGGCTCCGGCCTGGGTTGGGTCAGTTGTTGTCGGCGAGGGGCATCACTTCGATCTTGCGGATGGTGACGCGGCTCATGGGGTCGTGCTGCTGGAAGGCGAAGTGGCCGGGGCCGAACTGCTTGTCGAAGTCCATGTATTCGTAGAGCTCGTTGCCGTCGACGGTGACCTTGATGCGGGTCATCTCGCGGCCGCGCCAGATGTCGTCGCGGACCTCGATCTCGTAGATGAACCACGCGTCGGGCTCGACGAGCTGCTGGTAGACGTGGCACATGCCGTAGAGGGATCCGGTGCGGATGGGGTCGGAGTGTGTGCTGTCGACCTGGGCTTCGTAGCCGTCGAGGAATCCGGGGTTGGGTGTGGTGCGGAAGTAGAGGCCGGAGTTGCCGCCGTCGTTGATCTTCAACTCGACGCGGTAGCGGAAGTTTTTGTAGGGGCCCGAGGTCGAGACGAGCATGGAGGGCTGTCCCGAGCCTTCGATGGCGCCGTTGACGACTTCCCATTTGGTGTCGGATGAGCCGACGACCTTCCAACCGTCGAGTGAGCGGCCGTCGAAGAGGGACTTCCACTGGTTGGCCTGCTCGGGTTGGTGCTCGGGCTGGTCGGCTCGCTGTGCGGAGGCGGCGAGGACGGTGCCGAGCAGGGCGAGGGAGATCGTGAGGAGCGTGACGGCTTTGGTGAACATGGGGGAGTCTCGGGGTTGGGGTGGACGTCCGTCGGCAGCGGTGCCGGCGGGTTTGGCAGCATAGCGGGAGATGGGGCGGGTGGGGCCTGGTGGGAAGGGGCGCTCGGGGTGAGGGGCCGCGGGGGGAGGCGGGGTGCGCGGGGGAGGTGGCTCGCTTGCGCTTCGGGCTCTGTTGGTGTGGGGGTTGAGGGAAGGCGCCTCGCTTGCGCTTCGGGCTCTGTTTTGGGGAGTTTGAGGAGGGTGTTGGCGGCTTTGCGGGCGGGCTCGGGGTTTTTGTCTGTTGCGCGTTGGGCGATGTCGGTGAGGGTGAGTGCGGCGTCGGGTGCTGCGGCCCGGGCGATGGCGGTGGCGCGGCGGGCGGAGACTCGTTCGGCGCGGTCGAGGAGGGTGAGGAAGTCGGGTGACTCGAGTGTGTCGAGGAGTTGGGGGAGGGTGAGATTGTGGCGGGCTGCGAGGCCTTCGAGGGGGAGGGCGGCGGTGAGGTAGTCGGTGAGGAGGGCGGGGAGGGCAATGGGGAGTGGGGAATGGGCAATGGGCTGGGGGGGACGGGATCGGATGAGCGGGGCGGGTGTTTGGTCGGGCTCGAGCGTGGTGATGCGGTTGGTGTGCATGGTGTTCCCCCTGTGGCTGCCCGGGTGCGGGCGGCGTCTGTCTCTATTTTGGGGGGAGAGGGGGGTGGATGGAAGGGGATGTTGGGGGAGGTGCGTGAAGTTGCGCGCAGGGGTGGTGGATAGGGGGGAGTTTTTGGGCGGTGCAGGGCACCAAGATCGCAGAGTCGATCTTGGTGGCACGGGGAGGATTGGAGGTCACGGGGAGCACGGGTGCAGAGCCACCCGTGGCACAGGCAGAGCCGTGGCACTCGGCGCGTTAGCCGAACCACCACTTCTCGCCGGTCGCTGCGAAGCGGGAGAGGAACTCGGCCAATGACGGGGCGGCGACCGGCCAGTCGGCGCGGCGGTCTATGGGTAGGGCGATGTGGACTTCGTCCGGTCGGTTTGCTGTGCCGCGGGGCAGCAGCACGAGTTCGGAATCGCCTCGGAAATAGCCGACGATGAGGTCGTCCGGCTTGGCGTCGCGGTCGCGGTACTTTCGGTAGTCGAGCGTCCAGGCTTCGCACTCTTCGGGGCTCATCATGACGAGGCCCCACTGGCCGTAGACGGGTTCGTCGGCGATGCGCAGCTCGGAGGTGTGCCGCCAGAGTTCGCGCATGGGTTCGGGGACGGGGATGCCGAGTATCTTGGTTGGCGGCGCGTGTGGGCTCGGCGGGGCCAGCACCGTGCGGTAGGCAAGGGGGCCGAGGGCGGAGTCCTGGACCATGTCGGGCTTGGTCGCCAGAGACTTGAGGACGGTTCGCAAGTCGTTCATGGGTGCGGAGCATGGTAGCGGATGGGGGGAGTTCGCTGCGATCTGGCACTACTGCGCCGCGGAGGATGTGGAGTATGGGAGGGGTTGAGTTGCGGCGAGTAGTGGCACCCGTGGGGGGATTCGGGCCATCCGTCCGGGCACCAAGATCGCAGAGCCGATCTTGGTGGCACGGAGAGGCACGGGGAGATGTAGCGCGTGGTGGGTTGTTTTGTTAGACTCGGGCGGTTGTTGCCTGGTGCTGCGGGGCTGGGTGGTTGAGGGTTTGGAGACTTTGTAGGGGCACACTCATGTTGCGATGGTTGTTTGGGCGGAAGCAAGGGGCTGTTGGTGCGGGCGGGGAGGAGCAGGCGGTGCTGGTGCATGTGCCCGCGCAGGGGGGACCGGATCAGGCGTTGCTCGATCGTGTGTACGGGTTGGAGGATCGGCTTGCGCAGGCGGTCCGCAAGGTCGGGGAGTTTGACGGGAATGAATGGGGAGATGAAGGCGGGGTGCTGTACTTGTATGGCCCGGACGCGGACCGGCTGTGGGCGGCGATGGAGCCGCACGTGCGCGGGGCGGGGCTGCCGCGGGGGAGCTATGCGGTGAAGCGGTATGGGGAGCCGGGGTCTCGGGAGGAGAGGGTGGAGCTTGGGTAGGGGTGGTGATGGGTTTTGGGTGGTGCCGGGCACCAAGATCGCAGAGCCGATCTTGGTGGCACGGAGAAGGGGTGGCACGAGAGCGCGGGTCCGGCCTTTGCACTGGGCGCGAATCTAGCTCCGCGAGCGTCGACGCGACTCTCGGGTCATTGCTTCATCCACGATGCTGGAGGCTTCCTTCCACGCGGCCAGACGCCCTTCGTCGATCTCGATGCGATGGTCATCCAGATCGTCGATCCAGAGCGTACGGAAGACGCCAGCCAACCAGGTCGCGTTTCCGACTCCTCGCGCCCGCGGGAGTTGAACCCGCAGCCGCTCGGGTAGCTCGATGTTGCGCACGATCTTCATCTCCAAGTCGGGGTTGTCGCGCCAGATGATCTCTGCACCGCTCCGGTATGGGGGCATCGGCCACTCGGTGCGAGAGAATCCCGGCAGGCGGCCGAGCACGGGCCACCGGCCTTCATGGATGGCGCGATCTCCCTGAAACGCCATGCACACCGACTGGCAGAGCTTGATGTCGGATGCCTCGTCGAACGTCGGCAGCGCGGCGAACCGTCTGTCGATGCCGTAGAGCAGTATTTCCTTGTGCCCCCTGCGAGACGCGTTCCACCTTGCCACGACAGCCACT
>JBICHP010000029.1:0-2166 GCA_043100935.1 Phycisphaerales bacterium JB054
GTCGCCGCGGAAGAGCGGGTCGCGGTCGTGGACAGGGTCACCTGACAAGTGCTCGGATGTAGGGATTGCGTCCAACGGGTCTATCCGTGGCGCGACCGTAGCCTCCCATGCCAATCGCGAGCCAGGAGTTCCCCTGCCCGCGGCGCCGCTGTCCCGTGCGCCGTGCGCCCGCAGGTCAGCGCCCGCATGTCGCCCCCATCCCGCAGATTCCACCGGAATGGCCTTGCAATCCGGGGACACGCCGGCCCTCATGTGCCCCGCGCCAGCGGCGTCCCCGCGGTGCAGAAGGAGCCCGACCATGTTCATCAAGCAGATCGTGATCGAAGGCGTTGAGGGGGATGTCGAGGTCCGCCGAACCGAGATCGGCGCGGTCGTGATTGCCAACGACGTCGAGATCGAGGTCACCCGCGACGACACCCGCGAGGAGCGCTACGCCGTCGCGTACAACGCCGCCAAGGTCATCTGCGGGACGACGAAGCGCGGCGAGCCGAACGCCACCAACTCGATGATCCACGACGTGCTGAGCGAGATCGAGCGCGTCGCCGGTTGCTGAACCACGCGCCCGCAGCGTGCGGGCGAGTTCCCGCTCCCACCATGCAGAAGGAGAATCAGCATGGCAACGAAGAATACCACGAAGAATACCACGAAGAAGACGACGAAGAAGGCCGCCCGCAAGCCCGCCACGAAGAAGCCGCGGATGTCCAAGAGCGCGGCCCGCGCCGAGGGCGCGCAGCGGACCAAGGCGGCCCAGGCCGCCAAGGCCAAGTCGCCGAGAGTCGTCGCCGCGAAGCCCGCGAGCGCCATCGCCAAGGCGGCCCAGGCCGCCAAGGCCCCGAAGGAGCGCAAGCCGAAGCGCGTCAGCGGGCTCGACCTCGCGGCGAAGGTCCTCGCTGATGCGGGCGCGCCGCTGAACGCGAAGACCATCGCCGAGCGCGCCATCGCCGCGGGCTGGAAGACGAGCGGCAAGACGCCCGAGGCCACGCTCTACGCCGCCATCATCCGCGAGATCGCCAAGAAGGGGAAGGACGCCCGCTTCGCCAAGCGCGATCGCGGACTCTTCACCGCCGCAAAGGAGGCCTGAGCATGGACGCCAGCGCCAACGACAACATGGTCGCGCCCGAGCATGCATGCCCCCTCTGCGGCGAGCGCGACGCGGACCGCTTGGTCTGGCAAGACGACGAGCGAGTCGAGTGCCAGATGTGCGGCACCGTGTACGCGCCGGGAAGGAGGGACGATGAGCACCGCGCGTGACATGGATCGCCTCCGCTCCGTCCTCGATGCCGCCGAGTCCCTGCTCGCCGCCCGCGAGGACCAGATGCTCACCACTGACGAGTGGGACGCGCTCGAGCACGCCGTCGCGGCGTGCCGCGAGCCGCCGCCGGACGAGCGGACGGAGACATTCCGCGTTGATGAGGGCGGGGCGCTCGTCCGCTCCGTCGTCCCCAAGCGCGGCGAGCCGTACGAGCACCGCTGCGAGAAGGACATCTTCGAAGCGGTGGCCTACGCCATCGATGAGGCCGACGGGACCTTCGTGCTGGAAGACCTCCGTCGGGCTACCGACGCGCCGTGGACGCAGGCCGCGGTCGCGTTTGCCTTTCTCAAGGAGCGGGGCGTCGTCGTCCCGATGCACGGACGCACCCACGCCGCGGCGGGCAAGGCGGCGTTCGAAGACGCCATGACCGAGTACCACGCCCTGCGCGAGAAGGGGCCGAGCGACCCTGCCTTCGGGTACGAGTAGGCCGGTCATCACGCGCTCTCCCCGCCCTCGGCGACCGCCGGGGGCGTTTCTGCGGTGGCAGCCCACAGCGAGATCGCTACCGAGCCGGCGGGCACGCCCGCAGCCTCCTGCTCAACATGCAGCGCGGAGATCCTGTGATCTTCCGGCGCTCCGCGGGTCCCGCCCAGCCAGGGGTACAGGCAGTCGATCACGGCCTTCACGCGGCCGGTCGCGATGTCGCCGATGTTGATGGCCCCGCCGAACGCGATCCCGAGCGAGAACGGGCCGCCACCGCACCGGCAGACGGCGATCGACGCCGCCCACGCCGCCAGATCCGGGTCGCGGGCGGTCCTCGGCAGCGGGCCCGGGTAGACGCCCGCCGCGAGCGGGGGAGCCTGCGGCCGTCGGTCGGCGCGTTCGGCGTGGATCGTCACCGCGCACCCCGTGGA